>CAVOGV010000014.1:0-38442 GCA_963695445.1 uncultured Gammaproteobacteria bacterium | reverse complement strand
TGCAACCGCCGCAGCACGTCCCCCGGCGAGCCGGTGTGCTGGCGAGCAGGTCGTAGGCGACCGGCACGACGAACAGCGTGAAGACGGTCGCGGCGAGCACGCCGGCGAGGATGACGATGCCGATCACCGTGCGGGTCTCGGCGCCGGCGCCGGAGCTGAGCAGCAGCGGCACGGAGCCCGCGGCGGTGGTGATGCCGGTCATGACGATGGGGCGCAGGCGCACGTCGGAGGCCTCCAGCAACGCGGCGCGGAACTCCTTGCCCTGATCGCGCAGTTGGTTGACGAATTCGACGATGAGGATGCCGTTCTTGGCCGACAGGCCGACCAGCATGATCAGCCCGATCTGGCTGTAGATGTTCAGCGTCTGCCCGGTCCAGCCAGAGACCGAACAGCGCGCCGGCCATGGCCAGCGGCACCGTGAGCATGATGACGAACGGATGTACCCAGCACTCGAACTGCGCCGCAAGCACCAGGAATACGACCACCAGACCCAGCAAGAAGACGAACAGGATGCCCTGGCCGCTGTCGTTGAAGTCGCGGATCTGGCCCTTGTAGTCGATGATGCGCCTGATCCGGCAGCATGTTCGCGGACCTTGGCCTCCAGATAGCGCAGTGCGTCGCCGAGCGCCAGATCGTCGGCCAGGTTGGCCTCCAGGGTGATGGCGCGGATCCGGTTGTAGCGGTTCAGGCTCTGCGAGTCGGCCTCTTCGGGCACGGTGACCAGATTCGACAGCGGGATGAGTTCGCCGCTGCGCTCGGAGCGGACATAAAGGTTGGCCAGGCTGCCGGGCGTGCGCTGGGCGTCGCGCTCGCCTTCCAGGATGACGTCGTATTCTTCGCCGTCTTCGATGTAGGTGGTGACCTTGCGCGAGCCGAGCATGGTCTCCAGCGTGCGCCCGATGTTGCCGACCTTGACGCCGAGGTCGGCCGCGCGGTCGTAGTCGATCTGCACCCGCAACTGCGGCTTGGTCTCCTTGTAGTCCCAGTCCAGACCGACCAGGCCGGGGTTGTCGGCCTCGATGGCCTTGACCAGGGTGTCGCGCCAGGCGGCCAGCTCCTCGTAGGTGCCGCCGCCGATGACGAACTGCACCGGCTTCGGCGATGCGTGCGCCGAAGCCCTGGCGCATGACCGGAAACGCCTTGACGCCGGGCAAGTCACCGAGCTTGGCGCGGATCTCGTCCATGATGACCCAGCCGGAGCGCCTAGCGGCGAAGTCGTTCAGCACCATGATGACGATGCCGGTGTTGAACGCGGCGCCGTTGCCGAAGCCGCGCGGCGTGCGGACCAGCACGCGGATGGCCTCGCCGGACTCGGCGTACGGCAGCAGCCGGCGCTCGATCTCGTCCATGTACTCTTCCATGTAGCTGTAGGAGGCGCCCTTCCGGGCCGTTGACCAGCACGAAGAAGGCGCCGCGGTCTTCCTTCGGCGCGTACTCCTGCGGCACCTGCTGGAATAGCCAATAGGCACCGGCGATGGTCGCGGCAAAGCCGATCAGCACCAACCACTTCTGCCGCAGCAACAGGCGCAGGATGGCACCGTAGCCGCGGCGCACGCGCTCGAAGGCCCAGTCGACGCCAGCGCTCAGGCTGAATCGTCGCCCGCCGCTGCCATGCGCCTGCGGCAGGATCTGCGAGGCCAGCATCGGTGACAGCGACAAGGCGACGAAGCTGGAGAAGATCACCGCCGCGGCCATGGTCAGCGCGAACTCCGAGAACAGCCGCCCGACATCGCCCTGCAAAAAGGCGATCGGCACGAACACCGCCACCAGCACGACCGTGGTCGCGATCACCGCAAAACCGACCTGCCGGGTGCCGCGGTAGGCCGCCACCAGCCGCGTTTCGCCATACTGCTCCATGCGCCGGTGGATGTTCTCCAGCACGACGATGGCATCGTCCACCACCAGGCCGATGGCCAGCACCAGCGCCAGCAGGGTCAGGATGTTGATCGAGAAGCCCAGCGCGTAGAGCACGGTGAAGGTCGCGACCAGCGACACCGGCACCGTCACCGCCGGCACCAGCGTGGCCCGCAGCGAGCCCAAGAAGAGGAAAATCACCAGCACGACCAGCCCGATGGCGATGCCGAGCGTCTTGTAGACCTCCTTGATCGCGTCCTTGACGAACACCGAGGTGTCGTAGCTCTGCTTGATCTCCATGCCCTCGGGCAGGCTCGGATTGACGCGGGCCATCTCGGCCTTGGCGGCATCGGCCACGGCGATGGTGTTGGCGGTGGATTGTTTGATGATGCCGATGCCGACCATCGGCACGCCGTTGCCGCGGAAGAAGGTGCGGTCTTCCTCGGTGCCGCGTTCGACCCGCGCGACGTCGCCCAGACGGACCAGGTAGCCGTCGTCGCCCTGCGGCGAGCACCAGCTGGCCAAAATCCTCGGCCGTGCGGAAGCTTGCGATCGACCCGCACCGTGAACTGCCGGTCGATGGACTCGACGCTGCCGGCGGGCAGTTCGACGTTTTCGGCGCGCAGCGCGGTCTCGACATCGGCCACCGTCAGCCCGCGTGCCGCCAGCGCGCTGCGGTCGAGCCAGACCCGCATGGCATAGGTCTGATTGCCGCCGACCCGCACCCGCGCGACGCCGTCGAGCACCGAGAAGCGGTCCACCAGATAGCGGCGGGCATAGTCGGTCAGCTCCGGCACGGTCATCCGGTCGCTGGCCAGGTTCAGCCACATGATGACGTCTTCGTTGCTGTCGACCTTCTGGATGTCCGGCGGCTCGGCCTCCACCGGGAGCTGATCCAGGATGCCGGAGACGCGGTCGCGGATGTCGTTGGCGGCGCCGTCGATGTCGCGGTCGATGTCGAACTCCACCGTGATCTCGGAGCGCCCGTCCTGGCTGCTGGACTCCACGGTGCGGATGCCCTCGACGCCGGCGATGCGGTCTTCGATCAGCTGCGTGATGCGGGTCTCGACCACGTTGGCCGCGGCGCCGGGGTAGACGGTCTCGATGGAGACCACCGGCGGGTCGATGTCCGGATACTCGCGCAGCGGCAGGCGGTCGAAGGCGACCAGACCAAAGGCGACCAGCAATAGGGACATAACCGTGGCGAGGACCGGGCGGGTTACGGAGATGTCGGATAGGATCATTACTGCACGCTCTGGGTCTTGGGATTGTCGCCGGGTTGTTGATCGACGGTGGGCATGGCGTTGTTTCGGCGGTCGCCTGGGCGCGCCGACTTCCAGTCGGCTACGGCGCGGGGCGCTGTTGTGAGTTTCGGGCTGAGCAACGGGCTATGTCTGCGCTGCCTCAAACCGCCTATCGGCGGTTAGCCGACTGGAAGTCGGCGTTCCCGGAACGGCGTTCCCGGAACGGCGCTCCCGGAATGGCGCTCCCAAAACGGCGCTCTTGGGCGGGGTCGGCTTAACATGCGGGTCATTGGGCCGCATCGACCATGTCACGCAGCGAGGTTGATGCCGTCGTCCACCGCCAACACCTGCACCGGCTGGCCCGGCCGAGCTTTGTCCTGACCCTCGGTGACGACCCGGTCGCCGACGGCGAGACCCGTCGCGAATCTCCGCCAGGCCCGGCTGGCGGGTACCGATCTGCACCTGGCGACGTTCCACCGTCGGACCGGCGTCGCCGTCCACCAGCAACATCACGTAGTGGTTCGTACCCTGCTGGAGCAGCGCCGCCTCCGGCACCACCAGCGCCTCGCGCGGGTCGAGCAGACAGTTCGACGCGCAGCAAGAGGCCCGGCCGCAGCGCGCGGGCCGGGTTCGGCAGCAGCGCGCGCACCTGCACCGAGCGGGTCACCGGGTCGATGCGGCTGTCGATGCCGCGCACCACGCCGTCGAACGCGCGCTCGCCGTAGGGTCGGGCGCGGGCCTGGATCTGCAGCCCCGGCTTCAGTTGTTCGAGGTACAGGCTCGGCACCGTGAAGTCGAGTTTCATGACGCTGTCGTCGTCCAGCGTCGTGATCAGATCGCCGGGCTCCACCAGCGCGCCGCGGCTGATGTTGCGCAGGCCCACGACGCCGTCGAACGGCGCCTTGACCACCCGGTCGGCGAGCCGCGACTCCAGCGCCACCAGCACCGCCCGCGCCGTGTCCAGGTCGCGCTTGCGCTCATCGAGCAACGACTCCGAGGCCGAACGCTGCGCCACCAGCGAGCGCACCCGGTCGTATTGGCTCTGCGCTTCGGCGACGCGCGCCTGCGCCTCCTCTAGCAGCGCGTGCTCCTCGGCGCTGGTCATCTCCACCAGCATGGCCCCCTCGCTGACCCGCTGGCCGTCGTCGAAGTGCACGACGGAGATGGTCTCGGTGACATTGGACGTGATGGCGACCGACTCGTTGGCCCGCAGCGTTCCGAGCGCCTCGATACGCTCGGCGATCGGCTCTAGCCGTGCCTCGGACACGATCACCGGGGTCGGCTTCGGCGCATCCGGCGGGGCAGCCGAGGCGCACCAAGAAACCGTGATCAGTCCGCATACGAGCAGCAGTGCAAGCCTTGGATGAGGGGCGACGATAACGGGCATTGTGGGTCCTGAAGGGCGAAAAAGTATTTAGCTAAGTTCGTGCGCGGACGTGGCGATATGCGTTCAGCCCACCCATCTTGCAATCGGCCGTGCCGCATGCGCCGAGCCACCGTTCGGGACAGGGGATTGCGATTGGGACTTGGCGCAAGACCCACACCGTACGCGGACGGACGCGTTGGCCACGAAAGATAACGGCGAAGCGGAAAACGCACCGAAACGATATCGTCACACTCCGCTGCTATCTTTTGGCAGCGCGTTCCATCAATCGCACGCCAGCCGGCAGCGGTATCCGAGGAGCAGCAGATGAGTCGATTCGACAACCGTTCTTCCAGCCGTTCCGAGTACTTCGAGGCGCTGGAAGATATATCCGTTAACCCGTCCGCCGAGCCGACCCTCGGCGACGTCATCAACGCCCGCTTCGAGCGCCGCGCCCTGCTGAAGGGTGCGCTCGGCGCCGCCGCGCTTGGGGCGCTGGCCGCATCGCCCCTAACGGCACTGGCGGCCGCTGAAGCCAATGCCGAAGCGCGTGCGGACGGCGACACCGGTAACCTGACCCACTTCGACTTCAGCGAAATCGCGCACGGCGTCGACCAAACCCACCACGTCGCGCCCGGTTACAGCGCCAACGTCCTGATCCGCTGGGGCGACCCGGTCGTCGCGGACGCGCCGGTCTTCGACCCAGGGGAACAGAGCGCGGAAGCGCAGTTACGCCAGTTTGGATACAACAACGACTTCATCGGCTACATCCCGCTGCCGTGCGGCTCCGACAACGCCGAGCACGGTCTCCTCTGCATCAACCATGAGTACAGCAGCGAGGAGGTGATGTTTCCTGGGCTCGGCCAGTATGACGACACCGACTATGACGACACCGACGCCGGCGCAACCCGGCAGATCACCGACGTCGCGATGGCCTGTCATGGCGGCTCCGTGATCGAAGTGAAGAAGGAGAACGGGCGCTGGATGGTCGTGCCGAACAGCCAGTATGCGCGCCGCATCACCGCGCTGGACACCGAGATGACCCTGTCCGGGCCCGCCGCCGGACATGCTCGCCTCAAAACCGCCGCAGACCCGAGCGGCAGCCGCGTCATCGGTACCATCAACAACTGCGCCGGCGGCATAACGCCGTGGGGCACCTACCTGATGGCCGAGGAGAACTTTCACTTTTACTTCATCGGAACGCTCGACGGCCATCCGGAGCAAGCCAACTACGCCCGCTACGGCATCCCTGGCAAGCGCTATCCCTGGGGCAAATTTCACCCACGGTTCGACATCAACACTGAGCCCAACGAGCCCAACCGATTCGGCTGGATCGTTGAGGTGGACCCGCTGAACCCGACCTCCACGCCGGTCAAGCGCACCGCCCTCGGCCGTTTCAAGCACGAGGGTGCCGAGTCCATCGTCAACGGCGACGGCCGGCTGGTGATCTACTCCGGCGACGATCAGCGCTTCGAGTACCTGTACAAGTTTGTCACCAACGGCAAGGTCGACCCAAACAACCGCACGGCAAACAGAAACCTGCTCGACGACGGCGGCGCGATCGGAGGCTGACTGCGCGCAAGGCGGACGTCTTCCCCCTAATTTTCGGGGGGATTCACCACTGCGCACTTTATATACTTCGGCCGTCGTCCTGATGCCTGGTCTCGGCTTGAGTTCCGTTACACCGACTCTGCGTGGCCCTGGAAACGCGGGGGAAACTGCTTTAACCTCTTGCGCGACAAAAAATTCCGGGCGACGACGCAACGACGAGAGCTTCCTTATGAGCACCGAAACGCATCCCATAAATCAAACGCTGCCACGCGGCGTCATGTTGAACGCCTACCCCGACAGCATCGGTGGGCGCCTTTCGGACCTGGTGAAACTGCTCAAGCGGCCGGAACTCGAAGGCGCCTTCTCGTTGCTGTACATTCTGCCGACCTTCTTCAACAGCGACCTCGACCGCGGCTTTTCCATCGTCGACTACGGCCTCAATCGAGACCTGGTCTCGCCGCAGGACTTGCACGACCTGGACGAACTCGGGGTCATGTTCAAGTTCGACCTGATCCTGAACCATCTGTCCGTCGCCTCGCCGCAGTTCCGCGACCTACTCGAGCATGGCGACAAATCCGAGTACCGGGACTTCTTCGTCGACTGGAATGCGTTTTGGGCCGCCCATGGCAGCCTCGACGACGAGGGATGCGTGATCCCCAATCAGGAGCATTTGCAGAAGTTGTTCCTGCGCAAGCCCGGACTGCCGATCCTGAAGGTCGGTTTTCCCGACGGCTCCGCGCGCCCCTATTGGAACACCTTCTATCAGCAGGTCAGCTACCGACCGGTCTCCGCTCAGGCGCTGACCAGCATCGACGGCGTCACGGAGCAGACCGCGACGCAGATCGCGGCGGTGGTCAATAACGCCCTCGAGACCGACACCGACATCGACCGCATGGACCTCGACGGCTTCGGCTACCTCAAAGAGCAGATCCGGTCCGTCCTCGAACGCAACCGCGACTATCTGGGACAGATGGATCTGAACGCCGGTTCGGAGAAGGTCTGGACGTTTTACGATCAGACCCTGCGGCAATTGCGCGACTTTGGCGCCAAGATCATCCGCCTGGATGCCTTTGCCTATTTGCACAAGCAGCCGGGGGAACCCAACTTCTTCAATATACCCGGCACCTGGAACTACCTGGAACGCCTCAAGGGGATCGCGGCCAAATACGACCTGATCATCTTCCCGGAGGTACACGCGGAATACGGCAAGGGCCTACACACGGAGGTCGCCGGCAAGGGGTTTCCGATCTACGACTTCTTCCTTCCGGGGCTGGTCATCGATGCGCTGGAACGAGGCACCAACGCGCACTTGCTGCACTGGATCGACGAAATCTCCAGCCAGGGGCTCGAGACCATCAACATGCTCGGCTGCCACGACGGCATCCCGGTACTGGACCTGCGTGGGGCCGAGATCGATGGCGAGTCACGCCCCGGCCTGCTCGACGACGACGAGATCGAGTCGGTCATGGACCGCATCATCGAACGCGGCGGCCGAGTCAAGAACCTCTACGGCGCCGACGGCAGAAAGATCGCCTACTACCAGGTCAACGCCACCTTCTACAGCGCCCTGGGCGAGGACGACCGCAAACTGCTGCTTGCCCGCGCAATTCAGCTCTTCATGCCCGGCATCCCCCAGATCTGGTACCTCGACCTGTTCGCCGGCAAGAACGACTACGCCGCGGCGGACAACGGCGGTGCTGCCGGGCACAAAGAGATCAACCGCACCAACCTCAGCAACGACGACATCGCCGAGCGGCTCGGCTGGCCCATCGTCCAGGATCAGCTGGCGCTGATCGCGCTGCGCAACGGCTCCGCCGCCTTCGACGGTGAACTGACCATCCAGCCGAGTGAGCCGCACCAGCTCCGCCTGCGCTGGGAGCACGAAGGCTGCACCGCCACCCTGCAAGCGGATCTCCGCACGCTCGGCTTCAGCGTCACCGGGCGTGATGCGGCAGGCACCGAGACGTCGATCACTCATCCCTAGCGAGGCTTCGCCTCAGATCGACGAGTCATGGCCGTCGCTGGTTGGGGCAGCCCGCTGATCCTCGTCGTTGTCGTTGTCGTGCTCGTTTTCGTGCTTCAAGTGGCAGTGCACTGTGCGCATGAGACCGTTGATGTGAAGCCAGGAAGCGCCCTGAAGTCCCGTCGGCTGGGGAGAGTTTCGATTACGACAACGACAACGAGAAACTTGACACATCTGCGAACATGCGGCGCCCTCAAGCGAATCTAGATCGCCTGAGAATAAAGAACGCATATCCCGGTTGAAGACCAAAATGCTACGCTGCGCACGGGCGTTGGAAAGCAACGCTTAGGAGTGAGGCGTTCGGGTCCCGAACATGCAGCGGCTTGATAAAGATCAGGCCAAAACACCGTACGATTCGTCACAAACGACAGCATTGTAGAGAGGAGTAGCCGCGTGTTTACAAATCATAGTCTGGGGCATCGCCTAGCGGAGCTGATGATTTTTGCCTTTCTGATGCCGTCCGATGGAATGGCTGCACAGAGAACAGAGGATGAAGTGGAGCTTCTGTTGCAGGAGAAGTCAGCCAGTTGCCAGACAGCAAACGAGGAGTCGCCAGCCTTGTACTGCTCGGTGCACCACTATCTAAACGTCCAGGAAATGAAGGGTTACATACAAAAGACCGGGGACAACACGCATTACGTCCTGACACAGAAGGGCCTCCTGTACACCCTCGCCCGTTGCGACGAGGTCGACAGAATCCAGCGATGGAATCCAGAAGGGTAATTGACGCGACGCGGCAATCCGCGAGATTGCCGGAGGGCGCTAACGCTCATGGCGTGGCGCCCATCCTAGGTAACCGCTCAGATCTCCCGCGTCCCGATGACCGATCAGAAGCGCGGCTCACCTGACGTGACCGCCGGTCGTGCGGCTGGATCTGAACGCCTCCCATCCCGGAGCCTGAATCGATGTGATCCACGGTAACAGCATGGGTTGCTGCAGGGGCACAAGAACTACCCGCTATTGGGTCTTCACGATCCTGTTGTCTCTGCTCACGATCGATGCCACAAGGGCCAGCGACGAACCGACGCTTCGATTCAGCGTTGGGGATCAGCGGATCGCCACCCTGGACCTGGACCAGCTGCGCTCCCGGCTTCCCATGCACGACATCGCCCTGCGCGACCCCCATTACCAAGCGCAGAAGCACTTTCGCGCCTTCGCCCTCGCCGACGTCTTGGACCTGGGATTCGGCGAGCGTTGGCGAGGCGGCGACTACCCGGAGGCCGTGTTTATCGCGCTGGACGGCTACCGCGGCGTGGGCTCCAGCGACAAGATGGGCGAGGCAGGCGGCTATGTCGCCTTCGCGGATCTCGACGTAGACGCCGGTTGGGAACCCATGGGTAAGGCCCAGACAAATCCGGGACCGCTCTATATCGTCTGGCTAGGCGCTGAACAGGGCACTGCGCAGGCATACCCCTGGCCCTGGCAACTCGCCGAGATTTCGATCCTGCGCTTCCAAGATCAATACCCGGCGGTGTACCCCGCGGGCGCGGCGGAGGACTCCTCGGTCATGCGCGGTTATGCGCTGTTCAAGGATCGCTGCTTCCGCTGTCACGCCATGAACGAGCAGGGCGGCAAGATCGGCCCGGACCTCAACGCCCCGATGAGCGTGGTCGAGTACCGTTCGCCAATGATGGTTCGCGAATTCATCCGCCATCCGTCGCGCTATCGCCATACCCACATGCCAGACCACGAAGACCTATCCGACCGAGATTTGGACGATCTGCTCGATTACTTCCACAATCAAGCGCGTGCTGGTCGGCACAGGGAGCCTTGAGCAGCTAGCCGGACGTCCCGTCGTCCGCATGAGCTAGGAAGGATTCTTTCTCCAGCCGCACTGCGGTCAGCAAAGGGGGCAAGAAGCGGATGCGCCAAAACTGGCGCATCCACGCGCTTTCCCGAGGCGGACTCCGACCAGACGGCAGCAAGACCGAGCAGATGAAACCAAAACAGAGCCAGATGCCGAGGATAACCATAGCCCCGCTCGCGACGACTGGGCGGGGAGCTCTGCTGGCCAGCATTCTCGTCGGGCTGCTGTTGCTCCCGGGCTGCTCCAGCATGCGGCTCGCATACAACACCGCGGACTTTTTCATCGGGCGATACGCCGACGATTACCTCGACCTCGATGGCAGGCAGATAGAAACGTGGACGCCGACGCTGGAAGCCGCGCTGACTAAGCACCGAGAGCAGGAATTGCCCTATCTGGCGGCGTTCTTCGACAGCGCCCAAAATGAAGCCCGCAAGGGCTTCACCGAGTCCGGCGTCACTTGCCTGTTGGATCAGTTCGAGCAGATTTACCGCCGCCACTTCAGGCTCGCCACAGAGGCTGCGGCGCCGCTCCTGGCGGGTCTTAACAAACGGCAGATTGACGCGCTGGAGCGCACCTTCCGCGAAGAGGCCAGAGAGGACGCAGAGGACAGCGGCCCCGCCTATATCGCGAAACGTGAGCGCAAGCGCGCCAAACGCTATGAGAAAAACATGCGATGGTGGATCGGCGACCTCACCGACGCGCAGCGCGCGACGGTGCTCGAGGTCACCGCTGGCATGCCAGAGAACGCCGACTGGTACGCTTATCGCGACGCCAAGCGTCAGGAACTGATCGCGCTGTTGCGCAATGGCGCATCGGCACAGCGCATCGAGCGCTTCCTAAACGATTGGCTGGTCGATTACCGCGACTTACCCGCCTCCCTTCAGCGCGCCCACACCGAACTGCGGCAAGGTTTGACGGCTCTGTTGGTGCGACTGGACGCCACCCTGGAGGCAGATCAGCGCCGCAAGCTGATCGAGCGATTGGTTCGATTACGCGGCGACTTCATGGCGCTCCAGCGCGGCGCCCACATGGCGCCGATCGGATGCTGACCACCGAAGCGACAAACTCTCCCCTGAACGCCCCCATCGAGTCCCGCTCAGGCGTGTCCCACACCGACGCATGGCGCTGTACGATAAAGTCTGGTCCGAGATTTTCCGGCAATCGCCTAATCTAGAGCCCGTCGCCGCACGCAACACCGGCCTCGCCGGCAATGCCGACGACAACGGCGAGATCGGGCCGTTTGCCTGAAGCCATCCTAACCCGCCTCCATCCCCGCCCGCACACAGCGCAGGATGCCGTAGTCATACCGACCCTGCAGCGCCTCGAACACCGGTTTCAACGCCATCTGTGCATCCGGGGGGACCTGCTCGAAGGCGAACCGAATGGCCTTGAGTTCATCGTCGCCGAGCTCGAGTACGTCGTCCAGGCCAAGCTCGCCTTCCTCGATGCAGCGCGACAGATGCGTCCAGACGGTGGTCGGTTTGATGCCGCGTTGGCTGGCAATGCCCTCCACGCTAAGGCCTTCGCGGAACAACGCCAGCGTGTCAAAGATAGTGTCGCTGAGTCCCGTGTCCGAGGATCGGCCGCCGCGGGAAGATTCGGATGTTGTTGCGCGCAGCGGTTTGTCCGGTAGTGCCGGCACCTTGTCGGGCCGGCCGTGCTCGGCCTGATGCTCCGCCAGCACGCTCAAGAAGTCCTCCGCATAGCGCTCCAGCTTAACCGCGCCGACGCCAGTCAGGCATGCCAGCTCGGCGGCGTCGCGCGGGCGGTAGGTGACCATCTCGCGCAGTGTGACGTCGCCGAACACAACATAGGGCGGCACGTTCTGCTCCAGGGCAAGTTCCCGGCGACGCGCGCGCAGACGCTCCCACAAAGCATGCGCCTCGGGGTCGGCGGGGGCGACCACGGGGCTGGAACGCTCGCTGCCGCGGCGGCGCTTGCGGTCCGGGTCCTGCCGCAGGCGGACTTGCTGCTCACCGCGCAGCACCGGGCGGCTCTGCTCGGTGAGCCTGAGCCCGCCGTGGCCCTCGACGTCGACCTGTGCAACCCCGGCGGCAACCAATTGCCGATAGACCGATTTCCACTGATCGGCGCTGAGGTCCTTGCCGATGCCGAAAGTGCTGACCTGGTCATGACCAAAGCGCCGGATGCGCTCGTTGGTCTTGCCCAGCAACACGTCGGTGAGATAGGTGACGCCGAAGCGCTGATCGGTACGGTAGATGCAGGACAGGGCCTTTTGCGCGGCGACGGTGCCGTCCCAGGTCTGTACCGGGGTCAGACAGGTGTCGCAGTTGCCGCAGGGCGCTGCCAGCGTCTCGCCGAAGTAGTTGAGCATGACGCGGCGGCGGCATTCGGTGCTCTCGCACAGGCCGACCAAGGCGTTGAGCTTGTGCAGCTCGACACGGATGAAGCGCTCCTCCGCCGGCGAGTCCTCGATGATGCGCCGCAGCGTAACCACGTCCGCCAAACCGTAGGTGAGCCAGGCGTCGGCGGGCAGCCCGTCACGGCCGGCGCGGCCGGTTTCCTGGTAGTACGCCTCGACGCTCTTGGGCAGGTCCAGGTGGGCGACAAAGCGCACGTCCGGCTTGTCGATGCCCATGCCGAAGGCGATGGTGGCGACGATGATGACGCCCTCGCCGCGCAGGAACTCGGCCTGGTTGGCGCGCCGCAGGTCAGGCGGCAGGCCGGCGTGATAGGGCAACGCGTTGAAGCCCTGACGCTTCAGGAACTCCGCGGTGTCCTCCACCTTCTTGCGCGATAGGCAGTAGACGATGCCGGCGTCCTCAGGGTGCTCGGCCCGCAGGAACTCCAGCAACTGCTGCCTCGGCTGCGCCTTCTCGACAATGCGATAGCGGATGTTGGGCCGGTCGAAACTGGAGACGAACTGCTCTGCTTGGGCCAAGCTGAGCCGCTGAATGATCTCGTTGCGGGTGGGGGCGTCGGCGGTGGCGGTGAGCGCTATGCGCGGGATGTCCGGCCAGCGCTCGTGCAGGCGGTTGAGCTGGACATATTCTGGGCGGAAGTCGTGCCCCCATTGCGAGACGCAGTGCGCCTCGTCGATGGCGAACAGCGCGACGGTGATGCGATCCAGCAGGGTCAGGAAGCGCTCGGTCAGCAGTCGCTCGGGGGCGACATAGAGCAGGTCGAGTTCATCGGCCAGCAGCGCTCGTTCTACCCTGCCCTGCTCGTCGAGCGGCAACGACGAGTTGAGAAAGGCCGCGCGCACGCCAAGCTGGCGCAGCGCGTCGACCTGATCCTGCATCAGCGCGATCAACGGCGAGACGACGATGGCGGTGCCGTCGCGCAGCAGCGCCGGGATCTGGTAGCAGAGCGACTTGCCGCCGCCGGTCGGCATCAGCACCAGCGCGTCGCCGCCACCGGTGACGTGCTCGACGATCTGCTGCTGGGCGCCGCGGAAATGCGGGTAGCCGAAGACGCGGCTCAGAACGTCGAGCGCGGTTGGCGGTGTCGGTGTCATGGTTCGCCCTCAGGGGCCCTTAGTCCTGTGGCCACAATTATGCGTCCCAGCCCAGATGCATGCCGGCGATGATAGAGGGTTACGATGAGGACACCAAATGCGTGCAGGCGCTTCAAGTCTGGCAACGATGCCGCAGATGCCGAACGAAGGACCAAAGACCAAGGGCCAATCGTGCGAAACCTCGCTGAACAGAGCAGCCCGCGACGCTTGCCACCAGGCCTGCCCGAAGCAACACAGAGTTGAGCAACTCCAAACCCATCGGTTGAGCACGACTCAGGACCGGGGAGGTGAAGCGATTGTTGCCCGATGTTGTCGCCCGGCATTGCTCATCCGCGGGCATAGACGACAAGCTCAGCGCATCCGCACCCCATCCAGATTCACGACAGGCTCGTCACCGACTACCTCGGCGGTGTGCGTGACGTGCTTCGGCACCACCATCAGGTCGCCAGCCTCCAGCACCGCCTCCTGACCGGACATGGTCATGCGAAAGCGGCCGGACAACACGCCGTCGATCTTGTCTACGCCATGGTCATGGGCGGGAAAGTAGGTGCCCGGCGGATAGTCATAACGGCTGACGCTATAGCCTCGGTCTTCGAGCTTACGGCGCATGGCCGCCTCGGTCAGCGGACCGTCGCGCTCGCTGTGCCAATGTTCGATTTGCATAGGGCTGGTCCAGGTTGACTTGCCTACACATCATTGTAGTTAACCACGGGCGAATCGTCATGGAATGGCAACGATCGCACCACCGGTCTCAGCATCGGGCGTGGTTCACAGGGTCGCGAGGAAGGCCGATACCCGCTGCACCGCCAGGGTCAGATTCTGCTCCCAGGTGCGCCCGGATGCCTTGCGCGGCTTGAAACTGTGCTCGCCGTCGTCGATCCAGGCAACCGCGCAGACGGGGCTGAAGGCGTAGTGGTCCACCTCGTCGCGACGGCCGAAGGGATCGCGTTCGCCCTGACAGATCAGCGTCGGCGTGCGCAAGCCGGCCAGGTGATCGGCGCGGAAACGCTCAGGCCGTCCGGGCGGATGGAATGGGAAGCCGAGACAGACCAGGCCATCGACGCCCGCATCATCGGCGACCAGGCTGGCAATGCGCCCACCCATGGATTTGCCGCCGATGACGAGTCGATCCGATTGCCCCCGATGCCGGTCGATCAGACCGCGCAGCGTCTCCAACAGCACGGGCTCTTGATCCGGCGGGCGCCTGCGCCCGTCGGCCTGCATGCGCGCCATATACGGAAAGCGAAAGCGAACTACGCGCACGCCGGCGTCGGCAAGCCCCATCGCAATCTGCTGCATGAATGGCGACTCCGGTCCCTGCCCGGCGCCATGGGCGAGCACCAGCAGGCAGCGGGCATCTTCGGGGCCATCCAGGATCAGCCCCTGGTTGTCGGCAGCGGACGGCGACGGCGATCCAGTTCGGACAATAGGGTGTGTCATTGGCTTGAGACAAGGTCCGGGAGGGTGCATGATCGATCGGTCAGCAGTGACGTCGGCGCCGCCCGTGCGCCAAGCCAATACCGAACGTTGCCATCACCAACTGTGGGAGGTGCACACCCGATGAAGGCGATTTTGATGCGCGAACCCGGAGGGCCAGAGGTCCTGGCCGAGACCGATCTGCCCATGCCCGGCATCGAGCGACCCACCGACGTGCTGGTGCGCCTCGCCGCCGCCGGCGTGAACCCCATCGACACCAAGATCCGCAGCCGCGGCCCGCTGCTACCGCAGGCGCTGACCGCGGTTCCGGGCTGCGATGGCGCCGGCACGGTGGAGGCAGTCGGCGACGACGTGAGCCGGTTCAAGCCCGGCGACGCGGTCTGGTTCTGCCACGGCGGCGTTGGCGGACCGAACGGCAACTATGCCGAGTATATCCTTGTCGACGAGGCCGTCGCGCAGCCGAAGCCCGAATCGTTGGACTTCGTGCACGCCGCTGCGGCGCCGCTGGTGCTGATCACCGCCTGGGAGGCGCTGTACGACCGCGCGCGTCTGCATGAGGGGCAGACCGTGTTGATCCACGCTGGGGCAGGCGGCGTCGGGCATGTGGCGATCCAACTCGCACGCCAGGCCGGAGCGCGCGTCGCGACGACGGTCAGCAGCCCGGAGAAGGCCGACTACGTACACAGCCTCGGCGCCGAATGCGCCATCAACTATCACGAGGAAGACCTGGTCGGCGCCATCGCGGACTGGACCGAGGGCCGCGGCGTGGACGTCGCCTTCGATACGGTGGGCGGCGGCGTCTTTCAGCAAACCATCCCGGCCATGGCCGTCTACGGCGACCTGGTAACCATCCTCGACCCGAGCCCGGCCGACCTGAAAGAGGCTCGCAACCTCAATCTGCGCATCAGCCTGGAACTGATGCTGACGCCGCAGCTGCGCAACATGAAAGATGCCATGGCCTATCAGGGATCGATCCTGCGCCGCTGCGGCGACCTGATCGATCAGGGCAAACTCGAGGTCTACGTCAGCGAAACCTTCCCGCTCGCCAACGCCGCCGACGCACATCGGCGACTCGAGGCGGGCGGCACCCAAGGCAAGCTGGTGCTGACCATCGAGGAAGCATCGGCACCATGATGCGGATGACAGCCGTCGGGCGTCAGCGCATCGCCGGTGCGGTATGATTCGGGTCGCTATCCTCGCCGACACCCACGGCCAGCTCGACCCTCGCATCGACGCCCTGGTGCGCGGCTGCGACATCGCCGTGCACGGCGGCGACATCGGCAACGCCGGCATTTTGGCGCGACTGCAGCCGGTTTCCGGACGCGTCTATGCGGTGCGTGGCAACAACGATGTGCCGCGCAAGTGGCCACAGCACGAGCGCGGGTTGCTGGAGGACCTACCGCAGCAGACCATCGTCCACCTGCCCGGAGGCAGCCTGGTCATCGTGCACGGGCACCAAACAGCCGCGGCCGGACGCCACCTGCGCCTGCGTCGCCAACATCCCCTAGCCCGCGCCATCGTCTATGGCCACAGTCATCGGCTGATCGCCGATTGCGACGCCACGCCCTGGGTACTGAATCCCGGCGCGGCCGGGCGCGCGCGCACCTTCGGCGGCCCTTCCTGCATGATCCTGCGGGCGACGGAGACGGATTGGCAGGTCGAGAGCTACCGTTTCGACCTCGCCCGCGCGGGACGCAGCAGCATCCACGGTCACAGGCTACCGCGCAAGGTCGCCGACATCGCCGGCGGATAAGCGACCGTTCGTCGGATTCGGCTCCGGGGGGCCGACCGATCAGTACTGCCGAGACCGCAGTAGATGGACTGCTGTGACTCCCGACGACGCGACACGCGAAGGCATCCAGTACCACCTGCACGGAAAGCGCTGACCGGGATGCGCGTCTCATCGCGATCGACTCTTGCGAAATCGTCTCAGGTAGGCGAGGATTACCTCTGTTTTCAATGAGAATACCTTTAGAGATGGTGTGAGTGTCATGAGCAAGCCGTCGCGCACCCGAACCCCGTTGTCTGTAGGTCCTTTCAGTCGGCTCGGGTCCGGGCCTAGTATCGTCACCTGGGTGCTCGCCGCCTCGGTCCTGCTGATACTCGGCGGCTGCGGCGGCGGCTCCAAAGTGCGCGAGGACACCGCCTCGACGATCCAGTACGACAACAGTGGCCCGTTTCCGGTCCCGGTAGAGATCCAGCCCAATGTCGACTTCTGGCGGCACGTCTATGGTGCCTGGGACCGCGGCCAGGTCGCCTTCCACGACGATGAGTACATGGGCGTGGTCTACGAGGTCGCGCGGCTGCCCGGCACGGTTCAGGAAGGCTACACCAAGGAGCAGAAGGCTTTTGTGAAGTCGCGCGAGGCCATGTACCGGGACCAGCTGCGCTTGCTCGAGCACAAGCAGAGGGCGCACGCGCCGCTGACGGCCTCGGACAAACAATTGCTGGCCAAGATCGAGCAGGGCGGGGGCAAAGGAGCCATCTATGGTGCTTCTGATCGGCTCCGCAGCCAGCGCGGCGTGCGCGAGCGCTTCAAGCGCGGGCTTGAGATCAGCGGCCGCTATGATCCGTACTTTCGCCAAATCATGCGTAGCCAAGGCGTGCCGGAGGACCTCGCCTACCTGCCCCATGTAGAATCGTCGTTCCAGACGCATGCTCGCTCCAGCGTCGGCGCTGCCGGCATCTGGCAGTTCATGCCGGCGACCGGGCGCGACTATGGCATGCGGGTCGACGGCACAATCGACGAGCGGCTTGACCCGATCACCTGCGCCGACGGTGCCGCGCGCTATCTGTCCGCGGCTAACCGCAAGCTTGGAAGTTGGCCGCTGGCGATTACCTCCTACAACCACGGCAAGGGCGGTATGGCAAACGCCAAGGCGCAATACGGCGACGACATCGGCAAGATCGTTAAGCATTACAACGGCCGTGCCTTTGGCTTCGCCTCGCGCAACTTCTATGCCTCCTTTGTTGCCGCGCGCGAGGTCGCCAAACATCCAGAGCGCTACTTCCCGGAAGGGGTGCGCTACGACGAGCCCTGGCCCTATGACCGCCTGGTGCTGCGCAGTTCGGTGCCGGCTAGTCACGTGGCCAGTCATTACGGCGTCTCGACCGCGAGCCTTGCTCAAGCGAACCTGCACTGGCGCGAACGCGCCGTGGATGGCCGTTCTTTCCTGCCGGCGGGGAGCACGGTCTGGCTACCGGCGGGGGCCACGCGCCGTGTTGCCTCACCTCTGCCCGCGTATCGAGCCCCGATCAGCGAGCCACCGACCGCGACCCTGGTGGCCCGCAACGATAAGGCCGCGGCGAAGAAACCAGCGAGGCCAGTACCCAAGGCGGCACCCAAGACCGCATCGGTGACATTGGCCAGCAGCACCAAAGCGCCCACCGCCAAGACAGTCAGCAGCAAGGCGGCGAGCGCCTCGACGAAGTCCTCGCCCAAGTATCACCTGGTGAAACCGGATGAGACCCTGTACCGGGTTGCGGTGACCAACGGCATCTCGGTGGAGCAGCTGCGCAAACTCAACCGACTCGGCCCGAAAGACAACACCATCCGGGTAGGCCAGAAGCTCAAGGTCGGCAGTTAGGCGATTTCTGTCAAATCTCATACCAGCTGACTTGTCTTGACGCCCGCCTTCGTTGTCGCACCGGCAGTCACATAGCCCTGCTATGCTCCTGCCGGTGCTCCTTGAAGGCGAACCTCAATCCGGCGTCATCTGGTACGAGATTTTCCGGCAATCGCCTTAGACGTCAGCGTTCGGCGCCTAGTTGGTCGCGAATAGCGCCGCGACGCTTGGATTTCCTATCAGTCGGCCAGTTGACGTTTTGGAGTTCTGTCGCCGAATCACCGCTGTCTCGTCAGGGACGGCGCAACGGCTCAGCGGATCCATGCGCTATGATGCGACCCATGCGCAGCATCCCGCCCAAACCACCGAAATCCCTGCTGCGTCAGGTCGGCCGCGCCATTGTCGACTTCGACATGATCCGCGCCGGCGACCGCGTCCTGCTCGGTGTTTCCGGCGGCAAGGACTCACTGTCGCTGCTGCAGATCCTACGGCACCTGGCCACCTACGCGCCGGTGCGCTTCGAACTGGCGGTGCTTACCATCGATCCGCAGGTGGAAGGCTTCGATCCGCACCACCTGACGGACTACTATGACACCCTTGGGGTGCCCTGGTATTACCAGCGGCAGCGGATCATGGATCAGGCCAAGTCGCACATGGATGGTGACTCCTTTTGCGCCTACTGCGCGCGCATGAAGCGGGGCATCATGTATCGCATCTGTCGTGAGCAGGGATACAACGTGCTCGCGCTCGCCCAACACCTGGACGACCTGGCCGAGAGCCTGATGATGTCGATGTTCCATGGCGGCCAGTTGCGCACCATGAAGGCGCATTACCGGAATGATGCGGGCGACGTGCGCATCATTCGGCCACTGGTGTATTGCCGCGAGCGACAGACCGCGGCCTACGCAGATGCGGCCGGTCTCCCCGTGGTCCCGGACAGCTGCCCGGCCTGCTTCAGCATGCCCACCCGTCGGGATCAGATGAAGGCGTTGCTGGCCGAGCAGGAGGCGGACAATCCGCAGCTGTTTGCCAGCATGCTGCGGGCCATGCGCCCGCTGATGCAGGAAGGTCCCGCGCCTTAACTCGTGGCATTGCTGAAGCGTGCAGACTCTTTACTGATGCGTCAGGTTTCAGGGTGGCGACGCGCTTGCAAAGCGAAGGGCCGAGCGCCTAGCCGGCTTCGCCTCAGACCGACGAGTCATGGTCGGCGCTGGTTATGGCAGCACACTGATCGTTGTCGTGGTCGTCGTCCTTGTCGTGCTCGTTTTCGCGCTTCGAGTGGCAATGCGCTGTGCGCATGAGACTGTTGATGTGAAGCCACAAAGCGCCCGGAAGCCTCGTCGGCTGGTAGTATTTTCAATTACGACAACGAGAAATTTGACTCATCTGTGAAGATGCGACGCCCTCAAGCAATCTAGGGCCGATCGCGCTGAACCAGGGGCCCCAGGCGCTTGGCCCACCGGAAGCAATGCGCGGGTTGAACAACCCGACGTCGCCCTCAGTCGCGCCAACCGTTCAAGATCTCGATGCAGATCAGGTTCATCTCATGCGCGCGTTCGGCACTGCCAGCCTCGGTGTAGGCACGCAACTCCGGCGCGTTGCCGGAGGGTCGCAGATGGGCAATTTCGCCGCTGTCGAAGGTGATGCGTAGGCCGTCGGTGCGATCGACCGTCGCGACCCGGCCGAACGCCGCGCCGAATACCGCTTCCAGCGCGCGTCGATCGGTAGCCTCGTCACCGCTGTCGAACTCCGCCAGCCGGCCGTTGCTGAGTTCGGTCGGAAACGCCTTGATGCGGTCGCTATCGGTAAAGCGCATCGGCAGATCGCCGGCCAGGCGCGAGACGGGCTTGCCGGCGCGATTCGCGGCCTCCAGGATGGCTACGGCAACGATCACCGCGTCGCGAGTGGGTAGCGCGGGCAGCCGCTTGCCGTCGCGCAAGATGTCGGAGTCGATCAGGAAACCGCCGTTGGCCTCGTAGCCCACCACCGGCGCGATACCGCGGGCGCTGAGCGCCTGCATCGCGGCAATGACGTAAGGCGAGCCGATGCGCGTGCGCACCACCTCGTCGAACCAACCGCTGCGTTCCACGGCGGTGTTGGAGCTCACCGGCGTGACCACCGCGGCGGCTCCCAGGGCACGGGCACAGAGGATGCCGGCGATGTCGCCGCGTAGCCATGCGCCGTGCTCATCGCCGACCAGCGGGCGATCGCCGTCGCCGTCGGCGGAGACCAGCGCATGAAAGCGGCCTTGCGCGGCCCAGTCGCGCGCCAACGCGACGTCCTCGGCACGAATGGCCTCGGTATCGACCGGGATGAAGCTCTCGGAAAAGCCGAGTCGCTCCACCTCGGCACCCAGACCCGTCAAGACGGCATAGAACGCCTCACGGGCGACACTGGAATGCTCATACAGGCCGATGCGCATGCCGGCAAGACACGCAGACGGATAAAAGTCGAGAAAGCGCGCAACATAGGCATCATAGGCGGCACGCTCTTCCGTCGGCAGAGCAGCTGCAGCTTGCTCGTCCGGCCGCATCGATGAAGGCACCATCGGCATCGAACAGCGTGGCCGGCAGCGGCACGTCCTCGGCTCGAATACACTCCTCGTCCTCCTTCAGGATCTCACCGCTCGGCAGATTGAACTTGATGCCGTTGCGATCGTCGGGGATGTGGCTGCCGGTGACCATCATGGTCGGCATCGCCTCGCTGATACCATAGGCGGCAAGCGCCGGCGTCGGAATCCGGCCGAAGTTACGGGGCTTGCAGCCGGCGGCCCTGATGGCGTGGGCGCAGGCGGCCATGATGCGCTCGCTGCTCGCACGAAAGTCGCCAGCGATGCCGACCTCGTCACCGGTGCGCAGCGCGCCACTGCCGAGCAGATATTGCACAAAGCCCAGGGCGTAGGCGTAGCAGACCCGGTCGGTCATATCGACCACGCGCCCGCGCGCCCCGCTGGTACCGAACTTGACGCCACTCTCCGCCATCAACTCGCCGATACGCATTATTGCCTCGTCCATTCAACGTTGGTTTTGGTCAAATTGGTGTTGGACCCCATGGGCTTGGAGCTGGGGACCTAGTGTACCAATCCGCCACTGCCAACCGTGCGGGATTCCGACGGGGTAAGACCGCTCGCAGCGGGAACGGGGCGCCGGCACGTTGCGACAAACGACGGCGGGCGCGTTACGGCGCTGGTGATCGACGCCTAAAACAGTAAGAATTGCCGCTGGGCGCAAACAGTGAACGCCGCGTCGCTATCGAAACAGTGCGCGCGGTCAACTCAGCAACCGTTCACAGGGGGTTTCGAGCCTTCATACGGAGCGGTATCACTCCCCATAGGTGGCGGGGCATGAGCGAGGAGAGCAATCAAGTCCGGCAGCCGCGCGACACCCGCGATCCTGCTCGTCGACGACATCCCGGCGAACCTGCGCGTGCTCTATGAGAGCCTGCACGGGCGCGACTACAAGCTATTCATCGCCAATGGCGGAGAACAGGCCTTGGAAGTCGCGCACAAGTCGCATCCGGATCTCATCTTGCTCGACATCATGATGCCGGACCTAGACGGCTTCGAGGTCTGCCGGCGGCTCAAGCAAGACCCAGCGACGGCCGGCATCGCCATCATCTTTCTTTCCGCGCTGGACGATACCGCCGACAAGATCCGCGGCCTCGAACTCGGAGCGGTCGATTACGTCACCAAACCGTTTAACCCGGACGAGGTCGCGGCCCGAGTCGAGACGCACTGCAAGATCTTGCGCCTGGAACAAGAACTGGCCAACCGCAACCGCCAGTTGGAACTGGTCCGTGACCGGATTCTTAGTTCCATGGCCGAAGGGATCGTCGGACTCGATGCAGACGGTCGCGTCAGCTTCGTCAATCCCGCCGCCGAGCGCATCCTCGGCGTCGCCGCGCACGACATCCTGGCCCGGGAACTGTCGGAATGGGAGCCGCCGACGCTGCGCCAGACCATCAGCCGCGTTTTGCTCAAGCCGCCGGAGGTCAGCGTTGATGAACTTACGCTGCCGCGGCCGGACGCAAGCACGGTTCCGATCGAGTTGCACATCGCGCCGATCTGCGAAAGCGAACAGATCAAAGGGGCTGTGCTGGTTCTGCGGGACCTGAGCGAACGACGCCAGGTGGAGGCCAAGCTGCACCGGACCAGCGACCAATTGCGCGAATCTCACAGCAAACTGTGGCAAACGCAGATGCAACTGTTCCAGGCGGCGAAGCTCGAATCCGTCGGCCGCCTTGCCGCCGGCGTCGCCCATGAGGTCAAGAACCCGCTCGCCATCATCCAGCTCGGCCTCGACTATCTGGAGGCGTCGCTCGAGCACGACCCCGTGGCCACGGAAGTCCGCCACGACATGCTGCATGCCGTCTTGCGCGCCGATACCGTCGTCCGCGGTCTGCTCGACTTCTCACGCGAGCGGGCCTTGGACCTGAGCCCACACGCCATCAACCAAATTCTGGAGGAATCCCTAAAACTGGTGCGCCACGAACTGACCCAGCGCAATATCAGGCTGGAGACCGCGCTGGGCGAGGCGTTGCCCGAGCGGCATTTCGACGCCGACAAGATGCAGCAGGTGTTCTTGAACCTCTTCATGAACGCCATGCATGCGATGGAACACGGCGGCGTGCTGCATGTCAGCAGCACGCTGACCGAGGTAACCGATGCCGATCTCGGGACCCACGCCCGCGACGCCGGGTTCTCAGTCGGTGATCGCTTGATTCGTGTCGTCATCGAGGACAGTGGCCCCGGCATCAAGCCGGAAAACCTCAGCAAGCTGTTCGACCCCTACTTCACGACAAAGCGTCAGGGCGAAGGCACGGGACTGGGATTGTCGGTGACCCGCAACATCGTTACCCTACACCAGGGGAGTATCGACTTGGACAATCGCGGCGAGGGCGGCGCACGCGCCGTTCTGCTGTTTAAACCGGACGAAGAGAACAGTGGCGACAAAAAAAATCCTGTTGGTGGATGACGAGGTCGCGCTGACGCGAATCATGCGGCTCAATTTGGAGCAGACCGGCCGATTCGAGGTTCGCGAGGAGAATCGCGGCAGCAACGCCCTGCGCGCGGCTCGTGAGTTCAAGCCCGACCTGATCTTACTCGACGTCATGATGCCGGACATGGGCGGCGACGAGATTGCCGAACAACTCGCCGAAGACCCCGACCTGCGCACGATCAAGTACATCTTCTTGACTGCCATCGTCACCAAGAGCGAGGCGGGTTGCGGCGCCACCGAAATTTCCGGCCAGACCTTCCTTGCCAAACCCGTCAAGCGCGACGAACTGCTGGCCGTCGTCGACGACTTGATCGGCGACTGATGCCACCCTGATACCAGCCTAATACCGCCATTTGCGCGACCGCCGGCGAAGAGCGGACCCGATGGCGACGGTCTCGGTTAGATTTTTCCGCCTTCGTCAACCGTGTTATCGTCGCGACCACTTGCAAAGGCAGGCGCATCGCCGCGCCGCAAGCAGACCCGCCCTACCCGACCCGACCCGGAGCGCCATCCGCGTGCTCCCCGACATAGAAGACGAACGACATAAGGAGCGACCCGATGATCCACAGACAACGAATCTTGACCCTGACCTCGGCCGCGGCGCTGAGCCTCGCGCTTGGTCAGGCCACAGCACAGACCGAGGCGGCGGTCCCGCCGGCAGCGGCCCCGCCGGCAGCAGCCGCGGCACCGGCACCAGCGCCGGCAGCAGAGACCGCGCCCGCAGCTGCCGCGCCGGCTGCCGCTCCAGCGGCACCAAGCCGGCGCCGACGCCATGCGCGAACAGATGGAAAAACGCCACGCCGAGGCGATGGCCGAGCGCAACAAGCGCTACGCCGAGCTGCGCAAGCACGCGGCCGAGGTCGGCCTCGAACTGCCCGAGACCCCGCCCTGGGAGCAGGCTGACATGCCCGATATGCCAGTCCAGGGTATGCCAGCGGGCATGATGCCGCGCCCGGCGCAGATGACAGACGAAGAACGCAACGCCATGCGCGAGAAGCGCTGGGAGGCCATGCGAGCGCGGGCCGCCGAACGCGGCATGGAACTGCCCGAGACCCCGCCCTGGGAGGCCGCCGAGCAACGGCGTAAGGAAATGCAGGAGCGCTTCGAACAGTACCGCGCCACCATCGATGCCATGAGCGAAGAGCAAAAAGAGGCCATCAAGGCCATCTTCGGCGCCTCGCGCGCCCCCATGGAGCGCCCTGTCATGCCGCACTACGGCATGCCCTGTGGTCAATATGGCGCTGACTGCCCGCAGGGTTACGGACCCGGCATGGCACCCTACATGGGACCAGGGATGGAGCCGAGCATGGGTCGGGGAATGCCCAGCATGGGGCCCGGGGTGGGGCCGGGAATGGGACCGGGCATGATGCGAGAGGCCCCGCCGCCAACTCAGCCGCCTGCTCCCGCCGCATCGGCCCCGCCGGCCAACTAATCATCGCCTGCGCGTCGACCACGGACGGTCGCCAAGACACTCCAGATACCGCACCGATGACGTCGATGGCGCAGATTCCGAGCACCGTCGGCGTCATCACCCGGCACGATTTGCCGGGCACGATAATGACAACATCACCACGGCACGCCCGTATCAGGCGCAACGGCCGACCGCGAGGCGGAATTCGGCGCCCCCATAGCCTGAGCGCCTCCGATGTATCGCGCTTTGCCGCGCGGCGCGCCCACATGAGGAGGACGACATGACCTTCATTCGCAACCTGCTGGCCGTCATTGGCCTGCTGGCACTGCTCGCGATTCTAATCGGCGCCGTCACCATCGGCCCCAAACTGGCCCAGTTCGATCCGGGCTTCCCAAAGGCCTACGGTGAATTCGCCGGCAAACTCCTGGAGACCGGCGACCCTGGGGTGGCGATGATGTGGTCGGTACCGGTGCAAGAAGGACTCAGCACCGACGACGTCGTGGCCTCGCTGAAGAGCCTGGCGACATCGAAGAGCCTGCTGTTCGTCGGCGAGTCTCCGTTCTACAAGCAGGTGGAGGCCATCACCGGCGAACCCTACCGCTACGTCAACTTTCTGTCCTTCTGTGATGCCCAGGTCGGCAGGAAGATGCTCGAATACCGCGACCAGTACAGCGGCTTCATGCCCTGCCGCATTGCGCTGGTGGAAGACCGGACCGGCAAGCTCGCCCTGTACTCGATGAATCTTGACCTGATGATCCACGGCGGGCGACCGCTGCCGCCGGACCTGAAGCAGGACGCCATAAAGGTGCGCGACAAGATCCTTGCAATCATGCAGGGAGCGGCGGCCGGCGAGTTCTGATCGCCGCCGCTCCGTCCCAGTCGCTGGTCTCACCGCGCCGAGACCAGCGACCGCCCCCGATGCCGGTCACCGTTCCATCTGGAGCTCCGGCATCTCAGCCCAGCGGCGGCAACTCCAGCCATTGCGACAATTGGCCCTGGGCCTCGTCCAACCCCAAGCGGTTGGTTGCAGAGAACGCCTGCACAAGTATCGGCGCCCCGGCATCCGCAACGCTGCGCCTAACCTGCGCCACCGTGCTTTGCGCCGCACCGCGACCGAGCTTATCGGCCTTGGTCAGCAACAACAGCATGGGCCGCTGTGCCGCGACGCCCCAGGCGATCATCTGCCGGTCGAACTCCGTCAGCGGATGGCGGATGTCCATGACCACCACCAGCCCCCGCAGGCAGCGACGCTGCTCCAGGTAGCGGCCCATCAGCGCCTGCCAGTTGGCCTTGATCGCCTGTGACACACGGGCGAAGCCATAGCCGGGCAGATCCACCAGGCGGCGTTCGTCATCGAGACGAAAAAAGATCAGCTGCTGCGTGCGACCCGGCGTCTTACTGGTGCGCGCCAAACGATTCTGATGGCAGATCGCGTTGATGGCGCTGGACTTGCCGGCATTGGAGCGCCCGGCAAAGGCGACCTCGAAACCCTCGTCCGCCGGCGCACCGCGCAAATCGACCGCCGCGGTCTGAAAGGCCGCGCGCTGAAACTGCGGCTGCATGCCACCATCGGCCGAATGGATACCCGCCCCCCCGGCGGACTGGTACAACTCACCCATGTTGGCAACCTCGCAATGGCTGGGCCGCCGGACCGCGACTCGGCACGCGACCTGGCCCTGGCATCACCGTCGACGCCAAGGCGAAAAGCTTGCTGGCCGCAGTCCGAGAACTGTTGTACTGGTAGCATCGTGAGCAACCTGCATTGGGTCGGTGTCCCGTGAAAAGAGAGCGATCAGCACCGCCAGCTCAACGCAGTGCAGACTGAAGACGTCAGCGCTATTTCAACAGATTTCGCCAGAGGAGTTCGTGCCGATCAGCCGAGCGTGCGATCGACCCGACCCGAGCATCCGATCTAGGTGTCGGCACAGCCAATACACCGAGTCACCTTCGGGTCAGCATGTAGCCGCTTGAGCGAGATCTCTTCTCCGCACGCTGAACACTGCCCGAACTCCCCAGTGTCGATCCGCCGCAGCGCGCCTTGGATCGCCCGCAACTCCTGCTGCTCGGCGCCGGGCCGCCTCCAGCGCCATCTGTTGGTCTTGCATCGCGTCCATCCGCGACAACCGTCCGACGCTGGACTGATCGAGATCGACCGTCTTCGTGGCTGCCCGCGCAGTCTCATCCAGGGCTTCTAGCTCAGCCTGTTGGCTGAGGAGCTGCTGCCTGAATGCCTCGCTATCTTGAAGGTTCATCAGTTTTTCGTCGCAAGCGCAGTGAGGGATGCGTATCGATACTACATCAGGTTGCAGCGCATCGATCGAACTGCTCCGACATCGCAGCCAGATCGGCGGCGAGCAATCGGGCGACACCAACCCCGGGTGGCGGCCGCGGAGCTGAGCCTTAAGCTGCTGCTCTGCACGTTCACTGAGGACGGTGTCAAAATGCTGCACCGCATGCAGCGCAAGCGCCGGGACAAAGACGGCTTCATTGCGATGGTGACACCCGGCTTGACAAGCGTCCCTTGTCAGCCATCATCGAGACATAATCGCCAGCATCAAGCACCGCGGCCTGAAGCGGCTCTACGAGCGCGGAGACCGAAGCAAGGTTCCCGCCGAGGATGTCGCGAAGCTGAGGCGCATCCTGCTTGCCCTGGAGCACGCCGAGACCATCGATGCGCTGAATTTCCCGGGCTTCCGACTGCACCCGCTCAGCGGCGATCTGAGGGGGCGCTGGGCCGTGAGCGTCCGCGCCAACTGGCGAATCATCTTCCGCTTCGATGCGGGACATGCCTACGATATCGATCTCGTCGACTACCACTGAGGAGTGCACCATGCCGATGTTCGACCCCCCACATCCCGGCAGTCTCGTCCGTGAGGATTGCCTGAACGCCCTCGGTCTGAACGTCACTGAAGCGGCGAAGGCCCTTGGCGTAACCCCCCAGGCCCTAGACAACCTTATCAACGAGCAGGCCGGTATCTCGGCGGAGATGGCGATCCGACTAGAGAAGGCATTCGGCAGCACCGCCGACACCTGGTTACGGATGCAGGCCACCTACGACTTGGCCCAGGCGCGTCGAAACTCGGCGCATATCCAGGTGCAACGCGTCGCCTAAGAGAACGGGATCAGGTCGCGCCTTTTGCATCTTGAATGCCCCGACAGACCCAAGAGTGACGTGCAAACCGCTCATCCGCCGCGAGCGGGCACGGAGAGATCTGGAGGAAGCCGCCGACGACTGTTTCGCCGACGGCGGCGAGGCGGCGGAGTTGAGGTTCATCGGCGTCATCGCGTTCAGTGTTCGCAACAGCGCCCAGCGTGGGCATTGAGCCAACACCGGGCGCAAGCCGACTGGAAAGTCGGCGCCCCGGCGCTGGGAGCGCCGGCTTCCAGCCGGCTCGCCGTGCGCCCGGCTCAATGCCGGGGGCACGGCGTCTTCGGGGCTCGCAACAACACCCTCAACCACGTATTGCTCGCCTGTGGCCATCGCGTTGGTCTCCAGGCATAAGGTTGTGTCTGTCGAGTCGTTGATGGTTGAGGTTACACCACAGGGGGACATCTGGCTCAGCGTCGGGCTTCGTGCCTCAGCCCGACAGCCACGGCCCCGTCGGGCCTCCTATCGTCGGCCCGACCAACGGAAGGTGCTTGCCCAGTGTCCTCGCTTGAATCGACAACGACAAAAACCGCCAGCAGCCTCGGAACCTCCGCCCTGTCGCACTAATCGCCCAACAAATACGCTTTCTCTGACACAACCCGCGGCAGCAACCGGCCGTCCTTGCCCGCGACTATCCGCACCACCTGGCGCTTGTGCTCCGGCCCATAGCTCACATCGACCGGCCGATCCACGCCGCAGAAATACAGCCGGTCGAACGGCGTATTGGCCACCACCCAGCGTGCCACCTCCAGCATGTCCTCGTCGTCGACAATAAAGTCTACCGCGGAGCCGAAGCGCGGGTAGACCGGGTTGCCGCGCCGGTTCAGCTCGTGCACCGCGTGCTGGTCGCGGAAACGCTGGCCGCGGGGGCATTCTGATAAGCTTAGGCAATGGACAAGCCCAAGGTCTACGTGGAGACATCTTTCGTCAGCGTGCTGACCGCCCGTCCGTCCAGGGATGTGCTGGCGGCGGCGAATCAGACCTTGAGCTTCGAGTGGTGGGAGATACGTCGAGCGTATTTCGACTTACTGATCTCGCCGGCCGTTCGTGCAGAAGCGCAGCGCGGCAACCCGGAGGCTGCACGGCGTCGATTGGAACTGATCGCGGACTTGCCAATGCTCGAGGTTGATGAGAACGCGCTAGACCTGCAAAAGGCACTGATCGCCAGGGGCGCGCTCCCGACCAAGGCGGAGATTGATGCCTTCCATGTCGCTATCGCGGCTGTCAACGGCATCGATTATCTGCTCACCTGGAATTGCGCACATATTGCCAATGCGGCCATGCGTCCGCTCATTGAAGCCGTGTGCAGGGAAAACGGATACCAGCCGCCGATCATCTGCACGCCCTCCGAACTCATGGGAGACTCTGACACATGAAAGAAGACCCAATCCTCGCAGAGATGCGGACGCTGCGTGATGAATATGCGGCGGCTTTCGGCTACGACCCGGATGCCATCTTTCAGGATCTAGTGCGTTTGCAGGCGCAGCACCCCGGTAAACTGGTCCATTTTCCGCCGCGCCGGCCTCCCGTCGTGGACGAGCCGCAGCCGACGCGCAGTCCCGGCGACAAGGCCGCTGTCTAGCGAGTCGAAGAAGGGCAGGGCTCAGAGCGGGCGTCGCGCAGCCAAGCGGCGCTTGGTCCCGATCAAATGCGGGTGCCGGCGCAGCGACTGCGTTGCCGTTCAGATTGCCTAGCCTGAAAGGCGAGGCAGGGCCACAAGCCCGGCGGTCTGAACCTCGGCCTAATCGTCCGACAAGAACGCCGCCTCAGACACAACCCGCGGCAGCAACCGGCCATCCTTGCCCGTCACCATCCGCACCACCTGGCGCCTGTGCTCCGGCCCATAGCTCACATGAATCGGCCGATCCGCGCCGTAGAAATACAGCCGGTCGAAGGGCGTATTCGCCACCAGCCAGCGGGCTACCTCCAGCATATCCTCGTCGTCGACGATGAAGTCCACCGCCTGATGATCCTGGTCGACTCATCGGTCTGGATCGACTGCTTCAACGGCGCAGCCACCATCGAGTGCGACGCGCTCGAGCCTCTCCATGCCGATCGTGATTTCGACGCAATGGATAAACACATTGGTCTCAGGGTCGATCGCCCTGCATCAGTGCTATCGCCCGTTTTATTAGAACGTTTCCCTGGCTAGGGGGAGACGCCGACGATCTGCCGAACAAGCGCGTTCGATTCGCCATGGCTGACGATGGCGACATCGATGCCCCGGTCATGATAGCGCTGGAGCGCGCGTTGCAGGCCGTCCGCGATCCAGTCGGGCTGGTTGCCGAAGGCGCCGCCGCCGAGCAACGTCAGGTAGAGGCGGTTGTTGCCGGCTTGCCGTGCATTCAATACCGCGGCGCAGAGGGTGGCTTCGTAGGCGGCTTCTAGCACCAAGCGAGCGAAGGGCTCCCAGAGTTCCGGAGCATACCGGGAGTTAGCGACCGGTAGCGCTGAGCAATACGCCTGAGAGACCCGATGCTCGCAGCCTGGGCGGGTGACCTGGGTTTGCCACTGGATGCCGATCCGCAGCCGCGCGCGTAGGGCGTCGCGCTCCTCGTCGTTGGCCGCGCGCAGGCGCTCGGAGATTGCGATCAAGCCAGCGTAAGAGGCGAGGGCATAGCCGTTTTGCATCTGCCATCGATCGCCGTCGGCGTTGCCCAATGCGCGCCCGATGTCGGCGAGACAGTCGATCTGATGCGCCTCCGACTGGCCGACCTGCCCGTCGACGGGCGCAAAATAGTTGCGATAGATGGTGCCTGCGCCAGCCGCAACCGCGCAGGCTGGGCCCTGGGTATGATCGCCTTCATAGATGCCGACGCCCTGCTCCGGTGTGACCCGCGGGGACACCATTTCCAGCAGGTTGAACTGGGACGCCACCTGGAACAGGGCGCCGGCGTTGCTGGCATCGGCGTGGAATGCCTGGACGTCCGCGACCACTTCCCGCACCGACAGCTTGCTGCCGTCTGGACCGTTCGTACCAACTCGTTGCCGCAGCTCCGCCAAAGACGGCGTCTCCAGACGACCGCACGCCATGGCTCTGCCGTTAACGAGTGAGGTCAAGGTTTCACCGTCGACTCGCAGCTTTTGGCGCGCTTGCTCCGGTGTCGACTCGGCGAACCCCGTCAACGCTTCAAACCAGGTCATTTGGCTCTTGGCTTCGCAACGTAAGTTGGTTTCGTTGGGGGCCTTGATCGTATGGCCGGCCAGGCGCGGGCGTAGCCCAAAGGGTTAACCGATTTCTTCGCGCTGCCAATGGCCTGATCGCCCGCCCATCTTTTCCACCAGCCTGACGGCATCGATCTGCATGCCGCGGTCCACGGCCTTGCACATATCGTAGATGGTCAGTAGCGCCACCTGCACCGCGCACAGTGCCTCCATCTCGACGCCAGTTTGACCGCGCGTCTCGACGGTGGCGACGCAATGCACCGCCGATGCCGATGCGTCCGTGTTCAGTTCCACATCGACCCGCGTCAATGCCAGCGGATGGCACAGCGGCACCAGGTCCGCGGTGCGCTTGGCGCCCATGATCGCGGCAATGCGAGCGATACCGAGCACGTCGCCCTTGGCGTGGGTGCCGCCGTCGATCATCGCCAGCGTTTGCGGCTGCATGTGAATCAGGCCTTCCGCGACGGCACGCCGATGCGTGACCTCTTTGCCACCGACATCGACCATGTGCGCGTCGCCGGATTGGTTGAAGTGGGTGAGTTCTGACATGGAAGGACCTCGTGCGATGCGCCGGCCGCGATAACAGTCAATGCGAAACCGGTCGGCGCAGCCGCGCGGCGGTCTCGATGGCATCGTAATCGCGTAGTCCGCCGCGATAGATGCCGGGCGCGTCGTCGGGGCGTCGGCGGAAACGTCGGTAGGGCCAGAGATACTGCTCCGGACAGACCGCGATACATTGCTCGATGCCGCGATTCAGCGCTGCCGCGGCGATGCCGTCGTCGTCGCTGTCGATGCCATCGGGTGCGGGTAAGCAGTGGATACGAAAGCCCGCGGAGCGCGGCAGCCGTTCGGCGAACATGAAAATGACCCGCGCCCCGCTCTTTCTCGCCAGGCGATTGACCAGCACCATGGTCCAGGCCGGGATGCCGAACAGCGGGGCGAAGGCCGCGCCCTTGTTCGCGCGTGGCTCCTGATCCGGCAAGATACCCGCGTACTCGCCATTGCTGAGCCCCTGCACCAACGCACGAATGCCGCGCGCGGTGATCGGGGCCAGCGTGGCGCCGCCGCGCTGGCGTGCCGAGACGATGAGTTCGTCGAGGTACTTCTGCGGCTTGTAGAAAATCGTCGTCGGCCCTTGGGCAACCAGATACATCCCAGCGAGTTCCCAGGCACCGATGTGGGGCGAGAGCACGATCAAGCCGCGACCGTCCGCGCGCTCGAGCAACGGCGCACCGCGCACGTCGCGGATCAGGCCGAGCCCCTCTTCGGCAGGTCGCAGCCAGATGCGCGCCGATCTCAAGATAGGTCTTGCCGAACTCACGCAGGCAGCGGTTGCGGAGACGAATCTTCTGCCGCGTGCTCAGGTGCGGGAAACACAGGGCGATGTTGATCAGCGCGTTGCGCCGCTGCCGGTTCGGGAACAGGATGACCAGCCACCCGACCAAGCCCCCGATTGCATGGAGCACGCCCAGAGGCAGCCGCGACAATAGACGCAGCAGCCCGCGGATGAGGCGCTCCTGCCTGGCCTTGGTCTGGCCGTGGCGCTTCTCCGTGGTCTGGGCCTTCTCTGGTGCCTTCACCGACGCCTTCACTGGATCACAAACTGGGGCACTCACTGCGGCCTCACGCTGATTCTCGGTCATATTTCGCCCGGCTCGGAATTCTGCCACTCACCGACTCGGCTGCTAGACTAGCGGCCCGCGGGCGTGGCAATGCCCGCGGACCCACACCAATAAGCACGCAAGGTACCACCAAGTGACCGAACAACTTCCGAAAGGCCTGACACCGCAACAGGCACTGCAGCTGACCGAAGACAATCCCCAGGCGGTCCTGGTCGATATTCGCTCGACCATGGAGTTTCTGTTCGTCGGCCATCCCAAGGGCGCAGTGCATGTGCCCTGGATCGACGAGCCGGATTGGATCGTAAATCCGGACTTCGTCACGGAGATACGCAAGCTGCTGCTCGGCGGCGCCGTTTGCTCGCCGGAGGGGCCCTGCGCTCCGGTCGTGCTGATTTGTCGCAGCGGCAAACGCTCGCTGGAGGCGGGCAAGGAACTGCTCAAGGCGGGCTTCCGTAGCGTCTACCACGTGGACGAGGGCTTCGAGGGCGAACTCGACGACGACCATCACCGCAGCACATCGGGCGGCTGGCGCGTACCATGGTCTGCCCTGGGAGCAGTGCTGACGCCCGCGTCCGACTCCGCTCTCTGCTCCCGTCCTTGGCGCCCGCGACAGGGAGCGGCGTCGTCGGCGCCGAGTCAGGAGCCGGCCCCTGCCGCGGAGCGCACGCCCAATGGCTCGACCCGCAGCTCGGATGCGCGCGTGCGCGCCCGTGCGGGAGCCACCCGCGACGTTCAGATCCGGACGCCGCTCGACCAGATCCTGCAGGCTGATGTTGTTCAAATACCCGTAGATGCGGTCGCTGAGATCCATCCACAGGTCATGCGTCAGGCAGGGACCGGAATCCTTACAGTTACCGTTGCCGCCGCACCGGGTGGTATCGATATGCTCGTCGACGGCGGTGATGACCTCGGCGACATAGATCGCGGAGGCGTCGCGCGCCAGATGGTAGCCGCCGCCCGGACCGCGCACGCTGGACACGAGCGCCCGTCTGCGCAGTTTGGAAAACAGCTGTTCGAGATACGACAGCGAGATGCCCTGCCGATCGGCGATGTCGGCCAGCGAGATCGGGCCTTGGCCCTGGTGTATCGCCAGGTCCAAAACCGCGGTCACGGCATAACGGCCTTTGGTGGTCAGTCTCATGAGAGCCTCCGAGCGCGTCACGTAATAATCCCGAATCGTACGATACCTGAGTTAGACCATCAATTTTTTGTGGCTAATCGGCGGGCGACAGCGCCGGCGGTCACTGCTTAGGCGCGCTCCGGCTGCGCCGATTGCCGCCTCACCGGCATCCGGCGTCACCGGATCGATGCCACAGCCCTCCAGATCGTCTAGGTGCTCGAAATGCCGCGTGATTCCGTGCTCCTCCAAGGCGCGGGACATGGCCTCCATGCGCCGATCCATGACGTGGATATGGTCGAGCATGCGGTTGATGGCGTTGGCCACCGGGTCGGGGGCATCGCGCACGGCGCCATAGGCGTCGAAGCCAATGCGTTTGGCCGTGTCGATACGCCGCTGAGTGGTCGCGTCGGCGCTGTGCTCGATGACGCGACCCGGCACGCCAACGACGGTGCCGCCCGGCGGCACCGACTTGACCACGACAGCGTTTGAGCCGATACGCGCACCGTCGCCGATATCGATGGGTCCGAGCACCTTGGCGCCGGCGCCAACAACCACGTCCCGACCAAGTGTCGGATGGCGCTTACCCTTTTGCCAGCTGGTGCCGCCCAGGGTCACACCATGATACAGGGTGCAGTCGTCGCCGATCACGGCAGTCTCGCCGATGACCACGCCCATGCCGTGATCGATGAAGAAACGCCGACCAATCTCGGCGCCGGGATGGATCTCGATACCGGTGAACAGGCGCGCGACGTTGGAGAGCACGCGCGCCGGCCACTTGTAACCCCGCCGCCACAACCTGTGCGCGAAACGATGCATCACCACCGCGTGCAGCCCCGGGTAGGTGGTGACGATCTCGAAGGCGTTGCGTGCGGCCGGATCGCGATCGAAAACGCTGCTGATATCTTCGCGTAGACGTTCGAACATGCTGCTCCCTCGTACCGCGGTACTGCGGCGGTTTGATGAGTCTACCGCGTCGGCGGCGCCGAGGCATCGCGCGAACTCAATGCGCCGCCTGCACAGCGGAGACCCGCGGCGCCGAGGCCGCGCCTCCCGCGGTCTCGACGCTCAGCGGCGAAAGCGGTCCGGGTGTTTGCGCCCCTGCGCGGCGGACAACATGCCGCGCAGAATATTGATTTCGGTCCGATCCGGTCGCGCCCGGTTGAAGAGGCGGCGCAGACGGCGCTGGAGCTTCGACGACTGCTCCGGATCGGCGAAGCCGATGCTGGTCAGCGTCTGCGCCAGATGCCCGTAGAAGCCCTCCATCTCGTCGGCGGTCGCCAGGTCCAAAAGTTCCAACGAATCGTGTTGCCCATTCTGCGTCGAGCTCGGAGACGCACCCCGCTCTAACGCGGTCCGTCGGATCTCGTAGGCGAACACCTGCGCCGCGGCGGCGATGTTCAGGGAACTGAACGCAGGGTCGGACGGAATGTGCGCCAAGTAATGACAGGTGCCGAGTTCGTCGTTGGTGAGCCCTGAGCTCTCCCGGCCAAAGACCAGGGCCACATCGCCCTGAGCGGCCTCATCGAGCAACGTGCGCGCGCACTGTTGCGGGTCCAGCTGGGGCCACTGCACACTGCGCAGCCTGGCGCTGGAACCGACCACCAGCCGGCAGCCGGCCAGCGCCGAGGCGAGGTCGTCGTGCACGCCCGCGGCGGACAGCAGATCGTCGGCACCGGAGGCGCGCGCAACGGCGTCCGCATCGGGAAACCGGCGCGGACGCACCAGCTCCATGCGCGACAGGCCCATGTTTTTCATGGCCCGCGCGACGGCGCCGATGTTGCCGCTCAGGCTGGTCTCGGTCAGCACGAAGCGGATGCGCCCCAGGCGGGCATCGGTCTCGGGCAGAGGGCTGTCTTCGTCTGGGGTCATCATCCGCTCGCTTTGTCGTCAAGTAAGGCGATTGCCGGAAATCGGCTAAGTGCATTGTCGATCTTTAACGCGGGGCGCGCTTGGGCTATTGTGGGCGGATGAATCCGATGCTCAACATTGCCGTTCGCGCCGCGCGCGCCGCCGGACGGGTCACCATGCGCTATTTCGACCGTATCGACACGGTCAAGGTCAGCACCAAGAGCCGCAACGATTTCGTCAGCGACGTGGACCGGGCCGCCGAGATTGCGATTATCCAGGAACTGCGCGGCAAATTCCCCAGTCACGCAATCCTTGCCGAGGAAAGTGGCGCTCACGGCGGTAACGAGTTCGAGTGGGTCATCGATCCACTAGACGGCACCACCAACTACCTGCACGGCTTCCCGCAGTGGTCCATCTCCATCGGCCTGCGCGAACATGGCCGCATGCAGGTGGCGGTGGTCTACGATCCGCTGCACGAGGAACTGTTTACCGCCGAGCGTGGCGGCGGCGCCAAGCTGAACGACCGCAAGCTCCGCGTCACCAGCCGCATCGGGCTTGAAGGTGCCCTGATCGGCACCGGCATCCCGTTTCGCGAGCAGGCGCATCTAGAGACCTACATGGGCATGCTGCGGGCGATGATGGAGGAAACCGCCGGTATCCGTCGCCCCGGTTCGGCGGCGCTGGACTTCGCCTACGTTGCCGCGGGTCGGCTCGACGGCTTCTGGGAACTGAACCTGTCGCCCTGGGACTTCGCCGCCGGCGCCCTGCTGGTCGCGGAGGCCGGCGGTACGGTCACCGACCTCGCCGGCGGTGACGATTTCTTCGACACCTGCAATGTGGTCGCTGGCGGGCTCAAGGTGCACAGCGCGATGCTACAGCGACTGAAGCCGTTTCTCGGCCCCGATCTTCGCGCCTAAGCAAGAACAAGGGGCCAATCGCGACGGCCCGCAATGTGACCGCAGACGGAAGATGGCAAATGGCGAAAACGCCGATGACGGACCAGTCCCTTTCCGCGAGCACCAGCTCCGCAACCACCGGGCCGGTGGCGCTCGCCATCACCGGCTCCGGTGGCAGCGGTGCCGTGACCGCCGGACTGATCCTGCTCGATGCAATTGCTCACGCCGGTTTCTACGGACTGCTGAGCCGCTCCGCCGGACCCCAGATCCGCGGCGGCGAATCCGCTGCATTGCTGCGCTTCGGGCCAGAGCCCATCCATTGCCTCGGTGATCGCTTCGACCTGCTCGCCGTCCTCGACTGGGGAAACCACCACCGCTTCAGCGACGAGATACCGCTGGACGCCGCCAGCCTGATCTTGGCCGATCCCGCCGCCGGCGAGATACCGCCGGCAGTTGCGAACTGCGGCGCCGAATTGCGCCCAATCAGCTTTCAGGCAAGCGCCAAGCAGCGCCCAGACGGACGCGCCAACATGGTTGCGGTCGGTGCCGCGGGTGCCCAGGTCGGCTTACCGCTGGCGGCACTGCTGGCCGGCGCGGCGCGGGCGCTAGCGCGCAAGGGCGAGCCAGTCGTGACCGCGGCACAGGCCTGCATCGCCGCCGGTTATGCCGCGTCGCCGGAAGTCAGGCCCATCGCCGATGCGCCGGCCAAGCAGGTCAAGCAGACCAACCCGGATAAGCCGCGACGCTGGAGCATCAACGGTAACGAGGCGGCCGGACTCGGCGCTCTGCGGGCTGGCGTGCGCTTCGTGGCTGCCTATCCCATCACGCCCGCCAGCGAGATGCTGGAATGGCTCGCACCAAGGCTGGAGCAGGTCGGCGGCGCGCTGTTGCAGGCCGAGGACGAACTGGCCTCCATCAACATGATCATCGGCAGTTCCTTCGGCGGTGTCCCATCACTGACGGCCACCTCCGGGCCCGGGCTGAGCCTGATGATGGAGGGCATTGGCCTGGCCGTCGCAAGCGAGACGCCGGTAGTGGTGGCCAATGTGATGCGCGGCGGCCCGAGCACCGGCATCCCCACCAAGTCCGAGCAAGCGGACCTGGAGATCGCGCTCTACGGACTGCATGGCGACGCTCCGCACCTGGTGCTGGCCGCGCTGGGTATCGGCGACTGCGCGTTCACCGTCGACTGGGCGACGCGGCTTGCCGAGCAGCTTCAGACCGCCGCCATCGTGCTATCGGACCAGTCCCTGGCGCAGTCGCGGGCCATCATCGACCCGCCCGCGGCCATCACCCGCGAAGGCGCCCAGCGCACCACGGCAACGCCCAACGGCGCTTATCACCGCTACGCGCCGTCCGCGGATGGCGTTTCGCCGATGGCCGTGCCAGGACAGCCCGACTGCACCTACACCGCGGACGGATTAGAGCACAACAGCCACGGCACCCCATCAAGCCGTGCCGCGGACCATCACGCACAGCTGGACAAGCGCCGCCGCAAGCTTGAGTGCTTCGATTACGGCGACGCCTGGGCCGAGATCGACGGCGACGGCGACCTATGCCTGCTGACCTGGGGCTCAAGCCGCGGCGCCGTGACCGAGGCCGCGGCCCGGCTGCGTGCGCAGGCACGCCCGGTGCGGGTGGTGGTGCTGCGCCTGCTCGCACCGCTGCGCCGCGAGGCGCTGATCGCCGCCATTGGTGCTACCGACGTGCTCGTGGTCGAGCAAAACCATAGCGCCCAGCTGTTTCGTTACCTACATTCAGAACGTGCGCTGCCGGCGGACGCTCGCTCGTTCGCCCGGCCTGGCCCGCTGCCCGTACGCCCGGCGGAAATCGTGGCTGCCTGCGCCCAGACCGAGACCGAGACCGCACCGGAGGCATGAGATGGATGCATCCGCAATCCCTACTCTGAACG
>CAVOGV010000013.1:0-19764 GCA_963695445.1 uncultured Gammaproteobacteria bacterium | reverse complement strand
TGCGCCCGCCGAGGCTGAACCAGTTGACGCGGTCCTCGTTCAGCATGACCGCCAGGCTGCGGCCGAGGTCCTGCATGCTGATGCCGAGATCGCCGGCGAGGTCGCGGTCGACCTCGATGGTGGTGCGCGGGCGGGTGTACTTGATGTCCTTGGACAGGAAGATGAACTTGCCGCTGCCCATGGCCTGGCCCAGCAACTGATCGGCGAGGCCGTTCAGCTCCTCGACCTCCATGTCGGAGACGATGACGAACTCCACCGGGATGCCGTTGCCCGGCGTCGGCAGGCTCGGCCGCGGGAAGATCACGGTCTCGAAGCCTGGCACCTGTCCCAGCGCGCCCTGCAGCTGCGGTTGGATGTCTGACTGCGAGCGCTCCCGCTGCGACGGCTGGGCCATCTTGAAGCCGCCGAAGGTGGAGCTGGTGATCGCCGCCGAAGCCGGCCAGGATGAAGCTCTCCTTGTACTCCGGGATCTGCTCGAAGACCTGCTGGACCTGCTTCACATAGTGGATGTCGTAGTCGATGGTCGCGGTCTGCGGCGCCGTGGCCAGGAAGAACAGGATGCTCTGGTCTTCGGTGGGGGCGAGTTCCTTCTTGGTCATGTCGTACATGACGTAGATGCTGCCGATGATGACCAGCGCCACCAGCACCGTGGCGCTCGGGTACTTGAGCCAGCCGTGCAGCGCGCGGCCGTAGACCCGCGCCAGCCACTGGAAGAAGCGCTCGACCGCGTGCTCGAAGCGGCTTTGCTGCTTGCTGGAGCGCAGCACGCGCGCCGAGATCATCGGCGACAGCGTCAGCGCGACGATGCCGGAGATCAGCACCGCGCCGGCCAGCGTGAACGCGAACTCGACGAACAGCGAGCCGACCAGGCCGCCCATGAAACCGATGGGGGCATAGACCGCCACCAGCGTCGTGGTCATGGCGATGATCGGCAGGCCCAGCTCGCGGGCGGCGTCGATGGCCGCGGTCTTGCCGTCCTTGCCCATCTCCAGGTGCCGGTGCACGTTCTCGACCACGACGATGGCGTCGTCCACCACCAGGCCGATGGCCAGCACCATGGCCAGCAGCGTCAGCAGGTTGATCGAGAAGCCCATCAGCAGCATCAGGAAGCCGGCACCGACGATGGACAGCGGCACCGCCACCGACGGCACGATGGCCGCGCGCAGCGAGCCGAGCGACAGGAAGATCACCAGCAGCACGATCAGCACCGCCTCGGCCAGGGTCTTGAACACCTCGTCGATGGACTCCGAGATGAACTCGCTGGCGTCGTAGGGGATGTGCGCCTCCAGTCCCTCCGGGAACTGTGCTTCCAGGTCCGGCAGCAGCGCGTGCACGCGGGCGGCCACGTCCAGCGGGTTCGAGCCCGGTGCCTGCTCGATGCCGATGAAGATGGCCGGGATGCCCTTGTACAGCGTCGCCGAGTCGTAGTCGGCGGCGCCGAGCTGCACGTCGGCGATGTCGTCGAGGCGGATCAGCGCGCCGTCTTCGGTGCGCACCACCAGGTTGAGAAAATCCTCCACCTCGCTGACATCGGTGGTGATGGTGAGGTCCATCTGGACCTGATCGCCGCGCAACTGACCGATGCCGGCCAGGTAGTTGTTGTCTTCCAGCGCCTGCGAGACATCGTCGCCGGACACGCCGAGCGATGCCATCCGGTCCGGGTCCAGCCAGACGCGCATGGCGAAGGTCTGGTTGCCGATCAGCTCCGCCTTGGCGACGCCGTCGAGGGCCTGGATCTGCGGCTGAATGACGCGGATCAGGTAGTCGGTGATCTGCGGCAGTTCCATGTCGCGGCTGTAGAAGGCCAGGTACATCAGCGCCGTGGAGTCGCCGGTGGTGGAGTCGATGACCGGGTTCTGTGCCGCCTCCGGCAGCACGTTGAGCTGGCTCGCGACCTTGGCCTGGATCTCCGCGACCGCCGCGTTGGGGTCGTAGTTCAGGCGCATGTTGGCCTCGATCACCGACACGCCCTGGCTGCTGGTGGCGGTCAGATAGTCGATGCCGTTGGCCTCCGCGACCGCCTGTTGCAGCGGCGTCGTGATGAAGCCCTTGACCAGTTCGCTGCTGGCGCCCGGATAGGCCGTGGTGATGGTGACCACGGTGTTCTGGGTCTCGGGGTACTGGCGCACCTCCATCTCGCCGAAGGCGCGCAGGCCGAGCACGAAGATCAACAGGCTGACGACGCTGGCGAGGACCGGCCGGTGGATGAAGATGTCGGTGAACTTCATTTCGGTTGGCCTTGCTCGGCGTCGGCTGTCGCGAGCCTGGCCTGTCTGCGCCCAGAGCCGGCGTCTGGCGCCCGGGCCGCCTTCGGTGCCTGTTGCCGCGTCGTCGACGATGGCCACCTCGACGCCGTTGCGCAGCTTCACCTGGCCGGCGGAGACCACGCGCTCGCCCACGCTGAGTCCGTCGAGCACCTCCACCTGATCGCCGCGCACGTCGCCGGTGTCGATCTGGCGGCGCTGGACCACCAGCTTCGGTGCCGCGCCGGCCTCGGCCTTGTCGCCGGCTTCGGCCTGATCGCCGGCTGCTTCAGGGGCCTGCTCCTCGATGACGAACACCGAGTCGCCGTAGGTGTTGAAGGTGACCGCCTGGCGCGGCAGCGTCAGCACCTTGTCCTTCTGCGGCAGCAGGGTCTCGACCTTGGCGAACATGCCGGGGCGCAGCAGGCGGTCCGGATTCTCGAACAGGGCGCGGATCTGCACGTTGCGGGTCTCGCGGTCCACCGCCGGGCTGACGGCCGTGATACGACCGTCGAAGACCCGGTCCGGATAGGCCGACACGGTGATCTGCACCGGCTGATCGACGCTGAGCTTGGCCAGGTGGCGCTCAGGCAGCGCGTAGTCGACATACACCGGGTCCAGCGCCTCCAGCTCGGCGATGGCGGAGCCCGCGGCCAGGAACTGGCCCAGATTGACGCGGCGGATGCCGAGTTGACCGTCGAACGGCGCGCGGATGGTCTTCTTCTCGATCAGCGCCTGTTTGGACTGCACCTGCGCCTTGGCCTGGGACACCTGGGCGCTGATCTCGTCGAAGTCGCCCTGGGACACGGCGCGGTCCTTCAGCAGCTTCTGGTTGCGCTTGAGCTGGGTCTCGGCCAGGTCCAGCGAGGCTACCAGACCGGCCAGATCGGCCTCGTCCACCTCGGTGTCGAGCTGCACCAGCGCCTGCCCGGCGCGCACCATGTCGCCGGACTCGAACAGGATGCGCTCCACCTGGCCCGCCACCTGATTGTTGACCAGCACGCCCTGTACCGCCTGCACGTTGCCGATGGCGTTGAGTCGTGGTTGCCAGGACATGGCCTCGACCCTGACCGCCGACACCGTCGACGGCGGCATCGGTTGCGAGAACATCGCGATCTCGCCCTGAATCTGCTGGAACTTCATGAAGGCGAGGCCGCCGATCATGGCGGCGAGGAACAACAGGACGAGCAGGATGCGCAGGAACATGAGCTGGCGGGGGTTTCCGGTGGCGGGAAGGGGGTGTCGTGCTCAGGAGCGGCGGTTGTCAGGCCCCTGTCACGAATCAAACAGGTGTTTGGCTGGACCCGATTATAGCGGTCGAGTCTGGTTCGGTCAGCGGCAAATTGCGTTTGGATGGTGCAGGAATTGGGGATTCGGCTGCTCCACTCCCTCTGCAGCCTTCTGAGTCCCGAGGTCGAAACTGGCCTCTGAGACTTGCATCGCCAGGCGGATTGGTTGCACGCTGTTTCGGTCCCAAACACCTCTTTATGACCGACCGAATCCAGATCCAGAGCCATGCAGCTGAACGCCCCCGACAACTACCGAACCGCGACTGAAACCGACATCGTCGCCGAACTCGTCGACATCCGCGGCGCCCGTGTGCTCGAACTCGGCTGTGGCGACGCCTGGACCACCCGCGGGCTGGTCGAACGCCTCGGCGCTGCCGAGGTCATCGCCGCCGAAGTAGACCGCATCCAGCACGACAAGAACCTCGCCATCGACGATCTGCCGCAGGTGCGCTTCGTGCTCGGCGGCGCCGAGGCCATCGACGCGCCGGACGCGAGCTTCGACGCCGTGTTCATGTTCAAGTCCTTGCATCACGTGCCGGAGTCGATGATGGATCAGGCCCTTGCCGAGATCCATCGCGTACTCAAGCCCGGCGGCAAGGCGCTGTTCTCCGAGCCCGTCTACTGGGGCGACTTCAACGCCGTGATGTCGCTGATCCACGACGAGCAGCGGGTCCGCCAGGCCGCCTTCGACGCGCTGTGCCGAGCCGTCGACACGGGTGCGTTCGACAGCGAGGCCGAGGTCTTCATCCAGGTGCCGGGGAGTTACGCGACCTGGGACGCCTTCGCGGCGCGTTTTCTGGAGGTGACCCATACCGAGCTCGATGTCGACGCGCAGCGCCGCGAGCAGATCCGCGCCGCGTTTGAGGCGCACATGACGCCGACCGGTGCGCATTTCCTCAAGCCCCATCGCATCGACGTGCTGCGCAAGAACGGCTAGCCCGCCCAGCTGACACCGGGCCGACTGGAAGTCGGCGGTCCCAGGAGCGCCGACCTCCGGTCGGCTAGGGCGCGTTAGCGCCCTTGAGGACGGCGTAGACCAGCGGAGCCGCGCCAAACCCAAGCCGCCTGGCGGCGGCGGGCCGACTGGAAGTCGGCGGTCCCCGGAGCGCCGACCTCCGGTCGGCTAGGGCGCGCTAGCGCCCTTGAGGACGTGCGTAGACCAGCGGAACCGCGCCAAACCCAAGCCGCCTGGCGGCGACGGGCCGACTAGAAGTCGGCGGTCCCGGGACCGCCGATCTCCGGTCGGCCAGGGCGCGCGAGCGCCCTTGAGGACACGCGTAGACCAGCGGAACTTCACCAAGCCCAAACCGCTCAGCGGCAACCGGGCAACTTCTCGCCAGGGCTTCCGTGGTCGCGCCGGTGGGCGCTCCCGAAGGGCCAGTCCTCGGGCCGGGACACGAGTCCCGCCTTCACTGGGTTGTTGTCGATGTAGCGAATCATCGCTGCCAGGTGAAGGTCGTCGCGGACGTAGCGATCGAAATAGTCCCGTGCCCAGAAACTGCCGGTCCGGCCAAGCGTGCGGTTTGCGCGGAGCGCGGTATAGCTCTTGAGACCCTGTATCACCCGAAACAAGGGATGCTCGGCGCGAGTCTCCAGCACAAAGTGCACGTGGTTCGGCATCACCGTCCAGGCCAGCAGCCGATAGCGGGTTCCGTCGAAGTGGAGCATGGCACGCTCGACCTGGCGAGCAATCTCCGGGCGGGAGAGCCAGCAGGCGCCGCGGCCGGCATCGAGCAGGCGCTCGATTCGTCGCACACGTTCAAACTCGTCATGCGAGTCTCGGCGTAAAGCTGATCCAGAACATCGCGCGGCAGGGAATCGGCCAGTCGAATCCCGACCGATTGGATCAGGCCGGGGGTGTCCAGATGCGGCAGGTAGCCGCGGGAGTACCAGCCTCGGGGAGGTTCAGGTGGTGCGTCCATGGCTTGGGAGTATGGTTCAGGTTTGCTGCTCTCGCCAGCCCGAAGCACGTGATGATGGTCGACCGATTGGCGGGGTTGTGGCGGGTCTCGAGCCGCCTGGCGGCGGCGGGCCGACTGGAAGTCGGCGGTCCCGGGAGCGCCGACCTCCGGTCGGCCAGGGCGCGCTAGCGCCCTTGAGGACGTGCGTGGACCAGCGGAACCGCGCCAAACCCAAGCCGCCTGGCGGCGGCGGGCCGACTGGAAGTCGGCGGTCCCATGGAGCACCGACCTCCGGTCGGCTAGGGCGCGCTAGCGCCCTTGAGGACGTGCGTAGAGCAGCGGAACCGCGCCAAACCCAAGCCGCCTGGCGGCGGCGGGCCGACTGGAAGTCGGCGGTCCCCGGAGCGCCGACCTCTGGTCGGCTAGGGCGCGTGAGCGCCCTTGAGGATGCGCAGGGGACAAGGACCGAACGTATTAATCCGCTGAACGCAATTCACGCACCCACATCGCGGTGGCGCCAGCGACCGCGGCCGGCATGGCGATGAAATTGACCACTGGGATCATGGTCAGGCCGGCCGCGGCGGCGCCGAAGCCGATGCTGAGGAAGCGGCGCCGACGCAGCGTGGCGCGCATATCACGAAATTTGAGCCCGTGGTTGCCCATCGGAAAGTCGCTGTACTGCACCGCGAGCATCCAGGCGGTGAACAGAAACCAGATCAGCGGGCCGACCACGGGCACGATAAAGGCCAGGATCAAGAACGGAATGCTCCAGACGATGGCGTAGAGCAGCTTGCGGGTCTCGTCGAGCAGCGTCATGGGCAGCTCGCGCAGCAGCTTTTTCATGTCGTTGTTGTCGGCCAGCGAGCGCCCGGTCAGCAACGCCTCGGTCTTCTCCGCCAGCAGGCCGTTGAACGGCGAGGCGATCAGGTTCGCGATGAGCGTGAATCCATAAAACACGATGATCAGCAGGGCCAGGATGAACAGGGGCCAAAGCAGCCACTCCAGCCAGCCCAGCCAGTCCGGCACCGCCGACTGCATGCGTATCATCAGCGCGTCGAACTGTTCGGCGCCGTACCAGATGGCGCCGGAGAAGACGACGATGTTGACCAACAGCGGGATCAGCACGAACCGCTTGAGGCCGGGGCGGGTGATGAGGCGGACGCCTTGCAGCATGAAGGCGGCGCCTTTGGCGGGGTTAGATGGCATGGGTCGGGGTTCCGTTGGACTGCAATGCGCCGCATTATAAGCGCTTCGAGACCGAGCGCCGGTCGCGAGTCGCCTCCGCGCCCGAGCGCATCGCCCGTTTTCATGCACGCGATCGGAGCCCACGCATGACCATAGCCCAGCAACAGCTCGCGGCGCTTGCCGATCAACCCGACGACAGCATCGATCTGTGCGCCGCGGCGCTCACCATCAGCAGTCTGTTCCAGCACGATGCCGAGCCCGCGGCGGGCCTGGCCCAGTTCGACCTACTCGCCGCCGCAGCCCGCGCCCGCATGCCCGAAGACGCCGATTTGCTGCGGCAGGTGGCGGCGCTGAACGAGTTCCTGTTCGACGAACTCGGTTTTGCCGGCAATCAGGACGACTTCTACGACCCGCGCAACAGCTTTCTCGATCAGGTGCTCGAGCGCCGGCTTGGCATTCCGATCTCGCTGTCCGTGGTGTACTGCGAACTGGCCGCGACGCCTGGGCATGCCGGCCTATGGGGTCAGTTTTCCGGCGCATTTTTTGGTGCGGGTCGGGCGTGGCGCGACGGCATTGATGCTCGATGTCTACGCGGGCGGTGTCGCGCTGCCGGAAGAGGAGCTCGATCGCCGTCTCGCCGACGTTTACGGTGAGGGCGCGCTCACTATCCGCTCCTATCCATCGCTGCTGCGGCCCGCCGGTAAGCGCGAAACCCTGGTGCGTATGTTGCGCAATTTGATCGGGGTCTATGGCGCCCGGGGTGACGAGGGCAATCTGCTGGAGGCGCTGACCGCGGCGCTCAATTTGTCGCCGGATCTGCCGGACGAATTGCGCCAGCGAGGCCTGCTGTATCGGCGTCTCGGCTATGCGCCCGCGGCGCTCGCGGACCTGCGTCGTTTCGTCGAGGTTGCGGACGATGCTGAACAGATCGCGTCCGTTGCCGCAGTCATCGACGAGCTAGGCAAGCAACCGCTGAAGTTGCATTGAAGCGATTGCTGGAACTTGTCCGAGTCCGGATGCAGTCGCAAATGCCGTGATGGCACGGAAGCAATTTGCCAGCAGGGTCCTGATGCACTTCCGCGGCCCGCGTCGCGGGCGCCTTGGGCGCTTGGCCGATGCGCAAGCGGCGGCGGACGTGATCGCGGCGTTGCCGGCCTATCAGGTCGCGCTCTGGCCGGACGGCTGGCTGCTCGAGGCCGACGGCAGCGTCCGCGTCCGCGATACCCATGAGATGGCCGAGGCCCGCCGCTGGTTGCAGATGGCGGCACGCAATGCCGCTGGCAGGTCGCGCCAGGCCCTGGCTGATACAGAGGTTGAACGCACGATGCGCCTGTATGGTGTCTTCGTGCCTCGCGCCGTGATCGACATGGCGGGGCGTCGGTTCATATCAGAGCAGGTTGCCTCGGTGGCCCTGTCGCTGGTCGCCGGAGACTGGATCAGCGAGCGCCGGCATACGCTGCGCCTTGAGCCTGAGCCGGCGTTGGCGTTACAAGCCTTGGCCTGGAGCGGCTCTCGTCACGCAGGTGCGCCCAATGCGGATGCGGCGCGGTGCCTGCTACAGGAGGTGCTCGATCATTGCATCGACGAGGGCCTGGTGCCCCGCGCTCGCTATCGACTCGGCTGCCGGACGGACGACGGTTATGGCATCCGCTGCTGTCTTTGCTGTGTGCAGGTGGACGTCGATCGCGACGCGCGCGCTCGCGTGCAGGAGGTGCTGAGCACTGCGTTGATTCCCTGGAACCGTGCGGTCATTCGCGATGGTCGTGCAACGCCGGTGCTGTCGGTTCATGTCCGTGCGCCGGCCGATCGGAGCGGCTTTGTCGGGGCCCTACGCGGTGGGTCGTTGGATGATCAGGAACCGGATGGTCAGGCCCTGGGTCATCAGGCACCGGGTCATCCGGCTTTGGGCAATCGGCTGGAACAGGGTTAGTTGTGAACAAAGTGCTGTTGGTTCTGGTGATGGCGTCGATGCTGACCTCGGTGCAAGCGGATGAACGCCGTCGCTCCGGCAGCGATACCGCCCGGCATCCGACCATCGGTCGCGACGGCGGCGCCGATCATCGCGTCGGCGCGGACAGCATCCGTGGTACGCCGCCAGTGCGGGGCGTGCCGGTCGATCCGGCCCTGGAGCAGTACTGGTCGAACAAATGTGTGCAACAGCGCGCCCGCGGTTGGGGCCACACCGGCGATTGCGACAGCCCGGCCTATACGGGCGGCGGTCGCGACCTGTACCGCAGGTCTGCGCGGCGCTACGGCCGCGGCTACGGGAGATACCCAGGCCCATCAGCTGGCGGTTACGATCCCTATCGTCCGTCCTACCCAGGCAGCGAAGCGGTGATCATCGTGCCTGGGAAGAGGGGTGGCGTCCCATACGATCCTGGCCGCTCCGGCCGAAGCGGTTTCTCCGGCAGTCGCTAGCGGGTAGATTGCAGCGCTTGTTGCGGGCAGAGGCAGCGGGCGCGCAGACTGCGCCGTCTGCTTTTATTTCTTGGTTCGCTCCCTTCGTATGCTGCCTTTGCTTCGTCTTCAAGTGTTTGTTGGTTTTCTGCTCGTGGCGGTCGCCGCCCAGGCCCAGCCAGTGCGTTTTTTCGCCCTCGGTGACGCGCCTTATTCCGATGGCGAGATGGTCTATCTGCGCACCCTGCTTCAGGATGCATCGGCCCAAAGCCCTCCGTTCATTATCCACATCGGCGACATCAAGGGCGGCAGTCAGCCCTGCAGTGATGCGCGCATCCAGGGTGTGGCGGACCTGTTTCGAGAGCAACCGGCGCCCGTCTTCTACACGCCGGGCGACAACGAATGGACCGATTGCCATCGGCGCCGCGCCGGCGCTCGTGACCCCTTGGAACGCTTGGCGGTGTTGCGGCAGATCGTCTTCGCCGATGCGGCCGTGCTGCACACCGGTGCGCTGCGGCCGGTCGTCCCCGATCCCGCCTATCCCGAGAATCTGTACTTCAGCCATGACGGCGTGCTGTTCATGCTCATGCACGTGGTTGGAAGCAACAACAACCTCAAACCCAAGAACGGTGGCGCGATGGCCGAGTTCAAGGCCCGTGCCGCCGCTAATCGGGCATTGCTCGAACGGGCGGCAGCAGCAGCCAATGCCATGCAGGCACACGCCTTGGTGCTGGCCTTTCACGCCAATCCATTGTTCGAGGAGCAGGGGCTGCGGCGGGGCTTCGTTCCGGTCAAGCAAGACCTGCGGCGGCTGCTGGCCGTCTACTCAGGACCCGTGTTGCTGATTCACGGCGACACACACCGTTTCAGGTTCGACCACCCGCTCACCGATGCCGATGGCAACCCCATCGAGCGCTTCAGCCGGCTGGAAGTGCCGGGCTCGCCATTTGTAGCCGGTGTTTGGGTAACCGTTGATGCGGACGCAACACCGGTGTTCGATGTGCAGGTCGTCTATCCCAACGCCTTGCTGCATCTCGGTGAGAACTAGCCTGCTTGGGGGCATTTTTTCTTTGCAGATGTGGCAAGTTTCATGGCGACGACGGGATTGCCACCGGAAGGGCCTACTTGAAGACACCCACAGGTCGAGCAACATGGCGCCGTGCTTTCGTCGGTCTCAGGCATGGCCTGGCTAGAAGTCGGCGATCCCATCGGCAGCGCCGACCTCCGGTCGGCCAGGGCGCGCTAGCGCCCTTGAGGACGTGCCGCTAGATCAGTCGGAGCCGCGGTAACCCCGAACCGCCAAGCCGACAGCGGGCCGACTGGAAGTCGGCGGACCCATGGAGCGCCGACCTCCGGTCGGCTAGGGCGCGCTAGCGCCCTTGAGGACGTGCCGTAGATCAGTGGAGTCGCGCGTAACCCCGAACCGCCTGGCCGCAGCGGGCCGACTGGAAGTCGGCGGTCCTAGGGAGCGCTGACGTAACCGGCAACTCGGTTTCAACCGGCCCTGGGGAGGCGGACTTCAGTCCGCCGAACGGAAGCGCGGGTCGGTGCCGTTGACGAGCTGGTCGAACCACCAAAGCACTCGCCCAACCCTGGTTGTGATCCCTCTGCAGCTCAAGCGACGCGTCGCGCCGCCTCCACGAGGACGCCGATGTCGGCATCCGCGCGATGGGCATGTTCGCTGAGGTGCCGGCGCCAGGCCTTGGCGCCGGGCCGGCCGTGGAACAGGCCGAGCATGTGGCGGGTGATGGCGTTGAGCGGCACGCCCTCGGACAAGCGCTGCTCCATGTAAGGCAGCATCGCGTCGAGCACGGTCCGGGGGCTGGGCGTTGGCTTGGTGTCGCCGAAGATCAGGGCGTCTGCTTCGGCCAGCATCCAGGGGTTCTGATACGCCTCGCGGCCGATCATGACGCCGTCCAGGGTTTGCAGGTGCGCCTTCGCCTGTTGCAGCGTGGTGATGCCGCCATTGACGACCATCGGCAGGGTCGGGAAGTCGCGCTTGAGCCGTTCCACGACGTCGTAGCGCAGCGGCGGCACGTCGCGGTTTTCTTTCGGGCTCAGGCCCTTCAGCCAGGCCTTTCGGGCGTGCACGATCAGCACGTCGCAGCCGGCCGTGGCAACGCGGTCGGTGAAGGCGGCCAGCAGGTCGTAGCTGTCCAGGTCGTCGATGCCGATCCGGCTCTTGACCGTGACCGGCACGTCGACGACCGCCTTCATGGCCGCGACGCAGTCCGCGACCAGACCCGGCTCGGCCATCAGGCAGGCGCCGAAGCGCCCGGACTGAACCCGGTCCGACGGGCAGCCGACGTTGATGTTGATCTCGTCGTAGCCCCAGTCCGCACCCATGCGCGCACAGGTGGCCATGTCCTCTGGATCGGATCCGCCAAGTTGCAGCGCGAGCGGGTGTTCTGCGGGGTCGAAGCGCAAGAAGCGCTCGCGATCGCCATGGATCAGCGCACCGGTGGTGACCATCTCTGTATACAGCAGCGTGTGCCGGGTGATCAGGCGCGCAAAGAACCGATAGTGCCGATCGGTCCAGTCGAGCATCGGCGCGATGGAGAGTCGCCGGTCGATGGTCTGCGGCGACTGATCGTTTTGTTTAGGAGCTTTGTGGGTTCGAGCTTGCATCGGTGCGGGCGGAGATTGGTTCGCCGGTTACGGTTATGTTACAAAACGCGTGATGTTTCCTATCGCGACTTCTCGACTTCATTATGGACAGGGCTAGCGAGGCCGCGAGCCTCCTGCTAACGGCCATGGCGCGGCGCCACCCCGCACAATGAGGCGTTGGTTTCACGGTCAAGCGCCATCGGCACATCGATGGTGGCGATTGCCGTTGACAGGCCGTGCCCAGATCGGGCCTCTCGCGCGTGGCGACGTGGCTCGAATCGCCGCCCGTTGCTTCGCCTGGCCGCTGCGCCTGTGGTCGCTTGCGGGCGGTTCGTTTCAGATCTCGGCGTTACTGTTCGCTGGGCTTTCCGTGTCCGTCATCGTGACGTTGGTGGTCTGGCTGCAGGTGGTCGATCACCAGCGCATGGAGTTTGAGTGGGTCTCGCATGACCGTAACCGGGCGCTCGAGAAAGGGGTAGAGGATACCCTGGATGCGGTGCAGTCCGTGGTCGATCTCTTGCGCGTCGACGCCGATGTCGAGCGTAGCGAGTTTCGCCTGTTCGCGGATTTGTTGCTTGAGCGGCATCCGGCGATCCGCCGTCTGGAATGGGTGCCGCGGGTCAGGATAGGAGATGCGTCTGACCAGCTGCCTGACCAGCTGCCCGAGTCGCCGAACGGCCAGCTGATCGACCCGGCCATCGGCGCCCTGATCGAGCGCGCGACCGCGACGGGGCAGACCGTCATCAGTCGCCGTGTTCCAATCGGACTAGAGACCGGACGCTATGGCATCTTTGTGGTTGCCCCCGTGCTACCGCGCACATTGGCTGGCGACGGAGTCTCGTCCGTCACGTCCGCCGGGGCCGATTCGGTCCTTGGTGTCGTCGTCGGTCTCGTTGACCTCTCCGATCTGGCCGAAAGCGCAGTGAGCGTGCTTGAGCCGCGCGGCGTCGAGTGTGTGCTGCGCGATCACTCGGCGCCTGCGGGGGAGGAATTTCTCAACTTCTACAGTAGCCGTCTCGAGTCGCGGGAGTTGTCGATGCAAGGAGTGCAATGGCAGTGGAGCGTTCCTGACGCGCGCCATGTGACCGCGCATTTTGCCGTGGCGGATCGGCAGTGGTCCGCCACCTGTGCGCCGACGCCGCGCTATCGCAGCGCCGTGGGTCTGCGCGATGGCCCATGGATCGTGTTCGGCGGCTGTCTGGCCGTGACGCTACTGACGGTGATGTTCGTGTATTCGCTGCGCCAGCAGGCCCAGGCGCGACTGGGCGTAGAGCAGGAACTGCGTGCCTCGGAGCAACAGCTGCGCGTGCTGTTCAGCCAGTCGCCGGACATCATCATGACGGTCAACGAACGTGGCCGGATCATCATGGTCAATCGGCCTTGGCCAAAGGCACCGGACCAGAGTGCCGTGGGCCGGAATTCCAGCAAACTCCTGCCGAAAGGCCTACGAAAATGGTATCGCAATGCGCTGCAAGCGGTCCTTGCCCGTGGTGAGGCGGAACACTTCCAGTATTCCGAGACCGACTCCAGCTATTGGGAGGTTCGCATCGTGCCGCTGCAGCGGCGAGCGTTCGCTCAACAGCGCCATGGTCATCGCCACCGATGTCACCGAGCGTCGCCTGTTGGAGGCGCAGGCGATTCGCAGCGCACGCTTCGCGACACTCGGTGTGCTGTCGGCCAGCGTCGCCCATGAGATCAACAACCCCAACAACGCCATCCAGTTCAATGCCACGCTGTTGCAGCGCAGTTTCGCCGACATCGTGCCGATCCTGCGTCGAGAACACGCGGCCCGGGGCGATTTCCTGATCGGCGGCGTCCCGGTCGCGCAGGCGATCGACGGGCTGCCGCGCATGCTCGACGGATCTGTTGCGTAACACCCAGCGTATCCAGGGCATCGTCGCCAATCTTGAAGCGAATGGCAGGGCATGATCCGGGGGATTACGCTGACCGGGTCGAATCTCGCTAAGGTGCTGCATTCCGCGTATTCCATTCTCCAGCATGAGATTCAAAAGCATACCGATGACTGCGAACTGCTGATCCCCGAGGGTCTGCCGCGGTTGACCGGCAATGCGCAGCAGTTGGAGCAGGTCTTCGTCAATCTGCTGTTGAATGCATTGCAGGCGCTGCCGAATCGCAGTGCGAGGGTCTGGATCACGGCTTCGGTGGCGCCCGATGGCAAGCGGCTGCGGGTCGCAATCGTGGATCAGGGCAGGGGCATCGACCAAGACGACCTCGCCAGCATCTTTGATCCGTTTTTCACGACACGTACCGACGATGGTGGTACCGGGCTGGGTCTGTCGATCTCTCGGCGCATCCTGCAAAACCACGGTGGCTGCATCGAGATCGACTCCATTCCCGGTATCGGCACTGAGGTTGTCGTCTATTTGCCCATCGCGGAAGCCGCCGCGGTTCCAATGGAAGGAATCGAGAAGGTTATTACTGAATAACCGCTTGTCGACAGCTTGAAGGGGGAGAGGGCGTTGCCATCCAAATCATTGCCGGTCGTGCTCGTCGACGACGAGCAGGACCTGTTGTTCGCGACCAGCTATCTGCTCGGGTCCAACCGTATCGATCCGGTGGTGACGCTGCAGGACGGGCGCGAGCTGCTGCCCTATCTGGCGCAGCACCGGGTCGGCATGATCCTGCTCGACCTGTACATGCCCGGGATCGGCGGCCTGGAGCTGCTGCCGAAGCTGGTGCAGCAGCATCCGGAGGTGCCGGTGGTGGTCATGACCGCGTCCCAGGACGTGGAGACCGCTGTGGCGTGCATGCGCGACGGGGCCTTCGATTATCTGGTCAAGCCGGTGGAAGAGGGGCGTCTCATCGCTGCGGCGCGGCATGCGTTGGAGGTGCGCTCGCTGCGCGATCAGCTGGGCACGCTGCGGGCCTCGCTGATGGCGCGGCGCCTGCGCAATCCGGATGCCTTCGCCAAGATCATCACCGGTAATCGGGGGATGGAATCGGTGTTCCAGTACATCGAGGCCATCGCTGACTCCCGCGAGCCGGTGCTGATCACCGGCGAGACCGGCACCGGCAAGGAGCTGCTGGCCGAGGCCGTGCATCGACTCAGCGGCTGCGAGGGCCAGCTGGTCTGCATCAACGTCGCTGGCCTCGACGACAACCTGTTTGCCGATACCCTGTTCGGCCATGTCCGCGGCGCCTTTACCGGCGCCGACCGCGACCGGCCCGGGGCAATTGCCCAGGCCGCCGGCGGGACCTTGTTCCTGGACGAGATCGGCGACCTCGGCAAGGCCTCGCAGGTCAAGCTGCTGCGCCTGCTGCAGGAACAGAGCTACTACCCGCTCGGCTCTGATCTGCTGCTGCGAAGCGACGCGCGCGTGGTCGCCGCCACCAACCAGGCGTTGCATAAGCGCATGGCGCGCGGCAAGTTCCGTCAAGATCTGTATTTCCGCCTGTCCAGTCACCCCATCGATATCCCGCCCCTGCGCGACCGTCAGGACGATATCCCGCTGCTGGTGCAGCATTTCATCGATGAGGCCGCCGCCTCGCTTGGACGCCAGGCCCCGAGCGCGCCGGACGAGCTGATCACCCTGATGTGCGTCTACGAGTTTCCGGGCAATGTGCGTGAACTGCGCGCGATGATCTACAACGCCATGGCGCTGCACCGCGGTGGGCCGGTGCTGTCGATGGACAGCTTCCGTGAGCTGATCAAGCGCGGCCGAAGTCAGCCTATCGATGATCGTCAGCGGCGGGACAGCCCAGGCGGCCCACCACTCACCATTACCGGGCGTTTCCCGTCTCTGAAGGAGACCGAAGACTTTCTGGTCGATGAGGCCATGCGTCGCGCCAAAGATAACCAGGGCATCGCCGCGACCCTGCTCGGCATCACGCGTCAGTCGCTGAATCGCCGACTGCAAAACCGCCGCCAGTCCTAATCCCTCCAGCGCCCCAGCATCCGGTCCGACCTTGCGGTCGCGGGGGTGCAGCAATTGCTGCACCCACGATCCCCGACGTAGCGTATCAACCTCTTGATTTAACTTTGAGAATGCCGTAGCCAACAGGCTCGCTGTCGGGTTTTGCTGCACCCCCGAGGCGTTCGTCCAGCATTGGCGATAGTTCTCTACAAAATTGTTTTATCTGTTTTTTTCTTGATTCTCTAACGTTGGCATCAGTCCTGCTGCAACTTGGGTGGGCCTGGCTCTCCCCTGTGGCCCGTTTCGTTCTGCATCGGCGTTCTGAATTGGATCGGTACGGTGCAGTCAGTCCGCCGTCAACGAAAGGAGCAAGATAGAGGTGTCAATATCGAACAGGCAGTCGCTTTGGTTGGGACGCATCGGTCTCAGTATCGCCACCGTCGGCTACCTCGTAGTCAGCCATGACGTGCTGCTGGATGGACCAGCGATGCACGCCTTTTGGTTCGTATTAGGCGTTGTTCTGATCACGCGCTTGGTGCAGACGAGTCGTGCCTAACGGCCAACAGGTGCGCGAGCATCTGCTTCATACGCATCCGATAGCCCGCCGCGCCGGCTATCGCTCTCTTTGCAATCAGCGATCACATCATTTCGGGGCATCACGTGGGCATTAAATTTGGCTTAGGTCTCTTCAGCGGCAGCAAATCTCTCGAGAACCAGCTTGACGAGTTCCTCGATCTGCTTTCCGAGAGCGGTATCCTGTATCGCGCGGCGTTGGTCTACTACCTCGACAACGGCGGCAGCGCAAATGACTCCTTTCAGCAAAAGGTCAAACAGGTGGATGAGGTGGAGACCCGCGCCGACACGCTGCGTCGCAGTATCGAGCTGTCCCTGTATGAAAAGTCGCTGATCCCGGAATCCCGCGGTGACATGCTGAGCTTGCTGGAGGACCTGGACTTTCTGATCAATCGGTTCGAAGAGAATCTGTATTCGTACTCGATCGAGAATCCCGAATTCCCTTCCGAGTTCCACCCGCTGATGAAACAACTCATTGAACAGGTTGCACTGTCGGTGGAGGCGGTGGTGATGGCGGCGCGCTCGTTCCTGCGCGATGTAAACGCCGTGCGCGATCACATCCATAAGGTCATGCTGTATGAGCATGAGGCGGACCAGTTTGCGATGGCCCTGAAGACCCAGATCTTCAATAGCGATCTGCCCCTGGAGCGGAAGGCGCATTTGCGTCATTTCGTCGATAAGGTGGAGGGCGTGTCCAACCAGGCGGAAGACGTGGCTGACTGGCTGGCGATCTACACGATCAAGCGCGCGGCATAGGGGCTGGTCATGGAGCTCGGCATCCTTGTCTTTCTGTCCAGCGGCCTGTTTCTGGGCTGGTCGCTGGGTGCCAACGACGCTGCCAACGTGTTTGGCACCGCGGTGGGCTCGCGCATGGTCAAGTTCGGCACCGCCGCACTGATCTGTTCCATTTTCGTCATCCTCGGCGCAACCATCAGCGGCTCGGGCGCGGCCCATACTCTGGGTGAACTCGGCAGCATCAATGCCATCGCCGGGGCCTTCATGGCGGCTTTCGCCGCGGCCATCACGGTGTTGTGGATGACCCGGCTCGGGCTGCCGGTGTCGACGTCCCAGGCGGTGGTTGGCGCCATTATCGGCTGGAACCTGTTCAGCGGCAGTGCGACCGACCTGGGTGCGCTGGCCAAGATCGTCGGTACCTGGGTCGGGGCGCCGATCCTCGGTGCCGTGTTCGGAGCAAGCATCTATGCGCTCACCAAATGGGCGCTCGGCATGTCCAAGCTGCACATCCTGAGGATCGACTCCTATACCCGCTGGGGTCTGATCCTGGCCGGCGCGTTCGGCGCCTACGCCCTCGGCGCCAACAACATCGCTAACGTCATGGGTGTGTTCGTGCCGTCGTCGCCGTTTACGGAATTCTCGGTCGGCAGCCTGTTCACGGTGACCTCGGTGCAGCAGTTGTTCCTGCTCGGCGCGGTCGCCATCGCCGTCGGCGTCTACACCTTTTCCAAGGGCGTGATGATGACGGTCGGCGGCGGCATTATGGCGCTTACCCCGGTTGCCTCCTGGGTGGTCGTGGTGGCCCAGTCGCTGGTGCTGTTCCTGTTCGCATCGGTAGGGCTGGAGCATCTGCTCGCCAGCAATGGTCTGCCGACGTTGCCGCTGGTACCGGTCTCCAGCTCCCAGGCCGTGGTGGGCGCCGTCATCGGTATCGGTATGCTGCAAGGCGGACGCAACATCCGCTGGGGCGTGCTTGGCAACATCTCCATGGGATGGGTGGCAACGCCGATTCTCGCGGCTGGGATCTGCTTCGTCTCGCTATTTTTTCTGCAAAATGTGTTCAATCAGCAGGTTTACCAAATCGTGCATTTCCGCGTCTCGGAACCCGTGATCGAGAAGCTCGGCGAGCAGGGAATCGACCCGGCGCCCGCACAGCCGTTGCTGGGGCAAGACTTCCGCTCCGAGCGTGCGATGATGGACGCGCTGGAACAGCAGGCCCCGCTTTCCTACGAGGCGCGCTATCGCATTGCGGAACTGGCCAGGATCTCGCCGGTGCGCGTCGACTGGGCCGGATTCCGCGAGGTTCGCGAAAGTGAGTTGCTGAGCCGTCGCCAACTCTCGGCCCTAGGATCGCTGGTCGGGCGCTCTTTCGAGTACCCCTGGATGCTCGCTGACGCGCTGGCCGAACAGGACCCAGAATGGCAGCCGCTAGAGGACACAACGATCAACAAAATGCACAACAAACAGTTGAAGCAGCGATTGCAGTATTTGATGAGCGTTTTCGCTGTCCCCCTAGGTCAAGCGTCAGAGGAAGCACCGGAGCAGGCTAGGGAGCAAGGTGCGACAGGTGCTCCGCGACCTGCAGCCGATTTGCAGTGCGTGCCGGCCTAGCCCGCAATCCGACGCAGTCACCTCTACTCTCCGCGCGTTAAAGCCCACTCTCCGCAGGGCCGGCTGAAACCGGCGAACCCAGACTCGGGTCTCTGGACTTCAGTCGGCCCCTCCGGGTACGCCGACTTTAGTCGGCCCGCGCTCGTCCGATACGATCGCCGTTTCGGCAACACCTCAACCCGCCTGCTCGGCCCAAGCGCTCACCGCGAGCCGGCCTTCCGCATCAAAACCCCTTTGATCTGTGTCGTTAAACCGGCCCTGAACCGCTCGCAGTTTCTTCATCGGCACATTAGAATCTAATGAATTCGCTCTAATCGCCCCTCGGAACTCCTCGATGCAAGACCCTACCGTCCACGCCGATCGCGACATCGGCCGTACCGAAGTCAAAGAAACCACCTGTTACATGTGCGCCTGCCGCTGCGGCATCCGCGTGCATCTGCGCGACGGTCAGGTCCGCTACATCGAGGGCAACCCGAACCACCCGCTGAACAAGGGCGTCATCTGCGCCAAGGGCAGCTCCGGCATCATGAAGCAGGTCTCGCCGGCGCGCCTCACCAAGCCGCTGCGGCGTAAGGCCAACGCCAAGCGCGGCGAGTCCCAGTTCGAGGAGATCTCCTGGGATGAGGCCTTGTCGATGCTCTCCGAGCGGCTGAAGAAGCTGCGCGCCGAGGACCCGAAGAAGTTCGCGCTGTTCACCGGGCGCGATCAGATGCAGGCCCTGACCGGCCTGTTCGCTAAGCAGTTCGGCACGCCCAACTATGCCGCCCATGGCGGTTTCTGCTCGGTGAACATGGCCGCCGGCATGATCTACAGCATCGGCGGTTCGTTCTGGGAGTTCGGCGGGCCGGACCTGGAGCGCGCCAAGCTGTTCGTGATGATCGGCACCGCCGAGGACCACCACTCCAATCCGCTCAAGATCGAGATCTCCAAGTTCAAGCGCCGCGGCGGGCGCTTCATCTCGATCAATCCCGTGCGCAGCGGCTACTCCGCCATCGCCGATGAATGGGTGCCGATCAAGCCCGGCACCGACGGCGCGCTGTTCCTGGCCCTGATCCACGAGATCCTGAAGCTCGGCCTGTTCGACCGCGAGTTCCTGATCCAGTACACCAACTCCGCCGAACTGGTCATCGACGACCCCGAGCGCGACGACCACGGTATGTTCTATCGGGACAAGTCGGCCGAGGTGACCGAGGGCTGCACCGACCCAGAGAACAAGCTCTGGTGGGACCGCCGCCACGGCCAGGTGCTGACCCACAAGAAGGGTGCCGACCCCCGCCTGATGGGCAGCTACACGCTCGAAGACGGCACGCCGGTGAAGCCGTCGTTCCAACTGCTGAAAGAGCGGGTG
>CAVOGV010000012.1:0-180675 GCA_963695445.1 uncultured Gammaproteobacteria bacterium | reverse complement strand
GGGCCCGGCATGGGCCGGGGCGCTGGTCATGGTCCGAGCGGGCAATGGCGCGGGATGGATGACGGCTATCCAGCCCTTGGCGTTGGCCCTGGCGGCGGTCGCGGCCCCATGGGCCCGGTGCTGTTCCCAGGTGGAACGGCCCCAACGGCGACGTCTTTCGTGGGCAATCGCCGGGAGACGGTCCTGGTCCACGGGGGCCAGGCTATGGTCCGGGATATCCCGGCTATGGCGCGGACGCGCTGCCTGGCCGCGGTCCGGGTTCCGGCCCTGGTCCCTTCGGCCCGAGTTTCGGACCCGGCTACCCCGGGATACGGTAAGCGCTGACAGCGTCCGGCGCCCTCGTCGCTTGCTGTAGGAGACGGAGTTGGTGGATTTCACTGCGTTCATCCACCCTACGACGGTCGGGTTGTTTTTGTACCGTCACTGAGGCTGGAAGCGCGAGGCGCTATCCGCCACAGCGGTTCATCACCACACATCTTTGAGTGAACTGACGAGGCTGAGGAGAACCATGAAGGCAACACTGATCGCGATGTTCGTGGCCCTGCCGATTGCCGCGTTGATCGTGGCCGTGCCGCAAACCGCGGCCGCGGTAGGCGAGGCTGAGCAGCAGGCAGCGGCGCAGCCGGGGCTGTCCAACCCCTCCGCCGGCGTGCAGGCGGACGCGCTTGAGAGAGGCGGCGAGGCCCCCGCACCCGGAACGCGGAGCCGGCCCCCGCCGCGAGTATCGGGGCGAACAATGCGTCGACCGGGCAGGCGGTAGCGGAACCAGCCGGCGACACGGTTGTGCACAGTCGGCTGAAGCGGCGGGGAAGCGCAGCCCCCTGTTGTGGCGGAAGCGACGGACAAGGCACCCGAGCCCATTCGCGGGGCCTTCGGTATCCGGCTCGGCGAATCCTTCGAACCGTCTACGGTGGCCGAGGTGCTCGGCGAGCAGAAACAGGGCTACCGCGGGCGCGGCGGCGTGGAGCTGGAGGGCACCTTGTTGCGTGTCGAACCTAGCGAACCGGATGCACGTTTTCAGAACTACTGGGTAAGGACCACCGACGACGGCACCATTTATGCCATTGCCGCGGACTTTCAGTTTGCGGTCGAGCAGGGCAAAGGGAAACAGAACAAAGTGAAGCAGGCCAGGGTGGTCCGATCGACCTGCAAGGATGCGGTCAAGGCCCTGGCCAAGGAATTGGAGGCGCGCCATGGGGCACCGCGCGGCGCGGGCTGGGACGGAGAATGGTTCAGTTTTCGTGACTTGTCCGAGAACTCGAACATCAGCCTGAGGCTGTACGCCAACCGCTGCCGCACCGGGCTATATAGCATCGTCTACACCGACGAAAAGCAACTGCATGGTTTGCCTGGGAAAGCAGTCGAACCACCAGTGGCCGACGCCCCGCCGAGCCAAATGCGCCCGCCGAGGCAAACATGCCGGCCACGGGTAGCGTGCCGCAGAAACCGACCGTCCATGAAACAGGGCTTCAGCAGACTTCCTGACCACGCCAAACCGTTAGAGAGGTGGGTCCGCACGGCGCTGTCGTTCAGGACTGTAGCCGATTCGATCCTGAGGCGCACCGACGAGAACGCTTGCGCCGGCGCGGTTTGCGGCTGCGCCGACTGGGGACGAAAACAGGCTGCATTACCAGCAGTTTTATTTAAATGTATTATAATATTAGAGTATACAAAATCTTTTTTGGGCCCACCGTTTCCGTTCGGTCTTCATTGCCGCGAGTCGGCTAGGTTCATTCGCACTGAGGACCTGTTTTGGCGTCGAAAGACTTGCGCAGACCCCCCTCTTTGTTGCTGTTCGTTTAACGGTGTACGCGAACAGGGAGATGGCTCGCCGGCTGAGATCTTGGTACAGCAGCCGAGCCTCCCGCAATCAAACAACGACTTAAGTTCGTCTCGCAACGTCTCGATGACAAATAGACTGCATTCCGCCGTCAACCTGAACAGTAGGAGGGTATTGATGAACTGGGAAAATAGGACTTCGTCGAAGATCGGACTGTCGGTGGCCGCCTTGACTGCGGCCCTTGTGGCCGCGGCAATCGTGCCGCCGGCGGCAGCTGCGACCTACGACTTTGAGGCGCTGCCGCTGAACCGGGTACTCAACGGGAACGACGGTTGGCTGTCTGAGCCGACGTTGGGCGAGTTGATCACCCGACAGGATGCGACAAGTGTGGAAAACGGCACCCAGCTCGCGCAGCCGCTGGCAGGCGTCGCCTCCGGGTTCTTTGCCTTCTTGACCCGTGTGAACGATCCATACTTCCGATTCAGCCCATTCTTCGGCACCGAGACCGCGGCGGTCATCGAATTCGAGGCCACAGCGGAAGCCGCGGCGGGCGTAACGCTTGGCCGCGATATCAATGGTGACGGCTTGCTCTCGGCAAGCCTCGGCGAACGCGGGCCGATATTCGGAACCTTCCGTGAAGCGCAGCAGGGCGTGCCGAACTTCATTATCCACACGGCCGCGGGCAGTTACCTGGCGCCGCTGACTAGCGCCCAGCGCTGCTGCAATCTTGGCTCCGACTGGTACCGGCTGCGATTTAGCATGGACCTTGCCGCCAACGGTGGTGCGGGCGCCGGCAGTCTGCACTACATGAACCTGAGCCTTGGCGACACCGAATTTCATCCCGTGGCAGAACTCCAGAACGTGAGCCTCGAGCTGGATTCGATGCTGCCGGCTGCGCCGCCCTCTTTATGGAATGCCATGTTCCTGGTGATGCGCTTCGACGGCAGCCAGAACATGCCGAGCCTCGACAACGTCGTGCCTCACGTGCCGGTGGTGTTGGAGAACGACATGACGCTCAATATCCAGGCGCTCGATGCGCAACCGTTCGGTGCAAAGTACGACCTGATACTGGAGCCCGTATCGGTGCCTGGGGATCCCACCGGACTCTACTGGGAGCTCGCGCGTCATCAGAGGGCCGATCCGAACACGCCGTCGACATCAAGCATGCTGCCCAGTTGGGATCTGTCGCTGGACCAGGTGGATGTTGTCGACGCGCTTCCGTCGACCGACACCGTGTCCAATGTCTCGCTGGTGTTTCGCGGATGGGATGGCGTTGACCCGCACACTATGCTTTGGGAGCTCGGCACCTACTCGGTACCTTGATCTGCTGCGTGGGCCGGTGGTGCGAGTGTTTTGCGGAACGGGTGGCGGAGCCGCTGGATAAGCCCGAGCGGTGGATGACGGCGCGGTCGAGATGCGGTTCCCTTCGAACGCGCGGCGCGGCGCGCCTCATCCACCTCGTGCGGCGTCGCCCTGGTAGGGTGGATCAGCGAGCGCTCCACCGTGTCGGAGGTGGATGACGGCGCGGTCGAGATGCGGTTCCCTCGAACGCCCGTCGCGCGCGCCTCATCACCTGCGCGGCTGCGCCCGTAGGGTGGATCAGCGAAGCGCAATCCACCGAATGCCGCGGAGAGCGCCGACCCCTGCCAGGTGATCCAGCGCTCCGAGCAGGTGGATGACGGCGCGGTCGAGATCGGAGCCGTCCGGAAGCGCGCGCGGCGCGCCTCATCCACCCGACAACGGAGGTGGGCTTGTAGGGTGGATCAGCGAAGCGCAATCCACCACAATCCTGCGCCATGAGCGATTATCGTCGTGTCCGCGTTTCAGGCGGCTGCTATTTCTTCACTGTCGTGACCCATCAGCGTCGGCCTCTGTTCGGCGATGCGCATCATATCGGTCTGCTGCGACAGGGGCTCGCGTGGACCAAGGCACGCCGCCCCTTCGCCATCGACGCCATCGTCATCTTGCCCGACCACCTTCACTGCGTTTGGCGGCTGCCCGAGGGTGATGCAGACTTCTCCGGCCGCTGGCGGGCGATCAAGCAATTCGTGTCCAAGCGCATCGACACACCGCTGACCAAACGCGGTGAAAAGTTGATCTGGCAACGGCGCTTTTGGGAACACCTGATCCGTGATGAGGAGGATTGGCGGCGGCACGTGGATTACATTCATTTCAACCCGGTCAAACACGGATTAGCGCCGGCGCCCAAGGATTGGCCTTATTCGTCATTTGCGCGAGCGGTCGAGAAAGGGTGGTACGCGAGCGATTGGGGGATGACCGAGCCGGAGGCGCTGCGCAACATGAGCTGCGAATGACCGGTCTGGCCGCTCGAGGGAGATACCGCGAGCCTCAGCGGTGGATGACGGCGCGGTCGAGATAGGATGCGGGCCGAACGCGCGTCGGGCGCGCCTCATCCACCCTACGCGCGAGAAGGCTTCGTCGCTCAGGCTCGTAGGGTGGATCAGCGCAGCGCAATCCACCATGCCGAGGCGGTGGATGATGGCGCGGCCGAGATGTGGAGCGGGCCGAGCGCTCGTCGCGGCGCGCCTCATCCATCCTACAACTGTATCGCTGGGTGCCGGCCTCGGCGCGCGCTTAGCGTGCGATTCTGTCCGTTTCGTGAGCAGACCCCTTGGTGATGGTCGAGCGGGATCGGAAGTCCGTAATTCGGGGTGCGGAGTGTGAGGTAAGAGGTGGATGAGCGAAGCGAAATCCACCGGCCCCGGGGGGCCGGTGGATCAGGGCGGGCTAGGGCTGGCCGACGCAGTTCTCCGGTGCGTTCTCGACCGATACCACCTCACTGACCAGGTCGCCGACCTGCGCCTTGACGGTGCATGGCACGCGCCTGACCTGGAACCGGCGCTCGACTTCGAAGTCGCCGTCGTCGCGATCGGCGCGGACCAAGAACAGCCGGTCACCGGTCACCCCGTTGAGGATCGCGACGCGGTCGCGCGGCGCGGCCGAGCCCTTGACCTCCAGCTCGCCCCGACGGGCCTCGCCGCGTTCCGACTCGGCGTCCCATTTGGCCTCGTCGATCACCGGGAGCTCATCGCCGCCCTCCGGCGGACCCGGATTGATGCGCGGGTCGTCCGCATCCCAGATCACCTCGTCCTTCTGGTAGCCGAGCACGAGGTAGTTCGGCGCCGGGCTGGTGACGGGCTCCAGCACCGGCATCCACTCCGGCACCTCGCAGTCGTCCTCGCCTTCCTCCTCGTCGCATTCCTCGGCCTCCCAGGTCAGGTCGTCGTCGTCGAGACCGGTGCCTTCCAGGGCCGCCTCGGAGTCGGCGCGCAGGAAGCAGACCACGCGGGTTGTCCTCGTCGGCGTCCTCGTCGTTCTCGCACATGCTCGGCTGGAACCAGTTCAGCACCATCTCCTGGTCGCTCTCGCGGACGTAGTCCTCTTTGTCCGCTCTGGCGGCGATGTCGGTGCTGGCCGTGCCGGCGACGATCTCCTCGTTGCTGGTGGTCAGACCCAGGTGGATGAGCTTATGGATGTTGTAGTACTTCCACTTGTAGACCGGCAGCGCGGCCATGCCCATGGGCGTTTGCACGTACTGCTCCTTGCTCACCGGCACCTGGGTGTCCAGCACGCCGCCCTCGACGTGGCACTGTGCGCAGCCGCCGCCTTGGGCGCCGCCGAAGCGTCCGCCGCTGCCCAGTGCGTTCTGCTGCGGGTTCGGCACGATGCCGTGGCCGCCCAGGGTCACGCCGTTGGAGAAGGCCGGGTAGTTGCCCACCAACTGACCAATGATCTGCTGGATCTGGTCTTCGGGTACGTCCTGCTTCTGAAGCTCCATATTGAGCCCCATGCTCAAGAACAGCTTCATAAACTTGCCGTCGGGCAGCTTCATCGTCGCGACGTTGGAGACGTCGTCGAAGAAGGGGTACCAGTTGTAGGTCGGCGGCAGGTACATGGGCTGGTTGAAGCCCGTGAACTCCATCAGGCCGGCGTTGACGGCGCCCCCTTTCGGCCCGTCTGGGAACATCGGCTCCTCATCGAACATCTTGAACAGGTAGGGCGCGAACTCGTCGATGACGCCATTGCCGTCCTGATCCGCGTCAGAGCCGGCCAGCGCCGAGCTCACCAGGTAGTGCTCGTACCCATAGCCGGTCTTGCTGAAGTTCATCAGGTTCGGGAAGACCTGCATCATGGCCATGGTCTGCACGTCCGGGCGGTCCATGTCCATGAGATTCAGCAGGGTCGTCGTGCGGACCTCCTCGGGCGTCTGGCCCTTGACGATGCGGATGGTGGGATTGCCATCCTCGTCATTGACGTAGACGTCGCCGAGCAGCCCGAGGGCCGAGAAGACCTCCGCGTTGCCGTACTTGCCGTCGTCGCTGCAGACGAAGGGCTCCATGCCGGGCAGCTGCAGGTTGTCGCAGTCCTCGGCCGTTGCGAAGAAGCGGTACATCGAATAGGCGTTGTAGGGGGAGTCCGCCTCGTTGGTCAGGTACTCGCCTTTGAAGAAGCGCCCGTCCATCACCATGCCGTTGGCCATCGGCTTGAAGGGCGTGATCTTGGCGTTCTCGGCCCCGCGGATGGCCAGGGACTGGGCCAGGAACGAGGTCGAGCCGTTGAACCACATCAGCACCGGGCTCAGGCGGAAGGCCTCGAAGTCGGCGTCGATGTCCTCCGGGTTGTCCTCTTCGGCAACCATGTGATCCAGGGTGATCAGCTTGGTGTCCTGCCCTTCGGTATTGCGGCCGAACGAGACGTGACCGCCATGACCGTACACCGAGTAGGTGATGCCGCCGCTGCGGGTGATGTGGCAGGTCTCGCAGGCGATCTTGTCCAGGTGCCGGGTGCTGTGCACCCCATTGGCCTCGCGCTGGGGCAGCTGGTCGGGGTTGTGGCATTGCACGCAGGTCAGGTGGGTCTCGTCCTCGGGGTCCGGTGCCACGCCGGGGGCCGGCGGAGGATAGTCCGCCGCGGCCAGGTCGCCGCCGACCAGGTGCCCGCGCACGAACTTGTGCACGTCGTCCAGCCCGTCGTGGTCATGGTCGCCTTCCAGCGTCACGTGGCACGCGGTGCAGGTGTTGTGCTCGGGGCAGTTCGGGTTGTCGGCCGCTCAGGCGTGGGTCCGGGAAGCAGACGTTCGCGTGGGCGTCGTAGCCGACCCGGAACAGGGTGCCGCGCTTGTAGCCGGTGCGGGCGTGCTCGTGGCAGCGCAGGCAGGTGTGCTCGTCGGTCTTGCCGACGGACAGGACGGCCTCGACCGAACGGTCCTGGGCGATGGTGGGCCAGGGTGTCTCCGGAATCCCGTCACCATCCAGATCCTGCATCAGCTCCGTTTCGGGATGCCATCACCATCGGCGTCGATCAAGAAATCCGGTACTCCGTCGTGATCGAAGTCGGTGTTGTCGCGCGACAGCTTGCCGTAGCCCTCCGGGGTGGGCGACTCGTCGCCGGGCGCGCCGTAGCCGGCGACCTCGAGCGTGCCGCCGATCGTCCAGTCGATGTCGTCGCGCACGGCCAGGTAGTGGTCGGCATGGCAGATCAGGCAGTCCAGACCGCCGTCCACGAGATTGGTCGCGTTGGTGGCGGCCAGCTCCGGGGGCATTCCCTGCTGCATGAACATGCTGGTGAAGGCGTTGCCCATGGGCGGGATGAAGCGCCCGACGTGGCACTTGCCGCACTCGCCCAGGTTGATGTTGCTGTTGTAGTTGATCAGCGCCGTGGTGCCAGGCAGGCCGCAGGCGCGGTCGAGGGCGCCGTGGGCGCCGCCACCGGGGAACAGGATGCGCGGGTTGCCGCCCTGGACGCTGAAGTGCACGGAGTTCTTGAGCTGCGCGACGGCATCTTTGTGGCAAACACCGCAGAGCTTCGTGGAAAGGCTGACCTCTACGTCGTACTCGGGCACGCGGACTGTTTCGGCATCGTCGAGGGTGAGGATGTACTCGCCGCTGTCCTCGTCGAACTGGATGTACTGGGCGTGGCTGCCGGGCTCGTCGCCACCGCCGGGCTGGCCGCCCTGGCCACCACCGGGGCCTTGCCCCGGCCCTTGGCCACTACCGGGCCCCTGGCCGCCTCCGCCGCCCTGCTGTGCCAGCGCCAGCGGCACGGCCAACAGCAGGATCGCCAATGCACCCAGCAGGCGCTTATGTGCGAATAAATCAGGATTCATGGCTAGCTCCTTCCGTTATCGAGGTGTCCGACGCGACGCCCGAGGGACCAACGGAATCCGGACTTCAGCGTCGAGTTGGCCGGCCCTGTGCGGTGGTGACCCGCGCCGGTAGCGGACCTTTTCCCCGGCACGACCGCCGTGATGTCCCACTCCCCTGCAACGCAGCCGTTCTCCTGCAACGCAGCCGTTCTCCGTGGCCGCTGCCGCCGCAATGGCGACCGCGGATTCGATAGCAGAAGCGGCAGCCCCGCTCTGACCAACAGACTTCGAGTCGATGAGGGGTAGGCAATCACGATGAGGTCCTCCTGAACCATGCTGTCGATCCGGATCGATGTCGGAAAGACTTGGCCCCATCCGTGTATCGGGAGGCGGCATCCTTGCTGAAAAAGCGCCTTTGACGACCGGATCCGGGCGTTGTGTCGGATGCTTCACGGGCCGTGATTCCGGCACTTACTCCATTAAAGCTAGCAAGGTTATTAGGCGGGAAATTGAGCTAGGTCAAGCGACGCTTGCTCTGCTCACTCAATTGAACCAATTACTGCGATTTTGCAGTTTTCGGGTCGAAACCGGCCGATGGCCAAGCCGATCGGCATCCGCCGGTCAGAGCAGCAGGGGGCGCGAGGCGCGATGCTCGATCTCTATCCCCGAGGACGGCTGTTGGCCGTGGTCTGTGATGCAGAAGCGAGATTCAGTCAGCCTGGGCCTGATCACGCACGGCATCCGTCCTCTGTCGGCGCGATTGCCCTGGGGAGCCGCGGTTGCCTTCCGGTGTCGGCGGTTTGGCGCCTACCGGCCGTGTGGCCGCGGCGGCTCGATCAGCGCGGGATCGCAGCGATAGGTCCAGGGTCCGATCCGTTTCAGGAGCCCCTTACGCTTGAGCGTGGCCATCCAGCGGCTGACGTATGTGGTCGAGCAGCCCAGAATGGCGGCCATTTCAGCGGTGCGCGGCAGACGAACCGCATTCGGGGTGTCGCCGCTGATCATGACGAACAGGCGGATGAGGGACTCTACTTTGTCTTGGTGCCTGCCGCGGCTGATGGTGCTGATCCATTGGTCCGACAGCGTCGCATGTTCACGCCACTTGGCCGCCAGGCCGCTCAGCAGCCCCGGATGGGGCCCGATCAGCGCGCGCAGAACGGTTGCCGGAATGCGGCACAGGCTGAGGTCCCGCATGGCGACTGCGGTGTGCTCGTAATGGCCGTCTGCTGCCGCCTCAAGACCGATCGCGCCGCCGCGGCCAAGCAGTCGCACGATCTTCTCGGACTCGTCTTGGTGGAGGAGCTTAACCAGGCCGCTGCGGATAGTGAACACCGCATCGGCTGGGTCGCCCTGGCGATAGATCACGGTGTTGGCGCGGACGATGCCGTTGTGGATCAATTTCAGCTCGTCGTCGAACTCGCTGGGCTCCATGGCGCCGAACAATACCGAAGACCGCATGCCGCAATTGACGCAATCGGACTGCCGTTCGCTCAGGAAGGTAACGCATCGGTTCCGGGGGCTGCTCTCAGCAGTGACAGGAGGCACCCCAGGAGAACGCGGCGCAGACCAAGCCCTCCGACGTCCTCCCCTCGCTGGAGTGAAGATATCTTGGTTTGCCCCGGTCTCTGCCGGATTTAACAAGGGAGCGGCGACAACTCCGATATGTGCGTCATGCATGTGTTCGAACCCCAGCAAAGATGGCCTCGACGGCCCCTTCGCTCTATTTAGCGTTCCCTAATCAAGTATCGACCAAAAATCTACGACATGTGAGCGGTGTTCCCCGGATTTTGCATTAAGGGATTTCCTTAATGTTAGGCGGGCTGAGACAGATGCCATGCTGGGGCGAGACCAGCGCTCGCAAGGCTCCATGGTGCGCAGGGTGCTCGGCATCTGAGCCAAAGGGTGGTGGAGCCGTTGGCCATTGGTCCTGCCGGCTTCCGGCACGAGGGAGACTCACCGCTGGCCGTGCGGAATGGTCGGCAGCTGGAGGTCTTTGCACCACTCGGCCGCGGCCTTGCTGCGAAACGTCATGCAGGAGTTGCAAGGTTTTGAGGCAGAGCTCGCTCAGCTGCTGGTCCGCCAGGCGAGCCAGAGCTTGCGCAGCGGTGTGAGGCCGATGCGTTGGTCGACGACGTCGAATCCGCTGCGTGCGAGTTCGTCGAGCAGGGCGGCGTGGATGCGCAGTTGGATGCGCAAGGCGCGGGGTAGGGCGGCGGTGTCGGCCGGCTCCGGCCGATCGCTGCGCAGGGTCTCGGCCAGCGGCGCGAGCAAGGCGGGCAGCCGTTGTCGATGCGGGGCGCTGGCGAGCTGTTCTTGGATTAAAGGGGGACAGACCAGGTTTCATTCTGCTCCAACTGCTCGTAGAGCCAAGACGGGTCGAGGTCCGCGCCGTTTGGCCAGGTGATGGCGCCGAGTTCGAGGTGAGCTTGGGAGAAGAAATCCTGGTTTTTCAATGGTTCGTACATGCCGCAGTTCTGGCATGTGCGCACTGCACAGAGGTCTACGACGCCTTGGCGACCGTCGTTGAAGGTAATCGCGAGGCGGTAAGAGGGCAATACGGTTAATGCCCTGATTCTCCAAGGAACGGTTGGCGCTAATCCAGCGGCGCGATCTGCTTCGGAGGTTGCTTGGCTTGGCATCGGTTCCAGTTCTCCATCAGTTCGTCGCGGTGGTCTATTGCCCATTCGATGGCGAGACTCATCGCCCGCTTAGGGAGCCGTCCCTGGATGACTTCCAGGGTGCGGATGTCGATCAACGCCTCGTGCTCGCCGTAGAGGGCGTGAAAATGCGGCGGTGCATGCTCTCGCCAGAACATCTGAATCACGATCCCGAAAAAGCGGCTAACTGTCGGCATGGCCGTTCTTCAGGTCCGTCGCGGACGGCAAGCGGCGCGGAAGGTTCAGGCTCAGTTTCTCATGAAGGAGCAGACGCCAAATTGGCCCAAGTCTAGCACCGTTGAGCTGGGAGGCATGCTTGCCGCCAATTTGTGTCATCAGGCCGACCGCGTCACCTCGACCGGAGTCGTCGCGCCCGACTGCGTTTGGCACCCGCGGCAGCGACAGACTCATGGCCTTGTTCGCCAACCAAGCCAGAGCTTGCGCAGCGGTGTCAGGCCGATGCGTTGGTCGACGACGTCGAGTTGGCAGCGTGTCAGTTCGTCGAGCAGGGCGGTATGAATTCGCAGCTGAATGCGCAGGGCGCGGGGCAGGGCAGCGGTGGCGGCTGGATTCGGCCGGTCGTTGCGTAGGGCGTCGGCCTGCGCTGTCAGCAGCGCGGGGAGTCGGTGGCGGTGCTGGAGGCTGGCGAGCTGCTCATGGGTGAGTCCGGCGGCTTGCAGCGCGTCGGCGGGCAGCACCGCGCGGGCGCGGCGCAGTCGCAGGCCCGCGTCGCGAATGCGCCGCACCTGCTCGCACCAGGCGCCGGTGTCGCGGGCGCTGGCCAAGGTGGCCGGTTCGGTCGCACCGTGGCAGCGGCAGATCAGCTCGAACAGGGCGCCGCGGTCTTGCGCCAGGGCCTGTCGTTGGGCGCGATGGTCCTGATGTGGACGGGCGTAGAGTTCCTGCTCCACCTGCTGCGTCTGTTCCAGAAACGGCTCCAGCGGCAGCGCATGCGCGTCGAGCGCCGGTGCCAGCGCGTGGCTCAACGGGTGGCGCGGTGCGCCGTCGATGCTGCGGCGGATCTCGTCGCGCCACCAGTCGAGTTTGAGGCGGGCGACGCCGGGGTCGGAGACGTCGTCGAGCACGCGGCCGACCTCGTGCCGCCAGGCGAACAGCGCGGCGAGCGCGTCGTGCAACGATCGCGGCGCAAAGCGGATGCTGTAGTAGGCGGAGCTGCCGGGCGCTGTCGCGCGATTCGGGAAGCGCCACTCGGCAACGGCGACGGCTGGCGGCGTCGTGGCCTCGATCGGGCTCACGCGGTTTTTCGCGGACGATCCAGCCAATCGAGGACGTCCAGCGGGTGGTCGATGAGGCCGTCGGCGCCCCAGTCGCGCGGGTGGGACGTGGTGCCGAGATAGCCGTAGCCGGCGGCCAGGGTGCCCATGCCGGCGGCGCGCCCGGCGACGATGTCGCGCTCGTCGTCGCCGATGTACCAGCAACGCTCGGGCGCGATGCCCGATCAGCGCGCAGGCGTGCAATAGCGGGTCGGGATGCGGCTTGGCGCGGGCGACGGTGTCGCCGCTGACGATGCAGTCGGGGGCCGGCTCCAGGGCCATGGCCGCGAGCAGCGGATCGGTGAGCCAGCCCGGCTTGTTGGTGACGATGCCCCAGGCGATGCCGCGCGACGCGCAGCGCGTCGATCAGCTGCTGGATGCCTGGAAAGGGCTGGGTGTGTCGGCAGATGTCCTCGGCATACAGGGCCAGATACTCGTCGCGCAGGGCGTCGTAGTCGGCATCGCCGGGTTGCAGCCCGAAGCCCACCGCGAGCATGCCGCGGGAGCCGCTGGAGACATGCGGGCGCACCGCGTCCGGCGGCAGGCTCGGGCGGCCGTGCCGTTGCAGCAGGCGGTTCAGGGCCAGGGCCATGTCCGGCGCGGTGTCGGCGAAGGTGCCGTCGAGGTCGAACAGCACCGCGCTGGCGCCGTACTGGCGACGTCACTGGCGACGTCACTGGCGACAGCCCGCTCAGGCATCGGTCGGGCGGCGGCAGGTGACCAGGTAGTTGACTTCGATGTCCTTCGGGTCGAGCCGGTATTCGCGGGTCACCGGGTTGTAGGTCAGGCCGGTGATGTCGGTGATGCGCAGGTCGGTGTCGCGCACCCAGGCGTCGAGCTCCGAGGGCTTGATGAAGCGGGCGTAGTCGTGGGTGCCTCGCGGCAGCAGGTTGAGCACGTACTCGGCGCCGAGGATCGCGAACAGGTAGGACTTGGGGTTGCGGTTCAGCGTCGACAGGAAGACGTGGCCGCCGGGGCGGACCAGCCGAGCGCAGGCGTCGATGACGGAGCCGGGGTCGGGCACGTGCTCCAGCATCTCCATGCAGGTGACCAGGTCGAAGCTGGCGGGGCGCTCATCGGCGAGTTGCTCGACGGTGACTCGCCGATAGTCGACCTCGACGCCGGTTTCGAGCGTGTGCAGCTCGGCAACCCGCAGCGGCTCCTCGCCCATGTCGATGCCCAGCACCTTGGCGCCGGCGGCCGCCATGGACTCGGACAGGATGCCGCCGCCGCAGCCGACGTCCAGAACCTCCTTGCCGGCGATGTTGACGGCGCCGTTCATGTAGCCCAGCCGCAGCGGGTTGATGTCGTGCAGGGACTTGAACTCGCTGTTCGGGTCCCACCAGCGGGCGGCGAGGGCCTCGAATTTGCTGATCTCGGCGTGATCGACGTTGTGGTGGATGGTTTCGGTCATGGGGCGTCGGATGGGTTGGTGTTGATCGTTTGAAAGGTGTGGACGGATCTGTCGCATTCCAGCGCGGTGCCGCATCGGGCCATGTATCGGCCAACTCCCGCCGGCGCCCTCACCGCTTAGGCGTGGTGGTGGAACCGCTACGTTTGTTCCACCCGACGAGATCGCCCCAGATTATTGTCTTCCTACAACGCCGAGATCCGGGTCTGCTGCGCCACCAGATCGGCCAGCGCGGCACCTTGGTCGTTGAGGCGGTCGCGCTCCTTCTGCACCACCGCGGCCGGGGCCTTGTCGACGAAGCTCGGGTTGGCGAGCTTCTTGCTCGGTGCGTTCGATGTCGGCGCGTCAGGCTGCCGATCTCCTTGTCCAGTCGAGCCGAGCTCCGCGTCCTTGTCGATCAGGCCGGCCATCGGGATCAGGAGCTTCATCTTGCCGACCAGGGCGATGGCCGACTCGGGCGCGTCGGCCTCGTCGTCGAGCACGGTGACCGACTCGGTGCGGGCCAGGAAGTCCAGGTAGGGCCGGGCGATCGATCCAGCTCGCGGTCCTGCGTCGCTGGCGTTGGCGACCAGCACCGGCAGCGGCTTGCCGGGCGGGATGTTCATCTCGCCCTTGATGCGGCGCACGCCGAGGATGAACTGCTGCACCCATTCCATCTCGGCCACGGCGTCCGGGTCGTCGGCGCGCGGCGTCGGCGACGGGGTAGGGCGCCAGCATGATGGTGTCGCCTTCGGCGCCCGGCCAGCGGGTGCGACCTTCTGCCAGATCTCCTCGGTGATGAAGGGCATGATCGGGTGGGCCAGGCGCAGCAGGGTCTCCAGCGTCTGCACCAGGGTGCTGGCGGGTGCCGCGCTTGGCGGCGTCGCTGGCGTGCCGCGCCGGTCAGCACCGGCTTGGACAGCTCCAGATACCAGTCGCAGAACTCGTTCCAGGTGAAGTCGTAGATGGCCTGGGCGGCGTGGTCGAAGCGGTAGCCCTCGATGGCGTCGCGTGACCGTCGGCGATGGTCGTCGTGCAGACGCGAGAGGATCCAGCGGTCCGCGGCGCTGCGAGTTCGAGTCCGCGGGCTCGTTCCGGCCGCTCGGTCGCCGCAGTCCTGGCTCCTCGGTGTTCATCAGCACGTAGCGCGACGGCGTTCCAGAGCTTGTTGCAGAAGTTGCGGTAGCCCTCGATGCGGCCCAGGTCGAACTTGATGTCGCGGCCGGTGGTGGCCAGCGCGGCGAAGGTGAAGCGCAGCGCGTCGGTGCCGAAGGCGGGGATGCCGTCCGGGAAGTCCTTGCGCGTCTGCTTGGCGATCTTCTCGGCCAGCTGCGGCTGCATCATGCCCTTGGTGCGCTTCTCGACCAGCGGCTCCAGTTCGATGCCGTCGATCAGATCGATCGGGTCGAGCACGTTGCCCTTGGACTTGGACATCTTGTCGCCGTGGGCGTCGCGCACCAGGCCGTGGATGTAGACGTCGCGGAACGGCACGTCGTCCATGAACTTGAGCCCCATCATGATCATCCGGGCGACCCAGAAGAAGATGATGTCGAAGCCGGTGACCAGCACCGAGGTCGGGATAGAAGGTCTTCAGCCGTTCGGTCTCCTCCGGCCAGCCGAGGGTGCTGAAGGGCCAGAGCGCGGAGCTGAACCAGGTGTCGAGCACGTCCGCGTCCTGCTCCAGCGACGAAATCGGCGGCGAGGTCGTGCTTGTCGCGCACCTCGTGCTCGGAGCGGCCGACATAGATGTTGCCGTCGGCGTCGTACCAGGCCGGGATGCGATGGCCCCACCAGATCTGACGGCTGATGCACCAGTCCTGGATGTTGCGCATCCACTCGAAATAGGTGTTCTTCCAGTTGTCCGGCACGAAGCGGATGCGCCCGTCCTCGACCGCGGCGATGGCGGGCTCGGCCAGCGGTGCGACCTTCACGTACCACTGATCGGTCAGATAGGGCTCGATGACGGCGCCGGAGCGGTCGCCGCGCGGCACCATCAGCTTGTGATCCTTGACGCCCGCCAGCAGGCCCAGGGCCTCGAGGTCGCGCGACGATGCGCTTGCGGGCCTCGTAGCGGTCCAGGCCGACGTAGGCGCTCGGGATCAGTTCGTCCTCTTCGGGCTCGTTGGCGCGGATCGCGGCGTCGGGCGTGAAGATGTTGATCAGCCCGCCGTGGGGCTGGTCGCTGATCTGGTTCTCGTCGCGGTGTCGCAGCCAGACCTGCATGGTCGTTGAAGTCGTGCGCCGGCGTGATCTTGACGCAGCCGGTGCCGAACTCGGGGTCGGCGTGCTCGTCGGCGATGATCGGGATGCGCCGGCCGGTCAGCGGCAGTTCGACCAGCTCGCCGATCAGGTGCTTGTAGCGCGGGTCCTCCGGGTTCACGGCCACCGCGCAGTCGCCGAGCATGGTCTCCGGGCGGGTGGTGGAGACGATCATGTGGCCGGTGCCATTGGTCAGCGGGTAGCGCATGTCCCACATGTGGCCGGACTCTTCCTCGGAGATCACCTCCAGGTCGGAGACCGCCGTGTGCAGCACCGGGTCCCAGTTCACCAGGCGCTTGCCGCGATAGATCAGGCCCTCTTCGAACAGACGCACGAACACCTCGCGCACCGCCTTCGGACAGGCCCTCGTCCATGGTGAAGCGTTCGTGCTGCCAGTCCAGCGACGAGCCGAGACGGCGCAGCTGGCGGGTGATGGTGCCGCCGGATTCCCGCTTCCACTCCCAGACCCGCTCGATGAAGGCGTCGCGGCCGAGATCGTGGCGGGTCTTGCCGTCGGCCTCCAACTGGCGCTCGACCACCATCTGCGTGGCGATGCCGGCGTGATCCGTGCCCGGCTGCCACAGGGTGCGGTCGCCCTTCATGCGGTGATAGCGGATCAGCGCGTCCATGATCGTGTTGTTGAAGCCGTGACCCATGTGCAGGCTGCCGGTCACGTTCGGCGGCGGGATCATGATGCAGTACGACCCATCGCCGGCGGCATGCCTGTCCGACTGGTTGGCATCGACCGGGGGCGCGAACCAGCCGGCCTCTTCCCAGCGCTGATACCACTGCGTCTCGATCTGATGGGGGTCGTAGTTCTTGTCCAGCATGTCGTCGGGTCCGGTCGAAAAATAAGGGGTTGTGCCTGAACCGGGGCGCGATCCGTAAAGTCTGACAAGCGTCGCGAATCAACGGGGCCGCGGTTGATCGATCCGTTGCGGGCCCGCGACCCGGATGGACGGTCAATCATGAGAGACAAACTCTTTATGGTCTCGCATGGGCGAGGGTCCGAGGCTGCACTGCGCCGTCTGCGGTTCAAGCAGACGCGTCAGTATACCGAAGGCCGTGTCGACTGGGGCGCCTTGCCGGCCAGCAGCAGCACTGGATGGAAAACGGCGATGCCGCACCTGGCTGGCCAGCAGCGCACGCCGCCGCCGATCGCGATTGCAAATCGCTCCCACGCCTGCGGGAGCGGCTTGTAGCCAATGCCGCACCGCATCGTACTGGTCGGGCATTCGCACATGGGCGGCCAGGGGGCCGAGGTCGAGATCGGGCAGCGGCTGGCCGGGCTGCGTTGGTAGCCGCCTCGGTCCAGCACCTGGACCGTCGAGTTCGCCGCGATCTCAGATCCAGACCTCGGGAATGGACAGGGCCTGATATAGCGGCAGCTTGCTCAGCGCGTCCTGGTCACGACGACCTGGATGACCAGGTCCGGCAGGGCCTTGTCAGAACCGATGCAACAGGACTCGCCCGGCTCGCTCGCGGCCCGTCGCGGCATCTTCAGCGCGAAGCTACCGCGTCCGTAGAAGCGAATTCCCTTGGCGATCGAGATAGGTCTCGAGCAGGCAGCTGGTGTTGCGCTTGTAGGTCTCATGCTGTTCTCCAACCGGGTCACGCGGCGCATCCTTTGTGCAGTGACCACGCGAGCAACAAGCGGCGATGTGGTCAGTCGTTTTTCGTGGGTGAGTCGGTTGTCGAGCGCTGCTCGGCCGTGGGCTCGGCGGCGGACTCGGCCTGTTGTTTGGCCTCGCGCTCTTCTTTTAGGGTCTTGAGCTTGCGCATCTGGGTGACGTAGAACCAGGCGACGACGCCGACGATGACGACGAATTCGAGGCCCTTGAATGATCCGGATTCCATTGCTTGTCTCCGCGTGGATTGGCTGGGGTGGATTGACGGGGTGGTGGATTGGCTGAACCGACGAACGCGCGTCGGGATTTGGCGTTTATTGCAGCGGATGATGGCGGGATCAAGCCGCTGGCGTGGGAGCGGGGCGCGGGCTGTTGGATGATGATGGGGATGCAGAGGATTGCTGCTGGCGACAACAATGGCGCTGCGCGCCGGGCCGACTGGAAGTCGGCGGTCCCAATGGGGCTCTGCGCCGGGCCGATGGAAGTCGGCGATCCGAATCGGGCGCTGGTCGGTCAGACGGCGGCGCGGTCGCGCAGGATCTTGACCTGGAAGAGGGTGTTGCGTTCTTCCTCTTCCAGCGCGGACTGGATGAAGTGGATGGTGCGCTGGTACAGCGGGATGATGTTGTACTTGAGGGCATTGACGCGCTTTTGCGCCTTGCGCTGTTCTTCCATCAGACGGTGCAGCGCGATCTCGACCTCGCCGAGCTGGGCCAGCAGCACGGCTGCCTTGGCCAGGTTTTCGCGGGTGTTGTCGAAACTGGAGTCGGTGCCGAGCAGGCCGACGGGCTTGATCGGTAGCCGTTCGCTGGTGACGGCGGGATACTCCACGCCCAGGGAGCGGCGCGGCAGGATGTCCACCTTCAGCGCGGGTTCGGAACCGAGCGCGGCCTGGTGCAGACCTCGGCTGCCCATGCGCAGGTGTGTGATCGACAGGCAGCGGTACGCTTCGTCCAGGCCCGTTTCGGCCTCGGCGCGCAGGCGCCGATACTCTCCGATGCGCTCGTACACCAGCCGGGTCAGTAGCTCGCGCTTGCGCTCCAGCAGATCGTGGCCTTCTTCCAGGAACTTGGTCTGCTTCTTCAGTGCCAGCAGGGTGTTCTTGGTGGGCGGAACCTTCAGGACTTGTTGGGCCATCGGATGATCTGGGTCGCCTCGGATTCTCTCTATAAACAGCTCAGCAGCAACATGAACGTCACCGCGGACAGAAACAAACTACGAAATGCGCGAAGTACGCGAAAGTAGGCGGCAGCTCACTTCTATCTCGAGAATTTTCGCGCTTTTCGCGTGTTTCGTAGCTCAAAGAAGCTGTGCCGCTTGTTGTTCAATCGTCACTTAGGTTCTGGCGGCGAACCGGGCGCGCTCTTCGAGGCAGTCCGGTCCACCCATCTCGAACTCGCGGCAGATCAGCGGGCGTCGGTCGTAAATGCCGCAGTTCATGTTGACTCCGATCCAGCGCCGCGCACCAGCCGTCGTCGAGGCGGCGCATCAGTTCCGGTTCCAGACGATTTTGCTCCACTAAATGTCGCGGTACGCCGGTGTCCGTGATGCAGAGCACAAGCAGCCGGCAGCAGACGGCGGCGCAGTCGGTGCAGCTGACCTGCTCCGGGTTGGAGGTTTCGACACTCGACGTCATTTTACACCGTCCCCAGATGATACTTGGCCAACTCGGTCTCGGTGACGCGGGTCAGCATGTCGCGCGGGAACTTGCTCATCAACTCCCAGGCCAGGTTGAGCGTGGCATCGATGGAACGGTCCTCGGCCTCGCCCTGGCCAACGAAGCGGCTGTCGAATTCGTCGGCGAATTTGAGATAGCGCCGATCGCGCTCGGACAGCTCATCGGCGCCGATGATGCTGGCGAGGTTGCGTGTCTCGAGCGCCCGAGCGTAGAGGGCGTAGAGCTGGGCGGCAACGTGCGGATGGTCCTCGCGGGTGTCGTCCTTGCCGATGCCGTCCTTCATCAGGCGCGACAGGCTGGGCGAGATGTGCACGGGGGGATAGACGCCTTGGTTGTTCAGCTCCCGGGACAGCACGATCTGGCCCTCGGTAATGTAGCCGGTGAGGTCTGGAATCGGGTGTGTGATGTCGTCCGACGGCATGCTCACCACGGGCATCATCGTGATCGATCCGTGGCGCTCGTGGATGCGGCCGCAGCGTTCGTAGATCTCGGCAAGGTCCGAGTACAGATAGCCCGGATAGCCCTTGCGCGCGGGCACGTCGCCCTTGGCAGTGGCGACCTCGCGCAGGGCCTCGGCGTAGTAGGTCATGTCGGTCATGACCACTAGCACGTGGCGGTCGAGGTCGTAGGCCAGATACTCGGCCGCAGTCAGTGCGGTGCGCGGCAGGGTCAGGCGTTCCACCGGTGGGTCGTCCGCTAGGTTGACGAACATGACGACGTTGCGCAGCACGCCGGAGCTGGCGAACTCGTCGCGGAAGAACTTGGCGTCGGCGTAGGACACGCCCATCGCCGCAAACACGATGGAGAAGCTGGAGTCCTCGTCCTTGAGCTTGGCCTGGCGCACGATCTGCGCCGCCAGGCGATTGTGCGGCAGACCGGAGCCGGAGAAGATCGGCAGTTTCTGGCCGCGCACCAGGGAGTTGAGTCCGTCGATGGTGGAGATGCCGGTCTGGATGAACTCGCGCGGATAGGTCCGCGCGGCCGGGTTGATGGGGTTTCCGCCCACCGCACGACGGATGCTCGAGAGCACCGGTGGACGACCGTCACGCGGGTCGCCGAGGCCGTTGAACTCGCGGCCGAGGATCTCCGGCGACAGCGCGATCTCGACCGGTTCGTCCAGGAAGCGCACCCAGATGTCGTCCAGATCCAGATTGTCGGTGCCCTCGAAGACCAGGATCAGCACTTCGTCGTCAGCGGCTCGGATGACCTGACCATCGCGTGTTTCGTCGTTGCCGGTGGTCAGCCGAACGCGGTCGCCAAAGGCGACGCCGGGGGTGTCGCGGACCACGATCAGGCCGCCGCGGGCCTCGGTGACGTTTCGGTATTCTTTGATGCTCATGGGTAGACGTTTCGAGTTTCGAGTTGCTAGTTGTGAGACGCGGGTTTCGATAGCGATGGGCGGGCTAATCGCCAGTCCTCGTTACTCGTCACTCGTTATTCGACACTGTGCTTTGCATACTCCAGCCGGATCCGCTCGAATGCCGTTTGCACCTCTTTGGCGAAGGCGCGGATGCTCTCCACCTGATCGCTGTCGTACAGGGACTTGCAGCGACGCGCCTTGGAGAGTTGCGGCATGTCCTGCAACTCCGAGACCGGGACGCCGAGTTCGATCAGCCCCATGCCCTGGTCGTAGATGGACAGGCACAGGTCGAGCAGCGCGAATTGCTTGGCCGGCGAGCAGAAGGTGTCGACGTCGTCGAGCGCGCTTTGCTGCAGGACGCCCTCCTTGATCAGGGCAGCGCCTTCCAGCTGCCAGCGCTGGGCATCGGACAGGGCCTCGGGGCCGACCAGGTTGACGATGCGCGACAACTCCGCGTCGCGTGCGAGCAGGGCCAGCGCCTGGGCACGGCGTTGCTCCCAATGGCGGTCCACCTCCTTGTGCCACCATTCGGCGGCGGTATGTACATGGGCCGAAAAGCTGGTCACCCAGTCGATGCTCGGGTAATGGCGGGCGTCGGCCAGTTCCTTCGACAGTGCCCAGAAGGTCTCGATGATGTCCTTGGTATGGCTGGTGACGGGCTCGGAGAAGTCGCCGCCAGGAGGGGAGACGGCGCCGATCAGGGTCACCGAGCCGGAGCCGGCATGAAAGGTCTCGACCCGGCCGGCGCGCTCGTACACCGCCGCCAGTCGCGATGCCAGATAGGCCGGGTAGCCTTCCTCCACGGGCATCTGGCCGAGGCGGCCCGAGACCTCGCGCAGGGCCTCGGCCCAGCGGCTGGTGCTGTCCGCCAGCATGACGACGTCGTAACCCATGTCGCGGTAATACTCGGCCATGCTCAGGCCGACATAAATCGAGGCCTCGCGTGCGACCACCGGCATGTTCGATGTGTTGGCTACCAGCAGCGTGCGCTCCATCAGTTTGCGGCCGGTGTAAGGGTCTTCGAGCTTCGGGAAGGTCTCTAGCACGTCGACCAGTTCGTTGCCGCGTTCGCCGCAGCCGACATAGACGACGATATCGGCGTTGGACCAACGCGCGATCTGCTGTTGCACGACGGTCTTGCCGGCCCCGAACGGGCCCGGCACCGCGCCCTTGCCGCCTTTGATCTGCGGAAAGAAGGTGTCGATGACGCGCTGACCGGTGATCAGCGGCGAGATGCCGTCGTCGCGCCGCTGATAGGGTCTGGGCTTGCGCACTGGCCAACGGTGATAGAGCGCGAGTCGGTGTTGCTCGCCGGATCGATCGCGGACCTGGGCGATCGCGGCCTCGATGTTGTAGTCGCCCCGTGGGGCCAACTCGAGCAACTCACCCTCGATGCCGGGCGGCACCATGATCTTATGCAGGATGGTCTGGGTCTCCTGCACCGTTCCAAGCACGCTGCCGACACCCACCTGTTGACCAATGCTGAGATCCCGATTCGGCTCGAACTCCCATTGCCTGGTGCGATCCAGCGCGGGCAGGCTGAGACCGCGTCGGATGTAGTCGCCGGATTGCAGCGCGATCTGTTCCAGCGGTCGCTGCACGCCGTCGAAGATGCCGCCCATCAGGCCAGGTCCAAGCTCGACCGACAGCGGCCAGCCGAGACCGATCGCTGGCTCACCCGGTCTAACCCCTTCGGTATTCTCGTAGGTCTGGACCACGGCGCGCTGGTTGGCCAGAGAGATGACCTCGCCGACCAGTCCGAGCTTGCCGATCTTTACCTGCTCGCCGCTCTTGATGCCGGGCAGATCGATGGTGACGATAGGGCCGTTGATTTCACGGACGGCGCCGATGCGTTGTTTGTCGCTCATGGTGGTCCTGGTCTCACTCAGGCGTCGAAGAGGTTGCCGGCGTCGAAGCCGCCGTGCAGCAGCCGGTCCTGGATCACCTGTTGGATGCGCAGGCGCAGGCGGGCCAGCCGGCCCTCGAAGGTGTTGTCGACGCGAATGCGGTGATCATTGCTGGTGACCAGTACGCCGCCCAAGGTCTTGATGGGGTTCTCGTCCAGGCGCAGCGACTTCTTGCCGACCTGCTCCAGGATGTCGGTCCAATGGGCATGCAGCAGGGGTAGGTCGCGGCTGTTGGCCTGCACGTGCAGCCGTTCGTGGCCGATCTCCGTGGCGGCGGTGGCGATGAACTCGCGCAGGGTCTTCAGATAGACGGTCTCGTTTGCCATTAGCGCCTGCATCTGCTCCACCAGCTGGGCCTCCACCTGGGTCACCAGGTCCCAGCGCGTGCGGTCCAGCAGGCTTTGCATCCGTCAGCTCCTCGGCCTGGACCTGCTGTCTGAAGGTGCGATCTCCCAGCGTCTTCGCGATGGCTTCCTCGCGCTGTTCGCGCAGCCGGAGCTTTTCCGCCGCCTCGCGCAGGATGCTGTCGCTGGTGCGTTTGGCACGGTCGCGAAATTCACCTGCGAGGCGCTCGGCCCGGGCCAGTATCGCGCGTTCGAGTGCTTCTGCTTGTGTCACTGTGTTGCCTGTCGAATCAGGGGCGCTGTCAGGGCTGTTGCATCAGGTTGGAACTGCCGAACATGGCCGCGAGCCGGTCCGCGACCTCGCTCGCAAGCCGGGGCGGCCCGGCCAGGCCAGGCACCGAGATGACCACGATGCGGCCACCCTCGTCGCGCACGCGCTTGAGGTTGCCCGCTTCTGAGCCCATGACCGCGTCGTCGACAATCACAAAGGCCTTGTCGCCGGAGCGACGTAGCTCGCGAAATAGCTGGTCGACCTCGTCCGGCGTCGGGTTCGGGTGCGTCTCGAAGCCAATCAGCCGGAAGCCGTCGGCGAGGCTATCGTCGCCGAGAAACAGCATCCGTGTCTGCGGGAGGACGTCTTGGGGCTCGCTCATGTTGGACCGGTTCCCATGCGTTTCGGGTCAGATCCGGTTCAACAACAGGATCGAGATGACCAGGCCGTAGATCGCGATACCCTCAGCCAGGCCCAGGTAGATCAGCGTGCGGCCCAGGGTCTCGGGCTTTTCGGTGATGGCGGCCAGCGATGCGGCGCCGATCGGGCCGACGGCGATGCCGGCGCCGATGGTCGACAGTCCGGTGGGGATACCGGCGCCGATGATGGCCAGACCCATCCCCGTGGAGATCTCGGAGACTTTGACCACCTCCATCGCCTCCTGCGCGAAGGCCTCGTTCATGCCGAGCAGCAGCAGCCCGAGTTGGGCGCCGACGAATACCACCAACTGGGTGCCCATGGCCGGCTTGAACCAAGGGCGCATGCGCAGCGCATAGGCCGGGCGCAGCTCCAGATAGAGGCCAGCGAGGATCAGTCCGGCGATGGCGAAGGTCATCAGTGCGACGAGCCAGTACATGGGAGACTCCTAAGCGGGTTGTTGTCGGGTCTGTCGAATGATTGCAGTGTGTTGGCGAAACCTTTGCCCTTAGGATGAAACAAACGCTTCATCTCGCGGGGTGGCGCCGCGCCATGAACCTTAGGTGCCGCCGGGCGGCATCGCGGCGACCGCCGCCGAGGTCGAGGTGCCAGTGCCAGTGCCAGCGACGGTGCCGACCGCGTCGCCGCTTCTTGCGTGGGCACGGGTTTGGCGCGACGTAACTTGAGCGGCGCGAACTCGTGCCCATCGCCGGAGAAGTAGCGCGAGAAACCCTCGTAGTATTCCAGGCGCATGACCTGAATCATGACGATGCCGCCCTCAAGCACCAGCACGAAGACATTACCCAGGATCACGGTAATGACATGCCCCGTCATGCCCATCATGTCGGCCAGGGTCAGCACGGCGATGGACAGCGCAGCGTGGTTCAGGCTGAATGCGGCGACGCGCAGGAACGACAGGGTATTGGAGACATAGCCGATGATGGTCTCCAGGGTTTCGATAAAGACGACCAAGACCTTCTCTCCGACCGGCGCGTCCAAGTGCCGCCAGCCATACCAGGCCAACGCCCCCAGGGCCATGCTCACCAGCAGCATCGGTGCGGTACCGAACTCGCCCCCCAGCCCCAGGTTCAGCCCGCCCCAGACCAGCGCCAGGTAAAAAATCAGATTGACGACGCCGTGGGGGCCGAACAGCGCACCGCTGTAATTCCGGATGACGACGCGATTGTAGATGGCCAGCAGGCAGGCGGTGACGAGGAACAGCACGCCATAGCCGAGGGCGATCTTGAGCATCAGGATCGGATGATGGATCGGGCTCTTCCACAACGCGGGCAGGATCTCCTCGTAGCCGAAGATGCTGCCGTAAAGAAAGCCGAACAGCACCGACGACAGCCCCGCCATGACGCCGAACAGGTAGATACTGCCCAGCTTGGCGCGGAAGATCCAGGCGAGCACGGCGATCACGGCACCCTGGCCGACATCCCCGAACATGGAACCGAACATAAACAGGAAGGTGATCGCGAACAGCGGGGTTGGGTCCACCTCGCCGTACTGCGGAATGCCGTACTGCTTGACGAGCTTGGCGAAGGGCTCCAGAAGCCGATTCTTGATCGGAACCGAAGGCACCAGTGCCCGCTCGGCGGGCAGGGGATCGCGCGCGTCGAGTTCGAACGGCAGCATCAGCGACTCGCGCAAGCGCTGGTCCAGATCGTGAACCTGTCGCGCGGGAACCCAGCCTGACAATACCGCCAATGTGCCAATGCTGCGGATGGACGGGTCCAGCGTGACGAAGGGCTCGGCCAGAATCAGGGTGCGGCGGGCGTCGAGCAGCAGGTCGTGGTTCTCGCTTTCCCACGCCGCCAGTTCTGCGCGCAGGCGCTCGCGCTCGCGCTGTAGCTCCTCTCGTCGACGCGCGAATTCGTCGTGCTTTTGCTCTGGACTGGCGTCGTCGAGTCCTTGCGGGATTGGGAGTGACTGGAAACCGGCGGAACTCAGCACCGATTGGAGCTGAGATTCCTTATCGCCGCGGGGCCCGACGATCACAACATGAGCACTGTCGCCGCGCTGCAGGTAGTTGAACAGCAGATGATCGGCCAGCTTCACCGCTCCTTCGAGCCGGCCGACATTCTCCCGCGGCACGATGCCGACGTAGAAATCGAGAAAACGCGTCTTGTTGCGCAACGTGCCGAGGTCGATCTTCAGGTTGGCGAAGTTGGCCAGCGCCGCCTCCTGGTCGCGGACGAAGCGTTCTTCTTCGTCGATGTGCCGAAAGCCCTCCTCGAAGCGCGATGCCTGCTCCCAGCGCTCGCGCAGTAGGACGTTGGTGGCCGCCAACTCCTCGTGGTAGACCACGCGGATCCGGTCGATGTCCGGCGCCTCGGTCACCGGCACCAGCTTGGCGATCTTCTCCAGCCGCGAGCGTGCCTGCTGATAGAACTCGTGATAGTCGCGGCCCGGCAAGCCGGAGAGCTTTTGCTCCTCCGGCTCGCGTAGATCGGGGTGGAAGCTCTCGGTTTCCGCCAGGGTCAGCGATGCCTGCGGCAGGTCGTCGGTCATGACCAGCAGGCGGACGAGCTTCATTGGCAGCGGGCGAAGCATTTGGTCGGATACCTAAGTCTTGGTGCTTGATATACAGTCGAGTCAGTGAGCGCGCGGTGGCTGCAGACCGATGGTCGATCAGGCCGCGCTGACGAATCCCCCGATCGGGCAGTTCGGCTCTGTCAGCTCGATGCCAATCTCGATCAACTCCTGCGGCAGTGCGAGCAGCCGGCCCTGGATCAGCGAGAACAGCACCATCAGATCTGACTCGCGCAGCACCAGGTATGCCAGCGCGCGGGCGACACCGGAACGGCCGCTGGCAAGGATGCGTTGCGCCTCGGCATGTTGGTGAGCGCCGACGCGCCGCTGGACATCGATCAGGCTGGTGCTGCCGGCCAATAGCTTATCCAGCGGTGCTGGCAGCGCTTCGAGTACCTGCTCGAAGGTCTCCATGTTGGCCAGTTCGAGCAGCCGGTCGCGATGCAACAATTTCGGCGATGGGACCAGTTGGTAGTACGTCTCGCTGGGAGAGAGTCGATAGGAGAAGCGAAACCGCAGCAGCCAGAGCAGGTCGATTCGGTCGAGGATGGCGCCCAGCAGTTGTTGCAGGGACTGCACGTTCTCGCCCTGAAACTGCATCGCCTGGCGCACCAACTCCGCGTAGTAGCGCTGGTCGATGGCCGCTTCCAGCGCGAACGGCTCGCGCTTTTGCTCGTAGACCTCCCGCGCCTGGCGTGCGATGAGCCGATGTGGGCCCTGTTCGAGGATGCGCAGCAGTTCCAGCACGTTCTCGGCGCGCAACAATTCCTGATCCGACAGGCGCATGCTGTCGGGTAAGTCGTACAGATTCTCGCGAATTTCGGCCTGGTCAAGGTTATAGAGTTTGCCCCGAATCAGTGTCTTCAGGTTAAACAGCGCGAACTTGCGACCCCAGGCCAGCAGCAGGCCGCGCTCGGGCGCAGTCATCGGGCGGATCAGCACCGCCAGTTCTGCCAGCAGCACACGGATCAGTGTCTGCTCCACGGCGCGGCTTTTGGCCCGCTTGGGGAGCTGCTCGTCCAGCACCGACTCCAGTTCGAAGCGCTCCGCGAGCTCCGGCAACGTGAGTTGCGCGAGCGCCTGAATCTGCTCGCGATCCAGCAGACGCGTGGACATCGCTGTGACGCGGGTGTTCAGGTAGGCTTGAGAGGTTGCGCTCATTGTGCCCCCCAGTTGCGGGCAGGGCGGACGGTCGAGAGCCCGCTGCGGACAGATGGCTCGGCAGGACAGCGGGCCGGGTCGTCGATGGGCGGATTGATCGCCACAGGGACTACCGGCGGGATCATCCGGGAGAACGACGGGGTAATGCTCACAGGCTGGGATCGATCAGCAGTTCGAACGCCGCCTTCAGCGCCTCCTGCTCGCGTTGCTCTGCCATGTCGCGCAGTTGCACATGGCGCTCGTCATAGCGGCGTTTGAGTTCGGCCACGGTTTGCTCAGCGCGTTCCTCGGCCTTGTGGATGAAGGCGCGGTGCAGATCGGGGATGCGGGCTGTGAACCGCCCATCCCCGGAGCTAGCCTCACGGATCGCGGCCTGGATGATGCGTTCTTGTTCCAGTTCCGCGTCCCTGGCGAGCTTCTCGGCACGCATTTCAGCGTCGAGTAGGCGTTTCAGGGTATCGTCCATCGTGCGCTCCGGACCAATTGCAACGTATCCTTCCAGGTTACTGGAACAAGCCCCCGATGTGGTCGCGGAATTACCGCCGGCGTTGCCCTAGATCAGCTTTTCAGACGCATCCACTACCGCCAGCCGTCGTGCCCACGCGGCAGTGGGATTGCCCATGTCGCGGGAGTTCCGTAACCTGCAACGATTACCTAGAGGATCGTCCCATGCAAATCCGATTTGGTTACGAATTGGTCTATGTGTGCCCCCAGCGCACACCGATGATCCTGACCCTGAACGTTCACTACAGCCGGGTCTCCGATCTGGTGGTGCCTGACCACATCGTCACCCGACCAGCGGTACCGACGACCGCCTATCGCGACGGCTTCGGCAATTGGTGCAGCCGCATCCTGGCCCCCGCCGGTGAGATCAGCATCTCCACCGACGCCGTGATCAACGACAGCGGTCTGCCGGACGCGACCGACCCGGGGGCCATGCAGCACGCGGTGGAGGATCTGCCCGACGAGACGCTGGTGTTCCTGCAGGGAAGCCGATACTGCGAGACCGATCGGCTGTCCGAGACCGCGTGGTCGCTATTCGAGAACACCCCCCCCGGCTGGCCACGCGTGCAAGCGATCAGCGATTTCGTGCACGGCCATATTACCTTTGGCTATCAGCATGCGCGCGCCACCAAGACGGCGCTCGAGGCGTTCCAGGAAAAGACCGGCGTGTGCCGGGACTATACACATCTGGCGGTGACATTTTGTCGCTGCATGAACATTCCCGCTCGCTACTGCACCGGCTACCTCGGCGATATCGGCGTGCCGCCGTCGTCGGCGCCGATGGACTTTTCCGCCTGGTTCGAGGCTTACCTCGGCGGGCGCTGGCACATCTTCGATCCTCGCAATCACGTGCCTCGCATCGGCCGTGTGCTGATCGCTCGCGGTCGCGATGCCGCGGATGTGCCTCTCAGCAACGTGTTTGGCCCGACCACGTTGAAAAGCTTCAAGGTCTGGACCGATGAGGTTTCGGTCGCCGGCGGATGAGCAGCAACGGGCACGACGGCTGGTCGTGGCCGCGCCAGACGGAACCGGGACCGTCCAACTCCGTCGGAGCGGCCCTGCTTGAAGCGGACGAGCCGCCGCCGTTCGAACTGGTGAACCCGCACGGCAAGGCGCAGGCGCTGTTGGTCTGCGATCACGCGTCCAACCGGATTCCGCGCCGCCTCGGCGATCTGGGCGTTTCGTCCGATCTGTTGGCGCAGCACATCGCCTGGGATCCCGGCGCGGCGCGCGTTGCCCGGGGGCTTGCCGAGCGCCTCGATGCGCAGCTGCTCCTGGGAAATTACTCGCGCCTCGTGATCGACCTGAATCGGCCGTTGGCGAGCGCGGAGTCCATGCCGGAAGCCAGTGCCGGAGTGCCCATTCCCGGCAACCTGGGTACCAGCGAGTCCGCGCGCGCCGCGCGCGTCGCGGCGCTGTTTGAACCCTATCACTGCACCCTCGCGCAGTTGCTCGATCAGCGCTGCGATCGTTCCACGTTGTTGTTCAGCCTGCACAGCTTCACGCCGGAGCTGCACGGGGAAGCACGTCCCTGGCACGTCGGTGTGGCCTACGGACGCGATAGCCGGCTCGCCGATCGGGTCCGTCCCCTACTGGGGCGGTATGGCGATCTGTTGGTCGGTGACAATCAACCCTACGGCGTGGACGATGTGCACGACTTTACCTTGCCAGTACACGGCGAGCGGCGCGGTATACCCCACGCCATGATCGAGATGCGACAGGATTTGTTGCGCACGGCCGACGATTTCGACCGCTGGGTGGAGCGGCTATGGATGGTTTGTGAGCAAGCGTGGCCGGGTTGACCGTGGTCAAGTGGCTCGTCGATCGGTGTATGGATCAGCGGGGCCGACTCAATTAGCATGAACTAATAGGTAGTCGTTGTGCTTGCGGGCGTTCGGCGTGCGAGCACCTGGGGGATTTTAATGAGTCTGTCACGTTTGAAATCGCTGCCGCTGCCGCCGCGGGCTGCCTGGACCGCGGTCCGCATGGCCATGCAGCTGTCGGTGCTGACATTGGCGTCGTCGCCGGCCTGGGCGGACTTGCCCGCGACGGTCGCGAAGATCAAGCCGAGCATCGTCGCCGTCGGTACCTTCATGGCCGTACGCCCGCAGCAGAAGCAGCCGGCGGGTACCGGGTTCGTGGTCAGCGGCAACTATGCCGTCACCAACTCCCACGTGGTGCCGCGTAAGCTCGACGAGGGGCGTCGGGAGAGCCTTGCCCTGTATCTTCCCGGGCCAGACAATCGGGTACTGATGCGCAAGGCCAAGCTGGTGGCGGACGACCCGGAACACGACCTGGCCCTGCTGCGTTTTGAAGGCGGAGCGTTGCCCGCCTTAAGGCTCGGCAGCAGCAAGGACGTGCGCGAAGGGCAGGCGGCGGCCTTTACCGGCTATCCGATCCTGAACGCGCTGGGGCTGTACCCGGCCACTCATCGCGCCACCATCGCGGCGATCTCTCCGGTGGCCGCACCGGTGGGCTCGGGGCGCGAGCTGACACCGAACATGATCAAGCGCCTGAGCGACCCGTTCAAGGTGTTTCAGCTCGACGCTGTGGCCTATCCGGGCAACAGCGGTAGCCCACTTTATGACGTCGAAACGGGCCGTGTCATCGGCGTCATCAACAGCGTTTACGTCAAGAAGTCAAAGGAGACGGCGATCTCGTCGCCAAGCGGTATCAGCTACGCGGTTCCGGTGGACCACGTGCGGGCGCTGCTGAAGAAGGCCGGGGTGGGTCCTTGAGCTTGCCGATGCCGACGGATTCGCCGGTGCGCCTGATGCGACTGATGCTAGCCACATCTCTGTCTGTGCTTGTGGATGCAAGCGGCGGGGGCTGTGAGCGCCGGCTCGGCGATCACCTCCGACCGGTGACGGGAGCAGCGCGATGAAGCCCGTGGGCGAACGCGATGGCCAGTCCGTCGACGCGGCCTTCAACCGCATTTTGCGTGCCGAGCAGGATGCGCGTGAGGCGGTGGCGGCGTGTCGGCGGCAAGCCGACGCGACCATCGTCGAGGCCGAACAGGCGGCCCGCAACATCGTCAATCGCTCGGAGGAGCGTATTCGGGGCGCCCATGCGATCGCCGACCGCGGCATCGAACGCGCGTTGGCCGCGCTGCGCGCGCCGGTCGACAGTGAGACGTCGCGGGTCGATGCGCCGACCGCGGAGGAGGTCGCGGCCCTGGTCGAGATCTTGGCGCGGGAGCTGACGGAGGCGCCGCCGTGATTGGCGGCTGTCGCTTCGCCTATGCACAGGCGCGCTTGCAGGCGCGCTACGCCGAACTGCCGACGGAGGCGGACTGGCGTCGGATCAGCAGTGCGCGCACCCTCTCGGGCTGGGTGGAGGAGGCGCGCTCCGGGGCGCTCAAGCGGTGGGTCAAGGGCTTCTCGGCGCAGAGCGATAGCCACGACATCGAACGCGGCGTGCGCGCCCAGTTTACGGAGACCGTCGAGCAGGTGGCCGGCTATCTGCCCAAGCCTTGGCACGACGCGGTGTCCTGGTGCGCTTGGCTGCCTCTGCTTGGCTTGTTCGATCATCTGCGCGCCGGCGGTGCCTTGCCGGACTGGGTGGCGCGTGACCCGAGACTGGCACTGCTGCTTGATGAAGACGGCGGACTCGACCCCGCGGCGCTGGCCAGCCAGGGTGTCGGCAGCCTGCTGGACGACGACGCGAGCGCTGCATGGCTCGCCCAGTGGCGGCGGAGTTGGCCCCGCTGCAAGCCCGCCTATCTCGACGCCGTCGATTCCCTGGCCCTGCGTTGCCAGGCACATCTGCGGGACTTCCTGGAAACACCGCCGGACAAGGCCTGGACCCTGAGGCAGGAGGTGCGTGAGCGGCTCCGGTTCGAGTTCCATCTGTATCTGTTGCAGCCTGCCTCCGCATTCATTTTCTTGGCCGTCGTGGCGCTCGATCTGGAGCGGCTGCGACGTGCGCTGCTTGACCGTGCGCTGTTCCCGACTGGCTTAGCCGCCGCGGCCGCAGCCGCTGACGAGACCGATAGCGACACCAACGCCGGCCGCCGAAGCGACTCGCGCACCGGTCAACCACCGGCTAGGCGCGAGGCGGCCTGATGCTGCGCCCGTTGCCGACCCGTTGGTTCGAGGTGCTGTGTCCACGCAGCGAGAGCGTACGCACGCTTGCGGAACTGGCGCTGACGGGTGCCGTCGAGCTGGAGTTGCGCGCGCAATGCACCGAGGGTTGCCCATTGGTGGATGTGGGTGCCGGTCTGGCGCGGTATCAGAAGCTGTTGCCGCGCTACAACCGTTATTGGCAGCGGGGCCACTTGCGTCGTGGTCCCTTGCTGGAGGGGCCGGTGGTGGTGGTGGAGCGCGCGCTGGCGCGCATCGATGCCTGGCGACGCGACGCGGACCCGATCATCGATCAGCTACAGGCCTGCGAAGAGGAACTGACCCGGTTGAAATGGCTGGAGCAGATTTTGGGCAAGCTCGTCGGCCGTGAACTTGACTTTGCGCTGGTGGCCCGCTCGGGACCCCTACTCGGGACCTTCTGTGCCATCCTGCCGGCGGACGCCGTCCTGGATCTGCCGGACTGGGCCTTGCCCCGTGGTGTGCCTTGGCAGGATGAGCATTGCTACATGATCCTCGGCCCCGTCGCGCGACTGGATGAGGCCAAGGCTCGCGTCAAGGCCCAAAAGGGCCGCATCATCGAGCGCCCGGCCTGGCTCAAGGGGGATGCGTCCGATTCGCTGGCGCGGGTCGGTGCCCGGCGCAATTTTCTGTCGACTCGGCGCGTGCACCTGATGGCGGAACTCGATACGCTGTTCGAGGAATATGCGCTGGATGCCGTGCTCGGCGACCTGGTCTGGCTCGACTGGTTCTCGGATCGCGTCGGCGGCCTAGAGTTGGCCAGCGAGCACCTGGTGTGGATCACCGGCTGGACCGACGATCTGGACGGCCGGCGCCTGGGCGCAGCGCTGGATCGGGCTCACAGCCGTGCGTTGTTGCGCCTGACGCGCCCGCCGGCCGGCGCTCGACCGCCGCAGGTATTGCGCAATCCCCGCTGGCTGAAACCCTTCGAGCTGTTCGCCCGTGCGCTGGGCGTGCCTGGTAGCGACGAGGCCGACCCGACCCCGTTGTTGGTCGTGATCGTACCGCTGCTGTTCGGCTACATGTTCGGCGACGTCGGCCAGGGTCTGGTGCTCCTGCTCGCTGGGCTCTGGCTGATGCGGCGCTTCGAACTGGCTCGGCTGCTCGGTGTTGTGCGGCGCGTCGGCCATGATCTTTGGCCTGCTGTTCGGCAGCCTGTTCGGCATCGAGCACGTGATCCCTGCGCTGTGGTTGCATCCGATGTCACAACCGCTCACGGTCCTTGTCGTGCCGCTGCTGTTCGCCGTGGGTCTGCTCAGTCTCGGGTACCTGCTGTCCGGACTCGGTGCGCTGCGCCGCGGGCAGCTCGGGGACTGGCTGTTGGTCGACGCCGGCTTTTTGGTGATGTACCTCGGACTGGTGCTGATGCTGGTGGTCGATGGCGCTGGGCTCGGCTGGCTGCCGGTGGCCGGTCTGGCCTGGTATCTGTTCGGCTCGTATCTGGTCGCGCAGCGCTGGCTCGGCGCCGTTACCGCGGTCGGGCATCTGCTGGAGAACGGCCTGCAATTGCTCACCAATACCCTGTCCTTCGCCCGTGTCGGTGCCTTCGCGCTGGCCCATACCGCGCTCTCGTCCGCCATCGTCACCATGGCGGACGCGGCCCCGAGCTGGGCGGCCGTCGTGGTCCTGGTGCTGGGCAACGTTGTCATTCTGTTGCTCGAGGGGCTGGTGGTCTCGATTCAGACCACGCGCCTCGTGCTGTTCGAGTTCTTCAATCGCTTTCTTCGCGGAACCGGTCGCGTGTTCACGCCGCTGCCGGCCCCGTCCGCACTCGTCACACCCACATTGGCCTCGGGAGGACACGCATGAACAAACGGGTGTTGTTTGCCGCTTCGCTGACGGTCGCGGCCGGACTAGCCGCCGCGTTGGCGAGCCTGCTGCTGTGGCAGCCTCAGGTGTTCGCCCAAGGGGAGACGATCGAGGTCGCCGAGCGCATCATCGATCCCGGTGTCCACAAGTGGGGCCTCATGGCCGCCGCACTGTCCACAGCCATCGGCGCGCTCGGCGCTGCCTACGCCGTCGCCACCGTCGGTGCCGCCGCAGTGGGTGCGCTGGCCGAGAAGCCCGAGCTGTTCGGTCGGGTCTTGATCCTGGTGGGGCTTGCCGAGGGTATCGCGATCTACGGATTGATCGTATCGGTGCTGATATTGAACAAGGTATAGGGGAAAGGCCAACGGCCAGATCGGCACTATATCGCCTGAGGGCGCCGCATCTTTGGAGATGAGTCAAATTTCTCGTTTTCGTTTTCGTTGTCGTAATCGTAATCGAAACCTCCCCCAGCTCGCGCTCGAAAACGAGCACGACAACGACAACGAATAGGAAGACTTTCGGACAACCCGTTGGACAATCCATGCGTCTTTATCGGTGACGAGGTCAGCGCGGCGGGCTTTCGGCTCGCGGGTATGATTTGTCACACGCCGGTGGCGGCGGAGGTCGCGGGTTTGCTTCAGCGTCTGCGCGGGGAGGCTGGATTGATCTTGATCACCGCGGAGTACGCCGGCCACGTGCCAGCGCATCTGCTGGCCGAGGCGCAGCGTGAGCAGCGCCCGTTGTTGCTGGTGATCGCCGACATTCGCGATCGCGTGGTGCCGGCCGATGTCACGTCGGCCTTGAAACGACAGTTGGGGTTGGCGGAGTGAACATCGAGGAACGTGAGCAGGGGTTGCTGAAGCTGGTCGCCGACTATCTCGAACAGGAATGCCGACGCATCCTCGGCGAGGCCGAGGCCCGCGCCAGTGCGCTGCGCCGGCAGGCATTCGCTCGGCAGCGTGTCGAACTGCATCAACGCATCATCGCCGAGCGTTCCCGCGCCCAATCGCTGATTCAAGCGGCCGAAGCGGAACGCGCTACCCGGGCGCGCCGGCGCAGCGAACAGCGCGACGCTGCCCTGGTGACACGCGGCCTGGCCGCTGCTGCGGCAGGCACTCCAGCGTCGCTGGGAGGCGCCGGACAGCCGGCAGCGCTGGGTTACGCTGGCGTTCGCTGAGGCGCAGCGCCGGCTACCCGCCGGCGGCTGGCAGGTGCGTCATCCCAGGCTCATGGCCGGAGGCAGATCGGACCGCGATCGAGCGGCAGCTCGAGGCCCAGGGTGAACCAGCTCGCTTTTTCGCGGACGATGACATCGCCGCCGGCGTGATCATCATCGCCGGCGGCGCGGAGCTTGATATGACCCTGGACGGACTGCTGCGGGATCGGGCGCGGCTGGAGGCGCGGATCATCGCCCTGTCGAAAAAGGCTGGGGCGCCCGGCGCCGCGCCTCCGAGCGCCGACGGGCAAAGCGCGCGGGCCAACGGGGCGGACGCGTGAGCGCGCATGCAACCACCACCTGGATCAGCGGTCCGGTGCTGCGCGCCATCCCGGAAGGGGCATTTCGTCTGCGCGAGGCGGTCACGGTCGGCGAGCAGCGTCTGCTTGGCGAGGTGATCCGCGTCGGCCGCAACGAGATCACGGTGCAGGTCTACGAGGATACCTCGGGCCTGCGCCCCGGCGTGCCGGTGCGCGGCAGCGGACGTTTGCTGTCGGTGCGGCTCGGGCCGGACATCCTCGGGCGAATCTTCGACGGTCTGCTGCGCCCTATCGGCGCGGCATCGGGCGAGGCCAGCCGTGACCCCTGGGTGTTGCCCGGTATGCGCAAAGAGGTCACCGGCCAGTTCAGCTTTCGGCCTCGCGTGTCTCTGGGCGATCGCCTGGAGCCGGGGCAAATCGTCGGCGAGGTGGAACCGACCAACGGTTCTGGCAACGGCTCTGGCAACGGCATGTTGCAACGTTGCCTGATACCGCCGGACATGCCCGGTGGCGATGTGATCGAGATCGCCGCCGCCGGTACCTATAACGAAGTCGAGCCGGTCTGCCGCCTGCGTGACGACCGGGGTACGGAGCACGCGATCGCGATGAGCCATCGCTGGCCCGTGCGCATTCCGCGGCCGGTGACCAAGCGCCTGCCATCGGACGAACCGATGCTCACCGGACAGCGCATCCTCGATTGCCTGTTTCCGGTCGCCCGCGGCGGCACCGCGGCCATCCCCGGAGGCTTCGGCACCGGCAAGACCGTCTTGCTGGAGACGATCGCCAAGTGGTGCGATGCGGATGTCATCGTCTATGTCGGCTGCGGCGAGCGCGGCAACGAGCTGGCCGGGCTGCTGGCCGAGTTCACCGACCTGGAAGACCCACGCAGCGGCCGGCCGCTGCTGGAGCGAACAGTCGTCATCGCGAACACGTCCAACATGCCGGTATCGGCGCGCGAGGCCAGCATCTACACCGGCATCACCGTGGCCGAGTACTTTCGCGACCAGGGCCTGAACGTGACCCTGATGGCGGACAGCACCAGCCGCTGGGCCGAGGCCCTGCGCGAGGTCTCCGGGCGCCTCGGCGAGTTGCCCGGCGAGGCTGGCTACCCGGCCTATCTGTCCAGCCGTTTGGCGGATTTCTACGAGCGCGCGGCGCGGGTGCGTACCCTTGGTGGCGGCATCGGTGCGGTCACCGTACTCGGCGCCGTGAGCCCGCCTTCCGGCGATTTCTCCGAGCCGGTCACCAACCACACCCGGCGCTACGTCGGCTGTCTGTGGACGTTGGATGTACGCCGTGCCCAAGCCCGGTTCTATCCGGCGATTCATCCGCTCACCTCCTACAGCGTTAGCGCTGCCGGTCTGGCACGGTGGTGGCATAGCGCTGGCTGTACGCACTGGGAGTCCCTGCGCCGACGCTTCCTGACGCTGCTGGAGGACGACGCACGGCTGGAGCGTATGGCCCGCATCATCGGCCGCGATGCCATGCCTCCGCGCCAGCGGCTGCAGCTGTTGTGCGCCCAACTCATCAACCACGCCTTCCTGCGGCAGTCCGCGTTCTCCGAGATCGACCGTTACGCCACGCCTCAACGCCAGGCCGTGATGATGCGTCTGATCGGCAGCTTTATCGAAGCGGCGGAAGCGCTGCTGGAGAGCGGTATCGCACCGGAACGCATCGCAGAGGAACCGATCTTTCGCGCCCTGATGCGTATGGGCGAAGAAATTCCGGAGGGCAACTGGGAACAATTTTCGGACCTGGACCGCGAACTGACCGCAACGGCGCGCAGGTTGAGTGAAGAAGTGGCGAGGGGCGAGTAACGCAATGTACGCCAGACTGACCGGAGAAGACATCGCTGAGCGCGTCGACGGACCGCTGCTATTCCTACGCCGCAGCGTGGACGTTGGACTGAACGAGGCGGTGGAGGTGGAGAGCGACGACGGGAACGTGCGGCTCGGGCGCATCGCGGCGTTGGATCAGGAAACGGTCACCGTCGAGATGCTCGACGATACCGCCGGGCTCAAGCTCGAGGGCACCCGCGTGCGCTTCTTCGGCGAACCGCTGCGCTTTCATGTTGGCCCCGGTCTGCTCGGACGCGTCTTCAACGGCGTCGGTAAACCGCTGGACGGCGGTCCACCACTGGCCGCGGAGCAGGCATTTCGTGTCGACGGGTTGCCGATGAAGCCGTCCGCCCGCCAGGCGCCGAGCCAGTTCCTGGAGACCGGCTTTACCGCTATCGACCTGATGAACAGCCTGGTGCGGGGCCAGAAGCTGCCGCTGTTTTCCGGCGGCGGGCTGCCGCACGACCGTATCGCCGTGGATATCGCCTGCCACGCTCGCATCCGCGGTGTACGTGGTGCCGCGGATGACTTCGCCATTGTCTTTGCCGGCATCGGCATCCCCCACGCCAGCGCCGAGTTCTTTCGCGAGGAGATGGAAAAGAGCGGGGCACTGGCGCGCACGGTGCTGTTCCTGAATCTGGCCAGCGATTCCAGCGCCCAACGCCTGCTGACCCCGCGCTTCGCGCTCACCGCCGCCGAGTACATGGCGTTCGAGGAAGGCAAGCACGTGTTGGTGATCCTGACCGACATCACCAATTATTGCGAGGCCCTGCGCGAGGTCTCCGCCAGTCGCGGCGAGGTGCCGAGCCGCAAGGGCTACCCCGGCTACATGTACTCGGACCTTGCGACGCTGTATGAGCGCGCCGGCCGCATCCAGGGCCGACCAGGCTCGGTGACCCAGGTGCCGATCCTGACCATGCCCAACGATGACATCACACACCCGATTCCGGACCTGACCGGCTACATCACCGAGGGCCAGATCGTCCTCGATCGCGAGCTACATCGGCGCGATCTCTACCCGCCCATCCGGTTGCTGCCGAGCCTGTCGCGCCTGATGAAGGACGGCACCGGCGCCGGCATGACGCACGTCGACCATGCAGCGCTCGCGGCCCAGCTCTACGCCGCCTATGCGCAGGCCCAACAGACCCGCATCCTGGCCAGCGTGGTGGGGGAGGACGGGCTGTCCGAGACCGACCGCACCTATCTGGCATTCGGCGACCGCTTCGAGCAGGATGTGGTCGCCCAAGCCGATCGTCGCGATATCGAGCAGAGCCTGGATGCGGGCTGGCGTGCGTTGCGGGGGCTGCCGCGCAACGAGCTCAACCGCCTCAGCGACGCCCAGATCCGCAATCATCTGGAACGCGGCCAGGCCTAATGCTTAGGATGAAACGAACGCTTCATCCCCCGGGGTGGCACCGAGCCATGATCGTTAGACCAGCCTTTCTCTGACCAGCAACCGCCCTGCCCAGACTACCCATGTCGACCCGCACGATCATCCCGACCCACAGCGCCTACCTGGAGCTCAAGGCCGAGCGCATCGGCATGCAGGAGGGTTACCACTTTCTGGATGAGAAACGGCTGATCCTGGCCTCCGAGATCCTGACCACGCTGAAGGACTTCGAGGCCACCATGGCGCGCTGGCGCGAGGCCAGGCGTGAGGCCCTGATCGCGTTGCGTGGAGCCCTTGGCAGACATGGCCTCGAAGAACTCAGTGTCTATCCGGCGGCGCCGGCGCTGGCGTGTGACGTTGCCAGCGGCTCGCGTTCGGTGCTTGGCGTGCGCATTGATCTGTTGCCGACGGCGGAGCCACAAACTGCCGCAAACCCCGCACAGGCAGGGGCCTCCGAGCCGGTCGCCGCGGCCAACCAAAGCCCCGAGGCGGAACACTGCCGCCGCAGTTTTTCCGTCCTGCCGCCCATCGCCGTCCGTCTTGCGCTGCTCACCGGCAATCTCGAGCGTCTGCGACTGGAGTACGTTCGTACGGCGCGTCGTGCCCGCGCGCTGGAGGATGTCCTGCTACCCGAGATCGACGCTACGCTGAGCGCCATCGACACCGCGTTGGAAGAACTGGAGCGGGAGGAGGTGATTCGGGTGCGTCGCGTTGAGCAGTCTTAGTCCCTTGGTTCAATATCCCGAACATCTTGCACAAAGCGTCACGAAAATTTCGTTGTCGTTGTCGTTGTCGTAATCGAACATCCGGACGACTACGAGCACGACAACGACAACGCCAACGAGCACAGGGTAGTTGGTGGAACCGCTGCGCTTTTTCCAACTGTCCAGGTTGTTTTTGCATTGTTGCTAAGCTCCCCGACAGGATTGCAACTGTTGAGAAACGACCCTGCCGCAAGCGGGATAACCCAGATCCGAAACCGATGACCAACATGCCTACCGCAGCGAGTGCTGCCATTCTCTGCGTGACGATCTGCGCCGGCTGCGCGACGAACTCCAGCCTTGCTCCATTCCCGGCTCATGGGTCCGAGAAGATCGTGCAGCATGCCGCTGACGTGCTCATCGATGGGGTGCGCGACACTCGTGGGAGCATGCGCGAGGTGGCGGGCTGGTGCTGGAACGACAAGGCGACGAAAACGCTCGCCTACGTGGTTCGAGCAGGTGTCGGTGACTACGGGACGGTTGGAGTCATCCTGCCCACGGACCCTCGGGGCACTTACTCTGTCTCGTGCTCCTGGCATACCCATCCCTGGGACTCGCAGGTCGTACCGGGACCGAGCAGACAAGACCTGCGCAATTCAGCACTGCCTTGGGTCAACGGCATCAGCCATTTTGTGCTGGACCAGCACGGAATCTGGCAATACGAAAACGGTCGCACGATTCAGATGTGCCCGTGGAACAGCGACGGGACAAACTTCGACCCCACTCGTTGCCGCACTCGATTCGACAGCCCGTCGAAGACCCAGGTGCGGGTGTCACGCTCTTACGGCCACGGGGTTGAGTAGCCGGGGCAGAACGACGGTCGCCGAGGCGCATGAACCTCAAGACATCGTGACGAAATCGTCTTAGGGACAACGCTAGGGCTCGGTTGCAGCTCGCCCGCGATGGTAACATCACCGCAGTCTCATCATCCGCCACGCATATGAGCCGGTCCGGCTCCGCACTCCGAGGTAGTTTTACATGGCTTATCAACACATCCAGGTTCCCGGCGACGGCGATAAGATCGGCGTCGATGCCCAAGGCAGTCTGAGCGTACCCAACCGTCCGATCATCCCCTACATCGAGGGCGACGGCATCGGCGTCGACATCACCCCGGTGCTCAAAGACGTGCTCGATGCGGCGGTCAAAAAGGCCTACGGCGGCGAGCGCAGCATCGCCTGGATGGAGATCTACGCCGGTGAAAAGTCCACCCGTGTCTATGGCGACGACGTCTGGCTGCCGGACGAGACGCTAGATGCGGTAAAGGACTTCGTTGTCTCCATCAAGGGGCCGCTGACGACGCCGGTCGGCGGCGGCATCCGCTCGCTGAACGTCACCCTGCGCCAGCAGCTGGACCTCTACGTCTGCCTGCGCCCGGTGCGCTACTTCGCCGGCACGCCGAGCCCGTTGAAGGAGCCGGAGCACACCGACATGGTGATCTTCCGCGAGAACTCGGAGGATATCTACGCCGGCATCGAGTGGCAGAGCGGCTCACCGGAAGCGAAGAAGCTCATCACCTATCTGCAGACCGAGATGGGCGTGACCAAGATCCGGTTTCCGGAGACATCCGGCATCGGTATCAAGCCGGTCTCCAGTGATGGCACCAAGCGTCTGGTGCGCAAGGCCATCCAGTACGCGATCGACAATGACCGCCCGTCCGTGACCCTGGTGCACAAGGGCAACATCATGAAATTCACTGAGGGCGCCTTCAAAGAGTGGGGCTACGAACTGGCGCGCGATGAGTTTGGCGCGGTGGAGATCGGCGGCGGCCCCTGGTGCAGCTTCAAGAACCCCAAGACCGGCACCGAGATCACGGTCAAAGACGTCATCGCCGACGCCTTCCTGCAGCAGATCCTGCTGCGGCCGAAGGAATACGACGTGATCGCGACCCTGAACCTGAACGGCGACTACATCTCCGATGCGCTCGCGGCCCAGGTCGGCGGAATCGGCATGGCGCCCGGCGCGAACCTGTCCGACACCGTCGCCATGTTCGAGGCCACCCATGGCACCGCCCCCAAATACGCCGGCAAGGACATGGTCAACCCCAGTTCGCTGCTGTTGTCCGGCGAGATGATGCTGCGTCACATGGGCTGGACCGAGGCCGCGGACCTGATCATCAAGGGCATCGAGGGCGCGATTTCGGCCAAGACCGTCACCTACGACCTGGAGCGTCTCATGGACGGCGCCACCAAGCTGAGCTGCTCCGAGTTCGGTGAGGCGGTCGTCGGCAAGATGTAACCGATCCGCGTCAGGCCGAGGCGAATTGATCCGCCCCGGATCGGTGTCTGGTAGGGGCGAATTTATTCGCCCCACGCCATCTCTCGACCGCAACCAACAGGCAAGCCAGATGAGACTACTCCACACCATGCTGCGCACCGGCAATCTTCAGCGCTCCATCGACTTCTACACCGAGGTCTTGGGCATGACGCTGCTGCGCCAGAAAGAGTATCCGCAGGGTGAGTTCACGCTCGCGTTTCTCGGCTACGGTGACGAAGCCCAAAACACCGTGATCGAACTGACCTACAACTGGGGCGTGGATCATTACGACCTTGGCAGCGGTTACGGCCACATCGCCATCGAGGTGGACGATGTTTACCAGGCCACGGAGCGGATCAAGGCGCAGGGCTGCAAGATACTGCGCGACGCCGGCCCGATGAATGCCGGCAGCACCATCATCGCCTTCGTCGAGGACCCCGACGGCTATCCGATCGAACTGATCGGCGTTCGGTAGGAGCGAATTGGTTCGCCTAGGATCTCGGCGTTAGAGCAGATGGGGCGAATGAATTCGCCCCTCCAGGTCAGCGTCTTGTGGGCGAGTCCCCGGCGTCAGTGCCGGGTCTGGCAGCGTTGCAAGGTGAACGGCTGCCGTGACCCGATCTGGCGTCAGAGCATCGCGCGCTGCACCTTGGCCGCATGCAGTCCCTTGGGCCCTTGGCTCAGTTCGAACTCGACTTTTTGACCTTCCTTCAAGGTCTTGTAGCCGTCCATCTCGATGGACGAGAAGTGCACGAATACGTCGTCTTCGCGGTCATCGGGTTTGACGAAGCCGTAGCCTTTCGCGTTGTTGAACCATTTCACGATACCAGTGCACATGGCGGGTACTCCTCCGGGATGTCTCTCGTTCTCTGGTTGATGGTCTGGTCTTATTGTGTGTCGCCGATCGCATCGAGGCGGCCGGTCTGGCGGGGCACCGCGTCCTGTGCGCCGCGGTGTCTTGACCTCCTAGTATAGTGCTATGTTTTGACTGGTCAATCCGTGGCGAAATTCGCCTGGGGCGAGTAGCATCGAATCGTTGCCAGCGAGTCCGTCCGTCATGGACGAACGTCCGCGGGGACTGTATTTTTCAGGTATCGGCCCTCACAACTGGGGAACGGCAGCGCGACGTCCGACGCGCCGGCCGCAAAACTCCAGGGATCCAACAGTTGTGCCCCGATAGCAATGAATCCGAATTGCCATGTGCCCCAATCGTCACGAGCCGTTACAGCGATGAGTGAGTGGAATCCGAGCGAAGATCAGGACTCGGGCCTGGTCGTGCAGGAGTCCAAACCCCTGCAACAGCGACCGCCGCTTTTTAAGGTGCTGCTCGTGAACGACGACTACACGCCGATGGAGTTTGTTGTTCATGTGCTTGAGACGTTTTTCCGGATGAGTCGGGAAAAGGCGACGCAGGTCATGCTGCACGTCCATACCCGCGGCGTTGGTGTTTGCGGCGTCTTCACACGCGATATTGCGGAAACCAAAGTCGCGCAGGTGAATGACTTCAGTCGCGAGAACCATCACCCCTTGCTCTGCACGATGGAGGAGGCATGATGACGATTGATGCGTTCGCGGCGGCGATTCATCCGAGCCTTGGCTCCATGCTGGCTCACCCTGACGGACCGCCTTCTCCCCACTCACTTGCGTTCAAATCACTTTTTCCAGGGGCCTGCCAATGTTAAGCAAAGAGCTCGAATTCACCCTGAATCATGCCTTCAAGGAGGCGCGGGAGAAGCGGCACGAGTACATGACGGTCGAGCACCTGCTGTTGTGCCTGCTCGACAATCCAACCGCCGCCAAGGTGCTGCGCGCCTGCGGCAGCGATGATGCGAAACTGCGCAAGGACATCGTCACCTTCATCGAGGAAACGACGCCGCTGATTGCCGAAGGTGATGCGCGCGAGACGCAGCCGACGCTCGGCTTCCAGCGGGTGTTGCAACGGGCGGTGTTCCACGTACAGTCCGCCGGAAAGAAGGAGGTCACCGGCGCCAACGTGCTGGTTGCCCTGTTCAGCGAGCAGGATAGCCAGGCGGTGTTCTTGTTGAACCAGCAGGATGTGTCGCGCCTGGACGTGGTCAACTACATCTCACACGGCATCTCCAAGGTACCGGGTGAGGAACAGGGCGACGACGCGCACGGAGAGGCCGAAGAGCCGCGCACCGAGGAGAAGGAGTCCTCCAGCCCGCTCGACAACTTTGCCACCAACCTCAATGAGATCGCCCGTCAGGGCCGGATCGATCCGCTGATCGGTCGCGCCAGCGAGGTAGAGCGCACCGCGCAAATCCTGTGTCGTCGGCGCAAGAACAACCCGCTGCTGGTTGGTGAGGCCGGCGTCGGCAAGACGGCCATTGCCGAGGGTCTGGCCAAGAAGATCGTCGACGGCGAGGTGCCGGATGTGCTCGCGGACGCCGTGATTTACGCACTCGATCTGGGCTCACTGGTGGCGGGCACGAAATACCGCGGCGATTTCGAGAAACGGCTCAAGGCGGTGCTCGCGGAGCTCAAGCGCAAGCCCCATGCGATCCTGTTCATCGACGAGATCCACACCATCATCGGCGCCGGCGCGGCGTCCGGTGGCGTCATGGATGCGTCCAATCTGATCAAGCCGGTGCTGGCCTCCGGCGACCTGCGCTGCATCGGCTCCACCACCTATCAGGAGTTTCGCGGCATCTTCGAGAAGGACAGGGCGTTGACCCGTCGCTTCCAGAAGATCGACGTGCAAGAGCCGTCGGTGGAAGAGACCATTGAGATCCTGAAGGGTCTGAAGAAGCGCTTCGAAGATCACCACCAGGTTGCCTACACCAATCCCGCCCTGCGGGCGGCCGCGGAGCTGTCGGCCAAGTACATCAACGACCGGCACCTGCCGGACAAGGCCATCGACGTCATCGACGAGGCTGGCGCCAACGTGCAGCTGAAGCCGCTCGCGAAGCGCAAGAAGCGCATCGACGTGTCGGATGTCGAGGCCATCGTCGCAAAGATCGCGCGCATTCCGCCGAAAAAGGTGTCCATGTCCGACACCGAGTCCCTGCGCAACCTCGATCGCGATCTGAAGATGGTGGTGTACGGTCAGGAGGACGCCATCAATGCGCTGACGGCGGCCATCCGCATGAATCGCTCCGGCCTCGGTAACGAGGAGAAGCCCATCGGCTCATTCCTATTCACCGGCCCCACCGGTGTCGGCAAGACCGAGGTCACGCGCCAGCTCGCCCGAATCCTGAGCATGGAGCTGATCCGTTTCGACATGTCCGAGTACATGGAGCGGCACACGGTGTCCCGGCTGATCGGCGCGCCTCCCGGCTACGTCGGCTTCGACCAAGGCGGTCTGCTGACCGAGGAGATCACTAAGCATCCGCACTCTGTGCTGCTACTTGATGAGATCGAGAAGGCCCATCCGGACGTGTTCAATCTGTTGTTGCAGGTCATGGATCATGGTTCGCTGACCGACAACAACGGCCGCAAGGCGGACTTCCGCAACGTGGTGCTGGTGATGACCACCAACGCCGGCGCTGAGGAGACCAGTCGCCGCTCGATCGGCTTCACCGAGCAGGATCATGCCACTGACGGTATGGAGGCGCTGAAGCGCTTCTTCTCGCCGGAATTCCGCAACCGTCTCGATGCCGTGGTTCAGTTTGGCCCGTTGGCGCAGGAGACGATCGCGAGCGTCGTCGACAAGTTCATCTTCGAGCTCGAAGCGCAGTTGGCGGAGAAGAAGGTGGCGCTGATCGTTGAACCCGACGCCAAGGTGTGGATCGCCGAAAAGGGTTACGATGTGAAGATGGGTGCCCGACCGATGGCCCGTGTGATACAGAACCACATCAAGAAGCCGCTAGCCAACGAACTGCTGTTCGGTGAGCTTGCCGGTGGCGGAACGGTGACCGTGAAGTTAGGCGATGACGATGAACTCGCGTTCAGTTTCGACGTCGAGAAGGCGACGGCGTGAATCGAGGCCGTATGATCCGGAGCAAGGGCGGTGGCGGAAGGGAGGCCGCGCCGCACTGCCGGAGCAGCAGTGCGGATCAGCGCACGCGGTAGGTAATGCGACCCTTGGTCAGGTCGTAAGGGGTGAGTTCGACAGTGACCTTGTCGCCGGTCAGGATGCGAATGTAGTGCTTGCGCATCTTGCCGGAGATATGGGCAGTCACGACGTGACCATTCTCCAACTCGACACGGAACATCGTGTTCGGCAAGGTCTCAACGACCGTACCTTCCATCTGGATGACGTCTTCTTTAGCCATGGATGCGGTGTTTACTCGGAAAAATCGAAAGGTCAACAGCGATCGCTCGACAGCGGGCGCAATGGCTGTGTCGACGATTCAAAGCGCGCCATTGTAACACAGCGCGGCAGCCGCGATTGGCATGTGCAGCAATTCGCGATTGCTGCCGTCGCGATTTCAGATCGCTCCCACGCTCTTGTGGGAGCGGCTTGCAGCCGCGATGGGGCCGCGTGAACATCCATGGCCGCTGCTGTCGCCACTGCAAATCGCTCCCGCGCTCTTGTCGGGAGCGGCTTGCAGCCGCGATGAGGCCGTGTCTACATCCATTATCGCTGCTCTCGCGATTGCAAATCGCTCCCACGGGTCTCGGAGCGGCTCGCAGTCGCGATCGGGTCGCGCGGGAATCTGCGGGCTTTTTCTGAGCGCCGCGGTGCGGAGTGGCTCGGTCAGACACAGGATCTCTTCCCCGCGTTCGAAGCGATCGCCAACTCCCGCCGTCCCAGGCCTCGATGGGTCGGAACTTCTCCTTGTAGCGCATCTTCCGGCTCTCGCCGATCCAGTAACCGAGGTAGAGATAGCGCAGGCCCATGCGCTTTGCCTCCTGAATCTGGCTGAGCACGGCGTAGGTCCCGAGGGCACGCTCGGCATGGTCCGGATCGAAGAAGGTGTAGACCGCCGACAGTCCGTCGCTGAAGACATCGGTGATGGCGACGCCGAGCAGGCGTCGTCGCGTCGCATCTCGATGAATCGGGTATCGCCGCCCCAAGGGGCGAGCAAAAAGCGCATATAGGTCTCGACGGAGACGTCGTCCGCCATGTCGCCATCCCCATGTCGCTGAAGCAGATAGCGTTCGTAGAGGGCGTAGTGTTCAGGGTCGAGTTCGGCCGAACGGTACTGGAGCTCTAGGTCAGTTGCATTGCGCTGCAGGTTGCGCCGCTGCGAGCGATTCGGCACAAACTCCGCGACCGGTACGCGGACCGGTACGCAACGCTGGCAGCCGCGACAGGCGGGTCGGTAGAAATGCTGTCCGCTGCGTCGGAAGCCAATTTGTTGCAACCACTGGGCGCGCTCGCCGTCGATCCGCGCGAGCGGGTCGACGAACAGGGTGCGCGCCTGCAGCCCGTCGATGTAGGAGCAATCGTGCTCGCCGGTGAGGTAGAGCTGAAGATCGCCACGGACGGGATTGTCACGGCGCATAGTCGACTCCGTTTGCTTCGCGCGGTGCGCCGCCTGGTAGGCTGCCAATGGCGGTCGCCAGGGTTGCGGGTGGCTGCGGATAGCTGAAAATGCCGTCGTCCCAACTACCGGTCGGCACCGCGCGGTCGCGCAATTGCTCCACCCGTTGAATGAAACTGGCCCGAGGGACCTGACGCGCGCCCATGCGCACGAGATGCCCGGTCAACACCTGGCAATCGATCAGACCGAAGCCCCACTGGCTGAGCCGCTGACAGAGATGCACCAGCGCAACCTTGGAGGCATTGTCGACGCGCGTGAACATGGATTCGCCAAAGAACGCGCCGCCGATCGCGACGCCATAGAGCCCGCCGGCCAGCGCGCCGTCGTGCCAGACCTCCACCGAATGCGCGATGCCGCGCACGTGCAGCGCGCGGTAAGCGCTGATCATCTCCGGTACCAGCCAGGTGCCGCCGTCGGGCTCGCGCGGCAGCGCGCAGGCGTTGATCACGGCCGGGAAGTCGCGGTCCATGGTGACGCTGAACAGCCGCTTGCGTAGGGTCTTGCGTAGGCTACGGGAGATGCAAATGTCGTCAGGCACCAACACGGTGCGCGGGTCCGGCGACCACCAGAGAATGGGGTCGCCGTTGCCGTACCACGGGAAGATGCCATGCCGATAGGCGGCGACGAGCCGCTTGATGCCGAGATCGCCGCCGATGGCAAGCAGGCCATCCGGCTCGGTCAGGGCCTCGCTGACGTCGGGAAATGCCGCGCTGGGGTCGTTCGGTGCCAGCAGGTAGGGCATGCTGTTGATTGGGCGGATCAAACCGACTCCGGGCTTTGGTCTATTCGGCGCCTGTGTACCCGGGCTCTGTGGATCCGAGCTCTGTTTGTAGGGGCTATGTTGCTGCATCTCTGCGATGTAGTCTTCCATGCCGTCGATCTCGTGGTGCAAGAAATTCCCGATGGGCCGTCGAAATGCCTCGTCGGCGATCCAGTGCGCCGACCAGGTTCGGGTCGGCAGAAAACCGCGCGCTACCTTGTGCTCACCCTGAGCGCCTGGCTCGAAGCGAGTCAGCCCGTGTTCGATACAGTGATCCAGCCCCTGATAATAGCAAGCCTCGAAGTGCAGGCTGTGGAACTCCTTAGAGCAGCCCCAGTGGCGACCGTACAAGCTGTGCGAGCCCATCAGGCAGAAGGCGGCGGCGACGATGTCGCCATCGTGCTCCGCCAGCACCAGCAGCAGTTGTTCTCCCATGGTGCGGCCGATCTCGCGGAAGAACGGCAGCGTTAGCGTAGGGATGCCGCCGCGCTTGTCGAAGGTGTCTTCGTACAGGCGATGGAAGGTGACCCACTCCAGGTCCGTGACCGCATCGCCCTCGCACCCGTCGCAGCGTAACGCTGGCCTCCACCACGCGGCGGCGCTCGCGCTTGACCTTCTTGCGCTTCTCGGCGGAGAAGGTCGCCAGCAGATCGTCGAAGGTCTGGTAGCCGTCGTTGCGCCAATGAAACTGACAGCCCAGGCGTGGCATCAGATCCGACCTGCGCATGCTCTCGGTCTCGTCGTCCGTCGTAAACAACCAATGCACGCCGGATACATTCAACTCCTGGGCCACTTGCACCGAGCCCTGGATCAACGCCGCGGCGTACTCGGCACGGCGCGGCGAGTCGCCGCACAGGATGCGACGCCCGGTCGCGGGCGTATACGGGGAGGCGATGACCAGTTTCGGATAGTAGCGACGGCCCGCGCGCTGATAGGCGTCGGCCCAGGCCCAGTCGAAGACGAACTCGCCGTAGGAATTGAACTTCAGGTAACAGGGCGCCGCCGCGAGCAATTGGTCCTGCTCGTCGCGCAGGGCCAGGTGGCGCGGGATCCAGCCGAAGCGCTCGCCGACGCAGCCATGGTGCTCCAGGGCGGCCAGGAACTCGTGCCGCATAAAGGGCAGATCGCTGCCGGCTAGCGCGTTCCATTCCTCGGCGGGAATCGTGTCGATGGCGGCGTGGGTGGTGAGCTGGTACATGCGAGGTGGCCGATCTTTGGCGTTAGACCTGACCAAGGGTGGGGGCGGCGGCCACATCGGCAAAGGGGGAGGGGAGCCCGACTTTGCAATTGCGGAGCGCCCGTCGGTCATTGTCGGGCGGGGCAGACGGCGAAGCCGGTCGGATGGTCGAGACCACGGGAATCGACCTAGGGCACGGCGCTGACTGGAACGCCGGCGCTATCAATGATAGTGCCACACGGGGCGCGGTAGCCGTATGTCTTGCTCAGAGCGGCCAGAACCGAATCAGGTACCAGGTGAAGACGGCCAGCGAACATGAACGCGGCAACTGCGGCCGCTGCCCGGCGCGGCTCGAACTGGCCCTTGATCAATGCAGCGATGCTGAGCCAGGCGGCGATGGCGTTGGCGATGGCGCCGAACTCGCTGACGGCGAGCAGCGTTAGTAAGGGCAGGCGGGTGCTGCCGTCTGGCCCCGATTGGGCGCCAAAGAACAGCAGGGCCAAGAGCGGCACCGACAGCGCCAGCGCGATGAACGGGTAGTTTTGCCTGTTCATGCGCCGGGCATCGCTTGGCAAGGCGCGGCCCAGCCCGCGGGCGCGATTTGCTGCCGTTGCGACAGACGCACGCAGGTGCCGGTGGTCATTGCTGCCGAGGTCACGACTTCTCCGACAGGGCGAGGGCGTCGAGATACTTCTCCGCGTCCAGCGCGGCCATGCAGCCGGTGCCGGCGGAGGTAATGGCCTGTCGATAGACGTGGTCCATGACGTCGCCGGCCGCGAAGACGCCGGGCACCGAGGTGGCCGTGGCGTTACCGTCGGTGCCGCTGGCGACCTTGATGTAGCCGCCGGCCATGTCCAGTTGACCCTCGAAGATCGCCGTGTTGGGTTTATGACCAATGGCGATGAACACACCGTGCAGGTCGATGTCTTCGGTGGTTTCGTCCTTGACGTTCTTGATGCGGATGCCGGTCACGCCGGAGTTGTCGCCGAGCACCTCGTCGAGCACGCTGTTCCAGGCGAGCCTCACGTTGCCGTTCTCGGCCTTGTCGAACAGTTGCTGCTGCAGGATCTTCTCGGCCCGCAACGCATCGCGGCGGTGCACCAGCGTGACCTCGGCGGCGATGTTGGACAGATACAGGGCCTCCTCGACCGCGGTGTTGCCGCCGCCGATGACGGCGACCTTCTGATTGCGGTAGAAAAAGCCGTCGCAGGTGGCACAGGCGGAAACGCCGCGGCCCTTGAATTTCTCTTCCGACTCCATGCCCAGATACATCGCGCTGGCACCGGTGGCGATGATCAGCGCGTCGCAGGTGTAGACGGCGCTGTCGCCAGTCAGTTCGAACGGCCGCTTGCTGAGATCCACCTTGTTGACCTGGTCGAGCAGCAACTCGGTCTCGAAGCGCTCGGCGTGCTTGCGCATGCGCTCCATCAGGTCCGGGCCAAGCACGCCGTCCGGATCGCCGGGCCAGTTGTCGACGTCGGTGGTGGTCATCAGCTGGCCGCCCTGCTCGAGACCGGTGACCAGCACCGGGCTCAGATTGGCGCGGGCGCCGTAGACGGCAGCGGCGTAACCGGCTGGTCCGGAGCCCAGGATCAGCAGGCGGCAGTGTTTGGTCTCGCTCATGTCGTTCTCCGGAAAGTGTTCCAGGCGTGGCCAATGCCGACGCCGCGGCGCTCAGGATCGGGCGCATCACCGCGGCGCCGTGCGCGCGGACGCCGGTGTTGTCAAAACGGAAATGGTACGTGCGACACCCGCCCGGGTAAAGCAATGCACGTCGGTCGAGTTACGCGGCGTCGTATACTTGCGCCGCAATTTCCGAGGCGTCGCCTCGCTTGATGGAGCTGTACCCATGCGCAGCCTGGCGTTGACCTTGATTGCGGTCCTGCTGGCAGTGCTGCTGGGCGAGGCGGCGCTGAGACTGCTGGGGCAGTCGTATTATTGGGCGGTTGCCAGGCAGCCCGATCCGCAACTGGGCTGGCGCCCGGCCCCCGGAGTCTCTGCCTGGCAGCGCTTCGAGGGCGAGGCCCTGGTCGAGACCAATGCGCTCGGCTTTCGCGATGTCGCGCATAGGCGGCACAAGGCGCCGGGCACGCTGCGCATCGTTGTGCTCGGCGACTCCTTCACCGAGGCCGTGCAGGTGCCGCTGGAACAGACCTGGTGGCGCGTCATGCAACGCTCGCTGAGCACCGGTGTTTGTGCAGTAGGCGCCCCTGACAGTGGTCTGGCCCCTGTACCCGTCGAGGTACTGAACTTTGCCGTCAGCGGTTACAGCACGGCGCAAGCGCTGCTGGCATGGCGTCATATCGCCCGTCGCTTCGAGCCCGACGCCGTCGTGCTCGCGTTCTTTCTCGGCAACGACCTGATCGAAAACGCCAAGGCATTGGACCATGAGCCGCTGCGGCCGTATCTGACCGACCAAGGAGCAGCGCTGGCGCTGGACGACGGATTCCTATCGTCCCCTGAGTATCGGTTCAAGATCTCGCTGTTCGGGCGCATGCTCGACGGTCTGGTGGTGCACAGCCGGATCGCGCAGACGGTGGTTCAGGCCTGGCACGCGATCCGGATTACTGCCCAGGCGCATAGCGACGTGCCCGCGGGGCGTCGCTGGCTGGAACCCGGGGTCGATGACGCGCTCTATCGCGAGCCCGACGATGAGGATTGGCACGGCGCCTGGTACGCGACCGAAGCGATGCTGGCGGCTTTTGCCGCCGAGGTTCGGGAGGCCGGCGCGCAACCGCTGTTGATGATCGCCGGCACTGGAGCGCAAGTGCATCCAAATCCGCTGGTGCCTGCCGCCTTTGCCGCCCGTCTCGGTATCCCGGACCTTGGCTATCCATTGCGGCGACTGTTGCAATCCGCCTCTTCGCAGCAACTGCCGTCCGTCAACTTGCCCCTCGTCATGGCGACGGAGGCAGAGCGGCTCGGCAGCCCGTTGCACGGATTCGACAATAGCATTGTCGGCTTCGGGCACTGGAACGCCGACGGACACCGCGTTGCCGGCCAAGCGGCGGCGGATGCGCTTTGCCAAACGATTGCTTTGACAGGGGAAGAGCGTGGAGGGCTAGGGGCCGCAATGCGCAAGTAACGATCCAACGACAAGCGGTAGATCTTTCTTAAACTACGAAACACGCGAAAAGCGCGAAAATTCTCGAGGTATGGGTCAGATCCTGCGTGCTTTCGCGTATTTCGCGCGTTTCGTAGTTGGTTTCTATCCGCGGTGCTGTTCATGTTGTTTCTGAACTGTTCCCAACCGTGACGTACGGTGGTCCTTGGGCCTAACGTAAGAGCATGCTGGTGTTGCGACAGGGCGCTGGTCGCTCGTTCGTCCGGGGCAACCAACAATGTCCCGGTGCCATGGCGCAGATCGGTTGTGCGCGAATCCGTTCGGCAGGAGCGATACACTGTTGCCGCCGAGATCGCTTACCTTGTGGCTGACGGGAGGCCGGATCCGCTGCTGGATCAGGGACGCCGCGACCGCAGCGACGGCGCCCTGCTCGAGGACAGATTCCGAATGAAATATCATTTCTTGCCGCGGCTGTCGTCGATGTTTGCGGTCTGGTTGCTGTTGGTGGTTTGGAACCTGAGCGCCCGGCATATCGGCGATCTCGGTAACATCGGGTTCCTGATTTTGATCTCGGTGCCTCTGTCCATGTCCGGTGCGGAAGCCGCCTTCTATCGACGCCACGCGTTTCGCAACGAGTACTTAATTCAGCGGAGCTGGCTCCACCGGTTGATGGGTCTGGAACCGCTGATTCTTGGTATTGAGATCGCCAAGGCACTGCTGTTGGCGGCACTCCTGATGGTCGGTACCGTCGCGCTGAGCGTGCGCGAATGGGCGCTGCTGCTGCTCGGGGTGCTTGTGCTGTCGTTGTTGATGCCACGCATGCCGGCGTTGCTGCATAGTAGCGTCAAGCGCAGGTAGCTGTATGCCATGTCGCGCCGATGGGCGATCTGGTTCAGCACGCTGTTGCTGTGGGGGGAGTCCGTGCTGGCGCTGGTCTTGACCAACACTGGCGATTATCGGGATCTCAGCTGGGAAGATGCGGTCGCCTACAGCACAGGCGCCGAGACAGCGACGGATGCAACCGGCGTCATTGCCGTCATGCGGCGGATCGACGCGGGGGCCGAGGGATTGGCCTCTTGGAGCAGTCATCAATTATCGCACGCTGCCAACGTCGATCTGGCGCAAACGCTTGTGGCAACGATGACGCTGGTGTCGGTGCTCCTGATGTGGTTTCTGCTCGCCTGGGCCTATAGCCGTGCACTGATGGGGGCGTTGGCGCGGGTGATGGAAATCTGGCGCCCCCGACCAACTCGGCGCGAGGGTCGCGACGCGTTCGAGAGCTGGTGGTTGTAGGTATATTGCGGGGGTTTACGATGCCGCGCGGGGTAATGCAAGAGAAAGCACACGAGAATTTTACGATAAGGTTATAATAATTTGACTTATTCGGAGGATATATCGTGACTCAGGCTACGCGCGCGGGGCAATTGACCCTCACCGACTACATCGATCGCGCTTGGCGCGAGGGCGCCATGTGGACACTGGTCTGCGCGGCCCTCTATCTGGTCTTGGCTCTGGCGAGCTATTCGCCGGATGATCCTGGCTGGTCCTACGTCGGCGCCAGCAACGGCGTGGTCAATGCAGCCGGTCGCTACGGTGCGCTGTTCGCTGATCTGGCATTGTTTCTGTTTGGCCTGTTCGCCTACCTGATCCCGGTCATGGTCGCTTGGAGCGGTTATCTGGTCTTCCGCCAGCGGGAACCGGAGCCTGAGACCAAGCTGTACTGGCTCGCGCTCCGCTGGTTGGGATTCATTATGACGCTGGCCGCCGGCACCGGCCTGGCGACGCTGCACTTCGCGCCGCTGGTGGAAACATGGCAGAACGGCATCGGCGGTGGTCTGGGGCTGCTCGTTGCCGAGTACGCCAGCACCGCATTCGGCGACTCCGGCGCCTCGCTGTTCCTGACGGCATTGTTATTCGCCGGTTTCACCCTGTTCACCGGCCTCTCGCCGCTGTTGTTGGTGGACGTGGTCGGGGCCGCGACGCTGGCCCTGATGCGCGTGCCGGCAAGCCTTTGGCAACGCGTTTCCTCGCTCCAGCTACCGAGCTTCTCGCGAGGTCGCCGCGAGGATGTCGACGATGACGACGTGCTATTGGACGATCGGGAAGACGGTGATGACATCAATGGTTACCCGCAGCCAGAGTTCGATTCGCGCCTGCTCGATGCCGTCGACCTAGAGCCGGCTCCGGAGCCACTTGGGCGACGCGGAGGCTACAAGGCATCGTTGGGTACACCTCCACCGATGGACACAGGGGTAGCGGATCCGGCGTGGGCACAGTCGGCGACGATGCCGGCCGCCGATCGGCAGCGCCAGAGCTCGGTCGAAGGCCGATTAGCGACCCCCAGTCCTGTCTCCAGAACCAAGCCGGATGCCCGGCACACGGCGCTGCGCTATTCGCCGAACGCCGGTGCGCGCCCGCCGCTGGATCTACTGGACCCACCTCGCAAGAGCGATACGGAAATCGATCCGGCACAGCTGGAGCAGATGTCGCGCGAACTCGAAGCCCGTCTCGCGGAGTTCGGCGTCATCGCCGAGGTGGTCGCGGTGCATCCCGGACCGGTGGTCGCGCTGTTCGAGTTGGAACTCGCACCCGGTCTGAAGGTCAGCAAGATCACCGGACTGGCCAAGGACATCGCCCGTGCCCTGTCCAAGGTGAGCGTGCGCGTGGTGGAGGTGATTCCCGGCAAGTCGGTGATCGGCTTGGAGGTCCCGAACGACCACCGCGAGATGGTTGTGCTGAGTGAGATCCTGGGCTCGCGGGTGTATCGCGAAGCGCAGTCGCCGCTGACCATCGGCATGGGTACCAACATCTCTGGTGAGCCCGTGGTGGCGGACCTGGCGCGCATGCCGCATGCATTGATCGCCGGCACCACAGGCTCCGGTAAGTCGGTCGCGATCAACGCGATGATCCTGAGTCTGGTCTACAAGGCAGGCGCCGAGGATGTTCGTCTGATCATGGTGGACCCGAAGATGCTGGAACTCTCGGTGTACGAGGGCATTCCGCACCTGCTCACGCCGGTGGTCACGGATATGAAAGAAGCCGCTAACGCACTGCGCTGGTGTGTCGGCGAGATGGAGCGGCGCTACAAACTCATGGCCAGCCTAGGCGTGCGCAATATTGCCGGCTACAACCGCAAGGTGCTCGACGCCATCGATGCCGGTGAGCCCATCCGCGACCCGCTGTTCAAAGTTGCCGAAGGCACCGTTCTGGCGTTCGGCGACGACGGCGGCTTGGAAGTGCCGACACTGGGCAAGTTGCCCTACATCGTCGTCATCATCGATGAGTTGGCGGACATGATGATGGTGGTGGGCAAGAAGGTGGAAGAACTCATCGCGCGCCTGGCGCAGAAGGCCCGCGCCTCGGGCATCCACTTGCTGTTGGCCACGCAGCGTCCGTCGGTGGACGTGCTGACCGGCCTGATCAAGGCGAATATCCCCACCCGCATGGCCTTTAAGGTTTCCGCCCGGGTCGATTCGCGCACGGTATTGGACCAAATGGGCGCTGAGCATCTGCTCGGGCATGGCGACATGCTCTACCTGCCTCCCGGGGGAAGCATCCCTCAACGCGTGCATGGCGCCTTCATCGACGACCACGAAGTGCACCGCGTGGTGGATTTTCTGAAACAGCAGGGTGAACCCGATTACATCGACACCATCTTGCAAGAACCCGGGGATCACCTGCCCGGCATCGATCCAGAACCGAGGGCTGGGGACGTCGAAGACCAGGACCCGCTTTTCGATGAGGCCGTGCAGTACGTCGTCGAGAGCCGGCGTGCGTCCATCTCCGGCGTGCAGCGCAAACTCAAGATCGGCTATAACAGAGCAGCGCGGATGATCGAGGAAATGGAGCGTATCGGCATCGTCGGCGCCGCCGAAACCAACGGAAACCGCGATGTGCTCGCGCCTCCGCTACCTGAGGACTGATTGTTGTACCCAATTGCTTGCTATCGCCGCCCCGAGCTATCCGCCGGCCCCGTTCTGTTGTTAGGCATCCTGCTGTATGCCGTGCTAGGCATGACTCACGCCTTCGCCGCCGACGGTGTGACCATGGTCAAAGATTACCTGCGCGGGCTCAACAGCCTGCAGGCGGACTTTCGACAGATCACACTCGCCGCCGACGGTGGCGAGATGATCGAATCTCGAGGCACCTTCTACCTGCTGCGACCGAATCGTTTTCGCTGGGACTACGAGACCCCGTCTGAGCAGCTGATCGTCGCCGACGGCAAGCGCATCTATGTCTACGACAAGGAGCTAGCTCAGGTCAGTCACCGCAGCCAGAAGGCGATCCTGGACGGTACCCCGGCACAGTTGCTTGCCAGCAACGAGCCGCCAGAAAAGTACTTCACCATGCGTAATATCGACCGCGGCGATGGTCGCGTCTGGGCCGAACTGGTCCCGAAAACGACGGAGACAGACGTCGAAAAGTTGCAGATCGGCTTCGTCGACGGGGAACTGGACACCCTGGTGATGGAAGATCGTTTCGGGCAGCTCACGCGCTTTATCTTTACGGATCTCGACCGCAATCCACAGCTTCAATACGCCATGTTCCGCTTCAAGCGGCCCGCTGGAGCGGATTTTCTGAAAATCGATTGAGCTCGGCATCGCCGGCGCGCATCGCGGCGTCGCGCCGTTGTCGGTCTGTGGCTCGCCTCAATCGACCCGTGGGCATCACAACCTCATCCGGGCGGCCTGCCCGGTATGAGACCGAGGTCAGGCGACCTCACTCCTCGCAGGACAATCCGTGGGCGATTAGGCCCTCTTCGAAGTGGTCCGAGATCATCGGATGCGCCAGCACGTATTCGCCGGCTCGGATGCTGAAGTCGCCGAGGGCATCATCGACTGCCTGCTCCCACTCGTCGATGCTGTAGTCGCCTCGGCCGAGCCACATCAGCGCCACCAGTTCTGCGCGCTGGCGTTCGGACATGTCTTCGACGATTCCACGGAATTCCGCCAGGCTATAGTCGTCGCTATGATCCGCGAGCACCTGCAGGGCCCAATCCTCCGTTGGGCTGTCTGGGACTTCAGGGATCACGACTTCTTCCTTGGCCTGAAACTCACGGGCCAGAGAGATAAGGCTGCAAAGTGTTTCGAGCCTGATATGCAACCGCATGAGCGCCTCCTCATTACCTTGTCATTGCGGCCGGGCAGCTGGCGTAAGCGCCAACGCCCAACAACCGGAGGGCGCTTGTCTGCTGCGTCCGCGCCGACCTCACTGTAGGGGCAGTTTACATCGCTAAGCATCGAGGATTGCCTGATCGAGAACAAGTCTGCGCACAATCGGCGCTGCTGGCGTCCCTGGCGGCGGTCGAATTCTCACCGATGCGCCAAATTTCAGGCTGGCCATGTGCTGGACGTGCTTTTTTAGCTCGCGGGCGCCATTTAAACGACAGTGGCTAGCTGGCCAGTGCCGCGGCACCCTTAGGATGTCAACAGCGGCATTCAGTTGACTTTACACACCTGACTGCGCCCGATATGGGGCTGCAATGGACTTCGGAAGGAGGTATCGGACATGTTCGACAAGACGCTGGCGTTGCTCTTGGCCGCCTCGGCGGTGTTTTCGCTGATGTCGGGCTGCGCGACGGCGCCGGAGACAGGCCGTCAGCAACTGCTGCTGGTGAGCCCATCCGAGGAGGCGCGAATGGGCATACAGGCCTTCAACGAAATCAAGCGGGATCAGCCCGTGATCACAACCGGCAAAGACGCGGAGCTGGTCCGCAAGGTCGGCCAGCGCATCTCGCGCGTCGCGCCGCTGCCTAACGCGCAATGGGAGTTCGTGTTATTCAAGGACGACACCCCCAATGCGTTTGCGCTGCCGGGCGGCAAGGTCGGCATCAACACCGGCATCCTGCCGATCACCAAGAACGAGGCCGGTATGGCGACCGTGATGGGGCACGAGGTAGCGCACGCCGTTGCCCGCCACAGCGCCGAGCGCATGTCGCAGGGGATGGCGGTGCAGATTGGCGGCGCCATCTTGGGCGCTGCGCTAGGCGCCGAGTCGGGTGCCACGCGCGACATGGCAATGCAAGCCTACGGACTCGGGGCACAGTATGGCGTGATGCTGCCGTACTCCCGAACGCACGAGCTGGAGGCGGACGAACTCGGCCTGATCTACATGGCCCGTGCCGGCTACGACCCGGCGGAGGCGATCGAATTTTGGAAGCGCTTTGCCGCCTACAACGCCAAGCGCGGTGGCAAGCCGCCGGAATTCCTCAGTACCCACCCGCTCGATGCCCGCCGCATTGCCGAACTCGAGCAGATGCTGCCGCGGGCGCGCGCCGAGTACGAGCGCGCCAAGGCGCGTGCCGGTTGATCGGTCGTGCTGTCACGAGGGCGCCTATTTCGTTCGGCCAGGCCGCTGTTGGCATTCGTCTTAGCTAGCCGGGGCGACCTGGGCGCTCTGGCCGGACGCGACCGAGCCCCCGACTACCGGTATCGACCCCGCTGCTTTTGCCGCGGCCCTCGAGGGCGATGCCGACGGCTTCGCTGACGGGCAGGGCGACTGGACGTTCGACTTCCCGCGGGACCTGGGTCCGCATCCGGACTACCGCGGCGAGGTTTGGGATCTCAGCGGCCAGCTCGTCGATGATGGCGGGCGCCGCTATGGCCTGCGACTGACCTTTGTGCGCATCGGGCTCGCACCGCCTGGGCGACAACGCGCGTCGGCGTTTGCGGCGAATGCCGTGATGTTGTCGCGCCTTGTGTTGGTGTCGGAGGCGGGCGAGGAGATCGCGACCACCGAACGCCTGAGCCGCGCCGCGGGCGGCTTGGCCGGTGCCGAGGCTAGTCCGTTCAGAGTATGGCTCGAGGACTGGTCGTTGGCGCAGGGTGAGGGCGATGTTCTGGTACTCGAAGCGGCTGTCGATGACACGCGGTTAACGCTTCGATTGACACCGAGCAAGCCGGTGGTGACCGAGACTCAGGCGGCTCTGTTCGGCGCTGCCGGTACTGGCAATGGCAATGGCAATGGCGATGGCGCCGGGCAGGGGCCGGGCTTTCACTTTTACTTACAACCCCGCTTGACGATCGAGGGCAGGTTGACCCTCGGGGGGCAGGCTCGGACGGATGTCGAGGTTGGTTCGACTGCTGACCCGCGGCTGCTCCCGAATCAGCCATCGGCCGCGCAAGTATCCACTGGACAAGCCTCGGGTTCAACTTGGAGCGACCAGTCCGTTCAGGTGCCCGGCCAGGTAGCCGTTCAGGTCAGGGGCACCGCCTGGCTCGAACACGCCTGGGGCTCGGTGGCGGGTGGACTGGTCGGTCAACGTGGTCAGCTGTCCCTGAACCGTTTTTCGTTGCAGCTCGACGACAGCACAGAACTGATGTGCCTGCAACTGCGCCGGCGAGGCGGCAGCGGTACACCGATACCGACCTGTCTCGCCATCGCCCGTGATGGCGAAACGCGTCTGTTTCAGCGGCGGGAGCTGACCCTGGAGCCTAGCAGCGCCACCTGGCCAAGCCCGCAGGACGGCGCCCGCTATCCGCTATGGTGGCGTCTGACCCTGCCAGCGCTGGGGCTTGATGTGGCCCTAGAGCCCTTGTTGCCGCAACAGGAGCTAGTGCCCGGAATGGCGTCCGCCGGGCGCATCTGGAGCGGGCTGGTGACCCTGTCCGGCAGCCGTGACGGCGAACCGGTCACCGGCAGCGGGCGCATGGACCTGAGCGGTTACGCCACCGATTCGGGAACCTGAGCCGATTCGACGCCACAAAGCATTCTGCATCTCAACAAAGGTCGACCCCATGCGCCTGTGCATGCTGATTTCCGCCCCGAAGCTTGCCGTTGTGGCCGCGCTGCTTGCCGCGCTCACGCTGAGCGGCTGCGAAGGGGACGGCCCGGCCGAGGCCACCAAGGCCGAGCCGGGCGTGATCCCGGCCACCGCCCAGCGTCCCGGCGATGCGGCCGCGGGCTACGACGCGCTAGTCAATCGTGCCGTGGTCACCTGTGGTCTGCCGTATCGCGCCTACGCCGCCAGCACCGGCGATCCCGCCCCGGAGTTCGAGCTGCCCGGTCGTCGCGGACGCAACGCCGCGTTGCCCTACGCGGTCACCGCCTTCACCGCCGACAGTGGCGCCGAGCTGGTCACCAGCAACTGTCTCGGCTGCCATGCGGCGCCGTTGAACGGCGAGTTGGTGATCGGCCTCGGCAACGAGTTTCTGGACTTCACCGGCGATCCGGTCATGGCGGTGGAGGCCGCCGGCGCCTACGTGGAAGGGGAGGTCGATGCCGCCGAATGGCAACGCTGGGCGGACCGCATCTCGGCCATCGCGCCCTGGGCCATGACCGACACCGTCGGCGCCAACCCCGCCATCGCGCTGACGTTGGCGCTGATGGCGCACCGCGATCCGAAGACGCTGGCCTGGTCGGATGAACCCCTGATGGAGCTGCCGCCGACGGATATGATGCCGGTCAGCGTCCCGCCCTGGTGGAACGTCGGTAAGAAGCACGCGATGTTCTACAACGGCGAGGGCCGAGGCGACCACGTGCGGTACATGATGCTAGCCTCCACCACTTGCACCGACTCGGTGGCCGAGGCGCGCGCCATCGATGCCTGGTTCAAGGACGTGCGCGCCTATCTGGCTACCCTGCAAGCGCCGGATTATCCCTATCCGGTCGATGCCGAATTAGCCGCGGCCGGCGAGGAACTGTTCAAGTCCGAATGCAAAAAGTGTCATGGCACCTACGGCGCCGAGGCGCGCTACCCGAACAAGCTGGTCGCGCTGGACAAGGTCGGTACCGACCCGATGCTGGCGGAGCGGGCTTATACCGATGGCGAGCGTTTCGTGCGTTGGTTCAACGCCTCCTTCTACGGCGAAGACTCCAGCAGCCAGCCCGCCCTGGGATACGTTGCACCGCCGCTCGACGGGGTTTGGGCCACCGCACCCTATCTACACAATGGCTCGGTGCCGACCCTGGCGGCGCTGCTTGATACCGCTGCCCGACCGACCCGCTGGCGCTTCGACGGCGATGCCCCGAGCTACGACCAGTCCGCGCTCGGCTGGAGCTACCGCAGCCTCACGCAAGGCCGCGAGCAGTTCGCAAGCCTGGATGAACAAAAATGGGTCTACGACACCACGCGCCCAGGTTTTGGCAATCAGGGCCACGACTTCGGCGACGTGCTTGCCGCGGATGAGCGCCGCGCGCTGTTGGAGTATCTGAAGACGCTGTGACCCCGACCACGATCCACTGCAATGACGATAGACCCGAGGAGCCAACCAATGAAAAGACACTCTCCCGCTGTCCGACCGATGCCGACCTTCTCATCGTGCCAGACGCGGATGCCAACCGCGCGCTCAGCGCCGCCCCTCGTCCTGACCTTGTGCCTGGGTCTGAGTCTGGGAGTGACTTGGCCAACCGGTGCCAGAGCCGGAGACGAAGGGGGGCACCATTCTCCGTTCGAAGGCCAGCCCCTGCTCACCCTGATGCACAACATGCAGTATTACGGTCATAAGCTCGGCCTGGCGATCGATGCCGGCAACCGTGACCTGCAGGGCTTCTACATCCACGAGGTCGAAGAGGTCATCGAGGCCGTCTCCAAGATCGAGAGCTACGACGGCATCGCCATCCCAACGCTGCTGAGTTCGACGCTGAAACCCGCCTTCGAGGCGCTTGAGGCCGCCATCGAGATCGGCGATCAGGACAAGATCAGCGCTCGCTACGACAACCTGCTCGAAGGCTGCAACGGCTGCCACCAGGGCGCGAACCGGCCCTACATCGTCATCGAGCGCAACCACGACAATCCCTATCCGCAGAGCTTCGCGGTTAAGCCCTGAGCTTCTCGATGAGGTAAAGCGACTTCTGCCAATAGCCCATACTGCTCCCGTATACCTCAGCACAGGCAAGCTGTTCGGGGAGGGCGAACAACAATCCACACCCTTTGAAAAAAGTTGTCACAAAGGCTTGCCAACTCTGTATTTGGCGGCTAATATAGGCGGCTCAGTTGCGGGGTGGAGCAGTCAGGCAGCTCGTCGGGCTCATAACCCGAAGGTCGTAGGTTCAAATCCTGCCCCCGCTACCAATGCGCACAAAAAGGGCCTACAGCACACGCTGCAGGTCCTTTTTGTTTGCGTGCACCGTTCGTGCGAACCTTGATGTTGGCAGGTTCTGGTTTGTTCGGCTTGGTCTTGAACGTTCACACCCGCGCGCATCAAGGTCATGCAGCTGGCCGGGGCTGATGAGTCCCTCACCAAGGCGCTGCCTCCCGGCGCTGCCGTTCGACCGTATCCCCTTCATATCCGACACCCATTGGTCCATCATTCGACCAGCATCCCCGCGGGGAGGATTTCGGTGTGGGCTTGCCGCACCGTGGTTTGATATCGGTCTTGGAGCCTGACTATGCCATTTTCGCGCTTGATTCGTGTCGTTGCGATATCCGTCTTTGCGGGTCTTGCGCTGGGTGGCTTTGAGGCCCGGGCGGCGGACCATCTTGAGCGACCGCCTGCCAGCATCTCTGCCTCCACCAGCACGGCCGACCGACGCGGAAGGGTCGACCTCGCCCCCGGATTATTCCGCGCGGATTCAGCCGATCTTCAATCGACGCTGTATCGCGTGCCATGGATGCCTTGGATCGCCCTGCAACGTCAAGCTGGACTCGTTTCGGGGCGTCGATCGCGGCGGCTTTGGCAAGAATCCCTACACCCTTCACCTGACGGACTATCCGCGGACCGACATGGACGCGGCGCATTCCACCGCGGCCTGGCGGGAGCGGGGCTTCTATCCCGTCCTGGCTCGGGGCGGCTCGGCGCCGGACAACCTCGACGGCTCGTTGCTGTTTCAGATGGTCCAGGCGGGTGTGCGCGAGAATGTCCCGGGCTTTTCGCGGCAGAGCGTGGATGCGGTGCGGCAAGCGCGTTTTGCCGCCACCTGCCCGTCGACCGCGGAGGCGTTGCGGGAGCGGTTGAGCGCGCATCCTGGGCTCGGTATGCCGTTCGGTCTGCCCGCGATCTCCCGGCAGGACTTCGAGACCCTGAAGGACTGGGTTGCCGCCGGTTCTCCGGGGCCGTCGGACGAGCAACTGGCGCAGGCCCGCTCCGTTGCCAACCCGACGATCGTGGTCGACTGGGAGGACCTTCTTCAATGATCCGGACCCGCGCCAGCAGTTGGTCAGTCGCTTCATCTTCGAGCACGTCTATCAGGCGACGATCGTGCTTGAGGAGAGTCCTGGCGATAGATTCCGACTGGTGCGATCCAGCACGCCGCCCGCGCGGGTCATCACGGAGGGGGAGGGCAAGGGTCAGATCGATATCCCGCCGGTCGAGGTGATCGGCACCGGCTTGCCCTACGATGATCCCTACAGTTATGCGGGTGTCGATCGGTTCTGGTATCGGTTGCAGAAGATCACCGATCCGCCGGTGCAGAAGAATCTCTGGCTTTGGCGTCTCAAGCGCGCTGACATCGCGGGCCTGCGCCAGCTGTTCTTTTCCGATGACTGGGACGAAGGCGGCGATCTGAACCCGCCCTGGGATGTCGGTAATCCGTTTCTGGTCTTCGCCGCGATCCCAGCGGAGGCGCGCTATCGCTTCTTGCTGCAGAACTCCGAGGTCATCGTCGGCGGCATCACCTATGGCCCGGTCTGCAACGGGCAGACGGCCACCTATGCGGTCAAGGATCAGTTCTGGGTGTTCTTTCTCGATCCGTCGAAGGATGTCTCGGTGCAGAACCCCAAGCTGGGGCTTGAGACCTGGGATGTGTTCATGGATCGCTCGCCCTTCGGCAACAGGGATTACCTGGATGCCTACGCCGAGGCGCAGGCGCGTCTGAATCCGGACGGCTGGACCCTGGACGCGATCTGGGACGGTGACGGGAACAACCGCAACGCCTGGCTGACGGTGCTGCGCCACGAGACCAATGTTTCCGTGTTGCAGGGTGCTCGAGGCGGTGTGCCGCGCACCTTCTGGCTGCTGGGCTACAGCGGGCTTGAACGCATGTATTACGACACCGTTGCCGGATTTGAGTATTGGGCCGGCGATGGGCAGAAGTTAGAGACTTTGCTGTTCTTTAACTTCCTGCGCCAGGAGTTCGAGGACAGCTTCTTGTTGCTGTTGCCGCCGGATCAGCGTGAGTCCATCCGCCAGCGCTGGACCCAGGGCGTCGGCGCCATCGGGCTCGAGGTGGTGCCCTTTGCCGGCGCGGATCAGCCGAGCCGTGTCCAAGTCGACGCGGAGCAGCCGCTGCTGGATCTGGTGGATCAGATCGCCGAGCGTCTCGGCCCCACGATCAGCGCCCTGCCGGATCGGCTGAATCCGCGTAGCAAGCCCGCTGTTGAACTGAACGCACCGATGAGCGGATTCGACGACTGGGAGCGCGCCATCTCGACGCTCACCGCGGTCAAGGGGCAGCGCTTCGTGCGCTTCCTGCCGAGCGTCATTGCGCTGCGCCTAAACGGCCCGGATAGCGGCCCGAGCGCCGGCGCGAAGGCTGGCTCGAGCAATCCGCCGCGGGTCTACTCCCTGATCGCCAATCGTGTTTACAAGTCCCAATTCACGCTCGTGTTTCAAGACGGTCAGGCGCTGCCCGACGAAGACACCCTCAGTGTCTATCCGACGCTGGTGAACGGCTTTCCCAACCTGTTTGTCGACCTTGACCTGGCGGACGCGCCACAGTTTCTCGTGGATCTGCGGGGCGTGGAGAGCAGCGACGACTGGGAGCGGTTCGTCGCGCGCTACGGTATTCGCCGAACGAGCGAGGGCTTCTGGCCCTTCTACGACTGGATCAACCGCTGGAACGTCGAGCATCGCGGAGACGCCGCTGGTTGGCTCGACCTGACCTATTACGACGCGCCCGAGTTGTGAGTCGGGGGGTGATTAGCACGACTCATTGTGTCGTCATCAGCCAGTCGCGACGGTCACGAGAGCGGATTTCCGCGTAGCCCCAATCGCGGCTGCAAGCCGCTCCCACAGGCGCGTGGGAGCGATTTGCAATCGCGATGGCAACGACAGCGGACCTTTGCGCCGCCCAATTCTTGGATTACTGGGCGATCTCGACCAGCACCCGCCCATGGGTCTTGCCAGACAGCATCTGTTCGAACATCTCGGGCAGGGCCTGTAGGCCGATGGTATCGGACAGGATGCGGTCGAGATGCTCGGGTTGCCAGTCGCCCGCAAGGTGTTGCCAGAGCTGGCTGCGGAGCGGGTAGGGCACGTCTACCGAGTTGCAGCCGAGCAGGCCGATGCCGCGCAGGATGAAGGGCATGACCGTGGTCTCGAGCGCGGTGCCGCCGGCGAGACCGATGCTGGCGATGTTGCCGTTGGGCACGATGGTGCGGGTGATGCGACTGAGCATCGCGCCGCCGACGTTGTCCACGGCGCCGCCCCAGGCCGCCTTCTCCAGCGGCCGGTCGCCGCCGGGCAGCTCGTCGCGGCCCAGGATCTGCGTGGCGCCGAAGCTGCGCAGCCAGTCGTGTTGTTCGGTCTTGCCGGAGACCGCGGCCACCTCGAAGCCGAGCTTGGAGAAGATGCTGATGGCGATGCAGCCGACGCCGCCGGTGGCGCCGGTGACCAAGATCGGACCCATGTCCGGCGTCTGGCCGTTGACCAGCATGCGATGCACCGCCAGCGCGGCGGTGAAGCCGGCGGTGGCCAGAATCATGCTCGTGCGCGGGTCGAGACCGTCCGGCATCGGCACCAGCCAGTCGGCGGGCACGCACAGATAGTCCGCATAGCCGCCGTCGTGATCGAAGCCGAGCCCCCAGCCGGTGGCGATCACCGCATCGCCGGGCTTGTAGCAATCATGGCGCGACTGCTCGACGACCCCGGCCGCGTCGACACCGCCCGTGATCGGAAAGGTCTTGATCACCCGGCCCTTGCCGGTGCCGGCCAAGGCGTCTTTGTAGTTGATGCCGGAGTGGCTGACGCGCACCAGCACCTCGCCGTCGGCGGGCTCCGGTACCGCGATGGTCTCGACACCGGCGCGATAGCCCTTGTCGTCGTTGTGGATGCGGAAGGCTTTTTGTTCTGGCATGGGGATGTTCCTCAGGTGGTAGGTCGTTGACCATCCTAAATGCCGCTGCCGCGATCGCCAAGGCCGTTCTGCAAATGGCCTTGGCGATTGCGGCAACGGCCCCTTGATGTCCTTGGAGTCCTCAATGTTCTCTAAGCGCCCCAGCCGATCATCACTCGACCGCGACCGGTATCTTCCCGATGCGCTGCTGCCATTCCCGCGGACCGGTCTTGTGCACCGATTCGCCGCGGCTATCGACGGCAACGGTGACCGGCATGTCGACCACATCGAACTCGCGGATCGCCTCCATGCCAAGATCCTCGAAGGCGACCAGCCGCGAGCCTTGAATCGCCTTGGCGACCAGGTAGGCGGCGCCGCCGACGGCCATGAGATAGACCGCGCCGTGTTTGCGGATGGCCTCGATCGCGACCGGGCCGCGCTCGGCCTTGCCGATCATGCCGATCAGGCCGGTCTCGGCGAGCATCTGCTCGGTGAACTTGTCCATGCGTGTGGCCGTGGTGGGGCCGGCGGGGCCGACCACCTCGTCGCGCACCGGATCGACCGGGCCGACGTAGTAGATGAAGCGACCCGTCAGGTCGACGCCCTCCGGCAGCGGCTCGCCGCGATTCAGCATATCGGTGATGCGCTTGTGGGCGGCGTCGCGACCGGTCAGGAGCTTGCCGGACAGCAACAGCCGGTCGCCGGGTTGCCAGGTCGCGATCTCGTCGCGGGTGATGCCGTCGAGGTCGACGCGGCGGGCGCCAGCGGTGGGGTCGTAGTCGAGCTTGGGCCAGTCGTCCAGGCTCGGCGGGGTCAGTTGCGCCGGTCCGCTGCCATCGAGCCTGAAGTGGATATGGCGTGTCGCGGCGCAGTTGGGGATGATTGCGACCGGCAGCGATGCGGCATGCGTGGGATAGCTGTTGATCTTGACATCCAACACCGTCGTCAGCCCGCCGAGACCCTGGGCACCGATGCCGAGGGCGTTGACCTTCTCGAACAGCTCCAGGCGCAGTTCTTCGACCGGGTCTGATGGTCCGCGGGCCTTGAGTTCATGGATATCGATGTCTTCCATCAGCGCCTCCTTGGCCATCAGCATCGCCTTTTCGGCGGAGCCGCCGATGCCAATGCCGAGCATGCCGGGCGGGCACCAGCCCGCGCCCATGGTCGGCACCGTCTTCAGTACCCAGTCCACCAGGCTGTCACTGGGGTTCAGGATGGCGAAGCGAGACTTGTTCTCGGAGCCACCGCCCTTCGCAGCAAGACGCACGTCGACCTTGTCGCCGGGCACCAGCTCGACGTGCACAATGGCCGGCGTGTTGTCGCCGGTGTTCTTGCGCGCACCGATGGGCGGAGACACCATCGATGCGCGCAGGAGGTTGTCTGGATGCTTATAGGCCCGACGCACGCCCTCGTCGATCATCTGTTGCAGGTCCAGCTCGGCATGCCAGCGCACATCCATGCCGACGCGCAGGAAGACCACGACCATGCCGGTGTCTTGACAGATGGGTCGATGCCCCTCGGCGCAGAGGCGCGAGTTCACCAGGATCTGAGCCATCGCGTCCTTCGCCGCCGGCGATGCTTCGGCCTCGTAGGCGGCTGCCAGCGCGTGGATGTAGTCCGGCGGATGATAGTAAGAGATGTACTGGAGCGCGTCGGCGACGCTTTGGATCAGGTGTTCTTGTTCGATGGCGGGCATGGTGGTTGCTCCCTCGCTGGTGATGGCCGAACAGTATAGCGGCGAGCTGGCCGAGCTTGGCGTTGCCCAAGCACGTGCCCGCAGTCTCGCATCGATTTGTAACGGATGTGCGCAAAACGCTTGCAAAGCGGTGTAATGGTTTAGTATTATTTCCGGCTCGCGACAGGCGCGTAGCTCAGTTGGTTAGAGCACCACCTTGACATGGTGGGGGTCGGTGGTTCGAGTCCACTCGCGCCTACCAAATATGAGCCGTCAGCCTCTTCAACGGTATCCAACAGATGCCCTTGTCGGGGCTGGCGGTTTTCTTTTTTGAGCCGTTCGCGACCGTTTTCAGCAGTTTCATTAGAGGCGCTTCGGGAGTCCGATGCCGCGTCGGCGGCCCGACGGCAGCACCCTTCGTCGAGGGAGTGCGCCGGCTGACTCCATCATGTGATCTCTCGTATCGATCACCACTGACAGTCCAGGTAGGCCCATGCCGCAGATCACCCTCCCCGACGGTTCTATCCGCCAGTACGCGAGCCCGATCTCGGTGCACGATGTCGCCGCGGATATCGGTCCCGGACTTGCCAAGGCGGCGCTGGCCGGTCGGGTCGACGGGATGCTGGTGGATACGTCTCATGTCATCGGTGAGGACGCCGCGCTCGCCATCGTCACCCGCAAGGACGACGATGCGCTGGAGTTGCTGCGTCACGATGCCGCGCACGTGATGGCGCAAGCGGTGCAGGAACTCTACCCGGGCACGCAAGTGACCATCGGTCCCGCGATCGAGAACGGGTTCTATTACGACTTTGCCCGCGAAGACCCCTTCACGCCGGATGATTTGACCGCTATCGAAAACCGCATGCAGGAGATCGTCAAGCGCGATCTGCCCATTGTCCGCGAGGTCTGGGATCGCGATCGCGCAAAACAGACCTTCGGCGAATTGGGCGAAGGCTACAAGGTCGAGATCATCGACGACATCATCCCCGAGGGCGAAGAGGTCTCGGTCTATCGCCAGGGCGACTGGTTCGATGTGTGCCGCGGTCCGCACCTACCCTCGACCGGGATGCTTGGCAACGGCTTCAAGCTGACCAAGGTGGCCGGCGCGTACTGGCGCGGCGACTCCCGCAACGCCATGTTGCAGCGCATCTACGGCACTGCATGGCGCGACAAGAAGGAACTCAAGACCTACCTGCATCGCTTGGAAGAGGCGGAGAAGCGCGATCATCGCCGACTCGGTAAGCAGCTCGACCTGTTCCATTTTCAGGAAGAGGCACCGGGCATGGCCTTTTGGCACCACAAGGGCCGCGTGGTGTATCGCGAGGTCGAGCGCTACATGCGCGAAAAGCTCGACGAATACGGCTATCAGGAAGTGGAAACGCCGCAGGTACTCGATCGCACCCTTTGGGAACGCTCCGGCCACTGGGAGAAGTTCGCCGACGACATGTTCACGACTCAGCTGGACGATCACGACTACGCGATCAAGCCGATGAACTGTCCCGGCCATATCCAGCTCTACAACCAGGGCCTGAAGAGCTATCGCGACCTGCCGTTGCGCATCGCCGAGTTCGGTGTCGTGCATCGCAACGAGCCCTCCGGCACGCTGCACGGCCTGATGCGGGCGCGCCGATTCACCCAGGACGACGCCCACGTCTTCTGCACCGAGGATCAGCTGCAACAGGAAGTCGCGACACTGATCGACATGGTGTTCGAGACCTATCGCGACTTCGGCTTCGACCACATCGATTTGGCCTTGTCGCTGCGTCCCGACAAGCGCGTCGGTAGCGATGATCTGTGGGACAAGGGCGAGGCGGCGCTGGATCAGTCTTTGCGCGACAAGGGCTTGGCGTTCAAGGTGCAGCCTGGCGAGGGCGCCTTTTACGGCCCGAAGATCGAGTTCACGCTGCGCGACAGCATCGGCCGTACCTGGCAATGCGGCACCATTCAGGTGGATTTCTCGATGCCCGGCCGCCTCGATGCCCACTACATTGCCGAGGACAACAGCAAGCAGGTGCCGGTGATGATCCATCGCGCCATCCTCGGTTCCATGGAGCGTTTCATTGGCATCCTGATCGAGCATTACGCCGGCGCGATGCCGCTCTGGCTAGCGCCGGTACAGGCGATGGTGATGAATATCACGGATCGCCAGGGTGACTACGTTCGACAAGTCACTAAGGCGCTAAGGGACAAGGGTTTCCGCGTTGAATCGGACTTGAGGAACGAGAAGATCGGCTTTAAAATCCGCGAGCACACGCTGCAACGGGTGCCGTACTTGCTGGTCGTGGGTGACCGCGAGGTCGAACAGGGCATGCTAGCGGTGCGTGGCCGCAAGGGTGAGGACCTCGGCAGTGTCGGCGTTGATGCATTCCTGGGAATGCTGACCGAAGAGACCCAAAACCGAACCTAACCCGAACCTATACCGGGCCCATCCCAAACCTGACCCAAATCTGATCAGGCCTGGGGCGCAAGCATGGCGCATGGCGTCGCCGCTTGCGGAACGGGCCTCTTGTCTTTGTCGATTGGAGGAGTCTGCTATCGCTGCACCAAAACGTAACCGCGTCAACGAGGACATCAACGTCCCACAGGTCAGGCTGATCGGCGCGGATGGAGATCAGGTCGGGGTGGTCGATATCGATGCGGCCCTGGCGCGAGCTACCGCGGAGAGTCTGGATCTGGTCGAGATCGTGCCTAACGCAGATCCGCCCGTCTGTCGCCTGATGGATTACGGCCGGTTTCGCTTTGACCAGAAGAAGAAGCAGGCCGAGGCGCGCAAGAAGCAGAAGCAGGTTCAGGTCAAGGAAGTCAAATTCCGTCCCGGTACCGATATCGGTGACTATCAGGTCAAGCTGCGCAACTTGACACGCTTTCTCAACGAAGGTGACAAGGCCAAGGTGACCATGCGCTTCCGCGGACGCGAACACGCCCACCGGGAGCTCGGTCTGGAGTTGTTGCGGCGGGTCGAGATCGATCTGGGCGATATCAGCGTGGTCGAGCAACAGCCGCAGATGGAAGGCCGGCAAATGATTATGGTGCTCGGGCCGAAGAAAAAATAGCCGGCATTGGCAGCCGCAGACGCGCGGTCAATACCGAACAGGTCAGCACGCCGACGGCGTGCGGATCGCACAAAGTCGTGTTCGACGCCAATGTTCGCCAAGCGGGGTGAGCGAGGCATCGAGACGCGCGATCGGGGCAATGGCGACGTTGTGCCCGAAACTATCAGCGCCGGACGGGGGAGGGCTCCCGGGCCGGCGCATCCAACAAAACAGTCTACGGAGACCGAAAATGCCCAAAATTAAGACCAACCGAGGAGCGGCCAAGCGCTTTGCGCGCACCGCCACCGGATCGTTCAAGCGCAATGCCTCCCATCGGCGGCATATCCTGACCAAGAAGAGCACCAAGCGTAAGCGTCAGCTGCGCGCCGCGCATCTGCTGCATAAGTCCGATGTGCGTGCCGCCCGGCGCATGATCCCTTACTGCTAGCCCTTCCTAACCAGTTCGCGAACGAATCCGGAGAACATCAGTCATGCCAAGAGTAAAACGCGGCGTTACCGCCCGTGCGCGTCACAACAAGGTCCTGAGCGAAGCAAAAGGCTACTACGGTGCGCGCAGCAAGGTGTTTCGCGTCGCCAAGCAGGCGGTCGTCAAGGCCGGCCAGTACGCTTACCGCGACCGGCGTCAGCGCAAGCGCCAGTTTCGCGCCCTGTGGATCGCACGCATCAACGCCGCCGCGCGCATGAATGGCTTGTCTTACAGCCGCTTCATGAATGGTCTAAGTAGGGCCGGTGTCGAAGTCGATCGTAAGGTGCTCGCCGACATCGCCTTTCACGACGACGCGGCATTCGCGGCTCTGGCGGAGCAGGCTAAGGCAGCCTTGGCCGAAGCCTGATGCCGAGCGAGGTCTGGGCGCCAGCCCGGACCTCGCGGCCGCCCAGATTTCTGATCCAGATCCCTAATTCCTGTCCGATCCGACGGCATCCTTAACTCGCCGTCAGGCGCTGACGTGCGCGCCTCGCCGTTGCCAGAGCCCCGGAGATGTCGACCATGAGTGAAGGCGCCGTTCCCGCGATCGACGACCTGCGCGTTGCCGCCCTCGAGGCGGTCCAGCGAGCCGCAAATCTCGCGGAGCTCGACCGTGTGCGCGTGCAGTACTTGGGTAAGTCCGGCTTGCTGACGGCCCAGCTGAAGGCCCTCGGTGCGCTGCCCAAGGAACAGCGACCGGCAGCGGGTCAGGTCATCAATCAGGTCAAGATGGCAGTGCAGACGGTCGTCGAGACACGCAAGGCCGACCTGGAGCGTGCCGCGCTCGAACAACGCCTGTCCAGCGAGCGCATCGATGTGACCCTGCCGGGTCGCGGACAACGGATCGGCGGCCTGCATCCGATCACGCGCACGCTGCAACGCATCGAGCGGCTCTTCGCCAACGCCGGCTTTGCGGTTGAGGAGGGTCCGGAGGTCGAGGACGACTATCACAACTTCGAGGCGTTGAACATCCCGGCGCACCATCCCGCGCGGGCCATGCACGATACCTTCTACTTCGGTGACGGACGGCTGCTACGCACCCACACCTCGCCGGTGCAGATTCGGGTGATGGAGAATAGCCAGCCGCCGTTGCGCATTATCGCGCCGGGGCGCGTCTATCGCTGCGACTCCGACCTGACGCATACGCCGATGTTCCACCAGGTCGAGGGCTTTCTAGTCGACGAGCAGGCGACCTTTGCAGACCTCAAGGGCGTGCTGTACGACTTCCTGCGCAATTTCTTCGAGCGCGACGACCTCGAGCTGCGCTTCCGCCCGTCATATTTCCCATTCACGGAACCCTCCGCCGAGGTGGACGTGCAGTGCGTCAAATGTGGCGGTGCAGGCTGTCGCGTCTGCAAACAGTCGGGCTGGCTGGAGGTGCTTGGCTGCGGCATGATCCATCCGGCCGTGCTACGCCACGTCGACATCGATCCCGAGCGCTGGCTTGGCTATGCCTTCGGTATGGGCGTGGAGCGACTGGCGATGTTGCGCTACGGCGTCGACGATATCCGACTCTACTTCGACAATGATCTTAGATTCTTGTCGCAATTTTCTTAAGTAAAATATGACTAAGCATTTGACGCGCTCGGTCCTAGACGGCCGCTTGGAGGTCCGCGATGCGCTTCAGTGAAGCTTGGCTGCGGGAATGGGTCGACCCACCCATCAGCACCGACGCCTTAGCCGACCAATTGAGCATGTCCGGCCTCGAGGTCGACGCCGTCGAGCCAGCCGCGCCGGCCTTCAGCGGTGTCGTCGTCGGCCACGTGCAGCAGGTCGATGAGCACCCAGACGCGGCCAAATTGCGCCTGTGCCGAGTCGATGTCGGCGCCGACGAACCCATCCAGATCATCTGCGGCGCTGCCAACGTGTCCGCCGGCATGCGCGTGCCGGTCGCCACCGTTGGGGCCAATCTTCCCGGCGACTTCAAGATCAAGAAGGCCAAGCTGCGCGGGGTCGAGTCATTCGGCATGATCTGTTCGGCCGCCGAGCTTGGCCTAGCGGAGAGTTCCGACGGGATCATGCCGCTGCCGGCGGGTGCGCCGGTGGGTGAGGATCTGCGGCACTTCATGGCGCTGGACGATCATTGCATCGAGCTCGATCTGACCCCGGACCGCGGCGATTGCCTGAGCGTCGCCGGTGTCGCGCGCGAGGTTGGTGTGCTCAACCGGGTGCCGGTGCGCACGCCCGCGCTGAATCCCGTGGGCGCGGTCATCGACGACCGCGTCGCGGTGCGGGTGCAGGCACCGGCGGCCTGTCCTCGTTATCTCTGCCGTATTGTGCAGGGCATCGATATGGCCGCCGAGACGCCGCAGTGGATGCAGGAGCGTTTGCGCCGCAGCGGTCTGCGTCCGATCAGCGCCGTGGTCGACGTTACCAATTACGTGCTGCTCGAACTGGGTCAGCCGATGCACGCCTTCGATCTGGGCCGCCTCGACGGCGGCATCGAGGTGCGCATGGCGCACCCGGATGAGCCGCTGGCGCTGCTGAACGGGGACAGCGTTGCTCTGCGCGAGGATACGTTGGTGATCGCCGATCGGTCGCGCGCGCTGGCCTTGGCCGGCATCATGGGCGGCGCGGAGTCCGCCGTCAGCGACAGTACCAACGACATCCTGCTGGAGAGTGCCTTCTTCGCCCCCACCGCCATCAGCGGTAAGGCGCGTGGCTATGGACTGCATACCGATTCCTCCCACCGCTTTGAGCGGGGTGTAGACCCCTGCCTGCAGGCTGCTGCGATGGAGCGTGCCACGGCGCTGCTTTGCGATATCGTTGGCGGCCGCCCGGGACCGGTGGTGGAGGCGGTCAGCGACGCACACCTGCCCACGCGAGCGGGCTTGATGCTGCGGCGCCGGCGTATCCCGCAGGTACTTGGCGTCGAACTCGACGCCGACAGCGTCGTCGATATCCTGTCGCGGCTCGGTATGGGCGTCGAAGCCGTCGACGACGGCTGGCATGTGACGCCGCCCAGCAGCCGTTTCGACGTACTGCTGGAGGTCGACCTGATCGGCGAGCTTGGGCGCGTCTATGGCTACGACAACATCCCCGTGAGCCACGCCCGCTCGGCGGCGACCACCCGCGCGCCGCTGGAAATGGCCTTCGATCTGGAGCGCATTCGCCAGGTGCTGGTGAACCGGGGCTTCTTCGAGGCTGTGACCTACAGCTTTGTCAGCCCCGAGCAGCAAGCCCTGATGGATCCTGACTCGGCTCCGCTCGCGCTGGCCAATCCGCTGTCTGCCGAACTCTCGGTCATGCGTACCAGTCTCTGGCCAGGCCTGCTCCAGGCCGCGCGGCAGAATCTCGCGCGCCAGCAGGCGCGTGTGCGACTGTTTGAGAGCGGTCTGCGCTTTCGCGTCGAGGCAGACGGCCTGCGGCAGGAGGCCATGCTGGCCGGGGTCAGCGTCGGGCCCATCACACCTGAGCAGTGGGGCGAGCCCCCGCGCAACGCCGACTTTTTCGACCTGAAGTCCGATGTGGAAGCAGTGTTGGCCGCGAGTGGCTGCGCCGCCGATTGCGACTTTCTCGCTCCAGCGCCCTCGGAGCAGCATTCGGCGCTGCATCCGGGACAGAGCGCTCGGATCGAACGCGGCGGGCGCGCACTCGGCTGGATCGGGACGCTGAACCCGTCGTTGGCCGCGCAACTCGACTTGCCTGCGGAGCTGCAACTGTTCGAGCTCTTGACGGCGGAGCTCGGTGACGGCGCGAAGCCGGCCTTCGCGCCGTTGTCGAAGTTCCCGTCGATTCGCCGCGACATCGCCATCGTTGTCGACGACGCAGTGTCGTTCGCCGCTGTCCGCCGCTGCGTCGAGCATGCTGCTGGCGATTTGCTGCGAGACATGCTGCTGTTCGATGTCTACGCGGGCGAAAAAATAGATTCCGGGCGAAAAAGCTTGGCTTTAGGATTGATTTTGCAAGCCCGTTCTCAGACACTTACCGATCAAGAAGTTGAATCGGTCGTCGCTCGGGTGCTGTCGCGCCTCGCCGCGGACGTCGACGCCTCGCTTCGCGACTGAGTGCGGCCGCCGCAGAACCCAAATCGGTGTCGGCACGCGCCATGGACACGGCGCCATCGAGTTCAGCCCGCAGGCCGCTAAACAAGCTGACAGACAACATTGAAGAGAGAAATGAGATGGCATTGACCAAGGCAGACATGGCCGAATATCTCTACGAGGAGCTGGGCTTGAACAAGCGCGAGGCCAAGGACGTGGTCGAATCCTTCTTTGAGGAGATCCGCGCGGCGCTGGAGCGAGGTGAGCAAGTCAAGTTGTCCGGGTTCGGTAATTTCGATCTCCGCGAGAAAAAGCAGCGGCCTGGCCGGAACCCGAAGACCGGTGAAGAAATCCCGATAACCGCCCGGCGCGTCGTCACTTTTAGACCGGGCCAAAAACTCAAGTCGCGGGTAGAAGGTTATGTCGGAAACGACCAATAGCGTCGACGAACTACCGCCGATCCCCGGCAAGCGCTACTTCACGATCGGTGAGGTCAGCGAACTCTGCGACGTGAAGCCGCACGTGCTGCGGTACTGGGAACAGGAGTTTCCGCAACTGAACCCCGTCAAGCGGCGCGGCAATCGCCGCTACTATCAGCGCCACGACGTGCTGATGGTGCGCCAGATCCGAAGCCTGTTGTATGAACAAGGTTTTACCATCGGGGGCGCCCGTCAACAGCTCTCCGGAGAGAGCGCGAAGCACGATAGCTCACAAAGCCACCAGATTATCAAACAATTGCGTGCGGAACTTGAAGAAGTGCTGCATGAGTTGAAACGTCGTACGCATTGACACGCTGGCAGTCGGCGCGTATTCTGCACGGCTTTCCGGGCGTAGCGCAGTCTGGTAGCGCACCACAATGGGGTTGTGGGGGTCGCAGGTTCGAATCCTGCCGCCCGGACCAAATCGAACGCGGTAACGATTCTGTCGTTACCGCGTTTTTCTTTGCTCGCGATTTCGTTCGATCGTTCGCTCGCGCTGGTCGTGGAGCAGGATTCGTCGCCAAGCGAAACCAGCAAGACGATCTTCGGCCCAGCACCGTTGTCCAACCGGCATGAGCAGCGCAGGCGAATCCGCAAAATCCGCTTACAGTCTCGGCGTTCAGGTGCGCGTGCGGGGCCTCGTGCAGGGCGTTGGGTTTCGGCCCACGGTCTGGCGTATCGCTCGCGAGCTGGGTCTGGTGGGTTCGGTGTGCAATGACGGCGAGGGCGTACTGATTCGGGTTTGGGGCGAGCCCGAACGGATCGATGGACTCTGTCGGCGGCTGGAAGCCGACCGCCCACCACTGGCCCGGATCGACGCCATTGAGCGATCAGCCTTGCCCGCCTCGCCGGAGAGGGCCGATTTCGTCATCGTGCAGAGTGCGGTGACCGCGGTGCATACGGGTGTGGTTCCGGATGCCGCGACCTGTGAGGCATGTGCCGACGAGATTGCCGATCCGGCGAATCGCCGGTATCGCTACGCCTTTACCAACTGCACCCATTGCGGACCTCGGCTCAGCATCGTCCGCGGTATCCCGTACGACCGCGCCAACACGAGCATGATCGCCTTCCCGATGTGCGCCGAGTGCGCGCGCGAGTACGCCGATCCGGCGGACCGGCGGTTTCATGCCCAACCCAATGCCTGTCCGGTCTGCGGACCACGGGTCTGGCTGGCCGACACGGACGGCAACGAACTTGACCCGGCGGGGCTTGGCGCCATCGACGTCATCGACGCCGCAAGTCGGCTAATCGCCGATGGGCGCATCGTTGCGATCAAAGGCATCGGCGGCTTTCATCTCGCCTGCGACGCCACCAATGACGCGGCGGTCGCGCTGCTGCGTCGGCGCAAACGCCGTTGGCTCAAGCCGTTCGCACTGATGGCGCGTGATCTCGACGTCATCCACCGATATTGCCGTCTGAGCGAGCAGGAGGCGAGCCTATTGCACTCGGCCGCGGCCCCCGTGGTGTTGTTGGATCTTGAGAGCGGCGACGACCTGGCTGCCGGCGTTGCGCCCGGCCACACGGCGCTCGGTTTCATGTTGCCGTATAGCCCGTTGCACCGATTGCTGCTGCAGGACTGGGACCGCCCTCTGGTGATGACAAGCGGCAACAGCAGCGACGAACCGCAATGCATCGACAACGACGATGCGCTGGAGCGCTTGCGCTCCATTGCCGATGCACTGTTGCTACACGATCGGGACATCGTCAATCGCGTCGACGACTCGGTGCTGCGGATCATGGACCAGGCGCCACGACCGTTACGCCGCGCACGCGGCTATGCGCCGGCGCCGCTAACGCTGCCGGGCGGCTTCCGCTCGGCGCCCCCGGTGCTGGCTCTGGGGGCGGAGCTAAAGACCACTGTTTGTCTGATGCAAGACGGACATGCGGTACTGTCGCAGCACCTGGGCGACCTGTCGGAAGTCAGGACCTATCTGGCCTACGAGCAGACCATCGCGCTGTATCGGAGTCTCTTCGGGCATCGACCCGAAGCCGTCGCCGTCGATCTACATCCGGGCTATCGCGCGTCCAAGGTCGGCCGTGATATCGCCGCCGCCGAGGGCCTGCAACTGATCGAGGTGCAACATCACCGCGCCCATGTCGCTGCCGTGCTAGCGGACAATGGTTGGTCGCTCGACGCCGGGCCCGTGGTCGGGATCGCCCTCGATGGGTCCGGTTACGGCGATGACTGCAGCATCTGGGGTGGGGAATGGCTAGTCGGCGACTATCGAGGCCTGGTGCGGGTCGGCCATTTGCGGCCTGTCGCGCTGCCGGGCGGTACCAGAGCAATTCTGGAGCCCTGGCGCAACCTGTTTGCGCAGATCGTCACCAGCATGGGCTGGGACACTTTCGCGCGCGACTATCCGGCGCTCGCCGTCACCGGCGCATTGGCGCAACGCCCCCTTGACATCCTGGCAAAGATGATTGAAGGCCAGGTCAATTCGCCACTCACATCCTCGGTGGGCCGCTTGTTCGACGCCGTCGCTGCGGCCCTTGGGATCTGCGCGGACCGCATCGCCTACGAAGGCCAGGCCGCGATCGAACTTGAGGCGGCCTGCCGCGGCATTGAGACCGAAGAGGGCTACCGCTTCGGGCTCAGCGACGACAACGGCTGCTGGGTGCTGGACCCGGCACCGATGTGGCACCAGTTGTTCGCGGACCTAGTCGATGCAGTACCCACTGCGCGGGTCAGCGCCCGCTTTCATGCCGGTCTCGCCGATGCGGTCTGCGATCTCGGGGCGCGTATTGCAGCGGACTACGGGATTGGGACGGTCGCGCTGTCCGGCGGGGTGTTCCAGAACCGCACCCTGTTCGAACGCGTCTGCAACCGGCTGCGCACCCGCGGTCTCAGCGTTCTGGCGCATGGGCGGGTGCCGACCAATGACGGCGGTCTGGCGCTCGGACAGGCAGTCACGGCCGCGGCGTTGCTCGCTGCTGTTTGAACCTGATCGAGATCGGGGCTGGCCGGGGGGAGTCGCGGCGCGTGCACGGGATTGACGGCAAGCTTCCCGATCGTCCTCCTGGCGTTACCGTGGCTCTTCGCTCAATCGCCGGAGAAAGACTCGGGGTTCCGCTCCGGGCGTTTTGGCCGCAGCGGGTCGTTCAGTGGCGGCGCGGGTCGCCCGATATGGTAGCCCTGGGCGAAGTCGACACCGATATCGGCAAGTACGCGGATGATCTCTGCATTCTCGACAAACTCGGCAACGACCTTCTTGCCCATGCCATGGGCCATGGCGGTGACGGCGCGCACGAAGATCTGGTCCTCCTTGCTGTAGGCAATGTTGCGAATGAATGCGCCGTCGATCTTGACATCGTCCACCGGAAGTTCGCGCAGGTAGGCATAGCTGGCGAAGCCGCTGCCGAAATCGTCGAGCGCGAATCGGCAGCCGATGGCGCGGATGTCGTGCATCAGCCGGGTAGCGCTGCGCAGGCTACTGATGGCAACCGTCTCGGTGATCTCCAGGGTCAGTTGCGACGGCTGCACATCGTGTACGGTCAGCAGCCGTTCGATGTCTGGCCGCAGCGACGGATCCTGCAGCGCATTGGCCGACAGGTTGACGGAGAGGGAAAGCTCCGGATGATGCTGCATCAGCTCGATGGCGTGGGCTAAGACCCAATGATCAATGGCCTCTATTTGGCCGGTTTCTTCGGCAATGGGGATGAAGTTGTCTGGGAATATCAGTTGTCCGTTGGGATCGCGCATTCGCAGCAACGCCTCCGCACGTCCCACTTCCCCGGTGGCGATGTTTAGGATCGGCTGCAGATGCAGCTCGAATCGGTCGTCCCTTAGGGCGGAGTTGATGCGCCCGGCCCAGAGCACGCGTGCGTTTGCACGCTCGCGACCAGTGTCTTCGGGGGAGAAGATATGCCAGCGACCGCGCCCTCTTTCCTTCGCCTGGTACATTGCCAGGTCCGCATCCGCCATCAATTGCTGCGTGTCGATTCCGTGCGTCGGAAAGAGCACGATGCCGATGCTGGCCGAGACCTGGTGTCGCCAGGCGTGGGAATGGACGACCACTTCCTGCACCCGCTGTTGAATGTCTTCGGCCATGGCGGTGGCGTGATCGGTGCTCGCGCTTGGCAAGATGATCGCGAATTCATCGCCGCCCAAGCGGCCGAGGATGCCCCTGTCTGCCGTGCTTTGCGCTAACTGCTTGGCGACGCTCTGGAGTAATCCGTCCCCCATCTTATGGCCGCTGATGTCGTTGACGTCCTTGAACTGATCCAGGTCTACGAACAGGAGCGCGCCGCAACCGCCGTTCTCGACGGCAGCCTCGACCAGGCGCACCAATTCTCGATTGAAGCGTCGACGGTTCAAGAGCATCGTCAGGGGGTCGTGGTCGGCCAGCCAGACGAGTTCTTTGCGGGCTTGCTCTCGATCCTGTTCCATGCTCTCCATGCGGCCCGAGAGGGTGTGCACCGTGTCTACCATCAGATCCATCTCGTCGCGCACCGGCCATCTGCGGCTCCTCCGAGGCAGGCGCTCACGCAGCTCGGAGAAGCGGTGGTCCGCAAGCAGCGGCAACAGGTCCGCGAGTCGCCGCAAGCGCGACAACGAGGTGCGCATGATCAACAACACCAGAATCTCCGATAGGATCAAGCCGATCGTCCCGATTAGGATGCTGTTGCGGGTCGCAGCGTTGATGGCCTGGCGCTGACGGGTGACGTTGTTCAAGACCAATGCATCGATGCCCGGCGCCAATGCGCGCAGACGAAAGACCTCATACCAGTCGTCGCCTTCGCCAACCAGCACGGCGTCGGTGCCCGACTGGTTCCCGCTGCCGTTCGCGTTGCCTTCCCCGGTGGAAGTTCCATTGGTCAATGCTGACGTCGCGCCAGCGTCAGCGGCGAGCGCGCGAACGAACAGCGATCGCGTGACCGCTGGATGTGTGATGGCCTTGAATGGGGTCTCCTGATCAATCGATCGGGAAGCTGAGCTCGGGGTTGAGTGTTGTGTCGAATTGGATGTCGTGATGCCCGGAATGATGGCGGCTTCGGCGCCGGTCAGCGTATTGAAAGCGAGCAGCGCGTCCGCGAGCGACCGCCCAAGCACCAGTGCTCCGGAAGACTCGCCGCGCCAGAGCAACGGGGCAGCGAGGAACTGACGACATTCCTGGGCGCAAGAAAGCAAGCGCGCGGTCTCGTCCGGTGAGCGCTTGATTCGCCCCGCAAGCGCCTTGGGCAACGCAGCGGCGTCCAACGGCCATAGCAACTCGACACCACCGTCCGGTTTGATCCAGTGTACGGACCGTATATCCCATTCCAGGTCCAGCATGACACCATTGGTGTTCAAAGCCCGCCGCAAGTGTTCCGCCAAGGTTTCTTGCGCGCGTGTTTGAACCAACAGCGGTACCACGTTCGCCAGTCGCGACATCTGTTGATAGCGATCATCGAGCAGGGCCTTCAATTGCTTCGCCTGGCGATCACGCACCGAGGTCTGTTGTCGCTCGAACTGGTCGACAAGCTGCGTGTATGAGAAGAACGCGAGGGAGGCGTTGACGGCAATCAGAACCACGCTAAGGCCGATCAGGGCCTTCCAGCGCAGGCTGAGGTAGCGCCCAGAATGATTGTCCGGAAGGTTGATCACGAAAAGGGTGAATCAGAACCGAAACGCGGCCTGGATCGAGAACAGATTCCAATAGCGCTCCCGACGCTGAAAATCGGGATTCTCCCGGGCGGACAGGATAAAGGTGCCGTCGTTATAAGCGTATTCGGCGCGTACCATCCAGTGACGGTTGATATCCCAGCGAATTCCGGTGCTGATGATCTTGGAGAACGCGAAGTCGGACGGCAGCAGACCGCCGGTTGCTGCCTCGAGCTTGCTACCATCCCTGTCGGCGGTGTCGGCGTAACCTTCTTCGTAACGCAACATGAGATCAACGCTAGGGCGCAGGCGATAGGTGCCCTGCAGATACCAACCCTCGCCAGTCGCGTCCCGATCTGGCGCGAACGGTCCGTAATTACGCCATTGCAGGGGTTCGCGCGCATACTCCGCCGTCAGGGTCCATTTTTCGGTGTTGTACTGGGCGGATGCGATCCAGAAGTCGATGTCGGTGTTCCCGCGGTCGAGGGTCGGCAAGCCAGTGGTCTGGGGATCGAACCGAATCGACTGCGTCGCACCACTGAGCCCGAGCTTGAGCCGCTCGCTGGAGTCCGTGTACCAAAGGCTGGCGAGCCAGATGGTCCCGTTGTTTTTGATATCGCCGGGAAAATCACCGTTTAGGTAGGCCCATTCGACGTTCTCATCCAGCACCGACCAGCCATTGGCAATGGTGGCTGAAAAATTTCCGAACCTGCTGTAGCGCTCGCCGTAGAGCATGGCCCCGTCGGTGGACAACACCAGGTTTCGTATCCGGTCAAAATACACCACCTGGGGCAAAAAGATGCCTGGGTGGGTGAAAGGGACATCTCGGGTCTCGTTGTAGAGGCCGAGTGGATTCTTGATGCGCCCGAGTCGCATGCCGAAGCGTCCCTCGGGCGACGCGAACGGCGTGATGTCGACGAGTCCGTAATCGAGCGCGAGATTGCTTTCGTACATGTCGCCGGCACGTCGATACAGGAGTTGCGCCGAAAACAGTAGCTTTCGGGTCTGCCCGTAGGGACGCGTTGACGCCGATTTCGGTGAAGCTGAACGATGTGTTGGGGCTGTCGCCAAACCAGCGATTGTCACTGGTGCGCACGGCTGCCTGACTGCCGAAGCCGTGCAGTTGTAGCCGATCCCAGAAGGTTTCCGTGGCCTTTTCCTGCTGCGCATCCTCGCTGGGTTGCCCTGAATGAGCGGCGCTCGACGCCAGCAGAAGCAGCGAAAGAAATAGTTTGCGATACGTGTTCAAGTTCAACGTACCCTGATGACTTGGACTTGGGCGTCGTGCGGCACCCGCTCCGCATAGCCGATGGCGCCAGGCGTCGAGGCGACCCGACGCAACATTTCGTCTTCGTTACTGACTGTCACTGGCACTTGCCCCGTACCACTGAACAGTTGTCGGTCCCAGACCCGGCGAAGTTGATACGGAAACAGACCGAGAATGGTCTTGGTGAAGGCGCCGTGCAATGGGTTGTCATCGGGCAGCACAAATACCTTGACCGGTTGATCATTGAACCAGTTTTGCAGGCGCATGGTGAAAAACAGTCTCGCCTCGTTACGCGACAGGTCGCTGCTTGCGAGACCCATGTTGGCGATGAGTTCCTGTGCGTTGATCGGTCCGGCAATGCAGCCGAGCAGTGCGGTCAACAGTGTGGCGCAAAGGTGCCGACGCATCATGCAACCGCCGGATCGGTGGCGGGGACGTCTCTGAGCATCTGCCAGTGTTGTTGCAGGGGCACAGATAGAGGCTGGTCCGAATAGGGCTGGGGAGATGAGCGCGGGGGATCAGCGGGGAACGGGAGCGTTGCTTCGGCCAAACGGTTGATGACGGCCGGACTCGGCACCACTGCGCATTCCTGACGTGACACGACAAGCCGAACTCCCAGGCATTACTTAAGGCGATAGCCTAGCGGACCGGCGCCTGTTTCTCAATGGCGCTGACGACACGGCGTTGGCGACAAGCAACAATCGTTGTTTCCGGCTCGTTGGGAGTCGTGATGGATAGAGTCGCGCGAAGAGATTTCCGGGGACGACCTTCCGGTATCCGTGTCAGCCGCGCCAGTTATCGGGTCTCGGTCTGTAGCGGTCGGGTATCAGGATGGTGGGATGAAGCTGACTCTGGTCCCTTTGCGGAAAGTCGAGCGTGTAGTGCAGGCCGCGGCTTTCTCGTCGCCGCTGCGCCGATTGTACGATCAGGTCAGCGACCTCGACCAGGTTGCGCAACTCCAGCAGATCGGTCTCGACACGGAAGTTGCTGTAATTTTCGATGATTTCCTGACGCAGCAAATCGATGCGTCGTTTCGCCCGCTGCAGGCGCTTGTTGGTGCGCACGATGCCGACGTAGTCCCACATAAAGCGCCGTAATTCCTCCCAGTTGTGCGAGATGACAACCTCTTCGTCGGGTTCGGTGACCCGGCTTGCGTCCCAAGGGGGCAGGTCGCCGAATGCGGGCCAGTCGCCGTTGACGGCCTCAATGTCCGCCGCCGCCAGTTCGCCAAAGACCAGGCACTCCAGCAATGAATTGCTGGCCATGCGGTTGGCGCCATGCAGGCCGGTGTAAGCGGTCTCACCGATGGCGTAGAGCCCCGGCACGTCGGTACGTGCCTTGGCGTCGGTGAACACGCCGCCGCAGGTATAATGCGCCGCCGGCACCACCGGAATGGGTTCTTGGGTGATGTCGATGCCGAGTTCCAGGCAGCGCGCATGGATGGTCGGGAAGTGCGAGCGGATGAAGTCCGGCCTCGCGGTGGGAGATGTCGAGCAGAACGTATTTGCTGCCGACGCGTTTCATTTCGTGGTCGATGGCGCGCGCGACGATATCGCGCGGGGCCAGTTCGGCGCGCGTATCGAAGCGCGGCATGAAGCGATCGCCGTTCGGCAGCAGCAGCCGCGCGCCCTCGCCGCGCAGGGCCTCGGTCACGAGGAACGACTTCGCCTGGGGGTGATACAGGCAGGTCGGATGGAATTGGATGAATTCCATGTTCGCGACCCGGCAGCCGGCGCGCCAGGCCATGGCGATACCGTCGCCCGTTGCGACATCCGGATTGCTGGTATAAAGGTACACCTTGCTTGCGCCGCCGGTGGCGATCACGACGAAGCGCGCCATGAAGGTTTCCACTTCGTCCGTGATCGCGTTGAGGATGTAGGCACCCACACAGCGATTGTCCGCGCCACCGAACTTGTCGGCGTTGATCAGATCGACGGCGGCGTGATTCTCGAACAGATCCACGTTAGACCGGGCGCGTACGCGGCTTTCGAGCGTGTCCTCAACGGCGCGGCCGGTCGCATCGGCGGCATGCACGACACGGCGATGGGAATGGCCGCCTTCCCGGGTCAGATGGTAGCCGTCGGAGTCCTGTGCCTGCTCGTCGCGCGTGAACTCCACTCCCTCCTGCAGCAGCCAGCGGATATTCTCCGGCCCGCGCTCCACGACCATGCGCACGATGCCCGCGTCGCAGAGTCCCGCGCCGGCGTTCAAGGTATCCTGGACGTGCGACTCGACCGAGTCGCCGGCGTCGAACACCGCCGAAATGCCACCCTGGGCGTAGAGCGTGTTACCTTCGCGCAGTTCGCGCTTTGAAATGACCGCGATGGAGATGTCGGACGGCAGACGCAACACCAGGCTCAAGCCGGCGGCTCCACTGCCAATGATAAGAACGTCGTGTCGGTGCATGTCGGTCATGGCTTAAAGTTTCGGCTTGGAGGCTGGGCTGGCAGTTTAGGCTGTTGAACTTGGCCGTGTTCTGCTTGGCTGCCACGCGGCAGAGTGTAGGCCGAGTATGCCCCAAGGTCGCGGGGATTGCCTCGCTGTTGGACGCCCTGTTGCTCCAGCGCAGCGCGTGGATTACTCGGCATGTTCTCTGTCTGTACAAAATCTGTTCAATCTCGGGAAGTGAGTTTTGATTCCCTGGATTGTCCGCATGTCTTACGGGCATGCCGGACGGGGGGCGCTTGGGAAGCGTCGCTTGCGTGTGCGGAATCTTTGACAGATGCGTCAAGTTTCACGGCGACAACGTGCTTGCCCTCCGAAGGGCCCAGCGCCTAGGGCCTAGAGTCGAAAATTGCGCCACTATTCTGTCAAAAGGCCATTCGGCTCTTCGGCCCTAGGCGCTTGGCCCGCTCAGAGCAGCGCACAGGCGTCGCAGTTGAGAGCCGTACGCGCGGCGGACGAAGGCTTCGCCTGACTAGGCCTTACACGTGTGTTTATCTGCGGGCCTAGCCGTGGGCTCATCCATGGTGCGACCGGGCGTCGAAGGCGCAGCCAACTTGACGTCAAACCCTGCGCGGGGTCAATGACAATCCTTTTTGCAACGAACTTTATACGTCGGGTGACTGTCAATGCGAACGGAGAGCAGGCACAACCCACCGTCGGGAAGCGTGCGTGTCTGAGCGAGAAGTTGATCAAGCCTTGGTGGAGCGGGCCCAGAGCGGCGATCGTCGCGCTTTCGATCTGCTCGTGCTGAAGTATCAGCAGCGGGTCGGCAACTTGATCGGCCGTTACCTGCGGGACAGCTCCGAGGTCCTGGACGTCACGCAAGACGCGTTCCTCAAGGCATACCGTGCACTGCCCGGCTTTCGAGGAGAGAGCGCTTTCTATACCTGGATCTACCGCATCGCCATCAATACGGTTAAAAACCATATGGTGGCGCAGGGCAGACGCCCGCCCGGTGACGACGTCGATGCAGAGGTTGCCGAACAATTGGACGTCGGGGGCAGGTTACGCGAGACCTCGACGCCGGAGCATGAACTGCTTAGGGACGAGATAGCGGACAACGTCCAAGCTGCCCTTGACGGCTTACCCGAGGAGCTTAGGACGGCCATCGTTCTGCGGGAGTTCGAGGGCATGAGCTATGAAGAGATCGCCGCCGCGATGGAATGCCCGATCGGTACCGTGAGGTCGCGAATCTTCCGTGCCCGCGACGCCATCGACAAACGCCTGCGCCCGTTGCTAAACCCGTGAGCCACATTTGAGATCGCCGCAATGACCGAGGTTTCCCGAGAAACACTATCCGCGCTGCTGGACGGCGAGTGCAGCGGCCCAGAAATGCGCCGTGCCATGGATCAACTACTGGCGGACGAGTCGCTTCGGCAGTGCTGGGAGCATTATCATTTGATTGGACACGTCATCGGCGGGCAACCCGTCGCTCGTGAGGCCCGCGCGATCGCATCGCGGCTGCGAGAGGCGCTCGCCCCCGAATCGGTGCTGTCGATGTCTCCTCGACGCAAGCCACGCGGCGTACACCATTTCGCGCCGCTGACAGCGGCGATCGCGGCGGGCTTCGCGCTGGTCGCGATTTTCCTCGTTCCGTTCGGCCCGCAGGGCGAGTTCGCGCCCAGCGCGGACACCGCCGATGCTTCAGTCGCTGATAATGGCTTGATCGCTGACAGGGCGCCCGATCAACGCCCGCGGCAGGATGATGCGCTGCTGCGCGCGAGGATGGAACAACTGGTTGTCAATCACCACGAGCTGGCAGCGGGGCCGGGGCTGTCGGGTTTCGTCTCGTACGCGACCGTGGTCGGTCGTCCTGGCCAACCCTGAGCGCCACCGGATGGCTACCCTGAAGCGAACTGTGAAGCCCCGTTGTTCCCTCAATCCTCTCCGGCTAGGGGGGACGTGGCTGACCGCGCTTCCGGTCATGCTGTTTGCCATGGTTTCGGCATGGGCGGAGGGCACACCGCCGATTCAGACCTCTTCCGATACTCCAGGCCAGACACCAGAGGCGCTGCTGCAACGAATGACTGAGGCGCAACGCGTCGTGGAGTACGAGGGGACGTTGGTATACCTGCACGGCGGCGAACTCTCGACCCTGCGCATCGCGCACCGGATCGACAATGGCCTCTCCAAGGAAAGCCTGCTGGCCCTGAGCGGTCCGATCCGGGCCGTGGCTCGCAACGAGCGTGGCGTCACCTGTATGCTATCCGGCGCGCGGTCGTTCTCGGTTCCTCGCGCGCATCAGGGTAGTGGGTTGCTTCGCTCCGCGCCGCGTGAGTTCGAGCGCATCCGTCGGCATTATCTGTTGCACGCGCTCGGGCAGTCGCGCGTCGCTGGTCGCGATACCGACGTCATCGGCATCGTTCCGCTGGACGATTATCGTTATGGCTACCGGTTTTTCGTCGATCGCGAGACGGGGCTCCCGCTGAAGATCGATTTGTTGGATGATACCGCTGAGCCGATCGAGCAGGTGATGTTCACGAGCGTGGAGATCTTTCGCAATCGATCTTCTGAGAGTGCGGTTGGAAGCGTCACGATGGAGCCTGCGCCAGTGACGTCGTCTGCAGCTGCGCCGGGGGAGCTGTCGGCGGTCGATGCGTCAGGCTGGCGGCTGACCGCCATGCCTCCAGGCTTCGAGATCGTTAAGACGGCTGCTCGGACGGCTTCCGCGAATGGGTTGGGCCAAGGATCTAAAGAGCTGCCCGAAGGGCAGGGCGGTAAGATAGCAGACAGCCGAGCAGGCGAGCAGGTGGTCATAGCGCCGGCCGCCAGCCCGAATGCGATCGAGGCTTCCATTTTGGAGCATCTGGTAGTCAGCGACGGCATCGCGACCGCATCCGTATATGTTGAGTCCGGAGCCGAGGGCGCGCTTGATGGCGCGATGCGCATGGGCGCGATCACGGCCGTCGGCTCCCGCATCGGCGCCTATCATGCCACGGTCGTGGGCGAGGTGCCGGAGCGGACGGCTCGCATGCTGCTCGACGGCTTGACACCGCCAGCTGCGGACGTCGCCGATCGCCAGCGAGGAGATATCCGTTGATCGAAGAAAGTGCTGTCGTGCTCTCCCGCGACGGAAACATGGCCGAGGTTCAGGCGGTGCGCCGCGGCGCCTGCGGTGGCTGCGGTGCCCGAGACGCCTGCGGCACATCGTTGCTGGACCGGTTTCTCGGCCGACGGCCCATGCGGCTGCACCTGATCAACGGTATTGATGCGCAGGTCGGTGAACAGGTGATCATCGGTGTGCCCGAGGAAGCTCTGTTGAGAGCGGCTGTCGCGGCCTATATCGCACCCTTGGTCGGGCTGATCGTCGGCGCGATCGGCGCCCACGAACTCGCCGGCGCGAGCGGCTTGATGCCGCCGGAGGGGGCCAGTTTGCTCGGTGCCCTGATCGGCTTCACGTTGATCTTTCGCTGGCTTCAGGGATACAGCGCGCGACTCGCCACCGATCCGCGCTACCGAGCGGTGTTATTGCGACGAGATGATGGGCGCAGTGCCGCCGTGCAGTTGACCTAAGGTCGCCAGGCATCCGCATCGATACTCGACCAGAATCGAGACAGGTCTGCTATCTTTGCGCCTGAGTCTCAACGTTTCTCGCCACGCTACCGGCTTGGTCGTCGTTGTGCGCCTTGATCACCTCACCGCCGCCATTGTTGAATTCCATGCGTATCCCGTTCGTTTCGCTGTTTGCCGGAATGCTCCTTTGTTACGGGCCGTTTTGGACGTCGTACGCGCTCGCCGACGACGCCGGCTTGCCGGTGTCGACCGAGGTGCATGCATGGCCGGACTTCACCGTCTTGGTGGAGCGCAACGGGCCGTCCGTGGTCAACATCAGCACCAAGCAGACCGCGGAGTTTGGGCCGCAGGATTTCGGCGCGGAAGAAGGATTGTCCGAGGACAGCCCGTTATACGACTTCTTTCAGCGATTCTTCGGCGACGAGGGGCAGTTGCCGGAGGATGCCGATCCAGGGCGCTCGCTCGGGTCCGGCTTCATCGTCTCCGAGGATGGTTATGTCTTGACCAACTCCCATGTCGTGGAGGCCGCCGACGAGATTATCGTTCGCACCAGCGACCGACGCGAGTTCGTCGCGCAGATTATCGGTGCCGACCAGCGCAGCGATATCGCGTTGCTTAAGATCGACGGCACTGATCTGCCGATGGCGGATATCGGGTCCGCGGCCGATCTCAAGGTTGGCGAATGGGTGCTCGCGATCGGCTCGCCATTCGGCTTTGAGCATTCTGCGACCGCCGGCATCGTTAGCGCCAAGGGCCGCAGCCTACCGACCGAGAACTACGTTCCGTTCATCCAAACGGACGTGGCCATCAACCCAGGGAATTCCGGTGGCCCACTGTTCAATCTGGCCGGCAAGGTCATCGGCGTCAACTCCCAAATATACAGCCGCACTGGCGGTTTCATGGGGCTGTCGTTCGCGATCCCGATCGAAGTGGCGATGGACGTGGTCGAGCAACTGAAGGATAAGGGCCGCGTCAGTCGCGGCTGGCTCGGCGTCCTGATCCAGGATGTCACGCGAGAATTGGCTGAGACCTTCGGCATGCGCCATCCGCGTGGTGCCCTAGTCGCGCAGGTGCTACCCGGTAGCCCGGCGGAGACGGCCGGCCTGCGTGCCGGGGACATCATCCTCAGCTTCAACGGCAAGGACATTCCCACGTCCAGCAATCTGCCTCCCCTGGTGGGGGTTGCCAAGGCGGGTACCGAGGCCAAGCTGCAGGTGCTGCGCCAGGGAGAAATGACGGATATGTTGGTGATGCTCGAGGAGTTGCCGGAGGACGACGGCATCGTCGTCGCGCCGGACCAGGTCGAGCCCGCCGCGGCCAATCGCCTGGGCCTGGTTGTCAAGGATATCAGCGACGAAGATCGCGCGCAGATGGGCCTCGAAAGGGGTGGCGTGCTGGTTGAGAGCGTGGAGGAAGGACCGGCACAGCAGGGCGGCATCCGCGCTGGGGATGTCATCATCAGCTTCAATAATCAAGACGTCACAGACAGCCGCCACTTCCGGGCTTTGCTGGACGAGGTCAAGGGCGGCCAGCCGGTCGCAGTCCTGGTGCAGCGAGGCGACGGCCGCATGTTCTATCCGATCAAGATTCCCGCCGAGTGAGTTGGGCCTGACGTCGGCCCATTCCGAGGGGGCGCTGATGGAGTAGCGTTTCCCTAGACCGACTGGCGAATCGTCGCACTCGGTTCGGCAGTCCTTCGCCTTTTCTGGTAGATTTGTGGGCTGGCTGGAAGCGCGGCGAAATCCACGTATCGGACTGGCCACTTGCGTTCGCGCCTGATCAGTTTGCCTGCTACCCAGTTTGCAGGGTTGTGGTGGCGGACGCGCTCCGGGTCTGGATGCGGATCAGACGGCGGCCCTAGCACTTAGGCGGATGGCCTCGCTTCCCGCGGCTTCTCGCGCACGTCCATGCTCAGCCCTCGTCCCCTGTCGGGTTTTTCATCGTACTGGCGCCCGCCAGCGCTCATTTACGTCCAGTTTCCATAGGACCAGCATCCACCGATGGCGGATCTCAAGCACATTCGCAACTTCTCGATCATCGCCCATATCGATCACGGAAAGTCGACGATCGCCGACCGCTTCATCCAGCATTGCGGTACGCTGACCGCGCGCGAGATGTCGGCCCAGGTGCTCGACTCCATGGATCTGGAGCGCGAGCGGGGCATCACCATCAAGGCGCAGAGCGTGACGCTGGACTATCCGGCCGCCGATGGACAGATCTACGAACTCAATTTTATCGATACGCCTGGCCACGTGGATTTTTCCTACGAGGTCTCACGCTCGCTGGCGGCCTGCGAGGGTGCGCTGCTGGTGGTGGATGCGGCCCAGGGCGTCGAGGCGCAGAGCGTGGCCAATTGCTACACCGCCATCGATCTCGGTCTGGAAGTGCTGCCGGTTCTGAACAAGATCGACCTGCCGTCCGCCGAGCCCGATCGTGTCATCCGCGAGATCGAGGAGATTATCGGCCTCGACGCGCACGAGGCGCTGCGGGTCAGCGCGAAGACCGGCGACGGCATCCCCGATTTGCTGGAGATGCTGGTGGCGCGCGTCCCGCCGCCCCAGGGTGATCCCGACGCGCCGCTGCAGGCGCTGATCATCGACTCCTGGTTCGACTCCTATGTCGGCGTCGTGTCTCTGATCCGGGTCATGCAAGGCACCTTGAACAAGCGCGACAAGATCAAGGTCATGTCCACCGGTCGCGTGCATCAGGCCGACAGCATCGGTGTGTTCACGCCGAAGAAGACCGAGCGCAAGACCCTCGGTACCGGGGAGGTGGGCTTCTTGGTCGCCGGCATCAAGGAGATCGACGGCGCGCCGGTGGGGGACACCGTGACCGGCGCCGAGCGTCCGGCCGACGCGCGTCTGCCCGGTTTCCGCGAGGTACAGCCGCGGGTGTTTGCCGGCCTCTATCCGGTCTCGTCGGACGACTACGAAGACCTACGCGACGCCCTGCGCAAGCTCCGACTGAATGATTCGGCGCTGTTCTACGAGCCCGAGACCTCCCAGGCCCTTGGCTTTGGCTTCCGCTGTGGCTTCCTCGGCCTGCTGCATATGGACATCATCCAGGAACGTCTCGAGCGCGAATACGACCTGGACCTGATCACCACCGCGCCGACCGTCATCTACGAGGTGGTGCAGGCCGACGGTGACGTCATCAAGGTCGACAACCCCGCCAACCTGCCGGAGTCGGGTAAGATCCGCGAGATCCGCGAGCCCATCATCGAGGCGCACATCCTGGTGCCCCAGGACCTGCTCGGCGGTGTGATCAACCTGTGCATCGAAAAGCGCGGCGTGCAAAAGCAGATCCAGTACCTGGGCGGCCAGGTGCAGGTGGCCTACGAACTGCCGCTGAACGAGGTGGTGCTGGACTTTTTCGATCGACTCAAATCGGTCAGCCGCGGCTACGCGTCGTTCGAGTACGAATTCAAGCGCTTCCAGGTGGGAGACCTGGTCAAATTGGACATCCTGATCAATGGTGATCGGGTAGATGCCCTGTCGTTGATCGTGCATCGGAGCAAGTCGCAGCAGCAGGGTCGGGATCTGACCGAGCGCATGAAGGAATTGATCCCGCGGCAGATGTACGAGGTCGCGATCCAAGCGGCAATCGGCACCAAGGTCATCGCCCGCACCACCGTCAAGGCACTGCGTAAGAACGTCACCGCCAAGTGCTACGGCGGCGACATCACGCGTAAACGCAAACTGCTCGAGAAGCAGAAGGCCGGCAAGAAGCGCATGAAGCAGGTCGGAAGGGTCGAGATTCCCCAGGAGGCGTTCCTTGCGGTCCTTCAGGCAGGCAAGGATAATTGAGCAGTTTTACCGCAACGACACCGGCGGTGCTTCGGTCAACGCATCGGCCGATGCGCGCCCCTTTCCAGGCCCCACGAAGCTTCAGGCCCGAAGAAGCGCCTTCTCCGTCGCGAGCGAGTCATTCGATACAAGCATTATGAGTTTTGATTTCCCGACCTTTCTCGTCGCCGCCACGGCTGTCACAGGTGGTATCTGGCTGATAGACGCGCTACTGTTCGCGCCCAGGCGCCGACGCTTGGCGGAACAGCAGGTGGCCAGCGCCGCGGCGACCGAGGGGCAGGGGGCTGGCGACGTTGCCGTGACTGGCTATCGGGAGCCGGTCCTGGTCGAATATTCGCGCTCCTTCTTTCCGGTCATTCTGGCGGTGCTGCTGCTGCGCTCCTTCGTCGTCGAGCCGTTTCCGCATCCCGTCCGGCTCCATGATGCCGACATTGTTGGTGGGCGACTTCATCCTGGTCAATAAATTTTCGTATGGCCTGCGGTTGCCGGTGCTGAACTCCAAGTTCATGCCCCTCGGCGAACCGGAGCGCGGCGACGTGGTGGTGTTCCGGTTCCCGCAGAACGAATCCATCGACTACATCAAGCGCGTGGTCGGCGTACCGGGGGACCAGATCTACTATCGCAACAAAACCCTATACGTGAATGGCGAGCCCATGCGCCAAATCGCGTTGCCGCCCTATGTCGGTGAAGGGTGCAGGCAAGGGCCATACCGGTGCATTGCGGGCAGTGGAGGACATCGGCGGGATTGAACACGACATCTTGATCAACCCGCGCGCGCGCGATCTTCCGGGTGGCTGCGAGGTGCTGGCCTCCGGGCCGGTGAATGTGCCGGATGGCAGTTACTTTGTCATGGGCGACAATCGCGACAACAGCAACGATAGCCGCTGCTGGGGTTTCGTGCCGGAGGGAAATCTGGTGGGCAAGGCGTTCGCGATCTGGATGAACTGGGATGGTCAGCGCGACGGCTTCCCGATCGCCTTCGATCGTCTTGGTAATCTGATCCGCTAAAGCGATTGCCGGATTGCATCATCGTCTTCGTCGTGATGCCGAAACGGGGGTAATCAGCCATGGGTCGACGCCTGCGGTCACAACGTGGTGCCAGCTTCGGCATCGTCATGGTCGTCATTACGCTGGTGGTCTTCTTCGGCAATCTTGCCGTGAACATGGTCCCCGCGTACATGAACTTCATGCAGGTGCGCTCCAGTATGGCGTCGCTGCATGCCAAGCACGATGTCATCGACGGAGGCCCGCGAAAGATTGCGAGCGCACTCTCGTCGCAACTCTACATCAATAATGTCCGCTCGGTTCCGATGGACAGTTTCAATTTCGAAAAGACCAAGAGTGGCTGGGATCTGACCGTCGACTATGATGTTCAAAAGCACATCGTTGCCAATGTCGATGTCATCATGCACTTTGTTCATACCGAGTCATACGTGAAGCAGTGAACGGCGATCCCCGCCAGTTGAAGTCAGCGTTGCTCGGCGACGCCGATGTACGTACTGATCTGCTGGACCAGGCGTTGACCCATCGCAGCGCCGGTCCGGTCAATAATGAGCGCCTCGAGTTTCTCGGCGACGCGTTGCTCGGACTGGTCATCGCCGAGATCACTCTGGCAGCGGTTTCCAGCCGCGGACGAGGGCGAACTCAGCCGTCGACGGGCCTCGTTGGTGAACAAGGAGAGCCTGGCGCAGGTGGCCCGCGGGTTGCGTCTCGGCGACTATCTCAGGCTCGGTTCGGGTGAGGTGCGCACTGGTGGGCATACCCGAGACTCGATCCTGGCGGACGCGCTGGAAGCGGTCATCGGCGCGGTTTACGTCGACAAAGGCTTCGTGGTCGCGCGCGACATGTTGTTGCGGCTGTTCGCCGCGCGCCTGGCTAGCGTGGCTGAACGCAAGGCCCTCAAGGACCCGAAGACCCGGCTTCAGGAAACGCTGCAGTCCATGCACCGGCCACTACCCGAGTACGAGGTGGCCGATGTCAGCGGACAGCAGCATGCGCAGCGGTTCGCAGTGCGTTGTCGGCTCACGGACGAGGAGCGCGCTACGCGGGGCGAAGGGACCAGCCGCCGTCGCGCGGAACAGGATGCGGCCGAGCAGATGCTGGCCCAATTGACTGGCCAGACTATTTGACTTGCCGTTCGCAGCTCACCAGACCAACCCGCTCGCCACACCAAGCAAGAGTAATCGATGACTAACCACTGCGGCACCGTTGCGATCGTTGGCCGGCCCAATGTCGGCAAGTCCACGCTGCTGAATCGAATGCTTGGGCAGAAGCTTGCGATCACGTCGCACAAGGCGCAGACCACCCGGCACTCGATTCTCGGCGTCAAGACGACGGAGCAGGGCCAGATCCTATTCGTCGACACCCCCGGTATTCACGAGCGCGGCGGCAGCGCGTTGAACCGTTATCTGAACCGGACCGCGCGGGCCGCCATCGCGGACGTCGACCTGGTGCTGTTGCTGGTGGAGGCGTTGCGATTTACCAAGGAAGATGAGTTGGCGCTGCGAGCCGTCGCGGAGGCCGGGCCGCCGGTGATCGCCGTGATCAACAAGGTCGACCGGCTGCGCGACAAGACCGCGTTGCTACCGTTTTTGCAGAGCTTGTCAGAGCGCCACGGCTTCGATGCCATGGTGCCGGTATCCGCCAAGAGCGGTGATCAGATCGAAGCGCTGGAGCAGGCGATTATGGCGCGACTGCCGGAAGGCGAGAACCTGCTGCCGCCGGATCAGCTGACCGACCGCTCCGAGCGCTTCTTCGCCGCCGAACTGCTGCGCGAACAGCTGACCCGTCGCTATGCCCAAGAGCTACCCTACCGCACCACGGTGGAGATCGAGCGCTTCGAGGACGAGGGTGGGCGCTATCTGATCCATGCACTGATCTGGGTTGAACGGCCCAGTCAGAAGGCCATCATCATCGGCCATCGCGGCGAGGCCCTGAAGGCCGCCGCGACCCAGGCGCGACTGGCGATGCAGCGCCTGTTCGACTGTCCGGTGCATCTGGAGGTCTGGGTCAAGGTGAAGGACAGCTGGAGCAGCGACGAGGCGGCCCTGGCCAGCCTCGGCTATGCCGATCCCTAGATTGCTTGAGGGCGTTGCATCTACACAGACGAGGCAAATCTCTCGTTGTCGTTGTCGTGCCTCGAATGGCAATGCAACGTGCGCATGAGCCACTCATGCGAAGCCACGAAGCGTCCTGAAGTCCCGGCGACTGGGGAAGTTTCGATGACGACAGCGAGAACGATCAGTGTGCGTCCCTAACCAGCGCCGACCATGGCACGTCGGTCTGAAGCGAAGCCTCGCTAACGAGGAGAAGCAGGCAACCCCGTTCTTGCCGCGAAACGTCCATGACCACAGACACCCGTGACCGTCTCCAGCAGGCCTTCGTCCTGCATCGGCGCAACTATTCCGACACCAGTCTGCTGGTCGAGGTGTTCACGGCTGCCCACGGGCGCTTACCGTTGGTGGCCAAGGGTGCCAAACGTCCGCGCGCGCCGGGCGGCGGCGCTGTTACAGCCGTTCACGCCCGTGTTGTTGGCCTGGACTGGGCGCGGAGAGGTCCGGACCATGGTCCGCGTCGAGCCCGCCGGCAGGCCCTTGGCGCTGAGCGGTGATGCCCTGTATTGCGGCTTCTATGTCAACGAGTTGCTGATGCGACTGCTCGGGCGCCAGGACCCGCACGAGGTCCTGTTCGTGTTCTATCAGTTGGTGCTGGAAGAGCTTGCCGCCGGCGCCGACATCGATACACCGCTGCGGCGCTTCGAGTTGCGCCTGCTGGCCGAGTTAGGTTATCAGGCCGTGCTCGACCGTGAGGCCGACGGCGGTGCGCCGGTGCGCCCGGACCGCCACTACGTCTACAGCAGCGAGCAGGGGCTGCTGCCTGCTGTCTCAATGGGGTCGGATGGCGCGATCAGCGGTGAGACCCTGCGCCGTCTCGTCGGCGGCGAGCCGTTGACGGGTAGCCACGCCCGCGAGGCGCGTAACCTCACGCGCCGCCTGTTGGCGCCGCATCTCGGCGAGCGGCCGTTGCAGAGTCGCGCGCTGTTTGCCGCGAGACGAGCCGGCCGTGTTCTCGCGGCGGTTCCGCCCGAACTTGCACTTTCAACAACACCGGAGTCCCCATGACCGACATCAGCGCCGCGCCGATTCTGCTCGGCGTCAATATCGACCACATCGCGACCCTCCGTCAGGCACGCGGCACCCGCTATCCGGAACCGATTCAGGCCGCGTTGGTGGCGGAGCAGGCCGGAGCCGACGCCATCACGCTGCATCTGCGCGAAGACCGGCGCCACATTCAGGATCGTGACGTCGAGTTGCTGCGCGGCATCCTGCAGACGCGCATGAACCTGGAGATGGCTGCGACCGAGGAGATGGGCCGCATCGCCACCGCGTTTCAGCCCGCCGACTGCTGTCTGGTGCCCGAGCGGCGCGAGGAACTCACCACCGAGGGCGGCTTGGACGTCGCCGGCCGCCGCTCTCAGCTGAAGGACTTCTGCGCCATGCTGGCGGCCGCGGGTGTGCGCGTCTCTCTGTTCATCGATGCTGATCCCGAGCAGCTCGACGCCGCGGCAGAAGTGGGTGCTCCGGTCGTCGAGATCCATACCGGGCACTACGCCGACGCCGCATCGCCGGCGACGCGTGCCGCCGAGCTGGCGCGCATTGCGCGGGCCGTCGAGCAGGGCCGAGGCCTCGGCTTACAGGTCAACGCCGGCCATGGACTCGACTACCACAACGTCGCCGCCGTGGCCGCGTTGCCCGGTATCCGCGAACTCAATATCGGCCATTCCATCATCGCCCGGGCCATGTTCTGTGGGCTCGCCGACGCGGTGCGCGACATGAAGTCGATCCTGTTGCGGGCGGCTTGCGCCGATACCTGCTGAGCCGGCCCACATCGGCACTTGTCCCGGTTGTGGTTTTCCTCCGTCATCAGGGCAAATCTGCCAATGTCGCGGGCCAGAGTAAGGCGCGACAATGGCAGTCGAGGTTTTCGTAATTCGACCTGCGGAGGAGGGTGTCGATGCTCCGATTTGAACCCTCGCAAACGAAGCATGCGCCGATTTGGTGCGTATCGAGTCGCGAAGGACCGCGGTTCGCCGCTCGCGGAGACAGACTCCTCTTGAAGGCGCGTTTCTTGCGTCCAGGTAAAGTCCAAGTAATCGCCAAAGAACGGACCTTCACGATGAATCAGACCAACCATCCTGCTGCGCCTTCCGGTATGCCGAGAAGTCCGGTGGTGCTGGTGATCCTCGACGGCTTCGGCACCAATCCGAGCAAACTCAACAACGCCATCGCCGCGGCGCGCACACCGCGGCTCGACGAGTATTTTTTCCGCTATCCCTTCACGATGCTCAATGCCTCGGGTGCTGGCGTCGGTCTGCCGGATGGGCAGATGGGTAACTCCGAGGTCGGCCATATGACGCTCGGCAGCGGCTGTGTCGTGCGCCAGGACTTGGTGCTGATCGACGACGCCATTGCCGACGGCAGCTTCTACGACAACGCCGCGCTGCTCGCGGCGATCGACAAGGCGCGCAGCCTCGGCAGGCCGGTGCAACTGCTCGGGCTGGTCTCCGACGGCGGCGTGCACAGCCACGTGCGCCACCTGATGGCACTGATCGAATTGTGCCGCCGTGAGGGCGTTGCGCCGCTGCTGCACATGATCACCGATGGGCGCGACACCGCGCCCAAGTCAGCCCTCAACGACCTGGCGGAACTGGAGGGTGCGTTGGCGGATGCCGGCGGCGCCTTTGCCACCGTCAGCGGCCGATACTACGCCATGGACCGCGACCGCCGCTGGGACCGCACCGAGCGTGCTTGGCGAGCCATCGCGCTCGGCAAGGGGCGCGCAGCCCCGACGGCCCGTGCCGCCGTGAATGCGGCCTATGCCGCCGGCGAGACCGATGAATTCATTCATCCGAGCGTCATCGGCGGTTTTCAGGGCATCGAAGCCGATGATCCGCTGGTGTTATTCAATTTCCGCAAGGACCGCCCGCGCCAGATCGCGGCAGCACTGGCGCTGACCGACTTCGACGGCTTCGACCGCGGCGCCGCTGCGATGGCGGACGTGCTCTGCATGATGGAATACGACGCCAAGGCAGGACTGCCGTTCGCGTTCACCCCGGAGTCGCCGCGGGTCGTGCTCAATCGCTTGCTCAGCGACCGGGGTATCGCTCAGTTCCACTGTGCCGAGACCGAGAAGTACGCGCATGTGACCTTCTTCTTCAACGGCGGCAGCCAGGAGCTCGCGCACGGGGAGGAGCATCGGCTGATCCCGTCGCCGAACGTGCGCACCTACGATCTGAAACCCGAGATGAGCGCGCCAGAGGTGGCGGACGCCGTGGTCGACGCCATCGCCTCCGAGGGCTTCGGTTTCATTGTCGTCAACTTTGCCAACGGCGACATGGTCGGACATACGGGCATCATGGAGGCCGCCGTGCAGGCCGTCGAAGCGGTGGACGGTCAGGTCGGCCGGGTGCTCGATGCTGCCGTCGCCCATGGCTATTCGGTGTTGCTGACCGCCGACCATGGCAATTGCGACCTGATGGTCGATCCCGAGACGGACGAGCCGCATACCCAGCACACGACCAATCCGGTGCCGTTGCTGGTGGTCGATCATGACCGTTGGATGCTGGCGCCCACCGGCACGCTGGCGGATGTGGCGCCGACGGTGTTGGACCTGATGGGCCTGCCGCGGCCCGAAGAGATGACCGGTCGCTCGTTGCTGCTGCAAGCATTGCAGCCGCAGCCAGTAGCGGCATTGGAACGGATCGGAGTCGCGCAAGCGGGTTGAATGGGCCAGCGTCGATGTCCGCCATCAGCGCATGCTCAGGCCACTCCAGCCCCTCTGCTCGGTCCGCAAAACTGCATGTTGTCTTCATCTTAACGAGGTAAATGCCGTGGATCTGCATAAACTTGCGCTGTTCGCCGTATTGGCCGTCGGTACCGCCGCGTTGATCTACAACGCGGTCAGCATCATCAATGGCGAGGGTGGCTTGGCCGGGCTGTCCTCGGTCGTGGACGGACAACGCATGGCACAGCGGGCTTTCTGAGACTCATGCCCAACGCGACACTGACCTTCGTCTATGCGCTCGAGCGCGGCACCCCGGAGCCGCTGACCAGGCATCGGACCAAGGCGGCGATTCCACACGCGGGCAAGTACCGCGTCATCGACTTTACCCTCGCCAATTGCCTGCACTCCGGGCTGCGGCAGGTCTTGGTCCTGACCCAATACAAGTCCCACTCCCTGCACAAGCACCTGCGCGACGCCTGGTCGCTGTTCAACGCCGAACTCGGCGAGTTCATCACGCCGGTGCCGCCGCAGATGCGCGACGGCAGCGGCTGGTATCGCGGCGTGCTCGAGGCGCTGAGGCAGAACCGCTACCTGATCGAGCGCAGCCGCGCACAGCAGGTGCTGTTGCTCGATGGCGGCGTGGTCTACCGCATGGATTACGCCGAGTTGATCCGCGCCACCGGGAGCAGGGCGCGGCCGTCACCTGTGCGCTGCGGCCGGCGGCGGCAGGTGCCGCCGATGCAGCCACGCGGATTTTCTGCGACGATGCCGACCGCATCGTCGAAATCGGACCAGCGCCCCGTCCCGACCCGATCGCCGATCCGACATCGGCGGAGTAAGACGGCTTCGATGCGCCCATGGGCGTCTACCTTATCGACAAGTCCGTTCTGCTGGCCGAACTCGACAGGCTTGCGCAGGCTGAGGTCGACGCATCGACCGCCGGAGCCGATCCCGAAGCGCCGCCCGGCGTTGCCGCCGACCTTGCCACACATCTGCTGCCTGCGCTGCTCGGTTCCCATGCCGTCCGTGCCTACCGTTTCGGCGGCGAGCGCGGCCGCGTAACGCCAGATCGGTACTGGAGCGATCTCGGCTCCACCGACGCCTATTTCCGCGCCAACATGGCGCTGCTCGAATCCGATCCGCCGCTGGACCTCTACCAGCCGGACTGGAACATCCTGACCTATCAGGGCCAGTATCCACCGGCCCGCACCGTGCCGGGGCCGGTGTCGGGCACCGAGGGTATCTTCGTCAATTCCATGCTCGCCGCGGGCACCGTGATCCGCGGCGGCGGCGTCAGTCACTCGGTGCTGTTTCCCTTGGTGCAGATCGACGATGGCGCGATCGTCGACGAGGCCATCCTGTTCGAAGGGGTCAAAGTCGGCGCGGGGGCGCAGATCCGCCGCTGTATCTGCGACAAGGACGTGGTGATTCCGCCCGGTGAGCGCATCGGCTTCGATCGGCGCCTGGACGAGGAACGCTTCGGTGTCTCGCCCCAGGGGATCGTCGTCATTGCCAAGGGGCAGCAGGTCTGACGCGACGCCTCCACGAACAGGCTCCGGTTCAAACTCCCGACCAGGCCCCGACCCAGATTCCGGTCGAGACCAGCGACTTCCATCGGGTCTTCTCCCTGCTGTTCGCGGCCTACGGGGCGCAGCAGTGGTGGCCCGCGGAGACTCCGTTCGAGGTCATGGTCGGCGCCGTTCTGACCCAGAACACCGCTTGGACCAACGTCGAACGTGCCATCGCACAGCTGCGCGAGCGGCGTGCCGTTGGCCGCCGACGCACTGCTGGCGCTGCCCGAGTCCGAGCTCGCCTCGCTGATCCGCCCCGCGGGCTACTTCAACGTCAAGGCGCGCCGGCTGCGGGCCTTCTGCGAGGCGTTTCTGGCGGCCGGCGGCGAGCCGCGTTGTCCATGCTCGAGACCGGTACGCTGCGCGATCTGCTGCTTGGCATCCACGGCGTCGGTCCGGAAACCGCCGACGACATGTTACTGTACGCCTTCGAGCGCCCCGTGTTCGTCATCGATGCCTACACCCGGCGCCTGTTCGGGCGCCTCGGCCTGGTCGACGAGGGCGCGTCCTACGAGGCGCTACGCCACACCTTCGAGACAGGTCCTTGGCCCCGATGTCGGCCCTGTTCAACGAGTATCACGCCTTGATCGTGCAGCACGCCAAGCACATCTGCCGCGCCCGTGCCCCACGCTGCTCAGACTGTTGCCTGGCCTCCGGCTGCGCGCGGTTGGGTATCGCCGCCGACGCGCCTGTTGCTGGCAATCGACGCGGCCGTTGATACTGAAATCGGCCTTGACCATGGGGAGTTGAACTTCGTGGTCAACCGCTCTTTTCCGATGAATCGGTCCGTTTCACCAAGACGTAGCGTGAAAGCCGGACAACGCCTCGGACGGGGCCTGGTCCGATTGGCCATCCTCACGGTCCTCCTGGCAGGCTGCTCGCGGCAACTTCCCCCCGATGACACCCTAGTGATCGGCCAGGTCGCCGAGCCGCGGTCGCTGGACCCGCATGTGACCACGGCGCTGAACGACTTCCGCATCCTGGTCAATCTCTACGAGGGGCTGGTCCGCTATCGGCCGGGCACCTTGGAGCCGATGCCGGGCCTCGCCGAGTCTTGGACCGTCTCCGAAGACGGTCGGATCTATGAGTTCCGGCTGCGTGCCGACGTGCGGTTCCACGACGGCAGCCGGTTCGACGCCGAGGCGGTGCGCTTCAACTTCCAGCGCATGCTCGATCCGGAGCATCCGTCGCACGACACCGGTCCCTTTCCGCTCGCGTTCTTCTTCGAGCAGGTACAGCGCGTCGAGGTGGTCGATCCCTTGACCGTGCGTTTTGTGCTGGATGCCCCGTTCGCGCCCTTCCTGTCCAATCTGGCCTATCCGACCGGGCTCATGGTGTCGCCCGCGGCGGTGCGGCGCTACGGGCGCGACTACGGCCGGCATCCGAGCGGTACCGGCCCCTTTCGGTTCTCCGACTGGCAGTCCGGTCGGCGTGTCACGCTGACGCGCTTTACTGACTACCACGGCGAGCCGGCGGCATCGCGGCGGCTGATCTTTCGGCCCATCACCGATCCGATGACGCGGGTCGCGGAGCTGATGGCGGGCGGCATCGACCTGGCCCTGGAGTTGTCGCCGGACAATGTCGCGGCCTTTCGGTCGCGCCCAGCCTACCGGGTGCTGGAGGCCACCGGTCCGCATCTGTGGTTCCTGATCCTGAACCTGCGCGACGGCCCGCTCGCGGACCTGCGCGTGCGCCGCGCGGTCGATCTCGCCATCGACAGGCAGGCCCTGGTGCACGACGTGCTGCGCGACACCGCCGAGCGTGCATCCGGACCCGTGCCGCGCGCCTTCAGCTGGGCCGTCGACCCGGAGCTGTCCGCGGACCCGCGGCAGCCGGATCAGGTACGCAAGGAGCAGCTCGATCAGGCGCGGGCCTTGCTGGCCGAGGCCGGTTACGCCGATGGCCTGCAACTGCGGTTTCTCGTGCCCCGCGGCGGCTCCGGCATGCTCGCGCCCTTGGCCATGGCGACCACCATCCAGGGCGATCTCGCCCGTGTCGGCATCGACGCGGCCATCGACAGCTATGAGTGGAACGCCTATCTGGCCCGCGTCAACGCCGGCCTGGACGCCACCGCGGACATGGCCGCGATGGCCTGGATGACCAATGATCCGGATACCCTGCCATCGCTGGCGCTGCGCTGCGACGCGCAGCCGGGGCAGGGCGGTTTCAACTCCGGCTACTACTGCAACCCGGAGGTCGACGCCCTGATCGAGCGCGCCCGCCGGGCGACCGACCGCGACGAGCGCGGCCGGCTTTACCGATCGATTTCACGCCTGGTGCAGCAGGACGCCCCCTGGGTCGTCGTCGCCAGTTGGCGGCAGAACCTGGTGACCGGGCGGCGGGTGCAAGACCTGCGGCTGGAACCCTCGTTCTTTCTGCGGCTGGATCATGCCTGGAAGCAAAGGGCGTCGATTCGAATGACCGGCTATATCGCAAGACGCCTGTTGCTGCTGGTGCCGGTGCTGTTCGGCGTCACGCTGGTGGTATTCGGCGTCATGAGCCTGGTGCCCGGTGATCCGGCGCTGGCCATCCTCGGCCCCTATGCCACCCCGGAGCGCCTCGCGGACCTGCGCGCCGACCTGGGATTGGATCGGCCCTGGCCCGTCCGCTATCTGCTGTGGCTCGGCAATCTCTGGCAGGGCGACCTGGGGCGTTCGGTCTCGCTGGAGCAGCCGGTGCTGGACGCGGTGCTCGGCAGGCTCGGACCGACGCTGCTGTTGGCGGGCTCGGCGTTGCTGCTCGGCACGCTGCTGGGGCTCGCGGCGGGGCTGCTGGCCGCGCTGCGGCATAACCGGATCACCGACAGGCTGGTGACGCTGGCGGTGCTGATCGGCATCTCGCTGCCGTCCTTCTGGCTCGGGCTGCTGCTGATCCTGCTGTTCGCGGTCTGGCTCGGCTGGCTGCCCGCCAGCGGCATGAGCACGGTCTGGCTGGCGGGCACCAGCCCCGGCGATGTGCTGCGCCATCTGGTGCTGCCGACCCTGAGTCTGGCGCTGGTGGCGGCCGGCGTCATCGGTCGCATCGCCCGCGCCGCGGCCATCGATGTGCTGGCGGCGGACCACATCCGGCTGTGCCGGGCGCGCGGCATCGCCGAGCCGCGCATCCTGTTGGTGCATGGTCTCAAGGCCGTCCTGGCGCGAACCATGCCGGTGATCGGCCTGCAGGCCGGCTTCCTGATCGGCGGCGCCGTCTATATCGAGACCATCTTTCAGTGGCCCGGACTCGGGCGCATGCTGGTGGATGCCATCGCCGCCCGCGACCTGCTGTTGGTGCAGGGCGGCGTGCTGGTGCTGGCCACGGCCTATGTGCTCGTGAACCTGGCCGCGGACCTGCTCCAGCACGGGCTCGATCGACGGACGCGGGCGGCATGATGATGGATCAGAGTCGCCAGCCTGAGCGGACCCTGGTCCGACGCCTGATCGGTCATCCGGGCGCGCTGGCCGGTTTGGCGCTGCTCGCGCTGGTGCTGCTGCCGGCGCTGGCGGCACCGCTGCTGCCGCTGGCCGACCCGGCGCTGACCGAGCCGGCGCAGCGGATGTTGCCGCCGTTCGCGGGCGGCCCGTGGTCGAATGATCTGGCTCCTGATCTGGCGCAGGATTGGGCGACCCATCCCTTGGGCACCGATCATCTAGGCCGAGACCTGCTGTCGCGGCTGGTCTGGGGCGCGCGTTCCAGCATCGCGGTCGGCGCCCTGGCAACGCTGCTCGCCGCGCTGGTGGGCGCCGTCATCGGCATCGCCGCCGGTTGGAGCGGGCGCCTGGGCGACGCCTTGCTGATGCGCGGCATCGACGTGCTCATGGCCTTTCCGTACCTCTTGCTCGCGCTGGCCATCGTCGCCGCCCTCGGGCCGGGGCTCACCAATGCGATGATCGCCATCGCCGTGGCCAACGTGCCCTTCTTCGCCCGCGCCGTGCGCGGCGCGGTGCTGGAGATCCGGCATCAGGACTACATCGCCGCGGCACGCCTGGCCGGCCATCGCGGGTCGCGCATCGTGCTGGGCGAGGTGCTGCCGAACCTGGCGCCGACGGTGCTGGTGCTGATGACCACCACGCTCGGCTGGATGGTGCTGGAGACCGCGGGCTTAAGCTTCCTCGGGCTCGGCGCACAGCCGCCGCAAGCGGACCTCGGCAGCATGCTGGGGGAGGGCAGGGAGTTCCTGACCACCTATCCGCTGGTCGCGGTGTTGCCGGGGCTCGTGATCCTGATCCTGGTGGTCGGCATCAACCTGCTCGGCGATGCGCTGCGCGATCTGCTCGACCCGCGCATGATCGGTCTCGATCGCACCTCGCGCGCCATGCGCAACTCCAGCACGGCGGCCCATCGGCAACAGGACGATGCAGCACCGCAACCGGATGCCGATGATCGCTCGGCCCTGCTCTCGGTGCGCGGGCTCGCCGTCACGGTGCCGTCGATGGCGAACGCCATCACCGACCCCGTCGATGCCGTCCATGGCCTGGACTTCGACATCGCGCCCGGCGAGCGCGTCGCGCTGGTCGGCGAGTCCGGCTCTGGCAAGACCCTGACGGCGCTGGCGCTGCTGCGGCTGGTACCGCCGCCGGCCCAGGTGCGCGGCAGCATCCGCTTCGACGGCGCCGAACTGCTGGCCCTCGACGCCCCGGCACTGCGGTCGCTGCGCGGCAGGCGCATCGCCTATGTGCCGCAGGAACCGCTGACCGCGCTCGACCCGCTGTTTCGCGTCGGCCAACAACTCGACGAGACCTTGCGGGCACACACACGGGCGCCGGCCCGCGACCGAAACGCCCGTGTCGAGGCATTGATCGCCCAGGTCGGCCTACAGCGGGTGCCAGGGCTACGTCGGCGATTGCCGCACGAACTCTCCGGCGGCCAGCGCCAGCGCGTCGCCATCGCCATGGCCCTGGCGCACGGACCGGACCTGCTGATCGCCGATGAGGCCACCACCGCGCTCGATGTCACGGTGCAGCAGGAGATCATCGACCTGCTGCTGCGCGTCTGCACCGAGGACGCCCGCGCGCTGCTGTTCGTCAGCCATGATCTGGCCCTGGTGGCGCGGCTGTGCCGACGGGTGCTGGTCCTGTACGCCGGCCGACTGGTCGAAGACGCCCCCATCGATCGCCTGCTGGCGAGCCCGGCCCATCCCTATACCGCCGCGCTGCTGGCCTGCTCGCCGGAACTCGGCCGCCCCGACAAGCCGCTCGCCGCGATCCCAGGTCAGGCACCGATGCCGGGGCAGGCCGGCAAAGGCTGCCCCTTCACGCCACGCTGCCCACGGGCGCAGGCCGCTTGCGCCGACGCCGAGCCCGCCCTGACGGCGCTCGATGACGCGCACCGCGTCCGCTGCCTGTTCCCGCTGGAGGCGCCGGCATGAGCACGCCATTGCTCGAAGCGCGCGGCATCGTCAAGCGTCACCGCACCGCCGGCGGCCTGACGACCTCGGTCGACGCTGTCGACCTGCTGCATCGACGCCGGCGAGTCCGTCGGCCTGGTCGGCGAGTCCGGCAGCGGCAAGACAACGCTGGCGCGCATGCTCGCCGGAATGACCGAGCCCGACGCCGGGCAACTGCTCTGGCAAGGCCAGCCGCTGCCGACCTTGGACCGAGCCGGCCGCGCCGCCTATCGGCGCGCCGTCCAATACGTGTTCCAGAACCCCATCGGCGCGCTGAATCCCCGCCATCGCGTCGGATCGATCCTGAACCGAACCCTGCGCGGCCTGACCAGGCTCGATGCAGCGGCACGCCAGGCCCGCATCGACGCCGTCGCCGAACAGGTCGGGCTGGACCAAACCCTGCTCGGCCGCTTCCCGCACCAGCTATCCGGCGGCCAAGCACAGCGCGTCGCCATCGCCCGAGCGCTGCTCGGCCAACCGCGACTGGTCATCCTCGACGAACCCGTCTCGGCGCTGGACGTCTCGCTGCAGGCGCAGATCCTGAACCTACTCGACCAACTCCGCGACCGCACGGTCTGGCCTACCTGTTCATCTCCCACGACCTCGCCGTCGTCGAGCGCCTCTGCCCGCGCATCGCCGTCATGCGCGACGGCGCCATCCTGGAGCAGGGCCGGCGTGAAACCATCCTGCACGAACCCCGAACACGCCTATACCCGCAAACTGCTGGAGGCCGTACCCAGGATGCCGCAGCGTCAACCCCCATCCTCGGGCGTGCTAGGAGCGACCGACGCTCGGCCTTGCGCAGCGTGAGGCATTGCACCGATCTTTACGCGGTCGCGCAGCCAACACCACAAAACCTTGGAGTCACCAACATGCCAGAACCCAAAAACGTCCTCGGAGAACCGCTCGAGCCCTGCTCGCAAGACCCGCTCACCGGCTTCACCCGCAGCGGCTCCTGCGAGACCGGCCCGCAAGACCTCGGCTCGCACACCGTCTGCACGTGCGTCACCCAGGCCTTCCTCGAATACTCCAAGGAGCAGGGCAACGACCTGATGACCCCAGTCCCAGAATACGGCTTCCCCGGCCTCAAACCCGGCGATCGCTGGTGCCTCTGCGCCGCACGCTGGAAAGAAGCGTTCATTGCCGGCTGCGCCCCCCGCGTAGCGCTGCGCGCCACCCACGAGCGGGCCTTGGAGGTCTGCGACATGGCCGACCTCAAGCGCCACGCGATGGACCTGTCCTAACAGCCCCGGCGATGGTGATTGCCGGGGTAGGGGCGGCGCCTCGCCGCGACCGGACTCGCCGATACGTTTGGGAATGAGACCACTTCGTGTCCACGGGGGACGCGACGAAGAGGCCGTTCGCCGCTGAATCCGGCACCAGGAGCAGGAGGATCAGCGACTAGAGCACCTCGACCTATGGCGCTGATCCGCCGCCTTAAGGCGTCAGCGGAGCCGCGGGGACGTGTTAGCGTCCGCTCCAGCCGCTTTAAGCGGCTCACGAATTCAATGGCCCCGGCCTTTGCCGGGGGATCGTTACTCAGGTTTCGACCCAAATAGCTGAATCTGAGACAGACATGAAACGGGAACAGGCTAAGGTTAAGAAGGCAAAGAAAAACCTTGAAGCCGCTCTGCACGCCGGCGTCGACATTGATCCTCCATAACACTACCAGTAGCGCCATCACCATAGCGCGGCCTTTGCTGTCGCTCCAGCCACGCTATGACGCTGGCCGGGAAAACGCTAAGATCTCGAAGCAGGGCCCCGAATAGTAGATAAGCACAAAGTCTCGGGCGTTAGGCACGTTTCGGTACATGATGGTCGTAGCGTTCCATCAGGTAGCACAGGCAGTCCTGGCGGATGACCTGCTCATCGCAGGTGAGCATGGAGGGCATCACCGGTAGCCGCAGGCGGATCTCGCCGTGCTCGAACATGAAGTACTGTGCGCCGACGTTGCGGCCCCATTCGTCGCGGACGTCCAGCGACACGCCGGTGCCATCCGCGCAGCGGCCGAGTGCGGTGCCGGCGGGCAGTTCGCGAAAGTTCATCCGTTCGAGCTCGGGGGAGAGTACCAGGCGTGCCTCGCGCGGTGCGAAGGCGAAGTCGATTTCCGGCGGGACCTTGACCTGGGCGACGGTGTGAAACAGGTCGATGTCGTGGGCGGGTACCGGCTGGTCCGGGATGTTGCGACAGGTGCAGGCAGGCGTCGACGAATTCCATCGGCATGGGTTACGCCGAGTTGGTCGTGGACCTTGCCGCATTCGAGTGTCACCGCGGGACATAGTCTCGCCATGGCCTGGGACTGCACGCCGCGGGGACGAATGAAATAGACCACGGTGCGGGAGAATAACGTGGCCAGGTGCAGGAATCGATTGTCGATGACGTTGACGCAGGCGTAGTGCGGATTGGCGCCGGTGTTGTTGTGCAGGTCGATGCTGGCGAACAGGCCGCGTTGCTGCATGCGTTGCACCACCTCGGCCATGATGGCGTGCTCGGGCGTTGGCGGCAGCTCGGTGCCGGGCCAGATGCGGTTGTAGTCGGCCTGATCGGGTAGATGGCGCATGCCGACGGCAGCGGCCGCGACGTTGCCGATGAACAGACTCAGCGCCCGCGGTAGCTCTCGGCCTTGATCCTGGTAACGTCGCAGCAACAGGCGCATCGCTTCCCAGCCGACGGTCTCGTTGCCGTGCATCAGCACCGACACGAACAGCGCCGGCTCGCGCTGTCCCGGTAGGTGGATCAGGGTCGGGCCATCGAGCGCATCTGCCAATTCACCGGCGTCTCGGTCGAGCAATCCGTCCGGCAGCCGGTCCAGTTCCCGCAGACCGCTTGCTGGACGTTGCGCTGGCGGTTGCTTGGTTCGAGGATGCAGTCATGATCGTTGATGTCGTCGTCAAACAGGGCCGTAAAACAAGCGCGTTAGTGTCTGGGGCGGCCATGGGCTCTGGGTGTTTGCCGCGGAAACGCTTCATGCTTCGGGCTGGCGGCGCACGCTGATCAGTCGAGTGTCCATTCATGGATCGGCTTGCCCTCCGCCTGATGGGCGAGGTAGGCCTCGGTCAGGGCCGCCATGTCGGGTCCGAAGCGGGCAATCCAGGCGCGCTGCCAAGCGGCGGCCGTGCGTTTGGTGCGGGTGCGCTGCTCGATGATGCCGAGCCAATGCTCGATCTCGGCGGCGTCGATGCCGAGGTCTTGCAGGCCGTGTCGGGCCAGTGGCAGTAGATCGTTCAGAATCAGCTCGGGCAGCGGCACACGGCGGACATCGAACCAGGGGATCTCGGCGTTGAAGCCGTATTCCGCGGCCAGGTAGAAGTTGGTGCGTGCCTGGGCAAACGACTGCTGCTGTTCCGGTGGCGTCGCGGCGCGGCTGAGGGCGCGCACGGCGCCGAAATAGAAGGCAGCGTTGGCAACATTGTCATTGGTGGACGGCCCCGCGGCGGCGACCCGGTGCTCCAGTCGCAGATGGGGGCGGGGGTGGGCGAGATCCGGTCCATCGAACCCGATCAGGGGCCGATTCCAGCGCCAGATGGTGCCGTTGTGCAGGCGGAGATGTGCAAGCCGCTCGATGGGCTCGTCCATCAAATGTGGCAAGAGTACCGGGTAGCGGCTGATGTTGGCGCGAAAGCATTCCATGACGGAACGGTCGGCGTAGCGAATGCCGAAGCCGACCCGCTCCCGCAGCGGGCTGCCGCCGACCGAGACAGCCTGTTCAAACAGCGGAACGCGGGTCTCGCACCACAGCTCGCGACCAAACAGAAACGGCGAGTTCGCGGCCAGGGCCACCATGGGGGCCGATAGGATCTTGGACGCGTTGAAGATGCGCGCAGACTCCGCGGCGCTCATCTTGAGATGGATCTGAAATGACGTCGCGGCCGCCTCCAGCATCACGTCTTGCTGCTCGATGGTCAGCGGCTGTTCACCGTGGATCGCAAGTCGGATGGGTTCGCCTTTGCGTAGGCGCAGGATCTGCTCGTTCAGCGCCCGATAGCGCGGCCGTGGTGTCATCTGCGCCGGCACCAGGTGCTCCGGACGCAGTGTCGGCAGGATGCCAACGGTGGTGATGCGTGCGTCCAGTTCCGCCGCAGCGGTGTTGCACTGGGCGAGGGTGTGTTCCAGTTCGGCGGCCAGGCGGCTCAGTGCATCGCCTTCGAGGCGGAGCGGCGTGCCGTTGAGTTCTAGATTGAACTGCGCCAACTCGGGCACCACCAGCGGGTTGTCGATGCGCTCGAGCAGGCTGTCGATCAACGGGGCGGGAGCGAAATGGCGCCGATCGACCAGGCAGGCCTCTAGCTCGAATCCACCCTCCGCCGGGGTGTCGGCGAGTTGCCCTTCGTCGAACCAGCGGTCGAGCAGGTCGGTCTCGGCCGCGACGCGTGCCTCGAATTCGGCAAAATCGGCCTTGCTGAAGCGACTATCGGCGATGTCCTGGCCCATGCTTGAATTCCGTCAGGTGGTGCGTTTGGCCCGCGAACGAACAAAAAATGCCTGTCATCACCATTTCTGTTTGATCCGTGGTTCGCTATGTCTCGTGGTGGTTCGCGGCATACTTCGACCGTCTCTCAGCGTGCCGAACGCAGCATGCGGTCCAGGGCCTGCAATCGCTCCGGGGTGCCGACATCAAGCCAGCGTCCACGGTGGTGCAGGCCGCCGACGCGCCCAGCCGCCATGGCCGCCTTGAGCAGAGGCGCCAGCGGGAAGGCGCCCGGCTTGCAGCCGGCGAACAGGTCCGGATGGTAGATGCCGATGCCGGAAAAGGTCAGCCGGGTGTCGCCGTCGGTGCTGACACGCCCGGCCTGCAGCGCAAAGTCACCGTGATTGTTGTGCGATGGATTGTCGACCAGCACCAGCGCTGCCAGGTCGCCATCGGCTAAGCATAGGTCAGCGTAGTCGAAATCGCACCAGACATCACCGTTGGTGACCAGAAACGGCCCTGGTTCGAGCAAGGGGAGCGCCTTGAAGATGCCGCCACCGGTCTCAAGCGCCTGGTCCTGGCCTTCCGCGGAGTATCGGATCTGAACGCCCAGATGGGCGCCATCCCCAAGTGCCTGCTCGATCTGCTCGCCAAGATGGGCGTGGTTGATCACCAACTCACGGAACCCCGCGCGCTTCAGGCGCTCGATCTGGTGCTCGATCAACGCCTTGCCACCGGCCCGCAGCAGCGGCTTGGGCGTATGATCGGTCAGCGGGCGCATGCGGTTGCCGCGTCCCGCGGCGAGGATCATGGCTTTCATCGGTGCTTCATCTGTCGGTCTCAGTGCTTCACAAGCGGGGAGACTTGCACGTATTCCGCGGACAACCAAAGATCAGCGAACCACGAAGAACACGAAGAGCACGAAGGTAGAGAAGACGCTGAAATAAAAACTTTTTCTTCTTCGTGCTCTTCGTGTACTTCGTGGTGAAAAACATCTTTTGCACGCTCTTGGGAATACTTACACACTTTCGGGGCGTATGCGCCAGGCCGAGTCCTGCTTGGCCTTCGCTGGCATGATCTGGATCACGCCGACGGCAGAGTTGCCCTTCAGGACTAACGAGATTCAAGTCTCTTTGTCGCGCAGACCCGCGGCGAGGTCAATATCCTTTAGTCTATCTGCCTCGCGGACAGCGATTCGCTCTTAAGTTGAAATTGAGAGTCCAAAAGAAAGGTCTGCCCTTACTGGGCGTGCCTGCTGGGTGTCGCGGGACTGGCCGTGCTCCTGCTGATATCAGGTTGCCGGCACCCCGGCGCCAAGTCTGGACTTCGCGACCTCGGCGGTGGTGGTTGATCGCGACGATCGGCTGTTGCGGGCCTTTACCGTTGCCGATGGGCGTTGGCGTCTGCCGGTGGAGATCGCGGAGGTCGACCCGCTGCTGATCGAGATGTTGTTGGCGTTTGAAGATCGGCGCTTTTTCACGCATGCGGGGGTTGATCCGCTGGCGCTTGGGCGGGCGCTGGGGCAGGCATTGGGGCATGGCCGGATCGTCTCCGGTGGTTCTACGCTGACCATGCAGGTGGTCCGGTTGCTCGGCAGCGATTCCACACGGACACTGGCCGGCAAGTGGCGGCAGATGGCTGGGGCGTTGGCCCTGGAGCGCGTTGCTGACAAGGAGGCGATTCTCCGGGCCTATCTGAACCTTGCCCCCTATGGCGGCAATTTGGAGGGTGTGCGGGCGGCGTCCCTGGCTTGGCTCGGGCAAGGAGCCCGGTCGCCTGACCCCGGCGGAGGCCGCGTTGTTGGTGGCGCTGCCTCAGTCACCGCGGGCGCGACGGCCGGATCTGCATCCCGATGCCGCGCGACGCGGGCGGGATCGGGTGCTCGGCCGCGCCGCGGCACGCGCGGTGATCGATGCGGAGACGTTGGCAGCGGCACTGCGTGAGCCATTGCCGGTGCGGCGCCGGGCGTTTCCGATGCTCGCGCCCCATGCGGCACGGCGTGCCGTTGTCGCGCGGCCGGAGTTGCCGGTGCATCGGCTGACCATCGCTGCCGACCTGCAGGCACGCCTGCAGGCGTTGGCCGCGGAGCATGCGGCCTTGCTGCCCGACGGGACCTCGGTGGCGCTGTTGGTGGCGGAGCACCGGGGTGGCGAGATCCGCGCCGCGGTGGGATCGGCCGATCTGCTCGATCGCGCGCGCCGAGGGTTTGTCGACATGACGCGCGCGCTGCGGTCGCCGGGCTCGACGCTGAAGCCGCTGATTTATGGGCTGGCCTTCGAGCAGGGGTTGGCCCATCCCGAGAGCCTGATCGAGGACCGCCCGAGCGGTTTCGGCGCCTATGCGCCGACCAACTTCGACCGTGACTTCCAGGGCACGGTGACATTGCGCCACGCCCTGCAGCTGTCGCTGAACGTGCCGGCGGTGACGCTGCTCGACGCGGTCGGCCCGGCACGCCTGCTGGCGCGTCTGCGTCGCGCGGGTGCCGAGCCGCGGCTGCCGGATCAGGCGCCCGCGGGGTTGGCGATCGGACTCGGCGGGGTCGGGCTGACGCTGCGGGATCTGGTCGCGGTCTATGCCGCCATCGCCCGCGGTGGGCGGCCGGTGGCGCTGCGGGAGTCGCGCGATGAGCCCGCTGCAATCCCGGCCCGGCAGCCAGTGCTCGATGAGCGCGCGTGCTGGTACCTGGCATCGATCCTGTCCGGTGCCGACAGCGGCATGCGTGGCGGCGGCGACGTTGCGGTCAAGACCGGGACCTCCTTTGGTTATCGCGATGCCTGGGCCATTGGCTTTGACGGCCGCCACGTGGTCGGCGTCTGGGCCGGGCGGCCCGATGGTGCGCCGGTGCCGGGGCTGACTGGTGCGACGTCCGCGGTGCCGCTGCTGCGCGATGCCTTTGCGCGGCATCGGCGTCTCGGCGCCATTGCCGCCCGCGCCACGCGGGGTGCTGATCGCCTCGACCGCGGATCTGCCGCCGAACCTGCGCCGCGTTGGACAAGGGACCGACAAGACGCCCGACGGGGCGGTGGAGATCGCCTTTCCACCGGATGGGGCGCGGGTCGACCTGGGGCTGAGCGATGCATTAGCCTCACAGCGGCAGGGCGCAGTGCAGCGGGGCGCTGAACTGGCTCTTCAGGTGCGCAACGGGCGCCCGCCCTTCGTCTGGCTGGTCAACGGGCGGCCAGTGGCCCGTGAGCCCTATGCCCGCGCCGCGCGCTGGCGGCCGGACGGGCCCGGCTTTGCCGAGATCGCCGTGGTCGACGCCGCTGGTGCTGCCAGCCGCGTGACGGTGTTCATCGAATAAGACGGCGTTGATTGGCAAGCGGTGCTCTCAAGCATTCCGAGAGCCACCCGCTGCCGTCGTTTGGATGTGTCGCGCTTGGTCCCTTACTGAGGCGTGCTTACGACCGTCAGCGTCGCGAGCTTGCCGAGGGCGGCGCGAATGTCTTCGAGTGTCGGCGGGTAGGCATCGACCGGGTCGGCGAGGATGCCGAGGCAGGTCAAGCGCATCAGGTTTTGGTCGGCGCTGTCGTCGAGCCAGAGGTGAAAGCCGGTCTGGATCATCGAATAGCCGCCATCGCCGCCGTCGCCCCCCACGCTCGCGAGCCGGAACGTGCGGCGCGTCCGGGTTGCGGACGTCGACCACCTCGGTCCAATAATTCTGGATGCGTTTAATCCGGATCATCCCGGCTGGGATGGTCTGCGGTCCGTCGCGGCTGATGCGGCGCACTTCCAGGGCGCACGAGGGTCGATAGCTCGCCCCGGAATTGCGTGCTCGGCCGTTGACGAAGAAGACTCGGGCTCGGTCCTGGGCCACCTGGACCGACTGATGCAGCGTCAACGTGCTGCCTGGGGCGATGTCGATCCAGTTGCCGTTTTCCGACTGCTGGATCAGGGTCTGACAACCGCTCAGCATGAGAGCGGCGGCAAGGACGACGAATCCCAACAGCAACGTCGGCGCTGCCGGAGCCGCCCCATGCGTTAGCCGTTTTGGCGGGTCAACGATGGAGCGGCTCGGCCCAATGCCTGGCGCTGGCGTCACCGGTGAGCGCCGATCAGTGATGCGACTTCATCAACAGTTTCAGGATCTTAAAGTTGATGACCCAGAACCGGTAATGTTGCCATATCAGGCTTGTACGCATGTAACGCGTGAGGCCGGTGGGGACCGGCGGATAGTAGGCCTGCTGATAGGGTTCTTTGTTCTTGGCGGTCATAGTTCGGTCTCCGTTATGGATGCTATTTGTCGCTGTGAGCCGCGGTCGTCACCGACTCGGACCCACGCGCGCTTGCCTCTTACATCACGCAGGCTCAATCGGGCAACAGCGACCAGCCTGGACGCAGCTTCGCCTGGTAGATGAAGACATGGTGCAGGATGTACTTCATCCAGTGGCCGGCGAGACCGATCTCACCGAAGGTCAGGTCCATGTCGCGGCCGTACTCCGGGTAGGTTTCGTAGTCTGGTACGACCGGAAAGACGGTCATGGTGGCCGCGGTGCCCTTGAAGATGTCCGAGCCGGTGGAGGCGAGGCAAGCGGCGCCGATCGCCGCCATATTGGCGGTATGGGTGGGTTCCGGGGCGCCGGCGACCATGTCGCGGATACTCTCGGCCACCGCCTTACCGATGGCGGCCGACGGCATGCCGGTGCGCGGCGGCGCGGGATTGATCGGCGTACCGTTGGCGCTCTGCATCGGCTTGCTGATCAGGTGCGGCGGCGCAAACGCGATGCCGATGGCGAACATGTTCTTGTACTTGGGCGTCTGGTAGGTGTTGGGCCAGTCGGCCTTGCTCCAGTCTTCATAGGGTTTCGGCTTGTAGTCGGCGTCGACCTTCATGAAGCCGTTCGGTGCGAAGATGTCGGCGGTGATGTCTTCACCGGCCTTGTCGTAGGCCTTCATCGGCTGCCCAGCGAAGGGCGGGATCAGCATGGCGAAATCGAAGTCGAGCTCGTGCTCGCTACCGTCGAGGATCTCGTAGTGGATCTTGCCTGGCTCGACGCGCTTGACCGCCGCGCGCACCGTCCACTCGATGCCGCGCTCCACCATCAGGGATTCGGCGAAGGTCTTGCCGTTGGTGACATAGCCACCCCGCGTGATGTGCACACCACCCATGCCGAAGTCGCCGAGTTCGTACTCGTTACTGATCCAGAACAGTCGGGCCTTGTCGCGCACGCCAGCCTCGCGCAGGGTGTGGTCGACGTTGTAGATGTACTCGAAGGCCGCGCCCTGGCAGGTGCACATGCCATGTCCGGTGCCCACGACAAAGTTCTTGGTGGCGCCCTGTTTCATCTCGGCGATGACGGACTGCAGTTGCTCGTTGGCGTGCAGTGCATGCGACGGGGTGCAGACCGACGTGGTGTAGCCCTCGTCGGGGCCGAGTCCCGGTGTCGCACCGAAATTGAGCTTCGGGCCGGTGGCATTGACCAGATAGTCGTAAGGGATGTTGGCCGTTTGACCCGCGCGCGTCGCGTCGGTGTACTCCACGGTCACGAAAGGATCAGCAGAGTCGGCGCCGCCCTCGGGATTGATCGACAGTGCCTTGGCCTGGTGGAATGCGATGTTGAGCTTCTTGTAGATGGGCTCCAACTCGAAGGTGACCTGCTTTTCGGTCATCTGGCCGACGCCGACCCAGATGTTGGACGGAATCCAGTTCCACTTGGCGTTTGGGGAGACGACGCTGATCTCGTGCTGTTTGCCGAGCCATTTGCCTAGGTAGCGCGCCGCGGTGTGCCCCGAGATTCCTGCGCCGAAGATGACGATACGTGCCATGTCGCTGCTCCAATCGAAAACAGTAAGTGCTTGATGGTTTTTGGTGCTGCTAACCAGCCGGTACGCTAACGCCGAGTTGCGGCCTTGCACAAAGACGTGGATCAACTATCACGTCGATTTATCGTCGGTAAACCAGCATTTCGGCCAAGGTTATCGCAATCTTTGGTCACGACATCTGCCGCCGCTTCCGCGGTCGAAGTAGAATAGCCGCTTCGCCGCACCATGCGCTATCCATGATGAGAATTCGACCGTTGAAGCTGTTGTTTAGTTCGTTGTTCGTGTTGTGTCTGAGCACGTCGGTGGCGGCCATGTCCGTGCTGCCCGGTTGCGCGGCAAAGCGGGCCGAGGACGTCACCCACGCGCCGCGCTCCGGGGCCATGCTGGCCGACAAGATCGTCGTCAAGAAGAGTCAGCGCCGGCTCTATCTGATGCGGGACGGCAAACCCTTCAGGACCTACCGGGTCAGCCTCGGTACCAGCCCTGTCGGCCACAAACTGCGCCGCGGCGACAACCGGACACCGGAGGGGCGTTATTACATCGACTGGCGCAACCCGCGCAGCAACTTCACCAAGGCGCTGCATATCTCCTATCCGAACCAGTACGACCGGCTGAAGGCGCTGCGCGCCGGTTGGGACCCGGGCGGCATGATCATGATCCACGGTGAGCCGCGCTCGCAGCAGCATCGCGATCTGCGCTATCTGGTCAGCGGCGAGGATTGGACCCAGGGCTGTATCGCCGTGTCCAACCTCGCGATCGACGAGATCTGGCGCTACACCACCGATGGCACGCCGATCGAGATTTTGCCCTGAGGCGATAACGCAGATCGTTGCGCCGCTCGCGAGATTCGACGCGTCTGGGCTGGGACGTGGGCCAATGTCCCGGTTCGGAACCATTCAGCGCCCTTCAGAAATCTCGACGTTGAACCCTTGGGTGGGCGCGGTTAACATTGCAGCTCAGCTTGCAGGCGCGAATCCGCTGTGTCCAGACGCACTCGCTTTTGAGTGATGCTTTCCGGAAGCGACCCGACGCGCAGTGCCGTGCCGGCCCCATCGTCCCCTCTAAACATTCCGCGATCGAGAAGACTCCATGGCGAACGATACCAACGTGACCTGGCATGAGCACCAGGTCTCGCGAGAGGCGCGTGAGCGCGTCAACGGCCACAAGGGCTGCGTGATCTGGTTCACCGGCCTCAGCGGTTCCGGTAAGAGTACCGTGGCCAATACCTTGGACCACCTGCTGGCCAGCTATGGGCTGCACAGCGCGGTGCTGGACGGCGACAACGTGCGACATGGCCTCAACGCGGGCCCCGGCATGCTGCGCGAAACCCATGGCGAGGACTACGCCAACCGTTTCGGTCTCGGCTTTACCGCCATCGACCGCGAGGAGAACATCCGCCGCATCGGCGCCGTTGCGCAGCTCTACTGCGAGGCGGGCCTGATCGCGTTGACCGCGTTCATCAGCCCCTATCGCATCGACCGCGACCGCGTCCGGGCCACCATGAAGCCCGGCGAGTTCATCGAGGTGTTTGTCGATACACCCCTCGACATCTGCGAAGAACGCGACCCCAAGGGCCTCTATAAGAAGGCGCGTGCCGGCGAGATCAAGCACTTCACCGGCATCGATGATCCCTACGAGGCGCCCGAGTCGCCGGAGCTGACACTGCTGGCCGGCGAAAAGACGCCGCATCATCTCGCCCACGACGTGATCGAGTTCCTGGTCGCGCAGAGCATCATGCCGAAGCCGCAGGCTGAGGGCAGCGGCTCGGAGCCGGGCGAAGAGCGGCGTCACTGCGAGGCGACGCTTTAAGGCGATCGGAGCGCCGTCTATTGCTCAGCGGTCCTTGCTGCAACTGGGCGAGGTCTCTCCAAACTCAGCGACCACCCGCGTGGTCGCCTCGCACAGCCTGTGCAGTTGCGCGTCGCTGATGACGTACGGCGGCATCAGGTAGATCAATCGCCCGAACGGACGCACCCAGACGCCGAGTTCGACAAAGCGGGCCTGCACGTCGCGCATGGGCACCGCTGCTGCCATCTCGACCACGCCGATGGCGCCGAGGACGCGCACGTCGGCGACGCCTGGCGAACCCCGACATGGCGCAAGCCCCGCTGACAGTCCGCTCTGGATGCGGACGATGTTGCCCTGCCAGTCCTGCCCCAGCAACAGGTCGATGCTGGCGTTGGCGATGGCGCAGGCGAGCGGGTTCCCCATGAAGGTGGGACCGTGCATGAAGGCACCCGGCTCGGCGCCGGAGATCGTGCTTGCCACGTCGGCGGTTGCCAGCGTTGCCGCCGAGGTCAGATAGCCGCCGGTCAGGGCCTTGCCCAGGGTCATGATGTCCGGGCTGATGTCGGCGTGCTCGCAGGCGAACAGCCGCCCGCTGCGGCCGAAACCGGTCGCGATCTCGTCGGCGATCAACAGCACGCCGAAGCGGTCGCACTCCGCGCGCACGCGGGCCAGATACTCCGCCGAATAGAAGCGCATGCCGCCGGCGCCCTGCACGATGGGCTCCAGGATGACCGCTGCCAGCCGGTCGGCATGTTCCTCGATCAAGGTTCGGAAATCGGCGATGTCGGCATCGCTGCAGGGCGTGCCGAAGCGCGGCGCCGGCGCCGGCGCGAACAGCTGTTGCGGCAGCACGTCGGCAAACAGGTGATGCATGCCGGTGACCGGGTCGCACACCGACATGGCGTCGAAGGTGTCGCCATGGTAGCCGCCGCGCACGGTCAGAAAACGCGTGCGCGCCGGATGCCCGGCCGCCCGCTGGTACTGCAGCGCCATCTTCATGGCCACCTCGACCGACACCGAGCCCGAGTCGCACAGGAAGACGTGCTGCAAGGGGGCAGGGGTCAGATCAACCAGGCGCTCGATCAGCTCCACCGCCGGTGCATGGGTCAGGCCACCGAACATCACATGGGACATGCGTCCGAGCTGTTCGATGGCGGCGGCGTTGAGCACCGGGTGGTTGTAGCCGTGAATCGCGCACCACCAGGACGACATGCCGTCGATCAGCCGACGTCCGTCCATCAGCTCCAGCTCGCAGCCGGAGGCGGCACGCACCGGATAGACCGGATCGCGGTCGATGGTGGATGTATAGGGATGCCAGGCGTGCTTGGCGTCGAGCGCCAGCAGGCGCTCGATCCGTTGCTGCGGGTCGGCTGCTACCCGCTGCCGTCATCCGAGCACTTCCAATTCCCGAACCAGGCCCTTTAGGTCTGGCTCATCGTCCAACGCACCCTCCCAAAAGCGAAAATGACGCACGGTCGGTCCGTCGCCGACCGTCAATTCCGCCATGAAACCGGTCGTGCCTTCCGGTGCCTGGTGTTCGCGGGACTCGCCGATGGCGTCCAGTGCCGCCGTAAGGCGCTCTCGCTGGTGGACGTCGATGGTGCCGCGGACGGGCTTGCGGCTCGTATAGTCGCCGTAGTCGATGGTGAAGTTGCCGTCGGGATCGACCTCGATGATCAGCATGTAGTCGTCCTGGCCGACGACGCGATAGTTGATACGCGGTAGGGACATGATGTTGGCTCCTGATCTTGTCGGTAGCCTGGGCGACCATGGCGCCGCCTCCTTTCAGCATAGCGCAGATGCAGGTCGGCTTGGCCGGACATTGGGGCGCGCTGTTTTCGTGACTCGGCGCGGAGCGCCGTTAGGTTTGACTCAACTGCTGCCGGCCCGCCCAGTCGCGTGCGAACTGCCAGGCGGTGCGTCCGCTGCGTGAGCCACGATGCAGGGCCCATTGCAGCGCCGCGCGCTCCGTCTTGGCGGCATCGGCCCGGTCCGCCGCCAGACGTTTGAGCCAGTGGCGGCAGACGCTGAGGTACTGCTCCTGGCCGAAGGGGTAGAACGACAGCCACAGTCCGAAACGGTCCGACAGGGAGATCTTTTCCTCGACGCCTTCGCCGTGGTGAATCTCGCCGTCGATCATGCGTGATTCGCGGTTCTCCTGTTGCAGCTCCGGCAGCAGGTGACGCCGATTGGACGTGGCATAGATGAGCAGATTCTCCGGTGGCGCGCCGATGGAGCCGTCGAGCACGGCCTTGAGCGCCTTGTAGCCGGACTCGCCGGCATCGAAGGACAGATCGTCACAGTAGAGGATGAAGCGTTCCGGGCGGGCGTGGATCAAATCCAGGATGTCGGGCAGGTCGATCAAGTCGTCCTTGTCGATCTCGATCAGCCGCAGCCCCTGCTCCCGATAGGTGTTGAACAGGGCCTTGATCAGCGACGACTTGCCGGTGCCGCGCGCACCCCACAGCAGGGTGTTGTTGGCGCCCGCGCCGGCCAGAAACTGGCGTGTGTTGCGATCGATCTCGTCGCGCTGGGTATCGACGCAGCACAGATCCGCCAAGGTGATGGCATGGGTTCGCTGGACGGCTTCCAGACGTCCGCGCGCGCCGCTCTTGCGCCAGCGCCATGCGTGGGCGTTCCAGTCGGGTTCGATGATGGTCGGGAGCCAGTGCTCGGCGCGGTCGAGCAGGACCGAGGCCTGCCTGAGCACCTGTTCCAAAAGCTGGTCCGGAGCCTGGTCCGTGAGCTGATTTGGCGCCTGCTCCGGAAACCTGCCTCCGAAACCTGGCCCGAAGGGGCCGAGGCTTAGTCATGATGGAGTTCTCCGGCCGCCAGGGCGCTGGCAACATCGAAATCGCAGTCCACCACGGGCAGCGGCGTGCCGATGGCGTAACCCTGCGCGTAGTCCACGTTGAGAGCCCGAAGCTGGTTGATGATGGAGTCGTTTTCCGCCCATTCGGCGATGGTCTTCAGCCCCAGCACGTGCGCGATCTGATTGATGGAGGCCACCAGCGCATAGTTGACCGGATTGCTGTTCATGTCCTGCACGAAGCTGCCGTCGATCTTCAAGTAGTTGACCGGCAGTTCGCGCAGGTAATTGAAGGACGAAAGGCCGCTGCCGAAGTCGTCCAGCGCGAAGGTGCAGCCCATCTCAGAGAGTTCGCGCATGAAGTTCCGCGCGTGGTGCAGGCTGCGTATCGCGGCGGTCTCGGTGATCTCGAAACAGATGCTGGCCGGTGGTATGCGCTGGCTTTCGAACTGGCGCTTGAGGAACGGGAGGAAAGCTTCGTCTCCGAGCGAGGTACCGGATAGGTTGACCGCAAACAGGAACTGGTCTCGATGTTCTTCGTGCCAGGCCCGCAGCTGATCGCCTTGGGTGCTGAAGAGCTGGTGAATGATCCAGCGGTCCACCGCGGGCATCAGAATGTAGCGCTCCGCGGCCGGGATGAAATGGTCCGGCACGACCGGCGCACCTTGTTCATCAAGCATGCGCACCAGGATTTCGTAGTGAGTGCGGCCGGCGCCACCGGCGGCCAGCGGCAGAATGGGCTGCGCATAGAGCCGGAAGCGGCCTTTGTTGAGTGCTCCGGAGATGGTGGAGACCAGGTGCATCTCGCCATGATGGCGCGCGGCGGAGGCATCGCCGTCTCGGTAGACGTGGATGCGGTCGCGACCGCCGCGCTTGGCCATATGGCAGGCGACATCGGCCTTGGCCAGTTCCGCGGCGGCGCTGTCGTATTCCGGCAGGAATGCGGTCACGCCGATGCTGACGGCGACACCGAACGAACGGTCGCGCCAGGTGAACCGGAAGTTGCGGATGGTCTGCATCAATCCGTCGCACTGGGTCAGCACATGCGCCTCCGTGCGATCGGCGAACAGGGCGCCGAACTCGTCACCACCCAGGCGCGCGAGCAGAGCGGCGTCGTCGAAGTTGACCTCGATCAGGGTCGCGAGTTGCTCGATCAGCGCGTCGCCGGCGGCATGTCCGGCGGTGTCGTTGACCAGCTTGAATTGGTCGATGTCGATGTAGCAGAGCACATAGGGCGTTCCCGTGTCGGCGGCGTCCGCCAGCAGGCGTCGCCATGCGGCGTTCGAATTCCCTGCGGTTGAGCAGGCCGGTGATGACGTCACGCTGCTCCAGGAACTCCAGCTGCTGTGCCTGCTGTGCGGATTCGGTCAGGTCCTGGATGATCAGTAAGTGCCGGAGGCCGCCGTCCAGGCGCAAGCGATGCAGCCAGACCCGCGCGGGGAAGGCTTCGCCGTCTGCCCGAGGGATCTCGATGTCGAACCGATCGGGCAGGGCTGCATCGGCCTCGCTGGCTGTCGCGGGCCCCGGCTTTTTGTCGACGGGCAGCTCCGGGATCAGTTCGGCGAGGTGCTTGCCCAGCATGTCGTCGTCGGCTTGACCAAACATGGCTGCCGCCGCGCGATTGACGAGCTCGATGCCTCCGGCCATGGTCGCCAAGACGATGCCTTCGGAGCTGGCGTCGAGTACCGCCTCCAGACGGCGCTGCTGGTCATCCAGTATCGCGCTGTCCCTGTTCTGAAAGCCGATCTTGCCGTCGCACCAGTTGCACCAGGGTTCGCACCAGCGCGAGGGTCATCGCGGTCAGCGCGAGTGCGGCAAGCAGCATGACGGCGAGGCCGGGGGCGAGACCGGTGTGTGCCGAAAAGACCTCGATGCGCTGCGTTTCGGCAAGTGGCAGCGTGACTGCCGCCGAGGCGAGTGGTTTGGCATCCTGCGCAAGCTCGCCGGCGGTGTCGGAGAGCGGCACGCGCGTCGTCTTCGGTTGTCAGATAGAGCAGCAGGTCCGCAGGGGTGCTAATGGCTAGGCGGTCGATGGTTCGAGAGGACAACTGCGCCCTGCAGCGCGTCCGCGAATGGGCTGGTGCTTCCTGCTCCAGCAAGGCACGCAGCTGCGAATGTTCCTGCAACAAGGCCGTGCTCAGCGTTTGCGCGGCCTGGCTGGCGGCAACCTGCGCCGCCATCCGCTGCTGTTTCTGGCTGGTCTGCCAGCTCTGGAAGGATGCCCAGCCGATGGCGACAAGGGCCAGCGTTGTGAGCAGGCCCAACAGGAGCAGGACTCGGTGGTGTGCTTGCCGGCGCGGCTGCGGCTGGATCGACGTGCGGCGAGGGGCTCGTGTCTCATTGCGCCCCCGGCGCGCGAATCGAAACGAACACTCGAGCGCGCCGGGGCCAACTCCGGCCGACCAGCGGTCCGCCGCGTCCGTGCCGCTGTCGGTAGCGCATCGGCCTTATGCGACCCGATCGCACACCACGTCAAACGCTCAGCGGACGATAACGGATGCGGTGCGGTTGATCGGCCTCGGCGCCAAGCCGGCGATGGCGATCTTCCTCGTAGTCGGCGTAATTGCCCTCGAACCAGGTGACCTGCGAGTCGCCCTCGAAGGCCAGGATGTGCGTGGCGACGCGGTCCAGGAACCAGCGATCATGGCTGATGACGACGACGCAGCCGGGGAAGGCCAGGATGGCCTCTTCCAGCGCCCGCAGGGTCTCGACGTCGAGGTCATTGGTGGGCTCGTCGAGCAGTAACAGGTTGCCGCCGCTTTTCAGCAGCTTGGCCAGATGCACGCGGTTGCGCTCGCCGCCGGACAGGTCGCCGATGCGCTTCTGCTGGTCGGAGCCGCGGAAGTTGAAGCGGCTGACATAGGCCCGCGACGGCATCTCGAAGCGGCCGACGATGATGTTGTCGGCGCCGTCCGAGATCTCCTCCCAGACCGTCTTCTTGCCGTCCAGCGCGTCGCGGCTCTGATCCACGTAGGCGACCTGCACCGTCTCGCCGACTCGCAGTTCGCCGCCGTCGGGTTGCTCTTGCCCGGTCATGATGCGGAACAGCGTGGTCTTGCCGGCACCATTTGGCCCGATCACGCCGACGATGCCGCCCTTGGGCAGGTTGAACGAGAGCCCGTCGTAGAGCAGATTGTCACCATAGGCCTTTTTCAGTCCCTCGGCCTCGATCACCAGGTCGCCGAGGCGCGGGCCGGGCGGAATGTAGATCTCGTTGGTCTCGTTGCGGGACTGGAATTCCTGCGAACTCAGCTCCTCGAAGCGTGCCAGGCGCGCCTTGCTCTTGGCATGGCGGCCCTTGGGGTTGGAGCGCACCCATTCCAGCTCGTGCTTCATGGCCTTGATGCGCGCCTGCTCCTGCTTCTCCTCGCGCTCCAGCCGGTTCTCCTTTTGCTCCAGCCAGCTGGAGTAGTTGCCTTCCCACGGAATGCCGTGGCCGCGGTCCAGTTCGAGAATCCAGCCGGCGACGTTGTCGAGGAAGTAGCGATCATGGGTCACCGCCACCACGGTGCCGGGATAGTCATGCAAGAAGCGCTCGAGCCAAGCGACGGACTCCGCATCGAGATGGTTGGTGGGCTCGTCGAGCAGCAGCATGTCGGGCTTCGACAGCAACAGCCGACACAGTGCCACGCGCCGACGCTCACCGCCGGACAGCGTGCTGACGTCGGCCTCCCAAGGCGGCAGGCGCAGGGCGTCCGCGGCCACCTCCAGCGTGCGCTCCAGGTTGTGGCCGTCGGTGGCCTCGATCAGGTCTTCGAGCTCCGCCTGCTCCTTGGCCAGGGCGTCGAAGTCGGCATCCGCCTCGGCATAGGCGGCGTAGACCTGGTCCAGCCGCTCCAGCGCCTGTTTGATCGGCGCGACCGCCTCCTCGACGTTGCCGCGCACGTCCTTGCTGGCATCCAGCTGCGGTTCCTGGGGCAGATAGCCCACATTGATGCCGGGCTGGGGTCTGGCCTCGCCCTCGATCTCAGTGTCGAGACCGGCCATGATCTTCAGCAGCGTCGACTTGCCCGAGCCGTTCAGACCGAGCACGCCGATCTTGGCGCCAGGGAAGAACGACAACGAGATGTCGCGCAGAATGACACGCTTCGGCGGTACGACCTTGCCGACGCGGTTCATGGTGTAGATGTACTGCGCCATGGGTATTCGATAGGATTCGGAGTAGGTGGTTTCAGTGGCGGTGCAGACGTCGGCCTCGGGGCCGGCTGCGCATATTCTCGATTTCGACGCGCAATTTTGCGCGTTCGTCGCGTAAATGTCCAAATTGGCACCAGACCGCCGCCGGCTCAGCGCCCACTCTTCGCGCAGCTGCCGGCCCACTCGACGACTCGCTGTTTGATCGTTCACGGAGACAGGTAGATGCCCAGCAGGAACCTCCCCATCGTCGGATTCGTCGCGCCAAGCGGCACCGGCAAGACCACGCTGTTGCGCAAGCTGGTGCCCGCCCTGCGGGAGCGCGGCGTGCGCGTGGGCTATCTCAAGCATACGCATCACGCGTTTCAAATCGACACACCCGGCAAGGACAGCTACGAGATCGCCGAGGCCGGCGCCGATCAGGTCATGCTTGCCTCCACCGCTGGCTGGGCGCTGATCGACCGGCGGCCCGCGTCGGTGGCGGACCTGGCGGATGCGGATCTGGCCGATTTCTCCGCGCGCTTCGACGCCGACCAGCTCGATCTGCTGCTGGTGGAGGGGTTCCATCGCTCGCGCTACCCGAAGATCGAGGTGCATCGCTCCGCCAGCGGCAAGGCGCCGATGTATCCGCAAGACACTGACATCATCGCGGTGGTGACCGATACCCGCCTGCCCGACGACGAACATCCGCCGGAACTGCCCATCGACGACCCGGCCGCCATCGCCGAGTTCATCGTCGAGCGCTTGGCGGACGGACGTTTCGCTGGCGAAGACCCCCGCGACGAACTCGTCGATTACTACCGCCGCATGCGCGGCATCGGCCACAACGATGCCCGCACCGGTAACGCCTCGGTGCGAGTCGGCGCGCGCTTCTGGATCACGCCCGCCAGCGCCGGTGGAGCACTCCGGCGGGAAGACCTGATCGCCTGCACGATCGACGACGACGAACTGCCCGATGCCGTCTCCTCGGAAGCTGCCGTGCATCGGCACATCTATCGGCAGCAAGCCGACGCCCGCGCCGTGCTGCATGCCCACAGCCCCCATTCGGTCGCGGTCAGCTTTGGTGGGCGCGATTTTCAGCCGGCGGACGTCCAAGGTGCGCGGCGCCTCGGCAGCGTGCCGGTGCTGACGGTCGATTCCGGCGAGCAGCAAGAAAAGGCCGCCGCCAGCATCGCCGAGGCCTTGGCGAACTTCCCCCTGTGTCTGGTCGCCGGCGACGGGAGCTATGCCTGGGGTGTCGACCTGGACGCAGCCACGCGGCAGACGGACTTGCTCGAACTCTCCGCTGAGATTTACGTCCTCGCGCGGCAGGCGGCTGCCTTATGAGCGCGCCTCTCTCAAGTCGATATTAGCGCTGAAAAAATTCCCTGCGAAGTACCGGGAGACTGTTGCGGACCCGCGTCCTGATCGAGTCGCAGCTCGCGGGGGCCTGGCAACATGACTCACACGGAGGCACGGAGATCACGGAGAAGAGCACGTGCCTTGCTCAGATTTGCGGACCGGCATCCGTCTTTCTTCTCTCCGTGTCTCTGCGCCTCCGTGTGAGCATCGCTTGGCGCTGAGAGGTCCAGGCTGAGCAGCGTGGCACCGTTCGCTCGTCGGTCCGCGGCCTCGCCGGGCTAGGGCTCTGCGCTGATATAGCAGATCCATCCGGCATCCGCGTCCGCGCGGTCGGTGGGCTCGAAGATACCGTCGGCCTCGCCTTCGGCGTCCCAGCCCTGCCAATAGCAGACGACGCGACCAAAACCCGCCTCCGCCAATAGTTCGCGGATCTCGGGCAACGTCCACAGCCGCCAGTGGTAGCTGAACGCCTGCTGCAGCCGCGATCCATCCGGAAACGCGAAGTGGATATGGCAGGTCATCTCGCCGCTGATCGGGTTGTAGCCCACCTGCTCCCAACCGTAGGTGAAACGACCGTCGGCGTCGTCGATCTCACGCTCCTCGAGGATCTCGCGAAAGGCGTCGTAGCCGCCATAGGCATCGAGAAAGAACACCCCATCATCGGCCAGGGCCGCCCTGACCTGGCAAAAATACTGTCGCAGGGCCGCTCGCTCCTTGAACAGCCAATAGCTGAAATTCATCGCAGCGACAATATCGTATCGCTCCGAATCCGCCGCCAGCACGTTGCCACGGCGCAACTCCACGCGCTTCGCAGCCCCCGGCGAGAGCTTGGAGAGATTGTGCCGCCGGCCCCAGTCCAGCACGTCCGCGTCGATATCGACACCGACCGCCCGATTCTGTCGATGCCTGCCGACCCACTCGCAGCAGACGGCAGCGGTGCCGCAAAAATCCTCGCGCAAACGCCGGGCAGGGCGCCCGCGCAGCAATCGAAAACGCCGCTCGAAGAAGTCCACCTCCGCCTCGGCACACTGCACCGCGCGTTCGTAGAGCCGATGCGGATCGGCCGCGGCGGCAAGGCCGAAGTCGCGCGGATCATCAGTCGACGACGGATCGGAAGGGCAGGGCGGCAGCGTCGGGGAGGGTATCGACATCGGTTTGGATTGCATCAAGACGCAGGTTCGCTTATTCTTACCGGCTCGCACGTGCCTCGTCGACCGCCGCTGTCGAACACCAATGGCCCGTGCGCGTCTTTGGAGAGGTGTCCGAGTGGCTTAAGGAGCACGCCTGGAAAGTGTGTATAGGTTAACAGCCTATCGAGGGTTCGAATCCCTCCCTCTCCGCCATCTTGCATTGATAGACATTCAGGTAGCGACATTTTCTATCAATTCAGTTGGGCGTATGCTTTGCTGGATTTCCCTGCCCGCTCCGACAGCACAATCGACAACACTGATACCGACCTTCCTTCCCTTTGCTCCTCCAGACCGCAGCGCGCTTCTCCGCTATCCTGACGGAAGACGTGGCAACTCGGAGGTATCTGTTGCGTGCATCTAGCGCCGTGTATAAGGTCGACCTGAACTGTATCGATTACCGCGTCTTTGGCAGGGCCGTCCCCGGAAACTGAACCAGCGGCGGCGATGCATGACAACCCCAAGCACCTGGCTTATTTGGGCCATACTCTCTGCCTGTTTCGCCGCACTCACGGCGATCTTCGCGAAGATCGGCATACGTGGCATCGACTCCGACTTCGCCACGCTAATCCGGACTTTCATCATCATCATCGTCCTTTCGACGTTCCTCTGGCTGGCGGGAAAATGGAGCAACCCGTTCGAGTTGAGCGGTAAGACCTGGCTCTTCTTGTCACTCTCCGGATTGGCCACGGGAGCATCCTGGGTCTGCTACTTTCGGGCACTGCAGATCGGTCAGGCATCGAAAGTGGCTCCAGTCGACAAGCTCAGCGTCGTGCTGGTTGCCGTCTTTGCGGTCGTCTTTCTCGGCGAGCGACCTTCGCCGAGGGAGTGGCTGGGCATCGGCCTGGTGACGGCCGGCGTCCTTCTGCTTGCCGTCAGGCGCTAGCCTCCGATGTCGGATGTATGGCGCTTGGCTAGGCATCCTCGCCGAGGATGCGATCGGCTGGTGCGTGGATCCGGGTATGCTGTCCGCCCGTGGTGCGCCATGATCCCGGCCCCGTCATGATGCGAAGTCAGCCGTCGAAGTCGCGGACACAGCGGCTTGTGATATTCCTGCCGCTCTCCGGGAGCCTCTGGGTGTTGGTTTGGATCCTGAGCTCGGCGTCTGTGCCGACGCTCGCTAGCGAAGCGCCAACCCGAGGAGGTGGATCAATTCGGCGAGGATCGTCTGCTGCACTGAGCGACGATGAGGCGCACAAATTCGCCCCGGGCTTCGCCCGCAGCTGGCGGGTACAGCGTTTTCCAGAAACCACCTAAAACCCGCTCAAATGAGGATCAGCGTGGCGAGCCCCAGGAAGGCGAAGAAGCCGACCACGTCGGTCACGGTGGTCAGCACGACGCTCCCGGCGAGCGCCGGGTCGATGCCAAAGCGGCGCATCATCAGAGGTATGGCGACGCCGGACACCGCCGCGCAGATGAGGTTGAGCAGGATCGCGACCGCGATGATGCCGCCGATGGCCCAGTTGCCGAACCAGACGATGGCCAGTGCTGCCACCACCAGCGCCCAGAGCATACCATTCAGGAGACCGATTCCGGCCTCCTTCAGCAGCAATATGCGGGTATTGCCTCCGCCGAGCTGCCCGGTCGCCAGGCCGCGGATGACCAAGGTCAGGGTCTGACTGCCGGCGATACCGCCCATGCTCGCGACGATGGGCATCAGCACCGCGAGCGCGACCACCTGTTGTAAGGTGCCTTCGAAGAGGCCGATGACCCAGGCGGCGAGGAAGGCGGTGAGTAGATTGATGCCCAGCCAGACCGCGCGCCGTCGGCTGCTTGCAAGCACCGGCGCGAACATATCGGTCTCGTCATCCAGGCCGGCCATGCTCAGCATCGAATGCTCGGCCTGCTCGCGGATGACGTCCACGACGTCGTCGACGGTGATGCGGCCGAGCAACTTGCCATTGGGGTCCACCACCGGCGCCGAGATCAGGTCTTGCTCTTCGAAACGGCGTGCCACCTCGTCGCTCGGCTGATCCGCCGGCACCGGCTCGAAATCGTCTTCCATCAAGTCAGAAACGGCCGCCTCGGGGTGGGCGGTCAGGACACGGCGCGCCCGCAGGATACCCTGATACTGGTTCTTCCGGTCGACGACGAAGAACTTGTCGGTGTTCGGCGGCAGGTCCTCGAGCAGCCGCAGATAGCGCAGCAGGGTGCCGATCTTGATATTGGCGCGCACCGCGATCTGGTCCATGTTCATCAGGCCGCCGGCGCTGTCCTCGGGGTATGACAGCATCGACTCCAGGCGCTCGCGCTCGCGCTGGTTCATGGCCTGCAGGATCTGTCGGCCGGTGGCCCCAGGCAGGTCTTGGATCAGATCGACCAGATCATCGGGTTCGAGACGCCGCGCGGCGTTGACCAGATCCTCAAGGTCCATCTCCGCCGCTAGGCGCCGTCGGACCTCCTCGTGCAGGTGCCGCAGGACCTTGCCGGTCCGCTCGTTGTCGACCATGTCCCAGGCGGTGGTCCGCTCGGTCGCCGGCAGCGACTCCAGCAACCCGGCGATCCGCGCCGGATGCAGCTTGCGGAACAACCGCGCGATACGCTTCAGCTTGCCCTGGTCCAGCGCTTCGAGCACCAGGCGCAGCTGGGTTTCCGGTTCGTCGTCGATGCCAGCGTTTTGGTCGGCATCGGTCTGCGCCGGATTGTCGGTATCCGCCGCCGCGTCGGCATCGAGATCACGTACCAGCTGCGCCCGCATCGCGGCCGACAGATACGACAAAACCTTCGACTCCACTCCTCGCATCGACCTGATGCCAGGCCGCGATGCGCTGCTCGGGCGTCAGCGTTTCGAGCAGGCTAGCGAGCTTGGCCGGGTGCATCGCCTTGATCAGGCGACGGGCGCGCTTGTCGCGATGCTTCGCGAGCGCCTCGCGCAAGTCGTCGACCTCGGTATGGACTGGATCGGGCTCTTGGTTCCGCTGGTCTTGAGTCACTGGCATGCGGTTGATCGGTCAGCTATCTGGTGGTGTGCGGTCAGTTCTCGGTCATAAGAGTGAGTGATCGCTGGTACCCCAGTCAAATATACCCCGGCCAATCGGTCCCCATGAAGATTGGTGAGCCGGGCGTGAGCCCCGAGGTGATCATGTACGGCCTGAACCCAGTCGAACAGAAGCGTTCAATCGGATTTGTCCGCGCTCCTCACCGTGGAGCGAGGGACCCTCGGCCGCCTGGCAGCGCGACAGCGGAGTTACCGAGCGACCGATGTATGACTGGCAAGGGCGCCTATGAAGGGGTCGTATAGGTCCAGGATGGATCGATCAGAGCCGTGGGCTGGCGCCCGTGGATTACCACAAGGTCAGTGGCGCAGCCGCGAACCGTTTTTGTTAACCTCGATCTCTCCTACACCACCACGCAGGATCGGAGTATATGAACGACAGGGCGGAAAGCGCACGCGAGGTTACCCTGCACAATGGGGTGATCATGCCCACGCTGGCGTTTGGCTGCGCCTTTGGCGATTGGGTAGGTGCCACCGAGTTCCAGGGGTTCCTGCCTGAACAGGCCTGGCGGGCGGTCTCGCTGGCCCTTGATGGCGGCTACCGGGCATTCGACGGGGCCCGTGCCTACGGGACCGAGCGCATCGTGGGCACGCTCCTCGGCCAGCGTTTCGCCAGTGGCGAACTGACCCGCGAGGAGTTGTTTATCACCACCAAGCTCGCGCACCCAGCAGCGCCTCCGCACATCAACATCTCGCACCGGCGCACCTGGGACGCCGACAAGGTCGATGACATCGCCCAGAAGATCCGCGACGACATGGTCGATACCCTGGACGATCTGGGCCTCGGCTATGTGGACCTGCTGCTTATGCATTGGCCCGGTGGTTTCGGGCAACACAGCAGTAGGGACCCCGACTTCCCGCGTAAGGCTCGCGCCATCATCTGGCGCGCCTTCTGTCGGCTCGCCGACAAGGGCGCCGCGCGCGCCATCGGGGTGTCCAACTTCACCATCACACACCTGCGCCAGCTCATGGAGGATATCCCGGAAGCCGGAGCGCCGGCCCACCGTCAACCAGGTGGAGATCCATCCCTACTGCCGAGACCTCGAGCTGGAGTCCTTCTGCCGCGACCACGGCATCGTGGTGACCGCCTACGCGCCTTTCGCCAGCGGCGCCTTCGGCATGCTGCGCGACCCAGTGCTCGTCGCCATCGCGGAACACCACGGCAAGACGCCGGGACAGGTTGTGCTGCGGTGGCACGTGCAGAGCGGGCGCACCGCCTTGCCGAAGACCTCGAAAGCGGCCCGCATGGCCGAGAACCGCGACATCTACGACTTCGCGCTGAGCGACGACGAGATGCGGACCATCGACACCATGGGTGCTGGCGAGACGCGCCGCACCTGCCCCGACCCGTCGACAGTGGCATAGCCGCATGATCAACGTCGGAGCGGTCGTGTCGATGCTCATCACAAAGACCTCATCCGCTAGCGTCCCGCGGTAGGGCGGGACACTCGCCGTCAGCACGGCTAAACCGAGGTAAAGGCGTGTGCGACTGATGGTGCTGGGAAGATGGACGCGCACATTTGGCGGCTAGAATGTTTGTCGGAACCGCCGTGTCGCATCCAGAGACTGCGGTTCGCAGGCTTTCGGTTGCATCCCCAAACGAAAAAGCCACCCGAAGGTGGCTTAGATGCAAATTGATGGCGCGCCCGGAGAGATTCGAACTCCCGACCACCTGGTTCGTAGCCAGGTACTCTATCCAGCTGAGCTACGGGCGCGGCTAGCAGCTAAGTATGGCTGTGTAGGTTTTCGCGGTCAAGCATTTTTTCCGGTGCGATGCTGGTGCCACCCGGTTCGGTCGCGTGCTGCTTTTTATCGTCGGCGAGATGGACCTCGCTTGGCCGGGTCCGATACCATGGCACCGCTGTTGCGGTCGCAGGGCGCTTGTCCGATGGGGCAGGTCCGAGCGCTCGTCGCCATCGTGTATCCTTGCGCTACTTCCATTATTTTCGAGTTGGTCTATGAGAAAGCAGCCGATCCTTATCCTCGCGCTGATGGCCGCAGTTGCCGCTGGTGGCTGTCAGACGGGCGGTTTTCAGATCGGTGGCACCAAGGAGCCGCCGCCGAATCCCAACGCGCCTAAGATCTCGCGATCGGACCCGGTGAAGACCACTGGCCGGAAGGCCGTGGTGCTGAGCGTTCACATGAAAAAGGAGTATCCGGACGCGTGCATGCTAGGCATGACGCTGACAAACAACCTGGATGTGAAGGTGACCAACCTGTCGGTGCGGCTGACTGCCTATATCCGCGGCGACGTGAAGTACGACGCGATCACGCGCAACTTTACCGAAGTCAAGCCCACGGAAAGCCAGTATCGCGAGGCGACCTTTACGCAGATCAAGTGCTCCGAGATCGACTATATCGGCATCACCGATCCCGGCCGTTGCGCCATCGGCGAAGACATGAACCGGTTTACCGCGGCGCCCGGTGATTGCGCCAAGTTCGTCGACGTGGCGGTGAGCCCGCACATCACCGTTCGCAAGACCAAGCAGCCGAAACTGGAGCAGGTGGCGGAGCCGGCCCTGTGATGAGTCGTTTGACCATAGCCGCGGCCGACCCGGTGAGTAGTTTGGTCGGTGGCATTTGGCTGGTCGCTGGGTCGATCATGACGCCAATCATTGGGGCGATGACCGGATCGATGAGGCGATTGACGCCGCGGAACCGCCTGGCAAGCGCCTGCCCGGCGCCCGGCCGGAGCGGAGCGCTATGAGACTGGTATTGATCGCATTGGCCACGCTCTGGGGCATCGGCGCGGTGCTGGCCTTTCTGCAAACCCGCGAGAAGACCCTCGACGCCAAACTGACGGCGGCCTACTTCGTCGGTTGGCCGGCCCTGCTGGTGTTGGTTTATCTGAACCAGCCGCTGCCGTTGTGGATCGGTGTGCCGGTGATGTTTGGGTTCGTGCCCTGGTTCCTGTCTGGCCCCCATCTTTGGAGCGTCGTTAAGGACCCGTCTCGGTCGAAGCCGGACGAGATCGTCGGCATCCCGATCGGCTACTGGAAGTGGGGCAGCATCGGTGCCGTGCTGCTCGGCATCCTGTTCAACTGGCTGGTGCGGCCCTGATCGAACGTCGTCGGATTTCGAACAAGACGGCCAACCCGATACCGTCACCGGCCCACATCGCTGGATTCTCATCATTGCCCAACCTTTGCGCCGACCGAGCAACCACCGCGTTATGAGCAAGCATCCCAATTACGTCGACCTCGACGCACGCGCGATCGATGCGCACAACATCGACTCTTTGCTTGCGGTAGTCGCGCGACTGCGTGATCCAGATCAGGGATGCCCTTGGGATCTGAAGCAGACCTTCCGGACCATTCTGCCCTATACGCTCGAAGAGGCGTACGAGGTTGCCGAGGCCATCGAAGCGGACGACATGGTGGAGCTGTGCGAGGAGCTTGGCGATTTGCTGTTCCAGGTCGCCATTTACTCACGCATGGCTGAGGAAAAGGGCGATTTCGACTTCGGCGACGTAGTCGCGTCCATCAGCACCAAGATGATCCGTCGTCATCCGCACGTCTTCGGCGATGCCGATGTGGCAAGCGAGGCAGAAGTCCGCGAGAACTGGGAGACCATGAAGGCCGCCGAGCGGGAGGCCAAGGGCAAGCGGCTGCGCACCAGCGTGCTCGAGGGGGTCGCCCAGGCGCTACCTGCGTTGGTGCGCGCCGAGAAGCTGCAGAAGCGTGCGGCTCGGGTTGGTTTCGACTGGGACGATCTGGACGGCGTGGTGCGACAAGGTGCGCGAGGAACTGGCCGAGTGCGAGCAGACCTTTTCCGAGCATGCCGACCCCACCGAGCGGGTGCATGAGATCGGCGACTTGCTGTTCTCGTGCGTCAATCTCGCCAGACACCTCGGGGTTGATGCCGAGCAGGCGCTGCGCAGCGCAAATCATCGCTTCGAGCGGCGCTTTCAGCGGGTCGAGGTCTGCCTGCGCGCATCCGGCAAGGCACCTGACCGCGCGCACCGCGACGAGATGGAGCGGTTGTGGGAGACGGTCAAGCACGAGGGTTACTGACTCGTCCCTGAGTCCGCGGTTTGCGCGTCGCCAATGTATGCCTGGCCCCGCAACAGCAGCCGGGTTGGCATCCGGTATTTATGAACCCGCGACCGCGCGAGGCTTTACCACGCGCCAGAACGCACTGTTCGATCGATCAGCATGAGCTTCGTTGACCACATTCAGGCCTGCAACCGCTGGCAACCGGCGGATTTTCTGTCCTTCGTCGTTCACGGCGAGGCGCTCGGCAGCGTGCGCCGTGACTTCGCCGCCACGCTCGACGCAATTGGTGACGATTTCAGCCTGCACCGCGATGCGTTGCATTGGGCCTCGGCGCCATCGGGTTTTGACGCTTGCAGCGACGCGATGGCCGGCCTCTGTGCCGACTTGCAAAGGCGCGGCCTGGTCAGCCATTTGCACGGTGAGCATTATCCGGTAACACCGGGGCCGCGCGACGACGTCCGCTTTCTGATCGATCGGGCCTGCGCTCCGTATTTTGGTATTCGCGCCTTCGGACAACACCTGAACGGCTATGTGCGGCGCCCGGACGGGATTTACCTTTGGGTGGCGCGGCGCTCCGCGAGCCGCCGTGTCTACCCCAATTGCCTGGACAACATGGTGGCCGGCGGCTTGCCCTGGGGTATCGAGCTGCGGGAGAACCTGCGCAAGGAATGCTTTGAGGAGGCGTCGATGCCGGCCTCCATTGCTGAGCGGGCCGTGCCCGTGGGCGCGATCAGCTACTGTCGAGATTCCGATCGAGGCCTGAAGCCCGACGTGATCTATTGCTACGATCTGGAACTCGATGTCGATTTTGAGCCGCGTTGCAACGACGACGAGGTGGCCGGATTTTTTCTTTGGCCGGTCGAAAAGGTCATGGCCGTGGTCGCCGACACCGACGAGTTCAAGCTGAACTGCAACCTGGTCATCATCGATTTCCTTATCCGACATGGGCTGCTCGGCCCGGAGCATCCGCAGTACCTGGAACTGGTCCAAGGGCTGCGCGCACCATTGCCAAACGGTTCACCGGTCTGATCTTGAGCGCCACGGGTAGGACGCGTTCGGCGTTGACCTTGCGTCCGCACCCTTAAGCTAACCCCTGAGGTTTCCATGAACATGAGTGAATCCCCAATCAAGCGCCATCGGACCGTCCGAGTCCGTGTCGGCGATATCGGCGTCGGCGGTGACGAACCGATTCGCATCCAGTCGATGACCAACACCGACAGCGCGGACATCGACTCAACGGTGACGCAATGCGTCGAGCTGGCCCGCGCCGGCTCGGAGCTGGTGCGGCTCACCGTGAACAACGAATCTGCCGCCGCCGCGGTGCCGCACATCCGCGACCGCCTCGACGCGCTCGGTGTGAACGTGCCGCTGATCGGCGACTTCCACTTCAACGGGCATCGCCTGTTGAGCGACTATCCGGCCTGCGCCGAGGCCCTGGCCAAGTACCGTATCAATCCCGGTAACGTCGGGCGCGGCGAGAAGCGCGACTCGCAGTTCGCGACCATGATCGAGATCGCCTGCCGCTACGATCGCCCGGTTCGCATCGGTGTCAACTGGGGTAGCCTCGACCCCGACCTGGTCGTGCGCATGATGGACGCCAACGCGAAGTCCGCACAGCCCAAGCCCGCCGATGTGGTCATGCGCGAGGCGATGGTCGAGTCCGCCGTCGGCAGTGCACTGCGGGCGGAGGAATTGGGCCTGCCGCGCGACCATATCCTACTGTCGTGCAAGATGAGCGGCGTGCAGGACCTGATCGCGGTCTACCGCTCACTGGCTCAGCGCAGTGACCACGCGCTGCATCTGGGCCTGACCGAGGCGGGCATGGGCTCCAAGGGCATCGTCGCCTCCACAGCAGCCCTGTCGGTGCTGCTACAGGAGGGGATCGGCGACACCATCCGCATCTCGTTGACGCCCGCGCCGGGCGAGTCGCGCACGCGCGAGGTGATCGTCGGCCAGGAGATTCTGCAGACCATGGGCATGCGTTCATTCGCGCCGATGGTAACGGCCTGCCCCGGTTGTGGGCGCACAACCAGCACGGTGTTCCAAGAGCTGGCCGAAGACATTCAGAACTACCTGCGCGAGCAGATGCCGGTCTGGCGCGATACCTATCCCGGCGTCGAGACCATGCAGGTCGCGGTGATGGGCTGCGTGGTGAACGGTCCCGGCGAGAGCAAGCAGGCCAACATCGGCATCAGCCTGCCCGGCACCGGAGAGCTGCCATCGGCACCGGTCTATGTCGACGGGGAGAAGGTCACGACGCTGAAGGGAGCGGGTATCGCTGAGCGTTTCAAGCAGATGGTCGACGACTATGTCATCGAAAAATACGCTGCACGCTGAGCGGGTGTTGAGGCTACCATCCGCCCCGCACTTTCTAGGAAAGCGGGCACAGCCCAGCGGCCGCAACAGGCCCCTGTTACATCAACAGATTACATTTACAATCAGGAGTCGATGGATGCACAAGAAGTCGCGAGTCATAATTTTGCTACCGATGGTCGCGGTCGTGGCGCTGATGGCGAGGCCGGTGCTGGCGGAAGATCCGATGATGGTTTCGGTGAAGCGCCTATCGCTGGAAACCGCCCAGCGCATCGCCCAGGGCGCGATCGACGCCTGCCGCGAGAAGGGTATCCAGATCGGCGTCACCGTCGTCGACCGCGACGGCGTGATCCAAACCCAGCTGCGTGACACCATCGCGGCGCCGATCACGGTCCCGATCAGCTTCAAGAAGGCCTACACGGCGGTCAACTTCAATGCCGATACCTCGGCGCTCGGTGAACGAGCGGACACGCCCATCGGCCGACTCGACTTTTTGGTCATGTCCGCCGGCGGCGCGGTGGTGCAGGTCGGCGGCGCACTGGTTGGCGGCGTCGGCGTAAGCGGTGCACCGTCCGGCGAGACCGATGAGGAGTGCGCCAAGGCCGGCGTCGCGGCGGTGCAGGACGATTTGGAAATGGCCATGTAAGCGCACACCGACCTGCCTGACCTGCCTCGCGCCGGTTTCGGGAGAGGCGACGGGGCTGCATGTGGCCGAGAAGGTCGCCATGTACTGCCGCATGGCGCGGGTGTGTGCAAACATCCCTAAGCGCAGGAATATCCGAGCTTCGGGATGGCGGAGCGGGCAATGGATACCGAGACGCGGGGTATGGCATCGTGAACGAGCATTCACGGGACCGCTGACCGGCGCCCGGGCCGCTCGATCAGATTCGACGCGTTGACATCTCGGTTTATGCGTCGGGTCAGGCTGTCTCGGTTCCGTTTCGGTGCCGGTCAGCCCTTTTTCGGCGCTATCAGATCCGTGATGGACCCATGCGCCATCTCGGCGGCGAAGCAGATGGTCTCGTTTAGCGTCGGGTGGGGGTGGATGGTCATCCCGATGTCCTCCATGTCCGCACCCATTTCCAATGCCAGCACGGTCTCGCCGATGAGTTCGCCGGCGTTGGGTCCGACGATACCGGCGCCGAGGATGCGCTTGGTCTCCGGATCGAACAGCAGCTTGGTCAGGCCCTCGTCGCGATGGATGCCGAGGGCGCGACCGCTGGCGGCCCAGGGGAATACGCCCTTTTCATAGGCAATGTCGTTGGCCTTTGCTTCGGTCTCGGTCAGGCCCATCCAAGCGACCTCGGGATCGGTGTAGGCCACGGACGGGATGGTCAGCGGATCGAACAGGGCAGGTTCCCCGGCAATGACCTCGGCGGCCACTTTCCCCTCATGGGTTGCCTTGTGCGCCAACATTGGATTACCGACCACGTCGCCGATGGCGAAGATGTTGGGCACGTTGGTGCGCATGTGCTGATCCACCGGGATGAAGCCGCGCTCGTCCACCTTGACGCCCGCCGTCTCCGCGTTGATGAGCTTGCCGTTAGGCCGGCGACCCACCGCCACCAACACCTTGTCGTAGCTTGCCTCGCCGGCGTGTTTGCCGTCGAACACGACCTTGATGCCGTCTGATGTCGCGTCCATGCTGGCGACCTTGGTCTCGAGCATGATCTTGTCGTAGCGCTTCTTGACGACTTTCTCGAAGGCCCGCACCAGGTCCGGATCGGCACCTGGCATCAGCTGGTTCTGCAGTTCGACGACGTCGATCTTCGCGCCCAGGGCGCTGTAGACGCTTGCCATCTCCAGGCCGATGATGCCGCCACCCACCACCAGCATGCGCTCAGGGATGCCATCGATCTCTAGCGCGCCGGTTGAATCGATGACGCGGGGGTCGTCGTGGGGGAAACCAGGGATACGCACCGGGCTGGAGCCGCAGGCGATGATGCAGTGATCGAACGTGACCGACACCTTGCCGTCGCGGACGTCGACACCGATGCGGTTGGGTGCCTCGAAGCGGCCGATGCCTTGCACGATCTCGACCTTGCGCTGTTTGGCAAGCGCGGCGAGTCCGCCAGTGAGCTTCTTCACCACCTTGTCCTTGCCAGCGCGCATCTTGTCCAAGTCGATCTGCGGCGGTGCGAAGGTGACCCCCATGGTGCCCATGGTCTTGGCCTCTTCGATGATGGCCGCGGTGTGCAGCAGCGCCTTCGATGGGATGCAGCCAACGTTGAGGCAGACACCGCCGAGGGCGGGGTAGCGCTCGATCAGAACCACCCGCAGGCCAAGATCGGCGGCGCGAAAGGCGGCGGTGTAGCCGCCGGGTCCGGCACCCAGGACGACGACTTGTGCACGGATCTCTTTGCTTGGAGCGGTATCGCTCATTGTTCCCCCGAACGAGTGGTTGATTGCAGATGAACGTGGTTGATTGCCGGCGTCATGGTTCGGCTGGCGCTCCGGTTGTCCCTTCCAAGCGCAATAGTCTCTCACAGCGGCCCCGATTGCCAAGGCATCCCGCATCCCGGGTTGGCCGTGTCATACCGTCGCTGTTGTTGTTTGCTGTGATCAATCCATCCGCCGCATGGCCTTACCGCACCGGCCATCAACGCCGCAGCAAACGCCCATCGGTGTCGACGGCAATGCGCTCCTGGCCGCGGAAGGCGTCCAGCACCATGTCCAGAATCAACCGGCCGGTGGCGTTGGCGCCCGGCAGGTCCTTCAGCATCCCGTAACCGTCGCCGCCGGCGGCGAGGAAGTCCGGTATCACCAAGCGGTAGCTGGCGGCGGGGTCCAGCGGCCGGCCGGCGACCTGGACCGATGCGACCTTGCCGTCGGCGATCTCCAGCCGGAGGCCGGAGACCTGTAGGAATGCACCCGGGTCGTCCTCGGGGTCCAGCGACGCGGAGCGCGCGAGCGCCTGCCGCAGCACCGCGCCCGAGACCTCGGCGGTGACGAGTTCATTGCCGAACGGGAAGGCCTGATAGACGTCGCGGATGCGCACCTCGCCGGCGGCGATGCTCGCGCGGAAGCCGCCGCCGTTGAACAGGGCCACGTCGGCGCCGGTCAGTTCCCGCGCCAGGTCGCCGACCCAATCGCCGAAATTGCTCTCGCTGCGGCGGATGACCGTCCGGTCGGCGTCCAGCTTGCTGGCGCTGCGACCGACGACGACCTCGATCTCGTCGGCAAGCCGAGCATCGAAGGCCGCGACCTCGGCCGCCATCGCGGCGTCTTCAGGCACGCTGTCGTCGACGGCGAGCAGCCGATAGTCTTGAATCTCCACCGCGCCGTCCGTGACCATCAGATCCAGCCGGCCGAGATACTTGCCGCGCTCGCCGGCCTGGACGATCGGCACGCCGCGCTCGCTCTCGGGCTTGCTGAGTAGGCGGTGGGTGTGGCCGCCGATGATCAGATCGATGCCGTCCACGTCCCTTGCGAGCCGGTGGTCTGCCGCCAGGCCCAGGTGTGACAGGACCACCACCAGGTCGGCGCGCGCCCGCAACCAGGGCACCCAGCCAGCGGCGGTCTGCGCCGGTGGTGTCACGCGAATACCATCGGTGTTGCGCGGGTGGGTCGTCGTGGTCAGCTCGTCGGTGACCAGGCCGAGGACTCCGACTCGCGGCCCGCCGGGAGGCGCAAGCACCACGGCGGGCAGCAGCGGGAAGGGTGTTGGTTCAGCCTCGACATTGGCGCCGAGCACCGGAAAGCCGGCGGCGTTGAGCAGCTTGCGGAAGTCTTGCTTGACCGTAGTCGAGTTCGTGGTTGCCCATCACGGCGGCGTCCACACCCATGGCGGTCAGGAAGCCGATGTCGGGCAAGCCAAGAAACACGGTCGAGGTCACGGTCCCCTGCAGCAGATCCCCGGCGAACAGCAGCAGCACGGGACGCGTCGGCTCCTCGGTCCGGATCGAGCGCACCAGCCCGGCCAGTCGTGCGATGCCGCCGAGCTGCCGGCCGGTTGTCGGGTCCGTCACCGGATCGAGCTGTCCGTGGAAGTCGTTAAAGTGCAGGATGGTCAGCGGAAGCCCCTCGCTGGCACGCGCAAGGCCAGTGTTCAGGGTGGCGAGCAGCAGCAGACAGGCAAGCGATAGGCGGGTCATCGGGAGTTCATAGCGGCGGGAAGCATGGACATCGAACTGGACGCTGCTGGCCTAAAATCGTTCAGCGATAACGACTTGAGGGAGCCCGGAGGTCGCAAACGGTAGTCCCCGGAGCGCGCTTGCACGGGAGACGATGGTTGCCCGTTCGCTGGCGCCGGATAAATCCGGCGTACCCAGGGTGTTCTGTGCAATTACAACAGCAGACGCCGAATGTCCGCCAGCAGACTCGACAGCAGGGTCGTGAAGCGAACCCCCTCGGCGCCGTCGACCACGCGATGGTCATAGGACAGCGACAGCGGCAGCATCATCCGCGGCTGGAACTCGGCGCCGTCCCACACGGGCTTCATCTCCGAGCGCGAGACGCCGAGAATAGCCACCTCTGGCGCGTTGACGATGGGTGTGAACGCGGTCCCGCCAATGCCGCCGAGGCTGGAGATGGAAAAAACGCCGCCCTGCATGTCCCCGGGCAGCAGCTTGCCGTCACGGGCCTTAGCGCTGATGGTCATGAGTTCGCCAGCGAGGTCGAAGATGCCCTTTTTGTCGACATCGCGCAGCACCGGGACCACCAGGCCGTTTGGCGTATCCACCGCGACCCCAATGTGGATGTAGTGTTTGACGATGAGATTCTCGCCATCCGCCGCCAGCGACGCGCGCAGGTTCGGCATCTGCGCCAGCGCCCCGGCCACCGCCTTGAGTAGGAATGGCATGAAGGTGAGCTTGACGCCGGCCTTTTCCGCCGCCGCTTTCTGTCCCTTGCGGAAGGCCTCCAGCTCGGTAATATCCGCCTCGTCGAACTGCGTAACGTGCGGCACCGACAGCCAGCAGCGGTGCAGGTGCGCGCCGCTGATGCGCTTGATGCGCGACAGCGGCTGTGTCTCCACTTCGCCGAACTTGGCGAAGTCGACCGCCGGCGCCGCCGGCAGCTGGAACGGTAGGCCGGCCGCCGCTGGCGGTGCCGCACCCGCGCTGAGCATCTGCTTGACGTAGGCCTGTACGTCGTCTTTGACGATGCGCCCCTTGCGCCCGCTGCCTTTGACCTGGCCCAGGTCGACGCCGAGTTCGCGCGCGAAGCGGCGCACCGCGGGGCTGGCATGCGGCGTGCGCCCAGGGGCGATGGCGACCATGTCCGCTGGTCGCGGCAGCACCGGCGCCTTGCGCTGCTCGGCATCACCGGGGGCCCGCACCGCCGCCTCGGGCTTGGGCGTCGCCGCCGGTGCCTGGGGAGCCTCGAGCTCTTCCGCCGAGCTGTCGGCATCGACAGCGTCGCTCCCGCTATCCGCTGTACCGAGCAGCGTCAGCACCAGATCGCCCTGATTCAGTTTGTCGCCAACCGTGACCGCGACGGATTGCACCGTGCCAGCCGCGGGGCAGGGGATCTCCATGGTCGCCTTGTCGCTTTCCAGCGTCAGTATGGACTGGTCCACATCGACGCTGTCGCCGGGGCCGACCAGGACCTCGATGATCGGGATATCGGCGAAGTCGCCAATATCCGGGAGACGCACCGCGATCTCTGTTGGCGCGGCGGCTGCCGGCTGTGCCGGCCCAGCTGAGGGTTTCGGTGCGGGCGGTGTTGTCGACTCAGGCACCGGTGAGGGCTCGGCTTGCGGGCTGGCGTTGTCTCTCGATGCGGTCTCCGCGGCGCCCCCATTGGTCTCGATTGTGGCGAGCAGCGATCCCTGGCTGATCTTGTCGCCAACAGCGACCTGGATCGACTGCACCGTGCCGGCGATCGGCGACGGGATCTCCATGCTGGCCTTGTCGCTTTCGAGCGTCAGCAGCGATTGCTCGGGCTCAATGCGATCGCCGGGTGCTACCAGGATCTCGATGACCTCGACCTCGGAGAAATCACCGATGTCGGGAAGCAGAACGTCTTCTACGGTTGCCACGTCGCGGTCTCCTGCGCCTGATTCCAGACTGGGTTCCGAGCTAGCTGCCCGATTGGGTTGCGGGCTGGATTCCGGGTTGGGTGCCGGGTTGCGGTATCAGTTGTCGGGAGCCGCCTGATCATTGCGTCACCGGGTTTGGCTTGTCCGGGTCGATGCGGTATTTCTCGATGGCCTCGCGCACGCGCGAGCGCTCCACCAGGCCCTCGTCCGCCAGGGCGCTCAGGGCCGCGACGACGACGTACCAGCGGTTGACCTCGAAGAACTTGCGCAACTGACTGCGCATGTCGCTACGGCCATAGCCGTCGGTGCCGAGTACGCTATAGCGCCGCGACAGATAGGGCCGGATCTGGTCGGCGTGGGTGCGGATGTAGTCGGTGGCCGCAACGATGGGGCCGGTGCTGTCCGCCAACTGCGCGCTGACATAGGCCTGGCGCGGCTCCTCATCCGGATGCAGCATGTTCCAGCGCTCGACGTCGATGCCGTCGCGACGGAGCTCGTTGAAGCTGGTCACGCTCCAGACATCGGCGGCGACGCCGAAGTCGCGCTCCAGTAGCTCCCCCGCGGCGAGCACTTCGCGCAGGATGGTGCCGCTGCCCAGGAGTTGTACCCGCGGTTCGTGATCCGAGCTACCGACGTGCAGCCGGTAGATGCCGCGCTTGATGCCGTCTTCGACACCGTCGGGCATCGCCGGCTGGGGGTAATTCTCGTTCATCACCGTAACGTAGTAGAAGCAGTTCTGCTTCTCCTGGTACATGCGGCGCATGCCGTCTTGCACGATCACGGCCAACTCGTAGGCGTAGGCCGGGTCATAGCTGACGCAGTTGGGGATGGTGGAGGCCAGCAGATGGCTGTGGCCATCCTGGTGCTGCAGGCCCTCGCCGGCGAGCGTGGTGCGCCCGGCGGTGCCGCCGATCAGGAAGCCGCGCGCCTGCATGTCGCCCGCGGCCCAGGCCAGGTCGCCGATGCGCTGGAAGCCGAACATCGAATAGTAGATGTAGAACGGGATCATCGCCTGGCCATGATTGGCGTAGGCGGTGGCGGCAGCGATCCACGAGGACATGGCGCCGGCCTCGTTGATGCCTTCTTGTAGGATCTGGCCCTTTTTGTCCTCGCGGTAGTACATGACCTGGTCGGCATCCATCGGCTCGTAGAGCTGGCCGACGGAGGAGTAGATGCCGAGTTGACGGAACATGCCCTCCATGCCGAAGGTGCGCGCCTCGTCCGGCACGATGGGGACGACGAATTTGCCGATCTCTTTGTCGCGCAAGATCACGGTCATCATCCGCACCAATGCCATGGTGGTGGACATCTCTCGATCCCCGCTCGCCTCTAGCAGCGATCCGAATGCGTCCAGCGTGGGTACCGTCAGCGCCGGCGCCGTATCGCGGCGGGCGGGCAGGGGGCCACCGAGGGTCTCGCGACGCTCTTGCAGGTACTTCATCTCCTCGCTGTCCGGCGGTGGCTTGTAGAACGGAGCGGCGCCGATCTGGTCGTCAGAGATCGGGATATTGAAGCGGTCGCGGAAGGCCTTCAGGCTGGCCTCCCCCATTTTTTTCTGCGAGTGCGTAATGTTCATGCCCTCGCCGGCTTCCCCCATGCCGTAACCTTTAACGGTCTTGGCCAGGATCACCGTCGGCTTGCCGTTGGCGCGCATGGCCGCGGCGTAGGCGGCATAGACCTTAATGGGGTCATGGCCGCCGCGATTCAGGCGCCAGATGTCCTCATCGGTGAGATTGGCGACCATCTCCGCCAGCTCCGGATACTTGCCGAAGAAGTGCTCGCGGGTATAGGCGCCGCCCTTGGCCTTGTAGGCCTGGTAGTCGCCGTCAACGCACTCCTCCATGCGCTTGAGCAGCAGCCCGTTGTTGTCGCGGGCCAGCAGCGGATCCCAATAGCTGCCCCAGATGACCTTGATGACGTTCCAGCCGGAACCGCGGAACACGGCTTCGAGTTCCTGGATGATCTTGCCGTTGCCGCGCACCGGACCGTCGAGCCGCTGCAGGTTGCAGTTGACCACGAACACCAGATTATCGAGCCGCTCGCGCGCCGCCAGCGAAATGGCTCCGAGGGATTCCGGCTCGTCCATCTCGCCGTCGCCGAGGAAGGCCCAGACCTTGCGGCCCTCCGTGTTGACTACGCCACGGTCGTTCAGATAGCGCATGAAGCGCGCCTGGTAGATGGCCATGATCGGCCCGAGCCCCATGGAAACAGTCGGGAACTGCCAGAAGCCGGGCATCAGCCACGGGTGCGGATAGGACGACAGGCCGTTGCCGTCGACCTCCTGCCGGAAGTTGTAAAGTTGTTCCTCGCTAAGACGCCCTTCCAAGAACGCCCGGGCGTAGATGCCGGGCGCGGAGTGGCCCTGGATGAACACCAGATCGCCACCGTGGTCTTTGCTTCGGGCCCGATAAAAATGATTGTAGCCAACGTCGAATAACGTGGCAGAGGATGCAAACGAAGAAATGTGCCCGCCGAGTTCCGTAGACAGCCGGTTGGCCTGCACCACCATCGCCATCGCGTTCCAGCGGACAAAAGAGCGGATGCGGCGTTCCATGGCGCGGTCGCCCGGAAATCGTTCCTGCTGCTGCACCGGGATGGTGTTGACGTAGGCGGTGTTGGCGCTGTAGGGCAGATGTGCCCCCGAGCGGCGGGCCTTGTCGATCAGGCGTTCGAGTAGATAATGGGCGCGTTCGACGCCCTCGTTTTCGAGCACGGCATCCAGGGAGTCGAGCCACTCCTGCGTCTCTTGTGGGTCGATGTCGGGCTTGTTGGCCATGGGCATTCCTGAAACGGGTTCCGATGCTGGGTTCAGAGTCGGCTGCGGGGCGATCGGGGCCGGATTGTCGGCGACGGCAGCGAAGCGCAAAAGCTAACCCAGCACGGAATTATTCGCAAATGCTTATGATTGATACAGCGAATAGATCGGCTCGAGTCGGGTCGATCGATAGGGGCTGATTTTCGGCTTTTTGGAGCTGAATCAATTCGAGCGCATCGCGGGGTGCCTGTCGATGCTCGCGCGAGTGTGCGCTCTTCGGCGTAAGACTGGGCTGGTCACCAAGAAAAAAGCCCTCGCGAGGCGAGGGCTTTGATGTCGGGGCCGCGCTTGCGCGGGACACCGATCAGCAGGCGCTGGTCAGCAGTTGGTGTTACTGCACTGTTGTGGCCGACGGTGTGGCCGACGGTTGGGCGACTTCCGCCTGGGTCTGCGGTGCGGTTGCAGCTTGCGCGCAACTCGTGTTCGCGATGGGGGCAAAGGCGACCGGCATCGGGGCCATACGGTAGGCACGCGCCTGCGGACGCACGGCGCGGCGATGCGCGATCCGGTCCTGCATCTCCGCACGGCGCGCATCGCTGCGCTCCTCGGCCTGGGCGCGGTAGCTATCGATCTGTGCCTTGCGCTCCTCGAACGTGGCGCCGATCGCAGGCATCGCGGGGAAATCCATTCGGGGCATTGCCGGCATCTCAGGCATAGCCGGATACTCAGGCATGGACATCTGCGACATGTTCATCGATGGAAATTCAGGCAGTTCCGGCAACTCGAAGGCTGGAAGCTCCGGCATTTGGGGCATCTGGCCCATCGTCGGGTGTTGACCGAAAGCCGGAAACTCTGGCATTTGGGGCATAGGCGGACGCTCGCCGAAAGCAGGCATCGGGGGCATTTCTGGAATGGCCGGACGCTCACCGAACGCTGGCATCGGAGGCATTTCTGGCATGTTCGGACGCTCGCCGAAAGCGGGCATCGGAGGCATTTCAGGCATTTGCGGCAGCTGTGCGGCCCATTGCTCGGCCATTTGGCGCTGATCGTCCATCATCCGCTGCATGGCCTTAGCGTGCTGCTCGGCCATGGCTCGGTGCTGATCGGCCATCGCTTGCCGCTGTTCCACGGTGGCAGCAGGGGCGGCAGCAGGTGTAAACGCAGGCGACGCGAATGGACCATTATGAGAAGAACCGTTGCACCAGGCAGCGGCGGACATGGTGGCAACGGTCAGGGCAGCGGCGGACGTGGAAAGTATGATTGTTTTCATTGAACACACCTGAGACAAAAGTTAGAAAATGGATTATTTCTGGAAGCCGTCAGCTGCATCTGCAGCCCTGGGCGGATCATCAGTTCTTGGTTAGACGCCTAGCTCGCGCGTCTGGCACTGGCGACTCGTCCAGCGCCAATGGAAAAGCAGTATATAAGAAAATAATGAAATAACAATTTATTTCGGCTAGGAGGTCGTCTGTTTTGATAGCCAAAGACTATTGCCGGGGTTCCGCGGGCGCCTGTTGCCGACTCGCGAGCACACACCTTGGCCTTCCAGCGCCATCAGTTCGTGTGCTTAGTCCTGGCGCGCAGGGGGGAGCCTTTCATCCCGACGCCGGAAGGGTCCGGTGCCGATCTATGCGTCGCAGTGGCGCGACTCGCCGAGGTGTTCGTCGTGCGCCCGCTTAAGCTCAGCGATCTGCCCAACATCATCAGCGCGCTGCGGCTTGCGGCAGTGGTGCCCGTCATCCAACTACTGGTATCGGAACAGTTCGGCTGGGCACTGCTTGTCTTTCTGCTGGCCGGGATCTCCGACGGGGTAGACGGCTTTCTCGCCAAGCACTACGGCTGGCGGACCCCGCTCGGCGGAATCCTCGATCCGCTTGCGGACAAGGCGCTGCTGATCAGTTGCTTTTTGGTCCTCGCCGCCATGGGGCTGATCCCGCTATGGCTCACGCTCGCGGTGCTGTTCCGCGACCTGGTCATCGTTTCCGGCGGTGTGCTGTATCACTACCTAATCGAAGAGGTGCAGGCCGCGCCGACCAAGCTCAGCAAACTCAATACCGTGGTCCAACTTGTGCTAGTGGTCGTCGTCATCGCCAACGCCGGACCACTGCCGCTGCCGCCGATCCTGGTCGAAACACTCATTTGGAGTTGCCTGGCAACAACGGTGTTGAGTGGGGCGCTCTACGTCGTGCTCTGGAGCACGATGGCCCGCCGCAAAGGACCGCGAGCACGACAACAATTGATTCCCAAAAAGGGGGCGATGGCTAAAAGAGCCGATTGAGGCCGTTCAGCGCAGCGACGCGGTAGGCCTCGGCCATGGTGGGATAGTTGAACGTGGTCTCCGCGAAGTACTGGATGTTGTTGGCCTCGCCGGTCTGGGACATGATGGCCTGGCCGATGTGGATGATCTCCGATGCCTGCTCGCCAAAGCAGTGAATGCCGAGAATCTGCATGGTCTCGCGATGGAACAGCAGCTTGAGCATGCCCACGGTGTGGCCGGTAATCTGTGCGCGTGCAATGCTCTTGAAGTGGGCTTGGGCTACCTCGTAGGGAACCTGCTGGGCGGTCAGTTCGCGTTCGGTGCGGCCAACGGAGCTGATCTCCGGCACCGTGTAGATACCGGTGGGGAACTCGTCGATGAGGGACCAGTCGCATTCGCCGTCGGCGATGTGTGCGCCGACGAAGCGGCCTTGGTCGTAGCTGGCGCTGGCTAGCGCGGGTGGCCCGGCAACGTCGCCGACGGCGTAGACGTGGGGGAGGGCGGTCTGATAGCTCTTGTTGACCTCAATCTGTCCCCGCCGGTTTGGTTCGAGTCCGATTTGCTCCAGGCCGATGTCCTCGGTATTGCCGCTGCGGCCGTTCGCCCACAGCAGCACATCGGTCTTCAGTTTCTTGCCGGAGCGGCAGTGCAGTACGACGCCGTCGTCATGAGGCTCGACCTTGTCGTAGGTCTCGTCATGGCGGATGACGACGCCCTGTTCGCGCAGATGGTAGCTCAGAGCATCGGTGATCTCGTTGTCCAGGAATGACAACAGGCGTTCGCGCGAATCCACCAGGTTCACCTTAACGTCCAGATAGCTCATGATGGACGCGTACTCGCAGCCGATGACACCCGCGCCGTAGATGGTCATGGTGCGCGGGGTGTGTTGCAGGCCCAGGATCGAGTCGCTATCGAGTACACGTGGATGCGAGAAGTCCACATCGGGCGGATGGTAGGGCCGCGATCCAGTGGCGATAACGAAATACTCAGCGCGGAGCACATCCGCGGCCCCGTCGGCACGCATCAGCTCAACATGGTTGGCATCGACGAAGCGTGCGCGACCAAAGATCACCTCCACCCGGTTGCGCTGATAGTAGCGATAGCGGGTGCGCACCTGATGGTCGATGACCGAATCGGCCGCCCGCAGTAGATCCGGAAACTGGACATCCACTTGGTCCAGAGTGTGATGGAACAGTGGATTGCGGCGATAGTCCGCCAGCATTTGGATCGAGTGACGCAGCGCTTTGCTGGGGATGGTGCCCCAATGGGTGCAGCCGCCGCCGACCTGGTCATGGGCCTCGATCACTGCCACACGCTGGCCAGCCTTTGCCAATTTCATCGCCGCGCCCTCGCCGGCCGGGCCGGTGCCGATGACGATGCTGTCGAACGCGCGTACTGCCATGGTGTTACTGCCTTCTGCTTTACCGGGGCGCCTCAGATTACCATAGGGCCGAACGGCTGCTGAGGCGATGCACACCATTGGTCGCATTGCCGCCGACCAGGACGCCGGACAGAAACACCCCGCAGAGGCGGTCTTGTCCTGCATCATCCTTGTGCCAAGAGCCCCGCCATGCATTGCGACGAGTTCCGCCAGCGCCTGATGATCGACCCGTTGGATACGGACCCTGGGTTTCGCGGCCATGCGAGCATCTGTTCGAGCTGTGCTGCTGAGGCAGACCGGGCATTGGCGTTCGAGGTGCGACTCCGTGCCGTCTTGGCGCAGGATGCGAATCCCCGCGTCCAAGGCGACGCCAACGGCCATGGGTCGAGCGAGCGCATCGTTCGGGTGCTGTTGCTGGTGCCGCTGCTGGCGGGCTTTTTTTGGTCGTGGGCCACAACTGGGACATGGTTCGCCCCGCGAGGGTATCAGGCCGAGATTTCGATCGAACACGTTACGAACGAACCCTCGCTGTTGCGAGATCAAGGTGGGCCGCCGGTATCGACCACCTCGGTGTTGTTGTTGCTGCGCAACCTGGGCCTCGGCCAGGCGATCTCGCTACACCCGTCGACGCGAGTACGCCACGCCGGGCGCTGCTGGATACGCCGCGTTTTGGGTGCGCATCTGGTTTTCGAGGGGGCGCGCGGCCCGGTGACGGCGTTGCTGATGCCTCCAGCTTCGTCGGCCCAACGCGATCTAGTCCGCGGGCGCGAGTTCGACACGCTCGTTTTGTCCTCTACCGATGCGACCGTGGCGATTGTCGGGCTGCCTGGGGAGCCGTTCGAGGTATTCGCAGCGCGGCTTGGTTTTCGTTGAACTACGATATGGCCCAGGCTAGCTCATCTCGTTGCACACAACTCCAGAAAAGTCCTATAGACTGATGTAACGATTGATTTAAACTGGAGAAAGTCAGCGGGCCCAGGGCTTGGGGCCATCGAGCTACGAGGCGCAGCGCGGGATGTACCTGCTCCGACGCTGCCGGTCAGTCCCGCCCGCGACCCGCTGGGTGTGCTCGATGTTTGGATGTGGGCGCGTGCCGAAGACCGAAGACGGCATCTGCCCAGGCTAGAAGAAGAGCACCCGTTGGGCGGAAGGCCTCAAGAAAATCAGAAGGGAAGATTGTGACGCCGGACCTCACCCTTGGCTCAGTGTTTAGGACGTCCAGGTCGCCTGGTACCGGAAGCGGCCTTCGTCCGTGGAGACTGAGCTGAAAGAGCCGCCTGCAAGTACAGCGCGCTCCCACAGAGACCTAATTGAATCCTCATCTTCCCAGGACGTTGGCTCGTCGCCGTTCGGTCCGGATTTAGTCTCTGCCTTGAAGTCGATGACGAAATGCAACCCTTCTGCCTCCTCGAGAGACACGCGAACATCGCTGATCCCAGGTATGCTCACTAAGCGATTCAGCGTCTGCTGCGTGATTCGAAAAATCACGTTCTTTAATAACTGTGGGACCTGGTCTTCCTGTATCTTAATATCGACAGTAATCGTCAATTTTCCATTTGCGCGCTCCATCACTCGACACAGCGAAAGGGTCGCTGCAACGAGTCCAAAATCGTCCAAGACAGAAGGGCGAAGCTCCATAGCGAGGGCGCGTACATCTTGAATCGCCGACCGAACCAAAGGCAGGATTTCCCGGCTGCGATCTGTATCCGACAGGGACCCAGCGGACCCGCTCGTTCCCGTTAGTCCTTCAGCCTCCAATTTTAATGCACAGAGGTTTTGGAGAACCTGCTCGTGCAGTTCATAAGCGACCCGACGCCGCTCTGTTTCCTCGTAGCCAAGCATGCGGGACGAAAGTGCTTGCAAGGTTTGGTTTCTCTCCAAGATTACTTGCCGCTGTTCGGTAATGATCTTCTCGGAACGACGAACAATATGAAGGAGATAGATGTAGAGAATCGTCATGCTCGCGGTTATGCCCGCCATAATCATCAACTCGTTTCGAGTCAGAAATCTTACGACGGGTTCGATGTCAGTATACAACTCCAGTACGCCGATCGGCTCAGGTTTGCCTGCTTGCCGGATAGGGAAGTAGGTTTCGATCAAATTGTCGTCGTTGTCTTTCGGGCCAAAGGTATTGAAAATGTCGCGGTAACGCAGCTTGCTTTGAATCTGGCCTTGTATCGCAAGCTGAAATAGCGGATTGACGCTGTCGGTGGTTCCAATCTGGTGCTCTAGGCTCGAATAAAGTATGATCCCATTTCGGTTGTATATTTTGATTCGATCGATCGGAGTGTCTTGCACAGCTGTTCTTAGCAGACCCGACAATCGGGCTGGTACTCCCGCGACCGTCTCAGAGGCGGTGACCGTTTCGTTGTTTTCAAGATACGTGTGCAATTCTGGGAACGCTGCGTGCAGCATCGTTCGGGCCACGGTTAAGTTGCCGCGTTCTCCAAGCTCTACGATCGTGATAACGGATAGTTCCCGATACAGGACAGCCAACGCTATAGCCGTGACTAGTATGGCGATGAGACTGAGCGATGCGTATTGACGGGAAAATGCGAACAGCGCGCCGAAATTGCTTTTGGTTTCCATGTTTTACTAGACAATTGCAATCGTCGCTGTCCGCTCCTTGCTTTCAGGCCTGGGCCCCATTTACAGGTGGTCCGGCAGGTGGTTGCGGATGGCCTCGCTGGAGTGCGCCGCAAGGTTCTTGTCCACTTCTCCGGCCACCAGGGCGCGCAACGGAGCCGTTTGGTGCTTGCGCAGCAGACCCAGAAAGGCTGGTGCGGCAACGATGTAGAGCTTCTTGAAGGCCCCCGCGACGCGCGCGGTGTCGAGCTCGGAACAGATTTTCTGTGCAAAGCGATCGGCACCGTCATCCTTGGCGCTGTTGTCGCTGCCAACGCCGTGAATCGGGCTCCCGGAACGCCGATCGCGGCCGTCACGGTCGGTCACCAGATCGCCTTCGTGGAGCCGCGCTTGGGGGTCGACAAGGTCGCGCACCTCCTGCAGGGGGCTAAGCGCCTTGTCGGCGGTGAAAAAGCGAGCGCGGCTGTTATCGGCGGCAAGTACCCAGATGGTCATCGATGTTCTCCTCAACGGCGGTCTTCATCAGGCCTCTACCTTGAGTGTAACAGCAGCGTCGTCGAACGACAGGCGCTGACACTGAGGCGGAGTCATTGGACGAGCTAGACAGCTTCAGGCGCCAATTCTGGCGGCAACGGCAGTCTGTTCACGTGGGGTAGAACGGCGCGGTCGAGGCACGCTGCGGTGACGATCGGTTTCAAGCCGGCGGGCGCGACTCCTGCTAGCATAACCGGATGTTTCCGTTCTGTTTCGCGAGCGCCGATCGAGAAAATGCAGTGAGGTTTGGCGTCTGATGACCGATCGCACCGAGACCGCTGCGGCGCCGTCCATCGGGCAGCATCGGCGTGCTTTCGATGTCGGCTCCGGTCGGCGGTCGCGGCGACTGCTTGCGCGCTGGATCGTCGCGCTCGGCGCGGGGTTGCTCTGCGTCGGCTTACTGCTGCTGGCGGTGGCCTCGGTCGAGCGCTCAGAGCTGCGGTTGCTGGCGAACGATGGCGAACGCAAACTGGATCTGCATGCCGCGCAGCTTGCCGGGCAGCTAGGGCGTTACGACTATCTGCCACAGGTCCTGTCGACCGACGTGCGCCTTGCAGAACTGTTGCGCGCTCCAGACGACGCCGCGCGCGTGGCGGAGCTGAATCGAGCGCTCGAAGAGACCGCTGCCATCTCCGGCGCCGCGGACGTCTATGTCATGAATTCCGATGGATTGACCATCGCCGCGAGCAACTGGCAGTCCCGACGCACCTTCATCGGCCGGTTCTTTCACTACCGACCCTACTTTCAGCAGGCGATGGCGGGACAGCCCGGGCGCTACTTCGCGCTGGGTAGCACGTCCGGTCTGCGCGGATATTACTTCGCCCATCCCGTTCGCGACGGCGGCGACGTGCTCGGCGCGGTGGTCGTGAAAGTGGACATGAGCAACGCCGAGGCGCACCTGGCGGATCTCGGGCAGGAGGTGTTGGTGACCGATCCCGACGGCGTGGTCTTCATCAGCACGCGGCCTGAATGGCGCTTCAAGACGCTGGCGCCGTTGCCGGACGACGAGCGCCGACGTCTGCGCGAGAGCCTGCGCTATCCCGGTGTGGATTTCGCGGCCTTGCCCATTAAAATCGGCGCGATTTCCGGGCCGACGCAGGTGTGGACGGCTCCGCGGAAGGCGTCGCATAACGCACCCAAGGATGGCACACCGAAGCATGACAGATCAGTACAGTTCGTACGCTACCTGGCTCAGCAGCTGCCGATGCCGGACGCGGGCTGGACGATGCTACCTATTGACGCCGATGTCTCTGCTGCACGCTCGGGTGTTGGAGGCGGTGGCGGTGGCTGGAGCGGTGTGTCTGACGCTGTTCTCGCTGGCGCTCGGGCTCTGGCAACGTCACGAACGCCGGCAGGAGCGCGCGCTTTTCGACCAGCAGGCGAGCGAGGCCCTGCGTCGTGCCCACGACGAACTCGAACACCGGGTCGAGCAGCGCACCGCGGATCTGATCAGTAGCAACGAGCGGCTCAGCCGGGAAATCGACGAGCGTCGGCGCACGGAGGCGGAACTGCGCCAGACGCAGGGGGAGCTGATCCAAACGGCGAAACTGGCCACGCTGGGGCAGTTGTCCGCGGGCATCAATCACGAGCTGAATCAGCCGATGGCGGCGATCCGCTCCTACGCGGACAATGGCCGTGCCCTGCTGGCCAAGGGCCGATGCGACGAAGCGGCTTGGAATCTACAACAAATCTCGGACTTGATCGGCCGCATGGGACGCATCGCGGCGCAGCTCAAGATCTTCGCACGCAAGAGTGCGGGTCGCATCGGCCCGGTCGCGGTGGACAGCGTTATCGACACCGCACTGGCCGTGGTCGCGCCCCGCATCCGGCGCACCAGCGCCGAGCTCGAGGTGATACGGCCGGCGCCGGCGCTGCGTCTGCGTGGGGATGAGAACCTGGTCCAGCAGGTGCTCGTCAATCTGCTCGGTAATGCGCTGCAGGCGATCGACGGCCAACCGCAGCGGCTGGTCAGGGTCAGCGCCTGGGCAGCAGACGACGCAAAAAGGCGCCAGGTGGTGTTGGCGGTCGAGGACACGGGCCCCGGCATCGCTGGCGAGCATCTCGAGCGGATCTTCGACGCCTTCTTCACCACCAAGGAAGGCAGCGAAGGGCTCGGTCTGGGGCTGACCATTTCCAAGCGAATCATCGAAGATCTCGACGGCTCGCTGGAGGCCGGACCGAGCGCGCTCGGCGGTGCGCGTTTCACCATCCGTCTGCCGGCCGGCTGATACAGACTTCCGGCACGGCTGCATTGACGGATCCTCTATCTCCGTCATCAACGTTTCAGGGGGGATGCATCGACAACGACATGTCTGACGCAATGATCCTATTCATCGACGACGAGGAGCACATCCGGATCGCCAACCGACAGACGTTGGAACTGGCTGGATTTACCGTGCAGACCTTCGAGCGGGCGGAGCAGGCTTTGGCTGTGCTGTCCGCGCAACGGGCCAGCGTGGTTGTCTGCGATATTCGGCTGCCTGGCATCAGCGGCCTAGAGTTGTTTCAACGCGTGCGCGCGATGGACCCGGAACTCCCGGTGATCCTGATCAGTGGCCATGGCGACATCGAGATGGCGGTAGGTGCTATTCAGGACGGTGCCTACGATTTCATCGAGAAGCCCTTCGCCGCCGACCGATTGGTGGAGTCGGTTCGCCGGGCCGATGAAAAGCGCGCGTTGATGCTGGAGAACCGGCGGCTGCGCAGCGAGTTACTCGACCAAAGCACGCCGGGGCCGCGCTTGATCGGGCGCGCGCCCGGCATGCAGCGGCTGCGCGCCGCCATTGCGCAGGTGGCGGACACCAACGCCGATATTCTGATCCTAGGGGAGACCGGCACCGGCAAGGAAATGGTGGCCCGCATGCTGCACGAACAAAGCCGCCGGCGCAGTCGCAACTTCGTCGCCGTCAACTGCGGAGCGGTGCCCGAGGGCATGATCGAAAGCGAGTTGTTCGGGCATGAGGCCGGAGCCTTTACCAGCGCTGCAGAGAAGCGAATCGGCAAGTTCGAACACGCCGATGGCGGCACGTTGTTTCTGGATGAAATCGAGAGCATGCCCGTGCCGGCACAGGTGCGGCTGCTGCGTGTGTTACAAGAGCGCGCCGTCGAGCGGCTGGGCTCCAATACACTGATTCCGCTGGACCTGCGCGTGGTCGCGGCGACCAAGGTGGATCTGCGCAAGGCCGCGGCCGAGGGTGGCTTCCGCGAGGACCTGTACTACCGGCTTAATGTCGTCACCATTGACATTCCACCACTGCGCCAGCGGCGGGAGGACATCCCGCTGCTGTTTCATCACTTTCTACTCACCGCCCGCGCCCGCTATGGCCGCGAAGTACCGGCGCCGCCAGCCGAGCAGATGAGTGCGCTGCTGGCCTACGATTGGCCGGGCAACGTGCGCGAACTGCGCAACGCCGCGGAACGCTGCGTGCTGCTCGGGGGCGACTGCCCGCTGGACCTGCAGCAGTTGCTCAAGGTGGAGGCCGATGCCGACGGCGGCGACGTCAGGTCGACGTTACCGTACATGGTCGAGTGTTTCGAGCGCAGTCTCATCGAACAGGCCCTGACGACGAACAGAGGCAGTATCAAGGACTCGATGCTCGCCCTCGGCATCCCGCGCAAAACGCTTTACGACAAGATGCAGAAGTACGGGCTCGACAAGAGCCGGTTCAAAGATGTGTCGGACGCGAATCTTTGAGGGTTCCGACAATCCTTGGTTGCTTGAGGGCGCCGTATTATCCTCACAGATGAGTCAACTCTCTCGTTGTCGTTGTCGTTGTCGTAATCGAAACTTCCCCCGGCAGACGGGACTTCAGGGCACTTCATGGCTTCACATCCAACGGTCTCACGCACACATTGCACTGCCACGCGAAGCACGAAAACGAGCACGGCAACGACAACGATCAGTGTGCTTCCCTAGCCAGCGCCGACCATGACTCCTCGTTATGATGCGTCACCTCGCCAGCAGTGGGCGGAATTCCGCCCGGCGGCGGCTGGGCAATTGGGTGGATTTCCGCCGATTTGGTCGACGAGGCCCGTAGTATGCCTTGTCGGCCAGCGAGTCAGCACGGGAAATAGGGGCAATTCATTGGCCGTTGCTCCCAGTGGCATGGCCGTTGCAGTATTCTTTCGGCGGGTCGGCGCAAGATCGGCCCCGTTCGATCACTACTGAAACACCCATTGCGGAGGCACCATGATTCGATCCCTTTCTGTCGCCACGCTCGGCCTCGCGGCCGTCATCTCCACCTCGCTCGCGCTGGCCGATGACCCGGTCATGCTCAAGTTCTCCCACGTCGTCGCTGAGAACACGCCGAAGGGCCAGATGGCCAACAAGTTCAAGGAACTCGTGGCGGAGAAGACCGGCGGCAGCGTCGTCGTCGAGGTCTTCCCGAATTCGCAGCTGTTCGGCGACGACAAAGTGTTGGAGGCGATGTTGCTCGGCGACGTACAGATGGCCGCGCCGGCGTTGTCCAAATTCAGTCGCTATACCGACACCCTCGCCCTGTATGACCTGCCGTTCCTATTCAAGGATCTCGACGCGGTCGACCGCTTCCAGCAAAGCGAGCAGGGCCAGGGCATGCTCGATGCGTTGCAAAAGAAGGGCCTGGTCGGCTTGGGCTATCTGCACAACGGCATGAAGCAACTCTCCTCCAGCAAGCCGCTGCGCGTGCCGGCGGACGCCGAGGGGCTGAAGTTCCGCATCATGTCCTCCGAGGTGCTTGAGGCGCAGTTCGAGGCCGTCGGCGCGGCACCGCTGAAGAAGCCGTTCTCCGAGGTCTTTACGCTGCTGCAGACCCGTGCCATCGATGGTCAGGAAAACACCTGGTCGAACATCTACTCCAAGAAGTTCTTTGAGGTTCAACCCTACATCACCGAGTCCAACCACGGACTGCTCGATTACATGGTGGTGACATCCAAGGAGTTTTGGATGGGCCTGTCCGACGAGCAACGCGCGCAAGTGGAAGAAGCGCTGGATGAGGCCCTGGCCTTCGGCAATCAGGTTGCGCGCGACAAGGCGGTTGAAGACAAGCAATTGATCGCCGACTCCGGTCGCACCGAGATCATTGAACTGACCGATGATGAGCGTGCGCAGTGGGTCGAGGTCATGAAGCCCGTCTGGGGCAAGTTCGAGGAAGAAATCGGCCCGGAGTTGATCGAGGCCGCGTACGAGTCGAACGACGCAAAATAGGCCACGCTGAACCGCGAGGCGCGCTGACAATCGTTATGCGCGCCCCGCAGCTTCGTCTGGTGTCCTGGACGTCGACGAGCGAACGAGCGATTCGTCTGCTCGATTCCGTTGCCCTGCCGCCGTGCGCGGCCTCACCCGGTCAGGGGCAGAGCCCGTCCGGCATTAGGAATAGACCGACCGCACCGAGCAGACCGGCCCCGACGGGCCGCGCTGGCTATCCGGGCGACGTCGGCGCAACCAGTCCGGGGAGGACTCATGTTCTTTCGACTCGTCAACAAGCTTGAGGAGGCGATCATCTCGCTGCTGCTGGTAGCGATGACGCTGCTGGTGTTTTGGGAGGTGATCCTGCGCTTCGGTTTCGGCACCGGCGTCAGCTGGGGACAGGAAGCCACATTGCTGATTTCCGCATGGTTCGTGCTGTTCGGTGCCTCATACGGGCTGAAGGTGGGTGCTCATATCGGCGTGGACGCGTTTGTTAGATTGTTTGGGCCGCTCGGTCGGCGCGTGCTCAGTGGCATTGCAGTGGTGTTGGCCCTGGTTTACTGCGGTCTGTTTCTGTACGGATCTTGGATCTACCTGGCGAAGATGAAGATGATCGGCATCGAGCTGGAAGACATCGAGGTTCAGACCTGGGTCGCCCACAGCATCTTGCTGATCGGTTTTACGTTCCTGTCCATTCGCTTACTGGAACTGCTGTGGCGGATCATCACCGGCGAGGCGGATGGTTTCCAGCAGGTCGATGAGGCCGAAGAGAGTCTGCACCTGGCGCGCGAGCTGCGCGAAGAGATCGGCGCCCCTAACCAGGGCCGGACGGGGGAGAACCTGTAATGACCACGGCAACCCTGTTCATCCTGCTGTTTGGCTGCATGCTGCTCGGCATGCCCATCGCCATTGCGCTCGGCTTCTCCAGTATCGTCACCATCCTGCTGTTCTCCAACGATTCGCTTGCGTCTATCGCGCTGAAGCTGTTCGAGGCCCTATCCGCGCATTACACGCTGCTCGCGATTCCGTTCTTTATCCTGTCATCGCAGTTCCTATCCACCGGTGGCGTGGCCAAGCGGCTGATTCGCTTCGCGGTCGGCGTGGTCGGGCACATCAAGGGTGGTCTTGCGATGGCCTCGGTGCTGGCCTGCATGCTGTTTGCCGCGGTGTCGGGTTCGTCGCCGGCAACGGTGGCGGCCATTGGCACCATCGTCATAACGGGTATGGTCGCCTCGGGTTACCCTAAGTCCTTCGCCGCTGGCGTCATCACCAACGCCGGCACCCTTGGTATCCTGATTCCGCCGTCCATCGTCATGCTGGTCTATTCCGCGGCCACCGAGGTCTCGGCGGCACGCATGTTCATGGCAGGCTTCATACCCGGCATCATGATGGGTGGCTTGTTGATGCTGGCCATCTATATCGTGGCGCGCATCAAGGGCCTGCCTTCACAACCCTGGCCCGGATTCCGCGAGGTGGGGTCGGCGGCCTTCAGTGCCTCCGGCGGCATCATGCTGATCGTGATCGTGCTCGGTTCCATCTACGGTGGCGTCGCGAGTCCCACGGAGGCAGCCGCTGTCTCGGCCATCTATGCCTTCTTGGTGTCGGTGATCGGCTATCGCGACATGGGACCGCTGAAGACAACACCCTGGCGTCGGGACGGGGAGGGCGGTGGCTCAGTGCTGGTGCGCAATAGCTGGCAGGTACCGCTCGCCTTGGCGCAGAGCGTCGGCAACGCCGAGGTGCGCAAAACGGTACTCGATGGTGCCAAGGTCAGTATCATGCTGCTGTTTATTATCGCCAACGCGATGCTGTTCGCGCATGTGCTCACCACCGAGCGCATTCCGCACCACATCGCCGAGGCCATCGTCGCCTATGGCCTCGAGCCCTGGATGTTCCTGATCGTCGTCAACCTGCTGCTGCTTGCGGCGGGCAACTTCATGGAGCCGTCTGCGATCCTGCTGATCATGGCGCCGATCCTGTTCCCGATCGCGACGCAGCTCGGTATCGATCCGATCCATCTCGGCATCATCATGGTAGTGAATATGGAGATTGGCATGCTGACGCCGCCGGTGGGACTGAATCTGTTCGTCACGTCTGGCATCACTGGCGAGTCCATGGGCTGGGTGATCAAGTCGGTGTTGCCCTGGATGCTGTTGCTATTGTTCTTCCTGATGCTCATTACCTACATTCCGCAGATCTCGCTGTTCCTGCCGGAATACCTCGACAAACTCCAGGGTTACAGCTGACATGGCCAAGCCGATCGACATCAAGACCATCCTCTACGCGACGGACCTGGGCGACCACATGCGCCCGGTGTTTCGCCGGGCCGTCCACCTGGCCAGGATACATAAGGCGCGGATCATCATGCTGCATGTGATGGAGCCGCTGACGGGCACCGGACAGGCCATCGTCGACGCCTACCTGTCGTCAAAAAAGCGTGAGCAGATGCAGCACGATGGTATGAAAAAGGTGCTCGATACCATGCGTGCCCGCCTGGACAAATTCTGCGTGGATGAACTAGGCCAAAGCGCAGACGACTCCCCGCTGGTCTCCGACGTGGTTGTGCATTCTGGGCGGGCCGGTGATGAAATTCCACGCCAAGCCGTCGACAAGGAGGCAGATATGATCGTCATGGGTTCCTGCTCCCACGGCCTGCTCGGTCGGGGCCTGCTTGGTTCCACCGCGGTGCGCGTGGTGCAGACCAGCCGTGTGCCGGTGCTAGTGGTTCCTAACTGCCACGAATGATTGACCAGGAGGCTCATGCCGGACGAACTTAGAAAAAGCGCCCTCGAGTACCACCGCTGGCCGAAGCCGGGCAAGCTGGAGATCAAGGCCACCAAGCCTCTGGCAAATCAGCGCGATTTGGCGCTGGCCTACTCCCCGGGGTGGCCGCGGCCTGTGATGAGATCGTCGCCGACCCGCTGACTGCGGCGCATTACACGGCGCGGGGGAATCTGGTGGCGGTGGTCAGCAACGGCACGGCGGTGTTGGGCTTGGGCGCCATCGGTGCGTTGGCCTCCAAGCCGGTCATGGAAGGCAAGGCAGTGCTGTTCAAGGAATTCGCCGACATCGATGTGTTCGACATCGAGATCGATGAGCGCGACCCGCAGCAGCTCGATCGAGACCATCGCGCGGTTGGAGCCCACCTTCGGCGGCATCAATCTCGAGGACATCAAGGCGCCGGACTGCTTCATCGTCGAGGAGGCGCTGAAGGCGCGGATGTCGATCCCGGTGTTTCACGACGACCAGCATGGCACCGCCATCGTCGTCAGCGCTGCCGTCTACAACGGCCTGCGTGTGGTCGGCAAGGACATCGGCGAGGTCAAGCTGGTGACGGCCGGCGCCGGCGCCGCGGCGCTTGCGTGCCTCGACCTGCTCTTGAGTCTGGGTCTGCGGCGCGAGAACGTGATCGTGACCGACATTGCCGGCGTGGTGTACCAGGGACGCAGCGAGGAGATGGACCCCTACAAGGCCCGCTACGCCGTCGATACACCGCACCGAACGCTGGAACAGGCCCTGGACGGCGCGGATGTGTTCCTTGGGCTGTCCGCGGGCGGCGTGCTCAAGGCCGACTGGTTGCCGAAGATGGCCGAGCGACCGCTGATCATGGCGCTGGCCAATCCGACCCCGGAGATTGCGCCGGCGGAGGCCAAGGCAGTCAGGCCCGACGCCATCCTGGCCACCGGCCGCACCGATTATCCGAATCAGGTCAACAACGTTCTTTGCTTCCCATTCCTGTTCCGCGGTGCGCTCGACTGCGGTGCCACGGAGATCAACGAGGCTATGAAGGCGGCCTGCGTCAAGGCGATCGCGGATCTCGCTCGGGCGCAACCGTCGGACATCGTTCGCCGCGCCTACGGCGGCCTAGACCTGCGCTTTGGCCCGGATTATCTAATTCCGAAGCCGTTCGACCCGCGCCTGATGGAGCACGTGGCACCGGCGGTGGCGCGGGCGGCGATGGCGTCGGGCGTCGCCACCCGTCCGATCGCTGATCTCGATCTCTACCGCCAGGCCTTGCATAACCGTGTCTTCCGCACCGGCATGACCATGAAGCCGGTGTTCGACCAAGCGCGCACCGAGCTGCAACGGGTCGTCTTTGCGGAGGGCGAGGACGACCGGGTATTGCAGGCCGCGCAGCAGGCGGTGGAGCAGGGTATCGCCAAGCCGATCCTGATCGGGCGGCGCAGCTTCATCGAGACACGCATGCGGGAGCTGAGTCTCGACACCGTCCCCGGCACCGACATCAGCATCCTCGATCCGTTCGATAATCCGGGCTACGAGGCGCATGTGGCCGCCTTCTATCAGCGCGCGAAGCGTCGCGGCTACGCGCCGGCTGACACACGGGAGCACTTACGCAGCAACGCCACCGCGCTCGGCACCGCGTTGCTTCGCACCGGCGAGGCGGATGCGCTGATCTGCGGCGCCATCGGCCGCTATCAGGATCACCTGGAACAGATCGATCTCATCATCGGCCCTGCCAAGGGCATCCGCCGGCTCGCGGCGATGAATGCGGTCGTACTACATCAGGGTACGCTATTCATCGCCGACACCCAGGTGCTGGTCGACCCTAGCGCCGAGGAGATCGCCGAGATGACACTGCTCTGTGCCGACGAGGTACGCCGATTCGGCATCGAGCCAAAGGTGGCCTTGTTATCCCATTCCAACTTCGGCTCCCACGACGACGAGAGGGCGGTGAAGATGCACGATGCCATGCGCCTTATTCGCCGTGCCGATCCCGAGTTGGAGGTAGAGGGCGAGATGCGCGCGGATTTGGCCATGTCCGAGCAGATCCGCGCGGAGCGCTTTCCGGATTCGTTGCTTGACGGCAGCGCCAACCTGCTGATCATGCCAAGCCAGGGCGCCGCGAACATCGCCTTCAACCTGCTCAAAGTCCTCGGCGGCGGGACCGCTATCGGCCCGCTTCTGCTCGGCGCGGCTAAGTCGGCACACATCGTCACGCCGAGCGCGACCGTGCGCGGTTTGTTGAACATGACCGCGTTGGCGGCGGTGCGGGCGCAGTAGCCGGGGAAGACGGGATCGCGCAGATGAATCTGAATGATCCGTTTGGGCGTCTTCAACAGCGTGACGCCGCCGGCTATGCCGCGCTGCGCGACAAACTCGCGGCCGCTGGAGTCGACAGCGCGGCTGCGGTGCGGCAAGTGCAGGCCGAGACGCGCCGCAACGTCCTCACCTTCGGTGCCGTTGTCTTGCTTGCGGCGTTGCTGTTGCTTGGCTTGGTGCCGAAGTTGGCACCGGTGACGCTTTCACTGGCCCTGTTGTTGCTGGTGGTCGCCGGCAACGCGCTGATCAAGGGCCAACGCTATCTGAAGCGTTACGTTGCCGAGGAATGCCTGCCGAAGCCTTGACCGTCAGGACTCGGGAAAGCGGAGAACCGCGTCGGCGAGTCCGCTTTCCGGCACCTCGATCGTGGCCTCTTTGGTCTGCTCGCCGCTCACCGCGATGACGAGGTAGCTCCCGGCCGGCAGCTTCACGAACAGCCAGGGTCCGACATCCGCCACCTGGAAGACTGTTTCCGCGCCCCGCTGCACCGTCACCGAGACTTCGCTTAGATAGGCACCGGAACCCTCGACGGCAAATGCCAGCTTGAGGCTGTAGTCAGCCATCATCGCCTGCATTTCCTCGCGCTCGTTGACACCGATGCCTCCGGATGCGTAGGCGATGTCTTGTCCGATGATGGGCACGCCTTGCGCCGCGGCAATGGATGGTGCAGCTGCCAAATGCACGCAACAACGCGAGGGAGAAGAGAGACGGCAGTCGGGATGAGCGCATTTTCATCTTTCATCTCCGGTAGGGGATTTGATCATCGTTAGGCGATTGGCGGAGGTTTTCGACCAGATGACGCAGGCAGCGGCGAGATTCAGCCTTCAAGAACTATCCGCACCATGCGCCGCTACCCACCACCAGCGCGTCCGCGAATACCCCGCGGCACCACCGCCTGCTCAGCGCGCTCGAACAACCAACTGGCAGCCAGCGCGAACAGGGCCGCTGGCACCGCACCCTCCGAGAATCAACGCGGTGTCGTCGAGCCGAATACCGGCCAGGATCGGCTGACCATAGCCGCCGGCGCCGATCAGCGCGCCAAGGGTGGCGGCGCCGACGTTGATCACCGCGGCCGTCTTGATACCGGCCAGCACCGTGGGCATGGCCAGCGGCAATTCGATGCGGCGCAGCCGGGCGCCGGGACGGCAGGCCGAGGGCCTCGGCGGATTCCAGCAGCGACGGCCGAGATGCCGGTCATGCCGGCATGTGTGTTACGGACGATGGGCAGCAGGCTGTAGAGAAACAACGCCACCAGCGCCGGTCCCGCGCCGATGCCGAACAACGGAATCATGAACACCAGCAGCGCCAGTGCCGGGATGGTCTGCGCGACGCCGACGACGCCGAGTACGATCTGTCCGAGTCGGCGCCGATACGCGGCGACGATGCCGAGCGGCACCGCCACCAAGACCGCCGCCGTCAGCGAGATGCCGACCAGGAACGCATGCTCCCAGGTATGGCGCAGCAGCCGCGCGATGAATCCATCCGGCGGTGGCGCTCGGTCGATACCCAGTTCGGTACGCAGCAGATCGGCCGCCACCTCCGCCTCGGAGCGACCATCGATCTTCACCCCAGCGTTCATCGCGATCATCTGCGGCGCATCGATCAGGCCGACGCTGCGTTTCAGCGCGGCGACCGCCTCGGGCTGGCGCTGCTCCAGGTCGATCCGGTACAGCAGCAGCGCATCGTAGCGACGGAAATAGCGGCGGTCGTCATCCAGCGTGCGCAGGTCGTAATAGGCGATCTCGGCATCGGTGGTGTACAGCTCGGTAACGTCTGCATCGCCGGAGCCGAGGGCGCGGTAGGCCAGCTCGTGCTCGACCCCGCGCACATCGCGTTGGGGCAGGGCGTAGAAGTCGCGTATGCCCGGCCAGCCGTCGGCGCGGTCCATGAACTCGTTGCCGAAGCGCAGGCGCAGGTCAGGGTGGGCGCGCAGGTCGGAGATACGCGCAAGCCCCAGCTCGGTTGCGCGGGGCTTCGGAACGCCGAGGGCGAAGTTGTTCTCGAAACCGATGGCACCCCCGAGACGGATGCCGTCTTCGGCGAGACGGGCAGCCAGTTGCTCACGCACCGTCGCCGGGTCCGCGGCGGCGTCCAGGCCGGCGTCGGCGAGCACCTCGTGAATCAGCGTGCCGGAGTATTCGACATAGGCGTCGATCTCGCCATTGGCCAAGGCGTTGTAAACAATGCGGGTGCCGCCCAGGGCGCGACGGTGGCGCACGGGAATGTCCGCGTCAGCCACCAACGCCGTCAGCACCTCCCCAAGTACGATGCCCTCGGTGAATTTCTTGCTGCCGATCGAGACCTCGCCGTCGGTTCGCGTACAGCCTGAAGCCAAACATGCCACCATCCCGGCCAGTAACACCGCCGTGAGTAGTCGGGCCACGAATCGGGAGACGATCATCATGACTGTTCCCCGAAGGCGTCCAGATGGCTGCGCTGAGCGCGCACGAATTGCTCGACGAATGGCTCCGCTGGTGCCGTCACCATGTCGCTGAGGCTGCCGGCCTGCACCACGCGCCCGGCACGCATCAGCACAATGGTCTGCGCCAGAAAACCGGCCTCTGCCAGATCGTGAGTGACGATGACGACCGTCTTTCCAAGCGCCGCGAAGACCTGTTTCAAATCTTCCTGCAACTCGTAGCGGATCATCGGGTCCAAAGCGCCGAGCGGCTCGTCCAGTAGCAGCACCTCCGGATCGAGCATCAGCGCGCGCATCAGGCTGACGCGCTGGTTCTGACCGCCGGAGAGCTCCAGCGGATAGCGGTCAAGTCCGTCCAACGGAAAATGCGTCAGCTCCGCGAGTTCAGCTAGTCGCGGCTCGATTCGCTCTGGGCGCCAGCCGAGCTGGGAGGCCATCAAGGTGACATTCTCGCGGGCGGTCATGTGCGGAAACAGGCCACCTTGCTGGATCACGTAACCCATTCGCCGACGCACGGCACGCACGTTGCCGGGATGCAGCGCTTCGCCGTCGAATAGCACGCGCCCGGAATCCGGCTCGATAAGCCCGATTAGCATCCGCAATAGCGTCGACTTACCGCAGCCGGACGGACCGATCAGTGCCGTGGTGCGTCCCGGCTCGACCGTCAACGTCACTGCATCCAGTGCCGCCGTCGAGCCGTAGCATTTGGTAATCCGGTCCAGTTGAAACATCAACCCAAACCCATTGGCGTCGAAGAACTGACCCGGCACTTTCCGCGAGGCCGTGCGCGACGTCAAGCTGCCATCGGTATGGCCAAGCCGGTTACAGATGCAGAAGGCGTTGCATGCCTCGAACTAGCGGCAGTGATCATAGACATCACGCCGCCATTCACGGGCGTCACGAATCGATGAGTTCAATCATGAGTGCAGCCCGCCGGCGCTCCTGTAGACAGCGGGGCGACGCGTACGAGTAGCCGATGCTCCCGCGCTGATAGTAACGCCTGACGGCCATTTTCGCGCCTTTCAGCTTTTTGCCGTTTAGGGCAGGGATGGCCTTTAGAGCAACGCTTGCCGGCTTGATCTGGACCAGCGCATGGCATTCGCTCTTGCCAGTCACGGGGTCTGTCAGACGGAAAATAGAGCAACGGGAGATCGCCAGCAACAGCCCAAAGCCGCGATAACCAGCTTCCACCAGCCCTTGGCGAACGAATTGCTTGAGCTCCTTCCGGGTCGCGCCCGGCGGTACCGCTGACAGGAAAAGTACGACAGGGCTACCGTCTCGGCGCATGATTTCCTCCTCGAGTCGATAATCCGTGCAGCAGCCGCCGCGCTGGAAGCAGCCGGCCGCAACGGTTCGGCGCCCTCAAACCTAAAACCTACTCCTGTGTCGCCGGAGCGGGCAAAGCATTCACGAGCGTTCGTTATCTAGTCTACAGCGCCGTTTACGCCGCGCAGTGAAGGAGCGCACAGATTGAAGCGCCAGTGATGAGCATGCTGATGCGCCGGCGCTCGATTATCCTTCGCCCCAGGGAAGGTTAGTGCTGGAAGCCTGGCGCTACAGCGCTGCTTTGGTGGTAGGACAAAGAAGAGGCGAGCTGGGGACGAAGCCCGCGAAGGCGGCGATGATTGGGGGGCAGCGCAACGGCCGGCGCCAGATACGATCATCGCTGATCGCTCTTTGCCGTCAGCGCGGCGAACTGAGGCTTGCTGGCGGAGGACCGATGGAAGTGGACGCGGAGGCCTTCGGCCAATCGATCCCGACGCGGCCCGATCTCCGGATGCTCTCGGACGGTCTCGAAGCGCGCCTCGATCTCCCGTACCAGCTTCGATAACGGAGGTTTGGGCCTACGACCTCACCGTCCGCCGGCTGCTGAATGGTGCGGCTCGGCGCAGTATCGTCGCGTGGGCAGTAGGAAAAGGAAGAGGCGCGATGAGGAAGTCCGGGGCTTTGGCTTTGGTGCCGAGCCGGCAGGGTGGCTGCGTCCGAAAACGGTCACCGCGCATCGCCGTCAGCACCGGCGACCGAGGCTTGCATCCGAATGTCCAAATATGCGCATAATGTATATTATGTAAAGTAGTGTATTGGCCTCGAGAAAACCGCGCAGATTGGGTTTTCGGCACTGAAAGGCGTTCAGACCTTCCTGGGCGTCTTGTGCAGTCTCGCTGTCTCGACTTCGAAGGACTCTAAGGCACAGCCCGGCTGTGACGCGGCAACGGACGCGGCTGACGGCGCCCGAACCATCCGTGTGGCTGCCACGATCCCCGGAATGACGTTTGAACCCCACCGGCGTCCAGTCATCGATAGGCCCGCATCTGTCCCACCAACACACCCTGAATCTGCACCTCGTCGGGTTGATACTCCATCGCTTGCATCGCGCTGTTCTCGGGATAGAGCAGCACGCGGCCAGGTTCCTGCATGATCCGCTTGAGAGTCACCTCCTCGCCGCGGATGAGCGCGACGACGATCTCGCCGTTGCGGGCATGATCGCGCTGTTCGATGACGACATAGTCGCCATCAAGGATTCCGGCCTCACAGAGGGAATCGCCTGCGACCTGTAAAACGTAGCATGGCCGGCTGGTGCGCAGGTGCGATGGCACCTCGATCTGCTCGGGCTGGGCGATAGCCTCGATGGGACGGCCGGCGGCGATCCTGCCCAACAGCGGCAGCAGATCGTCGCGCTCCTGGTCTGGGTCTCGGTCGGGTCTGGCTGCGACTGTGGTACCAGGCGAACGCCACGATGCTGGCCATTCAGCGGTTCCACCAATCCGGCAGCGACCAACGCCTGAATGTGCTTGTGCAGCGAGCCCCGCGAGCGCAGGCCGAGCAGCGCACAGAGTTCATCCAAGGTCGGGGGCGGCTCACCGGCGGCGTCGCGCCTGCGCAGCCGGTCGAGGATTTCCTGTTGTCGTCGCGTCAGGGTCATAGGGCGTGTTTCCTGTTTGTTCTCCTCGTCTATGCTACGCTCATGGAGAACAAGAAGAGAACAACCCAACCGTGCCGGGTTGCACGGCCACCTGCTCTGAGGACCTGCCGATGTCGACCGTCGCCTACCTTTGTCCGAAACGCAGCCGCCCGACCTGGGATCCGGCGCTGGAGCCGCTGGACCTGGCGGTGGAAACCGGCATTGAACTGCCATTGCTCGGCTATGTCACCGCCGGTCAGCCAATCGAGACGCCGGAGGATCATGAGACCGTCCAGGTGCCACGGCATCTGCTACACCGACGGCTGATCAAGAACAGCTATGCGCTGCGGGTGCGCGGACACTCCATGATCGACGATCAGATCCAGGATGGCGACATCATCATCGTCGAGCGACGCGAGACCGCCGAGAACGGCGAATCGGTGGTCGCGATGATCAACGGTGAGCGGGTGACGCTGAAGCGCTTCTTCGTCGAGCCAAGCGGTATCCGGCTGCAGCCGGCCAATCCGGACATGGCGCCGATCTATCTGCGCCACGAGGAGCTGCAGATCCTCGGCATCGTCGCCGGCGTGATTCGTCAAACGTGATCCGGCAGGGATGAACCGCAGCCGCGTCCCTGATAGTCAAGCAGGGAAGATGCGCCGACCTTCGAGGCGAACCTGGCCACCGGCGACGGGTCGCGACAGCGCCCGGCTGATCTTGACGCGTGTGCAGCCGACCCGCTGCACCAGCAGCTCACGCTGCACGTTCCGCAGTGTACCTTCCGCTTGCGGGAGCGCCGACCGCCAGGTGGTGGCTTCATGCAGCGCCGCCAACACCAGGTCGTCGGTGGTGACGCAGGTGCACTCGTGCAGGCGTACAGCGAGTTCCGCCCAACGTCGGGCGACAGACAACGACAGCTTCTGTCACATCGGCATCACTGGTCTCCATCTGCTACGCTGACTGCTGACCTAGCCGTCCTCACCCCTGGAGTCCAGCATGTCCCCAGCACGCACTCTGTTGATGCTCTTTCTGGCGCTAACCGCCAGCCCCTGCCTGGCAGATGGCCAGTCGGTGTCCTTCCTCGACATGACCAGCGAGGTGCCGGCGGACTGGATCGCCAGCGAACCGAGCAGCGGCATGCGGCTGCTGCAGTTCACGGTGCCTGCAGCCGACGAGGCAGGCGCCGCGGAACTCGTGGTCTACTACTTTGGCCCCGGCCAGGGCGGCAGCCTCGACGCCAACGTGTCGCGTTGGGCATCCCAATTCAGTTCGGGCGACGGTCCGGTTGAACCCGTCATCACGCCGCTGACCGGCAACTTGCCGGCGACGCTGGTGGAACTGACCGGCAGCTATGCCCGCGGCGTCGGCGTTGGACCGGTTGGCGATGCGTTGCCGAACCGAACCCTGCTGGCCGGGGTGGTGGAGACGCCGCGCGGCAATCTGTACCCGCAACTCTATGGCCCATCGGATGTGGTGGCGAAGCACAAGACCGACTTCGTGAGCTTTATCACCGGAATCAGCCAGGATCCAAGCCCATAGCGCATATCCCGTCGGAGGCTGCGATTTAGGCTCGCTGTCGGGGCTCTATTCGAGCCATGGCGATTTTCGACGCCAGCTGCACATCATCTACCCGCGTTTTCCGCTGGTCGCGAATCAGGGTTACCTTCCGGCGCCGTTTACGACCGCGAACTACCGCCGGCCGACCGCAGCAATGGAACTGGTCGGCGTGGCGGTGGTCGCCGGCTCGTTTCGGGGTTTCGATCAGACCTGGTTGTAGGCGGCGCCGCGGGAGCTGGGAACGGGCCAATCCACCGGGATACGGGATCATCCAATGCCTAGTCTGCGAAGCACAGCCGCCAATGGCAGCCGAAGGGCGATGTCTCTTCGTGGCCGACTGCTGAAGGCAACCAGTTCCGTCTCGCGCGGACTCCACCCCCGCCCTAGCACCCTTGAGGACCTACAGCAAACCAGCGGGGCCGCGCCAACCCCGAATCGCCCAGCTGACACTGGGCCGACTAGAAGTCGGCGGTCCCAAGGACGCCGCTGCTCCGCCGGAGCGTCGACCTCCGGTCGGCCACCCTACTCCCCGCGCGTCTTCATCCCCGATACCAACCGTCGTACGTGGCAACTTGCCCCTAAAGGACTGAAGTTTTGCGTACCCCTCTGACCATCGAGGTGGATCATGAAGCTAGAGTACGAAGAGATCGAGGATAGCTACGACGACACGACCAAAATCCGCACCATGACCGAGCAGGCGATCGTCAAGAAAAAGGGAGTGCTTCTGCGCACGACCGTCTACAGCCCCCCATCAACTAAGCGTGAACGTGGTCTTCCTCCCTGGAGCCAAACCGTTTGAGCTAGCCGGTGGTCAGCTAACCCAAGATGCCCTCGCCCAGCATGACCGGCTTCAGACCAGTTCCACCGATAGTCCTTCCTGACGCCTACGGTTGGCGAAACGCCGATCAAAGAGGAGCACGATCTCCTCTTGGGCAAGCAATGCCACCGCCTTGCGCGCCTGCTCCGGATCATCGCTGGTGACATACCGGAGCAGAACGTTGGTGTCGACGGCAATCATTCGTCCTTCTGCCAGCGATAACGGACGCCCTCGGAAACGGCCTCGTCCATCTCCTCGATCGACAGCGCAGGCCCACGATAACCGGTGCAGCCAAGCCCATCTTCGACCTCCGTGGGCGGAAAGGACTTGACCGAGCGCAACACGACAGAATCCCCCAGGTCTTCGATCACCAGTTCGGTGCCCACATCCCAGGGATGGCGCGTGCGTATCACTTTCGGTATCACGACTTGGCCGTTGGTTGATAAGCGGAGGGTCTCCATTACGGTCTCTGCCTCGCGTTGGTAAGCCGAGGTAAAGCTAGTCCTTCTCTTCGCGACAGGCAAGCAGCCGGGCTCGAATTGGGCACGTCCGGATCTGTGGAAGCCGCGGGGGAGCAATCACCCGCGGCCACCAGGCAGGGTCGGAGCCCGCCAGGCGGCTGAGGATATGGCAAGCGCCCGCCTCCGGTTGCCAAAGAGGGACTCCGCCGCCGTCGTGCACCGACCACGCCAGGATTCGGCCTTCGGCCGGTGCCGAGTTAGCGACGGCTTGCGCCGTCTTTGCACCGGGCCTGCACGGTTGCTGCGTAATGGCGCGCTAGTCTTTAAATCGAGTGGAGCAGGACGGCATCAACCGCCTCGCGACCACGGCCGCGGGCGCCGCCATGCGGTCTCGGTTCATCCAACGGCCCGATCAGTGTGACGCCCGCCTCCAGCATTCACGGCTAGCTTGACCGGAGGTTTACCATGTCCTCTCGTATCATCTGAGCCCCGCGGACGGCGATCATGATCGTCGGCGAGCTGGTGTTGCCGGACGTGATACTCGGCATGATGGAGGCGTCGACCACGCGCAGACCCTGCAGGCCGTGCACGCGCAGCCGGGAGTCGCAGACCGTGGTCGGGTCGTCCGCACGGCCCATTCGGCAGGTGCCGACCGGGTGGAAGATAGTGGTGCCGACGTTGCCCGCGGCAACGGCCAGTTCCTCGTCGCTGCGGCAGTCGGCGCCGGGTAGATATTCGCTTGGTTGAAACGGCGCCAGCGCCGGCTGCGCGACGATGTGCCGGGTCAGGCGCAGCGCAACCGCGGCCTTACGGCGGTCGGCAGGGTCGCACAGATAGTTGGGCGCGATCAGCGGAGCGCTGTTTGGGTTAGGGTCGCGAATCTCGACCTTGCCGCGCGACCGCGGGCGCAGATCGCAGACGCTGGCGGTAAAGGCGGGGAAGCGATGCAGCGGTTCGCCGAACCGGTCCAACGACAGCGGCTGCACGTGATACTCCAGGTCCGGGGTCTCGACCTCGGGGCTGGAGCGCGCGAACAGGCCGAGCTGGCTCGGCGCCATCGTCAGCGGACCGCGCCGAAACAGCGCGTATTCAAGGCCCATCATCGCCTTGCCCCAGAGGCTGTTGGCGCTTTGATTCAGGGTCTTGATGCCCTGCACCTTGTAGATGCTGCGCAGTTGCAGATGATCCTGCAGGTTTCTACCGACCCCCTCAAGCGCTTGCGCTACCGGTATGCCCAGGCGCCGCAGCAACTCGGGGTCGCCGATGCCGGAGCGCTGCAGGATGGCGGGCGAGCCGATCGAGCCGGCGGCTAGCAGGGTCTCGATGCGGGCGCCGACCCGGCAACGCTCGCCGGCCTGAACAAATTCGATGCCCTGCACCCGATGACCGTCGAACAGCAACCGATCCGACAGCGCGCCGGTGACGATCTCAAGGTTCGGCCGCGAACGCACCGGATCGAGAAAGCCGCGCACGGCACTCCAGCGCGTGCCGCGCTTTTGGTTCACCTCGAAGTGGCCGACGCCGAGATTGTCGCCGCCATTGAAGTCCGCGCTCGCGGGGATGCCGGCCTGGGTTGCGGCCTCGGCGAAGCGCTGGAGAATGTCCCAGGACAGCCGTTGCCGCTCGACTCGCCACTCGCCGCCGGCACCGTGGTGGTCGTTGACGCCGCGCCAAGAGTCCTCGACGTCCTTGAACAGGGGCAATACCGCGCGCCAGGACCAGCCGTCGTCACCGCACAGCCGCGCCCACTCGTCATAGTCCCGCGTCTGGCCGCGCAAGTAGAGCATGGCGTTGATCAGCGTGCTGCCGCCCAGCCCCTTGCCGCGGGCGTAGACGATGGAGCGACCATTGAGGCCGGGTTCGGGCTCCGTGCGATAGCACCAGTCCGTGCGCGGGTTATCGATGCAGAACAGGTAGCCAACCGGGATCTTGGTCCAGATCCAGCGCTCGTCGTTACCGGCTTCCAACAACAGCACGCGGACATCGGCATCGGCCGACAGCCGATTGGCCAGCACGCAGCCGGCCGCGCCGCCGCCGACGATGACGTAATCGAATGTACCGAAGTCCTTCATAGGTCCTCTACCGTCGTCAGAAAGCGCGTCAGTTGACCGGCATGACAAATTCGGGGCCCTTCGAGCCGCTGTCCGGCCAGCGCTGCATGAGGCTCTTGTAGCGGGTGTAGAAGCGCACGCCTTCCTCGCCGTAGCTGTGATGATCGCCGAACAGGCTCTGCTTCCAGCCGCCGAAGGAATGCCAGGCCATGGGCACGGGAATGGGGACATTGATGCCGACCATGCCGACCTTGATCCGTTGCCCGAACTCCCGTGCGGTGCGCACCGTCGCGGGTGTAGCAGGCGACGCCGTTGGCGAAGGGATGCGCGTTGGTCAGCGCGACGGCCTCGGCAAGGGTTTCGACGCGTACCACGCAGAGCACCGGGCCGAAGATCTCCTCGCGGTAGATCGTCATCTCCGGGGTGACATGGTCGAACAGCGTGGCGCCCAGAAAGAAGCCTGACTCGCGCCCCGGTACCATCCGTCCTCGGCCGTCCAGCACCAGGCTTGCGCCCTGCTCTACCCCGCTGGCGATATGGTCCTCGATGCGCTGTTTCGCCTGGGCGCTGACGATCGGCCCCATGTCCGCGCCCGGAGCCTCGCCGTCGTCGATGTTCAGCGTCTCGGCACGCGCCTTGACCTTGGCCACCAGCTCGTCGGCGATCGAGCCGACGGCCACCGCGACCGAGATGGCCATGCAGCGCTCGCCGGCCGAGCCATAGGCGGCGCCGATCAGGGCATCGGCCGCCTGATCGAGGTCGGCATCCGGCATCACCACCATGTGGTTCTTGGCGCCGCCGAGGGCCTGGGCGCGCTTGCCGTGCCGTGCCGCGGTCGCGTAGATGTAGCGCGCGATGGGCGTGGAACCGACGAAGCTGACGGCCTGCACCTGCGGGTGGGCGAGCAGCCCTTCGACCGCGACCTTGTCGCCCTGCAGCACGTTGAAGACGCCATCCGGCAGGCCCGCCTCGCGGAACAGCTCGGCGGTCAGCAGCGACGGCGACGGATCGCGCTCGGACGGCTTCAGGATAAAGCTGTTGCCGCAGGCGATGGCCACCGGCGCCATCCACATCGGCACCATGAACGGGAAATTGAACGGCGTGATACCGGCGACCACACCCAGCGGCATGCGCTGACTCCAGTTGGCGATGTCGCCGCCGACATTGTCCGAGAACTGGCCCTTGAGCAGTTGCGGGACGCCGCAGGCGAACTCGATCACCTCCAGGCCGCGCTGCACCTCGCCGAGGGCGTCCGGCAGGGTCTTGCCATGCTCGCGCGTGATCAGCCGGGCCAGGTCATCGCGATGGCGCTCGACCAACGCCTGCAGCTTGAACAACACGCGCGCCCGGCGCTGCGGCGCCATCTCACCCCAGGCGACCTGCGCCCTCGCGGCGCTGGCGACCGCCGCCTCGACATCGGTCTCGGAGGCGAGCCCGACCCTGCGGGCGACGACGCCCAGCGCCGGGTCGAAGACCTCGCCGACGCGTTCACCGGTGGCCGGATGCGGCCGGCCGTCGATCCAGTGCGGGATCGAGTCACTGGCGGTACTGTAAGTCAGGTTCATAGGGCGGGTTCTCGGTGTTTTCGCGGCCTGTGTTGGGCCTGCTGGCGCGCGGTTCGTGCAGCGGGGAGGTGCGAGCCCCGCAGCGACCTCGCGCGGGCCGAGCTGAGTGCCGCAAAGCGGTTGACGTTCGAGACCGCGAGTTTAACCGCCTCGGGTTCGAGGCTGCGCACGGAGATCTCCCGGCTTCATGATTGAGATTGTTCCGTCTGGGAATGTTACGTCAAGGCAGGTCCGAACGCCGAAGCAGTCGAACCGCGCTTGTCCGCCGAAGGGCTAAGTTCGAAGGGCCTGGAGCCGACATTCCACAGTGCCGCCGCGTTTAGCCATCCTTGGCGCTGGAGGCGAAAATCGGCTCAGTGCTCGCCCTTGGTGCGCAGCAGGCCCGCCAACCGATTGCCCTGTTTTTGCGGACCGCCCTGGGGAAATAGCCGATGCAGCGCCGCACTGCTGCCCGCCTCGGGGCCCCATTCGGCGCGAAAATGCTTGATCATGTCGCGCACCGATGCCTGGATGCCCCGGCGACGAAAATGGTCGCGCAGGTAACGGATCACCGCCCAGTGCTGCGGCTGCAGCGTCAGCCCCTCCGCCGCGGCCTGGGCGCGAACGAAGTCTTCCGACCAGTCCGACGGATTCACGAGGTAGCCCTCGCTGTCGGTCTCGACCAGACGTTCGCCAACCACCAAGGTACGCGTCGGCATATCGGCATAGGCGTTGCTGCCACTCGGAAACTCGCCAAGATTGCCGGCGGAGCTGTCCTCTTGCTCGGTGATCGACCACAGTCCGATCTCGATCTCGCCGCGAAGCTTGCCGTGATAGCGTTCGATACCGGAGACCAGTACTTTGCCGCTCTCGGCGGTGGTGGCAAAGCAGGCCTCGCCGTCTCGGTCGGTTGCGATCTCAGGCGTGCGTTGTGCGTCCGGATCCAACTCCAATGCGATCGGCGTGCGCTTCAGCGGTTCACCGGTCGCGCGCATGTAGACCTTGACCTTGACCATCTGCGAATCCTCCATCGGTCGGATTGCCGCGATTTGCATCGGGGCCTCACCACAGCCCCGTGCTTGTCGCCTACCAGCATGTGATAACAAGGCCTGTTGCGATCGTCTTTGATGCGAATCAAGGGTAGGATCACGCCCTTAACGCCGCGGAATGGCTGGCGCACTGATCATTGTTCGCGCATGGATTCTGACGCACCAGTTTTGTCTTTGGCGCGTCGCTCTGGAAGCGCCGCTCAACCCTTCACGCACACGACCTGCTTGAGGGTATGCACCACATCCACCAGGTCCGCCTGATTGGCCATGACCTGGTCGATGTCCTTGTAGGCGCCTGGGATCTCGTCGAGCACGCCCTTGTCCTTGCGGCAGATGACGCCTTCGGTCTGCTGGGCCAGATCCGCCGGCGTGAACTGCTTCTCGGCCGCGGTGCGGCTCATGCGCCGCCCGGCGCCATGGGCGCAGGAGGAGAAGCTCTCGGGGTTGCCCTTGCCGCGCACGATGTAGCTGCGCGCGCCCATGCTGCCCGGGATGATGCCGAGATCGCCCTCGCGCGCCCGGATCGCGCCCTTGCGGGTGACCCAGACGTTGGCGCCGTAGTGATTCTCCGCTCGACATAGTTGTGGTGACAGTTCACCACCTCGTCGGTGACCGAGAACGCCGGCAGATGCCGCGCGAGCGCGGCCAGCACCAGATCGCATCATCTGCTCGCGATTCTCGCGCGCATAGTCCTGCGCCCAGGAGACGGCGGCAACGTAGTCGTCGAAGTGCTCGGTCCCCTCGGCGAGATAGGCCAGATCGCGATCCGGCAGCTGGATCATCCAGCGCTCCATGTCGCGCCGCGCGAGCTCGATGAAGTAATGGCCGATGGCGTTGCCGATGCCACGGCTGCCCGAGTGCAGCATCACCCACACCCGGCCGGATTCGTCGAGGCAGACCTCGATGAAATGATTGCCGCCGCCCAGCGTGCCGATCTGGTTGACCCACTTGGAAAAGCGCCCGAAGGCCTTGAGCAACTGCGGGTGCTTGTCGGTCATCGCCGCGAGCGGCGCGGCGAAGGGCTTGGCCGCGTCGGTCAGCGCGCGCTCGTCCTTGTGCTGCGAGCGCCCGACCGGCACGTCGCGGCTGATCTGGTCGAACACCTTCTTCAACACCCGCTCGTCGATCTGCTTCGCGGTCAGCGACAGTCGCGCGGCGAGCCATGCCGCAGCCGATGTCGACGCCGACCGCGGCCGGGATGATGGCGCGGTCGGTGGCGATCACGGTGCCGATGGTGGCGCCGATGCCGACGTGCACGTCGGGCATCGCGGCGACGTGGCGGTGGATGAAAGGCAGCTTGGAGAGGTTGACGAGCTGCGTGCGCGAGAGCGGGTCGATCTCATCGGTCCAGACCTTGACCGGCTTCTCGCCCTCGGTGATGACCTGCTTGATGGTCATGGCTGCTCCTGCCGCTCATTCATCGGCGCCGTCAAGACGAAGGTGGTGTTGTCCGCCCGAGCAAGCCTGCTCTGCGTCGGGCGAGGAGTCAACACGTCTGACAGCGTTCCAAGGGTAGACCACGCCGCACCCAACCGGGACCCGCGCCGCTGCCGGCCATCCCTTCTTTGACGTTGTAGACGTTCGTGAAGCCGATCTCTTGCAACGCCTTCTGGGTGTAGGTGGTGCGGTTGCCGGTGCGACAGATGATCGCAATCGGGGCGTCCTTATCGCCGTCCACGGCACGCAGAATTTCCTCGACGAAGGTCTTCCGTGTCATATCGATGGTGAGCGCCCCCGCTGCGATACCGGTTTGGCGCCACTCCTGCGGCGTACGGATGTCGACGAGCGTGATCTCGCCAGCACGCGACTTGGCGAGGGCATCCGGGGCGGACAGGGTTGGGTCCGGTCTCGGCACCGCAGGCGACCATGAACAGGGCCGCACAGAAGGCGATCGCGGATTTAATGAGGGGCTTTAACTTGAACATGGCGCTTGTGGTCTCCGTGATTTCGACAGCGCCTATCAGTCGGGGCGCCCACCTATAATCCAAGTGCACAGTCGCGCTGCGGCGAAGGACTGCGAGTCAGAGGTGTGGTCAGTCAGCGACGTCCGGATCAGCCGATGTCCGCGGCCTTCGCGCGCTCAGCGATCTTGCGCAATGCGCTGGCGCAGATGGGACGATACAGCGGCGCCCAGCGCGGGACGAGGAAGCTGACGCGACAGCGCTCGGCGCCGAGGCGTTCGACACGGTGGCCGGTGGCCTCGATGCCGGCGACCCGCCAGGCCCATGCCTCGCCGGGTTGCCAATCGGTGATCTCGAACGGGAGCCAGAGGCCGAGCGTGGTCTGCACGCGCCCGCGCATGCCGGGGCCGATCAGACGTTGCGGGGCTTCCACTGCGCGCACGCTCGGCCCCCAGCGCGGCCATTCGGCGGTGTCGATCAGCAGACGCCAGGCGACGCCTGGCAGGGGCGTCGATGTCGAGGCTGACGCTGTGCATGGCTGATCAGTGCGTGCCGCTGTCAGTCGGTCATCCGCACTACCCCGGTGACGATGCCGAGGATCTCGAGCTCGTCATGGCCGAGATAGATCGGCTCCATCTCCGGATTGGCGGGCTGCAGACGGATGCCGTCAGGCTCGACGTAGAAGCGCTTCAGCGTCACCCGCTCGCCGTTGATCAGCGCCACCACGGTCTCGCCGTTCTCCGCCGTCTGGCGCTGCTCGACGAGGATGATGTCGCCGTCCTGGATCTGGTCGTTGGTCATCTTGTTGAAATCATCCACTCCATCCCTGCCGCATCAGATTCTCCACATCCCGGCGTGACAGCACGGTCGCGCAATCGCGCCAGGCCGCGTCGCTGGGCGTGATGCTGCTGTTGTAGCGCAGGTCGAAGCCGGTCGCCTGGCGGCGCTCCTCGATGTACTGGTCCATCCGCTCGCCCAGGGTTTCCAGGTCGTCGATCCAATCGTCGCGGATGGTGTCGGGCAGACCGCCGAACAGGTCGTAGCGGTTGCGCATGCGCTCGGACAGGCGCGCATAGACCTTCTCGTCCACCGTGCCCTGGTGCACCAGGTTCAGCATGTCCACCGCCGGGCGTGCCTGGCCGAAGCGTTTGATGCGCCCGATGCGCTGCTCCAGGCGGGTCGGGTTCCAGGGCAGATCGACGTTGATCAGCGTGCCGAGCGTTTGCAGGTTCAGGCCCTCGCAGGCGGCATCGGTGGCCACCATCAGGCGCACCTCGCGATCCGCGACCATGCGTTTGAGTGCCTCACGGTCGATGCCGACCGCCTGGCCGTCGCGATAGAGCCGACTGCGATCGGCGCCGGCGTAGAGGCCGATGGTCTGCTCCGGCAATTCGGCAGCCAGCGCATCGGCCACCCAGCGCGCGGTGTCGTAATACTGGCTGAAGATGATGCAGCCGAGCGCCAGCCAGCCCTCGTCTTTGAGGTAGAAGCGGATCGCGGCGAGCTTCGGATCATCGTCCATGCCTTCGAGCGCCGTGATCAGGCTCGCCAGCGCCGCGCGCTCCGCATCGGTCTGTATGGCCAATTCCAGATCGAGGTCTTCCGTCTCTTCCTGCACCTCACGCCCGGCCAGCAGGGTCTGCGCGGTACTGAGACCGGCGACGCTGCTGGAGCAGACGCGCTGCTCCATCAGATTGCGCATGAACCCGCCGCCCTTGCCGCGCTTGGCCAGGACGCGGCCGAAGGCGCGCGCTTCCTCGTAGGCGCGATCGAAGTCCGGCGTGGTGCGCAGCGCATCGTCCTGGAACAATGCGTTGAACCGATGTGGCGCCTGCACCAGGCCGCGATCGGGGTGGACATGGACGGCGATGCGTTCCAGCAGGCCGCGCTCCTCCAGCGTCGTGCGCTTGCGCAGCACCACATGGCGCACGAAGGGATTCTCGCGCTGGAAGAAGGTCGCGCCGTCGATGTCGCGCTCCAGTTCGGTCTCCAGGTCGTCGCGCAGGTCCAGCGGTAGATCGCTCAGCGCGCCGGCCAGGTGCGCCGCCGGTGCCATGTCGAGTTCTTCGCGCAGGTTGCGGAACAACCGCCGCGCATTCGGCTCATTGCTGGAGGCCATGGTCGGCAGCGGCGAGCGCAGCAGCCGCCAGCCGTAATCGAGCCCGTCGACCCGCTCCTCGCCGCACAGGATCGGCAGCACGCGCTCGGGGTCATGCCAGGGCGAGAGGTCGTTGCCGAGCACGAACCCGGTGCTGCCGCGATGCAGCACCCGCACCAGGTCCCACAGATCCTCGGGCTTGGTCTGGATCGGTGTCGCGGTGCCGAGCAAGACATGCTCGGCCCGATCGGCGACGGCGAGCATAAAGGCCAGCAATGCATTCGGCTCGCCGGCATCCGGGCCGTAGCCCTGCCGCGAGCGTGCCTTGTGCGCCTCATCGAGGATGACCAGCGAGAAGCTGATGCCGGCCAAGACCTCCTTCTCCCGCGACGGCTGCACCATCAGCCCGGTGGAGACGATGCCGATACGCAGCGGACAGCGCGCGATGTGCTCCGGTCCGCTCGGCGAGATCGCCCGCTCCTCCGGGTCGAGCCAGACCTTGCGGCTGGAGTGCCAGCGCGCGCAGGGGATGCCGAGCTTGTCGAGCATCTCGGTCTGCCACTGCTCGCACAGGGTCGCCGGGGCGAAGATCACGATGGGCTTGCGCCGTTTGCGCGTCTTCTCCGCGAGCAGGCACAGGGTCAGCGCCGCGGTGCCGAGCGACAGTGTCTTGCCCAGCCCGACCTCATCGGCCAGCAGCAGCCGCACCTGCCCGTGGTCGTTGTAATGGCGCAGGCACTCGGTGACGAAGCCCTGCTGCCAGGGTTGCAGGGCCATGCCCTCGCGATACAGCGGCGATTCGATCAGCGCCGCCGGCGTCAGCGTCTCCTCGCTGTCGAGGTCGGGGAGTTGCACCTCGACGCGCCGGCCGCGGCGGGCGACCTCGCGGCAGACCGCCTCCGGCAGCGGGCGCGCCGCGTTCCACAGGTACTCGAACTCGGCCTCGATCCAGGCCACGCCCTCGGGCGAGTCGTCCTGCCACAGGATCTCGTAGTGCCGCTGCCAGCCGTGGCGGGTCTCGTTCATCGAGCCGATAAAGCCGAGCTTGCGCCCGTCGGCGCGCTCGATGACGCCGGCCTTGCCGTGCACGAAGCCGCAGACGCTGTCCGGCGCCACGCGAATCACCTGACCGCGCTTGGCCAGGAAGGCATCCAGGCGCTGGTAGCGCGTCGCGGTTGAGCAGGGACTCCGCCTCGATGGAGCGCTCGTTCCAGCGCCCGAGCATGCGCGCCTCGCGCAACTGGGCCACCTTCAGGTCCTCCGGCGCCAGGTCCACGTTGCAGACGATGCGCACGTCCGGGATCGGCTCCAGCCACTCGTGGGCGATCTCGAACAGGGAGCTGGTGAAGTAGCCGGCGATGCGCCGATAGCTGCGCGCGTCTTTGAGCTGCTCGGCCAGGAAGCTCTGGTCGAGCTGGTGGGTGCGGGAGGAGAAGCGGCGGATGGTCACCGCGTTGTTGCGTCGGAGAACGGATTGAGCAACGACACCCCACTGCGCTCGACATCCTTCACATTCCGGGTCACTAGCGTCAATCCATGAACTTGTGCAGTCGCGGCCAGTAAGCCATCGATCACCGGCAGCGCGTCCGGGACGTTATTGTGACCCCAGCGCTCCGCCACAGCGGTTGAGACCGGCAGGATTCGATCGACAAAGCCCGCCTTGATCAAGGCGAGCCGTTCCGCCAATCGCTCCGCCTGGATCGGATCACGGCGACGCAGGCGCTCGATGCCCTGGCGCACCTCACCAAGCACCAACACGGAAAGATAGAGTTCGCGCGGATCGACCGCGTCGTACCAAGCGCGGACGCCTGGATCGCCACGATCGCCCTTCTGCACTTCGGACAGGATGTTGGTGTCGATCAGGAAGCCCATTCTGGATCGCTCCGACCAAGATCCCGGGGACGACACAAATCCTCGTCGCTGAGGCCTTCTGTCAGTCCGGCCAGCAGGTGCTTCAGATCATTGCCATTACCAGCGGCACTGACTGGAGGATCATCGATCAGCAACAGGACGCGCAGATGGGTCCCGTCCGGATGGTCTCCGGCACGCGGATGCTGTGTTGTTCGACGGTAGCCTCAAGCTCGATGGCGCGCATCGGGACATACTCCAAAATGCTGAGATCGATAGGATTGAAGGTCAACGAACTTCATTGCAACC
>CAVOGV010000011.1:0-103269 GCA_963695445.1 uncultured Gammaproteobacteria bacterium | reverse complement strand
TCATCGTCTCCCAACGGCTCGGAAAACAGATGATCCACGGCCGCGAGGGTCTCCTGTGCGGCCGTGGCAACGATGCTCGACGCCTGGATGCTGGTCGCAATGTGATGGATGAAGTGGATCAGCACCGCGATGCCGACGAAGGCGAGCAGCAGTCCGACCAGTACCGCCAGCGTCGGGACGAAGGCCCCTTCGTCACCCCCGCGAATCGTCCGCAGGACCACCAGGCAGTAGGCGAAGATGCCGAGGAAGACGCCGAGGACCAACTGGTTGACGCGGTCGCGCATGAAGTTGCGAATGACGCGCGAGGTGTACTGACTGGAGGTCAGCGAGAGGGCCACGAGGGTGATCGAGAACACCAGCCCGGCCACCGTGATCATGGAGCTGGCGACGGTCGTCAGCAGACCACGGGCGCCGGCCGCGCCGGCGTCGAAGAGCAGCGGCCAGCGCCCGGCCAGCTGCAGATCGACGCTCGTTGTCCAGGGTGATCAGGAGGATCGCCAGCACCACGGTATCCACCACCATCAGGGTGGGGACGAACCAGAAGCTCGACCGCATCGATTGCCACCCATGGCGGAGTTTCGTGATCATGCTCTGCGATCCTTTCGTGATGTCGCCGGCGCGTGCGCCTGCTGCTTTAAGCTTAGCCTGGATTCCGTCGCCATCCAGTCGCGCTACCCTTCGGGCTCGGGCTCGGGCTCAGAGTCAGGCTGGGGCTGGAACCCGGCGAGCGCCCCGCGCCCGATCTCGACGATGGTCTGACGATCCGCATCGCTCAGAGAATCGGCGGTCACCAAGCGTTCGATCAGATCCTCCGGGATCTCCGCCGCCGCCTCCTGCACCGCCTGCTCGGCGTCGGGCATCCGCTCAAGCGGCACCGCGTCGAAGAGCCCGGCGGTCAGGGCCAGCAGGATGGCGATCTGCGCGGGCATGGACACCGGGGCGAATTCCGGCTGCTTGAGACAGGCGCGGATGCGCCGCCCATGCGCGATGCGCTGGCGGGTGTCTTCATCCACGCGGGCACCGAAGCGGGCGAAGGTCTCGAGCTCCTCGAACTGCGCATAGGCCAGCTTCAGATCGCCCGCCACCGCGCGGTAGGCGGCCCGCTGCGCCTTGCCGCCGACGCGCGAGACGGATTGGCCGACATCGACCGCGGGCAGCACGCCCAATTCGAACAGCGACGGCGAGAGGTAGATCTGCCCGTCGGTGATGGAGATGAGATTGGTCGGGATGTAGGCGGAGAGGTTCTGCGCCTCGGTCTCGATGATGGGCAGCGCGGTGAGCGAGCCCCCGCCAAGGTCTTTGCGCAGGTGCGTGGCGCGCTCCAGCAGGCGCGAGTGGATGTAGAAGATATCGCCGGGGAAGGCCTCGCGACCGGGCGGGCGGCGCAGCAACAGCGACAGCTCGCGATAGGCGCGGGCATGGTGGGTGAGGTCGTCATAGACGATCAGCACATCGCGGCCTTGCTCCATGAAATGCTCGGCGATGCTGGTCGCGGCATAGGGGGCGATGTAGGTGAGCCCCGGCGAGTCGTTGCCCTCGGTCACGACGACCAGGGTGTAGTCCAGCGCGCCCTGTTCCCGCAAGGTCGCCAGCGTCTTGGCGATGGCGGACGCGCGCTGGCCGATGGCGCAATAGACGCACAGGACATCCTTGCCGCGCTGGTTGAGGATGGTGTCGATCGCAATGGCCGTCTTGCCGGTCTGGCGATCACCGAGGATCAGCTCGCGCTGGCCGCGCCCGATCGGGATCAAGGCGTCGATGACCTTGAGCCCCGTCTGCAGCGGAACGGTGACCGGCGCGCGGTCCATGATGGCCGTGGCGGGGCGTTCGATCGGCAAGCGCTTGCTGGTGGACAGCGGCCCCAGGCCATCGAGCGGTCGTCCCAGCGGGTCGATCACGCGCCCCAGCAGGCCATCGCCGACCGCCACGTCCATGACCCGGCCGGTGCGCTCGACCGCATCGCCGGCGTGCAATTGCCAGTAGTCGCCGAGCAGCACGACGCCGATCTCGTCCGCGTCCAGGTTGAAGGCGATGCCGAACACCTCGCCGGGAAACGCGAGCAGTTCCTCGAAGCCGACGCTGGGCAGACCGGAGACCTTGGCGATGCCGGTGGAGACGCTGGCGATGGTGCCGATCTCGTGGGGCTTGAGTTGAGGCGTGAAGCTGTCTCTTGCCTGGCCGATGGCGGCAAAGGTTTGGTCGAAGAGGGTTTGGAGGGGTTGTGGCATGGGTTGGGGCTTTATGGGTTTGAAGTCATTCAGTTTTTGAGAGTACCACGCTGCTCCTTGAGCAGATCCCCAACCCCCTGCTCCAGCGACCTCAGATAATCCGCAATGCTCCAGCCGATCTGTTGACCATTCACGGTCAACTCGATCCCGCCAACCAGATCCGGCCCAGCGTCGAACTGGACCGGAACCTCAGTTGCAAAAGCGCTGTTGAGCGCCTCCTGAATCGCCGCCCGCTGCGCCGCGGACAGCTCAAACGCGCTGCGCACCCGCACCGGGTCGGACGCCGTCTTCAGTGCCTCGGCGAGCACGGCGTGCGCCTTGCCATCCATTGCCCGCAGGCGCTCGATGAACACCGCGACCAGACGCTCTTCCAGACTCGCCCCGGCGAGATCCTTCAGCGTCTTGCGCGCAATCGCGAAGACCTCCTGCTGAGCTCGGTGCCGAAGGGCCTCATTGAGCTGATCGGCCTCCTGGCGCAACGCCTCCTGCCGCTTGGTACGCAAGGCGTCGGCGGCCTGCCGGGCCTCATCGAGCAGACGCTCGCGCTCGGCCTTCGCCGCGTCCGTGGCTTGGGCAAGGAGCGCCGCGCGCTGCTGGTCGAACTCCTGGTTCTTGTGCTGGAAGGTCTCGCGCTCTTGCTTGGCCTCGGCGCGTTTCGCGTCGGCGTCCGCCAGCTCCGCGGCGATTCGCTGCTCGCGCGCGTCGATGGCGTCGAGGATCGGGCGATACAGAAAGCGCTTCAGCAACCACACCAGGACCAGAAAGTTGATCACCTGCGCGCCGACGGTGAACCAGTCGATGAGCATGGCCTACTTCCCGGCGACCTGGGCGATGGCGAGGTTCCAGAACGGGTTGGCGAAGATCAGGATCATCGAGACCACGAAGCAGTAGATGGCCGTGGACTCGATCATCGCCAGACCGACGAACAGGGTGCGGGTGATGGTGGCCGAGGCGTCGGGTTGCTGCGCCAGCGCCGTCAGTGCGGTCGCCACCGCTCGGCCTTCCGCGAGCGCCGGTCCCATGGTGCCGAAGCCGGTGGTGAGGCCGGCCATGACGATCGAGATCACCGCGATCAGGGTCAAACTTTCCATGGTATGTCCTCGGGTGGTTGGATGAGTGATCTCATGGGTTGGGTGCCGACTGCGGCTTGGCCTTGCGCGTGCGCGTGGCAGCGGCGATATACACCGCGGCCAGGATGCTGAAGATGTACGCCTGCACCAGGCCGGTGAGCAGTCCGAGCGCCGTCATGAGGATCGGAAAAATGAAGGGTGTGATGGTGAGCAGGATGGCGATGATCATCGCCCCGCTCATCATGTTGCCGAACAGCCGCACCGCCAGGGCCAGGGTGCGCGAGACCTCGCTGATGATGTTGAACGGCAGCATCATGAAGGTCGGCTCCATGTAGGACTTGAGATAGCCGCCGAGTCCCTGGTCCGCGATGCCGAAGAAGGGCACGGCCACCAGCACGCACAGCGCCAGCGCCGTCGTGGTCGAGAGCGAGCCCGTCGGCGGCTCATAGCCGGGGATGATGGTGGCCAGGCTGGCCGCGGCGACGAACAGAAACAGGGTGCCGAGAAAGCCGAGATAGGTGCGCGCGTCGCGCAGGCCGACCTCCGCGATCTGCTTTTCGATGCCGGTGACGAGGATCTCCAGCAGGTTCTGCCAGCGCGAACGGGTGAGGTCCCTGGATAGCTTGTAGGTGATGAGGAGCGAGCCGACCACCAGCACGAGCATCAGCGCCCAGGTGAAGACGATGGTCGCGTTGAGCTTGATCAACCCGTACTCCCAGAAGATGATCTCATCGGGGCTCAGGCGCATGGCTGGACCTCCTTCGCGACGGTCTGATGGTCGGATCGGCTGGGCCGGTGAGTCGCAGGACGAGAAAACGCGCGCAGATGACGCCGACGAGACCGGCCAGCAGGCGTTGCCAATGGCCGTCGGAGACCAGATACAAGCCGACCAGAAGCAGGCTCATCCGCGCCAGCAGGCTGCCCAGAATCCACAGCGCAGGCCGCGGGGACTTGAGGCTCTTGCGCAGCGTCCACCAGAGGCCGCCGAAGAAGACCGCCCCGAGCACCAGGCCCGCGACCCCGCCAGCACCAGTTCCAGCACCAGTTCCAACAATGGGCTCAGCGGTCTCATTCATCGCCATCCTCCTGCTCTTCGCGCATCGCCCGATCTTCCTTGGCGACCCAATGCCAGGCATTGAAACAGCCGAGCGTGAGCCCGGCCACCAGCAGCGCCAGCGTCCAGGAATGGGTGCCCGGATGCTGCTCGTCGAGCCACAGACCCAGCGCCGCGCCGAGCAGCGTCGGCACCACCACCGACCAGCCGATCAGCCCCATCATGCCGAGGCCGAACCAGACCCCCGGCGTGGGGTTGCGACGTGCCTTGAGCTTGCGCGCGGCCTTGTCGCCGACCTGTCCGGCGAGGGTCGGGGCCCTGTCCGAGCCAGCGTCGGAGGACTTTCTGTCAGGAGGCTCATTCATGTTGCAGACTCACGAAACGGTGCAGAAATCCGGATTCCAGCTTTGCCATCACCGCGCGCATCTCCTGCTCGTGCTCATCCAGGATCAGAAACTCCTGTTCCACCGTGGCGCGCAATTGGCCGAGGTCGGTGCCGCGGATCGCGCGGCGCACGGACACCAGCACCTCAGCCCCAGTCTTGACCAGCACCCCGGCATCCATGGCCAGGTAGACCTCGCCCTCGGCCTCGGTTTCGTAGATCAGGATCCCAGGCGCCAGCGCCGCGACACCGTCCAATCGGTGCGGCAGAATCCCGAAGGAACCATTCGGCGTCTCGGCGACGATGCGCATCACCTCGGCGACCTCGACAAAGACGCGAAACGGCAACAAAACCTTCAGATTCATGCCGTCTTCTCCTTGTCCTTATTCTTGTCCTTGTTGTCCTTGTTGTCCTTGTTGTCCTTGTTGTCCTTCGCCTTCGCCTTCGCCTCATCCACCACCCCAATCATATAAAGCGCACCCTCGGGCACGTCCTTGAATTCATCGTTCAAGATACGCTCGCAGCCGTCGAGCGCATCGGCCAGGCTGACAAGCTTGCCGGTCAGGCCAGTAAAGCGCTCGGTGGTGAAAAAGGGCTGGGTGAGAAAGCGTTCCAGCCGGCGGGCGCGGGCGACCAGGTTGCGATCCTCCGGCGAGAGCTGCTCCAGGCCGAGCATGGCGATGATGTCCTTCAGCTCCGCATATTGAGCGAGGGTGCGCCGGATCTCCTGCGCCAGCGCGTAATGCCGCTCGCCGACGATGCCCGGCGTGGCCATCCGCGAGCTCGATTGCAGCGGGTCGATGGCCGGATACAGCCCTTCGCCAGCGCGTTTGCGCGAGAGCACGATGGAGGCGGAGAGATGCGAGAAGGTATGCACCGCGGCCGGGTCGGTGAAATCGTCCGCCGGCACATAGACCGCCTGGATGGAGGTGATGGCGCCGGCATCGGTGTTGGCGATGCGCTCCTCCAGCCCCGACAACTCGGTGCCCATGGTCGGCTGATAGCCCAGGCGCGAGGGCATCTGACCCATGAGGCCGGAGACCTCCATGCCGGCCTGGATGAAGCGGAAGATATTGTCGATCAGCAGCAGCACGTCGCGCTGCTCGTCGTCGCGAAAATACTCGGCCATCGTCAGCGCCGCATGGCCGACGCGAAAGCGGCTGCCCGGCGGCTCGTTCATCTGGCCGAAGACCATCACCATGTTCGGCAGGACGCCGGCGTCCTTCATCTCGCGGTAGAGCTCCTCGCCTTCGCGGCAGCGCTCGCCGATGCCGCAAAAGAGGCTGACGCCGGCGTGATGCCCGATCATGTTGTGGATCATCTCGGTGAGCAGCACGGTCTTGCCCACGCCCGCCCCGCCGAACAGCCCCGCCTTGCCGCCGCGCTCCAGCGGGACCAGCACATCGATGAGCTTGATCCCGGTCTCGAAGACCTCGGACTGGGTGGAGCGCCGCGCCAGGGCTGGCGGGGCGTTATGCACGGAGCGCCACTGGATATCGGTGGGCGGCGGCTGGCGATCGATGGCGTTGCCGAACACGTCGAACATGCGCCCGAGGATGCCTTTGCCCACCGGCGCCATCAGCGGCCCGCCGCTGTCCTCCACCCCATGCCGCGCGCGAGCCCCTGCGTCGGTGTCAGGGCGATTCCGCGCACATGCTGGGCATCCAACTGCGTCAGCACCTCGATGCGGATCTGGCCTTCCGACCCCGCGCGCAGCAGCCGATAGATCGGCGGCAGATGCGCATCGAAGCGCAGATCCACGACGCTGCCGCGCACCGCGACGACCAGGCCGCGATTGGCTGAAAGGGTGCTCTGGTCCGTGCCTCTGCGTCCGTGCTCTGGCCCATGCCGACTCCCGCTACTCGCGCCTCAGGCGACGCATGACGTTATCTTGTCCGATTGAAACCGGAGCGCGGACCGTAACCCCCATCGTGCCGGGACCCATGCCGGAGCGCGGACCTGACCGTATCCAGGACCGTAGCCGTCCATCATGCCGGGGCCCATGCCGGAGCGCGGACCTTGACCGTATCCAGGGCCGTAGCCATCCATCATGCCGGGGCCCATGCCGGAGCGCGGACCTTGACCGTAGCCAGGGCCGTAGCCATTCATCATGCCGGGACCCATGCCGGAGCCCGGACCGTACCGCGAACGCTCCGTATCCAGGGCCGGAGCCACCCATCATGCCGGGACCCATGCCGGAGCCCGGACCGTAGGCGCCTTGTTGCGGTTGGGCGAATGCGCCGGCGGCCAGGATCGTTCCGACGAGGAATAGGCCGCTGCTTAATGTCTTGCGAAGGCTCATGTGTTTCATGGTCAAACTCCAATCAGGATTTGGTGCGATGCTTGCTCCGCAAGGGGCCCAAACGCTCAACTGGCAGCGCCCAACGGAACCATTGCGACACTGTCTTTATGGGCGCAATGACGCTGGCTGTCGGTACGGTGCCGCACATAAGCACCCTGATGGACGTGCCGATGCCGATGACCGCCGAGGGCGGGTAACCCCTGCACACATCTAATCGGGGGCTCAAACGGCTGCGCCAAACCAGGCGCCGACACCCGCGGTGATCGCCATCGCCAGTGCCCCCCAAAACGTAACGCGCCAGGCGCCCCGCAGCAGGGGTGCACCGCCGACTCGCGCGGCGATGGTGCCCAAAAGCGCCAAGAAGATCAGTGCCATGCCCGCCACCCAGGGCATCAGGATTGGCCCGGATGTCAACGCCGCCACCCCCAGCGGCAACGCCGCACCGACCGCGAAGCTGGCTGCCGAGGCCAAAGCCGCCTGAATCGGCCGCGCGCTGAGGGTCGCGGAGATGCCGAGCTCGTCGCGCGCGTGGGCACCCAGTGCGTCGTGTGCCATCAGTTGCTCGGCCACCTGCCGCGCCAGGTCCGGCTCAAGCCCCCGGGCGACATAGATGGCCGCCAGTTCGCGCCGCTCCGCAGGGGGATTCTGTTCGAGCTCAGTGCGCTCGCGCTCGAGGTCGGCACCCTCGGTGTCCGCTTGAGAATGGACCGACACGTATTCGCCGGCGGCCATCGACATGGCCCCAGCGACCAGCCCCGCCACGCCGGTCAGCAGGATGTCATGGTGACTGGCACTCGCCGCTGCCACGCCAAGCACAAGACTGGCGGTCGAGACGATGCCGTCGTTCGCGCCGAGCACGGCGGCACGCAGCCAGCCGATGCGGTCAGTGCGGTGGCGTTCGGTGTGATAGCGCATTCTGGTGGTGACTCCGTGATTGGACCGCGGGCGGTTTGACAGAATCGGCCTGGCTGCCGTTGTCGTACTGGTTATGCAGATGAGCGCTCCGACGGGGCTAGGCTAATCACCAGATTGGGCGATCATGACGTCCCGCCCGGCCAATCTCAGTGCCTGTTTGTCGAAACCCGCCGTCTGCTACAGTCTCAGTCTAGCCTCCCCTCCGCGACCGGTGCGCTGCACCAGTGAATGCAGCCGACGTCGATCCCGATGGAGCGCTGTTTGATACAGCTGAAACAGAGGATTGCCCATGAACGCCAGCCCTGCCGTGACCGATTTCCCGATCGTCTGTGTCGGCGGCTCGGCCGGTGGCCTCGACGCCTATCTCCGGTTGCTCCAGCATTTGCCGGACAACATGGGTGTGGCAATCGTCATCGTGAATCACCTGCGCATCGTCGCGACCCATCTCCACGAGATTCTCCCCTCTCACACCAAGATGCCGGTGCAACTGATCACGGACCGTTTGCTCATCGCGCCCAATCAGGTCTTCATCATCCCGGCACAGCGGGATTTGCATGTGCTCGACGGCGTGTTCCGTCTCAAACCGATCTCGAAACCGCGCGGATGGCCCGATGTCATCACGGTCTTTCTGCGTTCCCTCACCCAGAACTGGAACGGCCAACTGATCGCAGTCATCGTCTCCGGCTACGATGGCGATGGGGCCGCGGCGCTGTGCGGGATCAAAGACATCGGCGGCATCACCATCGCGCAGGCTCCGGACACCGCAGGGCAGCCAGACATGCCGGAGAGCGCCATCGCGAGTGGGTGTATCGATTTCATCCTGTCGCCGGAAGCGATCGCGCGGGAAATCATCCGCATCGCCAAGCGGCCGCGATCGTCGGATCGGTGCGGTAGCCCATTCTGCCGGCTGAGCGCGTGACCGCCGGCCACCAACGCCAAGAACTGATGCCGGCTCGGCAGCCGACGGCAAAGCGCATCAATACAGCGCGCTGGTGCGTCGATCGAGATGACATAAGCGCTGCAACGCCCGAGTGGCGTCGTGATTGAGGTCTTCCGCCGTCGCCGCCAGCGCCTGGCTCCCGATCGAGATCAGCGAGACGGCGGCCGTCATCAAGCGTCATCAAGAGGAGGTTTTGTCGCGTGCGCTGTCTCTTCTGCATGTTCATGTCCTGCCGGTCGCGGAGAAAATGGACGGCTGGAAGGCAAGGGCTGCCTGACAGCCATCGCGGTGGATCGATCGGTCCGTCACGACAGCCACCAGCATAGGCCGGATCTCGCATAAATTCCGTTCGGTAGCGTACAGAGCGGGTAATCAGCTCGAGGCGACCAAGGAGTCCATGGACGAGAAGGCGGAAACAGCCGGGATCTACCTGCAAGACTCGGTGATCACCGCCAAGATCAAGGCCGAAATCCTGGCGGAGCCGGCGCTGAAGGTCTTGCAGATTGGCGTGACCACCACCGACGGCGTGGTGACGCTGAGCGGGACCGTCGATTCACAGCTCAGTCTCGAGCGGGCGGCGGAAGTGGCGCAAAGTAACCAGGGTGTGACATCGGTGGAGAACAACCTGGTTGTCAAATAGGGGCGGGGCATTTCCGGACGCTCCTCAAGCCTCAAGAGTACCGACGGCCGACGGGACACCAGGGCGGGACATCAGAACCGGGCAGGGACGCCCGCGGGCTCAGACACCGACCGGGTCAGGCACGGAATGCGAGTTTACGGAACTCGCAGGTCGGTGGAAACCTCCGGTGTTCCTCGCGAGCTGGCGACCGGGTCGAGCTCGAGGTCCAAGGCATTGGTCGCCTGACCAGCCGCATCAGGCTCGCCGGCGGCCAACCATTTTGTAGCCGTCAAGAACGACCGCAGTGCCGTCGGGCGAGCGCAGCGGCCACCGGCCCCTGGGGTTGGCGGATCAACGCGGATCGGGCACTTCGGGAAGCAGGCGCTGGAACTCCTGTCTGACCACCTCGTAGCATTCGCACACCCGCGCCTCCAGGCCCGGTCGATCCAGCACGGTGATGCGTCCCCGGCTGTAGTGGATCAACCCGGCACTCTGCAACCGCCCGGCGGCCTCGGTCACGCCCTCTCGCCGCACGCCCAGCATATTGGCGATCAGCTCCTGGGTCATGTGCAGCTCGTTGGAGGGCAATCGATCGAGGCTGAGGAGCAGCCAGCGGCAGAGCTGCTGGTCCACCGTATGGTGGCGATTGCAGACGGCGGTCTGTGCCATCTGGGTCAGCAGGGCCATGGTGTAGCGCAGCAGAAGCGGGTGCAGTGTTCCGTGGCGACGCCCGCCGAAGCGGTCGAATTCGCGCTTGAGCACCCGTCCCTTCAGGCGATAGGCGTGGCCCGCGCTCTGCACCACGGCCCGATTCGGCACGGTGCCGCCGCCCATGAAAAGGGCGATGCCGACGATGCCCTCGTTGCCGACCACGGCGATTTCGGCGGATGCGCCATCCTCCATGACGTACAGCAGGGAGACGATGGCGTCGGTGGGGAAATAGACATGGCTCAATTCCACGCCAGGCTCGTAGAGGGCCCTTCCGAGCGGCAACGGGACCAGCTCCAGTTCCGCAGTCAGGCGTGCGTACTCGGCCTCGGGCAGGGCGGCGAGCAGATGGTTTTGTCGCGGGCTTGGGGGCGGTAGGTTGGGCATGCTGGGCATGCGGCACTTCCAGGATTGACCGTCCAGGATCGGACTCCGTGAATTTCACCGCTGACGTCAGCAAGCTGTCAAGGCTGATTCTGTCCGCTGGCGTACAGAGCGACGGAATGTGGCTTCCCGATTACTCGCCCAGCAACTCGGCCACCGGCTGCAAGGGCTCAACATGCTCGGACACGACCTTCACGATGACGATGATCGGCACACTGAGCAACATGCCCCAGATGCCCCAGAGCCAACCCCAGAAGAGCAGCGAGATGAACACCGCCGCCGAATTCATGCGGGCGATTCGCCCGGTCATCCAAGTGGTGACAAAGGTACCGACGGTGACGGCGATCGCCAGCCAGACCCCGGCGACCAAGAAAGCCATGACGAAGGAGTCGAATTGCATCCAGGCCACCATGCCGGTGGCGATGGCGACGAGGCCAGGCCCCAGATACGGGACGAGATGCAGGAAGCCCGCCGCCACGGCCCAGGCCCCCGCGTTGTCCAGACCGATCCAGCGGAACGCGATCCAGGCGAGCAGCGCGACCAGCACGTTGGTGCTCAGCAGCATCAGCATGTAGCGCTGGATGGAGCGATTGATATCATCGAGGACCTGTACCGTGATCTTTCTCCTCGACAACGACGGGCCGGTGAGTCGGACCAGCTTGCGTTTGTAGGTGTTGCCCGACAGCAGGAGAAAGAACACCAGAAACAGCACCATGGCCGCCTGCACGACATAGCCCATGGCCCCCATGGAGCCTGCCCAGAGGACATTGCCCGTCTTGAAGGCGGCAGGATCGTCGACAATGACGTGGCGAACCGCTCCACGAGGCTTTGCCGGAATCCCGGTCGCCTCGCTGGCCGCCTGTTCGAGCTCACTCGCGGCGGTCTGGATCTTCTGCATGGCGCCGCGCTGGCCCTGCCCCAGTCTGGCGAGTCCGGAGGACACTTGGCTCGCGGCCTCGGGCAACTGCTCGATGATCCTCTGCATCTGACCGCGCAACGAGTAGGTTCCGAACCCCAGCGCGCCGATCACGACCAGCATCACCAGGCTGGTGCCCGCCACCCGGTGAATCCTGATCCGTTCCAGCCAGCCCACGAGTGGATCGAGCGTGTAGGCGATGAGAATCCCAAGCAGCAGCGGGATCAGAAATCCCTGCGCCCAATCCAGTGCGAAGATCACGGCGATCGAGGCCATGACCACCAGCGCCAGACCTCGCGCATCAACGGCGAGACGGGCAATGCGCAGCGGCGGCTTGGTGTCCGCGCCTAAGGTGGTGGAGTCGCGCTGGTTGTCGGCGCACGCGTGCTCAGTCGTCATGGTGGAAACCCTCCGAGTTCGCCTAGTTGATCTGCGATGGGTCGCTCGGCGTGGACGAAGCACCGACGCCACACGGGGATGGTCGTCAGCAGTTCGGCCGTGATGGTTGAGCAATACACTCAATGACCCGTCCGGTCGGTGCGCTGGCAAACATAGCGCGCTAAGTCGAGGCCTTCGCCGTCCGCTGCGCACGACCCCGACGGGGAGGCGGCGGCGTTTTTGCCGGAAGCAGATTGCTGTGTGTGCTAGCGAACAGACACTCGCCATGGCGGGGACTACTGTTAGTGCGTACCGAATGCTCAAACCGTCTGACAGGAGAAGCACCATGCCGCTGATTACCTTAGTCGTCACGTTAGTCGTCGTCGGATTGATCCTCTGGTTGATCAATAACTACATCCCGATGGATGGCACCATCAAGAAGATCTTGAATGTGGTCGTCGTGATTGCCGTGATTCTTTGGCTGTTGTCCGTCTTCGGGCTCATGCCGCCGTTGTCGCAGATTCGGATCGGCTAGCCGAATTGGCGAGCGGGGGTTCGGCGACTGAAAAGGAAACCGGGTCAATGCCGCGATCACCGACCTGCGCAGTCTGTTGCAGAAGGGCTGAACCGGGGCGTCCGCTGGACGCCTCACACCTGAATCACCGAATCAACTCAAGAACTCAAGAGGTCATCGACATGACAACCATCCAGCGTTCAACTGCGATCGCAATGGGACTGCTCCTGGGCGGCGGCGTGCTCGTGCCCGTCGGCGCGCAGCCGATGCCTGCGGCGTCGGGGCAACTGAGCCTCAGCGGTGCGACGCTGCAGTTGGCGGACGCATCGCAGAACTGGGCCATTCGCCCGGCCGGTGAGGACGACCCGCTGATGCAATCCCCGGATGCGGCCGTCAGCCCGAGCATGCCGTCGTCGGACGCCGATCCTCGGCGATCCAAACCGATGGCGGCATTCGCTATGTCTCGGGCGGCGTCGGCGAGGGCGAACGGAGCGATCTCGATGCCCTGTCCAGCCAGTTCAACCTGCACCTGATGTTCGCGACCCAGGGCAGCGGGGAGTATCTCTCGGCGGTGCAGGTGACCATTCTTGATGCGAACCAGAGTCCGGTTCTGAGCGCCGAATCCAAAGGCCCCTGGTTCTACGCGCAACTGCCGCCCGGCGACTACAGCGTGGAGGTCACCCCCACCGGGCTGAGAGGCGAAGACCAGACCCAGCGCAAGGCGGTGCATCTCGATGGCTCAAACCACTCGCAGATGGATTTCTACTGGAAAAAATAGGCGCGGAATGGCCCCGGAAGGACACAGGACGACGGCTCAAGATGCGCGTTGCTTGCCCAAGCGCGAAACAACGGGTCCAGTCGCCGTCTTCGTTGCCGACTGTTCGCTGACGAACAGATGTCGGCGCCGGTGTGTGACTTCCGATCGGTCATCCAGACAGCACGCGGAGAATGATCATGAGCACAAGCAGGAACGTCGGCCAATCGAAACCCGAGTGAGGATAGCTGTCTTGAACACGATGAACAGAGAGGTTCTGCCATGACGTATTGTGTTGGCATCATGCTCGACGCCGGATTGGTCCTGGCGTCGGACTCGCGCACCCATGCCGGGGTCGACAACTTTGCGAGCTTCTGCAAAATGAGCGTGTTCGAACGCGCCGGTGACCGGGTCTTCGTGCTGTTGAGTTCGGGCAACCTGGCCGGAACTCAGGCCGTCATCGGCCTGCTGAAGCAGCGCAGCGCCAGGGAAGGGGTGCCCAATCTCTGGAGCGCGGAGTCCATGTTCGATGCCGCGCTGCTGGTGTCGGACGCCATGCGGGACGTCGATCGGCGCGACGGCAAACACCTGGCAGGGAGTGGTGGCAGCTTCAATGCCTCATTCATTCTGGGAGGGCAGATCGCGGGCGAGCCGCCGCGTCTGTTCCGGATCTATGCGGAGGGTAACTTCATCGAGGCCAGCACGGAGACGCCTTATCTTCAGACCGGAGAAACCAAGTACGGAAAGCCGATCATCGATTGGGTCATTACCCGCTCGACCTCCCTCAACGATGCCGCAAAATGTGTCCTCGTCTCATTTGAGTCAACGATGCGCAGTAATTTGTCCGTCGGCATGCCGATCGATCTGATCTGCTATGAACGTGACAGCCTTGCAGTACCGATGCGCCGCCGCTTCGACGAGGGGGATGCGTATTTCAGCGCGCTCGCCGAGCAATGGACGGACGGCACGCGGCAGGTGTTCAGGGCGCTGCCCCAGCTGGATTGGCAAGGCCAATGAAAACGCCGATGGGGCGCACGGCGATGAATGCACGCGCAGCAGACCCCGGACGCTGCGCAAGGCGATCGTCAAATTGCTCTGCAGCGCATGTGCGAACCGCGTTGCGGGGATCCCACGGCGCCGACCCGACGCCAACAACCCAAGCCGTCAGCGCCTGCTCTGGGTAGCACGGGCGGCTCAGGAGTCCATTCATGAAGATCCGTACTCGGCTACGAGCTGATCTACGACTGCCCACAGCCGACCCCAATGATTCTGACCTTGAGCGTGCACTACTCGCGCGTCTCCGACATCATCGTGCCCGACCACCTGATCGCCGACCCGCCCGTTCCGCTCACCGCCTATCGCGACAGCTATGGCAACTGGTGCAGTCGTATCGTCGCTCCCAAAGGGCAGGTCAGGCTGTCAACCGATGCACTGGTGAGGGATACCGGCCTGCCGGATGTGGTTGTTCCGTCCGCGAGGCAGACGCCGGTTGAAGCGCTGCCGGACGAGACCCTGCTGTTCCTGCTGGGAAGCCGCTATTGCGAGACCGATCGCCTGTCCGAGACGGCCTGGCAGCTGTTTGGAAAGACACCGACCGGATGGGCGCGCGTCCAGGCGATCTGCGACTACGTCCACCGACATATTACGTTTGGCTACGAGCATGCGCGCCCCACCAAGACCGCCTACGAGGCCTTCCAAGAGCGGACCGGCGTTTGCCGCGACTATGCACACCTCGCCATCGCGTTCTGTCGCTGCATGAATATCCCCGCCCGTTATTGCACCGGTTACCTCGGCGACATCGGCATACCGCCCTCCAGCGGGCCGATGGATTTTGCCGGTTGGTTCGAGGCCTATCTTGACGGCCATTGGTACACGTTCGACGCCCGCAACAATACCCCGCGCATCGGACGTGTGTTGATCGCCCGTGGCCGCGATGCCGCCGACGTCGCGATCAGCAACGCCTTCGGGCCAAACACGCTGACCAGCTTCAAGGTTTGGACCGACGAGGTGACGGACGGGTGAATGTCGAAAGACCGCGGAGGCTCGCACTGACCCAAGTCGTTTCATCTGAAAGCCGATGTCGGCGATGCTGGACCACTGCCGGCAAGTCCTGGTGCGCGGCCAACGGGCGATATGCCAATGGACGATATGCTGGCCGGTTACAGATAGAGCAGAATCGCGAAATAGTGGCTGACGCTTCCGGCCAGGACGAACAGATGCCAGATGCCGTGGCACCAGGGCCGGGCGTTATCCAGCGCGTAGAAGATCACGCCGACGCTGTAGAAGAGGCCACCCGCCACGAGCAGTTGGAAGCCGGCTGGAGGCAACGCAGCAATGATGGGATCGAGGGCGAGCACGATCAGCCAGCCCATGATCAAATAGACGACCACCGACAGGATGCCCCCGCCCTTGCCGCGTAGCGTATCGATGACGATACCCAGCAGGGCCAGCCCCCAGATCGCGCCAAACAGCCACCAGCCGATCGCGCCGCCGAGGGCCACCAGGCAGAAGGGCGTATAGGTGCCTGCGATCAATAGGTAGATGGCGTGGTGATCCAACACCTGAAACACCCGTTTCGTCCGCCCGCGCAGGCTATGGTAGAGGGTCGAGAAGAGATACAGCAGGATCAAGGTGAGCCCGTAGACACTGAAGCTCACGATACGCATCGCCCCGCCGTGAACGCCGGCAAGTGACACCAGCACAGCGGTCCCGCTCAGCGCCAGCACCGCGCCGACCAGATGGGAAATGCTATTGAAACGCTCGCCCTTGTACATCTTGTCTCTACCCTTGCGTTCGGTCGCCATCCCAGCTCAGTTGCCGACAGCGCGCACTGGTTGCGCCACCACCTAATAAGAACATATGACAGGCTCACGCTCCGTTCGCTAGCATACGGAAGACGTGAACGTTTCGCCTTAGGATGGAGATCCCGTGGTGGCTGACACGACGGTGATCACGACCCTCAGCCACAAGGGGTGCCCTCGATGAGAGGAGCGGCGTCGAGGCGTCCGGCTGCAGGCGTCGCGTTGGGTGTCACGACCGCAATCTTCGTCTTCGCGGGGCGGTCCTGCTCATCCTCGATGGGCATGTCCGCTTCCTCGACCAGCACCCTTGCGAGAAATAGTCGCGTAGCCCTCCCCTCAACCCAGGACATTGCGCCATGACCACCGGCCCCCTCACACCCGAACTGCTCGATCAGATGGACGCCTACTGGCGCGCCGCCAACTATCTTTCGCTCGGCCAGCGCTATCTCTACAACAACCCGCTGCTGCAAGAGCCGTTGAAGCTGTTGCACGTCAAGCCGATGGTGCTCGGACACCGGGGCACGACGCCGGGCCAGAACTTCATCTATGTGCATCTGAACCGCGTTCTCAATGACCTGGATCGCTTTCACCTGGTGCAGGACGCGGTCGATCGCCTGCCGCACTTGGGCACCAAGGGGGCGTGCCTGAAGCAGTTGGTCCAGGACAAGCTGATCGGACACAAGCACTACATCGCCAAGCATGGCCAGGATCTGCCGGAGATCCGGAACTGGATGTGGCAGGGATGACAGCGCCATGGCTCTGCCGCGGGATGAGGTTATGTGTGCAGGCGGTCTTGCTCGGATTCCTGTACTTCGGGGTCATCTCCTCGGTCGTGGCGCAGGAGCCGGTCGGCACGGGAAGCGAGCCGCACAAACCCATCAGCCCCGCAAAAGAAGAGCTCTCGCTGGCGCCAGCGAAGGTTGATGTCAAACCCGTCGCGCAAGATGAGGAGATCCGCAAGCGGCTCCAAACCGTGTTGGACGCCACCGACTGGTTCACCGATCCGCAGGTCCGGGTAGAGGAAGGCGTCGTCTTTCTCAGCGGTCAGGTGGAGTCCGATGAGCTTAGAAAATGGGCTGGGGATCTCGCACGCAATACGCAGGACGTCGTCGCCGTCGCCAACAGGATTGAGGTGCCCCGACCGTCGGCTTGGGATTTCCGCCAGACGTCCAGCGGAATCTCTGCACTCTGGCGCGACTTCATCCGCGCGATGCCGTTCCTTCTTTTCGGACTGCTCACCCTGGCACTGTCGGTGGGGACCGCTCTGTTGGTGACACGAGGAGTTCGAGCATTGCTCCGCCAAAGGATTCGGACGAAACTCCTGCAGAATGTGATTGCGCGTGCGGCAGGCGGGTTCGTTGTCCTCTGTGGCGTCTATCTCATTCTCAGGGTCTCCGGCCTGACGCAACTGGCATTGACGCTGGTCGGAGGTACCGGTCTGATCGGCCTGGTCCTTGGTATCGCCTTCCGCGACATCACCGAGAACTTCCTGTCCAGCATCTTCCTTAGCATCCAGCGGCCATTCGAGACGGGCGACCTGGTCGAGATCGCCGGCGTGACCGGTTATGTGCAGCAGTTAAACATGCGCACAACCATCTTGATGACCCTCGACGGCAACCTCTCGCAGATACCAAATGCGACCGTTTACAAGAGCATTCTCAGCAACTTCACGACCAACGCCAACCGGCGTGAGGACTTTGTTGTCGGCATCGGCTACGACGATGCGATCAACGAGGCCCAGGAGATTGCGCGCAAGGTTCTGGCGGACCACCCAGCCGTGCTGAACGACCCGGAGCCCTCGGTGCTGGCGGACAGCCTCGGCAGCGCAACGGTGAATCTGCGCGTTTACTTTTGGCTCAACGGGCGCGAGCACAGCTGGCTGAAGGTGCGCTCTTCGGTCATCCGGCTGGTGAAGCTCGCCTTTCAGAACCACGGCATCGCGATGCCCGACGAGGCCCGAGAGGTCGTCTTCCCTCAAGGCGTCCCCGTGACCATGCGCGCCGAGAAACCGACGCCCGAGCAGGGTGCAGCAACCGCAAAGCGGCTCCCCGCCGAGTCGCGGCACCAAGACCTCGACGTGGTGTCGACGAAAGCGGAAGCGGGCTTGTACAGCGAATCGAGCGTCATCGAGGAGCAGGCACGGGAGGCAAGACCATTGAAGGAAGGGGAAAATCTCTTGCCTGCGGCGTCCGGCACAGCTGCCTTCGAGGAGCGCACGAAAGAAGCAAGGCCATAGCACAGGGGTTTCTGCCGCTTTCTTGCGGTGGTTACGGGGCAAAGATTGGCGGCAATGTGCGTTAGCAGACGGACGGCGCCCCTGATTGTCCGTATCGTTGAGCCGTCTGGGTCCAAGTGCCGACGACGGCCCCATGGCGGCACCTCGCCATGCGCAACGGCCGTGCGGTCTTGGCCCAGAGAACCCTGTGCCGGCACGGGTTGCCGGTGCAGAGCCCAAGATCCCGTCCAACTGGAGGCAGTCATCGTGAAATTAGCCGTAATCGTCAGCACCGCGTTGGTGATGGGGGCGTTGTTTGTCGCACTGCCCGGTTGCGAGCAGCAGAAAGGCCCCGCAGAGAATGCCGGCGAAACAATTGACCAAGCCGTAGAAGGCGCGGGTCAGAAGGTGGAAGAGGCCGGCGATAGCGTTCAGGACGCGACAACACCGGGCCAGAACTAACTCGCAACAGCCAAGCCACCGCCTTTGGCGGTGGGCTCCTCAAGGCTCCGCCGTTCCGGCGTGCTGAGGGGGAGTCGATGATGTGCCACTGGCAGCTGGAAGCTGGCCGCTCCATTGAGCGAGACGTATCATCGGGAGGTAGTAGCCGAGGGTTCGCTCGAAGGCATGGGATAGCGGTAGGAAGGAAAGCAGCGTGTCGTCGTGGTAGGTTGGCACCATCTCAAGCTGAGACTCCGCATTCCAAAGGATGTTGCGATGAGACAGCATCACGCCCTTGGGTCTGCCGGTGGTGCCGGACGTATAGACCAGGGTCGCCAGATCGTTCGGATGCGAGTCATGACCGGCGGGCACCGCCGACTCGCGACTCAGCCAATCCGCCGCCCAAACAAAGGCCGGAGGTGTTTCGAAACGCTCGTCTGCGCGCACAGCATCGTCCAGGCAGATGACCTGTCGCAGCTCAGGAAAGGCTGTCCGCCAAGCCGCCAACTTGCGCCACTGATTCAGGTTGCCGACCAACAGCAGCTGACTCCCGGAATCGGCCAGGATGTGGGCAACGTTGCCTGGATTGTCATTGGGATACAGCGGCACCACGACGAATCCGAGCGCGAGAGCCGCCTGCTCGTAGCACACCCACTCGATGCAATTGCGTAGCTGCAGCGCTACGCGCGCACCGGGTGCCAGGGTCAGGCTGGCTAGCGCGCGCTGCCAGCAGCCGACCCGCTCCGACAGCTGGCTCCAGGTCAGGCTCGACCACTGACCGGCTGTCTCATCGAATTGTCGGTAGGCGGTGAGATCCGGGGTGCGAGCGACCCGCTCGCGGAAGAGTCCCGGCAAGGTTCCGGCCGTCGCGGCCGGGATTAGGTCTGGTGTGTGATCTCGCAGCTTGTTCATGTCGGCCCCCGCCCCTGCGACGACAGGAAGCGGCCCAAGCGGTCCCCCCCAGGGTGAGCAGCAGACACAGGGAGTTCTGGCGCTGCCTGGGCTGCGGCCGGATCTATTGGAAGGGCAGCCACTGGGAGTCTATGCGCCAACGGATCGAGTCCATCTGCCCCAACGCATATTCGGTCGGGCAGGAAACGCGCCGATTCCTGCATCCGCTCCGATCATGCTCCCGCCAAACCCCGCTCCGCCTCCGTTGGAAACGGCGGTTCGCTCCCTGCCTCTTTACCCGTCGGCTCGCACTGTGGCCTTGCAAAGAAACTTCCCTCGATGCTACTTTTGACCGGTTGCAGCCGCCGCGCGGTTGAATCTCCCTTATCCCCTTTTCCCCTATCCTCTCAGGGCGCGCGGCCTGACTTCGTGAAAAATTTAATTCAAAAGAGATGGCATGAAATGAAGAAAAAAATCCGAAATAAGATTCAAAAGGGCAAGATCCGCTATGCCTTTTCGGTATCAAGAGATCCTGAAGGAAACACTGCATTATATGCGGTAAGGCAGCGGTTCTCCCAGAAAAAAGATCGATATGTCAACGACGTAAAGGGGAAGGACAAGTATGGGCCTGTTGCTAAGCCAGTGACGTTGGAGGAAGCCAGTGGAATATTGGCCGCTGGGTTGGAGAGTGGGTGGTCAGAGAACGGGTAAATAGTGGGAGAGACCTGGCCGCGATCCCGGAGCGAGCAGATATGGGACTCGGCTGCGGCAACCCGCGGGCAAATTCCTCGTTGCGTAACGGCGAAATCGCGAATAACGAATAGAAACGTTAACCATCCGAGAATGGATAGAGCGCTGATCTCAGGCGTCCGGAGGACGCCGGTCAAACGGGTATGCGGCGCCAAGGTTTTGCAATAATGCATCCCCGGCAAGCATTCGATTTCCCTGGGTTACAGTTGTTGCTTTACCACGAGTAAGCAGGCTCAGGTACGGCTGTCTACGCATAAGCGGCCCCTGACGCAGGGAGTAGGCGGCTCCTCCCTCGGCCAGGACCCCGTCATGGCAAGAACCGTCGGCGGCTCTTTAGCGCTGAAAGTGGGTACCCACCGCCGGGTGGCTGGCAGGCCGCATGCGACCCGAAATTGTCTTCCACCGATTGCTTATGAACAGCGCCAGGGAACGCTACACAGACCCAGGAAAGAGAACCTCTCCGACGGCCGGTATCGACCCTTTCAGCGCCGCTGATGTCTCGGGGGTAAAGGTCCGCAGTAGAGCGGACAGCTTACACTCGCCACGTACACGAGTGACCGATACCGTTTCTGTACTTTGAAAGTGAGTCCCATCGCATAGTTGGGGGCGGAACCGATCCAGGTGCCGCCCCTCCAGCGACTACGGGTTCAGTGCGATCTGACAAGGCGGCGCATCCGGCCGTCGGAGACGGGTACCTGGGAACAAGTGTAGAAACTTAGAACACGGACCTTGGTGCGTGGCAGTCGGAGCCATCCATCGTCGCGTTCACGCCTGGCGATGCGGATTGAGCGAAGGGGTGGCCCAAGGGTCTAATCGTCGAGACAGCGCAAGAGCGATGAAATTGCGCGACTGTCGCTGGTCATCCTCCGTGCTGCTCCTTCCCTCCTGCTACGCGCGAACGTGTCCTCCGGGAAGACATCTCTCCTTGAACGCTTAGACCGTTGAATACCGACGCCACTAACCTGCAAGACAAGATCCATCGCCACATCCCGCTGAGCCAAGCGATGGGTTACCGGATCACGGAGCTGACGGATCGGCGCATCAGCGTTGCCGCGCCGCTCGCGCCCAATCGGAACATCCATGGCACCGGGTTCGCCGGCAGCCTGTACGGGCTGGGGATGCTGGCCGCCTGGGGTCTTTGCGCCCACATCATCGCGCGATCTGGTCTGGATGCTGATCTGGTGGTCGTCGAGGCCACCATCCGGTACCGCGCCCCGGTTCGCGGCGACATCGCCTGTCACTGTTCCAGCACGGACGATGCAGCACAGGCCTTCGTCGACGATCTTGCCGCCAAGGGGCGCGCACGTGTCGCACTCGAGGTGGCGATTGGCGACGGGCCGGCGGCGGTGATCCACGCAATGATGTATGCCAGCCAGACGAAGTAACGGCACAAAGGCTTGCTTTTCAGGCGGCCCTGGACACGTACGGGTGCTTGCATGTCGAGTGGATTGCCTATCCGTTAATTTCTCTGCACAATCCCTGTGAATGGTCGCCTGTCTAGGGGCGGTCTCGCCGCAACGTGGGCGTCCGTGCTTTTCCAAAGGAACCGCCCTGGGTCAGAGTCGCAGCCTGATTTCGGATGCTTCGACGCGACGTCGTTCGGCATGATCGACGCCTCACGAATGCCGACCGCCATGGCTGCTTCGTCCGGTCGTCAATCGTCGTGATCGTCATCGTGCTCTCGTCTTGAGCGCCCGCCCTCTCTGCTCGCACGGAGATAGTCGCCGGATCGGTCTTTGACCCTGCCGTCGTTCCAGCCGTGCCCGTCGTGCTCGCCCTCTTCGGCGTCACCGCTGCGGTGGCATTCAACGCAGTTCTCGTATTGATAGATACCTTCTTCGACGTGCTCCTCGCGGATACCCGAGCGGGAATGTTCGTGGCAGCCGTAGCAGGTGTAGCGGCTATAGTCATTGCCGACGTGACAGGTCTGACAGGTGGCCTGATGGTCGCGGTCCAACAGGAACAGCTGATCGTGGTCGAAAGTCGCCGGGGTCCACGCCTGCTGATCATGGCATTGAGCGCAGTTACCATCGATCTGTCGGTGCAGACTGTCACCGGGGCCGCGGTGGCAACCGCTGCAGCGCTCGCCAATCCCGGCCTGGAGCAGGTCATGGGAGAAGCGCCCGATCGGACGAAATGCCTGCACACCCTTGTGATCGCTGTGGCAGGCGACGCAGTCGGTCTCGATCAGGTCCTGGTGGAACGGGACGAGTTTTTGTTCGTCGTCGATGGCGATGCCCTTGGTCGTGACCAGGCCGATCTCCGCGGGCTTGTGGCATTCGATGCAGCGTTCCGGCCGGCTGCCCCGCAGCGGGCTGTGGCAAGCGAAGCAGTCCGTTTCCAGCGCTCTGTGGGCCTCCATGAGTTTGCCTGGCGCAACCATCGATTGCGGTACCAGGAAGGTCAGAGCCAGGATCAAGAGCAGGTTCGCGATGACGACGTAGAGGCCGATTTTTTTGTTCATTTCCATTGCCAAAACAGGAAGATGCTGATGATATGCGCGAGCCCTAGCACGGCGAAGGCGATGCTGATCGGGATATGCACCGTGCGCCATTGCTTCATCATGTCCAGCGTGACCGCGTCCCAGAACACCTCTTTCTCGACCGCCTCCCCGCTGAGTCCGGTCCCCGCATAAGCATCCCGACGTGCCGCGAGTTGCCGACGCGAGCGATCGAGCAAGTACTGACCGACCATGCCGCTCGCCACGTTAACCAGCAACGCAATCAGGGCCAGCCAGGGCAAGATGGCGTAGACGTGCACGCCCGCGTGCACCAGGATCATCAGCGCCCCGGTCCAGGTCAGTACTTCGTGCAAGCGCAGTAGGGTCTTCGGCCGCCCGACCTGGATGAGCTTGCGCTTGCGCATGGAATAGGCCATCGAGACCAGGATAAGCAGCGTTCCAGGGATGCCCAGGTAGCGCCCAACCCAGACCAGGCCGGAAAGGTGCAGCAAGGCATCGACGACTACGGTGGCGACGATCAGCGACCCGAACAGGGCCACGAAGGGCAGGACTTGTTGACGGAAGATCGAGCTGTCCATGATGGTTGGTGATCGCCTCGCGCTAGAGCGTCAGTGTCAGATCGCCGGCCGGCCGGCAGATGCAGGGCAGGCAATGGCCTGGTTCAATGTCCGCGTCCGGCGTCTGCAGGTAGACCACCTCGCCGGACTCCACGGCGGTCTGGCAGCAGCCGCAGCTGCCGGCGCGACAGCCGGACTCGATCGGGATGCCCTGGTCTTCCGCCAGCGTCAGCAGGGAACCCGCGCGCGGGTCCCAAACGACCGACTTGCCGGAGCGGGTGAAGCGCACGGAGAAGGCGCTGTCGGTAGAGCGTGGAGCCGGAGCCAGCGCCGGAGTCGGCGTCAGCATCACTCGACGCGGTTGCCGACACGCGCCGGTCGAGTCAGGGACGCGGGGCCAAAGGATTCGTAGTGGATGTTCTGCTCCGCCACGCCCTGCTCTTCCAGCGCCGGGACCAGCGCCTCCATCATCGCCGGCGGGCCGCATAGATAGAATTCGTAGCGCCCGAAGGGCAGGTTCCAGCGCAGCAGCTGCAGGTCGATCTGACCCTCATGCTGGTAATCGCGCCCCAACGCGTCCTGCGCGCTGGGCTGCGAGTAGCAGACGTTCAGATGCAGGTTCGGGTGGACCTCGCGCAGACCCTCCAGATGGCCTTTCATGATGTGCTCGGTGCCATTGCGCACCCCGTAGAACAACCAGACCTCGCGCGGATCAGACCGCAGCGCCAGCGTGTTCAGGATCGAGAGCATGGGCGTGATGCCGATGCCGCCGGCGATCAGCACGATCGGCAAGCGCCCCTGGTCGACCAGGTGGAAGTGCCCTGACGGTGCGCGCACCGACAGGCGTGCGCCTTCGACGATACGGTCGTGCAGGTGGTTCGATCCAACCCCGGCCGGCAGGTCGGGTCGGGTGGGCGGTGCGGGGACGCGCTTTACCGTGATTCGATAGCGCTCCGGGTGCGGTCGATCGGACAGCGAATAGCAGCGCACGACGTCGCGCGGCGGGCCGCCCGCCGGGTCGGGCACTTGGAGTTTGAACGTCAGGTACTGACCGGGCGCGTAGCTCGGCAGCGGGTGCCCGTCGGCCGGGGCAAGGTAGAAGGAGCAAACTGCCCCGTTGGCGTCCTCGACGACCCGGCGCTGAACCACGAAGTCCCGATAGCCGGACCAAGCTCCGGTCGCGGGGCCCGGCGCTGTCGGATCGGTGCCGGTCTGCGGCGCGACCTGGCGGCGATCAACGCGTTGTGTCGGTTGCGGCTGTGCCGCGCCGTTGCGGCCCCTGGACCGCGGCGCTCGGAGATCGAGTTGGCGACGGTACAGCCCCAACATCAGGGCGGCGCCGACCTGGGCCAGGATCAGGGCGGCGATCAGGAGTGCGAGGCTTGCCGTGTTCATGCGGATAGTCTTCTCGAATGGGACGCCGTGCGGATGGCGTCAGGAGCGGGACGCTGCTCTGGTTTGCGGCGCATGGGCCGCGATCTGGAACCAGCCTACGGCAGAGCCGCTGAGCGAACGCTGTACGCCGTTGTCAGCGAATGGTCAGCTAACCTCTTCGGCCAACCGAAGCCCGGCCCCAAGCTGGCTGCGCCGTCGCAACGATCAAGCGGGTCACCGAGCGCGCGCGGTCTCCGGACCGTTTGCCCGGAGCACCAGTTTGCGTCCGAGCCGCGCGGCGCGGCGGCGCGCACCTGGCTGAATGGCCTGTTCCGGCTGCTGCGCGGATAAGCCGGCCCAGAGGCTGCCGATGGGTTCGGTCCCCAGCACCTCCGCCGTCTGCTTGAGCTCCTTCAGCGTGTGGCCCAGGAACCGGGCCATCACCGAGGGTGCAGCGCTGGAGGTGACCAGCACCGCCGGCCTGCGTGAGCGCTGCTTGCCCTCCACGAGGTCCCGGCGCAGCTTCGGCGCCGGTTGGCCCCAGGGCCAGTAGGCGTAGCAGATGAGCCGCTCCATGAAACGTTTGGTCACCGCGGTGACACTGCCGAAGTTCGTCGGCGCGGCGAGTACCAGCCCGTCAGCGGCGTCGATGCGTGCCAGCAGTGGCGCCATGGCGTCGTCCAGCTGGCAGGCGCCCCGTACCGCAGCGCTCTCCAGCGGCTCCGCCGCGCAGGCGCGGCAATTCCTGCAGAAGGCGATGCGCTCGTCGATCAGGTGTACCCGCTCGGTGCGGGCGCCGTCGGCCTCGGCCGCGTCGAGCACGGCATCGACGAGCTGATCGGTGATACCGCCTCGGCGGTAGCTGCCGTCGATGGCGAGGATTTGGGGTCGCTGGTTGGGTGGGGTCGATGACATGATTTCGCTGCATGAGTGCATGTGAGCGCGGTGTGCCTGTCAAGACGACGGCCAAGACGACGGCAGGCATCGGGCGGAATGAGCCAAGAGACGCTGACATCAGAGACTACGCTGCATGCCGCCCTAGGCTACCCGCCCGTTAGGCTTCCGAATCGACGCGTCTATCGCTGCCACCCCCAGCCGCCCCGTCCGCCGCGATTGCACGGACGTCCGGCCATCCTCTGGTCGCGGAATTGCGTCATTTCGGTCCGGCTCAGCCGCCCATCGCTGTCGGCGTCGATATCGGTGAACTGTGGGGCGTTGCCGGCGTTGCGCAGGAGCCGGCCCGCTTGCGCGTTGGCGGCCATGCGCTGAGCGCGGAAGGCTGGCGTGCTCGTCGGCGCTGACATAGCCATCGCCATTCGTGTCCATCGCGGAGAAGGCCGCTGGTCCCCGGCCGGCCGGGCCGGACTGCCCGCCCGTCCAACCGGGTTGGGCGACGACCGCTGTGGCGGTGCCAAGGCCGAGCGCAGCGAATAATGCGATTTGAACCAGTCTGCGATTGCGTGACATGGTATACCTCCGGTCAAGTTCGACGTGAATGCTCGAGGCGGGCGTCGCACTGATCGGACCGTTGGATGAACCGAGACCGCATGGCGGCGCCCGCGGCCGTGGTCGCGAGGCGGTTGCATGCCGTCCTGCTCCACTCGATTTAAAGACTAGCGCGCCATTACGCAGCAACAGTGCAGGCCCGGTGCAAAGACGGCGTAAGCCGTCGCCAACTCCGGTACCGGCCTAAGGCCGAATTCTGGGGTGGTCAGTGCACGACGGCGGCGGAATACCTCTTTGGCGACCGGAAGCGGGCGCTTGCCATGCCCTCAGCCGACTGGCGGGTTCCGACCCAAAACAGCCCCTGGGCTTGAGGAACGCAGGAGCGGTAATGCGAAGGAAAGCGGCCTAAAACCAACTCCAATCCAAGAGACACGGCCCTGAGTTTGCCTTGCGGTGCGCGGTAAAAAATACACCTCGCTATGTACGCTAGCGCCCATACGCGGCTTACGACTCGGTATATCCTTTAGCTGCGTTAGAACAACAGCGATAGGACTTCCACGGTCGCAGAGTCTTATCCTGCCATCCACGCTCGACTAGCCGCCATCGATAAGCGCTGCACCAGAGCCTGCTCAGCGCCTCGCGTGCGTATCGCGCAACGCGGAAACCGCCCCGAGACCTATCGGGCCGAGAAGCAAGCCAACATTGCAACCAACGGAGATCGCTATGTCTATGGGACTGATGTATTGGGTTCTCATGCTGCTCTGGTTCGTGTTCAGTCTGGTCTGGACCTTCGGTGGCAGTGCCATCGGCCAGTACGGACCGGCCGTGAACTCAGTGCTGCTCTTCATTCTGTTCGTGCTACTCGGGTGGAAAGTGTTTGGGCAGCCGATCACTTGACGGCTAAGCAGGAGCGGCCCCGTAAGCCTGAGGTTCCGTCGCTGCCGCCAAGGAAGTGCGAAGCACGAGGCGGGGTAGGCTGCGGAAGACGTAGGGTGCAGGTGTGGCCGCAGTGGCGCTCCGCTGTGTGGAGCGCCGTGGCGACCGCGGTACAAAGAAGGTTGTCGCCAGTCTTCATCCGCGTCGATGGCGGGATTACGGCTTTGCCTTCCCCGCCTCACCCGCTCTTCTGTGGCGGGTGCGGATGAGACTGTGCAAGAGGCTTCCCGGCATGCTGAGGGTCTCCGACCGCGCGGGATTGTCTGCGCACTTGCGATTAACGCCCACAGCCGTGTCGCATTCCGCCTGTCTGTATGGCGTCGGCATCCCGGAGTTCGTCTGTCGCATTTCGACGCAGGCGTACCCGGCAGCAGAGCGGGGGGCGGGCCACCGCACTCGGTCAGCGCCGCTTGGTCACGGCCTTGCGCACCACCCATCCGATCGTCAGCCCCTGGCCGAGGATGGAGAACACGACGATGCAATAGGTCAGTGTGAGCACGATGTCGCGTCCGGGACCCAGGGGCAGCGAGAGGGCCAGTGCGACCGAGATGCCGCCGGGATACCTCAGGGTCTGTCCTGGGTTTGCCGCTCATCTTGTTGGTCTCCCGGCCATGGATTCGGTCGTTCGTACGACAGCCGCTCTTACAGTCAAGATGTCAATGCCGCGGAAACGTCTCAGGGTCAGCAGGTGGTGATCACCGGACACGATCAAGTCGGCGCGGGCGGCGACGCCGCAGGCCAAGACCTGATCGTCGTCGGGATCGTCGATGATCGTCGGAGCAATCACGGCGGGCCTTACGACCGCCGCCAGGCCCCCATAACCCGCGACGAGTTCGTCGACGGACAGCCTGGACGCGGCGATCTTTCGCTCAAACTTCTTTCGCAACAGAATGTCAGCCAGTTCCCGCATCAGGGGCGGACTGGTAAACAACGCGACTCGCCGCTCCCGCCCGGCCGTCAACAGGACGCGCGGGGCTCCGCCCCACAACAGGCCGGACGCGACGACATTCGTGTCCAGCACCAGTCGCATCAGCCGACGGAGCCGGTTCGACGCTGCGCGCGCAACAGGGCTAGTTCTTCCGCCACTTCTTCAGGGGACATGATGGCCGGTTCGTCCACAGCCGCCATCCGGTCCATGGCGGCGAAAAGTGCATCGACGCGCGTAGCCTTGAGTTGCTGACCAAGCATTGCCGCGATGCTTTCCGACGACAGCAGGCCGGCCTGCTGAGCGTCGCGCGCCAGTTCGTCGGGGATGGTAATTTCCAGGGTAGTCATTCGGCTGTACCGGGTTGGCGCCTGCGGGGCTTGGGACTTCTCACAGCGGATCCTAGGTCACTTACTGCGGCACGGCAAGGCGATGCGCACCACCCACCCGATCGTCAGCCCCTGGCCGAGGATGGAGAACACGACGATGCAATAGGTCAGTGTCAGCACGATGTCGCGTCCGGGGCCCAGTGGCAGCGATAGGGCCAGTGCAACCGAGATGCCGCCGGGCAGACCGCCCCAGGTCAGCACCCACCCGGAGCCCTTAGGCAGCCTGAACAGGCTGGGCAGCATGGCCACCGGCAGGCCGACCGTGAGGGCGCGGGCCGCCAGGGTGACGCCCATGGCCAAGGCCGCGGCGGCCAGTGTGTTCGCCGTGAAGGTCACTAGCAGGACCTCCAGGCCAATCAACACGAACAGCACGGCGTTCAGAATCTCGTCGATCAACTCCCAGAACAGATCGACATAGCGACATAGTGTCGCGTGATGTCCGACATGGCCAGCCGGCGCCCGCCATTGCCGATCGTCAGCCCCACCACAACCATCGCCAGCGGCCCCGACACATGCAGCCGACTGGCGAGCGCGTAGCCGCCGGTCACCGCGGCCAGGGTCACCAACACCTCGACCTGATAGCTGTCAACGCTCTTGAGCAGCCGAAAGGTGAAGTAGCCGAGCACTAGGCCGAACAGCAGGCCGCCCCCCGCTTCCTGCAGCAGCATCAGCAGGCCCTCGCCCACGGACGGGGTGGCGCCGCTCGCGAGCATGCCCAGCAACAGCGAGAAGATCACGACGCCGACGCCGTCGTTGAACAGCGATTCGCCCGCGATCACCAACTCCAGTTTTTTCGGCGCGCCAGCGGTCTTGAGGATGCCCATCACCGCGATCGGGTCCGCGCTACACGAGCCTCAGGGCAAAACGGCCTGGTCGCCCACCGCCGGGCCTGATGGCCCGGTCGTCTGAGGCACGGTCGCTACTTGCCCATGCGGGCCACGTCCTTGTCGGAGCTGAAATCGAAGAGCGCGTAGGCCGGGCAGAAGCGGAACCAGGCGGTGCCGAGTAATACTGCACCGATCAGTCCGGCCACCCAGCTAGTGCCGAAGAAGACGCTGGCGATCAGGACGACGCCTAGCGCCGCGCGGATCAGTCGATCGATGTTGCCGACGTTGTGTTTGGTGTAATCAAAGTTCATGACATTGCTCCAGTCGTTGAGGGTTGGTGGTTGAGGGTCGATCTCTGCCTCGGTGCTGCTTCACATATCCTTCTTCACGTCCCGGGCCGCATCGCTCACGGCGTCTCCGCCGCTTTGGATATCCTTGCCGGCGCCCTCGATGGTGTTGCAGGCGGACAATCCGCCGATCGCGACCAGAAGAATCAGTGCTACGAGCTTTTTCATCTCCATCACCTGTTGTGTGTCTGTGTCATCCGTTGCCGTTGCGCTACCGTCGTCGGTCCTGTTTTCATCGGTTCCCCAGGGGCCGGTGCCAGGCATATCGGCGGCGACCGGTGTCGGTTCCGTTCATCGCGGTTGGGGAGCGTGTGGCGACATCGAGTAGGCTCGGCGGTGCGCCTGCATGGCTTCGGTCCGCCGACGATCGCAACCGGTGATGTAAAAGCTACGCCGAACGGGCCGCGCTTTCAGTGCGCTAGCGAACTTAAGAAGCGTTGTCCGGTGTCGGCGGGCGGTCAGTGCGCGGCGGCCGCTCGCCGACGCAACCGAATCAGGTGTCCCACATCACATTTTCGTGCGCCGCGGCGGCGGCCGTGAGCAGCTCGATCAGGGGCAATGCCCGATGGGCGAGGCTGACGTGCTCGCTTTCCTCTCCATCATTCGCTGGGCCGTTGGTTGGATCCAAGGGCTCGTCCGGTTGCGCCTCGACCGCCGCCTTAAGACGAGCCAGTGCAGCCGGTACATCGTCGGCCAGAAGGGCGCCGGGCACCGATCCGCTATGCCCCATCAGTTTGATGAGTGTCACGGCGACATCGCCGAACATGGTGATGTTGGCGTAGGCCTTGGTTTCGAATGTGATCAACATGGTCGCCTCACTCCTGTCTTGATGAGTAGATCATCGCCTTTGCGCTGACCGCCGCGGTCCGGCGAGTGCCTCGAAGCCGGCGATGACATCGAACAGCTCCTCGTCGATGCCGCTCTGGCGCAATCGGTGGAAGGTCCCGTTCAGCGTCTCCAGCAAGTCTTCGATGTTCTTGTCGGCGCGCTGCATCGCGGCGAGTCGGCTGGCGTTCTCGCTGGCCAGGGATTCGGCGCAGGCCCGAAACAGCGAGACGAACAGATGCTCGCGGATGAGCGCCCGCAGGGTCCCAGTATCGGCTTCAGCATCGGCTCCGGTGTCGCCCCCGATGACCTCGGGCAGGTTGTTCGTCGGCCAGGGGCGCTCGGCCAGCGAACGCCGCCAGGCATCGTCCAACGGCAGCAGTCGCTGATCGACGGGCGTATAGACCGCTGCGGAGGTGGGTCTGTTGTAGAAGAGGTAGAGCGCGCTGAATTCGCCCTGACGCTGGTGCGCCTCGGTCTCCACCAGAATCTCTCCGACCAGCGGGGTAATGCCCGCGACCGAGCTCGGCACGTTGAAGAGACCGACCACCGGCAGCCCGGCGTCCGCCAAACGCGCCTGCACGCGCTCGCCGACCGCCCAAACCCGTAACTGGCTCCGTGATTGATCCCGCGGCGAATCAGTCAGCCCTTGCAGCGTCTTCACCGCATGATCGGCCACCAGATCGTTGAACTGGCCGACCAGCCCCTGATCGGAGCCGAAGACGACCGCGCCAATCACGCCCGCATCCGCGCCTTTGGCTTCGCCAGCCAGAGCGTCCGCGTTGCCGATGCCCCGGAAGCAGACACCCAACCCCAGCTCCACGGTGCGCGCATAGTCGCCCAAGGCGCTGACCGATTGCTCGTACTGGACGATGCTCGACGCCGCCAGCGACTTCATGGTGCGGACGACGGATTGGAGGTCGCCGGCGCTCTTGAGCTTGTGGCGCAGGCTGGCGGTGGTGTCGCTCACAGGTCGTCCGGCGGTGTCGCCTCCTCTGGGAGCGGTTCGGCCTGGCGACGTCGCTGATCGCGCTGCCGCCCGATGATGCCCTCGATCGCGCTGGTCAACTTCTCCGCGGCACCGTTGACGGCCTGGTCCATGGTCGCGGCCTGGTGCGTCACGGCGATCGGCTGGCGGCCTTCGAGACGGGCTTCCATCACACATTGCTGGTCGTGCTGGCCGCTCCTGTCGCCGTTCTCGTCGCTGAGATGGACCTCCACGCGCGTGATGCGATCGCCGACTCGACTCAGCGCCTGCTCCACGACGCCACTGGCCCACGCGGCCAGGCGCTCTTGCCCTTCAATATGACGATCGGTATTGATTTGGATCTGCATGGGGTTTTCCTCTTTCTGTTTCAGTCCTGGTTTGTCCTGACGAACGACGCCGGTGCCGCGACGAGGGCTTCGCGCACCCGCGCCGAATCGGGTCGAACGCGTCGCTCAACATCATGCTCGGAGATTCTCCCGTGATTCGGCTGGTGCCTGCGTCTGCCTATTCAAGCTTAGCCCGGATTCCGTCGCCATATGTCCGCGCTGACCGCCCAGTTTGCGTTCGGCGTCAGATTCGGGTTGGAACCCGCCGAGCGCCCCACGCCCGATGTTCACGATGGTTTGACGATCCGGATCGCTCAAGGCATCGGCGGTCACCAATCGGTCGATCAGATCCTCTGGGATCGTCGCTGCCGCTTTCTGCACCGCTCGCTCGGCGTCGGGCATCCGCTCAAGCGGCACGGCGTCGAAGAGCCCGGCGGTCAAGGCCAACAGGATGGCGATCTGCGCGGACATGGACACCGGGGCGAATTCCGGCTGCTTGAGACAGGCGCGGATGCGCCGCCCATGCGCGATGCGTTGGCGGGTGTCTTCATCCACGCGGGCACCGAAGCGGGCAAAGGTCTCGAGTTCCTCGAACTGCGCATAGGCGAGCTTCAGATCGCCCGCCACCGCACGGTAGGCCGCCCGCTGCGCCTTGCCGCCGACGCGCGAGACGGACTGGCCGACATCGACCGCCGGCAACACGCCCAATTCGAACAGCGACGGCGAGAGATAGATCTGCCCGTCGGTGATGGAGATGAGATTGGTCGGAATATAGGCGGAGAGGTTCTGCCCCTCGGTCTCGATAATGGGCAGCGCGGTGAGCGAGCCCCCGCCAAGGTCTTTGCGCAGGTGCGTGGCGCGCTCCAGCAGGCGCGAGTGGATGTAGAAGATATCGCCGGGGAAGGCCTCGCGACCGGGCGGGCGGCGCAGCAACAGCGACAGCTCGCGATAGGCGCGGGCATGGTGGGTGAGGTCGTCATAGACGATCAGCACGTCGCGGCCTTGCTCCATGAAATGCTCGGCGATGCTGGTCGCGGCATAGGGGGCGATGTAGGTGAGCCCCGGCGTGTCGTTGCCCTCGGTCACGACCACCAGGGTGTAGTCCATCGCGCCCTGTTCCCGGAAGGTCGCCAGCGTCTTGGCGATAGCGGACGCCCGCTGGCCGATGGCGCAATAGACGCACAGGACATCCTTGCCGCGCTGGTTGAGGATGGTATCGATCGCAATCGCCGTCTTGCCGGTCTGGCGATCACCGAGGATCAGCTCGCGCTGACCACGCCCGATCGGGATGAGCGCGTCGATGACCTTCAGCCCTGTCTGCAGCGGAACGGTGACGGGCGCGCGGTCCATGATGGCCGCGGCGGGGCGTTCGATCGGCAGGCGCTTGCTGGTGGACAGCGGCCCCTGGCCATCGAGCGGTCGCCCGAGCGGGTCGATGGCGCGCCCCAGCAGGCCATCGCCGACTGCCACGTCCATGACCCGGCCGGTGCGCTCGACCGCATCGCCGGCGTGCAATTGCCAGTAGTCGCCGAGCAGCACGACGCCGATCTCGTCCGGGTCGAGGTTGAAGGCGATGCCGAATACCTCGCCGGGAAACGCGAGCAGTTCCTCGAAGCCGACGCTGGGGAGACCGGAGACCTTGGCGATGCCGGTGGACACGGTGGCGATGGTGCCGATCTCGTGGGGCTTGAGTTGAGGCGTGAAGGCTGTCTCTTGCCTGGCCGATGGCGGTAAAGGTTTGGTCGAAGAGGGGCTGGAGGGTTGCTGGCATGGGTTAGGGCTCTTGGGGACTTCAAGGACAAAAGGACTTCAAGGACATCAAGGACTGCAAAGAAAAGACTTCAAGGACATCAAGGACTACAAAGACAACTGAGCCAAGCGGTCCTTGAAGTCCTTGAAGTCTTTGTTGTCCTTTGTGAGTCTTTGTGGTCCTTAAAGTCTTTGCAGTCCTCAAAACTCACCGCCCCCTCCCGCGCTGTCTATCGCGCTCATCAAGCCGCGCCCTGGTCATTCGCTCGCGCATCCCGCCTCGCTCAACAAACGCCTTCTCAAGCGCCTGGATCTGCCGACTCAAGAGCACGCTGGTCACTCGAATCAACCCGATGATGACGTTGGCGCAGATGGCCGGGTCGGAATGCTCGATGCCCTTACGAAAGGTCTCATAGGTTGCGCCAGGGATGCGGTTCAGCTCGCGTAGGCGAAGGGCGTAACGGTGCTCCTTGGGCCACTCCGCAATGCCTCGCACGCGCAGGAAGTCGCGATAGTCGGCCAGCAGTTCTTCCAGGCTGGCGCGGGCGACATTGGTCAGCTTGATCTCCATTTCCTTCGAGGTGCCGGATGCCATGCTGCCCTCGATGATGTTCTGCTTGCCGGACCGGGCGGCCTGCACCATTTGGTCATAGGTGCGGTCGCGCTTTTCGACGAATCGTTGACAGAAATGGACCGTGGCGTCGTAGACGATTTCAGCCTTTTGATAGGAAAGCAGGTTCTTGTAGCCGCCGTGGGTTGGGATGAAGCCGGTGGGCATGGGGCTGTTCCTTGGTTTGTGAAGGACTACAAGGACTTTAAGGACTGCAAAGAAAGGATTTCAAGGACATCAGGGACTGCAACGACAACTGAGCCAATCGGTCCTTGAAGTCCCTGGAGTCTTTGTTGTCCCTGAAGTCCTTGGAGTCCTTAAAACCTTTGTAGTCCTCGGAGTCATTGTAGTCACTAAGTCTTTGAAACCACATTTTGCTCATTCAGCACATCCCCAACCCCCTGCTCCAGCGATCTCAAATAATCCGCAATGCTCCAGCCGACCTGTTGACCATTCACGGTCAGATCGATCCCGCCAACGAGATCCGACCCAGCTTCGAATTGGACCGGGACCTCAGTTGCAAACGTGCTTTTAAGCGCCGCTTGGATCGCCGCACGTTGCGCAGGTGGCAGCTCAAATACACTACGCACGCGAACCGGGTCGGACGTCGTCTTCAGTGCCTCGGCAAACACGGTTTGCGCCTCGCCATCCATTGCCCCCAGGCGCTCGATGAACACCGCGACCATACGTTCTTCCAGACTGGCCCCAGCGAGATCCGTCAGCGTCTTGCGCGTGATCGCGAAGACCTCCTGCTGAGCGCGGTGCCGGAGGGCCTGATTGAGCTGATCGGCCTCCTGGCGCAACGCCTCCTGCCGCTTGGCACGCAAGGCGTCGGCTGCCTGCCGGGCCTCATCGAGCAGACGCTCGCGTTCGGCCTTCGCCGCGTCCGTGGCTTGGGCAAGCAGCGCCGCACGCTGCTCGTCGAACTCTTGATTCTTGTGCTGGAAGGTCTCGCGCTCTTGCGTGGCCTCGGCGCGTTTCGCGTCGGCGTCCGCCAGTTCCGCGGCGATTCGCTGCTCGCGCGCGTCGATGGCGTCGAGGATCGGGCGATACAGAAAGCGCTTCAGCAACCACACCAGGACCAGAAAGTTGATCACCTGCGCGCCGACGGTGAACCAGTCGATGAGCATGGCCTACTTCCCTGCGACCTGGGCGATGGCGAGGTTCCAGAAGGGGTTGGCGAAGATCAGGATCATCGAGATCACGAAGCAGTAGATGGCCGTGGACTCGATCATTGCCAGACCGACGAACAGGGTACGGGTGATGGTGGCCGAGGCGTCGGGTTGCTGCGCCAGGGCTGTCAGTGCGGTCGCCACCGCTCGGCCTTCCGCCAGGGCCGGTCCCATCGTGCCGAAGCCGGTGGTGAGGCCGGCCATGACAATCGAGATCAGCGCGATCAGGGTCAAACTGTCCATGGTATTTCCTCGGGTGGTTGCATGAGTGATCTCATGACTTGGGCGCCGGACTGCGGCTTTGGTTTGCGCGAGCGCGTGGCAGCAGCGATATACACCGCGGCCAGGATGCTGAAGATGTACGCCTGCACCAGGCCGGTGAGCAGTCCGAGCGCTGTCATGAGGATCGGAAAGAAGAAGGGTGTGATGGTCAGCAGGATGGCGATGATCATCGCCCCGCTCATCATGTTGCCGAACAGCCGCACCGCCAGTGCCAAGGTGCGCGAGACCTCGCTGATGATGTTGAACGGCAGCATCATGAAGGTCGGCTCCATGTAGGACTTGAGATAGCCGCCGAGTCCCTGGTCCGCGATGCCGAAGAAGGGCACGGCCACCAGCACGCACAGCGCCAGCGCCGTCGTGGTCGAGAGCGAGCCCGTCGGCGGCTCATAGCCGGGGATGATGGTGGCCAGGCTGGCCGCGGCGACGAACAGGAACAGGGTGCCAAGAAAGCCAAGATAGGTGCGCGCGTCGCGCAGGCCGACCTCCACGATCTGCTTTTCGATGCCGGTGACGAGGATCTCCAGCAGGTTCTGCCAGCGCGAACGGGTGAGGTCCCTGGATAGCTTGTAGGTGATGAGGAGCGAGCCGACCACCAGCACGAGCATCAGCGCCCAGGTGAAGACGATGGTCGCGTTGAGCTTGATCAACCCGTATTCCCAAAAGATGATCTCATCGGGACTCAGGCGCATGTCTGGCCTCCGTCGCGACGGTCTGATTTTGGGTCGGCTGGGCCGGTGACCCGCAGGATGATAAAACGCGCGCAGATGACGCCGACGAGACCAGTCAGCAGGCGTTGCCACTGGCCGTCGGAGACCAGGTACAAGCCGACCAGAAGCACGCTCATCCGCGCCAGCAGGCTAGCCAACAGCCACAGCGCCGGTCTGGGAGACGCCAGGCTCTTGCGCAGCGTCCACCAGAGGCCGCCGAAGAAGACCGCCCCGAGCACCAGGCCGGCGGCCCCCGCCAGCGCCAGTTCCGGCAGCAGTTCCAGCAATGGGCTCAGCGTGTTATTCATCGCTATCCTCCTGTTCTTCGCGCATCGCCCGCTCTTCCTTGGCGACCCAATGCCAGGCATTGAGACAGCCGAGCGTGAGCCCGCCCACCAGCAGCGCCAGCGTCCAGGAATGGGTGCCCGGATGCTGCTCGTCGAGCCAGAGGCCAAGCGCCGCGCCGAGCAGCGTCGGCACCACCACCGACCAGCCGATCAGCCCCATCATGCCGAGGCCGAACCAGACTCCCGGCGTGGGGTTACGCCGTGCCTTGAGCTTGCGCGTGGCCTTGTCGCCGATCTGCCCGGCGAGGGTCGGCCCACTGTCCGAGCCAGCTTCCGAGGTCTTTCTGTCTGGGGGCTCATTCATGCTGAAGACTCATGAAACGCTGAAGAAATCCGGATTCCAACTTTGCCATCACCGCGCGCATCTGCTGCTCGCGCTCATCCAGGATCAGAAACTCCCGCTCCACCGTCGCGTGCAATTGGCCGAGGTCGGTGCCGCGGATCGCCCGACGCACGGACACCAGCACCTCGGCGCCGGTCTTGACCAGCACCCCGGCATCCACGGCAAGGTAGACCTCGCCCTCAGCCTCGGTTTCGTAGATCAGAATCCCAGGCGTCAGCGCCGCAACACCGTCTAATCGGCGCGGCAGCAGCCCGAAGGAACCATTCGCCGTCTCGGCGACAATGCGCGTCACCTCGGCGACCTCGACAAAGACGCGAAACGGCAGCAGCACCTTCAGATTCATGCGGTCTTCTCCTTCTCCTTGTCCTTGTCCCTGTTGTCCTTGCTGTCCTTCTTGTCCTTCGCCTCATCCACCGCCCCGATCATATAAAGCGCACCCTCGGGGACGTCCTTGAATTCATCGCCCAGGATGCGCTCGCAGCCATCAAGCGCGTCCGCAAGGCTGACGAGCTTGCCGGTGAGGCCGGTGAAGCGTTCAGTGGTGAAAAAGGGTTGGGTGAGAAAGCGTTCCAGCCGGCGGGCGCGGGCGACCAGGTTGCGGTCCTCCGGCGAGAGCTGCTCCAGGCCGAGCATGGCGATGATGTCTTTCAACTCCGCGTATTGGGCGAGGGTGCGCCGGATCTCCTGCGCCAGGGCGTAATGCCGCTCGCCGACGATGCCCGGCGTGGCCATCCGCGAACTCGATTGCAGCGGATCGATGGCCGGATACAGCCCTTCGCCCGCGCGTTTGCGCGAGAGCACGATGGAGGCGGAGAGATGGGAGAAGGTATGGACCGCGGCCGGGTCGGTGAAATCGTCCGCCGGCACATAGACGGCCTGGATGGAGGTGATGGCGCCGGCATCGGTGTTGGCGATCCGCTCCTCCAGCCCCGACAACTCTGTCCCCATGGTCGGCTGATAGCCCAGGCGCGAGGGCATCTGGCCCATGAGGCCGGAGACCTCCATGCCGGCCTGGATGAAGCGGAAGATATTGTCGATCAGCAGCAGGACGTCGCGCTGCTCGTCGTCGCGAAAATACTCGGCCATCGTCAGCGCGGCATGGCCGACGCGAAAGCGGCTGCCCGGCGGCTCGTTCATCTGGCCGAAGACCATCACCATGCTGGCCAGGACGCCGGCGTCCTTCATCTCGCGGTAGAGTTCCTCGCCTTCGCGGCAGCGCTCGCCGATGCCGCAGAAGAGACTGACCCCCTCCTGATGTCCGATCATGTTGTGGATCATCTCGGTGAGCAGCACGGTCTTGCCGACGCCCGCCCCGCCGAACAGACCCGCCTTGCCACCGCGCTCCAGCGGGACCAGCACGTCGATGACCTTGATCCCGGTCTCGAAGACCTCGGACTGGGTGGAGCGCCGTGCCAAGGGCGGCGGGGCGCGATGCACGGAGCGCCATTGGAGATCAGTGGGTGCCGGCTGGCGATCGATGGCGTTGCCGAACACGTCGAACATGCGCCCGAGGATGCCTTTGCCCACCGGCGCCATCAGCGGCCCGCCGCTGTCCTCCACCCACATGCCGCGCGCGAGCCCCTGGGTGGGTGTCAGGGCGATCCCGCGCACATGCTGGGCATCCAACTGCGCCAGCACTTCGATGCGGATCTGGCCTTCGGACCCCGCGCGCAGTAGCCGATAGATCGAGGGCAGCTGCTCGTCGAAGCGCAGATCCACGACGCTGCCGCGCACCGCGACGACCAGGCCGCGATTGGCTGAAGGGGTGCCCTGGTCCATGCTCTGTTCCGTGCTATGGCCCATGCCGACTCCCGCTATTCGGGCCGCAGGCGACGCACGACGTTATCTTGTCCGATTAAAACCGGAGCGCGGACCGTAACCCCCCATCGTGCCGGGACCCATGCCGGAGCGCGGACCTTGACCGTATCCGGGGCCATAGCCATCCATCATCCCGGGGCCCATGCCGGAGCGCGGACCTTGACCGTATCCAGGGCCATAGCCATCCATCATGCCGGGGCCCATGCCCGAGCCTGAACCCTGGCCGTACCCAGGGCCGTAGCCATCCATCATGCCGGGGCCCTGCCGGAGCGCGGACCTTGACCGTATCCAGGGCCATAGCCATTCATCATGCCGGGACCCATGCCGGAGCCCGGACCGTACCCGCGATCGCTTCCGTATCCAGGGCCGGAGCCACCCATCATGCCGGGACCCATGCCTGAGCCTGGACCGTAGGCGCCTTGTTGCGGTTGGGCGAATGCGCCTGCGGCCAGGATCGTTCCGACGAGCAATAGGCCAGTGCTCAAAGTCTTGCGAAGGCTTATGTGTTTCATGGTCAAACTCCAATGTGGATTGAATCGATGCCTGTGCCGCAATGGGCCAAAACGCTCATCTGGCAGAGTCCAAGTGAACCATTGCGACACTGTCTTTATGGGCGCAATGACGCTGGCTGTCGGTACGCTGCCGCACATAGGGCGATTTCCGGAGACTTTACGTACCGGATGACGCAGGATTGAGGCTCGCCTTCAAGGAGGGCTGCCGGGAGCATAGCGAGCTATGTGACCGCCAGCCCGACACCGAAGGTGTGCAACCCCTGCACACATCAAATCGGGGGCTCAAACGGCGGCGCCAAAGCGATAGGTGCGGCCGCCCCACAGGCGAACTTCCAACGGGATGTTGACGCGGTCGCCAAAGACCCGCTTCTGAATCAGGCGGGCGAGTCGGTCGGGGGCGGACGCCCCATGCCTGGTCGCTGACTGGCTCATCGCTGGCACCTCAAAAAGGACAGTATCAGGATGCGGTTCTCGTTATGCCCGTTCAGTTCTGGTTTGTCCGGACGAACGATACCGGTGCCGCGACAAGGGCTTCGCGCACCTGCGTCAGCCGGTTGGCGAGCCGGTCGCGGTCATGCGGCGCCGCGATGCTGCGCTCGGCCGCCTCCTCGATCTGATCAACTTTTTGTCGAATCACCCAGCGCCGGTTCGGGCTGGCGGTCTGGCCGGCGATGGTGTGCAGCGCGCCAAGCAGCCGCAACAGGACGGCGACATTGCCTTCGGCGTTCTGCCGGATCTGGTCAAAGGCCTCGCTCAACAGGCCCTCGAAGCTTGGGCCGCGGGCAATGACCCGCAATTCACCCGCTTCCAACGCGTGTGGCGTCCCGATTCGGCGCGTCGTCAGCCGGGTCAGGATCGCCGCCAGATAGTCCACGCACATCACCGCGGTGGTGGTGTCGTTGATGCCTGGCGAAAGGGCCTTCATGGCAACGTCCACGACCTGGCGGATGCCGAAGGCGACATCCTGCTCCACCGTGCGCTGGTGACTGATGACGTAGACCGCGTTCAGTCTGGCCGGCGTCGCGTCGTCTAGGTCACCCGGATCGATCAACGAGATCAACGGCGTCCCCGAGACGACGAATTCGCCGACGCCATGTTCCATCCGCAGGATAGTCTCCAGTTTCCGCGCGACGTCCAGCAGCGCGTCCGTGTCGAGACTCTCGATGTAGCCGGTCTTGCCGGCCGCGACGGCCAACCAGGGCTGCCTGTCGAGCGCGCTCACCAGGGTGTCACCCGCGCCTTCGTCGCCATCGTCTGCCAACGCATCGGGAAACAGATGATCCACGGCCGCGAGGGTCTCCTGCGCGGCCGTGGCAACAATGCTCGACGCCTGGATGCTGGTCGCAATGTGATGGATGAAGTGGATCAGCACCGCGATGCCGACGAAGGCGAGCAGCAGTCCGGCCAGCACCGCCAGCGACGGGACGAAGGCCCCTTCGCCACCCCCGCGAATCGTCCGCAGCACCACCAGGCAGTAGGCGAAGATGCCGACAAAGGTGCCGAGCACCCACTGATTGACGCGGTCGCGCATGAAGTTGCGAATCACGCGCGAGCTGTACTGACTGGAGGTCAGCGAGAGGGCCACGAGGGTGATCGAGAACACCAGCCCGGCCACCGTGATCATGGAGCTGGCGACTGTCGTCAGCAGACCACGGGCGCCGGCCGCGCCGGCGCCGAAGAGCAGCGGCCAGCGCGTCGCCAGATGCAGATCGACGCTGGTGTCCAGAGTGATCAGGAGGATCGCCAGCACCACGGCATCCACCACCATCAGGGCGGGGACGAACCAGAAGCTCGACCGCATCGATTGCCAGCCATGCTGGAGTTTCGTGACCATGCTTGGCGATCCTTTCGTGATGTCGCTGGCGCGTCCGCCTGCCTCTTTATGCCTCTTTAAGCTTAGCCTGGATTCCGTCGCCATCCAGCCGCGCTAACCGTCCACCACGGGCTTGGGCTTGGTGATGTCGAGGCGGAGATCGAAGATTTCGCGGCGGAGATCAAGAGAGACAGTTAAGACGCGGTTTGCCAATGATCTCTCTCTTCACGCTGCTCGGCGAGCCCTGTATTCTCGGTAGCATTGTCACCGTAAAGCCGATCTACGCCCAAACGAGCGACGCGAATGCCCCCGAAACGACCACCAGGAGCGCATCACGACGACCTCGGCAGTGATACCGACAGTGGCATAGGGGGCAGCACTGGTAGCGGGGCGGACGACGAGAGCCCAACTCAGACCGACGCCGCGGCAACACCGCCGCGCGTCGCCAGCGCCGAGATCCCGATCGTTGCTGTCGGCGCATCCGCAGGCGGTCTCGCTGCTTTTAAGCAGTTCCTGAGCCATCTGTCGCCCGACACCGGCATGGCCTTCGTGCTGATCCAGCATTTGGACCCGACGCACGAGTCGCTGCTAGCGGAGCTCCTGCAGCGGGATTGCCCGATGCCGCTTCAGGTCATCGCCGACGGCCTGATCCTGCAACCAAATCAGGTCTACGTGATCGCGCCAGGCCAGCAGGTGCGGCTGTTGCACGATCAACTGCTCTGCATGTCCGCGAGCGACCAGACACGGCCCTATCACCCGATCGACGTCTTTCTGAAGAGTTTGGCGGAGGATCGCGGCAATAAGGCCATCGGCGTGATCCTGTCCGGCACTGCGTCCGATGGCACGCTCGGCAGCCGCGCTATCAAGGAGGCCGGCGGCATCACCTTCGCGCAGGACAGCGATAGCGCGGAGTACGACGCCATGCCCGCCAATGCTGCCGCCGCCGGCCATATCGATTTCGTGCTTCCGCCGTCGGAAATCGCGCGCGAACTCGGGCGCCTCGCCCGGCATCCGTTGTTGCGATCCGATCTCGCGCTGCACAAACGCGTGCAAGGCATCGTCGTCGCACCCGAGTTGCTGAAGAAGATCCACATCCTCCTGCGCTCCCGCGTCGGGCACGATTTCAGCTACTACAAGCAGACCACCATCCAACGGCGCGTCAGCCGGCGCATGCTGCTGCACAAGCTCGACAGCACAGCGCGCTACCTACAATTGCTGCAGCACGACCCGCGGGAACTCGACGCGCTGTTTCAAGACATCCTGATCAACGTCACCGGGTTCTTCCGCGACCCCGAGAGTTTCGAGGCGCTCAAGCACATCGCCTTCCCAAGCCTGCTGAAGGGGCGCCCACTCGACCTGCCGATTCGTATCTGGGTACCGGGGTGTTCCACCGGCCAGGAGGTCTACTCCATCGCTATAGCTTTGCACGAATGCCTCGGCGACCAGGCGGCCAGGACCGGCGTCCAGATCTTCGGCAGCGATATCGACGACGATGCCATCGAGAAGGCACGCACCGGTCTTTATCCGGAGGGCATCGACCAGGAACTCTCGGCGGTGCGATTGACGCGCTACTTCCGCAAGGTCGCCGGCGGCTATCAGGTCAGCAAAGTGCTGCGCGATCTTTGCATCTTCGCGGTACAGAACGTCACCCGAGACCCGCCGTTCTCTCGCATCGATCTGGTGAGCTGCCGCAACCTCCTGATCTACTTCGAGGCGGTGCTGCAGAAAAAGGTGTTGCAGATGTTTCATTACGCCCTGCAGCCCGACGGTTTCCTGCTGCTGGGTTCCTCGGAGACCATTGGTGGCGAGGCCGATCTGTTTCGGACAATGGACAAGAAAGCCAAGCTTTACCAGAAGAAATCGGTGGCGGCACGACGCGACGCCGGCGTCGTTTTCCGGGGCAAGCGAACCGACCCGGTGGTCACCGCGGCAACAGCCGCCAGGCGCGAGGTCAAGGTCTATGACCTGGACCGAGAGACCGAGCGGCGCTTGCTCGAGCGCTACACGCCAGCGGGCGTCGTCATCGATCCGGATCAGCGCATCCTGCGCTTTCTCGGTCGGGTGTGGCCCTATATCGAACACGCCCCAGGAGAGGCTTCGCTGAATTTGTACAAGCTCGTCCATCCGGACCTGGCCCTGGAGCTGCGCACGATCATTCACGCCGTGACCGTGAATGGCCAGGATGCTCGCAAGGAGAACGTCCGACTACGGGTCGACGGCAAACAGCAGCGGGTGGATATCCAGGTACTGTCGCTGGGCGGGGCGATTCCCGAAGAGTGCAACCTGCTGGTGTTGTTCGAACCGGTCGCCACGTCGCCGACCGTCGACGAGCCAGGCCGATCAGACGGCCCTTCCGCCGGAACACCGGACGCCCAGGACGCGCTGGCGCGGCGCAATGCCGAACTGGAGCGCGAACTCGACGATACCCGCGGCTACATGCAGTCCGTCATCGAGGAACAGGAAGGCACCAACGAGGCGCTGCATGCGGCCAACGAGGAGGTGCAGTCGACCAACGAAGAGTTGCAGAGCGCCAACGAGGAGCTGGAGACGGCTAAGGAAGAGTTGCAATCGGCCAACGAGGAACTGGCGACGGTCAACGAAGAACTCGAGAACCGCAACGAGGAAATGGCCCAGACCAACAACGACCTGCTCAACCTGCTGAGCAGCGTCAACCTGCCGATCCTGATCCTGGACGCCGATCTGCGTATTCGCCAGTTCACGCAACCGGCGGAACGTCTGCTGAATCTGATCGACACCGACGTCGGCCGCCCGATCGGCAATATCAAGCCAAACCTCGAGATCCCGAGCCTGGAACAGGTCGCGCTCGAGGTGATCGACAGCATGAACACCAAGGAGCTGGAGCTCAAGGACAATCAAGGTCGCTGGCATTCGGTGCGTATCCGTCCGTACAAGACGATCGACAACCGTATCGACGGCGTGACCATCGTCTTTATCGACATCGACGACGTCAAACGCCTAGAGCGTCTGCAGGAAGCGTTGCGCGAGGAGCGCCGACTGGCTACGGTAGTGCGCGACTCCAACGATGCGGTGACGGTCCTGGACCTCGACGGCACCATCCGCGCTTGGAACCCGGCCGCGGCACGCATCTACGGCTACAGCGAGCCGGAGGCGCTGGGGATGAATGTCCGCACCCTGGTCCCGGAGCAGGATCGCGTGCGGCTCGATCAGCTCTTGCTGGGCATCCGCTCGGGCGTCCCCCAAGACCCGCTGCCAATGCGGCGCATCGCCAAGGATGGGCACGTGTTGCAGGTCGTGGTGTCCGCCTCCGCGCTGCTGGACGAGTCTGGCAGGCCCATCGCCCTCGCCACCACCGAGCGCGAATCCGCAGCGTCGGCCGCGTCCGCCAAGACCGCCGCCGGTCCAGGCGCATGACCATGACGGCGAGGCCACGCGCAGAGCGACTAGACGCTGCACTCTGGAGGTTCTTGAGGGCAACGACTGCTTGCCGATGCCTCAAGTTTCGCAGCGAGAACGCGCTTGCAGAGCCGCGGGACAAGGGCCATCCTGCGCAATCGTGCCGAGCAGCGGCCCTTGATTGCTTGAGGGCGCCAAATGTTTGCAGATGAGTCACGTTTCATCGCGACGACCCGCTTTCCGCCCCGTTCAGAAGGGCCGAGTGCCAAGGGCCAAGGGACAATGATCCGCAATTGCCCTGAACAGCGGCCCTCGGCCCTGGGCGCTTGGCCCGCTTGAATATCGCTCAGGTCGAGCAACACGGCGTCGCGCTCTCGTTGGTCTGGGGCCTCGCCTCGCTCCCACTGCACTGTCGCAACCGAATAGGTCACTCAGGCGATGAATCGGTACCGCAATCTCAACAGGGCCGATCTCGTTCGCCTCGTCAGTGAGGCCGAAGCCAGGCTCGCCGCCTCCGCCGGCGATGACGCGCAGCAGTTGGTGCACGATCTGCACCTGCATCAGATCGAACTCGAAATCCAGAATCAGGATCTGCGCGCGGCCCAGGCGGCGTTGGAAGCGGCGCGGGACGACTACGCCGAGCTCTACGACTTCGCCCCGGTCGGCTATCTCAGCCTCGACCGCAACGGGCTGATCCAAAAAGTGAATCTCACCGCGGCCAAGCTGCTCGGACGCGAGCGCGCCAGCTTATTGCACAAGCCTTTCGCGCATTTACTGGCCAAGGGCAGCAGCAACCGGCTCTTCCAGCACCTGCGCGCCGCGTTCGCCCAGAGCGCGGCGATTTCCGACGAGTTCGTGCTGATGGCCGACGGCGATCGGCCCGCACGAGAAATCCGGCTCGACAGCCGTCCCCATCTCGACCAAGCCGGCGAACCGCGCTGCCTGACGACCGTCACCGATATCTCCGACACCAAGCGCCTGGAGCGCGAGCTTCGCGCGAGTCGCCAGGAACTCGCGACACTGCTCGCGGCCGCCCCGGTGGGCATCGGCATCGTCGAGAATCACGTCTTCCGGTCCCTGAATGCGCGCTTCCCGGCGATGTTGGGCTACACGGAGCAGGAGCTGCTGGGTGAGCACACGCGTAAGGTCTTCCCCGACACCGATGCGTACGAGCGCACCGCGCGCGTGACGTCGGACCAGAGTGCGGCGGGCGGAATCGGCGAAATAGAGACGGTGATGCGCCACAGGGATGGCCGCCTGCTCGATGTGATGCTGCGCTCCGCGCAACTCGATGAGACCACAACGGATGCGAAGACGGTCTTCACGGCGCTGGACATCAGCGAACAGAGGCAAACAGCGCGCGCGTTGGCGAAGACCCGTCAGAAACTTGAGCTGGCACTGGAAGGCGGCGATATTGGCATCTACTCTGCCGATCTCCCGTCCGGCAAGCTCGACACCGATGAACGGTCCCTGGGTATGCTCGGCTTGGTAACGGGTGATCTCGATGTCGATTGGGGAGGGTATCTGTCGATGATCCATGCCGAGGATCGGCCGGCCGTCGAGACACTGACCGCGTTGCTGATGCGCGGCGAGCAGGAGCGATTCGAGGCCGAATACCGCATCCAGCATCGGCACGGCCATTGGGTCTGGGTGCTTGATCGCGCGCGCGTGGTCGGGCGGGATTCGACCGGCCACAGCCTGCAAATGGCCGGCACGCATATCGACGTCACGCGGCGGCGAGAGGCGGAACGCCAGCTGCTGCGCCTGGTCGACCACGATGAGCTGACGGGACTACTGAATCGGCGCGGTGTGCTGCGCTCGATTCGCCGCATCCACGCCAGCGCCGTGCGCTCCGGTCAGCCCTATTGCCTGGCGATGCTGGACCTGGACCACTTCAAGCAGGTCAATGATGCTTACGGTCATCCCGTCGGCGACGAGGTGCTGCGCCGAGTCGCCAATAGCCTGATCAAGGATCTGCGCCGGGCGGACTGGGTCGGCCGCTGGGGCGGTGAGGAATTCGTCGTCGTGCTGCCGGACAGCACCGAGGCACAGGCCTTGAACACCATCGAACGGCTGCGCAGCCGGCTCGGCGAGCAACGCATTCAGACCCTCGGATTCGAGCTTGGCATCACAGTCAGCGCCGGGCTGGCGCTGTGTCGGGCGCCAGCAGACGACCCCGACGACATCCTCGCGCTGGCCGATGCCGCACTGTACGGCGCCAAGGCCGCCGGTCGGAATCGCACCGTCTTCTACGGCAACAAGCTCGGACAGCAGGCGATCTCGATCGCCGTTCTGGTCCAGGATGCCCTGCGCACCGCCGGTATCCAACCCGCGTACCAGAGCATCGTCGAGCTGCGCAATCGGCGCGTGGTCGGCGCAGAGGCATTTGCGCGCATCGTCGGCAAGGACCGCAACATCATGAACGCGGCCTCGTTTCTTCAGGTTGCGGAACAACTCGGGCTGATGCACAAGATCGACCAGCTGCTGATGCGCGTCATCCTGCAGCAAATGACGATCCCGCAACCGGCGCGCGAAGCCCCGCCGCTGTTTTTCGTCAATCTGTCCGGCGATCTGCTGCAGCATCGGGATATCGTCGTCGAGTTCGCTGATGCGCTGCGGAAAGATGCGGCGGTATCGGCGCGCGCCCGGTCACTGGTTCTAAAGATCAGCGAGCAACAGGTCTCGACCGGGACCGAACAGGCTGCCGCGACACTGGCACCGTTGCTGGAGCTTGGTTGTCGCCTCGCGATCGGGGATTGCGGCAGTGACGCGTCCTCCTACCGATTCATGACAGACCTACCGGTCGATTTCCTGGAACTCGATGCAAACCTGATTCGACTCGCCGCGGAGTCGCCGCGCGCTCGCGCGGTACTCACCGGTATCATCAACACGGCACGCGACATCGGACAGACGACCATTGCGAAACAGGTGGAAGATCAGGCCACGTTGAACCGGCTGCTCGAACTCGGCGTCGATTGGGGACAGGGATACCTGTTCGGACGGCCGACCGATCCGACGCTGGGAGAGAACAGCTGACCTGGGCGAGACTCGCCCGTCACCGTCGAGCTTGAAAAGCCCCGTTCGGCGTTCGATCCGCAAGGTCTGCCCGGAGTTCATCCACCTGTGCCGGCGTCTGGAGCTGTGCTCCGAGTCGGTGTTGGCCATCGATGGCAGCAAGTGCAAGGCGGTGAACAACCGGGAGCGCAACTTCGCCTAGGCAAAGCTCAAACGGCGCCTGGAGCAGATCGAGACCCGCCGTCAGCGCGGGCTCTTGCCATGGACCTAAAAAGCCGAGGTGATCATCGAGCGCCGTCATGGGTGCCCGGCTCCGCTCCTGCCACCGTCGGCTGCTGCCTAGTGAGCAGAACAGGCGGGGTCTGAACGCGTACCCGCAAGAAATGCCAGATCCGGTCAACGTCCTCGGCGCACACCGTTAGCCGTTGCACAGACTCACCCGCGCGTCGCCGGTGGCGGCATCCAACTCCAGCAGCAATTCGCAGTGCTCCGTGAGGCTGTCCACCGGCGATGGGTCATCCGCGCAGCTACAACCGGCGATGATCCCCGCGTAGAAGATGCCAAGGCATACCTGGATGCGACCATCCTGCTCCTGGCTGCTCAACAGATAAACGCTGATCGGATCGTCCGCTACTGCGCTGGTTTGCGCCAGCCCTGTCTGAAGCAAGTGCTGGAGGTCTGGATGCCTTGGTCCCAGCGCCTGGATCTCGTCGACGAGGGTCGCGCCGAAAGCAGGACTGTTCCAAGCGGCGACGGATTGGGTTAATTTCAACATGTCATCTCAGATCCATGCCCGATTCGCAGGCGCGCAATCGACCCCAATGACAACCTTCGCATTGCATCCAAGGCTGCTGCAAGACTGTTACCGCCTTGGCGAGCTATCGGCGACCCATTTGCTGTTGCACCGCAACGCCGCGGTGCCTTGGTTCATCCTGGTCCCCGAGACCGACCAGGACAACCTGCTCGATCTTCCCATCCAGCAACGTGACGCGGTGCTCGGCGACTGCAAGCGCGTCTCGGACTACCTGACCGGCTCGCTCGGCTGCACCAAGGTCAATGTTGCCTGGATTGGCAACCGGGTGCCGCAGCTGCACGTCCATGTCATCGGCCGCTCAGCCGACGATCCATGCTGGCCGATGCCGGTTTGGGGCCATCTCAAGGCGGTCGAGGCATACACTGCCGAGCGCATTCAGGTGCTGCAGTCCGCGCTGCTCAGCGATGCCGGTTGATGCTTCAGGCGTGCGTGTAACCGGTCGACGAAGTGGCCTAGCCGGCCTCGCGTTGGGTGCTGCGCGCCGCACCTGCCAGGACGCGTCGACCGTGGCCAATCCTTTATTTTCTGGGCCATCCGCGAGGGCCGCCGGTGCGCCGAGGCGGTGAATCGCAGCCTGCGCGGTGAGAGCCATCTGCCTAGATTGCTTGAATGCGCAGAGCGCTTGCCGATGAGCCAAGTTTCTCGTTGTCGTTGTCGTAATTGAAACTTCCCCCGCTCGAATCAGGACAACGACAACGATCAGTGTGCTGCCCTAATCATCGCCGACCCATGACTCGTCGGTCTGAGGCGCAGCCTCGCTAGGTTGTGATGAGCGATTGCCCTGGTGGATATGCACCAAGCGCCGGGCACACGCGCAAGCAGTTCCCGCGGGGCCGGTCTTCCGGGGCCTGTAGATCGCCGGTCTGCTGGTACCACCCTATACTGAAGACGAGGGATTCGGCACCGCACGCTGACGCGCGCCGCGGCGATCCGCGGGCCGGCGCAGATCGCCGGGCTCGGCCGCCAACGCGGCGGTCTCGGCAGTGACCGCGCGCGGCCGGACCGTCCCGGTACCGCGTCGAGGAGCCTCGCATGTATATCTTGCTCTTGTTCCTGCTCATGTCCGCCGGTATCGGTCTGGCTTGGCTTGGCCGCCGCGATGGCCAACTTGCGGTGTTCTGGGGCGGCATCGGGCTCGCCGTCGCCACGGTCCTGCTGTTCGCGCTGCTGGACTTCTGGGGCGAGGCACTCTGGTTCAGCGCCGTCGGCTACTCCGGCCGCTTCTGGACCTTCATCGGCTGGCAGGGCACCACCGCAGTGTTCGGCGCGCTGCTTTCGGCCGCCATCGTCGCCCTGATCAATACGCCGGCGCGGCGGCTTGAGCCGGCGCTGTCGCCCTGGGCCGAGTTCGTCGCCGGTCTCGGCGGCGGCCTCTGGGGGCTCGGCAACTGGGAGCAGGCGCTGCTGTTCGTCAACGCCACCCCGGCCGGCGTCACCGAGCCGCTGCTCGGCCTCGATGCCGGGTTCTACCTGTTCCGGCTGCCGTTCCTGGACGCGCTGGTCGGGCTGTTCCAGTGGTCCATGGTGGTGGCCGCCGTCGCGGCTGGAGTGGCGGTGCTGCCGGCGCTGCGCAACGCCGAGGCAGCAGACGATGCCGCGGCCCGCGACCGGGCGGCGCGGCCGCTGGCCGCCATCAGCGCGGGGCTCGGCCTGCTGGTGGGAGCCGACGCGCTGCTCGCGTGCTTCGGGCTCCTGTACTCCGAGACGGGCGTCACGGCGGGACCGGGTTGGACTGATGCCCACATCCGTCTGCCGGTCTACCTGACCCTGGCCACCGCCAGCATCGGGCTCGGCCTTGCGCCGGCGATCCCGGCGGTGCGGGGGCGCGTCGCGGCCTGGCTTGGCGCTCCGGCGCGCTGGCTCGCTAACCAGACACAGATAAGGACACAGGGGCAGGCCGCACCCTTGATAAGGTCGCTGCAGACGCCGGTGCTGATCACGACCGCCGCCGCTTGGGCCGGCATCGTCGCGCTCTGGTTCCTGCTCGCCGGCCTGCTGCCGGCGGCCTTCCAGGCGCTTGCCGTCGAGCCCAACGAGATCACCTTCGAGAAGCCCTACATCGCCAACAACATCCGGCTCACGAGCAAGGCCTTCGGCCTCGACAAGGCGGAGCAGCGTGAATACCCGGCCCAGGGCGACCTGACCCGGCAGACCATCGAAGACAACCGCCAGCTGATCTCCGAGATCCGCCTGTGGGACTGGCGCGCGCTGGACGCCGTCTATAAGCAGTTCCAGGAGATTCGGCTCTACTACGAGTTTGTCGACGTGGACATGGACCGCTACCAGGTCGGCGACCGCTACCGCCAGATCATGGTCTCGGCACGGGAGCTGTCCCAGGACAACCTGCCGGCGCAGAGCCAGACCTTCGTCAACCGGCGTTTCAAGTACACCCACGGCTACGGGCTGACACTCGCAACGGTCAGCGACTTCACGTCCGAGGGCCTGCCGAACCTGCTGGTGAAGGACATCCCGCCGCAGGCCGAGTATCCGTCGCTCGAGGTCGAACGCCCGGAGATCTATTACGGTGAGCTCACCGACCCGCCGGTGGTGGCCAACAGCACGGAGCGGGAGTTCGACCACCCGAGAGGCGAGCAGAACGCCTACACCCACTACGCCGGCAGCGGCGGGGTGGAGATGAAGAACCTGTGGCGCAAGTTCGTGTTCGGCTGGAAGCTGGACGGCACGCAATTCCTGTTGTCCGGCTATCCACGTCCCGAGAGCCGGATCATGATCCACCGGCAGATCGAGGAGCGGGTGCGCACGCTGGCGCCCTTCCTGACGCTGGACGCCGACCCCTACCTCGTGCTCGTGGACGGGCGGCTGAAGTGGATCATGGACACCTACACCACCTCCGACCGCTTCCCGTACAGCCAGCCCTTTGCGGCGCCCGGCCCGTCCATTCCGGCCCACTCGGCAGGACCGCGGCACGCCCGAGGTCAGCTACCTGGACGGTATCAACTACCTGCGCAACGCGGTCAAGGTGGTCGTGGACGCCTACGACGGCAGCGTCGACTTCTACGTCTTCGACCCCGAGGACCCGATCATCAACACCTGGCGCAAGGCCCTGCCCGGGATGTTCCAGCCGCGCAGTGCCATGCCCAAGGCGCTTCAGGCGCACGTGCGCTACCCGGAGGGCCTGCTGCTGACCCAGGGCCTGGTCTACGCCAAGTACCACATGCGCGACCCGGAGGTCTTCTACAACCAGGAGGACCTCTGGGTGCGCGCCACCGAGAAGCACTACAGCCAAGTCGAGCCGGTGGAGCCCTACTACGTCATGTGGGAGCAGCCGGGCTCGGACCAGGCCGAGTTCGTGCTGATGATGCCGTTCACACCGAAGCAGCGGCAGGTGCTGATCGGCTGGATCGCCGGTCTTTGCGACGGCGACAACTACGGGCGATTCCTGGCCTACCAGTTCCCGAAGGAGCGCCGCGTGCTCGGCCCGCAGCAGGTGGAGACCAAGATCGACCAGGACAGCTTCCTGTCCGGTCAGCTCACGCTGTGGGATCAGCGCGGCTCCAATGTCATCCGCGGCAACGTGCTGGCCATCCCGCTGGACCACACGCTGCTCTACGTCGAGCCCATCTACCTGCAGGCGGATACCGCCGCCTACCCGGAACTGCGTCTCGTCGCCGTTATGCACGGCGACAAACTGAGCTACGCCGAGACCTTCGACGAGGCACTGAACGGCCTGTTCGAGCCGGTTGAGCCTGTTCCGGCTTCGGATTCGGCTTCGGCGGGTGCCGGCGTCGCTGCCGGCCCGGCGTCGTCGCTGCGCCAGCTCGGCACCGAGGCCAACGCCGCCTTCCAGCGCTACCTGAAGGCCCAAGGGGAGGGGCGGTTCGAAGACGCCGCGGCGGCGCTGTCGGAGCTGCAATCCCTGCTTCTCAGGCTCGCGGCCGGGCAGGGCACCTGATGGTGGTCGATTTCGATGCCGAGGAGATCAAGCTCAGCGAGATCCTGCAGGCCCTCCGGCAACGCTCTGCGTGCCGAGATGACCGGCCTCTAGTGCTTCGTCGCGAGTCGTTCCTTGCTGCCCTGTCACTGACTGTCGGCGGCCGCGGTATGCGGCCGCCTCAATGGTGCCATGCATGCCGTTACCTCGCGGCGAAGACCATGACCACAAACAGGGCCATGCGGCCCATCACGAACGGGGCCTGAGGTCGCCGACGCGCGACCGATTGGCAAGCAATCCCAGGGCCGCATCGAGCACCGCCTCGGGCGCCGGCACTGCGGCCTGCTCGAGGGCCCAGGAAGATGCGGCGGGGGCATCCGGCCCGGTCAGGCGCACGACCGGGGCGCGCAGGGCGTCGAAGGCTCGGGTTGCGGCCACGGCGGCGAGCTCGGCGGCCAGGCCGCACAAGCCGCTCGCCTCCTGCACGATGATCAGGCGCCCGGTGCGCCGGACCGACTCCAGCACGGTCGCCTCGTCGAGCGGCTTCAGGGTTCGCAGATCGATGACCTCGGCGGCGACGCCCCGCTTGGCCAGTTGCTCCGCGGCCTCGAGGCAGACGCCGACGGTCTTCGCGTAGCTGACCAGCGTGACGTCACTGCCCGGCCGACGCACCGCAGCCTTGCCGAGGGGCACCAGATGCTCAGCGGCGTCGGTTACCTCGCCCTCCCGGTGCAGGAGCCCGAGGTCGGTCAGGAAGATCACCGGGTTCTCGTCCCGAACCGCGGACCGCATCAGACCGAGGAAATCGGCGGGCTCGGATGGCATGACCACCTTGAGTCCTGGCGCATGCACCAGCATCGCCTCCAGATTATGGTTGTGCTGGGCACCGACGCACCAGCCACTACCGGTCATGCCGAGGGCCACGAGCGGGAAGCTGAACTGGCCCCCGGAAACGTAGCGGAGCTTGCCCGCGCTGTTGACCAGGGCGTCCATCGCGTAGGCCATGAAAGGGGCGAATAGCAGGTCGATGACCGGCCGCAGTCCCGCCGCCGCGGCGCCAACGGCTGTCCCCGCGATCACGGCCTCGGCCAGCGGCGTATTGCGGATGCGCTCCGCTCCGAAGGTCTCGACCCAGTCGCGGTGCTTGGTTGCGACGCCTTCGCCCATCAGGATGACGTCCGGGTCCCGGCGCAGTTCGTCATGCAGTGCCCGATGGATGGCCTGCTCGACGGTCATGCGGATCGTATTCATGGTGGTGAGTCTCCAGTCAGGCGTAGACATGATCCAGCAGGGTGTCCGGCGCAGGCCAGGGGCTGGCCTCGGCGAACGCGGCGGCGGCGTCGATGCGGGCGGCCACACTCCGCTCCATGTCACGGAGCTGTCGCGCATCGACCAGACCCTCGGCCAGCAGGCGCTTGCGTTGCCGATCGATCGGGTCCCGCTCCATCCACTGGGCGCGCTCGGTCGGGTCCACGTAGGCCTGATCGTCGGGCTCGAAGTGGCCCCGCTGACGATAGGTGACCAGCTCCAGGAAGCGCGGTGCGCCGGTCGAGCGAATCTCGGCGACCGCCTGCATGGCGCTCTCACGCACGCCTTCGACGTCGTTTCCGTCCAGCGTGAGCGTGGGCAGGCCGTGCCCGCGCGCCCAGCTCGCGATACCATCGTCGGGCATCGTCTCGCGGCGGTGCACGAAGGCCTGCCATTGGTTGTTCTCGCAAACGAACAGGATCGGGAGCCGCCACTGCACCGCGAGATTCAGCGTCTCGTGGAAGATGCCCTCGCAGGCGGCGCCGTCCCCGAAGAAGACGGCGACAATGCCGCCTGCCTTGCCGCGGCCCAGCTTCTGCGCGAGCGCGACACCGGGGGCCATCGACAGACCGCCGCCAACGATGGTCGAGGTCAGTACAACGCCCAGTTCGGCCACCGAGATGTGCAGGCTGCCGCTGCGGCCGCCGCAGTAGCCGTCCGTCCGGCCGAGGACCTCGGCCATCAGGCGGCCGGGGTCCGCGCCACGCGCCAGCAGGTGGGCGGCGCTGCGATGATTGGTCAAGATGCGGTCGCGGTCGTCCAGGGCCTCGACGACACCCACGGCGCAGGCCTCCTGGCCGACACTGGTGCAGGTGCCCGGCGCTCCATGCCGCTGGAACTCGACCAGACGTTCCTCGTAGGCGCGAATCAGTAGCATCGTTTCCAGGCGCCTTGCCGGTGCCGGCAACGCCGGCCCTGCTGACGCGAATGGGGGATGATCGATCATCGGTAGGTCTCCGCTTTTGTTCACTGCTTCGCCAGCTTGGGCAGGTTCTTCGGCACGAAGTCGAAGTAGGGGGTGTCGACCTCGACCCCCGGCGCCGCCGCCACCGGCGCGGGGTCGCCCGCGTCGCCCAGGTGGCTGATGAAGCGATAGAGCGCGATCAGGTCGCTGTCGGTCATCGCGCTCAAGTTGAACCAGGGCATCGGCGGGCGCATCGGCTGCCGCACGCGCTCGAGCCACTCGGTCTCGCTCATGCCGGCGACAGCGCGGCGCAGATTCGTCGGATAGGTCGTACCCCATGGCCCCTGAAAGCCGACCGAACTGCCGGTGAGCCAGGTGGCTTCCGGGACCTGTCCCTCGCCCTGGAGGTAGCCGGGCGTGTGACAGTCGTTGCAGCCGCTGACCCTGACCAGATAACGGCCTCGTTCGATTGTTTTGGCATCACCGGACGTGTCGGCGGCGGTGCTCGCCTGGGCCAGGAAGAGCAGTGCGTACAGGGCGACGGAGGTCATGGCGCGAGTCTTCATTGGGATGTCTCCTCTCGATAAATGTCGATAAACGGCCTCACTGCGAGGTCTGGTAGAAGACTATTCGCGACGATGCGGTCCTGCTGCTAAGTCTTCCTTACGAAGTTGCTAAAGAATTGCTAACGTCGCTTTGGCGCTGCTTGTCCGGCGGGGTGACATCCCCCTTAACTTCCGCTCGGGAACGCTGTAAAGTCTTGGCGCATCTAGGATTCGCTCCATATAACTGCTCCAATGTCGACCGCTGCCCTGCCGTCCGTTTTGGACCCTGCCCAGGCCCTCTTTCTTGCCGGCCCCGTGGCGATCAATGCGGCTTCGCGCAGCCCTGCGCTGGTACCGTCAGTGGCCCGAGCCTATGGCTGCCGGGTCGGCGCTGATCGGCGCACGGTCACGCTGTTTCTCGCCGAAGCAAGGGCTGGAGCGATGCTGCGCGATCTCGAAGAGGGTGGCCCTATCGCGGCCATCTTCAGCCGCCCGAAGACGCATGTGTCGCTGCAGCTCAAGGGTGAGCGCGCCGAGATCCTGCCGGTGACCGCGGCGGACCGGCAACTCATGCTGGCCTACGGCGCCACATTCGCCACTGAGATCATGGCCCTCGGCTACCCTGCCCGACTTCGCGCAGGCCATGGTGCGGGGGAGCGGGGAGGCGGCGGTCGGCGTACGCTTCATCGTGGGTACCGCCTTCGAGCAGACACCCGGTCCGCGTGCCGGAGAGCGGCTCGGGAGCGGCGCATGACGCCCCGGCTGCGGAGCCTGCGTCCCTGTTTTGAAGGGGCGGTGCCGGCATCCATTGCCACCTGCGCCGCCGATGGGACGCCAAATGTCACCAAGCTTTCCCATGTCCACTTTGTTGACGATCGTCACGTCGCGCTGAGCTATCAGTTCTTCAACAAGACGCGCCAAAACTTGCTGGAGACGGGGCGTGCGACCGTGGAGGTCGTCGATCCCGTCACCGCCGCGCACTATCACCTTCAACTGGAGTATCTGCACACCGAGACCGAGGGTCCGCTGTTCGAGACCATGAAGGCGCGGCTCGCCGCGATCGCGTCGCATACAGGCATGAGCAAGGTGTTCCGTCTGCTCGGCGCCGATCTGTACCGGGTGCTGAGCATCGAGACGGTGGGCGAGGAACCGGCAGCGCAGGACGGGGCGGGCATCGAGTGGATGTCTAGGCTGCGGACCTTAGCTGCCGAACTTTCGGGCTGCTCGGACCTGGCGCACCTGCTTGACATGGCGCTGGAGGGACTGGAGCGGTATTGGGAGGTGCGCCACTCGATGGTCCTGATGCTCGACCCTCGGCGAGGGGTCCTTTACACGGTCGCGAGCCGGGGGTATCCGCAGTCCGGTGTCGGCTCCGAGGTTTTGATCGGCGAAGGGATCCTCGGAATTGCCGCTCGCGACCGGATCTGCATCCGTCTGGACTACGCCGTACAGGAGTACCGGTATTGTCAGAGCGCGCGACAACGCTTCGCAGCCAGCGACGACGCATCGGCGCTGGAGACCGAGATCCCGTTCCCGGGCTTGCCTGAGCCTGGCAGCCAGATGGCCGTGCCGTTGCTTGCCATGGGCCGCCTGTTGGGTGTGCTTTACCTGGAGAGTCCCCTGGAGCAGCACTTCGGTCATGACGACGAGGATGCCGTCGCGCTGTTGGCCGGACAGCTCGCACTCGCCATCGATCTGCTGAACCACTCGGCCGAGCATCCGGCCGAGGCCGGCCTGAAGTCGAGTCTGCCTCCAGCGCGGGGCGAGCCTGTCACCGTTCGGCACTTCCCGGCAGATCACAGTGTCTTCGTCGATGGCGACTACCTGATCAAAGGGGTGGCGGGCGCCATTCTCTGGAAGCTGCTGCGCGAACAGCAGGAGACCGGGCGCACCGATTTCACGACGCGGGAACTGCGTCTGGACGGCTCGTTGAAGCTGCCGGACATCGTCGACAATCTGGACGCCCGATTGATCCTACTGCAGCGCCGGCTCGCCGAGCGCTGTCCGGCACTGGCCGTGGAGAAGACCGGGCGCGGGCGGTGGCGCTTGAAGTTGGAGCGGCCGGTGTACCTGCGCGACATGCCGCGGTAACCTGGTCCGGTCGATGTGGCTCAGCCGCCCGGTGATGCGGAGGCCATCGCGCGAGCCGCCTGCGAAAGGGTCTGGACACGATCGATCAACGCGTCGAAGCGGTGCTGTGCATCGGTGGTTGCGGCGAAGTCGCCCGTCATGTCCGCGAGCGCGCGCAGTTGTGCAGACAGGGGTTGCTGCATGAAGCTGTCCGCGGCGATAGAGGAGCGATGCAGTCGGACCCCGAGCAGTGTTTCCAGCAATCCGCCGTCAAGCCACTGCGCATGCTCGCTGACCGAACCCATCGGATCGGCGGGGTCGATGGTCACCCAGTCGCCCCCGTCGGGCGGCGCAGGGGCATTCTGCACCCGCAACAAAAACTCCCGCAGCAACTCGATGCTCGGCCCGGCCTCGGTTGGTGCGTACCCGTAGGCTAATGTGCCGCATGCGTCGACGACGGAGACGTCCTGATTAGTCAATACCGCCGCATAGGCTTCAGCGTAAGCGCGCTCCAGCCAGGGATAACGTTGTGCCAAGGCCCATCGAACCTGCTCCGGCGGCGCCCATCCGAGGTAGCGCCTGCGCACGTCGCCGGATGTTTCCAGAAACACAAAACCCCGTATACCCCGGTTGCGCGGGAACAGGATCGCCATGATGAACAGGCGCGTGGTCAGCCACTCGCTGCCGGTGCCGAGATTCACCTCGGCGTAATCGGCACGGCCGCTCTCATTGAGTTGACTGATGAAGGTTCGCGCGGTGCTGTCGCTCACCTGACTTGCCGAGGCGCGATGGCGCAGGTCGACGGCGTAGGGGGCCTCAGTCCATTGCGGCGTGAACGGCTCAGCGACCGCCAGTTCGATGGAGAACCCAGCCAGTTCGACCTTGCGAACCTTGCTGCCGAGGGTCTCCAAAATCGCCGTCAGCTTGTGGCGATATAGCAGGAAGATCACCAGGACGACGAATGGCCAGGCGGTTGCCTCGAGGATAGCGGCGATGTCGAGATCAAGTGCCATTGCCGTGCGGATCAGGCAGACAGAAATCGCCTTAATGCAGCATGAACACCGGCATCTCCGCCGAGGTCATCACATGCTCGGTGACGCCGCCTAGGATCAATTCGCGCAGCCGGCTGCGGCTGTAGGCGCCCACCACCAGCAGATTGACGTCGTCCTCGGCGGCGGCGGCGAGTAACGCTTCGCCGACGTGAGGGTCGTGGGCGTCGATTGTTCGTACCTGTGCCTTCACGCCATGCCAGCCGAGGTACTTGACTAAGTCCAACGGGGTCGGCTCGGTGTGCTCGTAGCGCCGGCAAGTGTAGACCGTGACCGCCTCGGCCGCTCCGATATAGGCCATTGCGGCAGCGACCGCGTGGGCGGCCTGGGCGCTGCCGTTCCAGCCGATGCCGACGCGGGTGCCGATGACCGGCTCTGCGCGCGGTGGAGCGATCAGCACCGGACGCCCGGTGGATTTGAGAGCCGCCTCAGCCACGGCCGGCGGCGGTGCGACCGGAATCGGCCCCGGCAACACGATCAGATCCGACAGGCGTCCGCGCACGGCCAGGATGCAGTCTTCCTGGCCTGTGATCTCCTGCCAGGCCGCGGAGACGCCACCGACGACACGGTCGTCGACGACCGGAACCCCGGCCTCGGCGCAGTAGCATTCGAGCAGTTGGCGTGTCTGTCCGACGCGCACGCCGGTATTGATATCGGCGGCCCTAGAAACGGTCTCACGCAAGTGCTTAGGCACCCCCAATTGCGCCCAGGACCGGTGATGGAGCGGATCGCGCACTCACGTAGAGAATATCGAGGTGGGCACCGAAACGTTGGGCTAAACTCAGCGCAGTCTCCAGCACTGGACCCGGCTCATCGGTCTCGCATAACGGAAGAAGTATGGTCTTTACCGGCATCGCTCATGATCCCCCAACGACACCTCACACCTCGGTGAGGGTTAAATGCAAGAGAGGGCCGAGGCCATCGCACCCAGGATGCGGCCGCAGACCGACACCGGGCAGCATGACCTCAGCAATCGTCAGTCTACAACGGCGCTCGCGTTGTTGCGCCCCATATCGCTCGACTTTAACGGTGCCGACCAAGGCTCGCTCGGGATGCTGAAGGTGATGCCAGGCTTGCCCCGGTTCCAGCGCTCAAGCTCGGTCATCAGCATGCCGATATGCGCATGCTCCTCGGCGCGCAGGGTCTTCAACACCTTGCGCTCCTCCGAGCCGGATGGCGCCGCCGCGAGCTGTTCGTCGACCCGCTCCAACGCGCGCTGTTCAAAGGCGATGGCGAGCCGCAGCAGATTGAGGGGGTCCTCTGGCTGCTGCTCAAAGTGCGCGAACTGTGCCGCCCGTTTGATGGTGATCGGGGCTGAGTCGTCAGGCGGCGTCATGTGGAAGCGCTTGGCCAGGGTTCGCATCTGCGCATGCTCGAGCTCGGCGAAATGATTGAACATCGCGCGCAGTACTGGATCGGACGCCGTCGCCGCCGCCTCGGTATAGAAGGCGTGAGCACCGAGCTGAATCTCGAACGCGCGCGCGGATCATGGCAATGGCCGAGGCATTCTCCAATGGCTCCGGTTCGACGATCGCCAGACGTCCGCCGCAAAGCGAGCAGTGGCCGTAAGGGATGGCGACTCCCTCGCTGACCTTGCCGCAATCCTGACACTCCCAGTGCACCGTCTGATCGCCGAGATGGAGGGCGGATTGCCGCTCCTCGAAACGGTGCTCGGCCTCCAGCACGCGGGCCACGGCCTCTGCCGGCGGTGCCGACAGATGCGGCAGCGGATGCGGCGGCACATAGGCATCCACCTCCTCCTGGGTCGGCGGCCAGCTTGCGCGGTCGCCGGACAACCAGCAGGCGATCGAGCGCGCGGCGCGTCGCCCGGCGCCCATGGCCAGGATGACGGTGGCGCCGCCGGTGACGATGTCACCACCGGCAAAGACCCCCGGCTTCGTCGTCGTCTGCAGGCTGTCGTCGGCGTTGACGTAACCCCACTTGTTGCAGCCAAGATCGGGCGTGGTTTCCGGGATGATCGGATTGGCCTGGGTACCCAGCGCGATAATCACGGTGTTGCAGTCGATATCCTCGGCTCTCGCCGGTGCCCAGCGGCCGACGGCGCCCGCGTTCGTCGGGCTCGCCCAGCTCCATGCGCTCGACGCGAAGACCGGTCACATCACCTTGGTCATCGGTCAATACGGCCGTTGGCGAATGCAGGAAGAAGAATTCGACGCCTTCCTCCTTGGCATGGCGCAGTTCCTCGATGCGCGCCGGCGCCTCCGCCTCGGTACGCCGATAGACACAGCGCACCCGCGGCACGCCCAGCCGCTTGGCGACGCGCAAGCAGTCCATGGCGGTATTGCCGGCACCGATCACCGCGACGCTGTCGCCGAGGGCGACGGGCGTATCCCGGTAGGGGAACTGGTTGCCGCCCATGAGATTGACGCGGGTCAGGAATTCGTTGGCGGAATAGACCTGCCCGGCGGACTCGCCCGGGATACCGAGGAAACTGGGTGCCCCGGCACCGACGCCGAGGAAGACGGCATCGTAGCCGCGCTGCGTCAGGAGTTGATCAACCGTGAAGGTCTTGCCGACGACCTTGTTGGTCTCGAAGCGCACGCCCATGTCCCGCAGGACCTTTACCTCGCGATCGATGATCGCGCGCGGCAGCCGAAACGGCGGGATGCCATATTGCAGCACGCCACCGATGACGTGCAGCGCCTCGTAGACGGTCACCTCGGCGCCGCAGCGCACCAGATCAGCCGCGGCGGCCAGCCCCGCCGGACCCGAGCCGACGATGGCGACCCGACCCAACACGCGCTTGAAGCGCGGCGGCTGAACCTTCTGCGGCCTGGCGTTGTCGCCGATGAAGCGCTCCAGGCGCCCGATGGCCACTGGCTCCATCTTGCTGGTCAGGATGCAGTGACTCTCGCACTGACTCTCCTGCGGGCAGACGCGACCGCAGATCGATGGGAACAGGTTGTTCTCGCTGATCACATCGCGGGCGCCATCGACATCGCGCACCAGCAGATGGCGGATGAAGCGAGGGATGTCGATCTGCACCGGGCAGCCGGCCACGCAGGTCGCGTTCTTGCACTGGATGCAGCGCTCGGCCTCCTCGATCGCGTCTTCCATCGAGAAGCCGAGATTCACTTCCTTGAAGTTCTTGACGCGGCTGGCTGGCGAACGCTCCGGCATCGGCACCTGCGTCGGCAACAGCGTCTTCAGCTTCTTGTAGCTGCGCTTCTCCTCTTCGAACAGCAGGCGCTCGATATTGCAGACGTGCGAGTAGTCCTCGTTGGCCTTGGCCTCTTGCGCCTTGAAGCGACGCTGGCGGGCGATCAGCTCCTTGAAGTCGACCAGGTGGCCATCGAAATCCGGACCTTCGACGCAGGCAAAGCGGACCTTGGCATCGACAGTGACGCGACAGGAGCCGCACATGCCGGTGCCATCGACCATGATCGCGTTCAGCGACACCATGGTCTTGACGCCAAACGGTCGGGTGGTCTCGACGCAGGCGTGCATCATCGGCAACGGGCCGATGGCAACCGCCAAGTCGGGTTTGTCCTGCTCCATCAACTCGCGCAGGGCATCGGTGACAAAGCCCTGGCGCGCCGTAGCTGCCGTCGTCGGTGCAGACGATCAACTCGTCGGCATACTGATGGAAACGATCCAGCCAGAACATGAGGTCACGATTGCGGAACCCGACGATCGCCGTGACGCGGTTTCCCGCCTCCTTGAAGGCGCGAAGCTGCGGGTAGATCGGCGCGATGCCGAGGCCGCCGCCGACGAGGACGACATGACCAAGCTTGGAGATGTGCTGAGGTCGGCCGACGGGGCCGACGAAATCCTTGAAATGGTCGCCGGTGTTGTAGTGGGTCATCATCTCCTTGGTGGTCTTTCCCAAGGCCTGGATGACCATCGTGATCGTCCCGGCCTCGCGATCGTAGTCGGCGACCGTGAGCGGGATGCGCTCGCTGCCCTCGTGCAGGCGCAGCATGACGAACTGACCGGGTTGCGCGGCGCTGGCAACGTCTGGCGCGTAGCACGTCCCATTGAAACACGGAGTCGGAGAGCTTCTCGCGGTGGGCGATTCGGTACATGGTAATCCTCCGTTTGGGTTCCGCCATCGTGGGCGGAATCTTTATGGTCTTTCGTTCAGGTTTGTCGCACGACGATGACCTGTGCGCGGTGCTGCCGTCGCCGGAATTCGCAGGACGCCCGGCATGCGAATGCCTGGCAGGGTTGCTGGCGCGATACGCGCGCCTGCCAAGTGAACGATGCTGTGGTTATCAACCATTTAGTCGGAAAAATCAATTGGGTGCGTTTTGATCGGCAACTGGCATTTGACGAATCTCGACAACTACACCTTCCTCAGCAACGTCGATCCGCCGACCGCGACCTTCGGCGACTACCTGGCGGCTCAGCCGGATTCGGGGGTCGCGACCTCGGGCTTGCCGGCCTCCAGCACCTCCGTCGGACGCTTCGTGCGAGCCGCGTCCTACGTCAGTACGCCGAGAGAAGGCAGACATGCCAGACCAGCGCCGTGACGACATTCGCCCATTGTGGTGAACAATTTCGACCGGCCGCGAGGGGTGACGATCGATCGTCCCGAGGCCGGAGCAGCGATCTGTCGAGGTGCAGGGGCTCGACGGGCCGAGTGGTGGCGCTGCCAGCGAGTTCTCCTGCTGGACGACACTCCGACCTGGACCGCAAGCTCTTCTTTCTGCGGGTCTATGATGCCTGCAACTACTCGCGCTTCGACCTCTCCTGCGCTCGCCGGAGCAGGCGCCGCGGCTGTTTGTCGTCGATTTGAGCGCGTTTGACGGCGATGCGGCTGACGGTACGGCGGTGCTGAAGTCACTTTGAATCCCATCACAGCTGGGGAGAACACTATGCAGTTAGGAGTCGGACGCGGCGTCTCGCGCCGGACGGTGCTATCAGGCATCGCGGGCAGCCTCGTTGCCGCCGGGCTCGGATCGCCGGCCCGGGCGACAACGACAGCAGCGATCGCAACGACAGCGCCAACAACGGCGCCACTCTTGCTTGCGGGCGCCCGCATCTTCGATGGGCACTCCGCTGCGCTCTTGCAGGGCCAGGATGTCCTGGTCGCCGGCGAGCGGATCGAGGCGCTGGTCCCCCGCGGTCAAGGACCCGCCGACGCCGAAGATCGTCGACTGTTCCGGCAAGGTGATCATGCCGGGGCTGATCGACGCACACTGGCATTCGCTGCTTGCTGCGCTGCCGATGCCTGTGGCGATGACGGCGGATATCGGCTACATCCATCTGTTGGCCGCGCAGGAAGCCGAGCGGACGGTGCTGCGCGGCTTCACCTCGATCCGTGACGCGGGCGGTCCTTCGTTTGCGTTGAAACGCGCGATCGACGAGGGCCGTTTCCCGGGCCCTCGGATCTGGCCCTCTGGGGCGATGATCACTCAGACCGGAGGACATGGCGACTTCAGGCTGCGCGCGGAGATCCCGCGCGGCCCGCTTTCACCGCTGAGCGCCGCCGAGATCGCCGGCATCTCGGCGATCGCGGACGGCGTGCCCGAGGTGCTGCGTCGCGCGCGTGAACAGCTCTTACTGGGAGCCTCGCAGGTCAAGATCATGGTCGGGGGCGGCGTCTCTTCGCAGTACGACCCGATTGATGTGCAGCAGTTCACCACCGCCGAGATTCGCGCCGCGGTCGACGCCGCGCGGGATTGGGGGACCTATGTGGCCGCGCATGTCTACACGTCCGAGGGCATCTTGCGCGCGATTGAGTGCGGCGTGATGAGCATCGAACATGGCCAGCTCGCCGACGCGCGCACTGCCGCGGCCATGGCGGAGGCGGGCGCCTGGTGGAGCCTGCAGCCCTTTCTCGCGGACGAGGATGCCAACCCCCAGGCGAGCCCGGAGGCGCAGGCAGCGCAGCGGGAGATCGCCGAGGGCACCGCGCGCGCTGTCGAGCTGGCCCGGAGCCACGGGGTGAAGATCGCGCTTGGCACCGACATCCTGTTCAGTCCGAGCCGAACCTGGACCGAGGGGCGTCAACTTGCCAAATTCGCCCGCTTCATGCCGGCTGCGGAAGTGCTTGCCTCGCGCGACCAGCGGCAATGCCGAGCTGCTCGCGCTTTCCGGACAGCGCAGCCCCTATCCTGGTCCGCTCGGCGTCGTCGCGGCGGGAGCGCAGGCTGATCTGTTGGTCCTCGATGCTGATCCGCTCGCGGACATCGAGATCATTGGCGACCCCGCGCGGATGAGACTCATCATGAAAGCCGGCGCGATCGTCAAAGAGACGCTTGGCGCCGCATCCTTATCGTGAATCATATCGATTCATTGTCCGGGGTGGCCGGGGGGTGGCCAAGGCGTGGCTGGGGGAGGTTGCCGGAACCAGCGCGTCGCCGAGGGCGATCGGCTGTTTGCGCTCGATCTCGAGCCCCATAAGCTCGCCGTGGCGCAGGTCACGGCGGACCTGCGACTCGCCGAGGCGACGCGCGACGCTCAACGTCGCACCATCTCGGCCGAGCAGTCGAATGCCGCGGTTGCTGCCCAGCAGGTGCAGCGCGCCCGCGCCAACCTGGCTCTGGCCGAAGCGACGCTCGCCCGGCTCCTGCCCTTGGTGCCTGAGGGTTATGTCACGGCCCAGCAGGTCGATGACGCTCGCACTGCCCGGGATGACGCGCAGACAAGCCTCGATCAGGCGCTGCGCCAGGCCGAGGCCGCGGATGCGCTGGTCACCACGCTCGACGCCTCGGAGGCGCTGGTCGCAGCCCGCCGGGCGGCCCTGGCCATCGCCGAGCGAGACCTGGCGGCGACCGAAGTGCGTGTCCCCCATGACGGGCTGGTGATCGGCCTGACCGTCTCGACCGGCGAGATCGTCGCGCCCGGTCCGCTTCGCTGTCCTACTCTTCAGCCTGCTCGTTCGCGCTGGCAGCACTGGCTTTGCGACCACCGGCTTTGGGGAAGTGCTGGCCAACATCGCTGCATCAGCGGTCCTTCTCGCCGGACTGGTCTTGATGTACCACAACCGGATGCTGCTCGTTACCGGCAGCGGCCCCGGCCAGCGACGGCGGGTTGGAACGGGTCTGCTGTGCTGCCCTTGGTAGCCTATTGACCGATCTACTTGCCTCGGATAGGCTGACCCTTGCGCGGCGCTGAACATGCTGTAGCGCTAGAAATGTCTATCGGTTCTAATTGGGCGCTTCACATCAGTCCGCAATCGCCGCGATGTTCATGGTCACAAAGCCTTCATGCAATATTTGCTGAATCCGTTTCGACTATTGCTTGCGGCGCTTTGCATCCTGTCGTTTCCGCTCGCCGGTTCCGCCCTCGATGCCGGAATGCCCAACCCGCCAGCTTCTCCTACCCAGGTTCAGGTTGGCATGTTTGTGGCGGATATCATCGACATGGACGAGGTCAACGAGACTTTTCAGATTGAACTGATTCTTGTCGGAACCTGGCTGGACCCCCGTCTGGCTATTCGACCCTGCCGAGGAAGATACGAACAAGAAGATCTTCCAGGGGGGCTTTCAATTCAACGAAGTTTACCCCGGATGGTGGCCGCAGTTCCTCATCATCAATGAGATCGGATCCGGTGATCTGAATGCGGTCAAAATCGAAGTCTATCCAGACGGCAAGGTGCGTTACTTGGAGCAGCGGAACGTTACGCTCGAAACACCGATGGATCTGCGATCATTTCCTTTTGACGTCCAAACCCTCAAGGCGTTCTTCATACCTTTCGGAGACAACAAGCGCGAGGTTGAATTACAAGTCGATCAACGCGTACTCGGAGCTACCGAGGAATACGCGGAAAAGGAACATCACGTCGATATCGCGGAATGGCGCCTGCAAAATGTCGATATTAAGGCCAGCACGACTGATTATCGTTATTTCGGTGACAAGGAAGAGGTGGCCCAAATCGAGCTGGAAATTACCATGAAACGGAAATCGGCCAACATTATCTGGAAGGTCATCTTTCCCCTGGTCATACTCGTCGCCATGATGTGGACTGTCTTCTGGCTGGATATCGACAGCCTCACTGATCGCCTCAATATTTCCTTCATCGGCATCCTCACCATTGTCGCTTACCAGTTTCTCATCGACGGAACCATGCCGCGCATCTCCTATTTCACTTTCACGGACGCCTTGCTGCTCTACTCCTTCGTCATCATGGCGGCGACCATTTTCCAGAGCCTCCTCGTGTTCGATCTGGCCAAGCGCGGCAAGAGGGCGGCTGCCCATCGCGTCGATACCGTCTCACGCTGGGCCTTTCCAGCCGTCTACAGTCTGACCATCATTTGGAGTTATTTCTACTATATCCAGTGACTAGCGCAGCGGCAGCAGTCCGGGGGCGCGATTCGACCTTCCGATCGTCGCGATGAGGCTCGCTGTAAAAATAGCAGGCGCTCCTCGCTTGATCGCATCGTGGTCAGGACCGCTTTTCGGAAGCAACACCGATCGATCCGACGACATCGGATGAGGCAGCCCGGGGAGCCCAATTTCAGCCGGATCAAACGCCAGCGCACTGGGACTCTGCGCAGGGGCCGGATCTGTTTCGGCGGCCTGTTCAGCCGTGCCCTGATTGCTCTCAGGGCGGTACCCGGACGCGCTTTCCGGCCTCAGCCCGATTTCGACTTCGTCATCAACCAATGGGGTACGGCCAAATCCCAGTGGATTGCTGCCGCCCGCAGCGCGAAGATGACGGCGACGCATCCAAGCGCGGCCACGGATCGATACTCCGGGACCCAGGCCAACAGCACCACATAGAGCGTGCAGCCGATGAGCACCGGCGTGGCGTAGAGTTCGCGTGTCATCAGCAGCGTTGGGCGGCCAGCCAGTACGTCTCTCAGCAGACCGCCGCCGATGGCCGTGACGATGCCCAGAATGATCGGGGCGAGTGGTCGGCCGAAGTCCATGCTCCAGGACTTGTCCACGGTCTGAATCGCGAACAAGGAGGCGCCGAAGCCGTCGACATACAGCATCAGGCGGAAGATCTCTTTTCGCGTGAACAGCGACTCCGCGAAGAAGGTCACCAGGCTTGCACCGATGGCGACCCACAGGTAGTTCAGATCGAGCAGACCAAAAGACCGGCACATCCAAGATCAGATCCCTGAGGGTACCGCCGCCGACCGCCGTGATAATGCCAAGCACGATGGCGCTGAACAGATCGATCCCTCTCGGTGCCAAGACCAGCACCGCCGTCACGGCGAAGGCCGTGATGCCTGCCATGCCGATCCAATAACTAAACGATTCCACCTGTGGCTCCTATCTGGAGAAGTGGCGAGTTTCTCGTTTCGAGTAGCGACGGTTTCCTGACCGAAGCAATTGTGCCTGCGCTGACAAAACGCGAGCGAGGAGAGGATGGTTCGATGCAACGTTAAACGCCTGCCCGAGTTGCGTTAGGCTCAGCCCGAGCACCTGTCGTCTTGTTCTATTGTAACGATCATGTCGCTGCCGGTGTCCACGTCCCTGTGGCAGTGAGCGCGTCGTTCGTCAGGCTGCTTTCTCGGCGACACCGGCCTTCATGGTGTCCGCCAGGGTCGTGTAGACGGTGACCCAGGCATCCTTGACCTCTGGCGTGAACTCGTCGCCGAGCCCCTTGTCCAGCGTCCACAACAGGGCGTCTGCGACCTTGTCGTAGTCCTCGTCAGAGACGCCGTAGCCTGCGTGGCGGGCGCCCATGTCCTTGATGGCGGGGATCACCGGCTCGAGGTTGTCGAGGGCATTGACGGCGGTGTTGATCATCGCCATCAGTTTGCGGCCCTGTTGCTGCATGTCGCCCTTGAACAGGGGCTTCACTTCCGGGTAGATCTCGAACAAGCGCCCGTAGAACAGACCCGCGGCCTGGTCTGAGATCGGCTTGACCTTGTCCCACGAGTTCTTGACGAGGCTGACAGTGTTTGTGGTCATCGTTGGTGCTCCGTTGCGGTTGTTGATGGCAGGTGACTGGCGCGCCCTGGGGGCTTAGCCTTCGATGGGGATGCGGATGATGACGCCGCCCATGACGTCGCCCATCTCGAAGTCGCGGCGCGGCGAGTCCTTGTGGTCGTTGTGGCAGGACACGCAGACCGGCGCCACCGCGGTATCGGCATAGACGGCTGTGAAGTACTTGGTGCCGCCAAGTTCTTCGACGGCGTAGAAGTTCTCGCCCTTGTTGTCGGCCACGTACTGCAGGCCTTCCTTCTCGGCGTCGGTGCGCGGGGCGTTCTGCTTGTTGACCGGCCAGATCGACTGCAGCGAGTAGCTGAAGTTGACGTCCGGATTCTCCTCGGCGCGTTCGGCGACCATCTCTGCGCCGAAGCGGAACATCTGCGCCGGCAGGACCAGGGCCTGTTCGTCATCGAAATGCTCGCTGGCCGTGATGACCTTGTCCTTGCCGGCCAGACGGTTGACGATCTTGCGTGTGTAGACGGTGCGATCCGAGTCCATGACCATGTGCAGGGTCGCGCTCTGGTTGTGCTGCACCAGAATGCGGCTGGTCCAATCGTTGGGTTCGTAGTCGACGCGGGGCATGTGGCAGGTGGCGCAACTGACGCCGCTGCCGGGCGGTAGTTCACCGTTCTGCTCGCGTTGCCATAGCGCCTGATGCGGCGAGCCTTCATAGGCCAGACTATGTTGGTCGGCGTGGCAGGTCAGGCAGGCGTCGACGGCCGCGTGCCCGGTGTCGAATCGGTGCGCGGCATGACAGCTGACGCAGCCGAGTTCGACATGGCCGGCAGCGGGCTGCATCGGCAGTCGCGCCTGTGCCGGCGTCATCGGCGCTAAGGGTTTCGGCAGGGCGGGGTTCAGACGCATGCCGTGCAGACCGCGGGTGAAACCGTCTACCTCGGCGTCGTGACAGCCGGCGCACGCGGTGTGGTCGGGCTTCTCGATCCAGGCGAGTGGGCGCTTTCTCGTCGTCGCCTGGCTGGTGGCAGGCGGAGCAGTTCACGCCCGCCTGAGCATGCGCGGTTTCGAGCCAATCGCGTTCGCCAGCGGAGCCGCGATGAGACCGCGGGCGCGTCGGCGTCGGTCGACGTCAGCACCCTTTGCGGATAGCGCGCATGCGGATAGTCCGTCAGTTGCTCGAGCATGCCGCCGAAGTCCCGTGCCGGTACCCGCGGTTTTGGCAGCAGGTTCGGGGCGTCCTCGTGCCGCAGCAGAAAGTCCGTGTAGAGGGCGCGGTTGTTATGGTAGTTGTGGCAACCGGCACTGTTGCAGGTGTCGAAGCCGAGACCCGCATGGGTCGGTCGTTCCTCGCCGATATCCGCATGGCAATGCAGGCAAAAGTCGACCGGCTGCGTATAGCCGGCACCCTGAACGATGTCCGGTTGATGCTCGACGTGACAGGTGACGCAGGACAGCACGTCGATCTTCTCCAGCCGATCGGCGTTGCGCGGGTCCTTGAATTTGGTCTTGGGGTGCGAGTCCAGCGGCTTTTTGCGTTGATCGCCGTGGCAACCGACGCAGGCATCCTCCATCACCGCGGCCTCGCCAAAGGGATCGGCATGGCAGGCGCCGCAGGCCAGATCGATCTGATGATGGCCGTGGCTCAATGGGCCGGGCATGAACAGCCGCTTGTCGTCGCCGTTGGCCAGCGCATACACCAGACCGACCGCGGCGACCAGGCTGGATGCGAGCCAAAATGCCCAAACACGAGGATGCTTGCGGGTTGCCATGGGGTCAGTACCAGTAGCCCTTCAGAACGTGGAACCCGAGCAACACCGGCAACGGCCAGACCAACAGCAGGTGCGCCCACAGCGCGCCGTTGCGCCCGCGCCGGACCAGCTTGCGCGGCAGTCGATGCCCGACGGCGATGATCGCGCCGCCGATGCCGCCGGCAAGCAGCAAGCCGGTGAACGAGAGCATCAGCCAAAGGTTGAGGTTGTGGCCAAGGCGCAGGCCGGTGTGCGCCAGCAACACCGCCACGGCCAAGACCCCCAAGACGACATGCAGCAACCGCCAAAGGTCGAAACTGCCGAGGGTGAACCGCGGCAGGCGCTTACGCAGCCCCAGCACCGACACCAACCCTGCGAGGCCCAGCAGGGTGAACCCGGTGATTTGCTTCGCCAGGCCGTCGCGCCAGAGGACATCCCAGCGCAGCGGGTCGGCGACGGAGGCATTGAAGGGCACACCCGGGAGGATGAAGATCAACGCGGCGATGAGCGTGGACAGCAGCGAGAACAGGCCCAGCGAACGCCAGTTGGCAACCGGGTCCGGAGCGTCCGCCCCGGCCAGTTCGGCGAGCAGCGGCCGGCAACTGCCGCACACACTGCCGGCGCCGGTTCGGCTGGTCAGCAACGCCTCGCTGGTAGCGCCCGCCGCCAGTGCGGTTTGCAGCTGTACCAGCTTCACACCCGTACAGTTGCAGACCGCGGCACTGGCCGGCCAATCGAAGATGCTCTGGTCTTCTGGCTCCGACCAAAGCAGGCCGCTGGCGCGGAAGCGGCTCAGCGTCCAGGGCCGGACGCGACGCTTGGAGATCACGGCCTCCTGCAATCGGTTGGTCTCGTGCCAAGGACCCACCGCGATGGCGCCCACCAGACGTCCGTGCTGCAGCCACAACTTGCGATAGATGCCGTCGGCGTCGCTGTGGAAGGTCACGCTTGGTCGCGGGATCTCGGACTCCTGCACGTCGCCAATGCTGAAGACAGCGCAGCCGACGACCTTGAGTCGCGCCGCGCTGACCGAGCCCAGGTAGTGCGCGTCGCCGTCCACCGGTGCAAGATCCAGCGACGGTTGAACCACCGGGGCCACGGCCCGCAGGTCAGCCGCGACGTTGTGCGCAGCCACGGCGGCCTGCTCCAGGCCCGGTGCCACCAGCCCGTAGACGATACCGCGGTGCTCCGCACACTCGCCGACGGCGAAGATGCGCGGATCGTTGGTGCGCATGCCGTCGTCGACTCGCACACCGCGCCCGACGCCGAGTCCGGCTTCGCGGGCCAGGTTCACGTTCGGGACGATGCCCGCCGCGATCACGACCGTGTCGCAGTCCAGCAATGCGCCGGAGCGCAGCAACACGCCACTGACGCGCGACACGCCGATGATCTGTTGCACGGCGTCACCGGTCAGCACCTCGATGCCGAGCGAGGCAACGAAGGCACCGAGTCGACGGCCGGCCTCGCTATCGAGTTGGTTGAACATCAGGTGGTCGTTGTGATCGAGCACCCGCACTCGGGTGTCGGCCCGCCGCAAGGCGCGGGCGGTCTCCAAACCCAAGATGCCGCCGCCGAGCACCGTGACGGCGCGACTCCGCGCGGTGCGCGCCTTGAGCCGGTCGGCGTCCGCCAGATCGCGGAAGGTGTAAACGCCGGCCAGATCGACCCCAGGGATCGACGGCACCCGAGGCCGCGATCCGGTGGCCAGAATCAGCCGATGCCATGCATGAACGCCACCCGTGCTGTCGGTCACGGTGCAGGCGGCACGGTCGATGGCGGTGATGCGAAGCCCGTAGTAGGGCGTCAGTCGCGGATCATCCGGCACCTCTAATCCAATGTCATCGGTCTCGCCAGCGAGGTAACAGGACAGCACGACGCGGTTGTAGGGCACCCAGGGTTCGTCGCCGAACAGCAGGACCGCGCGTCCATCGGTCCGCTCCAGCAACTCCCGAGCCGTGCGGATGCCGATGGGGCCGGTGCCGACGATGATGATCGGAGCCCCAACGTCAGCCGCAGCCACAGCCGGAGCCGCAGTCGGTTGGAGCGTCTCGACGACGCCCGCGCGCGCTGGCCAATCGACCAAATCGGTAGCGGGTTTCACCGAAGCGCTCACGGGCGATTGACCTCCAGTTCGACAAATCGAAACCAAAAAAAACGGCGCCGAGTCAGAACGCAAAAACTTGCGTTCTGACTCGGCGCCGTTGCCGTTTGGGCGATCCTACGTCGGATGCGCCCGTTGTCTGTTAAACCGTCTGGCTGCGTGAGCCCTGTCGGCCAGTGTTGGCCGATGTCAGCTTGATAAGCCCGCCAGACCGTTACCCGCTATGCTCTATGCGATGCAACCGCGTCGCCGAAGTCGGCGGGGCGCACCGTTCGCGATCCGCCATTGGAACGTGCGTCGCGGGGGTTGCGATTTGCTATGCGCAAATCATGCCAGCCTTTGGCGGAAGTCGGTCAAGCATCTGTTTTTATGGAAATATTGAGGGCTTGTCGTTCTCGCGACACGGGCTGCAAGCCTGTTGCGATAGAGCTGACCGAGTGCAGCGCCCACATTGGCGCACCGCCACGGTGCAAGCTCATCCGGTACTGGCGACGATGCTCTTGCAGACGGTGCCGTAACCGCTCTGGGCGAGCGTCGCGGCGACCGGCCCCTGGGGTTGCCGGATGAACGCGAAGAGGATGTTGGTGTCGAGCAGGTAGCGCAGCCCGTCCATGGCTTAGAGGCGGACGTCGTTCAGGGGCAAGAGTCCCTCGTCCACGTCGGGGAAGGGTTCATCGAGCGGCGCCCCTCCGGTGAGCAGGGTGGCGAGGTCGGGCCGGCGCTTCACGGGTTCGACGATCAGACGCTCGCCATCCCTGCGAATGGTGCCTCGTCCGCGTCGAGTTCGAACTTGGCCTTGGAGCAGTTACCGCGCGACCCCGAGGCGACGCCGCCTGAGTGCAGAGGAGCTGATCGGACGCTGCCATAAAGCACAACTGGACGATGGTCGAGGATACAAATAGACGGACAAGGAAGATACAATTGGACGCTTTCTGACCACCCAATCGGACGCTACCTTGGCCGATCCAACCGACACCGTCCACCGGCAAACCTGGCCCTACCTCCACCGCGGCCTGGAGACCCCGCTACGCGAGGCCCTGGCAGATAGCCCCGTGGTCTGTCTGCTCGGGCCGCGCCAGTGCGGCAAATCGACACTTGCCGCCCACTTGGCCCCGAACCGGGCGTACCTCACCCTCGACGATGCTGCCTATCTCGCTGCCGCCCGCGCCGACCCCCAGGGTTTCGTCAACAGTCTGCCCGAGCGGGTCACCATCGACGAAATACAGCGGGAGCCCGAGCTGACCCTGGCCATCAAGCGTGCCGTGGACCTCAATCGCGCACCGGGCCGCTTCCTGCTCACGGGCTCGGCGAATCTGATGCAGATGCCCAGGCTCGCTGAATCGCTGGCCGGACGCATGGAGGTGCTCCAGCTCCAGGTCTTAAGCGCCTCGGAGCTGGCCGCCAAGCCCGGCGCGTTCCTCGATCAATGGCTCTCCGGCCGGCTCCAGGCCGAGGTCCGCGGCGGCGCCCTGCCCGATCCGGGGTTGCTGGCCACTCGCCTGGTCACCGGCGGCTACCCGGAGGCCAGCCGCCGGACCCCGGCGCGCGCAGCGCAGTGGCTGCGCCAATACGCCGCCGCGCTGATCGAGCGCGACATCCACGATATCGCGCAGGTGGCGGACGCCGATCAGGTCGCCCGGCTGCTGACCCTGCTTGCGCACCGCAACGGCGGCCTGCTGAACCAGAGCAGCCTGGCCAAGGAGTTGGGCCACACGCGCCAGACCGTGGATCGCTACCTGGGCCTGCTGGAGCGGCTGTTCCTAGTGCGGCGCCTCCCCGCTTGGCACCGTAACCCAGGAAAGCGCCTGATCAAGTCGTCGAAGGTCTATGTCCGCGATAGCGGGCTCGCGGCGGCGCTGGCGCAGGTGTCCACCGACGACTGGCTGCGCGAACGTCCGGTCTTCGGCCAGTTGTTGGAGTCGTTCGTGCTGCAACAACTCGTGAGCCAAGCCGGCTGGAGCCGGCCGGATATCAGCCTCTGGCACTATCGGGACAAGGACCAGGTGGAGGTGGACTGCGTCATCACCCGCGGCCGGCGGGTCTGGGGGGCGGAGGTCAAGCTCAAGCAGTCCGTGGGCGCGGGCGACAGCAAGGGGTTGCAGCGCCTCGCGGCCCTGTGCGGCGACGACTTTGCCGGTGGCATCGTCTTCTACGACGGCGTCGACGTGCTGCCCCTGGGCCGGCCGGACCTGCTGGCGGTGCCGCTGGCGCAGCTTTGGGATCAGTGAGGCTCTGTGCACCGTCCCCGCCGGCGTTGCCTGGGCTGTAGGGTGCGGTGACATAGCGGGCAATTCCAGGCAATTCCAGGCAATTCGGGCGATTCGGTGGACGCGACGCATTCTCGCCTTGAGCCGCTCGTGGGCAGCGCGCTGCGCCTCGGAGAGACGGGATGCAGGCTCGATCGGCAGCAGGCGAGCGACGAGCTTGCCTCGCCTGGTGATGATGACCTTGGCGCCCTGCTCGACACGCTCAAGATGGTGTGACCGGTGGGAGGGTGGAATAGGCGCAATTCGTGCTTGACTTTTTCAGTATCCGCCTCCCAGCGGCATCCCAGCGAGCCATGATCGCGCCGTGGCCACCTCCGCGACAACTAGCCTGACACGGATGGCCGCGTAGTAACGAGTTCCGTGGGTTGTATGCAGATTGCCGCATCGACGCCTGATGGCCCCAAGGGTGCCTGTTGTCGCCTCCTGCTCGGATTCCTTTGTTGTACCGATGCCCAGCGAAATTCGAACCATCCTTGTCGATCACAAGCCCGAGCGGCGTGACGCGCTGAGCGCGGCGCTGTCCGCCGAGGGCTTTCATCTCGTCGCGGTCATCGCGCCGGATGACGATCTGATGCAGGCGGTGGTGCGCTATGCGCCCGACGTGGTGCTGATCGACATCGACTCTCCAAGCCGCGATACGTTGGAGAGCCTGCGTTCGGCGCAAGCGCATCAACCGCGGCCCATGGTGATGTTCACCCAGGATGACGCCGAGGCGAGCATCCGGCGGGCGGTCGAGGCCGGGGTCAGCGCTTATGTCGTCGACGGCATCGCCAACCGGCGCGTGCGTCCCGTGGTCGAGTCCGCGATGGCGTTGTTCTCTCAATATCGTTCGTTGGAACAGGAGCTTGCCGATGCGAGGGGCAAGCTCGAGGACCGCAAGCTGATCGAGCGGGCCAAGGGCATCGTCATGGAACAGCAGGGCATCTCGGAGGCTGAGGCGTATCAGGCGATGCGTCGGCTGGCGATGCGAAAAAACAAGCGCCTGGTGGATGTGGCCGAGAGTGTTATCGCCGCCGCGGAATTGCTGCAGGGCTGATCCTGCGGCACTGGCTGATGCATCTTGATGGGGCGCGGTCGGGAGGCGATGCACCAGAACATGACGACTTGGCGCATCCAGACGGGGTTGCCCTTGTACCGAGGCCAACCCCGAGTGTCTCCTGACGATCGTTCTATCTTGCGTCCTTTATTAAGGTATCAGCAGGGGGGATCTGTCTGTGGTGACGGCCTGCTTTGCAGTTTGGCACACTGAATGCTTATTCCACTGGCAAAGCGATCCCAAAGGCGGGAACGCTCCGGTCGATTGATCCGACCAACAGCGATCGTCGTCGTGCTGAGCAGCCGCTATCTCTCTCGATAGAGAGGTGCCGGATTCGCAAGCGACGTCGTCGCGAAATCAGACATCTCGCGTTTCGGCAACGTAAGCCGTGCCGCGGCGGACAACGGCGTCCATCAAGCAGCGTGATTCGCTGTGCGGTGGACGCCTTTTTTGTGGCCCGGCCGAGTGTTTCCTCGACCCTGACCCATGCTGTAAGAGACGACCATGACAGACCAGTCCCAGAACGACGGCGCGAAGCGTCGCTTTATGAAACAGACCCTGGCGATGGCCTTGGCGGCAGCCCTCGCTCCGTTGGGAGCCATAGCCGATGCGCTTGGCGAACCGGAGAAGGAGGACCTCAAATTCGGCTTCATCAAACTCACCGACATGGCTCCGCTCGCCGTCGCCTACGAGAAGGGCTATTTCGAGGACGAAGGGCTGTACGTGACCTTGGAGGCGCAGGCGAACTGGAAGGTGCTGCTCGACCGCGTTATCGACGGCCAGCTCGACGGCGCGCACATGCTCGCCGGGCAACCGCTGGCGGCCACCATCGGCTTCGGCACCAAGGCGCACATCATCACGCCCCTGAGCATGGACCTGAACGGCAACGGCATCACCGTTTCCAACGTGGTCTGGGAACAGATGAAGCCAAACGTGCCCAAGCTCGATGACGGACGCCCCGCCCATCCAATCAGCGCGGAGACCCTGAAACCCGTGGTGGCGTCCAACAAGGCCGCCGGCAAGCCCTTCAAGATGGGCATGGTGTTTCCGGTCTCGACGCACAACTACGAGCTGCGCTACTGGCTCGCCGCCGGCGGCCTGCACCCCGGCTACTACGCCCCGCACAAGGGGGACATCGACGGCCAGCTCGACGCCGACGTGCTGCTGTCGGTGACGCCGCCGCCGCAGATGCCGGCGACCATGGAGGCCGGCACCATCGACGGCTACTGTGTCGGCGAACCCTGGAACCAGCAGGCGGTGTTCAAGGGTATCGGCGTGCCGGTGATCACCGACTACGAGATCTGGCCGAACAATCCGGAAAAGGTGTTCGGCATGACCGCAGAATTCGTCGAGACCAATCCCAATACCGCGGTGCGCGTGGTCAAGGCCATGTTGCGCGCCGCCAAGTGGCTGGACGAGAATGACAACGCCAATCGACCGGAAGCGGTCGAGATCTTGGCGCGGCCGAATTACGTCGGCGCGGATGCGGAAGTGATCGCCAATTCCATGACCGGCACCTTCGAATACGAGAAGGGCGACAAACGCGAGGTGCCCGACTTCAATGTCTTCTTCCGTTACAACGCGACCTACCCCTACTACTCCGACGCCATCTGGTACCTGACCCAGATGCGCCGTTGGGGCCAGATCAGCGAGCCGAAGTCTGACGACTGGTACATGGAGACGGCGAAGCAGGTGTATCGCCCGGACATCTATCGCAAGGCGGCCGAGGCCCTGATCGCCGACGGTGAGATGCAGGCATCTGAGTTCCCCGATTTTGAGACCGAGAGCGGGTTCAAGCCCAAGCAGACCGGCTTTATCGACGGCGTCGATTACGACGGCTCGAAGCCGAATGCGTATCTGGAACAGTTCGAGATCGGGCTCAAAGGCGATCAGGTGCTCTGAGGGGGCCGACCCGGCATCGCCGGATTGAAGCAACCTGTTCGAAGACCTTGCTAGCGCACCGCGGCGGAAGTTCCGAGGGCGTTGGAGTGACCCTCGGCGCTGTGGGAGCGACTTGCAGTCGCGACCATCCCCGTCGCGGCGGTCGCGATTGCAAATCGCTCCACAACCGCGGGTGGTCTCGGCATTCTCGCAGCGAAGCGACTTCGACAGTTTCTTCACGATCCTCGGAAAAAGGAATTAACGAGCCGGCCCCAGGCGGCAGTTTGCCGCCCGCATCCCAACCGATCCACGCAACCCTGAACTGAACCCATGTCCCACAACACGCTGTCCGCAAGAACCTTCAATCTGCCCTGGCTAGCCAGGGCGCAAGATTGGCTCGCCGGTGATGGCGTCGATCGCGTCGCCGGGGGGCTCACCAATGTCGTCTTCTTGCCGCTGCTCGGCATTGGCATCTTTTTGCTGCTCTGGGGTATGGCTGCTGCTCACATCGAGACCTCGCTGGGTCAATTGCCGGGGCCGAGCCAAGTGTGGGAGCAGGCGGGCGGGTTGCTGGATGAGCATCGCGCGGAACGCGCCCGGGCGGATGACTTCTATGAGCGGCTCGAGAAACGCGTCGAGAAGGCGCAGGCCGCCGGCAAGAGCGACGAGCAGATCGCCAAGATCCGCGGCCGCGCCTATACCGGCTATCCCACCTTTATCGATCAGATCTGGACCAGCCTGATCACGGTCGCGACCGGGTTCCTGCTGGCGTCGATCATTGCCATCCCGATCGGCATCGTCTGCGGCATGAGCGCGGGCTTCTACGCCGGCATCAACCCGCTGATTCAGATCTTCAAACCGGTCTCGCCGCTGGCCTGGCTGCCGCTGGTGACCATCATCGTCAGCGCGGTGTATGTCAGCGACGACCCGATGCTGTCGAAATCGTTCCTGACCTCGGCCATCACCGTCACGCTCTGCTGCCTCTGGCCGACCATCATCAACACCACGGTGGGCGTCGCCACCGTCGACAAGGACCTGATGAATGTCAGCCGGGTGCTGCGCCTGTCCTGGTTCAAACAGACCGTCAAGATCATCCTGCCCTCGGCCATGCCGATGATCTTCACCGGTCTGCGCCTGAGCCTCAGCATCGGCTGGATGGTGCTGATCGCCGCCGAGATGCTGGCGCAGAATCCGGGGCTCGGCAAGTTTGTCTGGGACGAGTTCCAGAACGGCAGCTCCAACTCCCTGGCACGCATCATGGTGGCGGTATTCGTCATCGGCTTCATCGGCTTCCTGCTCGACCGCCTCATGCTGATGCTGCAACGCCAGTTCAGTTGGGACAAGAGCGCGGTGCTGCGTTAAGGCGCGGCTCATCCCGAAGCGGACGAATTGATAGGAGACAAAGGCCATGCCTGGTTATCTGAACATCGACCACATCGCGATCACGTTCGACACGCCCAAGGGGCCGCTGCGGGTGCTCGACGACGTCAAGCTCGATATCGTCGAGGGCGAGTTCGTCTCGCTGATCGGGCATTCCGGCTGCGGTAAATCCACCGTGCTCAATATCGTCGCCGGCCTGTTGCGGGCGACCGAGGGCGGGGTGCTGCTCGAAGAACGCGAGGTCAACGACCCCGGCCCCGACCGGGCCGTGGTCTTCCAGCAACACTCGCTGCTGCCCTGGCTGACGGTCTACGACAACGTGCGCCTGGCGGTGGATCAGGTGTTCGGCAAGACCAAGAGCAAACGGGAGCGTCACGACTGGACCCTGCACAACCTGGAACTGGTGCACATGGGGCATGCCCTGGATCGACGCCCGGGGGAGATCTCCGGCGGCATGAAGCAGCGCGTCGGCATCGCCCGCGCCCTGTCCATGGAGCCCAAGGTGCTGCTGATGGACGAGCCCTTCGGCGCACTGGACTCGCTGACCCGCACGCACATGCAGGACTCGCTGATGGAGATCCAGACGCGTCTGAACAATACCGTGATCATGATCACGCACGATGTCGACGAGGCGGTGCTGCTGTCCGATCGGATCGTGATGATGACCAACGGACCGTCCGCCACCATCGGCGCCGATCCTCGATGTCGATCTGCTGCGCCCGCGCGACCGGCTCGCGCTGGCGGAAGACCCGACCTACCACCATTACCGCGCGGAGGTGGTCAAGTTCCTGCACGAACGGCACATCACGCCAGCCTCGGCCGCTGCCTCCAAGCCGACGCCCGCCGTCGGTGACGACAACGCCCAACCTCGGTCTCAAACTCGCATCATGAGCATCATCCCCAACTGGTTGCGCGGCAGCGCCCACGTCAGCGGCAGCGAGGGGCTGGAGAAGACCAAGCTGACGCTGGGCTTCATCCCGCTGACCGACTGCGCGCCGCTGATCGTCGCCAAGGAGCGCGGCTACTTCGCCCAAGGCCGGACTTGAGGTCGAGCTGTCGAAAGAGACCTCTTGGTCCAACGTCCGCGACAAAGTGAGCATCGGCATCCTCGACGGGGCGCACATGCTTGCACCGATGCCGCTGGCCAGCACCCTGGGGCTCGGTCCGGTCGAAAAGCCCACGGTCACCGCCCTGAGCCTGGACCTGAACGGCAACGCCATCACCGTCTCGCAGCCGCTCTATCAGCGGATGCGCGAGCTCGACCCCGGCGCCATGACCCGGCGCCCGTTCAGCGCCGCGGCACTCGAAGCGTGTCATCGACGAGCGCAAGGCGAATGGCGGCAAGCCGCTGAACTTCGCCGTGGTGTTTCCGATCTCGACCCATGCCTACGAGCTGCGCTACTGGATGGGCGCCGCCGGCATCGACCCCGACAACGACGTCAACCTGCTGGTGGTGCCGCCGCCGCAGATGGTCAGCCAACTGCGCGCCGGCAACATCGACGGCTTCTGCGTCGGCGAGCCGTGGAACTCGGTCGCCGTCGCCGAGGGGCTCGGTCGGGTCCTGATCACCAACCACGAGCTCTGGAACAACAACCCGGAGAAGGTCTTCGGCGTCAATCTGGAATGGGCCGAGCAGTACCCGAACACCCATCGCGCCGTGCTGCGCGCGTTGCTGGAGGCGGCACGCTGGACCGACGCGCTGGAGAATCGCCCGGCGGTCGCGGAGCTGATCGCCCAGAGCCGCTATGTCAACGCGCCGGTCGAGATCGTGCGCCAGTCCATGACCGGCACCTTCCGCTATGCCCTCGACGAACCGCCGGTGTCGATGCCGGACTTCAATGTCTTCTTCCGCTTCGCGGCGACCTATCCCTGGCGCTCCCACGCGCTGTGGTTCCTGACCCAGATGGTGCGTTGGGGCCAGATCGAACAGCCGATCGATCTGAAGGCGGTCGCGGCACAGGTGTATCGCCCGGACCTGTATCGCGACGCCGCCGAGCAACTCGGGCTGGCGGTGCCGACCATCGACGAGAAGATCGAAGGTCTGCATCCGCGCGGCTGGACCCTGGAGCAGGCGACCGCGCCGCTCGCGATGGGGCCGGACAGCTTCTTCGATGCCCGCGTGTTCGACCCGGCCGACCCGGTCGGCTACATCGCCGGCTTCGACGTGCACCACCGCAGCCCTCGCCGACGACGACCTGACGGGAGCCGGCGACGCGGACCGGCCGACCGCCACGGCCTGATGCCAGTCTTGGATCATTGACCCCGGAACACGACGCATGAACAAAGAAAAACTGGTCCTGGTGGGCAACGGCATGGCCGGCATGCGCACCATCGAGGAACTGCTCAAGCTGGAGCCCGAGCTCTACGACATCACCGTCTTCGGCGCCGAGCCCTATGCCAATTACAACCGCATCCTGCTCTCGCCGGTGCTCTCCGGCGAGAAGACCATCGACGAGATCATGCTCAATACCCGCGAATGGTATGCCGAGCACGACATCACACTGCACACCGGTGACCCGGTCGAGTCGACATCGACCGACGCGCAGCGCATCGTGCGCAGCCGCGACGGCGTCGAGGTGTCCTACGATCGGCTGATCCTGGCCACCGGCTCCTATCCGTTCGTGATCCCGGTGCCGGGCGCCGATCTGCCCGGTGTGCTCGGCTACCGCGATATCGCCGACGTGGACGCGATGTTGGCCGCCGCCCGCGAGTATCAAGCACGCCGTGGTCATCGGCGGCGGCCTGCTCGGGCTGGAGGCGGCCTACGGGTTGCAGCAGCAGGGCATGGAGGTGACCGTCGTGCACCTGCTGGACACGCTTGATGGAGCGCCAGCTCGACAAACCCGCCGCCGCGCTGTTGCAGGCGTCGCTGGAAGACCGCGGGCTGCGCTTCCTGATGCAGGCCCAGACCGAGGCGATTCTTGGTTCTGAAGGGGGCCGAGCGGCGACGGGCGCGTGCAACGGGTGCGCTTCAAGGACGGCTCCGAGGTACAGGCGGACCTGGTGGTGATGGCCGTCGGCATCCGCCCGAATATCGAACTCGCCAAGCAGATCGGCCTGCACTGCGAGCGCGGCATCGTCGTCGACGACACCATGCTCACCTACGACCCGCGCATCTATGCCGTCGGCGAGTGCGTGCAGCACCGCGGCCAATGCTACGGGCTGGTGGCGCCGCTGTTCGAGCAGGCCAAGGTCTGCGCCAATCATCTGGCTCGGCTCGGCTACGGACGCTACCAGGGCTCGGTGACCAGCACCAAGCTCAAGGTGACCGGCATCGATCTGTTCTCCGCCGGCAACTATCAGGGCGGCGACGGTTGCGAGGAGATCCTGTTCCAAGACCCGGCCGCCGGCGTCTATAAAAAGCTGGTGATCAAGGACGACCGGCTCGTCGGCGCCGTGCTCTATGGCGACACCATCGACGGCGCCTGGTTCTTCCAGCTCATGCGCGAGGGGACGGACATCTCCGGGATGCGCGAGGATCTGCTGTTCGGCCAAGCGCACCTGGGCGACTCGGGCCATGGCGGTCAGACCAACGCCGCGGCCATGAGCGACGACATGCAGGTCTGTGACTGCAACGGCGTCTGCAAGGGCGAGATCGTCAAGGCCATCACCGAGTAAGGGCCTGTTCACCGTCGACGACGTGCAAGCTGCACACCAAGGCGGCGGCCTCCTGCGGCTCCTGCACCGGGCTGGTGGAGCAGATCCTGGCGACCACCCTGGGTAGCGACTATTCGGCACCGGAGGCCAAGCCGCTGTGCAAGTGCACCGACTACACCCACGACCAGGTGCGCGACCTGATCCGCAGCCGGCAACTGAGCAGCATCAGCGATGTCTTCAAGCAGCTGGAATGGCGCGAGCCCGACGGCTGCCACGTCTGCCGGCCGGCGCTCAACTACTACCTGATCTCGACCTGGCCCGAGCAGGCCAAAGACGACGGCCAGTCGCGCTTCATCAACGAGCGCGTGCACGCCAACATCCAGAAGGACGGCACCTATTCGGTGATCCCGCGCATCTTCGGCGGCGAGACCTCGCCGCACCAGCTGCGCGCCATCGCCGAGGTCGCCGAGAAATACGAGGTGCGCACGGTCAAGATCACCGGCGGCCAGCGCATCGATCTGCTCGGCCTGACCAAGGAGCAACTGCCGCACATCTGGAAGGACCTGACCGATGCCGGCTTCGTCTCCGGCCATGCCTACGGCAAGGCCATGCGCACGGTGAAGACCTGCGTCGGCTCCCAGTGGTGCCGCTTCGGCGTGCAGGACTCCACCAAGATGGGCATCGAGCTGGAGGAGCTGACCTGGGGCTCCTGGACCCCGCACAAGTTCAAGCTCGCCGTCTCCGGCTGCCCGCGCAACTGCGCCGAGGCCACCATCAAGGACTTCGGCGTGGTCGCCATCGAGTCCGGCTGGGAACTGCACGTCGGCGGCAACGGCGGCGTGAAGGTGCGCGCCACCGACGTGCTGTGCCGGGTCGAGACGCCCGAGCAGGTCAAGGAATACTGCGGCGCCTTCATGCAGGTCTATCGCGAGGAGGCGCGCTACCTGGAGCGCACCGCGCCCTGGGTCGAGCGGGTCGGCATGGCCTACATCAAGCAGCGGGTGGTCGAGGACGAGATCGGCCGCAAGGCCCTGTACAAGCGCTTCTTGGAGTCGCAGAAGCTGGCCCAGGTGGACCCCTGGAAGGAGCGCGCAGCCGGCACCGATGCGCATGAGTTCAATGCCCTGAAGCAGGCCAATGGCTGAGCGCCGGCCCCGTAGGATGGAACAAGCGTAGCGGTTCCACGACTCCAGGCATCCTAGGACACCACCGAATCTGCAAGACGAGAGTGACACCATGAATGCCGTAGTCGACCGAACAAGACTGGCTCGAGGCGGGCCTGATCGATGACATCCCACGCCTCGGTGCCCGCATCGTCAAGCGCGACGACGGCGACATCGCCGTCTTTCGCACCGCCGATGACGAGGTGTTCGCCTTGTTGAACCGCTGCCCGCACAAGGGCGGCCCGCTGTCCGAGGGCATCGTCTACGGGCGCACCGTGGCCTGCCCGCTGCACAACTGGTGTCTGGACCTGAGCAGCGGCCAGGCCAAGGCACCGGACGAGGGCTGCGCGCCGCGCTTCGACACGCGCCTTGAGCAGGGGCGCGTCTATGTCGCGCTGCAACCGAGCTGACGGGGGTGACGATGCCGTCCTCGTCAAGACAACCGACGGTGCGCATCGCGCCGCTGGTGATCGACGACCGGATGCTGCCGACGGACTTGCTCGGTTATCTGCTCGATCCGATGCAATGGGACGAGCAGGTGGCAGCCGTCCTCGCCGAGCGCGAGGGGGTCGTGCTCGGCGTGCAGCACTGGACCCTGATCTGGTTTGTGCGCGATTACTTCGAGCAGAACCAGGCGTTGCCAGACGCGCGCGTACTGCTCAAGGCCATGCGGACCGCGTTGGGCGAGCAGTTCGCCACGCGCCGCTACTTGCATCAGCTGTTCCCGTACGGCTACGGTCCGCAGCTCTGTAAGATCGCCGGCATGACGATGCCGCGCAAGCTCATGGTCGACCTTTAACGAGGAGATTGGGAAAGTTGCTTGATGTCCGGGCGCGGTCCGCACAGCGGACCTACAGCGACGGCGCTCCTGGTAGGGTCCGCTATGCGGACCGTCGCGCGTTGGCTGCAACGATGATCAAGGCTGCCACAACGATCCCGATCCGAATCGATCTCGACGACGAGAGCACGTAATCGGGGCGAACCCATGCTGCTGGATCAACGCAAAATGACAGAGCCCACGAAGACTACTTGCCCCTACTGCGGTGTCGGCTGCGGCCTGCTCGTGACGCCGTGCCGCGGACGGCAGCGCCAAGGTCGTCGCCGATCCGGCGCATCCGGCAAACCTCGGGCGTCTGTGCTCCAAGGGCGCGGCCCTCGGCGAGACGATCGGTACCGATGGACGCCTGCTGCATCCGCGCATCGGCGATCGGCGGGTCGACTGGGATCAGGCGCTCGATCAGTGGCCGCGCGTTTCAGCGCCATCATCGACGCCGCACGGCCCGGATGCGGTCGCCTTCTATGTGTCCGGGCAACTGCTGACCGAGGACTACTACGTCGCCAACAAGCTGATGAAGGGCTTCATCGGCAGCGGCAACATCGACACCAACTCCCGGCTCTGCATGGCCTCCAGCGTCGCCGGCTACCAGCGCGCCCTCGGTGCCGATGCCGTGCCCTGCGACTACGCGGACCTGGAGCAGGCCGAGCTGATCGTGCTGGTGGGCTCGAACACCGCCTGGTGTCATCCGGTGGTCTACCAGCGCATCAAGCAGGCCAAGCGCGACAACCCGAAGCTCCAGGTGGTCGTCATCGATCCGCGTCGCACCGCCACCTGCGAACTCGCGGACCTGCATCTGGCCCTGGCACCGGGCGCCGACACGCTGCTGTTCAACGGCCTGCTGCACTGGCTCAAGCGCGAGGACGCCGTCGACTGGGCCTTTCTGGAGGCACACACCGAGGGCTTCGCCGCCGCATTTCAGGCCGCGCGGGACGGCGCCGCCTCGGTGCCCGCGGTCGCGCGTGGCTGCGGACTGCCGGAGGAGCAGGTGGCGGACTTCTACCGCCGCTTCGCGCGCACCGAGCGCACCGTCACGCTCTACAGCCAGGGCGTCAACCAGTGGTCGTTCGGCACCGACAAGGTCAACGCCATCACCAACTGCCACCTGGCCAGCGGGCGCATCGGCCGGCCCGGCATGGGGCCGTTCTCGATCACCGGCCAGCCGAACGCGATGGGCGGGCGCGAGGTGGGCGGGTCTGGCCAATCAGCTCGCCGCCCACATGCGCTTCGTGCCCGCGGACATCGACCGGGTCGGGCGCTTCTGGCGCAGCGACCGGGTCGCCAAGGCGCCGGGCTTGAAGGCCGTCGACATGCTCCAGGCCGTCGATCAGGGCCGCATCAAGGCGATCTGGGTCATGGCCACTAACCCCGCCGTCAGCATGCCAGATGCCGATCGGGTGCGCGCGGCGTTGCAGGGCTGCGACTTCGTCGTCTGTTCCGACCTGTTCGCCGATACCGACACCGCCCGCTGCGCCGATGTGCTGCTGCCCGCCGCCGGCTGGGGTGAGAAGGACGGCACGGTGACCAACTCCGAGCGGTGCATCTCCCGCCAGCGCGCCTTCCTGTCGGCACCGGGCAACGCGCGGCCGGATTGGTGGATCATCACCGAGGTCGCTCGACGGATGGGTTTCGCGGATGCCTTTCCCTACACCGATGCCGCGGACATCTTTCGCGAGCATGCGGCGTTATCGGCGTTCGAGAACGCCGGTAGCCGTGCCTTCGACATCGGCGCGCTCGCCGATCTCACCGATGCCGACTACGATCGGCTTGCGCCGGTGCAGTGGCCGTTACCGGCCGGGGCCGAGCCGCGACGCCTGTTCGCCGAGGGTCGTTTCTTTACCGAGTCCGGCCGGGCGCAGTTGCTGCCGATCGCGTACCACGAGCCAGCGAACGCCGTCGACGACGCCTACCCGCTGGCCCTGAACACCGGCCGCGTCCGCGACCAGTGGCACACCATGACCCGCACCGGGCTCGCCGCGCGGCTGATGAGCCACGTCTCCGAGCCCTTCGTGCAGGTGCATCCGGTGGATGCGGCAGCGAACGGGCTGACCCAGGGCGCGTTGGCGGAGTTGACCAGCCGCTGGGGCCGCATGCTCGCGCGGGTGCAGGTGGATGCCGATCAACGCCCCGGCTCGGTTTTCGTGCCCATGCACTGGAGCGATGCGCTGGCCCGCCAGGGCCGGGCGGATGCGCTGGTGAACCCGGCGCTGGACCCGGTCTCGGGTCAGCCCGAGTTCAAGCACACCCCGGTGCGGGTCAACCCATTGCGGGCACATTGGTATGGCTTTGCGCTGACCCGCACGCGGCTGGACCTGCCCGAGGCCGAGTACCAGGTCGCCGTTCGCGCCGACGGCCACTGGCGCACCGAGCTGGCCGGCAGCAACGAGATCGCGGACTGGGCCGCGCACGCGCGCCAACTCCTCGGTGCCGACGGCGAATGGCTCGACTTCGCCGACAGCGCCCGCGGCCACTACCGTGGCGCCCGGATCATCGACGGCCGGCTCGACGGCTGCCTGTTCATCGCCCCCGGCGCCGAGCTGCCCCGCAGCAGCTGGCTCGCCGGTCTGTTTCAGAGCGCACCGCTCGATGCCGCCGCGCGCATCAGCCTGCTCTCGGGGCGTCCACCCGCCGGCCAGCCGGACGCCGGCGAGATCGTTTGCGCCTGCTTCAACGTCGGCCTGCACAGCATCGTCGACGCCATCCGCACCGACGGCCTCACCTCGACCGACGCCATCGGTGCCGCGCTGCAGGCAGGCACCAACTGCGGCTCCTGTCTGCCTGAGCTCAACCGGATTCTGGACAAGGAGCGCGTCGGTCAAGCTGTCTGAGACCTGGGCTCTTACCGCCTTTGATCACATTCTGTGTCGTAGGTCTCGATTCCCAGCAGAGCGTGCAGCAGGCCGCTGTCACGAATATAGGTCTTCGGCGATCTGGTGGGCCAGGGTCGTCTTGCCAACTTGGCGCGAGCCGATGATCGCCACCGCCACTTGGCGTGCGAGTGCGGACTCGACTTGGGACCGCCGACTTCTAGTCGGCCCGCTGCCGGATTGACGGTTTTGGGGCGACGCGGCTGCGCTGATCCGCTGCACGTCCGCAAGGGCGCTAGCGCGCCCTGGCCGACCGGAGCTCGGCGTTCCACGGGAATGGGAGCGCGGACTTTTTAGTCGGCTCGCCGCCTTGCCGTTTGGCAATGCCCGCGTCATGACCCTGCTCCGGGCGCTGTGCCTGTTCGTCCTGCTGCCCGATACCGGTCTATGCTTCGAAGTGAGACAATCGCCGCGAGCGCAACGGCCTGAACGGCCGCTTATCCACGCAAAGGGTGAAACACTTTGATCGAACTACAGGTCAATGGCGAGCATTACCAGCTCGACCTGGAGCCGGACATGCCGCTGCTCTGGGTACTGCGCGATGAACTGGGCCTCACGGGCACCAAGTTCGGCTGCGGTATCGGCCAGTGCGGCGCCTGTACGGTGGCCATCGATGGCGCGCCGGTGCGCAGTTGCTCGCTGCCGGTCGGCGCGGTGCAGGGTGCCGTCACCACCATCGAGGGACTCGGCGGCGCAGACCAACCGCATCCGGTGCAGCGGGCCTGGATCGACGCACAGGTGGCGCAATGCGGCTACTGCCAGTCGGGCCAGATCGTCGCTGCTGCTTGCCTGCTGGCACGGAACCCGGACCCCAGCCCAGCCGATATCGAGTCGGCCATGACCAACCTCTGCCGCTGCGGCACCTACCCACAAATGCGGGTCGCGATCAGTGAGGCCGCCGCGGCCCTGCGCGGTGCAGCATGAGTCGTCTGACCAGACGTGCCTTTCTGGTGGGTTCCGTCGCCGTTGTCGGCGGCGTGGCCTTCGGTATCTACCAGGTCCGCAGGCCGTACCCGAATCCGCTGGCCGATAGCGAGTATGTCGATGGCGAGCTTGCCCCGGGGAGTTTCAGGGGGCGAGCCAACGGTGACCTTAAACCCCTACCTCATCATCGACCCTGACGGCGTCAGTATCGTCACACCGCGCGCCGAGATGGGGCAGGGCGTTTACACGACCCTCGCCGCGTTGGTGGCCGAGGAGCTCGACCTGCCCTGGGACGCCGTGCGCACCCTGCACGGACCGGCCGCCGCGGCCTACTTCAACGCGGCGGTGCTGGAGGCCGCGGTGCCCTATCCGAGCTGGGATCACGGGCGACTCGCCGAGGGCCTGCGCGATGCGGCGGGGGTTGCCGGTAAGCTGCTCGGTCTTCAGATCACCGGCGGCTCGACCAGCACCGCGGATGCCTATGTGAAGATGCGCAAGGCCGGCGCCGCGGCCCGTGTCGTGTTGATACAGGCCGCGGCCGAACATTGGGGCACGAAGGCCGCCGAGCTGCATACCGAGGCGGGTGCCGTCGTCGATCCCGGCAGCGGCAAGCGGCTGGCCTACACGGCGCTGGCGGAAGCGGCTGCCGCGATCGAGCCGCCGGCCGATCCACCGCTGAAGCCCCGCGCGCAGTGGCGCCTGCTTGGCCGCGCGCTGCCGCGCGTGGACATGGTCGCCAAGTGCACCGGTGCCGCACGTTTCGCTATCGACGTGCGACTGCCCGACATGTGCTATGCCACGGTCGTCGCCAATCCGTATCTGGGCGGAACGCGCGCCGGCTTCGACGCCAGCCGGGCGGAGGCCATGCGCGGCGTGCTGCGGGTCGTCGACCTTGGACCCGCGCACGGTGACGCGATCGCGGTGGTCGCCGACAACAGTTGGCGTGCCTTTCAGGCGGCCGCCGCGCTTGAGATCGACTGGCGTGCGTCGGCGTCCATCACCGGCGACTCGCCGGCGATGCTGGATCAGATCGCGGCCAGCATCGATGAGTTGAAGCCCGATGCCGTTCCGCGTGACGACGGCGATGCCGAGCAGGCCCTGCGTGTCGCCCGCGCCGAGGCGCAGCCCGTGATCGCCGTCGAGTACCGCGCGCCATTTCTGGCCCACACCACCCTGGAGCCGCCGAGCGCCGTCGCGCTGCGCGAGCCCGAGCGCCTGACGCTGTGGATCGGCCATCAGGCGCCGACACTGTTGCGTGACCTGGCCGCGAAACAGGCGGGGTTGGACCCGACGCGGGTGGACGTGCGCGTCGAGCTGCTCGGCGGCGGTTTCGGCCGGCGCGCGGAGGCGGATTTCGGCCTGCAGGCGGCGGCCATTGCCGAGGCCATGCCCGGCACGCCGGTCAAGCTCACCTGGACGCGCGAAGAAGACATCCGCCACGACCTCTATCGGCCCGCTGCCGTCGCCCGCTGCCAGGGCCTGGTGGGTGCGGATGGACTGCCGCGGACGGTGAGTATGGACATCGCCTCACCGTCGGTGATGCGCTCATTCTCGGCCCGTGCCGGTCTGCCGGCGATGGGGCCGGATAAGCTCATCACCGAGGGCGCGGCGCTCCAGCCTTACAGCATCCCCAACTATCGCGTCGCCGGCTACCGGCCGGAATCGCCGGTCCCGCTCGGTAATTGGCGCTCGGTCGGCGCGTCCTTCAACGGCTTCTTCCACGAGTGCTTTCTCGACGAGTTGGCCGTCGCTGGCGGCCTGGACCCGCTGGCCATGCGCCTGGCGCTGACCGCCGACTACCCATTCGCTCAAGCCGTGCTTGAGGCCGTCGGCGAGCTGAGCCGCTGGGGGACGCCGCTATCCGCGGACGATGGCCGCCGCCGCGGCCGCGGACTGGCGATGACCCACTCCTTCGGCAGCACCGTGGCGCAGGTGGTCGAGGTCAGCGCCGGCGATGATCCGGACCGGGACGGCATCCGTATCGAGCAGGTGTATTGCGTCGCCGATGTCGGTCTGGCGCTGGACCCCGGCATCGTCACGGCGCAGATGCAGTCCGGCATCCTCTATGGTCTGTCCGCCGCGGTGATGGGGGAGATCAGCTTCCGGGGCGGCCGCGTCGAGCAGTCCAATTTTCACGACTACGGTGCGCTCCGGCTGGCGCAGTGTCCGGAGATCCAGGTGCGCATCCTCGAGAGCGGCGATGCGCCCACCGGCGTCGGTGAGCCGGGCACGCCGCCGTCCAAACCGGCGCTGGCCAATGCCATCTACGCGGCCACCGGCAGACGCATCCGTGAGTATCCGCTGAACAGGCATATTCGGTTTGCGTGAGTGTCAGCGGCGCCGGCTAGCGCGGATGGTCCTGGACCGAGGGCTGGCGTTCTCCCCTGCTCTCGGCTCTCGGCTCTCGGCTCCGGCTCTCGTGCCAGCGTGCGAAGGCGCGACGGTGGTGTCGGCTTCGGTGGCACCGGAGCCGGCCGCGTGAACAACCCCGATGCCGGAGGACGAACTTGGACTCGGCCCGACTAGGCCTGCCGCTCGCGCTGCGGCGTTGGCTCGGGGTCGGCCGCTCGCTGCGTCAATACTACGGCGGCGGACGCGAGCGGCGCCAGCGCTTGGACCGGCTGCACGCGCGGTTCGTCGGCGCCGGTGATCTGGCGTTCGACATCGGCAGTCATGTCGGTGACCGCATCGCCAGCCTGCGCCGGCTCGGCGTCGGCGTGGTGGCCGTCGAGCCGCAACCGCACCTGGCCATGACCTTGCGGCTGCTGTTCGGACGCGACCCCGACGTGGAGATCATTGAGGCGGCGATCGGTGCCGACGAGGGCACGGTCAACCTGCACCTGAACCTCGATAACCCGACCGTCGCGACCACCTCGGACGCCTTCATTGCCGCCGCGCGCGGCGCTGAGGGTTGGCGGGAACAGCGTTGGGAAGCACAGATCCAGGTGCCTTGTACAACGCTCGATGAGCTGATCGCGCGCTTCGGCCTTCCGCGATTCGTGAAGATCGACGTTGAGGGTCTGGAGGCCGAGGTGCTGCTGGGCCTGAATCATCCGGTCCCCACCCTGTCGTTCGAATTCACAACCATTCAGCGTCACGTCGCCTTACAGGCGCTGGCTGAATGCGAGCGGCTCGGCGGCTATCGCTACAACGCGGCGCTGGGAGAAAGTGGCAAGTTGGTGCACGGGCGTTGGCTCGACGCGGCCGCCATCGGCACCTGGCTCGAGCGCCTGCCCCATGCGGCCAACTCCGGTGATGTCTACGCCATTCGCGCCGACGCATAACGAGGCCGACGGTGCGCGAGAGTCCATCGACGCGGTTGGATTGCGAACCAGACTAATCCCTTTTCATTAACAACAGCGTGGAATCGAAAGACTCACCGCCAAGGCTGACCGCTTGCTTGTTTGCGCTCGGCCGGACTGGGTAGTTCCGGGCAGGATTGCGAGAGGCGGAAAGTGCATCTTCTCGCGCAGGAGGTGGTGCTCAACGGGTCATGCCCTGCTCAAATTCGAAGTCAGGCTCGGGCTGGTCGCGACCTGAGCGCTGCGGCGATTGTTATCAATCGCCTGAGTCCCTGCTCGTCGGTACGACCTCGGTCACTGCGCCTTCGCGCCTGAACATGGTGTCACGGTTCCACCACACGACGATGGCGGCCACGGCAACGAGGATCCATGTGTCCCAGGGCTGCGCATCCGGCCAAAACGGATTGATGAGTTGCCAGTGGAACAGCATCGGCCAGAGCAGGCTCCCATGCGTTTGGTTGAAGATTGGCGTGACCAGCACCGCCAGCACCACGTTGCCGACGAAGAATGGAAGGAAGTCCCAATTGGCGAATACGGTGTTCGAGAGAAAGAATGCCGGCAGATGCCACAATCCCCAGGTCGCGCCGATGAGCGCCCCTGCCCAGACTGGCGCCATGTGCCTCTGGAGCACGGGTTGGGCCATACCGCGCCAACCGAATTCCTCGATCGGACCGAGAAAGAGCATCATGAACAGGAGCGCCACGACGAACCCAATGCCCTCTGGCGGCAATGGCGCCAGCATCGGGCCACCCTTGAGCAGCGAGCCTACGACAAAGACGAGCGGCAGGCCGACCAAGATGAAGGCCGCCCAGCCTGCCGAGCATCGCCAAAGGAACAGCCGGGACAGGAAGGCCCGGATGCCGGAGGTGCCGGCGTAGAGGAACACGATCACGAAGGCGGAGATCGCGGGCGACCAGGTGGCGAGGAAGAAAAACGGATGCGATCCGCTGATCTCGCCGAACCAGGCCGCGGCTGTATCAGGAAAGAGGATGTAGACCCCGATCAGCCCCCAGGTGATCAGAAACGTGATGCCGACGAAGGCGACAAGCGCCGAGGACGGTATCCTGGCCGGGAGTGTCGAACGCGACTGGGTTGGCATCGAAAGTCTCTCAAGGATCCGCACGGTGGAAGCGAAGCGTTTCGTCTATTCCCTCGCGAAGCGTCGCCGAATCGGATAAGGACCAGTCGTTGTATTTTCTAGACCCGCACCGCAACCCATACAGCAGGAGAGCACCGATGGCCTCACCGAACAACACCGCATTGCCGCTACCGAACAACCTCTGGCTGCACGGGCTGATCATGCTCGTCCTCGTGCTGCTGGTGAATCTCGCACAGACCATACTCGGGTTGTGCGCGACCCTCCAGTTTTTCTGGATGCTGTTTGCCAGGGAACGCAATCCGGGCATCGCCCGCTTCGGTGAAGATATCGCGCATTGGCTCGCGGCCACGTCCCGGTTCCTCACCGGCGCGACGGACGAGCGCCCGTTTCCGTGGACGGCCTGGGGCAATCCGAATGGAGAGGAGGGGAAACAATCGACTTGAGAAACCAGCGATACACAATCGCTGCGACCACCTGGGCTATCGCTTTCAAGGGTCGAAGGTGCCGGATTATTCCGGCCATCAATGGCTTTTGGTGCCGGCCCAAAGCGCCGATCCATGTTGTGTTCCCGGTGCACGTGGAGGCTACTCTACACCTCACCGCGGTATCAGTACTCAACCCGGGTTAGGTGCGCGCGAAAGAATGGGTCGTATTCGGGGGTACCGTAGAGGTTACCGATCTCCATCGCGGTGGGGATGGTAAAGCCCTGATGGGTCGCATGGCGCAGCGTCCGCCCGCCAAAGGGTTGCAGGCGATAGATCCGGTCCGGGTTGGCGTTCGACCAGCGCAGCGTGGTTACCTCCAGAACCCGGCCGGCGGCGTCGAGTGTCAGGTAAATCGGCTCGACGCCGTGCATCTCAGGGAACCGCACCTCCGCCTGATCCGCGCCCGTCTGCGTCCACACCGCTCCGAACTGGGGTAACAGCGCGGCCGGCGCCCACACGCTTTCCATCACCATCCGCGCCGCGGCGGCACGTGCGTGGTCCTCGGTGTCCGCGATCCGGACGACCGGCAGCACGCCCCACAGCCAGAAACGCGTCCAACTCGTTTGGCCATTCCAATAGCCATCCGAGCCGGAGAAGCGGAGCAACCCCGAGCCAGCACGCGCGCGCCAGACGAACCCATGCAGCGGGGCGAGAATCTGATCGGCGCGCATGGGCAGCTCGCGGCCGTTCAGGATCAGCGAGCCTTCCATCTCCAGCAGAGCCACCCTGTGCAGCGATGTGCCCGGCGCGATGGCACTCGCGAAGTAGCGCTGCCCGATCTCGGGCAGGTCGGTAACCATGGCCGGATCGTAGGACTTAGGCACGCGTTCCCGCTGCACCAGTAACGCGTCCCAGACCGCCTGCGTGTATTCGGCGCCCCGCGCCTGCGTCCACAGTCCCATTGAGATCCCCGTCAAACGGATCCTAGAGGTTCAAACCGAGCACCGCACCGAGGATAAACCACCACCAACTTACCCATTGGGTCGATTCCAGCCTGTCGCCGAAGCGTCCTTGATCCTAAGTCTCTGAGCGCCCAGGGAGAGCTGTGCTGGAGCAGAACGCCCGCCTGTCCCCTAATATGGTAGAAAAATCAGTATTTAACCACTGAAGCAGGCCAGAGGCGGTACGGTCCGGTCTGACGAAAGTTCATCTTTGCCGCCGGACTGGGTCTGCGAGATCGTGTCGCCCGGCCACGAGAAGAAGGACACGCTGACCATCCCGCTGTTGCTGCGCCGGCATTGGGTGCCGTACTACTGGATCATCTGGCCCGAGGACGGCGCGCTGATCGCCTACAGCCTCGATGGCGGGGCATGGCGCGTCGTCGCTACGCTGAAGGATCGCGGTCGCGCGCGGCTGCCGCCGTTCGATGCCGTCGAACTGGACCTAGGCAGCGTGCTCGGCCTCGACTAGTCGTTGACAGCATCGCTGCAACCGAAGACCGCCAAGCGCCTCGTGCATTGATCGGCAGCGCCGTTTGGAAGACGTACGACAGGATCGGTGGGGTCGAGGTCTGTCCATAGAACGGAAAATAGTGCGCCCTAGGCCTGGTCGGCCTGCCGGCAGGAGAGCTCCGGTTACGCCGCCATAAACTGGTCGGTCATGTCAGGAGTCGCCTGACTGTCCGCAGCGGCCAGCCGCGGACGCTCAGCCGGGGCACGTGAGCGGCCGTAGCCCCTCCTTTGGCGGGCGCACCCACCCTGGCCTTTCTCAACGCCGTCACCGAAGGCTTGCGGTAACATTGCCGACATGGAGAGCCTTAAAACCGAACCTAGCGCTGCTCATCGATTTTGAGAACGTGGGTGCCGACCCGCGAGTGGACATCGCTGAGCTGGTTGCCGCGGCCGATGCGCGCGGGCGGACCCTGATCAAACGGGCCTATGCCGACTGGGCACGCTTCGAAGACCGCAAAAAGCGGTTGGCCGAGCACGGCGTCGACCTGATCGAGCTGCCAGCACACGGCAAGCCGCGCAAGAATGCCGCCGATATCAGGCTGGTTGTGGATGCGATGGAGATCGCGCTGTCGCTGTCGCACATCGGTGGCTTCGTGATTGCCTCCGGCGACAGCGATTTCATTCCGATGTTCGCCAAGCTACGTGAGCTCGGCAAGCGCGTCGTCGTCGCATCCGTGCAAGACGCGATGAGCGCCCTGTTGGCGGTGCATTGCGACGAGCTGCTGGCGCTGACACGGCAGGAGCCTGTGCCGAACGTGGCGGCGACGCCGAAGCCTGCTGCGGTACGGGCTGCGCAAGCCAAGTCCGCCCCGGCAAAGAGCACGGCTCCCAAGCCGGCGCAGCCCAAATCGGGCCAGCCTAAGCCGAAGCGGCAGGGCGCGGCAGCCGCCACCGCTGCGCTCCCGCGCAAGGCCAAAGCCTTGCTGCACCGAGCCCTCGCCGAGATCGCCGCAGCGAATGCCGTGGCCCAGTCCTCCCGCATCAAGGTCACCATGCGCCGCCTCGATCCGGGCTTCGACGAAGCCAAGCTCGGTTTCAAGCGGTTCAGCGATTTCCTGAAGGCGGCCGCGGGCGCGGATGCGACACTCGAGCTGAAGATGGACAGCGGGCGCACCGACTATGTGCTGATCTCCGTGGGTCAATCAGGCGAGCGGACGTCGAAGCCGAAACAGGCGACCGGGGACGTAGCCGAGCCGGCACCGGACACCGCGGTGAAGGTGAAATCGATGCCTACCTACGGACCCGATCAAGGCGTGATCGCCACAATGGCTTACGCCATGCTTGCCGACGGCCCCATGCAGTGCAGCCATCTCGCGCGGGCGCTGAAGCAACAGCATTTCGCCGACGACCAGGACGTCAGCGCTTCCGGGCTGTACGGGCGTATCGGCAGGTTGATCAAATCTGGGGCGTTGTGTGAGCTGCTGGTCGATCGGCGTTCCGTCGTGTCGCTGCCCGAGGCACAGCAGGCATCCAATTCCCGCTACATCCAGACGCATCGTGTGATCTGCGGTTGATGGGTGGTCCACCGGATGTCTTATTGCTTGGCCGGAATGCCGACATCGAAACCATCGAAGACCGTACCAACCGTCGCGATGACAAGCGACTTCATCAGTGGTTGGGCAATGAGCATTCGATCAAAGGGATCGCGACGCACCAGCGGGAGACGGCCTGCCGCTTCAGCGTGTGCGAAGTTGATCGGAAGCGGCAGAAAACCCTCTCCAACAATGACTCTGCCGAGCCCCTCCGGGGCGTCCAGTTTGCCGATGGCCCGTTTGATGCCGATCTCGCAGATGCTCGTCGAGCTGACAGAGCAGGACCCCTCGGCCGCGGCGATCGAGGCGTGCATCGATGCCAGCGGCTTGGCGTCGTCGGCCAGCCACCATGGCAGGACATGGGTATCCAGCAGCCGACCGCTCATGTTTCTTGCCCGTCCGGATTCGGCCAACCGCGGACATAGCGGGCGCGCTGCGCGAGTAGGTGGTCTACACTGTCCACCTGCCTGACGCTGCACGTGAGCGCCGCGACGCAATCGGCGAGAAGGGGTGGCGGTCCGGCTGTTATGAGATACCAGGCAACATGAATATTTGGGGCGTTTCCCCGATCTACACTCTTATTGGAAAGTCCAAGAAGGTTTATTGAAAGTTATCATGCAAGGTGAGCAAAAAATTACCCAGATGCTTCTGGAGGTTGCTGCTCAGTTTATTGAGCTAGTTGCATCAGAGGAGGAGCGCCAAACGCATCTCGACATCGCGTGTGCGGCATGGAACTTATCAATCCTTCCGAAGAGCAAAAGGAACAAGGAATACAATAAGTATCTTGCAGAAATCAGAAGGCAAATAGACGATAAAGAAACGATGGATCATTTCAAACAAGATCTTAACGGCCTGATGGCGGCAAAACTGAAACTTTATCCAACAGAAAAGAAGCCTATCATCTCAGCACAGCTTGAAAATCTCGACGATGTACATTATCGAGTCACAGCAACCTTTGCAAGAAGCGATCATTCTCTTTAACACGAACCTAACAGAGGCATGGGCACAAACAGTCAATGGATGACGCAGAGTGTATTGGTGTTCTTCGCGTCTTGATTCAGACAGCTGAAGAGTCGCTCATAGAGATTGGACAGTCCGGGGAAGAAGTCGAGAGGGCCGCATGGAAGCTAATGGAGTGTGCGAAAGACTTGTACGTGGAGTCCTGTCTCGATCAGAACTCCAAGTTCGCAAAGACGGAGGATTTTGTCGAAGAGTCCGCAGAGCTTTTCGATTACGTCTTCTTCCATGGTACTTATCCAGAGTAGAACGATACGGGCACCAGATGCGCCGCCCCAACGGCCTTCGAGTGTTTACGGCCGTGCCCGACAGCCCTCGCTCCGGGTCGTACCAGTGCCTAAATTGCAGGAGTTCCGTTCAGAGTCCATGAAGAGCCTGTCGTGGCGTGCTGTGCGCCTAACCGAAACGGACGTAGCGCCTTCGCTCGCGCCTCGCTCGAAGGCGGCGACATTCCCTTCTATTCGGCGGAGATCGTGAGGTAGGCATGCGCTTCGCTGACCGTCTCGTCTGGGCATTGCTCATCGTCACCTTGGACACCGCCGCCTTCGCGATCCCTTTCATGGCGATTGTGCTCGCGTACGTCCTGCTCGCTCGTCCACCTTGGTTCCGGCACTGGGTGGACGCGCTCTACCGCGATGTTCCTCGATAGCCAGATGCTCCTCGACATTAAGATTTACGCTTGGGCTGGCCTCCGCTCAGCGGGAGCATCACCTAAGCCGGAGTTGCGCGCTGCCTTGGCAAAGGCTGCTGTCAAGAGCCTCGGATCCCGTCGTACGCGACCCTTTATGTCAGTTCGGGCAACAACGCACGTTGATAGAAGCCGTCCACATCGGCAGAATTTGGCAGCGAGGCGATGGCCGTCGCCACCCCTGTCGGCTTGCGCCTTAACCAGACAACGTAAAGCCTACGTAAGGCTGTGTTCCAGACACCAGATAATCACTGGTCAGCTGCGAATAGGAAACTTTGAAGTATGTACGACTTTCCAGAAACAGAAAAGAAACTCAAAAACAAAGCTCCTTGGTCAAACAATCGATGAGTATGACATCTGGCACGCATCGAGCGATGGGTATATTGGATATGTCAATAACATACCAAAAGAGGTCGTTGCTTCCATAACAGAAGCGGAGATCAAATGGCTGAGTCAAGAGTATGATTCACCCGAGTTTCGTCGGATTAGGCGTCGCTATATCGAAATTTTCCGTGCGCTAAAGGATACCAAAGAGATTACCGAAAGAAGCGCCCTCGTAGAGGAGTCGAATTCTCTTTTAGATAGTCTTAGCCAGTAAGCAGCTTACGCGTGTATCAAGCTGACCAGACAACAGGTGATCACTGGTTAGCGCAAACACATTGACGATAGAAGTATACGGCCATGACAAAAGTTTGGGTTCAAGATCCTCACTCTGGCGGAGTGACAATTCCTGCGCGGATAAAGCAGACGGTTAAGAACCGCATAGTAGCCTATGCCGAAACGCACTACTCGGGAAAATATGCACGGATTGATGTTCGTTTCAAGGGGCAGTTCTGCTATATCGATGCCTATATCGAGCCATTCGTGCCAGAAGACTATGACCCAATACAATTCGGTGAGACGAGAGAAGAACGTATCGAAAGACTAAGAAAGATACCGATACATCTCTGCAGATTAAGATACAAAGGTGATCCAGAAAAGTGGACTATGGCTTTTTACACCTACAGTCACAACAAATATGAACCAAGTGTATTTGACAACGGCACCTTTTTCGGAACACCGGAAGAAGCATTTCAATCATCAGCCATGTACTTAGATGAATGAATGAAGTATGCGGCTATTTCAGAAAAGAAAAATGCGCTAACCCTCGCCCCGGCGCGACGCCTTTGCGGCATCAGCCCTACGGACGTGCGCGAAACGCTGAGGCCGCTCTGGGGCGCGAGAGGACTAATGTCAGCAGCGCTTGCAGTGCTGCGTTGGGGCGGTCGCCCCGTCAGGGGATATAGCCGGGGGCGTTCGGTCCGAGATTCTGCTCGTCGTCGAGGGCCGCGTCGCGCAAGTCGAAATAGCCATCCGGCGCCCCGCCGTCGTTGGTGCTTCCGTCGCCGAGATCCTGGACGTCCGCAACGCCCTGGTCCGCGGCTGGATCAGGCTGGCCGTGCGGGGACTCGTCGATGTATTGACGCACGTCGACATCGAGCCCATTGGTGATGACTTCCTCATCAGCCCAGGTGGTAAAAGCGGATACCAGCAGCAAGGAGCCGATGGTCGCGAATGCAAGGTTCTTCGGGTTCAATTTGCACCTCGTGGATGGAACACTGGAGAAGGGCGTGGTGGCGAACAGATGTAGCCTGTCGAAACGAAAGTATATCGATGAAATTCCGCGGCTAGAAATTTACTTTGTGCGCAGTAGGCAACCGGGGCAGAACAACGGATCTTGATTTCCTTGATAACGACACGTGCGACGTCGTGTCGCACTGACGCCGCAATGGTGGCGAACGTGACGTTCAGAGCGGAGCCGGATCGGTGGATGAAGCTCGCCGCGCCGAAGGCTTCGGCACGCGTCACCTGTGCTTCAACGCGCCCTAAACGTAGAAATACCGCACCACATGAAAGAAGACCGGCGCGGCGAAGCAGAGTGAGTCGATTCGGTCCATGATCCCGCCGTGGCCTTCGATCAGGGTGCCGAAGTCCTTGATCCCGCGGTCGCGCTTGATCGCGGACATCACCAACCCGCCGGCGAACCCCAATATGCACACCAGCAGCGCGATGGCGCCGCTGGCCCAGGGCGTGAAGGGCGTCGCCCACCACAGCAGCGCCCCGACCAGGCTGGCGCTGGCGATGCCGCCGACGGCACCTTCCCAGGTCTTGTTCGGGCTCACCAGCGGCACGATCCGGCGCTTGCCCAGGGTCTTGCCGAAGACGTACTGGAGCACGTCGCTCAACTGCACGACCACGATGAGAAACAGCAGGAGCTTGGCCTGCTGCCGCTCGTAGCCCGGAATCTGGAGCATCAGCAGCGCCGGGGCGTGGCTCACGCAATAGACGGCGACCATCAGGCCCCATTGGATCTTGGCGGTGCGGGCCAGAAAGTCCTCGGTATCTCCGGCCAGCACACTGCGCACGGGCACGAAGAGAAAGGCGTAGACGGGGATGAAGATCACGAAGAGCCCGTACCACTGGATGCCCACCAAGATGTACTGCGCGGGCGCGAACACGAAAAAGGCCCAGAACAGGGTGCGGTGGTCCGCCGGTCTGGTCGGGGTCAGGGTGACGAATTCGCGCAACGCCACGAAGGAGATCAGCGCAAACAAAACGACCGAGCCGATCCCGCCGGTGGCGAGTGCCGCCACGAAAACCGCGGTCATGACCCACCAGGAGCGGATGCGGGCATTGAGATTGTCCACCACCGCCCGCCCCGACTCGGTCTGCACCCGCCGCGCGAGCACCAGCCCCACCAGGCTGCTCAGTGCCAGCAGCCCGGCGATGCCGCCGAGCAGGATCAGCATCTCCCGGTCCCAGGCCAAGTTCATTGGCGTTCACCCAGATCGATTAGGGCGGCACGCGCCCGGTTGAGGAAGGCATCGCGGTCCTCGCCGGGCGCCAGTCGCATGGGCGCGCCGAAGGTGGCGCTGCCCAGGATCGGCACCGGCAGCAGTTCGCCCTTGGGCAGGATGCGGCTCAGGTTATGCAACTGGACCGGGATCAGATCCACGTCCGGGCATTGCTGAGCCACAAAGTAGATGCCAGGGCGCAGCTCACCGATGCTGGTGCCGTCCCCACGGGTCCCTTCCGGAAATAGGATCAACGAGTCGCCTGCTTCCAAGGTGGCCACCAGCCTGCGCAGGGCCTCGCGGCTGCCGCTGCCGCCGGAACGCTGCACCAGCAGGGCATTGAGGACACGGGTGGCCAGCCAGCGGCGCAGCCCCGGTCTGTCCCAATAGTCAGCGGCGGCCACGGGCCGGACGCGAGCGCGCAACGGCTTGGGCAACGAGGCCCAGATCACCAGCGTATCCAGATGGCTGGCATGATTGGCGAAATAGACCCGCGGGGCGGAATTGGGGGCAGCGCTGGGGGCAGGACAGACCCAGCGCGCACGTACGCCGGTGATCAGGCGGGTTAGCCCAGCCAGCAGACCGGCGGCGAGGGATGCGCCCGTCATCTGGACTCGAGGCCTGCGACGATGGCGCGCGTGCGCCGAACCGCGGTCCAGGCGGCGCCGAGCGCAACCACCAGCAGCGCCACGACCAACGCCGGCCCGTCCAGGCCCAACGGCACCAACAGCGCGGCGGCCAGCAAACCGACGGTCATGGCGGCCATCCGATGGGGCTTGGCCATCGGGCCGCGGAAGTCCTGCGGCAACCCGCAAGCGCCGCCGAGCATCCGCAGATAGGCGGTGAGCAGGGCCAGGCAACCGGCGGTCCAGGCCAGCTCCGGCCCCCAGGCAAACCCGCTCGCATACCCCGCCGGCACGATCAGCAGCGGATCGGCGAGGCGGTCCGGCAAGTCGTTGTAGACCTCGCCGGCGCGCGAACCCAGTCCGCCCTCCACCGCCACCATGCCGTCGAGCAGGTTGCACAGCAGCCGCAGTTGGATGCAGCCGGCCGCAAACGCCAGCAGCATGCTGCGCATCCCCGCCTCGACCATGGGCGCGGCGAGCATCGCCACACCCCCGAGCACTGCGAACAGCAGACTGAGCAACGAGATTCGGTTCGGCGACACCTGGTGCTCCGCGAGCCAGCGCGCTAGGGTGCGAGCCCATCCGGCATCGCGGGTCTTCAGCGGTCGGCGGGCACTCGGGAAAGTCGACATGGGGCAAGGCTCCTCGCCGGTCGAGGCGTGCGGCAGCGTCAGCATCGCACCCGAATATGCGCGCATGACTCGCCGCGATGCAAGCCGGCACCCGATACAGCCGGCAAGGCTCGCGGTCGCTGCTGGAGGCAGGCCGCGGGTTGCTTACCGGCATCGGCGAGGGAGTGAATGGTTACCCCGCCAGCACCCTTGGGCCGCCGCATGCAGGGGAATGGGGGAAGTGCGGACTGGCAAGACCGCACTGACGGATACGCAATTCAATCGACATCGAAGCGCCCCTGCGTATCCAGGGCCGCCTGAAAAGCAAGCCTTTGTGCAGTTACGCCGTCTGCCTGGCATACATCATTGCGTGGATCACCGCCGCCGGCCCGTCGCCAATCGCCACCTCGAGTGCGACACGTGCGCGCCTCTTGGCAGCAAGATCGTCGATGAATGCCTGCGCTGCATCGTCCGTGATGGAACAGTGACAGGCGATGTCGCCGCGAACCGGGGCGCGGTACCGGATGGTGGCCTCGACGACCACCAGATCAGCATCCAGACCAGCTCGCGCGATGATGTGCGCGCAAAGACCCCAGGCGGCCAGCATCCCCAGCCCGTACAGACTGCCAGCGAATCCGGTGCCGTGGATGTTGCGATTGGGCGCGAGCGGCGCGGTAACGCTGATGCGCCGATCCGTCAGCTCCGTGATCCGGTAACCCATCGCTTGACTCATCGGGATGTTGCGATGGATCTTGTCTTGCAGGTCAGTGGCTTCAGTATTCAACGGTTTCGGCGTTCAAGTAGAGATGTTTGCCCAGAGGACACCTTCGCACGTAGAAGGTCGGTCCGATCAGCACGGAAGGTAGGCGGCTTGACGCTGGATCGCCAGTTTTTATCGATTGTTCCGGCCTTAACGCTATGCAACGGAGGGGTGTATGAACGTCTCGATCATCGGGGCCGCGGGAAATTGCGGTCGACAAGTGGCTGCGCAACTTCTGGACGAGCACTTCCTGCCCCCTACCGCGCGGGTGCAACTGGTCGGCCACCATGGCGGCAGCAGTGAGCATGAGCTTTGGGGTCTGCGTGCCGACCTGGAGGACGCATTCGTGGACAATGCGCCTTCTATCGAGGTCGTGCTAGATCCTGACGCGGTTGATGGCGATCTCATCGTCATGCTGGCGGGGACCACCATCTCCACCGACCCCAATGCCACCATCGACCGCGCGGCCCTGGGCCAGACCAACGGGCGGATCTTCGCCACCTACGCCGACGCGCTGGCTGCGCGCTCGGGTCCGCCGCCCGTGGTCATCGTCCAATCCAACCCGGTGGAACTCGGCGTGCAAACCTTCGCCGAACGGCTGGGGCCGAGGCAAGTGCTCGGCGCGGGCGCGTTGTCTGACACCTTGCGGCTTCGTGCCGAGATCGCGGCCGATCTGGGCGTGACAAGACCCCAGGTCAACACGTTCATGCTGGGCCAGCATGGTGACCATGCCGTGCCGTTGTGGAGCCAATTGAGGGTGAGCGGCGTCCCTGCGGCAGCAGTCGACGCGCTGTGCGCCGAAAGCCGCGCGGGGCGGGCCTTGGCCGATTTTCCCAATGAATCACGCACCCACAAGGGCCGGATGCTGCAACTCGTTAAAGACGGACAGATCCAGGAGGCGTACGCCTATGTCCAGGCGTTGCCGGCGGATCTGCGCGCGGTGGTCAAGCCCTTTTTCACCCACTTCACAACTGGCCACACCACGGAAATGGCCACTGCCCACGCCGTGGTCGAGATTGTCAGGGCCTTTGTCGGAAGCGAATTCAGAGTAATTCCTGCGCAGGTCGCGCTGACCGGTGAATGGTTGGACATTCATGGCGTGGTCGCCGCTCCCGTGATTACAGGGCTCGACGGGTGGGAATCTGTTTATCCACTCGCGCCGCACCCGGACGAAACCGAGGCGATTGTGGCCGCGGCTAACGCCATTGCCACCGCCAATGCAGCTTGTTAGCGAGTGTCCATCAGGGCGAGAAGCCCTGACGAC
>CAVOGV010000010.1:0-19564 GCA_963695445.1 uncultured Gammaproteobacteria bacterium | reverse complement strand
CCCGATCAGCCCATGCATGCCAAGCGCCGCGAGCAGGACCCGAACCCGGCGCAAAACCAGCCAAAGCGCCGCTGCGCCTGGGCGCTGCTCGTGAGCCCGCAGACGGTCGCCGCGCTCGACAAGCCGTTCGCCAGATCAAACACCGCCGGCGCAGGCCCGCCAGATAGAGGGAGAACAGCGTCGGTTGCGACAGCGCCGCCTGCGTATCACCGAACGGTCGGCGGGGACGCCGGGTCGACGAACCCGGCGATACGCGTCAGCCCCACGTGCAACGGCGGAAACAGGATCAGGCCGATGCCGAAGAGGCATTGCAGCCAATAGAACCGATTGCGCGCATAGCGATAGCGCAACGGCTCCGCGCTGCCGCTGCCAATAATCGGCGAGCCGTAGCCGGCGTCGACGACAGCGGCAGCGCGATCAACACGATCTCGATGACCGGCAAGTAATTAGCCCCTGCAGCGCACCGACGACCTGTTGGTTGAAGTGCTCGCGCCCAGGCGCGACTGCGAGTTCTCCCACAAGTGAAAGACTAAAACGCTCCGACAGGCACCAGCCCAACCAGCGAGTGCACGCGGCGCAACAGAAAATGACGATTTTCGATGGAAGCTGACATGGCGGCCCGCCGGGTAACGATCTCTTCCAGCATCACCGCTAAATCAAAGGGCATTCTTGACCGATCTCACTTTATTCGAATTTGGCGATAAACTTATTCCATTCTTCGCACTGGCCTCTCAGGGCCGCGCCCGACTCGCCATCGACGCCAGACTGTGGCAGGATCGATTCCCCGATCAACTTCGTGGAGATAGGCCCGCAATGCGACTCGGAATTGACCGCCTGCTTGCCGAGGGCGAACTACGCAAACCGCTGCAAGGCCGCCGTGTGGCGCTGCTTGGCCATCCCGCCTCCGTCAATCATGTTGGGCGCCATTCCCTCGACGCGCTGATGGCCCTCGGCGGGCTCGACATCACCGCCGCCTTCGGCCCGCAACACGGCATGCGCGGCGAGAAGCAGGACAACATGGTGGAGTCTGGCGACTACACCGACCCGCTGCACGGCATTCCGGTGTTCAGCCTGTACGGCAACGTGCGCTATCCCACCGACGCCATGCTGGATACCTTCGACGTGCTGCTGGTGGACCTGCAGGACATCGGCACGCGCATCTATACCTATGTCACCACGCTGGCCTATGTGCTGGAGGCCTGCGCCAACCACGGCAAGGCGGTCTGGGTGCTAGACCGACCCAATCCGGTCGGGCGGCCCATCGAGGGCAGTTTCCTCGAACCCGGCTGGGAGAGCTTCGTCGGCGTCGGGGCGCTGATCATGCGTCACGGCCTGACCTTGGGTGAGTTGGCCGGTTGGTTCATCAAGAAAAAGGGGCTCGATCTGGAATTTGAGCTGATCGCGATGGAGGGCTACGATCCGGATGCCGGCCCCGGCTACGGCTGGCCGCGGGACGAGATCCCGTGGGTGAATCCGAGCCCGAATGCGTCGAGCTTGAACATGGCGCGCTGTTTTCCCGGCACGGTGCTGCTGGAGGGCACGACGCTGTCCGAGGGCCGCGGCACAACGGTCCCGCTGGAGGTCATCGGCGCGCCGGAGATCGACATCTGTCGACTGATGAAGCGCATGGAGTCGCTCCAGGCGGAATGGATGCAAGGCGCGCTGCTGCGTTGCTGCGGTTTTGAGCCCACCTTCCACAAGCATCAGGGGCGGCTCTGCCACGGCATCCAGATCCATACGGACACGATTCACTACCAGCACCGCCGTTTTACGCCCTACCGGCTAACGGCGCTGTTCCTGAAGGCCTTGCGCCTGGAATACCCCGACTACGTCATCTGGCGCGACTTCGCTTACGAATACGAGACCGAGCGTCTCGCCATCGACCTGCTTACCGGCGGCACCTTCCTGCGGGAATGGGTCGATGACAACACCGCGGAGCCTGCCGATCTGGACGATCGGCTGACGCCGGATGAGGCCTTGTGGCGCGAGCAGCGCCGGCCGTTCATGCGCTACTGTACTGACGAGAACTTCAGACTCTCAGACACCACCTTATCGTAGAAGGCGAGAAAGTCGTCCGGGGTCGGGCCCTCGCGCCATTCGATGGCGGAACGTGGGTGCTGATTGAGCTGGCCGGTGATGTTGTAGGGCACCATTGGTCCCCATTCGATCTCCTTGCGCAACGGCGCGATGTGATGCTGGATCACGTCGATGATCGGGCGCACGTCGAACTTGGGGTTGCGCAGGAAGCCGAGCAGCAGCTCGGTATGGCAGTTGCCGGCGCCGCGGCCGAAGCCGTAGATGGTGGCATCGACGCGGTTGCAGCCGAGGATGATGGCCTCGATGGTGTTGGCGAAGGCCAGCTGCAGGTTGTTGTGCGCGTGGATGCCGACCTCCTTGCCGGTGCCGGCCATGGCCGCCGCGTACTTGTGGTAGAGGCGATCGATCTGCTCGCGGTACAGATAGCCGAAGCTGTCGACGATGACCATGGTGCTGGCGGGCGTGTCGGCGATCGCCTCGAGCACGGTGTCGATCTCTTCTTCGGTGATGTTCGAGATCGCCATCAGGTTGGCGGTGGTCTCGTAGCCCAGCTCGGCGGCGTGGCGAATCATGTCCACCGCCTCCGACACCTGGTGGGCGTAGAAGGCGACGCGGATCATGCTCAGCGGGCTGTCGGCGGCCGGCACGATCTCGGTCTCCCAGTCGCTCTTGCCGGCATCGGCCATCGCCGCCAGCTTGAGCCCGGTCGCATCGGCGTCGTGATCGCCGACCACGCGTTGCAGGTCGGCCTCGTCGCAATGGCGCCAGGGGCCGAACTTCTCGACCGGGAAGGTCTTTTTCGAGTTCTTGTAGCCGATCTCCATGTAATCGACGCCGGCGGCGACGCAGGCGTCGTAGACGGCGCGGACGAAGCTGTCGCTGAACTGGTGGGAGTTGACCAGCCCGCCGTCACGGACGGTGCAATCGAGCACCTTGAGTTCCGGCCGGTAGGTGATCCATGGGGCCTTTTGGGGGCCTTCTGGGGGCCTTCTCGGGCGTTTGCTGGGCCTGGTCTGACATCTCGTTCTCCGCGCTGATCGTTAACGGGACATTTTGACCGCTTTGCCTGAGCGGGGGCATTGTCGCCGATCAGCTAACAGGGACAACACTGCCATCGTCTCGCGATTGCGGATCGTCTGCCTTCATGGCCTTGATCGCGAGCGGTTGTCGAGTCTGGGCCTGCAACAGGTCGCCGAAGGTACCCAGCCCAGATGCCACGATCCAGTCGCCGAGTCCAGATCCAGATCCAGATCCGCTGTCGTCGCGGGGTTTGGACTGCATATCCTCGGCGCTGAGCGGTGCATTGGCCGGATTCAGGGTGAGGCCAATCCGGCGTCGTTCGGGCTCCACCACCAGCACCGTGGCCTGTACTTGCTGACCGCTGCTGACGACCTCGTCGGGGTGGTTGATGCGACGGTCGGCGCCGAGTTCGCTGATGTGCACCATGCCCTCGATACCCGGCTCGAGTTCGACAAAGACGCCAAAGGGCTGCGTGCGCGTGATCTTGCCGTCGACCTGGGTGCCGGGGCGATAGCGGTCGGCGGCGTCGGACCAGGGGTTCTTGGCCAGCGCGCGAATGGACAGGGAGATCTTTTCCGGGCGCTTTGGGTTGTCGGTCTGCTCGACGCGCAGCACGACCACCTCGACCTCCTGCCCCAGCTGCAACACCTCTTGCGGGTGGCCGACGCGACCGAGTGCCAACTCGCTGATGTGCACCATGCCCTCGACACCGCCCAGATCGATGAAGGCGCCGAAGTCCTTCATGCCGGTCACGGTGCCGGTCATGACCGCGCCTTCTTTGAGCTGCTCGCGGGTCTCGGTGGCGCGGGCGGCCTGCTCTTGTTCCAGCGGTGCACGCCGGGAGACGACCATGTTGAGCCGTCGACCGCCCTCGAACTTGGTGATACGGAACGCGCAGCGCTCACCCACCAGGCTGCTCAGGTCTTCGATGAAGCGGATGTCCGCTTGCGACGCCGGGCAGAAGGCGCGATGGCCGCCAATCTGGACCTCCAGCCCACCCTTGGTGGTACCGGTAATGTGGCCCTCCACCGGCAGGCCCTGCTGGTAGGCCGCCTCCAGTTCCTCGCTACCATGCAGTTGCTTGCCATGGCGGTTACCGAGGATCACCGCACCGGTCTCGGCATCGATGCTGGCGACCACGGCGCTCAGTTGGTCGCCGGCCTGGACGGAAACGGTGCCGTCTTCGCCGCGCAGGTTCTCGATGTCCATACTCGCCTCGGCCTTGCCGCCGAGGTCGACGAAGACCTGCTCAGCGCCAACCGAAATGATGGTTCCCTTCACCTGGTCGCCGACCCTGGGCAAGGTTGCCGCAACGGCCTGCTCGGTCTTCTCGAGCTCCCGCAACAGGGCCTCGAAATCGTTGTCGTCTGTCATGCTGTGTTGGCCTGTCCGCGGGCCGGTCCGGTCTTGAAGCTAATGCACATCGCGAGGTGTCAGTGCTCGTGGGGATGGTCGCCGCCGTGGTCTTGACCCTGGCGCTTGCCGAGGGTCTCCAGCTCGCGGCGATAGTCGACAAAGTCGCGCAGATGGGCGCCGAGACGGGCGGCCAGTTCGGCATCGTCGACACCGTGCTGGCCGTTGCTATTGGCGATCGCGAGGTCCGGCACGACCATCTCCACCGCCACATAGGCGAGCAGGCCCTCGGCAATCAGCCGGGTCGCCTGCGCACGCCATTCCGGCTGCTCCGCATCGAGCGCGACCCGCTCCTCGGCGCCCAGCGTGCCGGACTGCTCGGCAGCCCAGGCATCGACAACGCGTCGGATGAAGCCGGGCAACGGAGTCCAGCGCCGGAGGGTAAAGTAAGACTCATCGGAGAGATCGGGCGACACTTCGCCGCGTCACTGCGAGATCCGGCGGGTATTCCAGATTCGCCCCCCGCCCTGAAGCCCGGAACGTATGGCGATTCTGTCCCCGACGCCAGAGTTCGCGCCTGCGTGAGACGCTCTGCCCCCCTCATCCCGTCGACCTCACGCAAGGAACGGAAGTTCTTGTTCGCGCTCTGCCTTCGTGTGACGTCCCACCACGCCTTCTCGGGTGGCCGGCACGATGCCGACGCTCCCAGGCACGCGCCCGCTTTCGCGCTCTCCGCGCTCAAGCGCTCACCCCGTAGGCACGACGGCCAGCCTCACCTCCCCCGACAGGGGTTCCGGCACCGCGAGTTGCGCATCGACGCACAGTGCACGGGGCGTACCCGAGAGCGGCATAGCTTTCCGCGGGCGTTAGATAGTCTTCCGGGCCATGTTGGTCGCCGCCACCGCCGGACCGGCGTGGTGTGGCGATCCAGGTACCGCTTTGCGTGCGAGCTAGTTCCCAGTAGCCGAAGCGCACGCCACGCGCCCTCCGGTCAGCAGTTTGGTGCTGTAGAACACCTGTGCCCAAAGCAGACTGCCGCCGGACCAGATGCACCGGAGAGCGGAAAGTCAAGACGCGCCTGGACAAAGATCGCCCGATGACTGTCCATCAGCGCTGCCTCGAGAAGGTTCATCGGTCGCGTGTGGTGGCGCGGCGGTATGGAACACCACATACGATGCGAGTCGATGAAGGATGCATTCCGCTCACTGAACCCCGCGCCAGGTCGGACCAATCGCCACGCAGCACCCAGGGCCGCGACACAGCGGACGCGCGGACATGCCCAGATGGACAAAGCGATCCACTTTGCACGCTGAGGTCGGATTATGGCCGATGCCGAACACCAGCGCGCCGGTGCCCATGCTCTGTACGCCGCGCGCCTGACTGGACGTCATGCAAACGGCGGCCTCGGCACGCTCTCGGCCTGGCCAGCGTTCATCCGGTAGGCCCAGATAGAGCAACAGGCCGCGGGTGATGCGATGACCATAGGCATGCAGCATCTCACCGGAACGGGTGTTCGCGGCATGAATGCCGGCAAAGCCAACAAACTCGTAGGCCAGCGAGAACAGCTTGCTGACATATTGCGACTGCAAATTCTTGACATAGGGGCCGTCGCCAAGCACCAGGGTACGGCCCACGAACACCCGATCCCAGAGGGGTCGGCCCTGCAGCCACCGCAAGATCAGCATGAACGCGACGCCGGCAAACAGGAAATAGGCCGTCTCGAACAACACCCGCAGAAACAAGCCCTCGCTGGTGCCGGCATCAAAGACCGCCAAGCCGGTGGCGGAGTGCAGCAGATCCTATACGCCGATGACCGGTGTCCAGCCGAGCCAAAGCAGGTTTGACGAGCAATCGATCAGGACGAGACATCTTGCTGAGTGCGGTCACGGCGCCACCTCATGAGGGCAGGATGACCGGAATCATTCAGCGGGCAGCCCTCTGCGCATCGAAGAGGCATCAACTGGTCCGGCGATAGAACCATCGTTCTACGGACAAACGAAAGGGGCAGCGAGTGACATAGTGCACACCGGAGGTATGGCATCGATCACTGGGTCGGCTAAGCGCCCGCATAGCCTGGGGTTCCGGCCCGTAGGGTCCGCTGTGCGGACCGCTTACGCGACGGCGAACGCTGCAGGTTCTTGACGACAGCAACATCGAAGACCGTCCGCGCAGCGGACCCTAGGCCGGGGCATGCACGTCGCGGACGACGTCCAGCGGCACCATCCGGCGCATGACCCATTTGGTCAGCTCCAGCACGGGCACGATGCTGAAGGCGCCGGCGAGCACCAGCAGCCAGTCGTCCGGCGGCAGGTGATAGGTGCCGAAGGCGTCGGACAGCACCGGCACGTAGACGACGACCACAGCAGCATCAGCTCCCAGACGATGGCCAGGTTCAGCCATTTGTTGGCGAAGGGCTGGAGCAGCACCGATTCCCGGTCCGAGCGGAAGTTGTAGGCCTTGAAGAACTGGATCAGCACCAGCGAGATGAAGGTCATGGTCATGGCGTGGATGAGCGCTTGGTCCGGGTCCAGTCCCAACGCCTTGCCTTGTCAGCTCGTAGACGAACAGCGCGACGTTGACGATGGTGGACCAGATGCCGCCGATCACCATCAGCCAGACCACCGGGCGGTGAAGATGCCGCTGCGCGGGTCGCGCGGCGGGCGCTGCATCAGGTCCTTTTCGGGCGGATCGAAGGCCAGCGCCAGGGCCGGCAGGCCGTCGGTGGCCAGGTTCACGTAGAGGATCTGCACCGCCGATAGCGGCAACGGCAGCCCGGCCAGGGTCGCGACCGCCATCAGCCCGATCTCGCCGATGTTGGACGACAGCAGGTACATCAGATACTTCTTGATGTTGGAGAAGATGCCGCGGCCTTCCTCGACCGCACCGACGATGCTGGCGAAGTTGTCGTCGGTGAGCGTCATGTCCGCGGCCTCGCGGCTGACGTCGGTGCCGGTGATGCCCATGGCGATGCCGATGTCGGCCTTCTTCAGCGCCGGCGCATCGTTGACCCCGTCGCCGGTCATGGCGCAGATGCGCCCGCGCTTCTGCCAAGCGGTGACCACCCGCAGCTTGTGCTCCGGCGAGACGCGGGCGTAGACCTCGATGTCTTCGATGGCGGCGTCGAGTTGCTCCTGGCTCATCGCGTCGAGTTCACGGCCGATGACGACGCGCCCGTCGCGCAGGATGCCGAGCTCACGGGCGATGGCGCTGGCGGTGTCCGGGTGATCGCCGGTGATCATGACCGGGCGGATGCCCGCACGCTCGCAGTCGGCGATGGCGGCCTTCGCCTCGGTGCGCGGCGGGTCGATCATGCCCGCGAGGCCGAGGAAGATCATGTCCTGCTCGGCGTCTTGCTTGCCGGTGACGCCGGGCTTGTTGGCGACCGCCAGCACGCGCAGGGCCTGCTGCGCCATGTCGCGCGCGGCCTGCTCGATCGCGGCTCGGGTTTGGGCATCAAGCGTCTGGATGCCGTCGGCGGTCTGCATCCGATCGCAGCCAGCGAGGATGATCTCGGCGGCGCCCTTGGCATGCGCAACGGTCTCGTCGTCGTCCGGTTCGCCCTCGTCGGTCTGCTGCCGATGCAGCGTCGTCATCCGCTTGCGCTCGGAGCTGAACGGGATCTCGTCGATGCGCGGCGCCTGCTCCTCCAGCGCAGCCTTGGTCATGCCGGCCTTGGCCGCGGCCACCACCAGCGCGCCCTCGGTGGGATCGCCATAGAGTTTCCAGGCCGCCTGCCCGCCGTCGGCCTCGCGCTCCAGATGGGCGTCGCAGGCCAGCGCGGCGGCCCGCAGCAGCCGCGTCACCAGCGCACGCTGGGCAGGGTCGCCGCCGGGCACGGCCAGTTCGCCGTCCGGGGCATAGCCGCTGCCACTCACCGCGGTGAGCCGGCCATCGGTCCAGATCGCGCGCAGCGTCATCTCGTCGCGGGTCAGGGTGCCGGTCTTGTCCGAGCAGATCACCGAGGTGCTGCCCAGGGTCTCGACCGTCGGCAGCCGTCGCACCAGGGCATGACGCTTGACCATGCGCTGCACGCCGATGGCCAGCGAGATGGTCACCACCGCGGGCAAGGCCTCCGGCACCACGGCGACCGCCAGCGCGACGCCGAAGATGAACATGTCCAACAGCGGCTCGCCGCGCAGCACGCCGAGACCGGCGATCAGCACCACCACGACACCGGCGGCGATGGCCAGCACCCGACCGACCTTGTCCAGGTTCTGCTGCAACGGTGTGCGCTGTTGCTCGACCCCGGCCAACATGCCGGTGACGCGACCGAACTCGGTGCCGAGCCCGGTCTCGACGACGACGCCGCGCCCGCGGCCATAGGCGATATCGGTGCCGGAATAGACCAGATTGACGCGGTCGCCGATGGCGAGTTCGGCATCGGCGAGCGGCTCGGTATGCTTGCTGACGGCCACCGACTCCCCGGTCAGTGCCGCCTCGTTGACGCGCAGGTTCATCGCCTCGGTCAGGCGCACGTCGGCCGGCACGCGGTCGCCGGCAGCGAGCAGCACCTGGTCGCCCGGCACCAGCTCGCGCGCCGGCAGCACCTGCTCGCGCCCGTCCCGGATCACCTGGGCATTTGGCGCGGCCATGCGCCGCAGGGCCTCCATCGCGCGCTCGGCTCGAAACTCCTGCGCAAAGCCGAGCACGATGGCGAACAACACGATCACGCCGATGACGATGGACTCCAGCACCTCGCCGAGGAAGGCGGACAGGGTCACGGCGATCAGCAAGATGATGATCAGCAGGTTCTTGAACTGCTCGGCCAGGATGCGCCAGGGCGAGATCGTGTCCGCGCGCGGCAGCTCATTGGCGCCGTCACGCGCAAGGCGCTCGGCCGCCTCGGCGGCGCTCAAGCCATCCGGACCGGTTGCGAGACGCTCTTGGACCTGATCGATGGATAGGCTGTGCCAAGTCGATTGGTTACTACTCATGGGGCATGCTCCTCGGGGCGCACGGCCCTGTCCTTAAGGACGGAGTCGTGGCGAATCATTAAGCTTAGCCTAGCTGTAGCGGTCTGCAACACGGCGCCGTGCTCTCGTCGGTCTACGGCGAAAACTCTCTCGTAAGCAGGTCCTTAGCAATCGCCCAAGACGAAGTTGCTCCGATCAACAAGATCAGGGGCGGCAAGAGCGGCGGTCGTCAGCACCAGTACGATGGCTGTGCGCCAGATGCGCAGCGCGGCCTCCGCGGCAGCGAGGCCGTGTTGAAAGGCCCCGGTTGAACCTCTGTCTAGGCTGAAGAGACCGACGAGACGTGCGATCGCATTCGGCTGCGCCAGTGGCCGAGTCGTGAAATCAGGCTGTGCTGGATGCGCTGAACGGTCACGCCCAGCAGCGCCACGACCGGTTTGCCCAACTCCCCCAGTGAAAGCGAGCGCGATCCGCCATTGCGACCGCCGCCGTGAAAGGATCGGTTTGAAACAGCCGATTGGCTGATCGCCGCGCCGAGGGGGCAGAACCGCTAACGCGTTCCGGGCTACGCGGGCTCGTGAAGATCAAGCCTACGCGCGATGTTGTCCAGGCGGTGATCGGCACGCCGGCCGCCTCAGTATTTTCCTCGTGCCGAGGCTCTGCCTCGGCACGCCGTCTTGGCGGCTCTGCCGCCTCTGCTGGTTGCGCCAATGTGCCGCCCATCAGCGTATGGCTCGACGCGGATGGCGGCGCCATCAAGACCGTCGAGCCGTCTCCCGATGCCGGCAAGATTCAGGCTGTTCCCGTCCAAGCAAAGCTTTCACGTGCGCTAAGCCTTGGAGCTTGCCTGCTGTCGGCGCGGATGTTAGCGTCAGATTCTGGTCTCATACCGTGGCGTCGGCAGTATCCACTCCATGAAGGTCGATATCATCCTCAGCAAACGGGGCAGCGGCTACCTGGCACAGGTTGGCGGTCTGCCGGAGATCCGCGCCAAGGAGGCAACCCGCGAGGCCGCGTTGCGCGGGGTCGAGCGGCGGCTGCGGGCCTATTTCGCGCGGGTGGAACTCGTGCGTTTAGACCTCGGCGAGCCCAACGATGGCCCCTCACTGCTTGAGCACTTCGGCAGCTTTGCCGACGACCCGACCTTCGACGATTGGCAGGCTGAGATTGCTACTTACCGTCAGGAACGCAACGGTCCGCCGGATTAGGCTCACCATGGCGCTGTGGGTTTTCGATACCGACCACCTCAGCCTGTTCCAGCGGGGTTACCCCACACTCTTGCCGCGCATCCAGGCGATACCGGCGACGCAGATTGCCATCAGTATCGTCAGCGTTGAGGAGATGCTGCAAGGACGACTGGCGCAGGTCCGTCGCGCCGCCACCGGCGCAGATCAGGTCCGGGCGTATACCTGGCTGGACAAGACCTTGACGTTCTTCCGAGCCTTTCGGGTCTTGCCGTTCGATGCGCAGGCTGAGCGGCGTTACGCCGACCTTACCGGTCGCCGGCTTAGGATCGGTGCACAGGATACGAAGATCGCTGCCATCGCGCTGAATCATGGCGCCGTCGTCGTCACCCGCAACACACGCGACTTCGGCCGTATCGCCGAGTTGGCGCTCGAAGACTGGACGCTCGAATGACTGGCTGTTCCGGGGCACGATAGCGCACCGAACGCAGCAAGTGGCGATTCCGCGGTTTGTAGACATAGGGGACGTTGCACCATCCGCTCGCTTGAGATCGGCCCGTTCGGTTCACACAGGCCCCGAGGAAACACACCCGGCGTCAGAGCAGGTCGGCAATTTCAATACGCTGCTCGGCAGCGCCGCGGTGATGATCAAGGGCATGTCGAACGCCAGGGCGTCGCCGCGACCTTCGGGCAGCATCCACACTGCGATACGCCGCGAACGGCGGCTGCTCGCTCCATACTGCTGGCGGGGTGGTTTTAATCGCGTGCCGCTGATAGCCGGCGCCGTACCAGGGCCTTCTCCAGCTCGACGATGAACAACACCGACGCGGAGACCAGCACGATGCGCAGCCAAACCCCGGCGTCGATGGCGGCCCTGCCGAACAGGGCCTGCATCGGCGGCAGGTAGGTGAAGGCAAATTGAAAAAGCAGCAGCAGGCCGACGGCGTAGAGCACATAGCGATTGCCGAACAGGCCCTCGCGGTTCAGCACCGGCGCCGTGATGTAGCGGGAGTTGAATAGATAGAAGATCTCGAACATGACCAGCGTGTTCACGGCGACGGTACGGGCCTGCTCGATGGACGCGCCTTGGTACTCTTCCCACAGGAACAGGCCAAAGGTTCCCGTCGTCAGGATCAGCGACACGTAGGCGATGCGCCACAGGAACAGGGGCGTGAGCACGGGCTCGTGGGCATTGCGCGGCGGTCGCGCCATGACGCCGGGTTCGGGCGGTTCGAAGGCCAGCGCAAGCGCGAGCGTGACGGCGGTGATCATGTTGACCCAAAGGATCTGTACCGGCGTCAGCGGAAACTCGCGGAAACCTAATAGGATCGCGCCCAACACCACCAATGCCTCGCCGCCATTGGTGGGCAGGATGAACAGGATCGCCTTCTTCAAGTTGTCGTAGACGGTGCGGCATGATCGCCGGTGATCATCTTCACGCGGATGCCCGCCCGGCGGCAGGTCTCTACCGCGGCGATGGCCTCCTGCCGAGGCGGGTCCATCAAGCCGAACAACGCCAGCAGTGTCAGGTCGCCGTCGACGTCGTCGAAATCCAGCTCCGAGCGATGCGGCTCGGCGGGCTTCATGGCCACGGCCAGGACCCGCTGCCCGGCCGCGGCCATGGCTCGTCCGAGAAATCCATGATCTTGGCCGAACAGGTCGCCGGGCGCAGCCGCCGCATGATATTCGTCACCCATGCCCCGTCGGACACGGCAAAGGTCCTGCTCGACGATCTGTGCACCGCCTTTGCCGGCAACGGGCTGCACTATTCGGAGATACCGATCGCGGACTTTCGGCGGCTAGGCTGAGCTAACGCACCCCTCGCAGCCAGCGGCTTCGCCGAGCGGCCCAAGCCCCGCCGCGGCAAACTCCGTGGAAATGACGCGAGAGGGTACCGCAGTGTTGGGCCGGCCGCGCTTGTCGATCGGCGGGCCGAAGTCAGCCTTCTATGCCGCACCGGCAATCCATAGCCCGACCATGCTCCTGCCGAGGCTCCTTGAAGGCATACCTCAATCCGGTGCCACCTGGTCAGTCTCCGGCAATCGCCTAAGACGCAGTTGCACCGATCGATACGATCAGGGCGGCGATAGCGGCAGTCGTCAGCACCAGCACGATGGCTGTGCGCCAGACGCGCAGCGCGGCCTCGGCGGTAGCCAGGCCGCACCGCGAGGCCCCGGTTGAAGAGACCGACACGAGGTGCGATCGCACTTGGGTCCGCCAGTGGCCGAGTCGCGGCATCAGGCTGCGCTGGATGCGCTGAGCCGTCACGGCGAGCAGCGTCACGATCGATTTGCCCAACTGCCCCAGTGGACGCGAGGGCAGACGCCGGACGAGCGGCTCGAAGAGCGCTCCGACGAGGCCGCCGAGCAGGAATGCCGTGCCTTCCAGCCATGGCGCATCCATGCCCCAGGAATACCCGGCGGCCATCAGTACCGCGGCCAGGATCAGCAGCAACTCAGCCGGCAGGGCAGCGCCTTCAGACGACTGGGCCGGCGACAGCGTCAGACGTAGCGTGCGTCCGAGCAACAGCCCGGCGGCTGCGCAGATCAGCGCGAGCAGCGCAACGGCGGGTGGGGTGGGGTGGCTGCTGGCGGCAAATGGCGCCAGCGCGCTTAGGACCGCATCGGCCAGCAGCAGCGCGCCAACGGCGGCCGTCGCCGCGCGCAGCCAGCGCCAGCGGCAGCGGCTCAGCACCGTCGGGGCCGTCAGCGCCGTCGGCGTGACGATCAGCAGCAGCGCGCTGAGTGCCAAACCCGACTGGGCGATGGCCGTGGCCAGCCTGGCAGCAGTCGGATCGGCGACGGCGCTGCCGCTCATCGCCGCGCCGAGGTGCGCCAGCCAGAGCCCGCTCATCGCCATGACGCTGTGGCCTGCCAGTGCCCCGAGACGGCGTTGCAGCAGCCCCAGGGCGAGCGCAAAGCCCGCCGTCGCCAGTGCCAGCCATTGCAATGGTGCGGCTGCCTCTGGCCAATCGATAGCCCCCGGCGCCAACAGCCGCGTCCAGGGCAGCAGGCCGGCCGTGAGCACGAAGGCGATCAGTGCCAGGCGTTGTTCAGGACGGGCACTGCTGAGGCAAGGTGCCAGCCAGTAGTGCACACCAAGCAGGCCCGCCTTGGCACCGAAGCCGAGCAAGAGCAAAACCAGCAGCAGCCCGCTGTCTGTCGCGCCGGCCATCGCTTGCGGCAGATTCGCGAATTCCAGGCTGATCCCAGCGGACACCAGCAATAACAAGGCTTCGAACAGCATCAGGTCACTGAGCACCAGCAGCCTGACCAGCATACGGGCGCCACCGAGGCCACCGAGCAGTCCATAGAGTGCATAGCCGCTGACGGTGGACCCGAGTAGGAACAGCAATAGATCACCTGCCAGGGTCATGGCGAAGGTGCCGCTCATCGCCAACAGATACAGCAGGGCCGTCCCCGCTCTGTGCAAGCCGGCGCGACCGAGCACACCGGCGGTTAGCCATAGCACCGCAACCGCAAACAACAACGGCCGTCCGGTCGCGTCGAGCTCCAGGCTGCTGCCGAGCAGCACCGTCGGCAATGCCAGCCCCGTATCGGGTGCGCTCACGGCGATCAGCAGCGCCGGTGCCGCCGCCCAAGCAGCGACGATTGCGACAAGGGCGCGCAGCCGCGGCAGCGCGAGCAGGGACGCGATCAGCAGCGGAACAGCGATCGCGATCAACGGCAGCCACGCAAACGGCGTCATCGCGTCCAGGACCTGGCGCGTCGGTTCGCTCAAGGCTGGTAGAACTCCCGGTCGGCGATCAACAGCGCCCACTCCAACGGCGTAAAGGGCGAGGCCGCAAACAGGCCGATCAAGAGCGACAGGGCGGCCGTTATCAGCGGCGGCAGCAGCAGCAGCAAGGCCGTCTCCTTGCCGCCGAAGTCACGCTCTTCCGGCCAGGCGTCGGGTGGCTCGCGGAACCAGGCCGCGTGCAGGATGGGCAGGAAGTAGGCTGCATTCAGCAGACTGCTGCCGGCGAGCAGATAGATCGGCCATTGCAGACCGGCCTCCATCGCACCAAGGCTCAGGTACCACTTGCTGACAAAGCCGGCCACGGGTGGAAGTCCGATCATGCCGAACACGCCGATGGTGAAGGCGAGCATGGTCCAGGGCATACGCCGGCCGACGCCATTCATCTCGCTGACCTTGTGCACGCCCAAGGTCTCGGCGAGATTGCCGGCGCAGAAGAACAGCGTGATCTTCATGACGCCCTGATGAACCAGATGCACCAGGCCGCCCACCGTCGCCAACGGGCCGACGATCGCGACGCCGAGTACGATGTAAGAGACCTGGCTGACGGTCGAAAAGGCGAGCCGGCGCTTGAGGTTGTCCTGAAACAGCGCGCGCAGTGATCCATAAAGGATGGTGGTGGCGGCGACCGCGGCCAGCGGGCCGGTGACGCCGAGCTCTGCTGCGACCTCGACGCCAAACACGTCGTAGACCACCAGGATGATACCGAAGGCGCCGGCCTTGACCACGGCGACGGCGTGCAGCAGGGCACTGACCGGCGCCGGCGCCACCATGGCCTGAGGCAGCCAGCTGTGCAATGGGACCAATGCGGCCTTGACGCCGACGCCGATGATCAGCAGCACGAAGATGGCGATCAACGCCCAGCGATGCGTCGGCACGAACTCGGCGACGAAGCCGCGTGCGGTAAAGTCCAGCGTGCCGGTCAGGGTGTAAAGCCAGACCGTACCGGCCAGCAGCAGGGCGCCCGCGACCAAGGTATGGGCCAGATAGATCTGGCCCGCGCGGCGCGCCGCCTCGGTACCTCGATGTACCACCAGAGGATAGGTGGTCAGCGTCAGCAGCTCGAAGAAGAGCAGGAAAGTCAACAGGTTGCCGGCCATCGCGACGCCGACGGTCGCGGTAACACAAAGACTGAAGAAGCCGAAGAAACGGCTGCGGTTCGGCGATTCTTCCAGATAGCCGATCGCGTACAGTGTGGTGACCAGCCAGAGACCGGCGGACAGGACCAGGAACAACAGCGACAACGGCCGCACCCGCAGTGCCAGATCGAGTCCCGGCAGCAAGGCCACGCTGACCGCGTATTGCTGCTGATGGTAGACCCCCCAGAGCATGACGCCCACCAACGCCAGTTTGATGGTGGCTCCGGTCAGGTTGAGCAGGGTGCGCGTCCAATAGCGCCGCTCATCCAAGAAGAAGATCACCAGCCCTGGCACCAGCGAGCTGGTCAGCACCAGCAGCGGCAGCCAGGCGTTCGGCGGCAGAGCTGAATCGAAGCCGGGGATCATGGGCCTGTACGGCTCGGCATCGCCAGCGCGGCAAAGGGCGCGCCAATATCCAGCAGCGGCCAGATCAACGGTCCGGCAAAGCCGAGCAGGATGGCGCCGAAGGCGAGCAGCAGGGCACTCCATTCCATCGACGCGGGTACGCTGTCGCCAGCCTGGGCTGTCTTGGCGGGCGTGAAGGCAGAGCCGACCACCTTGAAGATATAGGCCGCGGCGAGGACGCCACCGAGCAGGATAACGACAACCAAACCCCAGCGGCCTTGCAGGAAGGCGGCCTCGAGCAGCAGCCATTTTCCGATGAAGCCGCCGCTCGGCGGCAGTCCCATGATGCTGACGCCGGCCAGCATGAAGGCGGTGACGGTCAGCGGCAGCCGGTGCACGACGCGATCCAGATCGCTGATCCGGTCATGATGTGCGAAACGCATCAGACTGCCGGCGGACAGGAACATCGCGGCCTTCGCGAACGCATGCGCCAGCGCCAGGTAGATGGCGCCGCGCCATACCTGCTCGGCGCCGCCGGCTGCCAGCGGAAAGGCAAGGAACAGATAGCCGATCTGCGCCACCGTGGAATAGGCGATCAGCAGCTTCAGCCGCTGCTGCCGCAGCGCTTCCAGCGAGCCCCAGATGATCGCGATCGCCCCGAGCAGGCCAAGGAACTCCGCCAGCAGTGTGCTGAGCCCACCGAACAGTTCCAGCCACAACCGCAGCAGCAGATAGAAGGAGCCCTTGATGACCAGCGCCGAGAGCAAGGCGCTGACCGGCGCTGGTGCACTGGCGTGTGCCGGCGGCAGCCAAAAATGAAACGGAAACAGCGCCGTCTTCAACAGCAGGCCGGCGAGCATCGCCGCCCATGCGGCGGTCGCCACAGGCCCGTCGGTGATGCGCAGGGCCAGTAGGTCGAGATCAACAGTGCCATAACCGTGGTAGAGCAGCGCGACCCCGAGCAGATAGGCGATCGATCCAAGCAGGCTTACAAACAGATAGCGCATGGCCGCGTTCAGCGCCGCGGCGGTTCTGCTGAGCGCCGTCAGGCCCACCGCCGACAGCCCCAGCAGCTCAAGCATCACATAGAGATTAAAGACGTCGGCGGACAGGAACAGGCCGTTCAGGGCCGTCCAAAGCAACAGCCATAACGGCCAGAAGTAGTCGCGCTGCTCGGGATGCTGGTCGAAATAGCGCGGCGCGTTTGCGCTGACACCGAGACCGACCACCGCGGTCATCAGCAGCATGACCGCGCTCAGCCCATCCGCCGCGAGATCGATGCCAAGCGGTGCCCCCCAGCCGCCGATGTTAACGCGCAAGCTGCCTTCACTGAGCAGCCGCTCGATCAGTCCAACGCTTGCAACCGCGTTGCCGCAAGCGGCCGCGAGTCCGATCAGATTCGCCCGCCGTGGCGCGAGGAAGCAGGCGAGAGCGGCGAGCAGCGGCGTGAAGACGAGCGCGGTCGCCCAGACCGCGCCGCTGATCGGGAACAGCATCCGCTCAGCCTCGTCGCTGTCGTCGAGGCGCGTGCGGCCGGTCGCCTGGCGCAGCGCGAGCATCAGCGCCAGCGCGAAGGCCGTCGCGGCAACCGCGATGACGATGCCGGTGAGCACCATGGCCTGCGGAACAGGGTCCGATGCCTCTGTCGCGCCGCCCGCCGCCAGTCCGGCCAGCACCAGAAAGACACCGCTGCTGATGACGTTGAAGGCCAACACCTTGCGCAGCAGGTGGCCACGGATGATCAGGGCATACAGACCGAGGCCGATCAGACCGACGCCGACCAGGGCGAACAGCAGCTGGAGGTCATGGCCGGCCTCCGATAAACAGCGCCGCCAGGATGATGCCGATCGACAGGGTCGCGGTCAGCTCGATGGCCAGAATCAAGGGCTTCGCCCAGCCGCTCGGATAAGTCAGCAGCGGCTCGCCCAGCGCAAGCGGGGCGAGCCCGATGAAGGCGAACACCGCCACGCCGGCCACCAACGCCAGGCGTAGCGGCCAATCGGTCCAACGCGGCGGCAGCCGCATGCCGCTCAAGCGCAGCAGCACGCCGGCCGCGCCCAGCACCGAGCCGGCTTGAAAGGCACCGCCGGGCGCATGCGCGCCGACCCACACCAGATAGGCCGCCACCAGAATCATCAGTGGCGCCAGCAGTCGGCTGAGTTCGACGAGCGCCGGCTCCGGGTCGCTGTCGCTGAAGCGGGGCGCGCTGGCCAGCGACCAGACGGCGATCAGGGCCAGCAGCAGCACGGCCAACTCGAGCAGCGTGTCGTAACCGCGGAAGTTGAGCAGGACGGCGGTGACCGGGTGCTCGACGCCGCTGTCCGCCAGGCGCTCGCCGACCTGCTGACCCAGGCCCGGTGTCGGTTCGGGTAACGAGAGCAATGTGACGGCAAGACCGCCCATCAGCCCGAGCAGCAGCACGGCGAGCAGGCCGCGTGCCGCGACCGAGGCATGCGCAACCCTGGCGTTGTCCGGCGCATGGTGCTCCGGGGCCTGCTCTGCTGATGGCCGCGCCGATGCGGATGGCGCGGCCCTGCTGGTCTGCGCTGTCTCGGTGTCCGTGGTGAGCGGCTTCTGCAGGCTTGCCAGTGCCCCGAGCAGCAGCGCACCGGTGACACCGGCCCCCAGCGCAGCCTCGGCGAGCGCGATGTCGGCGACCTCCAGCCGGACCCAGGCCAATGACAGTACCAGCCCGAAGGCGATGAACAGCACCACCGCGCGAAACAGGTCCGGGCTGCTCAGCGCGCGCCACGCGAGCCACAACAGCATCAGCGCGAGAACACCGTCAACGGCGAGCGACAGCAGCGCTAACGACGCCATGGCAAGAGCCCGTTGTGCTGAGCCCAGCTGGCGATCAACTGGCTGGCCGACGCGGAGGCGGCGAGCAGCAGCAGCCAGATGAACAACAGCTTGCCGGCCGTTGCAACCGATCCCGCCTGCATCATCAGGCCGAGCACGATCAGGCCGAGTCCGAGGTTGTCCGCCTTGGTCAGTGCATGCAGGCGCGTATAGACGTCGGGGAAGCGGACAAGGCCCAGCGTGCCGGCAAGAAAAAAGCCCGCACCGGCCAGCATCAGGGCCACGGATAGGCTATCGATCATCGTCTTCTCCAGGCGGATCGCTGATCCGTAGACGTCGAGTAAAGGCGGTCACGGTGATCGCGGCCAGCAGCGCGAACACCAACGCGACATCGCGCAGCGCCGGCGACGCCGACGCCTCGGCGAGCAGCAGCAGCACGGCCGTCGCGGTGGTGCCGAACAGCTGTGCTGCCAGCATCCGGTCCGCTTGGGTCGGGCCGCGACGAACGCGCCAGAGTCCAGCGGCAAGCGTCAGCAGCAAGAATAGGACCAATCCGAAGTACAAGGTTTGCATCATGTCAGCGATCATTCTGCGCCAACTGTTGCTGGCGGTTGGCCTGAGCGTTTGCTGGGGCGTTTGCTGGGGCGTTGGCTGGGGTGTCGGCTGGGCTGGGGTTCTGGAGGTCCGCGTCGACCACCACCGATTGTTCTGAAGGCGCGGCAAGGCGGAGACCGAACACCGCCCCGACATGGCGTTCCAGCGTCTGCAACTCGTCCCAGAACGGTCCGTCACGATCCAGCACATGCACCCTGAGGCGGCCCTCGCAGATGACGGCGAGCGTGCCCGGCATCAGGCTCACCAGCCCGGCCATCAGCACCGTGGCCGGCCCCGCGGGCAGGCGCAACGGATAGTCGATCAGGTCGGGCGTCAACGGCAGCGGTCGTTTGAAGGCGCGTATCGTGACATCGATTCCCCCGTTCAATGAGTGATAGAGGAAGTACGGAATCAACCGAGCCAG
>CAVOGV010000009.1:0-85686 GCA_963695445.1 uncultured Gammaproteobacteria bacterium | reverse complement strand
GAAGTGCGCATGATGCTCCAGACAGACCCGTTCGCTGAAGCCTTGTTCGCGCGCGGCGCGGGCGGTGAGTACCGCATTGGTGGCCTCGCCGAGTTGCAGCGGCTCGTCGCCGAATACCAGATAGATCGGCGCCAGCCCGCGCTCCAGTGCCTGATCGAGTTGTTGCGGCGGGCATTGCATGTCGAGTGCGTCGGGCCCGGCCCGGCTCAGGTTGACCCGGACGCCTGGTGCGAGGCCAAGGTCGAGTGCAGCAGGACCTGGTCGGCGGGCATCGCTGACCAGGTCCTGATAAATGATGTCGGACTCCTGCTGTTCGCCGAGGACCGTATACATCGGGATTGTCGTCGAAGCGCGGTCCAGCGTGATCATCTGAGACGGCATCACCAGGTTGCCGGCACCATCCTGGGCCTCGAAGCGCACGCGGTAGGTGAGCATATAGGCCAAGGCCTTGCCGCTTCTGGATCAAGCGCGACGACGCGGCGAGTCGCGCGACGAACAGCATGCGGAAGGTCAGCCCGGCGTCGGCCGGGTTGCGCGTCGTTTGCACGCCGCTGCCGGGCAGCCGGTCCTGAATCGCCGTGCCAACCGCCCCCCCGGCCTGGACATATAAGGGGCTCAAGTCGGGCGGAAGATCGACGCTTCCGCGTAGATGGAAGCCGCACCCGCCGAGCACTAGCATGACCAGCGCCGCGATCAGCGCAACCTGGAAATGGCAACGCGGGCAAGGTCACCGCCCGTCGCGACCCAGCCTGTGAACCCCTTTGGCGCGCCATCACTTGGCCACCACGTTGACCAGCTTGTTAGGCACCACGATGACCTTGCGCACGGTCGCGCTCATCCATGAAGCGCAGCACATTGTCGTTGGCCAGCGCGGCCGCCTCGACCGCCGCCTGATCGGCACCGGCCGGCACCTGCACCTTGCCGCGCACCTTGCCGTTGACCTGCACCACGTACTCGATGCTGTCCTGCTTAAGCGCCGCCTCCGCGACGGCCGGCCAAGCCGAGCGCAGAATGTCGTCGCCGTAGCCCAGCGTCCGCCAGATGATGCGTGACATGCGGCGCGATCGGCGCCAGCAGCCCGCAGCACGATGCCGAGGCCCTCGCCCAGCACGGCGCGACCGCCCGCGCCGGTCAGGTCCAGTCGATAGCGGCGTCGATCATGCTCATACAGCGGACACCACGGTGTTGAACTGGTGGCGCTCGTAATCGAAGAGTGCCTTTTTCAGCGCCCTATGGACCTCACGCCCGGCGCGCTGGTGGCGGCCTCGTCGAGCACATCCGGGGTATCGATCAAGTCGGGCGCAGCCGCGTCGCCGCTAGCGGCGATCGACTCCGCATTGTTCATGGCGAGGGTCCAGAGCCGGTTCCAAGAAGCGTGACGCGCCCTCGACCCCTTCATCGTTCCACTCCAACGACTGGTCCTGGTGGCGAGGTAAACATGGTATAGAGCCGCACGGTGTTGGCGCCGTAGCGTTGCGTCAGCAGTTCCGGATCGACGCCGTTGTTCTTCGACTTCGACATCTTCTCGATGCCACCGAAGGTCACTGGTTGGCCGTCCGCCTTCAGCACACCGCCAAGCAGCTTCCCCTTATCGTCGCGGCTGACCTCGACCTCGGCCGGATTGAACCAGCGCTTGCGCCCGTCGGCGTCCACCAAACCAGGTCTCGGCGACGACCATGCCTTGTGTTAGGATCGCGGTGAAGGGCTTGTCGCAATCCACCAGCCCCTCGTCGTGCATCAGCTTGTGGAAGAAACGGGTGTAGAGCAGGTGCAGCACCCGGCGTGCCGATGCCGCTGATGTACTGGTCGACCTGGTAGCGCAGGCGAGCGCGTGCTTGTCGAGCATGGCGGTATCGCAATCGGACGAGCAGTAGCGGGCGTAGTACCAGCTGGACTCGAAGAAGGTATCGAAGGTCAGTCTCTCGAAACTCGCCGTTGGCCAGTTTCGAGAAGGATTCCATCTGTTTCAGTGGCGAGCCGGAGCCATCCACCACGACATCCTCCGGCAGGCCGACCTGCAGGTCAGTCTCCTGCCCACGGTCGCGGTCCGGCCGATGCACCACCGGGATCGGGCAGCCCCAGTAGCGTTGACGTGAGACGCCCCAGTCGCGCAGCCGGAAGTCGACGCGTTTCTCGCCCTTGCCGTGCCGGCGACGTCGGCAATGGCGTCGAAGGCCTGCTCGGAGCTGAGGCCGTCGAATTGGGCTGAATTGGTCAACAGGCCCTTCCGAGGTAGGCCCCGTCCTCGATGCCGCAGGCGCTGCCATCGCTCGGAGACGATGACCTGGCGCTTCGGGATGCCGTAGCGCTCGGCGAACTCCCAGTCGCGCTGATCGTGCGCCGGTACGGCCATGACGGCACCGGTGCCGTAGCCCATCAGCACAAAGTTGGCGGCGAAGATAGCACCGGCTCGCCGGTGATCGGATGCAGGGCATTGAGCCCGAGCCGGTAGCCCTTCTTCTCCATCGTCTCCAGCTCGGCCTCCGAGGTGCCGCCGTGACGGCATTCGTCGATGAAGGCGGCGAGTTCGGCATTGCCCTCGGCGGCACGCCGGGCCAGCGGATGCTCCGCGGCAACGGCCACGTAGGTCACGCCCATCACTGTATCGGGGCGCGTGGTATAGATGCCGAAGCATTGCTCCGATCCCTCGATACCGAACTCCACATAGACGCCCTCGGAGCGACCGATCCAGTTGCGCTGCATGGTGCGCACCTGATCCGGCCAGCCGTCAAGGCCATCGATGACTGCGAGCAACTCCTCGGCATAGTCGGTGATGCGCACCGACCACTGCTCGATCTCGCGCTTCCCGACCGGCGCACCGGAGCGCCAGCCCTTGCCGTCGATGACCTGCTCGTCGGCGAGCACGGTCTGATCGACCGGGTCCCAGTTGACCAGGGCGTTGGCGCGGTAGGCCAGTCCCTTGTCGATCAGGCGCGTGAACAGCCATTGTTCCCAGCGGTAGTAGTCCGGGTCGCAGGTGGAGAGTTCGCGCTGCCAGTCGTAGCCGAAGCCGAGCTGCTTCAGCTGGCCCTTCATGTAATCGATATTGGATCGGGTCCAGGTCGACGGCGGAATGGCGTTTTGGATGGCCGCGTTCTCCGCCGGCAGACCGAAGGCATCCCAGCCCATTGGCTGCAGCACGTTCTTGCCCAACATCCGCTGGTAACGGGCGATGACGTCGCCGATGGTGTAGTTGCGCACATGCCCCATGTGCAGCCGCCCGGACGGGTACGGAAACATCGATAGGCAGTAAAACTTCTCGCGGCTTGGGTCCTCGACGGCGCGGAAGGTCTGTTCGGTCTCCCAATACTGCTGGGCCGCGTCCTCGATGGCACGCGGATCGTACTCACTCTGCATCGGATGGGTCTCTGGAACTGTGCTGGCGGACGTTGTGGGGACCAAGATGAAAACCGATTTCGGCCGGCGCGACCGATCAACCGGAAAGGATACCGCAAACCGGAGGCTTTGATTCGAAGCCGCTCAATGGGTTACTTTTGCGAGATTGTGCCCTGCGCGAACCGATCCCTCCGCGGAAATGACGACATGAACCAAGAGAATCCCCACCGTCTCATCTGGATAAACACTAGGCTGGCGCGCTGGTCGGCCGCGGCCTTGGTGCTGACGCTGTTCAGCGGCTGCGCGCAGATGCAATTCCCGTCGCTGCCGGAGAGCCTCACCGGCGCCCGCGACGCGGAGCAAGACGGCGAACAGCTGGCATCGGGCCAGGACGATTCTACGGAAATCGCCGAGCAGACGGAGCCGGAACCCGTTCCGGAACCTCAGGAGGTGCAGAAGCCGGGCCAGCTCTATGAGTGGAGCGGCGACGGGCGCAGCATCACGCGTATCGTCATCGACACCAACGAACAGAAGGCCCGCTTCTACGACGGCAGCGACCAAGTCGGCTGGACCACCATCGCCAGCGGCGTATCCAAGCACCCAACCCCGCGCGGTGAGTTCGCGATCATCGAGAAGGTGAAGGACAAGCGCTCGAACCTCTATGGCAAGATCGTTAACCGCAGCGGCCAGGTGATCAAGGGCAGCGCCACCGGCAAAGATCGCGTGCCGCCTGGTGGTCGCTTCGTCGGCGCAAACATGCCCCACTTCATGCGCATGACCTACGACGGCATCGGCATGCATGCCGGACCAATACCGCGGCCGGGCCAGCCTGCCTCGCACGGCTGCATCCGGATGCCGAAGGAGGTCGCGGCTGCCGTATTCGAACACGCCGGCAACGGCACGCCGGTGACCGTTATCGGCAGCGGGCCGGACTACGGCAACTATGCCGAGCGCGTTGCGCGCCAGCAGGCGGAAGAACGCGCACGGCGCGCCGCTAGCGCCGCGGCCGCGGCGGGCACGCCGCTGGACGGCCTGGACGCGGAAATCGAGACCATCAAACGTGCCGAGGAAGCAGCCAGTTCGGCAACCGGTTCGGAAACGGGCACAGCACGCCAGGGAGCCGATGCAGCGCCGAGACCAGCGCCAAGTCAGTCCGCCGCGGCACCTTCGCGCTCTGCCGGCGGCAGCACTGCCGATCAATCGGGCGCGCGCGGCGACGACGGTGCCGCAAGCGATGATGGCGGCGCAAATGGCAGCTTCGACGACACTCCAGCCGAGAGCACGGCCGACGGCGGTCCGCCGAGCTTAGCCCGCCGCCCCCACCTCCTCGGGTGCGTTCGGCAAGCGACACGGCGTCTCCGGATTCACCGGGCACCGCGGCGCTCATGGAGCCGCAGGCAGTATCCCTTGAGCCGTCAGAGTCGCCGACCGTCTCGGTTCCAGTAGCGGTCAGCGCCGTAGCGCCAGCGAACTCGCCGCCGACGGAATCGGGCATGGCCACCGCTGCGCTCAGGGCGACGGAGTTGGAGTCGGAACCGGCTCAGATTGCTCCCGTTCGCGCAACACCGCCACAGCACGACGTCGCGCCCACGCTTACACCGAAGACGCCTGATCTCGGGCCGCCTGCTCCTCCACCATCGATGCGCTCGGCGAATCAGCCAAAACCCGACGATCAGGCTGGCTGACTCGCCCAGCCGAACTAGGCGACGTTGCTCGGGATGCGGATCTTCTGTCCGACAAAGATAAGGTCTGGATCCTTGATGACCTCACGGTTGGCCTCGAAGATCTTGGGATAGTCGTTGGCGTTGCCGTAGAACTTGGCGGCGATCTTCGACAGCGTGTCCCCGGAAGCGATCTCGTAGTACTCGACGTCGCCCGGCAGCGGCGGCGACATCAGGCCCTGAATCCTCACGTCGCTGACGCCCTGGATGTTGCCTGCCATCAGCACGGCCTTCTCCACCGCCGCGGGATCATCGGCACTACCGGTTAGCTCGATCACGCCGTCACTGTTGTACTTGACGCCCAGATCCTTGATGCCGGGGTTATCGGCCTCGAGGAACTCGCGCACCTTCTCATCCGCCTCCGACTCCTTGCCGATGATCTTTCGCCCAATTTCTTTCGCAAACCCAAATAAGCCCATGCTATCGCCCTCGATATGGTGATGGATTGAATTCTGACAGGAATCGCCTCAGACCGGCGATACATGACACTTCGGGCCGAGACCCTAGCCGCAATGATGCGCGCCCAACGCAAGCTTGTCGCAACCAAGCCGACCTTGTCCATCATTGTTCCGAATGGTCAGCGCGAAACGACGTCATTCGACTACACCGCCGGCATCGCGCGTCAGGGATTGGATGTCGACCCCTGACGGGAATGCCGAACGCCTCCGGCCCCAGGCGCCTCCCGATCAAGAGGCGCTCACTGACGCTCACTGAACAGGGACCCCGGGAAAACCCGGGACGCAGTCGCGGACATGGCCGTTCGGCAGCCGAGACGTTACAATTCCGTCCCCAAGCCTGAAAGTACAAGGTGGCCCAGCACGCCCTTGCCCTCGTAGCTCAGTAGGATAGAGCAGCCGCCTCCTAAGCGGCAGGTCACAGGTTCGAATCCTGTCGAGGGCGCCATTTTTTCTCTTTCATTTATGCGCTTAGGCAGCCCCTTCCAGGCTCTTTCCCGCCGCGATATCGGTAACGTTACCGAATCGTTACTCACCGTCCAACAACCCAACCGTCAGCCGCACATTCTCCGGCGCCAGGTGCGCCAGCGCGATCGCCTGCAGCTCGTCGATGTTCTCGATTTGATCCATCGGCTCCAGCCGCGCCGAGATCGAGGTCTGGAAGCGCCAGTAGTTGCGCGCCGGCAACAGCGTGCGCGCGGTGACGTGGTCGGTGCCGGTGGCGCCGGTCATCAGCGCCTGCAGGATGGCCGAGCCGTGGCCGAAGATGGTGCGCGGCACCTTGGTGCGGCCCTCCGGCGGCGCGCCGGTGCCGAAGCTCGCCACCACCACGTTATCCAGCGCGCGGGTGCGCCCGCCGTGGTGCTCGGCGACCGCCTCGGAGATCGCCACCACCACCGGGTTGTTGGCGGTCATGCCGCCGTCGGCCATCGGGTGGCTGACGCCGGAGTCGTCGATCACCATCAGGTGCGGGTCCCAGAACAGCGGCGCGGCAGTCGAGGCGCGGCACACCTCCCATACCGGCAGGTGCTTGTGCTCCTCCTTGGCCGAGCTGAACACCTGCACCGAGAGCGTCTGCAGATCGTAGGACAGCGCCAGCGTCGGCAGCTTGAGATCACCCATGCAGGCGTCGCGGAAGATCGAGCGCAGCAGCACCTCCAGGCCGGCAGCGTCGTACTTGGCCATCAGGCCGGCCCGGGCCGCCAGCCGCCGTGCGCGCTCGGACACCGTCGCCGGCGCCGCGAACGCCACCCGCGCGCCGTTCACCCACATCTCGTGCGCCTCGCGCGCGTTCATGCCCATCGCCAAGCCGCAGCCGATCACCGCCCCCACCGAGGTGCCGGCGATCAGATCGACGTGCTGATAGGCCGGCGCGCCGAGGTGCTTCTCCAGACGCTCCAGCCACACCACCGGCACGATGCCGCGAATGCCGCCGCCGTCGAGCGTGAGGATGCGATAGGGCTTGGGGTGGATTCCGAAGGCGTCCGCCAATTCGGTGATTCGGTGATTCTCATGATGGCTGTCTCTCGATCGGCAGCACCGCGAAGGGCCACGCGATCCGGAGCAGGAGCCGCCCGCCGGGACGGGGAGAAACCGAGCGGCGGGCGGCGAGCGGGACGGATGAGATAATCCGTAATACGAATACGATAGACTACGATTTGCAAATACGCAAGGTGAAGGTGCGTTTGCGGAATGGAGATTGGATGAGGACGCGTGCGCGATTACTGGCGCGCATCGGCATTGGGGGGGTCGGAAGACACGAGCGGCAGGAGCGAGAAGGATTGCCGCCAGAGCCGCTGTGCGGCCGCAGCCGCAGCAAGGAGCGTCGATGACGAGGCACGCCAGCAGCGTGAAGCGCCTCTGGTCGCTCGCCCGCGCGGCATGCGTCAGCAACTCATGGTCTATATTGAGATCGGCTGACCTCGATCGGCGCGCTTGCCCTGCGCCCGGTTACTTACGCACTGACAATGCGCCAAGCCCGGGCGAAATAGTCACAGATACCGGTCGAGGGCAGCCGATGAGGATTTACTGGGAAGCAGTGGTCGCCTTTTCTACGGCGCATACCAAGGTCCAAAGTCCTACGCACCTGCCAAGAGGACACAATGAACACGACATCCTTTGCATCCAACCGCATGTTCCGCATTCTCATTGCGCTTGCCCTCTCAGCTTCTGCTGCAGCAGTTGCCGTCGCGCAGCCCTATACGCTCACTCCGGAACAATGGCTGAAAATTCAGCAACACAACGCCAAGTTCTTTCCGGGTTATGGCAAGTGGCCGGCAAAGCCGGTCGTTTTCCATATTGCTCGCGTCGATCAACAATTTCTACCAGCCAAGAAGGATGCGAGCCTTCCGGTCGATGTGCTTAATTCAGCGAGGCAGTCCTTTGTTGCGAGCCTTTCGGACGGCAAGATCGTGGCTCTGAATCTTTTTTTGAGGCAGAACCAAGGGCCGTCGCTTGGATTCCAACTCGACGCAGAGCTCTACGAGGGGCAAACCTACAATTCGATTGCCCCAAAGATGACGCTGCTCGCATCGGCAACAAGTTACGCGACCTTTCCATCGGCACTGCCAAACAGCCAGTGGGTAAATTTCAAGCTCAATCAACCCGTGCCCACCTGGCAAAACCGGCGTTTTGTGATTGTCTTGTCGACGCCTTACGCTCCGCCCGGGGTCATTGACTGGGTCGGAGATAGCGGCAATCCGTACGCGAATGGCCAAAGTGCGAAGGGCGCGTTCGGCGTCGTTCCGCCAAACGATGTTGACTTGGGTTTCCGTGTCATCAACCTGAAGTGAGCGCGCGCGTAGGCCGACCTGTCGGGTCCTGATCTGTGATCAGGACCCAATGCTGGGAAACTGCGCCCGTGTGGATTCGCGGACGCGCAACGGATCACCGTACCGCAGGCCAGCGCGATTGGCCGAAGCGGGAAGTCGTGCCGATGCGCTGAGCGGGCGCGGGCGGCGCGGAGGCTGACGAGCGGCCGGGCGGTTACCGCTTCACTGATGGGGCGTGGACACTGAGTAACCGCAGCGGGCGCTAAGCCCACGAACAGTGATTAGAGCAAAGCGCCCGCCTAGTCGTCGTTATGCTGGTCTACAGCACGTCCCGCGTGGAATGGACGGCTCCCGCAGCATGATCCGTGCGGGAACGATCGCGTCCGGTTATGTCTCTTCTTCGCCGACCTCCTCGGCTTGCGTCGTCACTGAGCCCGTGCTGGCATTACCGTACACGGGTTTTTCGTTCTGGAGGATATTGAGAACCTGGGCGAAGTTCTCGGCGTCCATGTACGGCGTCTCCTCACGCTTGCCTTGGAACGTTGTGAAGTAAAACTTCCCAAGGCTAATCTTCGGATCCCACAAGGCCTGGTAGCTTTGCAGCTTTGTCCAGCCTGTCGTACCTTGCGCACAATGTGGCATTGAAATGTCCCTCCTTTCCGACAGCCCTCCGGACAGACATCGAGCGTCCGACCGACTCCCAGATTGGACAAGTCGCATGCTTGCGACGACCAATCCTCTTGGACAAGCTTAGCACCTCATTAGTCAAGGTCTGACGCAGCCCTAACTGTCGACCCTGTCGCCTCGACGAATGTAGGCGTTGGCGTTTGCAGCAGCACATACCCCACGTTGCCAGGGGCATTCGGCGGACTCCGTCAGCGGATGCGCAGCGCGATCCGCGCAGTAAACATCCCTTCTGGACCGTCAGCAGACGCTCAGCATCCGGTCCGCCGGCGACAGCAACCGACCCACAACGGACTAACCGGTCTGGCAGTGAGATTGTTTCGTTTTCGCCACGCCCGAGGATGTGCAGGAGGATTTCGAAGCTTGGCGCGGAGGGCGCGCTCTGTTGCTCGACGGAGCGACAATTACCTTGAGGCATACCGACGAGAACCAGGCGGGTTTTCTGCAGCCAAGCAGTCAGAAGCCAGGGTTGCGCTTTTCCATGGGCCGGATAACGGCAGGGATGTGTCTTGCGGCGAGGAGGCACCGCGTCCGGTCTTAGGCGGGAACTCCGCTAAGGCCGCCGATTCAATTGACCATCGGCGCATCGCTTCATGGCGTCCGCCTCGACGCATTGTTGAACCACTTCATATACGACGAGTACATGTCAGCGCCGTGAATCATGCCCGGGTGGGGTACTTCCCGAGCCTCGAAATCACTGCCCAGGACGTCGGACGGAGACTGACCGAATAGCTGACGGAACCGGCGACTGAAGGTGCTGGCATCACTGAACTGCCAGGACGCGGCGATTTCCGCGATTTTGACGTAGTTGGGATCGGCCTGGCACAGGTCGGCATAAGCGCGTTCCATGCGCATCCGGCTCAGGTAGGCCCGCACACCGCCGTGCGGTTCGAACAGACGGTAGACCGTGGCGCGCGAGGCGTGAAATCGCTCGCAAAGCTCGTCCACGCTGACGTCGCGCCGCAGCCTCGCGGACAGAAAGCGTTCCATTGACTGCAGTGTGGCGGGCCTATCCTTGCAGGCGAAAGCGCCCAACAGCCCGTCGACAAAACCAAGAAAGGCATCACACAGCACTTGTGCCTGTTCCAGCGTCACCGTGGCGAACGACTTGACCAGTTCCGCCCACAGCTTGAACAGCATCCCTCCGTCGGGTTCGGAGATGCGCCAGTCCAAGATCGGATTCTCCGCGTCCAACAGCACACTGGATGTCAGGCGGTGGCGCGGAACCACGATGGTGTGCATGTACATGGGCGTGGACCTGCATTCGAAAGGGTATGCCCAGTCCCGCAAATAGATCCTGCCCGGAAGAAGCTGCACGATGCCGTGATCCATGACCAGGCGCTCGATCCCGGCGAGTTGCGCATGAAGCGTCAGGAAATCCTTGCCGCCGCCCTGGGTGTGCGCGGCGCTGCGTTTGAACCGTGTCGCGCCGAATTCGACCTCGGTGAATATCAAATCCTTCACCTGGTGGCCGTAGGCCTCCGCCTGAAAGGATTCCGGATCGCCCAGTGCCCAGGTCTCGTACAGCGAGGCCGTCAGCTGCCGAAACGCCGGTAGCCGGTCAGCCGGCGCAAACTTCCGGTAATCGAATTGTGAGGTGGGGATCTTGTCCACGGGCTGCTGCCGGGTTGGCGGGATGGTGGCCGCTGCACCAAGACACGTCAGGCTGCTGCGTTGCCGAAAGGGTATAGCAGACCGGTGCGTGAGACACCAGGTCAACGAATCTTGAGACGCTGCGCCTAACGCGCGGCCGACACCTTGGCTTAAAGTACGGCGAAGGGGCCGTTGACAATTATCAATCGCAGTCAGCGGCTTGTTCCTTTCCAAAACAAGAGCCGCAGCACTCGGCCTGGCCATGAGGTGTGCACGATGAAGCTTCGACCGTCTCCCTTCTTGATTGCGGTGATCGCTGCGATCGCGACGACGACCGCGGTCGCAAAACCACCGCAAGGCGACCTTCGGGTCACCGAGGTCTTCGTGAGCTTCGATGCGACGGGGGACACGCTGCTGATTGTTGGCGAGGGCTTCACGTCCGGACCGGGTCCTCTCGAGGTCAGCTTCGGCAATTTCGGCGCGCTCACCGTGCTCAGCGTGGCCGACGATGAGATGCTGGTGGAGTGCCCACCGGACGCCGATCTGGGCATTCCGACCTGTGTCGATGGCGACTTCCTATTGACGGTTTCCAACGATCCCAAAAAGAAGCACAGCGACGACGTATGACGTGACCATCGGCGCCGTCGGGCCTGCCGGCGAACAGGGTGAGAAAGGCGACCAAGGCCCCGCGGGACCGAAGGGCGACACGGGCGACCAAGGTCCGGCGGGGCCGCAGGGCGATCAGGGCGACCCCGGCATCGTGCCGCCCAGCGCCTGTCCCACCGGGCAAGTCGTCGTCGGCATACTGCCCGACGCAACACTCAGTTGCTCGAACATCGATGAGGTGATCGCCGATCGGGAGCGGGAGCTGGTTCTTCAACAATGCATAGAGCCCTGCATGACGGCCAAAGAGGCCGCGTTCGCCGTTTGTCAAAGTCGCCTCGATCGCGATATCGACTCCTGCGAAGGAAACGGTTATCGGAGTTGCATGATTGGAACCGGCGGCGACACGGAGACTTGCAAGGCGTTTGTGCAACGCTGTATCCAAGATGAGACCGCCAAATACGACCGCTGCGTCTCACGCGCGGACTCCACGGCCACCCAGTGCGTGGCGGCCTGTCAATAGCCGCGGCGCTGCGCGATGTGGCCGAGGTCCCGCGGGCAATCCGGCCTGAACCGAACGCCATGGACGGCTGGCGCGCGGGGTTCCGGTCAAGTCCGCGACCCCACTCCACGATAAGTCAGTCGTCAGTCGCCTTAACCCGCGTAGGGCGGAACCATAGACGGGTTCCGCCATCCGCCAAGACCGACGATCTCCTTTGTCGGTCCCGAGCACGTTGCCGCGGTTGTCGGCGTTGAAAGCAAGGCGGGTTGGCGGATCGCCCCATCGGGCATCCGCTCTACGCGCCAAAATCGGTCTATCCGGCCAGGCTCAAGCCATCTGCAAACTGAACAGGTACTCAATCATGCGTCTATTTCCCCTGTTGGCCGTTCTGATCGGGCCAAGCCTCGCGAACGCGGCGCTCGTCATCACAGCTGAAGAGGTCGGGGCCGATCTGTTGGTCAATGCTTCCGGCACGATCGATTTGTCTGCGTTGAGCTTTGTCGACAGTGGGAATGGAGCCGGCACGATCTCTCCGTCCAGCGGTAACGTTCTTTTGGGGCCCGGCTTCGTCGGCTTCGATGAGTACGCTGGAATCAGCGGTCCGTCGTCATTCGGACCCGGTTTGGGTCCGGGGTTCCCGACAACTGGCTCAGGCGGGCTTGTCGGGGTGCTGGGCAGCAACGGTTTTCTTCGCGTTCCCTCTGGTTACTCCTCTGGCGATTCGATCTCTGCTGCGATGACTTACAACAATAGCTCCTTGGCCAGTCTTGGTATCACCCCTGGGAACTATGTGTGGAATTGGGGGGCGGGAACAACCGCGGATTCGCTTACCTTCCAGGCCGGCTCTGGCGTAGTTCCTGCGCCACCTACCTTGGCGTTGCTTGGGTTGGGTGGCTTGCTGTTGGCGCGCTGGCGGCGCCGCCCAAAACCGGCAATTTAGGCCACGTGATGAAACGAGCCCGCGTGGGGTGGAACCATGGACGGGTTCCTCTTTCCGCCAAGACCGACGATCTCCTTTGTCGGTCCCGAGCACGTTGCCGCGGTTGTCGATGTTGAAATCAAGGCGGGTTGGCGGATCACCCTATCGGGCATCAGCCCTACGCGCTGAACAACGGCCCCGGCGAGCCGCACGGCGATGAGTACGAAGTGACCATCGGCGCCGTTGGGCCTGTCGGCGAAAAGGGTGAGAAAGGCGACCAAGGCCCCGTGCGACCAAGGGGCGACAAGGGCGACCAAGGTCCCGCGGCGCGGCTCGATGTTGCCGAGGTCTAACGCGAAACCAGGCCTGAACCGAATGCCATGGACGGCTGGCGCGCAGGGCTCCGGTCAAGCCCGCGACGGCACTCCACGATCAGTCAAGCGTCAGTCGCCCCAGCGACAGAAGCGCGACGAGCAAAACGAATATGGGGGAGAGAGGAAGCATGATCCGTCCAAATGGCTGTACGCACTTACGTCCGCGACAAACCCGCAACGAGTCCTTGTCGCCAGCACCAACTCGCGAGTCCGTTTCCACCCTTTGGCCGCCTGCCCACGCTACAGCCGCGCATTGCGCGGCAACACCGACCAAGGCCGCGCCGACGACGCAGTCTGCAAGCAGGCTAGCGCGTCTGCCGGTTCTGGCGTTCCTGATGGTCGCCGGTCACGGCACCGCCGAAGCCGAGAGCCAACCGAGTATCTGTACTCCCCAAACCGGCTCACCGGTTTCCTGTATCGCAATTGGCAACACCGGGCGAGATGGTAAAGATCAGAACGATCCGTTCTGGCCCGCGAACGGAGGGGCCGGTGGAGCCGGGTATGCGGGTTACGCGGGTGAGTTCACCTACTACTTCGATTCGACGCTCACGTCGGACCTATCCGGTACACCGGCCTTCTATACGAGAATGACAGGGGGCAACGGCGGCCAAGGCGGTTATTCGCTATATGCCAACGGTGGGAACGGAGGACCCGGTGTCGATACCCAAGATGGCGAAGTGATTTGGCTCTACGGAGTCGCGACCATCGAGACATCTAACGGGGCGCCTGGACTCGTATTCGATATTCGAGGCGGCAACGGCGGCAGGGGCGGCAATGGCGGTGCTGTTTATTCTAGCGGCGGAATGGGCGGCGCTGCCGGCTCTACCGGCTCTACCCACGACATACAACTCCTCAATTCCGATGGGAACTACAATCCGGTCAAGACCCCCTGGAGTATCACGACCCAGGGCGACGATGCACCGGCCCTCGAGATCATCACGGCGGGCGGCACCGGAGGCGCAGGCGCCACCGGGCTGGCCTATGGCGGCCATGCCGCCAATGGCGGACAAGCCGGTGGCGTTTATCTCGGCTTTCTCAACCCTTCCTCCGTGTCCGCGCCGTTCTACCTCGTTGCCAAGACCTCCGGCGACAATTCCCCGGGTGTTTCGATTGCCTCGTCACCCAAGAACGGCGCCAGTAGCGGCATGGGCGGTCGAGGCGGAAACAACGACACCGCATCGGGGGCCAAGGGCGGCGCAGGCGCCACACCGCTGCCGCAGGTGCTGAACTTCGGAGACTTGAGCGTCGATACCAACGGGGTGCAATCGACGGGTGTTCTCGCCCTCAGTCAGGGAGGGCAGGGCGGACAGGGCGGAACCGGAAAGTCTATTGGCGACGGCGGTGCCGGTGGCTCCGGCGGAGGGGGTGGCTCGGTGGAGGTCCAGGCCGTGGGCCATGTCCAGATCGCGACGGGCGGCACGAGCTCCCACGGCATCGCCGCCTTGAGTGTCGGTGGTGACGGCGGTCTGTCAGGCGACGGCAGCTGGGTGTCCAATCCGGGACCACCCGGCGCTAGCGCCGCATCCGGGCCGGTGACCGTCGCGCTGAACGAGGCGACGGGCTCGATCGCGACTGCCGGCGACGATTCCTATGGCGTCATGGCCCAGTCGATCGGCGGCCACGGTGGCGATGCCTCGAACGCTTACGGCCTCATCGAGTTCGCCGTGAACGGCGGGTCCGCCGGAGCCGGCGGCAACGTGACGGTCAACAATGGGCAAGGCTTCGGCACTGGCACGGACATCACGACCGAAGGACAAAGTTCGGCCGCGATTGGCGCGTCCTCGCTCGGCGGTGGCGGCGGCCATGGCGGAAGCGCTTTCGGGGCCTTCTTCAGCTCAGGCGGAACCGGCGGTGCCGGCGGGGCGGGCGGCTCGGTGTCGGTGAACAATGCCGGGGACCTGACGACGCACAACTTTGCCTCTGACGGCATCCTGGCGCACTCCATCGGTGGTGCCGGCGGCTCGGGCGGCTCCACCGTCGCGCTTGGCAGCGTCGGAGGCCGTGCCGGTCCGGGCTCGAACGGCGGCGACCGTGAAGGTGCAGAATATTGGCACGATCGAGACCGGCACGCAGCCTTCGTCGAGCCAGAATGCCGGTGTCTGCGGCGGCTGCTCCCTGGGCATCCTGGCCCAATCCATCGGCGGCGGCGGCGGCAAGGCCGGAACCGGGGCGGGCTGGTTCGACCTGGGCGGCACCGGTGGCGGCGGCGGCACTGGCGGAGCGCTGATCGCGACAACTGCGGGGTCGGTCACGACCCATCTGATGCAATCACCGGCCGTTCTGGCCCAGTCCATCGGCGGCGGCGGTGGAAGCGGCGGCGGCGCCGACTGGCGGCGGAACCGTCTTTGCCGCATCCGTCGGCGGCGCGGGCGGCGCGGCGGCAGCGGCGGCGACGGTCACGCCAGTCATTCGCCGCAGGACAGCCGCCGGCATATCCCCTGACGACCACCGGCAGCAGTTCGCATGGGCTGGTGGGCCAGTCCATCGGTGGCGGCGGCGGCAACGGCGGCTTCGCCGTTCCGGTGACGGTCTCGGTCAACACCCGTCCATCTCGCTCGGTGTCGGCGGTGCGGCGGCGCCGGAGGCAATGGCGGAAGCGGTGTCGTGCAGCCTGACATCCGTTCGACAGATCTCTCGGCGGATTACCTCGCCACCGTCGAGACCCAGGGTGACGTATCCCATGGCCTGCTCGCGCAGTCCATCGGCGGCGGCGGTGGTCATGGCGGCGCGGTGATCTCCGTCGACGTGGACGTGAATGGCGGTATCGGCCTCACCGTTGGTGCCGGCGGTTCCGGCGGCGGCGGCGGGAATGGCGGCGCCGTCTCCGGCCAGCAACACCGGCGCGACCATCCAGACCCAGGGCACCTCGTCCGTCGGACTGCTGGCGCAGTCGACCGGCGGCGGCGGTGGCGATGGCGGGTTGACGGTCGCCGGCAGCGTGACCGTCGGCGAGTCCAATTCCGTCGATGTCGCGATCGGCGGCAGTGCAGTGGTCCGGCGGGTACCGGTGGCGCCGTCACGGTCGAATACCGACGCCGGGCGGCATCTCGACGGCGGGGGACCATGCGGAGGGCATCCTCGCGCAATCCATCGGGGGTCAGGGCGGGCGCGGCGCGCTGGCCGTCGCCGGGTCGCTGAGCACCGGCAACGCGCTCAACGTCGGCCTGGGGGGGCTTGGCGGCGCGGGCAATTCGGCGGGCGCCGTCACCGTCAACGCGGCGGGCGATGTCAGTACCGGCACCAGCAGCAGCGGCGACCATGCGAGCGGCATCGTGGCCCAATCCATTGCCGGCGGCGGCGGCACCGGCGGCACCAGCGTTGCCGCCGGCCTGTCCGTCGGGAATTCGCTCGGCGTGTCGGTCGGCGGCAGCGGCGGCAGCGGCGATGTCGCCGGCACCGTGCATCTGACGGCTGGCGGCGCGGTCTCGACCCTGGGCGATCACGCCGGCGGCCTGGTCGCGCAGTCCATCGGCGGTGGCGGCGGCAACGGCGGCATCAGCATCGCCGGCTCCTTCACGGCCTCGGACTCGACGGCGTTGAACGTGGCGGTGGGCGGCAGCGGCGGCGCCGCGGGCAGCGGCGGTGCGGTGACGGCCATTGCCAACTCCGTCAGCACGGCGGGGATGCTGTCCGACGCCGTGCTGGCCCAGTCCATCGGCGGCGGCGGCGGCAATGGCGGCACCAGCATCGCCGGCAGCCTCTCGACATCGGCCAGCAATGCCCTGGACGTGTCGGTGGGCGGGACCGCGCAGAGCGGCGCCGGCGCGGGGGCGGTCCACGTCACGACGCAAAGCGGCGGCCAGGTCACGGCGACGGGCGACGGCTCGCGCGGGGTCGTCGCGCAGTCCATCGGCGGTGGCGGCGGCAACGGCGGCATGGCCATCAGCGGGGCGTTCCAGACCCAATCGACCGCGAAGGCATTCACGCTGTCCGTGGGCGGCGGCGCCGGCAATGGCGGCGCGGGAAGCTCGGTCACCGTCAACAACAACGCCGACATCACCACCGGCACGACGGGTAGCCAGCAGGCGGGCAGCCGGCAGGGCGAGTACGGCATCCTGGCGCAGTCCATCGGCGGCGGCGGCGGCAGCGGCGGGCTTGCGGTGTCGGCAGACGCGAACAAGGGCGGCCGCTCGCTGGCTGTCACGGTCGGCGGTGCCGGCGGCGCGGGCGCGACCAGTGGCGACGTCTTCGTCGGCACCAATGGCTCGGTGACCACGGCCGGCTTTCAGTCCGATGCAATCCTGGCCCAATCCATCGCCGGCGGCGGCGGCAACGCGCTGGGATCGCTGGTGTTCTCCTCGACCAACGATGCCTCGAAGTCCATCGACCTGAACATCGGCGGCAAGGGTGGCGGCGGCGCCGCGGCGGGTACTGCGGAGGTCATTCTGTTCAACGCGCCCAGCATCACCGCCTCGGGTCTGGGCTCGCGCGGTGTCGTCGTGCAGTCGATCGGCGGCGGCGGCGGCAACGGCGGCAGCAACCACTTCGCCTCCGTCTCGGGGATCACGTCGGCGGATCAGGCGAGTCTTGGCATCGGCGGCGCCGGGGGCAGCAGCGCCCATGGCGGTGCCGTGTCCTACTTCGCGTCCGGCGCCGTCACCACCGGCAGCGGCATCGCCAATCCGACCTCGGGCGGCGGCAGCTTTGCCGGCCACGCCATCCTGCTGCAGTCCATCGGCGGCGGCGGCGGCAGCGGCGGTACCGGCATCTCGGGCAACGCGACGATGTCCAGCCAGTCCGTCGCGGCGACCGTCGGTGTCGGCGGCAAGGCCAGCGGCGGCGGTAACGCCGGGTCCGTGACCATCGGCAGCGGCACGACCGAATACGACTCGGTGGGCGGCATCATCACGACGACGAACTACAACTCCCATGGGGTGTTCCTGCAGGCCATCGGCGGCGGCGGCGGGACCGGCGGTACGGCCATCTCCGGCGACGTGACCAACAACGCGAACAACGGCCTGGTGGTCGGGATCGGCGGCAGCGGCGGCGCCGGCGGCAGCGGCGGGCCCGTCTACATGAACACGTCCATGCAGATCACCACCGAGGGCGCCGGCTCCAAGGGCATCCTGGCCCAGTCCGTCGGCGGCGGCGGCGGCACGGGCGGGCTCGGCATCGGCGGCTCCGTCACCAGCTCCTCGGAGGAGGACAGCAAGCAGATCAGCTTTGGGCTCGGCGGCTCCGGCGGCGGTGGCGGCGACGGCGGCAGCGTGACCCTGATCAATTGGGGCAGCATCGACACCGGCGGATCGGCGGCGTCCGGCGCGCTCAACGCGATGGATGCCATTTTTGCGCAATCCATCGGTGGCGGCGGCGGCGATGGCAGTATCGGCATCGACGGCGACCTGGCCAGCTCGGGCAAGAAGCAGAACATGGAGCTCAACATCGGCGTCGGGCTGGCCGGCGGCGGGGCCGGCAGCGGCGGCACGGTCTCGGTGACCAATTCCGCCGCGCTGACGGCCCGTGGCGACGGCGCGCGCGGCATCCTGGCGCAGTCCATCGGCGGCGGCGGGGGCAATGGCGGTGCCGGCATCGTCGGCAACATGAGCACCTCGAGCGACGACGACTCCGACGGCGACTCCCAGCTCAGCATCGGCGTCGGCGCGAAGGCCGGCAGCGGCGGCGCGGGCGGTCAAAGCCTGGTCGTCAACTCCGGCGCGATCACCGTCGAGATGCTCGGCGATGGTGCGGCCATCGCGAACACCGCCGGCATCCTGGCCCAATCCATCGGCGGCGGCGGCGGCAACGGCGGCGTCGGCATCCAGGGCGATGTCACCGGGTCGGACGGCACCAAGGCGGCGACGGTGGCCGTCGGCGGTGCCGGCGGCAGCGGCGGGGATGCCTTTCAGGGCAGCCTGGCGTCGCTCGGCACGGCCGGCGTCAGCATCAGCAACAGCGGCGCGATCAGCGTGGTCGGCGACGGCGGTCGCGGCATCCATGCCCAATCCATCGGCGGCGGCGGCGGCAATGGCGCGGTTGGCCTCGACGGTACGGTCTCCAGCGGCGGCGGCAAGACGTTGACCGTTGCCGTCGGCGGGATCGGCGGCAGCGGCGGCAAGGGCGGCACGGTCTGGGTGCAGAACACCGGCAGTGTCGTCACCGGCTCGACGGCGACCCAAGCGGACACCGCCATCAGCCAGGCCCACGCCATCTTCGCCCAGAGCGTGGGCGGCGGCGGCGGCACCGGGATGCATACCGGCTCGCTGCTCTACGGCGATACGGGCACGGACGGCGGCAGTGCACGCGGGGTTGCGCTCAGCGTCGGCGGCACCGCCGGCGGCGGCGACGGCGGCGCGGTGACGGTCTCGGCCGGTGCGTCCACGAGTAAGATCACGACCTACAACTTCGCCTCCCACGGCGTGCTCGCCCAGAGCATCGGCGGCGGCGGCGGACTCGCCGGCGATCTCGGCGGCATGGGCGCGTCGCAGACCTGGCAGGCCGCCATCGCCCTGGGCGGCAGCGGCAGCAGCGGCGCGGGCGGCGCGGTGACCATCGAGCACGACGGGGCCGTCGTCACCACCCACGGCGACGGCGCCGTCGGCCTGTTCGCGCAATCCATCGGCGGTGGCGGCGGCATCGCGGGCGACGCGGCCGGGCTGCAGAACGCCACTGATGCGACCCAGACGACCAAGAACGCCACGGTCGCGATCAACATCGGCGCCACGGGCAGCCAGGGCGGCAACGGCGGCCCGATCAGCCTGACCAGCGATGCCGCCGTCACCACATACGGCATCGGCGCCACCGCGCTCTTCGGCCAGAGCGTGGGTGCCGGCGGCGGCGTCGGCGGCGTCGGCGCAACCGGCGTCTCGGGCACCGTGACGCTGGGCGGCACCGGCACGGCGACGGGTGACGGCGGTGCGGTCAGCATCACCGCGCACGCCCCGATCTCCACCGCCTCTGGTGCCGGCGGCTCGGTGATCGCCTCCCACGGCATCCTCGCCCAATCCATCGGCGGGGGCGGCGGCTATGGTGGCACTGTCCAGACCACCTATCCGGACTTCGCCCCGGTGCCGGAGAACAGCGGCGCCGCCGACAATGCCTTCGCCACGGGCGCGAGCGGCAACGGCGGCGATGTCACGGTGACGGCCACCAGCAGCATCCGGACCACCGGGGGCTCGTCGGCGGGCATTCTCGCCCAATCGGTGGGAGGCGGCGGCGGCATCGCGGGCACCGCCGGCAGCGCGTTCTATGACGACGGCTGGCTTGGCGCCCGCATCGGCAGCGCCGGGGGCGGTGGTGCCGGCGGGAAGGTGACAGTGACCTATGCGCCCGGCGGAACGCAGCAGATCCACACTTCCGGCGTCGCCGCGCACGGCATCTTCGCCCAGAGCGCCGGCGGCAGCGGAACGAGCACGGTCTCGGGCACCAAGACCTCCGTGACCGTTGGCGGCCCCGTGCTCACCACCGGCATCGGCAGCTTCGGCGTCTACGCGGAGTCCAGCGGTGACGGTGCCGGCGCCGTCGATGTCACGGTCACGGGCAGCGGCTCGGTGACCGGCGGCGCTTCCGGCTCGAGCGGTGTCTCGGGACCGCTGACCGGCGCCGGCGTCGTCATCCGCGGCGGCACGGCGAGCAATTCGGTCAACAACAGCGGCACCATCACAACGGTCTCTGGCGTGGACGGAACCGCCATCGCCTACTTCGGCAGCGGCACCACAACGATCAACAACAGCGGCACCATCACCGGTAAGATCCAGAAGGCGTCGCGTGTCGACCTGATCAACGCGCCCAGCGGCTTGGTCAACGCCGGTTCGTTGCTCGCTGTCGACAGCTTCGTCAACCGAGGCACCCTGTCCGTTGCCGGCACGGACACCATCGGCAGCACCCGCCTGACCGGCAATCTGACCCAGTCCGACAGCGGCGTGCTCACCATCGATGTGGACCCGAGCGACCCGAGCGGCAGTCGCGCCGACCAGCTCAGCGTCGGCGGCCGTGCCGACGTCGACGGCGACGTGGACGTCAACCTGCTGGACGTCTGGCAGGCGAGCCTCAGGCGTGCAGTCGGTGCCGATCCTGACCGCCGACGGCGGCCTCTCGTTCGAGCGGGCTGAGGTACGACCCGCTCCGCCGTTGCCCAATACCGGCTGCTTCGACTCTCCGCCGAATGCGTTGCATCTCGTCTTCGACATCGACTTCGCCAACGCCGGTATCCTCGCCGAGACCAACGACAATCAGGACAACATTGCCCGCTACATCCACGGCATTTACCGCGCCCAGGCGCTGGACAGCGACATCGCCCGCGCGCTGATCGCCATCGAGGACACCGGCAGCTACACCCGGGTCATGAACAGCCTCAGCGCCGAGATCGCCGTCGACAACCAGATCACGAGCCTGCTCTCCGGCATCCGCTTCAACGACGCCTTGCTGAGCTGCGCCGAGCGCGGCGGCGACTATCGCTTCTTCGACCAGGGCCAGTGCGGCTGGCTGCGCCTTGGCGGCCAACGCTTCGAGCAGCACGAGACCAGCGACAATCTCGGCTTCGACGAGGACAGCTGGCAGCTGGCCGGCGGCGGGCAGATCGACATCGGCAACGGCTGGCACCTGGGCGGCGCGCTGTCCTACGAGAGCAGCAATCTCAATGCCGACGACAGCTATGCCAGCAGCGACGGCGAGCGCTTCCAGGGCGGCATCTCCGCCAAGCGCCGTTTCGACGCCACCGAGCTGTCCGGGTCTCTTGCCGTCGGCTACGGCCACTTCGACATCGACCGCAATCCCTGGCCGGGCGTGAACATCGACGGCACCCAGAAACTCTGGCTGTATTCCGGCCAACTGCGCGCCGCCCATCTGTTCGAGCGCGGGCGTTGGAGCTTCAAGCCCCGCATCGACCTCGGCGTCGATTACCTGTCGATGGGAAGCTTTACCGAGTCCGGCAATACCGGGTTCCGGATTCGCCACGACGGCGAGGACAACATCTACACGCACCTGCAGCCGGCCATCGACATCGCCACCGAGATCGAGACCGACGACGGCCTGCTGATCCGCCCGAAGCTCAGCCTGGGCATCACCCAGTTCATCGGCGCGAGCGCCCCGTCCGTGACCGGCAGCTTTGTCGTCGCACCGGCGGAGGTCGCCCCCTTCACCGCCAGCACCGAGCTCGACAAGACGCGCTTCGATGTCGCGGCCAGCGTTGATGTCTTCACCCGCAAGGACCTCGTCGTGCGCGCCGAGCTGTTCGGCAGCTTCTCGGACAACAGCGAGAGTTATGGGGGCGGGCTGAAGGTCGAGCTGCCGTTTTGAGGCCGATTCGCCAACCCGCGATTCAGACAAGACCAACCGTGGAGGCCTTCCATGCAACGCGACTCCCTGACAGCCGCAAAGTGCTGCCGACGCTCGATGCTTCCGGCGCGCGCAGGGAAATGGGCGCATGGTCGAAGCGGATCGATCCGATGCTTCCTTGCGCCCCATCCCAGCATCGAGGCGTCGCGATGAACAGGCAGCGCGGCGGGTTTCGGTCCCCGTGGACGGCGGCGGTCCTGCTTGCGCTTTCCTTACCCGTGGCCACCGCGGCGGCCGATGACGGCTGCGCGGATTCGATCGCGGTCTTGGAGACCGCCCTCGTTCGTTTGGCCGCGGACCGCATCGACGGCGTGCTGGGTGCGGTCGCCGACAGCACCAAGGCGCTCGGCGATGCCTATGCGCGGCTGGCCGCGGGCGACGCTCATGTGCCGACGGAGAGAAGCTCGTGGCTGGCGCGGCGCACCATGCAAGGCGGCACCGCCGGTTTTCGAACCTGGCCCGCGGAGCTGAGCTCGCCGCCGGCCTTCCAGGCCCCTTATCCGGGGTTTTACAGCTATCAGGGCGAGGCGCTCGGCGACGCCGTGCTGCGCCAGCTGAATCTGTTCGAGCAGCTCGTGCCGACCTTTCGCAGCGCTTACGAGAGTTTCCCGTTCTCCTGGGTCTATCTCACCACCGCCGACGAGGCGATGATGATCTATCCCTATCTGCCTTTGGGGCAGGCAGTGAACAACGGCATACCCACCGAGAATGGGTACTACAAGGCCGCCAACTTCGATGCGCGCGCGGTTGGCTGGACGCCGCCCTATCTGGACCTGGTTGGCGCCGGCATGATGATCACCGCGTCCTATCCGGTCTATGCGGGCGACAGACTACTCGGCGTCAGCTCGCGCGATATCACGCTCAAAGAGCTGGCCCGCTCCGTGTTGTCACATCTGACGGCTGCCACGGGCAGCAGCGCCTTGCTGATCGACAGCAAGGGACTCGCCATCGATGCGACGGACCCCGCGCTCGCGGCGGAGATCGACCGGGTCAATTCCGAGGCCGGCGCCGCGGTGCTGTATGTTCGAACCGCGGACGGAATCAAGCGTCTTGGAACGAACGACGCGGTCGCGTCCGAATCCGCGCAACTGAATTCGGCGGTGGAAAGCCTGTTGCGCCAGGCCGAGCGCTCCGGCGATGCCAGCGTTCGTCTCGATGTGAACGGGCGCCGCGTGCTCGCGGCACGCATCGAGCGCACCGGCTGGCTCGTGATACTCATGACGCCGCCGACACCGAGCACCTGAATTCCTCGGGGAAGCGCGCTCGCTCGCGTGCCGACGACCACTCTTAATGAGAAGAGCCCAACGACCCGTAGATGCGCAGAGGCATGCAATGCAAATTCACGGCCGCCGCAGCAACCGATAGGTCTCCTCGTAGATGGTCTGCCGCGGGCCGATGGCGACGATCTCGATCGTCCGCTCACCGGCAAGCCGATACACAATTCGCGACCGGCCGACGCGGTAGCTGCGCAGGCCCGCCAGTTCGTTTTTCAGTGCTTTACCGGCGGCCGGACGCTCGATCAGAACTTGCAGTGCAGCCCGGATCTGTTGCTTCAGCGTCGGATGCAGGCCGCGGATGGTTTCGGCGACCCGATCCGGCACCCGGAGCCGGTGGGATTCCGTCACGCGCCGTCGGTTGTCGGCTTGCCCGATGGCGCCTGAGCAGGCGAGTCATCAAACAGCTCTCCGAGCGTATAGAACTGGGCCTTGCCGCCCTGGAGCTGATCGAGTCCGGCACGAATCTCGCTCATACTTTCAGTGTCGAGCCTAAGGGCCAGAGTCTCCCTCCAGCGCTCGAACTCGTCGGGGCTGACGAGGATGGCCGCGGCGACGCCATTGCGCGTGATGACGACCTCCTCGTCATCGGCGGCCAGGCCGTCGATGAGGGCGCTGAGCTTGGTCTTGGCTTCGGTGAGTGGCAGCGTTTTCATGCGCTGACCCGGTCGCGTCTGGTTGGAATTCTGACCAGGCTAGCACCGGCCAAGGCGGACAGCAACATTGGCGGCCCGCAACCCGCCGGTCGCGGGCCGATCACCGTGCTTCACGAGAAGCGCAAGCACACGTAGACAATTGGAGACATGCAATGCAAATCAAAGACCTGGAAATTTTCAACCAGATGCCGTTCCTGTTCTGGGTGAAGGACGCCGACGGCAAACACCTGTTCGGCAACAAGGTGATCTGCGATCTCGCCGGCGAAGACGTGGTTGGAAAGACCGACCATGACCTGGTCTGGCGCAAAGATGCCGACGCATTGCAGGCGCACGATCGACAGGTCTTGGAAACCGGGAAGACATCGTACATACACGAGCATGTGCGGCAGTCCGTGCACGGCGATGCCTCATTGAATGTCTGCAAGTGGGTCGGCGACCTGGACGGCCAGCGTTGCTGCTTCGGCATCTCCTTCATCATCGACGAGTAGCCAATCAAAATCGCCGGGCAGGATGCCCGGCCATTTTCAGTGCCGCTAAGGCACTAAAAATGAAGGAAAGCGGAGACCGCGTTTTCGCTTTCCGTGCCGATGTTGGCCAGGACGGGCAATCATCGGCGTCTCCTCAGCTACCGGGAGCCGCACGCATGAGCCACCAGTACGATGCCATCGTCATCGGCAGCGGCCACAACGGGCTGACCTGCGCCTGCTATCTCGCCAAGGCCGGCATGAAGGTGCTGGTCCTGGAGCAGTACGCGCTCCATTGGCGGAATGACCAATACCGAAGAGGTCACGCTGCCCGGATTCCATTCGGACACGCACGCCATCGGTTACCAGATGGCCAATCTGTCACCGGTACCCGACGAGCTCGGGCTGCATCGCTACGGCTTCGAGCTGCTGCACCCGGAGATCGGCTTCTCCCAGGTCTTTCCCGATGGCACGGCGATCAGCGTGTTTCGCGACATCGAGCGGACCTGCGACAGCATCGCCCGCTTTTCCGCCAGGGATGCCGATGCCTGGCGGACGCTCTGCGCGCGCTTCGCGGCGGCAGCCGATCAGATCGCCGCGGCCATCCATTCACCGCCGCCGTCGCCCGCGGAGCAGATGCTGGCCTTCGAGGCGTCCCCGGACGGCCTCGATGAGTACCGCTTCCAGTTGCAGTCCTTCCGGTCCTGGGCGCGGGAGACCTTCGAGGCCGAGCAAACCAAGCTCCTGCTGGGAACCTGGTGCAATCACGTCGGGCTGGCGCCGGACGATGCCGGCGGCGCCGGCGTCGCCTGGATGTTCTCTGGATCTGATCCAGCAGTACGGCAACAACCTGGTGAAGGGCGGCATGCGCAATCTGCCGCTCGCCCTGGCCGGATTCCTGGAGGCGCACGGCGGGGAGATCCGAACAGACGCCAGGGTGGACAAGATCCTGGTCGAGGACGGTCGGGCTGTCGCCGTGAGGCTTGCCGATGGCGACGTGATCGACGTGGGGCAACTCGTGGCATCGAACATCGACCCCCAACAGCTGGCGCTGCAGTCTCCTGGGGGACGACGTGGTCGGCTCGAAGATCGCCGACAAGATGCGCCGGTACGAGCTGGGCGAATCCGTGCTGGTGATCTATCTCGCGCTCGACCGACCGGTGCACTACAAGGCCGGCGCGCTGGTGGGGCGCGGTCTCTACGTGCACCCGGCCGCACCCTCGCTGGATGCCCACGCACGCCAGTTCCAGGAATGTCGCGGCGGCCTGCTGCCCTCCCGGCCATTCGCGCTGCTCTGCAATGACTCGGCCGCCGACCCGGGCCGGGCGCCGGCCGGGCAAGGCCCTGATGAAGCTCGTGGTGCAGCCGGTGCCTTACCGCATCGAGGGCGACGCCGGCGGCACCATCACCGGCACCACCTGGCAGCAGGTCAAGGAGTCCTTTGCCGATCGCGTCATCGACCAGCTGACCGAAGACTATATCCCCGATCTACGCGACAACATCGCATGCCGCGTGGTGCACAGCCCGGTGGATCTCGAGACGCTGTTGCCGAGCACCCCGCACGGCACGATCACGCATGGCGCCTTTCTGCCCTACCAGGTCGGCGCCATGCGGCCGATCCCGGAGATGGGCCGTTACAGATCACCAGTTGGCAATGTGTATCTGTGCGGATCGGGAAGCCATCCCGGCGCTGGTGTCTCGATGGCCCCGGGACGCAACGCCGCCCAGGCAATCTACCGTGATCTGTCGCTCGCCTTCGACGCCGATCTTGATTCCGCTGCCAGGATCTGATCGGCTTCGCCGCGTGGTCCATGTCACGTTGGAGGAACGCTCCTGGTTGCGCAACGAGCACCTTCAGCTTCCGGCGTGACTCGGTCGCAGCGAATCGGTCCGTCATCAGCGGGGTTGGGACGGCGCTTTCGCACGATCAGGCAGCCGAACCTTTTTGCCCTTCATGCCGCAACGAGAAAGGCTGACCGGCGACTGCGCGAGGTTTGAACCGGAAGAAACTCGAATGTCGAAAACAGATGAGCCGATATCTGGCGCAGAATCTGGCGCCGAAGCGATCCTGCGCCAGCTGACCGTCGCGGGGGTCGACTGCTTGTTCGTCTCGCCGATCGCCGTGATGGCCCCCCTATGGGAAGCGATCGCAGCCCGCGGGGAGCGCCAACGGCCGGCCTACTACCGATGTCGGCACGAGGCGCTCGCGGTCGCATTGGCCTCGGGCTACTACAAGGCAACGGGGCGCAGCCAGGTCGTGTTCCTTCCCACGAGCCTCGGCGTTCAGAACGGCGCCATGGCGCTCCGCACGGCGCTGCTCGAACGCACGCCGATGACGGTCCTCTCGCCCGACACCCTCACCTACGGCGAAAGCCCCGACTTCGACCCCGGTCCCGAGTGGCCATCGCTTCTGGTCGACTTCTGGGGCCCAGCGCGCGACGGAGAGCTTGTCACAAAATGGGCTCGGCAAGCGCGAACATCGGCGGAGCGTTATCCACGAGCTTCGCCGCGCGCTCTACCTGACGGACTCGGTCCCTCGCGGTCCAACCCTGCTCGAGATCCCGTTCGACCTGCTGCTCGGCCCGGCGTCGCCGATTGTCCATCCGCTGCTTCGGTCGTCGCGGCCGACGGCAAATGCCGACGAGATCGACGCCGCGACCGAAGCGCTGGCGAGCGCAGAGACCCCGCTCATTATCACGGAGTACCTCGGTCGAACCTCGGATGAGCGGCAAGACTTGGTGCGTGTTGCCGAGGCGCTCGGAGCGCCGGTGTTCGAGTTCATGTCGCCCGCGTTCCGCACCTTTCCGCGGAATCATCCGCTCTACGGTGCGGGCGCGGTCGAGCCCGTCGTGGGACAAGCCGATGCAATCCTGGTGGCAGGATGCAACGCACCCTGGCACCCGCCGCTGCAAGCCCTGAAGCCCGGCTGCACGGTCATTCACCTCGAGGAAGACCCGCTGCGTCCGCGCGCGCCCTACTACGGCTACCGCACGACCCACTGCCTGGCCGGCGATCGCGCGCTGAACCTGAAGGCCCTTGCAGACAGGCTATGGACTCAGCCGTCGTCGACCCCGGCGAGATTAGAGCGATGGCGCGCGTACTCGGCGTCGGTGCGGGCTCAGGGAATCGAGCAAGCCGAGGCCGCGCGCGCCCAAAGCCCGGATGCCGTCCCGGCAGCGGAGCTGTTCCGCGCGCTCCACCGGCTGCTTCCCGAGAGTGCGATCTGCGTCGACGAGATCATCGCCCCGATGCCGCAGATGATGCAGTTCCTGTACGAGGAAAAGCCCTTCGAGCAGTTTCGGGGGTGGATGGGCGCGCTCGGAACGAGCCTGGGAACCGCGCTCGGCGTGAAGCTCGCGCGACCGCAAAGCCCGGTCGTCTGCATCGTGGGCGACGGCGCCTGGCACTACAACCCGATTCCCGCGGCGCTCGGATTCTCCCAAGAATACGGCGTGCCGCTTCTTCTCGTGCTGTGCAACAACCGCCAGTATGCCTCTCAAACTTGGAACGTCCTTCGCTACTATCCCGACGGCGCCGCCGTGCGCACCGGCAACTTCGTCGGCAACAAGATCGAGCCGATGCCCGACTACGTGAAGACCGTCGAGGCCTATGGCGGCGCCGGCGAGCGCGTCCAGTCGATAGCGGCGCTCGAGCCGGCGATCCGAAGAGGTCTAGAGGTCATCGGCAAAGGTCGAACCTTCTTACTTGACACGGTTCTGCAGTAGACGGCCGATTGATTGGATAGGCGGCGACGCTCGAAATTGAGTCAATACTCAGCGCCTTTCGAACTCGGCGAAGCCCAGATATTCGCCGTCCGGTCCGGTGGCAAAGAGATACCGGTATCCTGGCCGGCATCCTTCCTCGGCGATACTCGCGCCCAGGACTCTGAGACGCGCTGCGATCGCATCCAGATCATCGACGTGAAACCCGATATGGTTCAAGCCGGTCAACTCGCCCCGCGCGCGTGTCCGGGGCACGGGATCGGGCGGCAGTCGGTATTGCAGAAGCTCCAGCAAGATGTCGGACCCGGGTCGGCGGAAGTATCGCCAGATGACGGCGTCGTCCTGATGGCAGAGTCCCGGCAGCGCCTCGAACCCCAAGGCACTGTAGAAGCGCTGCGAACGTTCGATGTCTGCGACACGAACGCAGACATGGAAGCCGTGTAGCTGAAGGTTCATCGGTCTCTCGCCTGTCTTCCTGGCAAGTGAGATGGCCCGTCAGACGCACCCTGAGCTGAGCACCTATCCGTTGACGAGCGCGAAGCCGCGAGCCAGCGCAGGTTTGCTCATTTCGCTACAGATCGATCCCAAGCACGTTGCGCAGGATCGACCAGCGCGGCACGCCGGTGTCGCGCGGACGGCGCTCGAACCAGTATCGGCGCTGGGCGTGCTCGAAGCCGCTTCTCCGGGTGAGATCGAGCCAGTAGTCGACGTAGCTCTTCAGCCGAATCGCGTCCTTTCGCATCAGGTAGGTGAACAACACCGGGCTGCCGAGGTTCGCGGGCTTGACGGCAACGATCTCGGGGTGAGCGGCCGCCAGGGCTTCGCTCTGAAGCAGGGTCCAGAATGCCGCGTCGATCTTGCTGAAATCCGGGAGCTGGTCATAGTCGCCAACGGTGACGATCTGCTCCTTCGGGACGATTCGAGCCAACCAGGAGATAGAGCACGGCGTCCTCGAAGACCCCAAGCCGGAGGTTGTGCCGGGCTTCGATCGTCTTGCGATCTTCCAGCATGGAGGCGTTCGCCCGCGGCGCGAAGAAGGCCAGCTCGCTCTGGTAATAAGGCCGGCTCAACGCGAACTCTTCGAGTCGGTTCTTGGTCACGTAGATGCCCGACATGGCGATATCGAAGCGTCCCGCCTCGAGGTCAGCCTTCAAGGTGGGCCACGAGAACGGCACGAACTCCAGCCGGACGTTCATGTCCTCGGCCAGCTGGTAGGCGAATTCCATGTCGTATCCGGCCAGCTGGTCCTGATCGTTGTGGTAACAGAACGGGATCACGGTCGGACTGAAGCCAACGCGCAGGACGCCGGAACGCTGTATCTGAGGCAGCACGGGGCCTGGGCTGCGGTCGTTGATGCGGCGTGCCTCATCCGCGGAGAGGATGCGGCTATCGACCGCTTGCGTCAGTTTGCTGGCGACCGAGAAGCTCAGATATGGGCTCGGCGCATCCTTGGTGGCGGCCTCATAGAGCCCGCGGGCGCCGTAGGCACCGCCCGCGATCACGGCGAACGTGACTAGCACGATCGCGGCCAGCCGTGCCCAATGCACCCTGAGCTTGCCGTAGTAGGCCATGACCACGGTGAAGCTGAGGAACGCAAAGCCCATGATCGAAACCGCGACCTGCGGGTAGCGCAGCAGCACCATCAATTCGACGTAGAGCTCCTGGGCGCCCTTGCCGACGCCGATCCAGTTGCCGAGGAAGAGCGTGGACGCCACCGAGGCCGTCGGCGAGCCGAAGCACGAAAGGAGCGAGACGATCGGTAACAGGATGCGCTCGAGCAGCGCGATGTGCTCGTGCATCAGGAAGGCACAGAACACAATGAAGAAGTAGACGAAGAAGTTGCCCAGCTGGCCGAGCGGGTAGGCGACCGAGATGTTGGTTCGAATCACGTCGTCGCACTCGGGATCCTCGATCCCGCATGTGTCGGCAAGCCGACGCGTTGCGGAGACGATGTAGGGCAGCGCGGAGACGGAGATCGTCGTCACCAGGCCCAGCAGCAGCGCGCTCTTGAGGTCGACGAGGACCTCGTGGTAGCGCACCGGCACCAGCGCGGCGATGCAGGCCGGGATCAGCCACACGACCAGGATCAGTGCGCCGGCGAAGAACAGGATGAGGAAGTAGCCGATTGTCTCGATATCCGATGGTTGCTGCGTTCCGGCCGCCGATGCGAAGAGGGCGAACACCGCCAGCGGAACCATGCGCACCACCGCGCTCCAGAATTTGAGGCTCGCCTTTGCGAGCGCGTCGAATGTCTGCAGCAGCGACTGTTTCTCCGGTACGTGCTGCAACGCGATGCCGTAGAAGATGCCAAACAGGATCACGGCCGGAATCGAGTTGCTGCCGATGGAGGCGACGATGTCGCTGGGAATGAGCGCATCCAGCAGCGCATCGAGCGAGAACCCCTCGGTCCCTGGCTGCCAGACCAGCGCCTGGGAGACCGGGATGGCGAGGCTGAGCAGCGTTAGGAAGCTGAAGGTGAGGATCCAGAGGCCGAGATAGAACGGCCATCCCGCCCGCAACAGGCGCAACGCCTGCCCGGGCTGCATGCTGCCGAGTCCGAGCAGCAACGAGCAAATGAGGTACGGGTAGACCGCGACCTCGAGCAGGAGGATGTAGAGCTGCCCGACCGGCTCTAGCACGCCGGCCGATTCACCGAAAAAGAGCCCGGTGAGGATTCCGGCGACCCCGGCCAAGATGACCGAGCGCAAGCCGAGCCGCGGGGTCTTTCGAGCGGGTTGTGTTGCTGCTGGTTCTGACAGCGAAACCTGTTGCCTAACGATCATGTCGCGCGGCGATGTCTCCCTGCTTGTAGCGCTTGAAGTGATTGCGCACCGTATCGTCGTCCATCAACAGTGCCGCAGCGACCGCAGAGGCACTCCAACCACTTCCGAGCAGGATCGCGGCATTGAGCCGATACGCCAGCCGATACACCTCAGGGGCATTGCGCGCCGCGCGGTGAGCGGCCCTCAGCTCTGCCAGATCCTGTTGGGTTGGGAAGTGGTCTTGCATGCGCGAAAGACTAAACGATCTGGGCGACCTGTGCCAAACTCCTGAGACGAAGTTTCAGATGAGACTGCTATCGTCGGTCAATGGCTCCGCCTTACGGGACATTGCGCGGATCGAGTACGACGAAGTACCCCCGCACGGCGACTTCGGCGAGCTTACTTCAAGACTAAACAAGCTTGGGCAAGCGGTTGCGACCTACGCCAACTTCACGGTAGAGTCGACCGCAGTCCTGCTTGAGTGGAACCCGTTCATCGTCAGCGGAGATTGACACCACCCCTTTGTGGTGACCAACCTGCAAAAGGCGGCGGGGTCATTTTCCTTTCCTGCTGAACGAGCAAACCGACTCTGTCATCCCTCTAGCTTATTGACGCGTTTCGGCGAGGAGCACAACGATGAGCGACACAAGAAAAGACGAGGCGATCGCTATGGTCGAGCGCTTTATGCTCGCGTCGATGGAGGGCGATCGGGGTGTTACTGACGAGCTGATGTCACCGGATATCGAGGTGACCTTCGTGGGTGGTCAAAAACTCAGAAAGCCAGAGGAGATTAGGGCGGTCAACTCGCGACGCTATCGCAACGTAGCAAAATCCATCGAGCGTTATGATGTAGCCTTCCAAGACGACGAAATCGTCGTTTACAGCATGGGGACGCTTTATGGTGAATGGCTCGACGGAGAACCGTTCGAAGGCGATCGGTACATCGACCGTTTCGTCATAAAGGGTGGGAAAATCGTCAGAATGGATGTATGGAACGACAGCGCCGAACACCTACTTGAACGGGCCGCCGAACGAACTCACGCAGAAACGTCTTTCGCTCGCTAAAACAGGCGCTGCGACAGGCCATCGGCTGCGTGCCTCGGTGAGCCGTCCACACGGATGATCTTGATCGTGCTCTCTGCCGCGCTTGCTTTTTTGGCCCGTCGATATGCGTAAGCATCTAATGCGAAGAACTTTTCCCGACTCGGGCGCTCCGCTGCGCATAAACTCCTCCAGAGGTGGTCCTAATTTCGGCTAAGGGTTTTACCCGAGTCTCAGCACGGTTGCGGATTCTCGGGTACATTCTGCGCTACTACGACCTCAATACGCGTCTCGCGTCGATCCCAATCATCGCGTCGCTGGTCATCAGTCCACTGACGATCCTCGGTCTGCTGTTTCTGCTCTGATGGGCGTTCCCGACGACGTGCAGGGCCGAGACAGCGGAACTCTCCCCGCTCGCCCAAACCCGCTTTTCACCGCCTCCAGCCGGACCCAGGAGACCCGGGCCGCCTGTGTGCCCGACGTCCTGCGGAATTCGACCCCCCGCGGCACCCGCTGCGCATACACGCCATGCCTCCCTGGGAGGAGAGCCCTTGGATTCACCGCCGGTTTCCGTCGTGAGGGTCACGCTCACACAGGTTGCTGCCCGCTATCGGCTTCGCCGCGTGGTTCATGTCACGGTTCGGGCTGTCTCTCCTGGTGTCGCAACGACCGCCTGCAGCTTACAGCGTGACGCGGTCGCAGCGATCGGTCCGTCATCGGCTGGGTTGGGCAGTCGCTTTCGCACGATGAGGCAGCCGAGCCCTTGTGCCCTTCCTGCCACATCAAGGGTTGGTGACCGTTTCCCGCCATGTCGGCTCTTGGCCGATTGCGGACGTGACGAGAGCCCAACTCAACCGACGATTTCGGAGCCTCGCAGCCACCAGTCGCGGCGGTGGCGGAATCCGGAAGAGTTGGTGCGGATTATCCTGAGACATTCTGGCGAGATAACGTAAGCAACAATACCTGCGTCGCGAGACAGAGTAGGGCGCGATCGGTAACCTCGGCGTCGAACCCGCGGCGACTGACAGCGCGGGACTCTAGCCCCAACCAGCTGCGCCAGCCCATACCGATGCCAAACCCAACAAGACTTTCCGCCGGTATCGTGCCGGTGCGCATCATCGACGGCGAGCCGCACCTGCTCATCCTGCGCTGCTTCAACTACTGGGACTTTCCCAAGGGAGAGGTCGAGCCGGGGGAAGATCCGCGCGCCACGGCGCAGCGGGAATTCGATGAGGAAACCGGGCTCGGGGCACCGCAATGGCCGCGGCAATATCGCCCGAACGAGCAGGGTACGGCAACCGGAGAACTTCCCTACATCGAAACCGAACCCTACGCTCGCGGCAAGGTTGCCCGTTACTACATCGCGCTAGCCCCGGACGGTGACGTCACGTTGCCGATCAGCCCGGAACTGGGATACCCCGAGCATCACGAGTACCGCTGGGTAACCTTCGCCGAAGCGGACAGACTGTTCAACCCGAGGCTGCGCCGGGTGCTCGCGTGGGCACGAGCGCACATCCACTCGACGGGCCCCGAGACCGGACGACCCTTGGACGGATAAGCGGCGCTTATCGGCCTCATTGCGCTGTTCGGCGGTTCTGTCGGGAAGAGGAGAGCGCATGGAGACATTACGGCGCCCTGTGACCGTACCTTCCAACGGAATTCGGCTATGCTGATTCCAGCTCTGGATTGATTCCTGCGATTTTGATTCGACCGCATTTTGTCGAAGGTTGCCATGTATACCGCCGATGACCCTCTGCTGGCCTGCATCGTCCGCTTTGTGCTGCGCGCGGATGAATCGGAGGCCGACAACGAGGCGTTCCTAGGGCTCCAGATCAAAGCCCTGCGGCGACACCTGCTCCAGTTTCCCGCGGACGAGCAAGATGACCGGGCGATGGACTGGGTGGTGCAGCATGCGGCCAACTACCGACGCTACTGGCAGCGCCGGACCATCTCTGAGCAGACCTGGTCGCTGCGCTGCAAGGACTGTCCCGTGGCCGAACGTGGCAGCGTCGAACACTGCGAGATCCACGAGCAATGGCTCTATCTGCTGCGCCGCTACATGCTCGGGGAGATTCGCTCCCGCGACTACGTGGAACGCGCTCTGTCGCTGCTGCAGGAGCACAAAGATGCGCTTCGGCGCCGACGACAACCCTGGCCAGCCAAGGCCGGCGCGGATGCGCGCAGTGATGGAAAGGCCAAGAAAGGGCAGAAGAAAGGAAAGAAAAAGAAGGGAAAAAAGAAGCACCAAGCCAAACAGAAGGCGAAACGAGTCACAGGACCTGGCCAAGCCGCCTAGTGCTCGAGCGCCCGGTGTTTGGAGAGAGCAGGCCAACACTCGGAACTGCAAACCAACGGGTTATGGCTGCGCAATTTCCGCGATGCGGATATCGAGGCCGTTCGGGGCGTCGATCGCCTCAACCACCCAGGGTGCGAATCGCCAATGCCGCCGCGGAGGTCCGGTTCTCGACCCCGAGCTTTTCGAAGACAGGTTCCAGGTGCTTGTTGACGGTTCGAGGACTCAGATCGAGGATGATCGCGATCTCGCGATTCGATTTCCCGCCGGCGATCCACAGCAGCACTTCCGCCTCACGCGCTGTCAAGCCGAAGCGTTCACTCAGGCGCGAACGGTCGTGCGCGAGGTTGTGCTCAACGAGACGAAGCAAGAATTCATCCGGGCCGACTTCGCCGCAGTAGGTCAGGACAAGTTTGGCGTCGTCGCCGAGCTCGACAGTCCATTCGCGGCCGCGTTGCCCCGTGCCGGCGATGCAGCGATCGAGCCAGATTCGAACCGGCGTGGCGAGTGAGGTGCCGTCGGGCGACAGCGCGATCGGGCCGCTCGCGACAAGCTGCGCCGCTTGCGGGGTCCCCCACAGAATGCGACCGTCGCGGGTAACCGACAGCAGAAAGCGACGGGCGTCATCAAGCGCCTCGTGTGCACTGTGGGTCTGGCGGGCGTTCGCCAAGTGCACCCGCATGCGCACGATGACCTCCTCAGGCACGATCGGCTTGGTCAGATAGTCGACGCCACCCGCCTTGAAGCCCTCGACGATGTGTTGTGTCTCGCTCAGGCCTGTCATGAAGATCACGGGGATATGCTGCAGGTCGCGTTGGCTCTTGATCCGACGCGTGGTGTCGAAACCGTCCATGCCCGGCATCACCGCATCCATCAGGATCACATCAGGGGTGATCCGCTCGAGCAGTGCCAGCGAGCTCTCGCCGTCGAGCGCGACCAGCACGGTCAGCCCCATGTTCTCGAGGGATTCGGTCAGCATGCCGAGCGTATCGGGCGAGTCGTCGACCACCAGGACGGTCTCGCGGGTCAAGGTGCGCAATTGATTCATCGCATCCAGGTACTCATCGCAATAGGGTCTCCAGCAGCTCACCGAGGCGTTTGAGTTGGAATCCGCGGGTCAGCTCGCGTAGTTCGCAGATGAAGTGTCGGTGCTGTGGGCTACGCTGCTCCAAGGCATCGAGTTTCGATTGCAGTCCACGGACGTGCCCGATCCGGACCAGTTCCAGCAGGTCCTCGAGTTCCGCCGGCGGCGGAATATCCGGGGCGCTCCAGGGTGACGGGCTCGGTGTAGATACCTCGGCTTGGCCGGGCGGCTCGGGCGCATAGGTCCACTCCAATTGCAGACATGAGCGCAGTTGTTCCAGCAGGACCGACACCAACAGCGGCTTGACGACATAGCCATCGTGAACCGGTGGGTCCGCCGGGCCGTCCTTGCCGTCGGCGACGTCGGCCGAGACGATGACGATGGGTGTACCGCTAAAGCCCTCGCTGCGCAAGACACGCGCGAGTTCCCAGCCGTTCATGCCCGGCATGGAGATGTCGAGCAAGAAGATGTCCGGCCGATACTGTGCCGCCAGGGCCCGACACTCCACCGCGTCGGCAGCGGCGATCACGGTAAAACCGAGCGGGGTCAGAATGTCTTCGATCAAGCCTCGGTGATCGGGTTGGTCATCGGCGACCAGGACCCGACGGCGCGCCCCCTGGTAGCCGACGATCGGTCGCGTCGGTTGCGGCAAGCCGACTGGATTGGTGATCTCGGGCAGAAACAGCTTCACGCGGAACAGACTCCCCTGACCGGGAACACTGTCGACCTGGATCTCCCCACCCATGACGTGCGTTAACAGTTTGCAAATCGACAGCCCGAGCCCGGTACCCCGCGCCGACTGAACCAACGGCGAATCCGCCCGCTCAAAGGGCTCGAAGATGCGCTCCTGATCCTCGGCGGCGATGCCAATGCCGGAGTCTTGCACCTCGAACTCCGCCACCTGAGCACGATAACGAACACGCAGAACAACCTGCCCGGTCGCGGTGAACTTGATCGCGTTGGACAGCAGGTTGATCAGGATCTGACGCAGGCGATTACCATCGGTGCAGATCGTGCGTCGGCAGCCTGCCGGACGCTTCGAAGCAGAATTCGATCCCTTTTGCCGCCGCTTGAAAGCGGAACATGTCGTTAAGTTGGTCGAGAAAGCCGTGGAAGTCGATCTCGTCGCGATGCAGGTGCAATCGACCCGCCTCGATCTTGGCCACGTCCAGGAGCCCGCTGATGAGTTCGGACAGGTGGTCGGCGCTGCGCTTGATGACAGCCAGCGCCGTTGCGCATTGACGGGGAACCGCCGGGTCCTTCTCCAGCAGTTGGGTATAACCGCCGATGACATTGAGCGGGGTGCGGAACTCGTGACTAAGGCCGACAACGTAGCGGCTCTTGGCCAAATTCGCCGCCTCCGCCCGCTCTTTTGCCTGGTTCAGCAGGGAGTCGGTGTGTTCATGTGCATCGATCTCCGCCATCAGCATCTGCGTATGGCGAAAGGCCTCGTCTTCGGCGACCCGACGGCTTTCACTGGCGAGGATGACGAGCCAGGTGGTAACGCCCAGACCCAACATCGACAGAACAAACACCTTCCACAGGGCCAGTGCCACCGCGCCGGCGGGCACCGATGGATCGAGCGTTGCCTGAAAATAGACCAGCCAGAGCATCGCGCTCATCAGACCGCTGAGCAACAACAGCAGTCCCAGATAGCGGCCAAGCCGAGAGTTCAGGCGCATCACGACGACCTCCGGCATCCAGGCGCGCATCCAGCCGAGCACCTGTTCCGACACCCGCGACCCATCCTTGCACATATCTCGGCAGCGCGTATCGAGTGTGCAGCACAGGGAACAGATCGGTCCCGAGTACGCGGGGCATGGGGCGACGTCCGGGGCCTCGAAGCGATTGTCGCAGACACAGCAACGTGCAGCGCCATCAGCGTCGGAACAGGTCTCCGATGTTCTCGCCAGATAGTAGCGGCCACCGGTCACCGTGGCGATGACCGGCGCCGCCACGAAGGCGACACCCAGGGCGATGAATGACGCCAGTGCCCGACATAGCTCCCCGAACAAACCGGAATAGGCCAGCAGCGCGATCGCGATGGCGATCGACATCGCACCGACGCCGACGGGATTGATGTCGTACAGATAGGCGCGCTTGAACTCGATGCGGGCAGGGCTGAGTCCAAGGGGTTTGTTGACGACGAGGTCCGCGACCAGGGCACCGACCCAGGCCACCGCGAGGATGGAGTAAAGCCCGAGGGTCTGCTCCAGCGCCTTATAGATGCCCAACTCCATGAGCATCAAGGCGATGATGACGTTGAACACCAGCCAGACGACCCGCCCAGGATGGCTGCGCGTCAGGCGCGAAAAGAAATTCGACCAAGCAATGGACCCCGCGTAGGCATTAGTGACGTTGATCTTGACCTGCGACAGCACGACGAAGACGCCGGTCGCCGCGAGCGCCAGTCCTGGGTGCGTGAACACCTCGCCGTACGCCAGCAGGTAAAGCTGGGAAGGTTCGCGTGCCTGCTCGGCGGGGACCAGCATGCTGATCGCCATAAAGGCCAGGAAGGACCCCGCGAACATCTTCGCGGCGCCCAAGATGATCCATCCCGGTCCCGCCGCGATCAGAGCGGACCACCAGGCAAGCCGGTTGCCTTGATCACGTGGCGGCAGAAACCGCAGAAAATCGACCTGCTCGCCGATCTGCGCCGCGAGCGAAAACACGACGGCCGAGGCAGCACCGAACAGCAGGATATCGAAGCCGCCTGCGGCCGTATCGGACACTCCCGCGAAGCCCGTCCAGCGCGCGAACTGATCTTCTCCCTGGAACGCGATGAACACGAACGGAAGCAGATGCAGCAGGATCCAGGCGGGCTGCGTCCAGATCTGGAACCGACTGATCAGCGTGATGCCATGGGTAACCAACGGAATGATCGCGAGCGCGCTGATCAGGTAGCCGATGGACAGTGGCAATCCGAAGACCAGCTCCAGCGCCGCCGACATGATGGCCGCCTCGAGGGCGAAGAAGACAAAGGTAAATGAGGCGTAGATGAACGACGTGACGGTGGAGCCGAGGTATCCGAATCCGGCGCCGCGCGAGAGTAAGTCGATGTCGACCCCGTCACGGGCAGCGTAGTAGCTGATGGGCAAGCCGGTCAGAAAGATCAGCACACCGACGACTAGGATCGCGCTCGCCGCGTTGCTAAAGCCGAAGCTCAACGTGATCGCGGCGCCGATGGCCTCCAACGCGAGAAACGAGATTGACCCAAGCGCGGTATTGGCCACGCGCGCAGCCGACCATTTGCGCGCACTGACCGCAGTGAACCGGAGCGCGAAATCCTCCAGCGTCTGGTTAGCCACCCACTGATTGTAGGTGCGCCTGGTGCGCTGAATCGGCTGCGGCTTTTCCATACGGTCTGTGTTCGGTCAGGCAGTCGCGTGGCAGGGATGAGCAACGCGGATGTCAAACCATCGTCCGTGACGATGTCGGCAATGCGCATCGCTTGGGTCGGGGTCAGCGGACGGTAAGGCACGGGCACGTGCCCACGATCGATGCGCGTCTCTTTGAAATAACAGAGACTCTTTCTCCGCGCGCCACCTCTTCTTCTGGGAAAGGTGCACCTGCAACGCTAGCGACTCTATACGTCAATTGACGTATTCAAGCCTTCACTCCGTACCCGCATGCTCATCGCCAGGCTACGCCGACCCAACCCGGTTGCAGGCCTATTCCGAAAGCCACTCATCACGGCGCGCTCGACGTCTTGCACACAGCGCCAAACCTGTCACCAGAACGGTACTGAATCATGCTCAAACGATTCCTGACCTCAAGCACATGGGGGCAAATACGTCCCACACCCGGGCACATTTTGCTCGGCGCCGCACTTTGTACGTTGCCGCTGCTCGGCATGGCCGAGGCACCGCCGACCGCGGAGGTGAACACGACCGGATTGGCTGTCACCGATGACACCGTCACCGTCGGCATCCTGCACTCGACCACGGGCACCATGGCCATCAGCGAGACCGGCTCCGTGCAGGCGGAGAAGCTCGCGATCCAGCAGATCAACGAGTCGGGCGGCGTGCTCGGCCGACAGATCGAGATCATCCAAGAGGATGGTGCCAGCGACTGGCCCACCTTCGCCGAGAAGGCGAGAAAGTTGTTGGTTCAAGACAAGGTAGCCGCGGTGTTTGGTTGCTGGACGTCCGCTTCCCGCAAGGCAGTACTACCGGTCTTCGAGCAGCACAACGGCATGCTGTACTACCCAACCTTCTACGAGGGTTTGGAGGAGTCGCCGAACGTGATCTACACCGGTCAGGAGGCGACCCAGCAGATCCTCGCCGGCATCGATTGGGTGGTCAAAGAGAAGGACGCGAAGACCTTCTTCCTGCTCGGCTCCGATTACATCTGGCCGCGCACCTCCAACAAGATCGCCCGCAAGCACATCGAGAAGCTGGGCCTGAAGGTGGTCGGTGAGGAGTACTACCCGCTAGGCCACACCCAGTTCAACTCGGTCATCAACAAGATCCGGCTGAAGAAGCCCGATGTTATCTACGCCATCGTCGTCGGCGGGTCCAACGTGGCCTTCTACAAGCAGTTAAAGGCGGCCGGATTGGACCTCAACGACGGCAAGACCACGCTGCTGACCATCTCCGTTACCGAAGACGAGATTCTCGGCATTGGCGGCGAGAACATCGAGGGCGCCTACGCGGCCATGAAGTACTTCCAGAGCCTGGACAACGACAACAACAAGGCGTTCGTCGCGGCGTTCAAGGACAAGTGGGGTGCCGACAGCGTCATCGGCGACGTGACCCAGGCCGCCTATCTCGGCCCCTGGCTGTGGAAGGCCGCGGTGGAGAAGGCCGGCAGCTTCGACATCGACAAGGTGCGCGAGGCATCCCCGGGCATCGAGCTCGACACCGCGCCGGAGGGATACGTCCGCATCCACGAGAACCATCACCTGTGGAGCAAGACCCGCATCGGCAAGGCGCGCGGTGATGGTCAGTACGACGTCATCTACGAGACCACCGAGCTGATGGAGCCGGACCCGTTCCCCGAGGGCTACCAATAAGCCTGACCCAACGCTAACGGCATAGCTGCCCACCGGCACCGGCATGGCCGGCGCCGGTGGGCCTTCCAAGTCATTCCATCGTTTCCGAGGAGTTGCGTCCCATGTTCGACGGCTACACGCTCGGCGAGCTCGGCTCCATCCTGGCCATGCAGGGATTTGCCGGTCTGACCCTGTTCTCCGTTTTCGTTCTGATGGCACTGGGGCTGGCCATCATCTTCGGACAGATGGGGGTCATCAACATGGCGCATGGCGAGTTCATGATACTCGGCGCCTATGTGACCTACCTCGTCTCCAATCTCTTCGCCGACAGTCTGCCTGGACTGTTCGATGCCTACTTCTTTCTCGCCATGCTGCTGGCGTTCGTCGCCGCCGGTGCCTTAGGCGCACTGGTCGAGTGGGCGATGATCCGCCACCTATACCACCGACCGCTGGATACCCTGCTGGCCACCTGGGGATTGAGCCTGATCCTGCAACAGGTCTACCGCACCGTTTTCGGCGCTCGCGAGGTTGGTGTGACCCTGCCGGACTGGCTCATGGGGTCAGTCCCGCTCACCGATATGATCGAGGTTCCCATCAACGGCCTGTTCGTTATGGCCCTGACCCTGCTGATCACCCTCGCCGTCTACCTGTTGCTGTTCCGTTCCCGCTGGGGCCAACAAAGCCGCGCCGTGGTGCAGAACCGGGCCATGGCCGGGGCCGTCGGCATCAATACCTACCGCATGGACCGCATGACCTTCGCGTTGGGCTGCGGCATCGCCGGCGTTGCTGGTAGTGCCTTCACGATGATCGGCTCCACAGGCCCGAGTTCAGGCCAGCTCTACATCGTCGATACGTTCTTGGTGGTGGTGTTCGGCGGGGCTCAAAGCCTGTTCGGGACCATTGCGTCGGCCTTCGTCATCTCGCAGTCCCAGTCGACGTTGGAGTTTTTCCTGAGCGGCTCGATGGCCAAGGTGCTGACGCTGCTGACCGTCGTCGTCATCCTGATGCTGCGCCCCCAAGGCCTGTTCTCTCTGAAACTGCGTCGCTGAGGAGTCTTACCCATGCAAGTCCCGCAATCCTCCGCTGCCGGCCGCTCCTTCTGGGTAGGGTTCGTGCTGCTGGCGGTGCTGATCCTGCTGATCTTTCCGCTGGTCCTGGACAGTTTCCGGCTCAACCTGGTAGGGCGCGATCTCACCTACGCGTTTGTTGCCCTCGGACTGGTGTTGTGCTGGGGCTATGGAGGCATCCTGAGCCTCGGCCAGGGTGTGTTCTTTGGACTCGGCGGATACTGCCTGGCGATGTTTCTGAAGCTGGAGGCATCAACTCCAGAGGCCACTGCCATCCAGTCCACGCCCGGTATTCCGGACTTCATGGACTGGAACCAGCTCACCAGCCTGCCCTGGTTCTGGGAGCCCTTCAACAGCTTCCCCGTGGCGGTGATTGCCGTGCTGGTGGTTCCCGCCTTCTTCGCCTACATCATTGGCGTGGCCATGTTCAAGCGACGTGTGAGCGGGGTCTACTTCGCGATCATCACGCAGGCGATCGCCGCCATCATGACCATCCTCATTATTGGTCAACAGGGCTACACCGGCGGCATCAACGGCATTACCGACCTACGCACCATGCTCGGTTGGGACATCCGCACCGAACAGGCCAAGACCATCCTTTACTTCGTCAACGCGGCGTTTTTGCTTGGCGCACTGGTTCTAGCGCGTTGGATCTTAAGTTCGAAGCTCGGCCGCATCCTGATCGCCATGCGCGGCAAGGAGGACCGGGTGCGCTTCTCGGGCTACAGCGTGGCCAACTTCAAGATCTTCATCTTCTGTGTCGCGGCAACCCTGTCCGGCGTCGGCGGTGCCATGTTCACGCTCCAGTTCGGCTTCATGTCGCCGTCTTTCGTCGGCATCGTTCCGTCCATCGAGATGGTGATCTTCGCAGCCGTCGGCGGGCGCCTGTCGTTGCTCGGGGCGGTCTATGGCGCCTTGCTGGTCAACTGGGCCAAGACCGCGTTCTCCGAGGCCTTCCCAGAGCTTTGGCTGTTCGCCATGGGGGCGCTGTTCATCGCCGTGGTGATGGCCTTCCCCAATGGCCTCGCCGGTCTCTATGCGAGCTACGTCGCACCGGTATTTCCTCGCATACGGGCATGGGCACAGAGTGCTCGGGGCGCACCGGGTTCGATTCCAGAGCCAGTGCGTTCCGTTGCCAAATCGGAGGCGTGAGATGACGACCCCAAAGAAAGACTTCGTTCTTGCTATTGAAGGGCTGTCGGTTTCGTTCGACGGATTCAAGGCGGTCAACGATCTGTCGCTGTATGTGGATGAGAACGAGATCCGCGTCATCATCGGCCCCAACGGCGCTGGCAAGACTACCGTGCTGGACCTGATCTGCGGGCGAACGAAGGCAGACTCGGGCTCGATCCAATTTCGCGACAAGGAACTGACCAAGATGCGGGAAAACCAGATCGTGCGCGCTGGCGTCGGGCGGTTTTTCCAGAATCCTTCCATTTATGAAGACCTAAGCGTGTTCGAGAACCTCGAACTGTCCTATCCCCGCGGTAGGAATGTCTTTGGCGCGCTGTTCTTCAAGCGTGATGCCGCCGTGATCGAACGTGTGGAGCAGGTTGCTGAAACCATCTTCCTCGCCGATCACCTGCATGAGATTGCCGGCGAGTTGAGCCACGGGCAACAACAGTGGCTCGAGATCGGCATGCTCTTGGTCCAGGACCCGGCGCTGATGATGCTGGACGAGCCGGTGGCCGGCATGAGTGTCACGGAGCGGCGCAAGACCGCGGAGCTGCTCCACCAGATCATCAAAGACCGCTCGGTGATCGTGGTCGAGCATGACATGAACTTTGTCGCCGACATCGCCCATCGCGTAACGGTCATGCACCAGGGAAGCATCCTGTCCGAGGGTTCGATGGAGCATGTGCAGTCCGACCCGCGGGTGAAAGAAGTGTATTTGGGCCATTGAGCGACGGAGCTACGAGATGCTACAGGTCAACGATTACCGTGTTGCTTATGGGATGAGCGAGGTCCTGCACGGGCTCGACTTCACGCTCAACCAGAACGAAATCCTCGTCGTCATGGGCCGCAACGGCATGGGCAAGAGCACCCTGATGAAATCGATGATGGGCGTCATACCGAGCAAATCGGGCAGCGTCCGCATCGAGGAGAAAGACATCAGCCGCCTGAAGAGCCATCAACGCGTTGCCGCCGGGCTCGCCTATGTCCCCCAAGGGCGCTGGATCTTCTCCGCACTCACCGTTCAGGAAAACATCGAGACCGGGCTTGCCGCATCCGGCCGCCGCGAGGTGCCGGACGACATCTACGAGCTGTTCCCGGTGTTACGCGAGATGCGCAGCCGTCGCGGCGGCAATCTCTCCGGCGGCCAACAACAGCAACTGGCCATCGCCCGAGCACTTGCAACCAACCCGAAGGTGTTGCTGTTGGACGAGCCGACCGAGGGGATACAGCCATCGATCATTCGCGACATGGCCCGGGTGCTGAAGCGCATTCGCGACGAGCGTGGACTATCGATCATCGTCTCGGAGCAGGTGATCAGTTTCGCACTGGACGTGGCGGATCGATTATTGGTGCTGGAGAACGGCAACATCGTTCACGAGGATCTGCGCACGCAGGTCGATGAGGACAAGATCGCCAGCTATCTGACTGTTTGATATGCACCGTTTCGAACGGGGCGTTTCGAACGGGGCGTTTCGAACGGGGCGGCTATGGAGAGCCTGCCCCTGAGTCCGGTAAGGATGCGTCGCAACCCTTGATCTGCGCGCAAGCGCTGGAGTTGAACAATGACCGACAAACTGATCACCATCGATCTGAGTGAATCGCCGTATTCGAATGACATGATCCACAATCGCTGGCACCCGGACATCCCGATGGTGGCGAAGGTGAAGCCGGGCGACGACTTCGTCGTCGAGTGCTACGACTGGACCGGCGGACAGATCAAGAACGACGACAAGGCCGAGGACGTGCGAGACGTCGATCTCTCCCAGGTGCATTTTCTCAGCGGTCCGATCGGCGTCGAGGGGGCGGAGCCCGGCGACCTGCTGGTCGTCGACATCCTCGACATCGGCGCCTTCGGCGACTGCGAGTGGGGCTTCAACGGATTCTTCTCCCGCAACAACGGCGGCGGGTTTCTCACCGATCATTTCCCAGAGGCACAGAAGTCGATCTGGGACTTTAACGGCATGTTCACGAGTTCCCGGCACATCCCCGGCGTCGAGTTCGCGGGCCTGATCCATCCCGGATTGATCGGGTGTCTTCCATCGAAGGAGATGCTCGCGGAATGGAACAAACGCGAGGCCGAACTCTTCAACACGGACCCCAATCGCGTCCCCGCCTTGGCCACGCTGCCCTATGCCGACACCGCCCACATGGGGCGAATGAGCGCGGATGCGGCCAAGGTGGCTGCCGCGGAAGCAGCACGCACGGTGCCTCCGCGTGAGCATGGGGGCAACTGCGACATCAAGGATCTATCGCGCGGCTCCAAGGTCTACTTCCCGGTCTATGTCGACGGTGCCGGACTATCGGTCGGAGACCTGCATTTCAGCCAGGGCGACGGCGAGATCACGTTCTGCGGCGCGATCGAAATGGCCGGCTGGATCCATATGCGGGTCAACCTGGTGAAGGGGGGAATGAAAAAATACGGCATCAAGAATCCGATCTTCAAGCCCAGCCCGATCACACCCAAGTACGACGATTACCTGATCTTCGAAGGCATCTCGGTCGATGAGAAGGGCAAGCAGCATTACCTCGACGTCCACATCGCCTACCGTCAAGCCTGCCTGAACGCAATCGAGTATCTGAAAAAGTTCGGTTATACCGGTGCGCAGGCCTACGCGATCCTGGGCACCGCGCCCGTACAGGGACACATCAGCGGTGTCGTTGACATCCCGAACGCCTGCGCGACGCTCTGGCTGCCGACGGACATCTTCAACTTCGACGTGCAACCCAATGCCAGCGGCCCGACCAAGGCCATCACCGGCACCGTGGACGTCCCGTTGGCACCTGATTTGAAGGGTTGACGCCATGCCTCTGTACGAATACGACTGCCCGTCGTGCGGCCCTTTCGATCAGCTGCGACCCCTGTCCGTCAGCTCTGATCCGTGCGACTGTCCGGAGTGCGGGACCTCATCGACCCGCGTCATCCTGACCGTTCCGGCGATCCTCGGCATGGACTCCGGCCTACGCCGCGCGCACGCGATCAACGAGCTCAGTGCCAACGCCCCAGCGGTTTCCAGCGCCGAGTCGCGGTCTCACAAGCACGGCCCAGGATGCAGTTGCTGCGGCGGGAGCGGAGGTAAATCCAGGACCGTCAAGACCGCCGATGGCGGCAAGACGTTTCCGCGTGATCGACCCTGGATGATCAGTCACTGATCAGTGACTGAGTAGGCCATTATCCAACTCGCACCAGACCCCCAAGGACGGGGCGTCGACTGTCTCCGTTGCTCCGACGATGGTTCAACATTGGGAACGGGTCCGAATTGCCGGCAAAGCCCTTGTAGATGTCAGCGGCGCTGACGGCGGCAGTGATGACGACGGTCTCCATGGTTGGCTCTCCGGTGTTGTCAACGGACAGTTGGCGAGAAGCTCGGCAGACTCGGTGGTCTGGGCGGTGGATTCGCGCGAGCAATGGCGTTGGCGATCCTGTTCCTGCTGGGGGTTAACTTCTCGACGGCTTGATGAGGTTTGTCCAGCGGGACACGCCCACCGATCGGCTGCGCCGGGGCGAAAGAGAGTTCTGGCCCGATGACGCGGATGAAGAGCGCTCTGCGATCCTTCGGCGAGTCGCTGTTGCGCTCGTGCGTTATGCTCCGTCATATGACCGAGCCGTTCAGCCACCGAAGGGTCTGTCCCATGCTGCCGATCCATCGTGTCCCCCGTCCCATGCGGGCCGGAATCTGGCCAATGGTCCTGATCTTTGTGGTCGGCACGTTGTCGAGTGCCCACAGCGAGGCCGCACCCGAAGTCATCGCGATCACTCCCGTCGATGCCTGCGCATTGCTGACCAAGGCCGACGTCGAGGAGGTCTACGGCACCGCGGTTGGCGAGCCCCAGGGTAAGGAACTCGGCAGCGGTCGGTTCTGGGTGTCGATGTGCAACTACGACAATGCAGAGACCGATGCGCCAATGCTCAGTGTCGGGATCTTGGTCAAGGCTCATGGCGTCGCCGAAGGTCCGGTGCAAGCGTATGACGCGCATGTGGCCGAGCTGCGTCAGGAACTCGGTGAAGCGGCGATCCCCGTGTCGGTCGAGGTCATTGGTGCGCGTGCCGGTTGGACCGCGGACGTCGGTCAGCTCATGGTGTTCGAAGGGCCGTATCAGATCATCCTGACGGCCAACGGTCGGTTCGCGGGCGATAGGCTGGCGTTTGCGAAGCAGCTCGCCGGTCGCATGTTGCCGCGTTTGCCCAAGCCTTAGCCGGCGGACGCGTCCCCAATCGAGCCCGTTCCTGATCTGGATGCGCCTGGCCACCAGCCAGCACAGTGCCGCCCAGGCGCCACCCCCGGCCCAGCCCGCGAGGACGTCCGTGGGCCAGTGGACACCCAGGTAGACGCGGCTGATCCCCACCAGCAGGGTGGCCAGAAGCGCGCAGCCCAGGATGTAGATGCGCACCGAACGGCGCCTATGGAGCATGGCCAGCATGGCCCCACCCGTGAGATAGACGATGGCCGAGAGCATGGAGTGTCCGCTGGGGAAGCTGGACGTGTAGACCATGGAACCGTATGAGACCAGGTCCGGGCGTGGCCGATGGAACCCGGCCTTGAGCGCCAGACTGACGGCTAAGCCACCGAGGATTGCGAGCGCCAGGTAGAGCGCCGCCCGCCGCTGGCCCATGAGCAGCAGATAGCCGAGCGTGGCGGCGGTCAGGAGACCGAGCACGCCAACGCCGCCGAGTCCGGTGAAGTCCCGAAAGGTCTCCTCGACCCAGGGCGGTCCGATGGGATCGTCCGGGTTGCCCGGCACCCGAAGGGCCAGCAGGATGCGCTGGTCGAGCTGAAGGGTGTCTCCCTCCATAACCTCGTCTGCAATGCCGAAAAAGGTCAGTGCGCCAAGCACCAGCAGCGCGGCCGCGATCCATGTGAATCGCGCGAGGATGCGACCTCGGCCGGGATCGAGGCTATTGGTGCGCTCTGGGCTCATGCGGCGGCTCCTGATGGGAAGGCGGGATCGGTGGGGGGCGCGGCGAGATCGCTCGTCGACAAAGCCTGTCACGCCGAAAGGATACGCGTCCGCGATCCACCGGGCGGGTCACGGAGGCATTTAACTGTGATCAGCGCGCCACCAATCGGCCGATGGCGTCCCGGTAGCGGTCTTCCAGCGCCTCGAAACACCGCTGTGCGGCGGTGAGCTGCATGTCGGCGGCAAGTTGCTTGAGCGGTTCGAGCAGCCAGGCTTCGTTGGGTGTGATCGCGGTGGGTGGGTGCCCACTGGCAACGGCTTGCGCAACGGCTTGCACAGAGGACGCGTTGTGATCTGCAACAGCCTCAAACTGGGTCAGTAACGTCGGCCAGGCCACCTCGAAACGCGCATCCTTGGGAACGGCATGGATGGCGCGCGCGATGGCGTACAGGTGCTCGCCAAGCTCAAAAAACTCGGCATGATGCGCCGGTTTTATGATCTCGCCGATGGAGCGCGGCTTGAAACTCCCGTCGGGCTCGACGGAATAGATGACCCCCAACAGGTTACAAATCAGGTTCACCAACGCCTTGCGCAACTCGATGCTGACCGGGGACTGCTCGGCGACCTGCACCGGTGCACCGCGCTGGGTCAACAGGTCGCACACCCGTTGGCGGGCGTCTGCGTCGCCACCGCAAATCACCGTCAAGCCTTGGTGTCCTGGCTGGTAGACGGCATCGGGACCGCTGCCGGTGCGCCGCCCGGACTGCATGGTCGGCCCACGCAGCAGACGACAGACGAGTTGCGGCATGACCTTTGGCCAGAGATCGGGCAGCAGGCCCTCCATGACCGCTCGCTCGAGCATTTCGACGTAGCGATAGCGGGCGTGGTTGAAATAGATGCCGTTGCCGACGAACAGGAAATACGGGAACACGAGGTTGTCCGTCGCGAGCGCTCCCTGATCGCGCAGCCATTCCATCAACTGCACAAGACCGCCCAGCAACGCGTCGATCTGGTCCGGGTTGACCGCGACCAGGATCAGTTCCGGCAGCCGGCCTTGGGCATAGCACTCGATCATCCCGCCGGCAAACAGCCCCGAACTCGGCACCTCATGGCGCGTGCCGATCTAATCGATGTGCAGGGTGCCGGCGCCAAGCGGGTGTTCGCGCCGATCCCCGCCCGGTCGGTCGAGGAACACGACGTCGCTGCCGTCTTGGCCGTTCGCGGTCAGATGATGATAGAAGGCGACGCCGAGCGCGCCGGCCGGAAGAATGCCGATGCTGTTGCTGCCAATCCCGAACATGGCTCGTTAAAACCTCGTATCGAAGCGCGGTGCGAGGCGCGTGTTGGCGAGCGCGCGCGCCTCTCATCTGCACCTGTCTTGGCGCTGGAGTCTAGCCGGGACGGCGCTGGATCGGGTGAGATCCTGCGCGAGCATTGACTGGCGCCATTGCTGTTGAGCGTCAAGGCACCGGATCAGTCCCCACGGGTGCCGGCGCCGCGGATGCATGAGATCGTCAAGGCGCGTCGCTCCGTCACGCCAGATACGGCCTTTCGGCTGTCGCGCTCTTTTGGCAGCGATGCCCAGTCTTGGCTGAACCTGCAGGCCAGCCATACGCGCGAGAGATTGACGCGATGACCGTCCGAGGCGATCAGTCAGCACGCTGAGGCAGACCGGCTGTTTTTCTCGGGTGCTCGTCATTAGGGTTGCCCATTCAGCCTGCAGGAAATCATTGGGTCTCGATCATGACGTATCGGTGCATATATGGGCCAGGATCGGACTCGATTTCGGCGGCGATCTAGCCGCGGCGAAATGTTATACCTGTACGATAACAACGATCTCGAAATTTCTGCCAAAGCCAGCAGACGTCGAAAGCTTTGCCCGATTGACATGACAGACTCTCGGCCCGACACACCTTATCCAAAATAGGAAACATCAGCATATTCGGATATTTCGGAAGCTCTTAGGTTATATCCCCATAAGCGCTAGCGGGACTTGCGCGGACCCTGTTTAAGCCTCAGGATTGTGTGGCATAACGAGCCGCCGGGAAGGCAGGCATCGAGGAGACGACGGCACACACCAACAACCAGGGACGCAGCGCAGTATCCGAATATGACTCCCGCAGATCTATCATCGGTTCGCGAGCACATCGCGTCTCGCATCATCGGCCAGCAACGGTTCATTGACAGCATGCTGGTGTGCCTGCTCAGTGACGGCCACCTGTTGGTGGAGGGCATGCCCGGCCTGGCCAAGACCACCGCCGTGAAGGCGCTGGCCGAAGCGGTCGAGGGCGACTTCCACCGCATCCAATTCACGCCTGACCTGCTGCCGTCGGACCTGATCGGCACCGACATCTACCGCCACGAGAAGGGCGAGTTCGAGTTCCGCCAAGGGCCGTTGTTCCATAACGTGCTGTTGGCGGACGAGGTCAACCGCGCTCCGGCCAAGGTCCAGTCGGCCTTGCTGGAGGCAATGGGTGAGCACCAGATCACGGTCGGTCAGCGCACCTATCCGCTGCCCAAGCTCTTCATGGTGCTGGCAACGCAGAACCCGGTGGAGCAGGAAGGTACCTACCACCTCCCCGAGGCTCAGCTCGACCGCTTCCTGATGCAGGCGGTGGTTACCTACCCCACCCGCGACGAGGAGCTGAAGATCCTGGAGTTGGATAGCCAGCAGCAGCAACACAGCTATGCGCCGCCGGCCAAGCCTCTGACCCAGGCCGAGCTGTTCGCGATGCGCCGCGATGTCGCCGCCCTGTATCTCGACCCGAAACTCCACAGCTATATCGTCGACCTAGTGCAGGCGACCCGTAATCCAAAGCTCTACGACGACGACCTGGCCCGCTGGTGCCGCTTCGGCGCCTCTCCCCGCGCCAGCATCGCGCTGGCCCGCTGCGCCCGTGCCCGCGCCTGGCTCGACGGTGACGACTTCGTCGCACCCCATCACATCCAACTGGTCGCGCCGGAGATCCTCCGTCATCGGCTGCTGCTGACCTTCGAGGCCGAGGCCGAGGGCATCACCACTGATGAATTCGTCAACCGTTTGCTGAACCTGGTCGCGATCCCGTGACGGGAGGCTCGCAATGAGTCTCTACCCCCGTCTCGACGATCTGCTGGAGCTCCGGCACCAGGCCCACACCCTGGGCATGCCGTCGCACCACCTGGTCAACTCGACCTTCGCCGGGCTGTATGCGTCGGTATTTCGCGGCGCCGGCGTCAACTTCGAGGAGGTGCGCGAGTACCGCGAAGGCGACGACATCCGCTACATGGACTGGAAGGTCACCGCCCGCACCAATGAGCCGCATCTGAAGGTGTTTCGCGAGGAGCGCGAACGCAGCGTCGTGCTCTGCGTCGACCGCGGCCCGCATATGGTGTTCGGCACCCGCGGCACCTTCAAGACCGTGCAGGCAGCCCGCGCCGCAGCGCTGATCGGCTGGGCCGCCAGCCGATTGCAAGACCGCGTCGGCGGCATGGCCTTCGGCGACCCGGAGGCCGGGTTGCAGCACTTTCGCCCGGCCCGCGGTCGCCGCGCCCTGTGGCAACTGCTGCGCACGCTGACGCAGCCGGCGTCCGAGAAGACTCGGTTCGGTGGACTGCCTCGCCGGCGCACTGCAACGCGCCACCCGTGGGCTACCCACCGGCTCTCTGGTCTTCATCATCGCCGACCTGAACCGCGACATCCGCGACCTGGAGCGCGTACTCGGCAACCTGGTGCAACGAAATGCCGTGGTGCTGCTGCCGGTCGACGACCCGGCGGACTGGGAGATCCCCTCCATGGGGGCGACCACGTTCACCGGCAGCGACGGCACGCTGATCGAAATCGACACCGATGACGTCGGCGCCCAACGCGCCTACCGCGCCGCCTGGGAACGCCGCCGCGAGGTGATGACCGCAGTCGCAAACCGGCTCAACATCATCCTGATGCCGATCCGCACCGACCGCGAGATCCACCTCAGCCTGATCCACAGCCTAGAACAACGCGCCCGCCGCCGAGCGGTCTAGCCAGACAAAGGCCAGGTCCCACCCCGGATCCAAGCCCACTTTTCGACCCTCTGAATTCCAAATTCCTAATTCCTGATTCCTAATTGTCACTTCATCAATGTTCCCCGAAGCCAACCAACTCCGCGATATCGACGCCGTCCTCGGCAACCCCTGGTGGCCGCTGGCACCGGGTTGGTGGCTGTTGCTCGCAGCGCTCGCACTGTTGGCGTTGGTGCTCTGGCGGTTCGATCTGGTATGGCGGCTGCGGGTGCCGATCCCGCTGATCACACTGGGCAGTTGGCGCTGGGACGCCGGGCGCGAGCTGCGCCAGTTGCGGCGCGACGCGACCGACGCATCGGCCAAGGACACGGCTACCGAATTGTCCGAACTGCTCCGGCGGATCGCCATGGCCCGCCATGGCCGCGGCGCCTGCGCCGGACTGCATGGCGCCGACTGGCTCGGCTGGCTCGCCGAGCATGACCCGAAGGGCTTCGACTGGCGCGACCAGGGACGGCTGTTGCTGGCAGCGCCCTACGCACCACCGGCGCGCACCGAGGCTGAACTGAACACGCTGCTGCGCCTCATCGACGCCGCCATGGACTGGGTGATCGCCGGTCAGCCGAAGCCGGTCTGGCTCGATTCCGGCTCCCGATCTCGGCGCGCCCTGGGATGGCTTACGGGACCGTTTTCAGGTTTGAGATGGCCTGGTCGCGCCGCACCGACCAGCCTTGGCGACACGGCAAGCCGCTGACAGGAGCACGCGATCATGGCATGGCTCGGCTTCCCGCTATTCGAATTCTATTGGCCCTGGTTCGGCCTGCTACTGCCGTTACCACTGATCCTGCCGTTGCTCTGGCGAGAACAGCCCGAGCGGGCGCGGGAAGAACCGCTCGAAGGCCAGCGTGTGACGCTGATGCACCCGCACCTCGAGGAACTGCGTGCCGCCTATCAGGCCCGCAGCCCCCGCCGCCAACTGGCCGGCTGGCTCTATAAACTGCTGCTGTTGCTGCTTTGGCTGGGGCTGATCCTGGCGCTGATGCGACCGCAATGGCTGGTGCCCCACACCGAGGTCTCCAGCCCCGGCTACGACCTGATGCTAGCGGTCGATGCGTCGCACTCCATGGACGCCCTCGACTTCACGGTCGAGGGTCGACAGGTAAACCGAATGCAGGTGGTCAAGGGCGTTATGGGTCGCTTCATCGACCAACGCGCCGGCGACCGCATCGGGCTGACGCTATTCGGCAGCGGTGCGTACGTGCTGTCCCCGCTCACCATCGACCGCAACGCGGTGCACCAATTGTTGGAGGATATCGAACCTGGGATCGCCGGCGGCAGCACGGCCCTGGGGGATGCCATCGCCCTCGGCGTCAAGCGGCTGCGCGATCGGCCCAAGGGCTCCCGCGTCATGATACTGATCGCCGACGGCGACAACACCGCCGGCAACTTTCAGCCATTGGAGGCCGCCGCGCTGGCACGCCTCGCCGACGTGCGCATCTACGTCATCGGCGTCGGCAGCAAACAGGAGCGCATCCCGATCCGGCACGAGGGCAAGATCGAATACTGGGACGACCTGACCATGGACGAGGACACCCTGCAGCGCATCGCCGACATCACCGGCGGCGCCTATTTCCGCGCCACCGACACCAGCGCGCTGGAGGAGATCTCGCTGCGAATCGGCGAGCTGGAAAAGACCGAGACCGAGACCCGCACCGCGTTCTTGCCGGAACCCCTGTATCGCTGGCCCCTCGGGCTGGCAATGCTCGCCCTGCTCGGCCTGGGCCTGTTCCCAGAAGGCCGGCGACGTTTTTCACGCGGACACCGCCAATGCCTGAAACCAATGCCTGACACCGGCTTCCATTTCGCCCAACCCGCCTGGTTCTGGGGTCTGCTGGCGCTGCTGCCGGTGGCCTGGTGGCTGTGGCGCACCGCTGCCCGCGCGGCCAAGGGGCCCGTGCACCGCTATGCCGATCCGCACCTGTTGCCCTATCTCAGCGGCAGTCGCTCGCTGAAGACCTCCGAGCGCTGGGGGCGCTATTTCGCCTGGGCCGGTCTGTGGCTGCTGCTGCTCACGGCCATGGCCGGGCCACGTTGGAGTTACGAGGACGTTCGACTCTTTCAGCCTGGAGACAATCTGCTGATCTTGCTGGATATCTCTCGCTCGATGGAGACCGCCGACGTGGCACCCAGCCGCATCGGCCGGGCGCGCCAGGAGATTCAGGACCTGATCATGCAGAACCGGCGCCTTCGGCTCGGTCTGATCGCCTTTGCGTCCGTGCCCCACGTGATCTCACCGGTCACCGAAGACAGTCGCACGATCCTGCTGGCGTTGCCGGCACTGTCCACGGGCCTCGCCCGCCTCCAGGGCAGCCGCCTGCACCAGGCCCTGGACCGCGCTGAAATCCTGCTCGACGCGCTGCCCGAGGACAGTGCACGCTCGCTGCTGCTGATCAGCGACGGCGACCTCGATGAGCCGGACCTGACCGCTCGCGTGCGCGAACTGTCGGAGCGCGGCATCCGGTTGCATGTGCTCGGCATCGGCAGCGACGCCGGCGGCGATGTGCCCGGCCAGCGCGGTCGGCCGCTGATCGACCCCACCGGCCAACCGGTGCGCTCACGCCTGAACCAAGACCAGCTCCGAGCGCTGGCCGACGCCGGCGGCGGCGTCTACCAACTGGCCGACTATCGGGACGACGATACCCAGGCAATACTGGATGCTGCCGCGATCAGCCGTTCGCCAGCCAAGGCCGGCGACGAGCGCACCCGCGTCTGGAACGAGCGCTTCTACCTGCCCCTGCTGTTGCTCGCCGCGTTGCTGTTGCCGCGTTTCAAGGGGCGGCCGCGTCCACCGAGAGAGACAACGGCTCCAACCACGGGACGGGCAACAGGACAGGCAACTGGAGCGGCTAGGGCAGCGGCAACACGATCGGAGGCTCGCACATGATCCTCCGTGCCGCCGTCGCCGGCTGTGCGCTGGCACTGATCGTCTTGAGCGCAGCCCATGCGGACTGGTTCCGCAACAGCGAACAGAAGGCCATGGAGCATTTCGATGCCGGCGATTTCGACGCCGCCGCAGCGGGTTTCTCCGACGCCTTTCGCCGTGGCGTCGCGTTCTACCGCGGCGAACGGTTCGCCGAGGCGGAGGCCGCATTCGGCGAGGTCGAGCGAGTATCGGACCAGACGAGGGCCCGCTACAACCTCGGCAACGCCCGCTTCAAACAGGGCGACCTGGTCGGCGCTATCGACGCCTACGAGCAGGTACTAAACGCCGTCCCGGATCACGACGACGCCCATCACAATCTCGCCCTCGCCCGAGGTCTGCTCGCCAAGCAGGAGCAACAGGCGTTCGAGCAGGACAAGGAGGAGCCCAAGCCAACGCCAGAACCGGAATCCGAGCCGGAATCCGAACCTGAGTCCGAACCTGATTCCAAACAGGACGAGCAAGATCAGGCAGCGGAGGAACAGTCCGAGGAGCAGCAATCGTCGCAAAGCAGCGAAGAGCAAGAAGAACAACAACAGGGCGAGCAGGAACAGGAGCAACAACAGCAGGGCGAAGAACAGCAGGAGCAGCAGGAACAACAAGGCGATCAGGAAGGCGAGCAGGAGGGCGACCAACAGCAACAGAGCGAGCAGGCCGGAGAGCAGGAGGGCGATCAACAGCAACAGAGCGAGCAGGCCGGAGAGCAGGAACAAGAGGGCGATCAGGGCGATCAGGGCGATCAACAACAACAGGGCGGTCAGCAGGACGAACAGCAGGAGTCCGGTGAGGGCGCACAGCAGGAGCAGGAGTCCGACTCGGGCAAGGAGCAGGACGCGGAACAGCAAGATGGTCAGGGTGACGAGCAGCAGCAGGCCGATGCTGGCGGCGATACGGGTGAAGAAAGCGAGGCTCAGGGCGACCAGGAGACTGGGGAAAGCGCTGGCGGGGCCACCGGCGACCAGCGGCCAGAAGACACCGACGGCGGCGACCGGCAAACCGAGGCCACCGACGCGGCTGGCAAGGAACAGCGCGAAGACAGCGACAGCGAGACCGCGGACGGCGAACAGACGAGCCAGGACGAGACCGCCGGCGGCGATCGCGAGCCTCACGACGAGGCCGACATTGGCCAAGATGCCGAGCAGCGCGACAGCGGCGAGGAAGGCGGCGAAAAGCCGAAGGCAAGACGCCGACGGCAAGGCCGAGCCCCCCGAAGCCGAACTCGAACGGGACCAGGCCGGCGCTGGTGGTGAGCAGCCCGAGGAGATCGCCGGCGGCGAACGCGAGCCGCCAACCACAGCCCGAGTCCGAGCAGGACCGGGAACAGGAGCCTGATCGGGAAAGGGAAAAAGACGGGCGCGGCGACACCGAGCCCGATACGGCGCCGGATTCAGAACAACAGCGCCGATCGGGCGGCCCCCCACCGCCGCCGGACCTGCAAGCCGGAACAGGGCGGGGCGGACCTCAACGACGCCGCGGCGGACTCAGAGGCAGTCGAACGTTTCGACCAGCAAGGTGCCCTGCCCTGGTCGGGCCTGGACCCGTCGCTCGGACTCAGCGACACACCCGCCTTGGGCGGCGAGCAGGCCATGGGCCCCGGCATGGCCATCATGGAACAGCGCCTGGAGCAGATCGAGGGCGACCCGTCATTACTGATGCGCAACCAGTTCATCATCGAGGAGATGCGGCAGATGCGTGAGTCCGGCGGCCAATTGCAGGAGAGCAGGCCGTGGTAGCGCTGCGCCGGAGCAAACAGCAAGGATCAATGCCGATGTCTCGTTACAGGGCGGGCCTGGGCCTCGTTATTCTCGTGTTCTGCCCACTGTTGACCCAGTTCGGCGGCGTACTAGCGCAGACGCCTTATCAGCCCTGGCAGTTTCGGCCCACGGATCAGAACAACGCGCGCGGCGCGCCGCCATGGCAGCCCGCCCCCTATCAGGCTCCGCCATCCGGTGCACAGCCGCCAACGGCCGGGACACCCACCGGCGGCCAAGTGCAACCTGGGCAGCTGCCGCTCCCAGGCTACCCGGCGGCCCAGTGGCCGCCAGCCCAGCCGCCCCAAGCCCAGTGGCCACAGGGCCAATACCCGCAGGCGCAAGTCCCGCCTGGGCAATCGCCGGCCGGGTATGCGCAACAGCCATTTGGGCCGCCCGGACTGGGCCAATATCCGGGCACGCAGCTGCCGAGCGGCCAACCCCGCGCTGGACAGTATCAGGGCGGGCAGTATCCAGGTGCACAATTTCCGGGTGGACAGTATCCGGGTGGCCAATTCGCACCACCGCAATACAGCCAATATGGACAGCCCCGCGGGATGGCCGGCGGCCCTCAGCTCGAGGTCGAGCTGGCGGAAGATCGGCCCTACGTACAACAAAATGTACTAGTGCGCCTAAGGGTCATCAGCAGTGGCAACCTGGCCACCGCATCGCCAGACCTTTCCGCCATCGACGAAGTACTGTTCGAAAAGGTCGATGGCCCTAAGACCAGCACCCGTGGCAGCGGCAACAACCGCGACATCGTCAATGAGTTCGTCATGGCCATGACGCCGCTGCGCGACGGCGACTTGGAGGTGGGTCCGATCAAGGTCACCGGCACGCTGGCCGGCGGTGTCCCCTTCGAGGCCATCGCCCGCGAACCGCTGCGGCTGCAGGTGCGCCCGCCGATGGCCGCGGTACGTCCTTGGCTGCCGTTGCAGACCTTGCAGATCAAGGCGGACCTCGACAGCACCGGCGAGGTAGAGCGCGGTCGACCGGTGACCCTGACCCTGGAACTCGAGGCCCAAGGCGCCACCGGCGATCAGTTGCCGTCGCTCGAGTCGATGCTGCGGTCCGACGACTTCCGCGTCTATCGCGAGCAGACCATGACCGACACGCGACTCGCGCCCAATGGCAACACGCTGATTGGCAAGCGTATCGAATACTACACGCTCGTCCCCCACAGGAGCGGGCGGCTGCAACTGCCGGAGTTGCGGCTCGGCTGGTGGAACGTCGATACCGCCAGCCGCGAGGCCTCTTCGGTGCCGATCCATACCTTCTCGGTCGCCGGCGAGTCAGGACCCTTCGGCTTCAGTCGTTCGGCGGAACATGACGACGATGACTGGCGTGTGTTCTGGCTGCCGCTGGCGGGGATACTGCTGCTACTCATCGGCTATTGGGGCGGTGTCTGGCTGCGCGGCCGGGCGCCGGCTGATGCCGCGAGAGAGCGGGGATCGGGCTCGGCGGGAGCGAACCTCGGCTGCGCGGCCGGCTGACTCAGGCCGCCGCAGGCGCGGCCGGCAAGCACCGGCACCAACGCCCTGAAGGCCCTGGCTGCATTGGCACGCGTTCTGGATCCAACGCCATTGCTGCTCCGCGCTCGCGCCGCGCTGGCCCGGCTCAAGCCCCGCAGCGCCCGTGTCTATCAATGCGCGAGGGCCGCGGACAGCGCCACGGACCCCGCCGCCTGGTGTCTGGCCTTCCAACAGCAAGCCTGCCGAAACCTCCAGGCCCAGGCCCGCGAGCCTCTGCCACGCATGGCGGACCGCATCGTCGACCTGCGCCCCGGCGCCGACCGCGAGCACGTGCTCCGGCTGATGCAACAGCTGGACTCGGCCCTCTACAACCGCCAGGACATCGATTTCGATCGTTGGAAGCGAGACTTCCGCCTCGCCCTGCGCCCCGCGACCGGAACCCTGCGCAGTCTCGTCGCTGCCCGCGTTCGACGTGCTCACCTGCCGGCACTTAACCCCCAGGCACACCGCTACTGACGCGCCGGCCTTGGGCGCAAAGATGCACGCCTTCAGACCCCGCCCGGCGCCTCATCAGGTATCGAGCCGAAACCCAAGCTCGCTTAGGCCGGCTCGCGTTTCGTCCTCAGCGAGCATCTCCAGCAGCCGACGCAACGCGGGACGTTGCAGACGCGAGCGCGGCACGACGAAGTCGTAATGCTCCTCCTGCAACGGCAGGAAGCCGAGCCCGTACAGACTGCGCGACGGTGTCGATGGCGAGACCCCAGTCCGCGCGGCCCTGGGCGACGGCGCTGGCCACCGCATTGTGGGACTTGGTCTGAACGGCATAGCCGGTGGGGCGGGCCTCCCCGAGCAGGCCATCGATCAGGATGCGCGTGCCGCTGCCGGCATTGCGATTGACCATCACGCAGTCGGGGTCGGCCAGGGCCGCGGCGACCGCGTCCCGCGCCGTCTCGCGGTCGCTGAAGCGCGGGTCGTCCGGTCGGAACACGACGCCCTGCATGCGGCGATAGCCCGTGACCAGCTCCAGCTCGTCGGTCAAATAGTCTTGGTTGTAGACGCCGGTGTCCGGGTGCATCAGGTGGATGCCGCCGAGATCGCATTCGCCGCGGCGGGCGGCGGCGAGACCGCCCTGGCTGCCGACATGCAGGGACTTGGTGCTGTAGCCCTCGGCCTGCAAGCGACCGAGCAGGTAGTCGAGCCCGACGCAATGGCTGCCGATGGTGACCAGGTCCGCGGGCTCCAGCCGCTCGGCGATCAGATGCACCTGGACCGGGGTACCGGCGGCCAGCCGCTCGGTCTGGGCTGGGATCACCACATAGCCGTCCGCCTGACTGAAGGCGGTGACGGCGCCGGAACCTTTGCCGCTGGGATAGGCGGCCAGGCCATCGTCGGTGGGCATCAGGCCCACCAGCAGGAACTCGGTGCGACCGCGTTCGGAGTTGGCGCGCAACGCCAGCGTGGCCTCGACGCTGTGGCGGTTGCCGGCGCCGGAGCGACCGGCGAGCCGGCTCAGCACCGGCGCGACGAATTGGTGAAAGGTGAAGATGGCCGAGGTCGGAAAGCCCGGCAGGATCACCACCGGCTTGCCGCCGGTCGCGGCCAGGCACAGCGGCTTGCCGGGCTTGATGGCAACGCCATGGACGACGATGCCCGGGTCGGTCAACTCGCTGACCACCTCGTAGGACAGATCGCCGGCGCCCTTCGAGGTACCGCCGGACAGGATCACGGCATCACAACTCAGGGCACGGTCGAGCACGGCGGCCAACGCCGGCCCCGCATCCGCCACCGCGCCGAGCCGCACCGCCTCGCAGCCCAGTTCCTCGACGGCGGCGGCGACGATGGCGCCGTTGGAGTCGTAAACGCCGCCGGTCCGCAGCGGCTCTCCGGGCGCGACGATCTCGTCGCCAGTGGAAATCACGGCCACCCGCGGGCGCCGATAGACCGGCACCTCGGCCAGACCCAGCGCCGCCAGCACGCCGATCTCGCGCGAGCTGAGCAGCTGGCCGGCGCGCAGCACGGTCTCGCCGCGGCCGACGTCGGTGCCAGCGAAGGAGACGAAGGCGCCGGCCGGGACCGGGCAGCGGATTGCAACGGATTGGGCGCCATCTCCGTCAGCAGCATCGTCCACCAGGTCGGTGTCTTCAACCAACACCACGGCATCGGCGCCGCGGGGCAACATGCCGCCGGTGGCGATCAGTGTCGCTTGGCCCGACTGGACGGTCAGGTTCGGCGCAACGCCGGGGGTCAGCACCTCGCCGGTCAGTTGCAGCACAGCGGGTGCGGCATCGGTGGCGCCGGCGGTATCGTCCGCGCGCACCGCAAAGCCGTCGACATTGGCGCGATCGAAGCCCGGCACGTCCACCGGCGCGACCACGTCCTCGCCGAGCACTCGGCCGAGCAGTGTTGCCAGGGGGACAGACTCGACACCGACGGGCGCAAGCCTGAGCGCGGCCTGAAACCGACTGGCGGCCTCTTCCGAGGTGGCAACGTCCAGGAACTGTCGCTGGCGTGCGGCGTTGCGCTTGTCCGCCATGCTGCGCGCGTCGACCATGCCTTCTCCCCCGTTGTCAGAACAGAAAAACCTGAACCCGCTCGCCCTCTGGATAGCCCTCGCACTGCAGGGGCACGAGCACGAAGCCGTCAGCATCGACGGCGCTGCGCAACAGTCGACCGCCGGCCAGGTCCAGCGGCTCGGCCAACCCGTCCCGTAAACGTACCCGGCAGAGCTGCAAGGTGCCCAGAGGCGAGGCGATCTTGCGTGCCAGGGTCGCCTCGCAAACGGCATGCGGCCAGTCCGGATTGCGGCCCGCGAGCCGTCGCACCAGCCGTCCGACCACCAGCTCATAGGCGCTGAAACAGGCCAGCGCTGGCCCCGGCAACAAACAGATCGGCGTTGCCCCGATCCTGCCCAGCGTCAGCGTGTCGCCCGGGCCGATGGCAACTCCACGTATGTCGACCCGACCCAGTTCCGCCAGCACCGACGGCGACCGGTCGTTGGTGCCAAGTCCGGTGCCGCCGACACAGAGCAGCAGGTCCAGGTCGTCCGCGGCCATCAGTTTCGCGAGTCGCTCCGGGTCGCCGTCGGCAAAACCGCGCGAGACGACCGTGCCGCCGTCGCGCACGATCAACGCCCGCAGCATATCGCCGTCGACATCGTCCCGCTCGGCGCGACTCGACACCAGACCCACCCGCGGCGATCGGACGACATCGATCTCTGCGATGCCGAGCAGACGAAGCATTGCTAGGTCTTGCGGGCGCAATGGTCGGCCGGGGTGGAGCACGACGTCACGGGCGACGCACTCGTCGCCGACCTGGCTGACTCGCTCGCCGGACGCGACCGCCGCGTACACCTCGATCCCGTCGGCGGTTGGCTCCGCGTCGTCCAAAGGCAACACCGCATCGGAACTGGGCGGCAGCGGATGCCCCCAAACGACCGGCTGAGCCGCACCGGTCGGTAGCGCGGCTTCTGGGTCGGCAGCAACGTCGGGCTCGCGCACTTGCAGCGGCAGCGGACTGTAGGCCCCGGCACCTGCGGTCGCCGCCGCCAACACGGCATAGCCGTCACCCGCAGCCAGCGGCCGTTCGGGCACATCGCTATCAGCGCAGACCGCAGCCGCCAGCACACGGCCCGCCGCATCGGTCACGGACACGCATGCCAGCCGAAGCGCGCAGGCATGGTCATCGACCCAGGCCCAGGCGTCCGCAGGCAGGCGTCGGTCTAGCGGCAACGGGCTATTCAAAGGGGAGTTCGGCATAAGACGCGTGAATGAAGACTGAGGCAATCCCGCCCAACCAGGGTCGATGGAGGCAGAGTTGCAGGCGACTCACACACTTTAGCAGCGCGGTTTTGCCAATCCCAGGCTCGCCCAGCAGCGCAAAGACGCCGCGATCCGCGAGGTCTGCCGGTCGCAGCACCTCCGGGTTCTCCCGCCGACCGAGTTCTTTGCTGGGATCTCGAAGGAAACCAAGAGAATCCAGGCCGATTCCCCCGTCTCGCGGAATCTAGAGAATGCGGCCAGTCATAGTGAGTCTGCACCCGCCCGAGTCGCCCATCCAATTGGATGGATGCGACTGCCTGGGCCGACAGCAGATTGCGTGATATCCAGAGCCGGCTTGCAGTCTCAGGCGACCTGATCGAGAAACAACTCACGAAGGACCTCCGGGCGTTCCTGCGCGACACGAATGAGGGATCGTGCCGCGCCGCTCGGTCCGCGCCGGCCCTGCTCCCATTCCTGCAGGGTGCGCACCGAGACGCCCAGCAGTCTGGCGAATTCACTTTGCGACATCTTGACCCGATAGCGTGCAAGCGCCACTGGGCTATGGATGGCACCCGTCGCTCCAGCCGTCAGCTCGCGGATGGATTCGAGCAATTCGGCGCCGATATCCCGCTCAGCGTCTCGTTCAAGGAGTTCTTGTGCAGTCTTCGGCATGATCCAACATCTCCCGCGCGAAATTGAGCACATGGGCTGACAAATTGTCTCGCGCGCTCTTGGCGTATTTCAGAAGCAGCCAGATGCGTGCGTCCGCCAATCGGTTGTAATAAATGACCCGGACACCGCCTTGCTTGCCGCTGCCAGCCCTCGACCAGCGGACTTTGCCGACACCGCCAGTCCCAGGAACGACATCGCCAGCCACTGGATTGCTTGCAATCCAAGCGCAGAATTCGCCGCGCTCTTCCTCCGTCCAGTAATCGGGCCATGAACGCGTGAAGGATGGTGTTTCCGCAATGGTCAGCTTGGCGTCAGTCTACGTCAATGCCGCACGCCCCGCTTGGCAACGCTTCTGCCGGCCAGCCGAAGCAGGTATATTCTGTAACGAACTGCCCGACCTCGCGACCATCATGACGAACACCCCCAGTTGTCAGGACCCCTACGACAACTCCATTTCCGCCGACGACGCCCACCAGATCATCCGCCGGCTGGTGCGTGCGGTGCCTGAGACCGAGACGATTCCGCTGCGGGAGGGCTTGGGCCGCGTGCTGGCCGCGGACCTGATCTCGCCGATGAACGTGCCGCCCCATCGCAACTCGGCGATGGACGGCTATGCCGTGCGCGCCGCCGACATCGGTGGCGATGACGTACAACTGCGCCTGTGCGGTTCGGCCTTCGCCGGTCATCCGTTCGACGGCGCGGTACCATCCGGTGGTTGCGTGCGCATCATGACCGGTGCGCCGATGCCGGAACAACTCGACACCGTGGTGATCCAGGAGCGGGTCTCCGCGGACGGCGATCTGGTGCGCATCCCCGCCGGCGAGAAGCCGGGCGGCAACGTGCGCCAAGCGGGCGAGGACATCGCGGCGGACAGCACCGTGCTGGCCGCTGGCAGCCGCATCACGCCGGCGCGTATGGGGCTGCTCGCGTCGCTGGGCATCGGCGAGGTGGTTGTGCACCGGCGCGTGCGGGTTGCCTATTTTGCCAGCGGCGACGAGATCCGCACGATCGGTGAAGCCCTCGGCCCCGGCGAGATCTACAACAGCAACAGCTGGACAATGCTCGGGATGCTGCGCGAACTCGATGTCGAGGGCATCGACCTGGGACTGGTTCGGGACGACCCGAAGGCGCTCGAAGACGCGCTGTTGGAGGGCGCGCGTCGGGCCGATCTGGTGCTGACCACCGGCGGCATCTCGGTCGGCGAGGCGGATCACATCGTCACCACCATTCGGCGTCTGGGCGAGGTGCACTTCAACAAGGTCGCGATCAAGCCAGGCCGGCCGCTGACCTTTGCCTCGCTGAACGGTGCGCTGTTCTTCGGCCTGCCCGGCAACCCGGTGGCGGTGATGACGACCTTTCAGCAGTTCGTTCGCCCGGCGCTGCGGCGGCTGAGCGGCGAGCCCAACAGCCAGCGCGTGCGCTTTCAGGCCCGCTGCGACGATCGCCTGCGGCATAAGCCTGGTCGCACCGAGTATCGCCGCGGTCGACTGTCCTGGGATGCGGACGGCAACCCGGTCGTCGTCGGCAGCGGCTCCCAGGGCTCGGGCGTGCTGCGCTCCATGAGCGAGGGCGACTGCTTCATCGTGCTCGGCCCCGAGTGCGGCGACGTTCAGCCCGGCGAGCGCGTGACGGTGGAGCCCTTTGCCCTGGATTGAGCGACTCGGACCACGACCCTAGATCCGCGTAGCCTCTCCATCGCAGGAGGCGGCTTTCACGGAACCGGCAGTTGCCGATCAAAGCTCGATCCTCGGCGTCGATCGGCCGTCGCCGTCGAGATTGTCAGAAACCCGCTCGACTCACCGGAGTGCTAGACCCCATGCCCGATCCCGTGCGCAAGCTTGTGGGTATCCTGCTGATCCTCGCCGCCATCGGCGTCGCGTCGGCACAGGCCCTGCTGGCCTCCTGCACGTCCACGGCGACTGCTGGTGGCGTTCAGCACACGCGTCGTCGCGCCTGACTGGCGGAGCCCCAGGTCATGAAACGCTTGCTGCTGCTTGGTGTCATCGTCCTGATCGCCGTGACCCTGTTCATGCTGCTACAGCAGCGTTTGTCCCGGAGCTTATCCCGGAACGTGGACGGCGACCGCACAGCCACCGATCGGCCGCGCGCAGCCACCGGCTGGCTGCTGTTCGTCCTGCCGCTGCCGGTCGCTGCCGCGGCGATGGTTGCCTTGGCGCGCGGACAACTCCTGCTTCTGGTGGGGGATGCGATTGGCTACGGCCTGTTCCTGGCTGGTGCAATGCTGATGCGGCGCGGTCTGATATCAGCCGGAAAGCTCGGCGCTGAACCTTGGCCGCTCAAGACGCTGGGTAGCGTGCTTGTCAGCCTCGCTACAGCGATCACCGCATGGCTTGGCGTGGGTCACCATCCGGCCATCGCCGCCGCCTTCGGCATCGTCGCTCTGCTCGGTTGTTACCTGACTTACGGCTTCGACCTGAACAGGAGCAGACTCTTCAGCGGGCGGCGCGGCGTCAGCGCGAGCGCACGCACCATGCTTGCACAGGCAGAGCGTTCCATCGCTGCCATCGAGCAGTCGAGTCGCGACATCCGACAGCCCGAGCTCAACCGCCGACTGGCACGCATCACGGCGCTGGCGACACAGATCCTGCGCCGCTTGGAAGAAGATCCCACGCGATCTGCGACGGGCGAGCAAGTTCTTGGTCGTTTACCTCGAGGGCGTTGAACGCGTCGTCCAGGGATACGCGAAGACTCACGCCCGGGTTGCCGCGCCCGATCTTGACGAACGCTTCCGCCACGCGCTCATTACCATCGAGGACGCCTTTCAGGAGCAGCAGCAAAGGCTACTCGAGAGCGACGTTGAGGATCTGGACGTGCAAATCGAGGTGCTCACCCAGCAGCTCAAGCGCGAGGGACATTCTTTCAGCGAGCGCGACGCCCAGTCCGACCAGCAGATCAGCCAGCCCGCGCCACCGGCCGCGCTGCCTCCATCCAACCCAGCACGAAGTCCCGGATCAGCTCCGGGCGATTCAGATCCAGCACCGGCATAGCGCGCAGCGGCGTCAACGGCGCGTCGCTGGCGATGGCGATCACATGCCGGTCGGCGGCATGGATGAGCGGTTTGCCCAGAGACGGTCGATGCAGTTCGATCTTCGGAATCGGCTCGCGCTTGAAACCTTCCACCAGCACCAAGTCCAACGCGCGGGTGTCGACGCAGTGCAACAGCTCGGCCAGGCGCGGCTCGCGCTCTGGACCCTTGCATTCACGAATGAAGGCCATGCGGTGGCGCGAGGCGATCAGCATCTGCTCGGCGCCGGAGTCGCGCAGGCGGCGGCTGTCCTTGCCTGGCTGATCGATGTCGAAGTCGTGGTGGGCGTGCTTGATCACCCCGAGCCGCAGTCCCTCGGCCCGCAGTAGCGGGATCAATCGCGTCAGTAGCGTGGTCTTGCCGGTGCCGCTGAAGGCACAGAAGCCGAGCAGCGGAACGTCGCAGTGGATGCTCATGGGTGCTCCCGACGCAGTCGCGCGACGTCCTCGGCGGAATTGATGTTGGCGAAACAGTCCGGCCGGTCGGCGAACTCGGCAAGGGCGGTGCGGTGTTGGGCGTACCAGCGATCGATCTTGCGCTCCCCGGCGGCGAGAAAGGCCTCTAGGCTCGGTGCCAATGCCCGCGGAATCAGCGCATAGACCGGCTGCATCCGTTGTCCGTCCGAGGCGACCGCCAGCTCAGCGCCTTGCTCCGCCAGCGCGTTGCACAGGCGCTGGACGAGATCTGGGGCAGGGTAGGGTCCGTCGCAGGGGACGGTAACGATCCAGGGCGTCCGCACCGCCGCCAACGCGCTGGAAAAGCCGGCCAGCGGGCCCTGAAAATCCGCCATGGCATCGGCGATGACCGGATAGCCGTAGCTGGCGTAGCGGTCTTGGTTGCGATTGGCGTTGATCACCAGCGTCTGCACCTGCGGGCGCAGGCTGTCGATGACCCACTCCACCAGCGGTCGCCCAGCGAACTCGACCAACCCCTTGTCCTCGCCGCCCATACGGCGGGCCTTGCCGCCGGCGAGGATGACGCCAGTGATGTCCGCGGAACCGGGAACGACGACTGCCAATGTATCTCTCCTGACGAGGTGGTCAAAGGCCGAATGGAGTGGTTGTTGAGCAAACTCGCGCTGATCCGTCATGCCCGCGTGGAACGATGGCACGGATTCAACGATTGAAGGCAGCAAGACCGGTGCCACCTATCGCCGACGCGCGTTGCCCATCACGCGCCGCAATCACCTCGACAGGTGACGAGGCAGACAACGGGGTCGAGCGTCAGGCAAGTTTTGACGCACTCCGCGCTGCAATCGCGTCATAATGTCGCGATCGAGCGACGCGGCGACAACAGCCGCCGAGCTTGGCACGAGACGAACCAGCGCTGGGAGCGTGGCCACACCGCCGCGCATCCCGCCCGATCACGGGCAGACGCAGGTCGACACCAGAGGATAACGTGGAGGTTCAGCCATGGGTTCAGTACCCCTATCGGCCGATCGGTTGCCCGATCTGAGCGCGGACGACGATCGCATACAACGCCCCCCGCCCCAGAACCAGAACCCCGGCACATCGGTGCTGGTGCTCGACGACGAGCCCGGCATGCGCAGCTTCCTGCAGCGCGGCCTCGCCCGACATTGCGCGTTGGTGGAGATCGCGGCGGACTCCACGCAGGCGCAGGAACTGCTGCAGCGCTGTCATTTCGACCTGTTGATCGCGGACATCCGCCTGCCCGGCAAGAGCGGCCTGGACTGGGTGCAGGAACTGCGCGAGCAGCGCAGCGGTCTGGACGTGATCTTCATCACCGCCCATGCCGATGTACCCACCGCCATCGCCGCATTGCGCGCCGGCGCCGCCGACTTCATCCTCAAGCCATTTCGCATCGAACAGTTGCTGAGCGCGGTGGAGCGCTGCACCGAGCGCCGTAACCTGACGCGCGAGAACTATCTGCTGCATCGCGAGGCCGACCAGCGCCACGGCATCGACGGCGTCGTCGGCAAGTGCGATCCGATGAAGGAGGTCTGCGCCATCATCAACCGGGTCGCGCCGATGCGCTCCACGGTGCTGCTCGGCGGCGAATCCGGCACCGGCAAGGAGCTGGCCGCGCGCGCCATTCACAAGGCCAGCGGCCGACCCGGCAGTTTCGTGCCCATCAACTGCGGCGCGGTCTCGGCGGAACTGCTCGAGAGCGAGCTGTTCGGTCACGTCAAGGGCGCCTTCACCGGTGCCCATCAGGCCCGCGAGGGGCTGTTCAGCTTCGCCCACGGCGGCAGCCTGTTCCTGGACGAGATTGGCGAGATGCCGCTCGGTATGCAGGCAAAGCTGCTGCGCGTGCTGGAGGAGAAGACCATCCGACCGGTCGGCGGCAACCAGGAGACGCCGGTCGACGTCCGTATCATCGCCGCCAGCAACCGCGAGCTCGGTGCCGAGGTGCAGGCCGGGCGCTTTCGCGAGGACCTGTTCTATCGGCTCAATGTGGTCTCGGTGCGTCTGCCGGCGCTGCGCGAGCGCCGCGAGGACATCCCCGGCCTGACCGACTTCTTCCTTCGCCGTTTGGCCGCCGAACTGGGCGTGCCGAACCCCGGCATCGACCCTTGGGACATCGCCCAATTGCAGGCCTACGACTGGCCCGGCAACGTCCGCGAGCTGCGCAACGTCATCGAGCGCTCGCTGTTGCTGGGGCGCCCGCCTGGCCAATGCATCGCCGCGGACAGTGCGGCAGGCTTAGGCACTGGCGCCGCGCCCGCCCCGACATCCGCGCCGGACCTGTCGCTCGCGGCCGTGGAGCAGCGGCACATCCTGAGCGTGCTCGACGCCTGCAACGGGAACAAGTCCGCCGCGGCGCGTAAGCTCGGCGTCTCGCGCAAGACCTTGGAGCGCAAGCTCAAGCTCTGGGGCGAGGACGCGCCAGACGTCGACGATGACGACGAACCCGATCTCGACTGATGCGGTCGTGCCCAGGGACTCGGGCCTAGTGCCCGACCCGAACCCCGAGCCCTTTACCTCGACCGACACCCCGCGGCCCGAACCCCTAGACCGGCCGGCGCGTGCCGGACGCACCACGGTGCGCCGAAAGCTGCTGGTCCTGGTGCTGCTGCCGGTGCTGCTTGCCCTGCCGGTGACGCTCGCCTTGGCGGTGTACTGGGGCGGCAAGTTCGGTTACGGCCAACTGTTCATCAAGGTCAGCACCGACCTGTCCGTGGCCAACGACGTGTTCGACGCGTGCCCAGCGTGCCGAGCTCGATCGCCTCGCACGCCTGGCGGAGTCGTTCGACTTCCGCTCGGATTTCGGTCATGGCGACCTGCGCGCGCTGGAGCGGCAGATTACCCAGGCCCGCGCGGAGGGCGGCTTTGGCTTTCTGCATCTGACCGACCGTCAGGGCCGCATACTGACCGCCGAAGACCGCGACCCCGCGCCAGACACGCAAGGCCAAGCTCGCAGCCCGGCCAAGTCGCCCTTCGCCATTGCTGGAGCAGGCGCTACTCGGCGAACCCTCGGTCGGCATCGAGATCTACTCCGCCGCCGAGTTGGCCCGAGAGGACCCGGCCCTGGCAAGACAGGTTCGCCTGGAACTGCTGGCCACGCCGCGGGCAAGACCCACCGATCGCCGGATCGAAGACCGCGCCATGGTCATCCGCGCCGTCTATCCCGTGCGCGACCAGCACGACAACGTGCGCGCCGTGCTCGATGGCGGCGTGATCTTGAACGGCAACTTCGGCTTCGTCGACGCCATTCGCGATCTGGTCTACGGTCCGGGCAGCCTGCCGGAGGACAGCATTGGCACCGTCACCGTGTTCCTCGACGACGTGCGCATCAGCACCAACGTGCCGCTGGCGCCGGGGGAGCGGGCGCTCGGCACCCGTGTGTCGCAGGTCGTGCGCACGCAGGTGCTGGAGCGCGGCGAGCCCTGGATCGACCGCGCCTTTGTCGTCAACGACTGGTACATCTCCGGCTACCAGCCCATCGTCGACGTCGAAGGCAGGCGGGTCGGCATGCTCTACGCCGGTTTTTCCGAGGCGCCGTTCCGCGCCGATCTGACCCGCGCGCTGATCACGCTGGTACTGAGCTTCGTCGGCATCGCCGCCATCAGCGCTCTGCTCGGCATCCTCGGCGCCAAGAGCATCTTCAAACCGCTGGAGACCATGAGCGCCGTGGTCGGCGCCACCCGCGCCGGCCGTCATCGCCGCGTCGGCCCGGTGAAGTCGCGCGATGAGATCGGCACCCTCGCCCGCGAACTCGACGTGATGCTCGACCTGCTCGCCGAGCGCAACCGCCAGATCCGCGACGCCGCCGACTCGCTGGAACACAAGGTCGAGGAGCGCACCGCGGAGCTCAAGCAGCGCAACGCCGAGTTGGAACGTACCATCGCGCTGCTGCGCGAGACGCGCCGCGCGCTGGTCCAGTCCGAGAAGCTCGCGGCGCTCGGCGAGCTCACCGCCGGCATGGCCCACGAGATCAACAACCCCATGGCCGTGATCCTGGGCAATCTCGACGTGCTCAACGCCGAACTCGGCGACGCCGCCGAACCGGTACGCGCGGAGATCGAGCTGATCATCGCCCAGGTCTATCGGGTCAAGGACATCATCGACAGCCTGCTGCAATACGCCCGCCCCGCCGACTACGCCGGCTGGATCGAGACCCTGGACGTCAACGACCTGGTGCAGGACACGCTGAAGCTGGTCGCCCACCTGCTGCGCCGCTCCGGCATCGGCGTCGAGCTGGACTTGGCCGCGACCCGTCCCATCCGCATCGCCCGGCAAGACCTGCAACAGGTGCTGGTGAATCTGTTGGTGAATGCCATCCATGCTCAGGAGCAAGGCGCGTCCAAGCTCGACCCGAGCGGCGAGCCGGACGGCGAACCAGCCTACGAGCCAGCCAGCCCAGCAGCGAGCCAGTGTCAGCAGTCAGCCACAGTCAACGATCAGGCAAATGGGCAAAACACCCTTCGCCCGATACGGGTCAGCACCGCCGACTGGGAGGACAAGGGCGCCCGCATCCAAGTGAGCGACAACGGCCCCGGTATCGAGCCGGAGCTGATCGACGCCGTCTTCACGCCGTTTTTCAGCACCAAGACCGTTGGCACCGGCAGCGGCCTCGGCCTGTTCGTCAGCCATGTCCTCGTGCGCCGCTACGGGGGCAACATCACCGTTCGTTCGGCACCCGGCAGAGGCGCCGAGTTCAACCTCTGGCTACTCGCGGAGCCGCGCTTCGACGAAGACGACAGACTGCGGGCCGAGCAACTGAAGGAGACCATGCAAGAGGACGCGATGCGACCGCCGAAGCGCAAAGGGGATGTGTGCGATGAACCGCTGTTATGATCGCGGACGGCGAGCGCAGGTAAATCGCCGCCACAGCATGACAGCCCTGGACGAGGTTGCCCCGGTTCCGCTGAACTTTTTGGCGAGCAGGGTCCGGAGGTCGACTCGCCCGCTTCAACCAAGAACGAGACGACAGATCCCTATGCCAAAAGCCTTGCTGTTGTTACTGTTGCTTCCGCTTACCGCAATCGGCGGGCGATATCCGCCCGCCACCGTCGACATGGAACTCGAGCGCCTGTCCGATCACGTCTACTACGTCAGGGGCGCGGCCGGCATCGCCACCGACAACCAGGGCTTCATTTCCAACGCCGCCGCCGTGGTTACCTCCGACGGCGTTGTCATCGTCGATACGCTGGGCTCGCCGTCCCTCGCTGAGCGCTTCCTGGAGCTGCTGCGCGAGGTGACCGACAAACCTGTCGTCACGGTCATCCTGACCCATTACCATGCCGATCATATCTACGGCCTGCAGGTCTTCGAGGACCTCGGAGCGGAGATCATTGCCCCCGGCGGTATTCTGGACTACCTAGACTCGTCCGCGGCCACCGATCGTCTCGCCGAACGTCGGATTTCACTCTATCCGTGGGTCAACGAGGATACCCGACTGGTACGGCCCGACCGCATCATTTCCGAGGACACGTCGCTCGCGGTGGGAGACGTTACCCTGGAGATCGGCTATCTGGGGGCGGCGCACTCGGACGGTGATCTGACCGTCCTCGTGCAGCCGGACCGGGTCCTGATCTCCGGCGACATCATCTTTGAGGGACGTATCCCATTCACCGGCAGCGCGGATACCCGGCACTGGCTAACGGTCCTGGAGGGACTGGAACAAACCGGACTAAAGGGACTGATCCCCGGCCACGGACCCGCGGCATCTAACCCGCAGGAGGCCGTGCGCGCCACACTCAACTACCTGCGCTACACGCGCGAGAAGATGGCCGAGGGTGTCGACGAGATGCTTCCTTTCGCCGAGACCTACGAGCAAACTGACTGGTCGGAGTTCTCTCGGTTGCCGGCATTCGACGCTACCCATCGGCGAAATGCCTATGGCATCTACCTCTCGTTGGAGCAGGAGTCCCTCACGAGCGAGTAGCTGCCCAACATGAAGTTCGGCACCCGATCATGTTGCCAGTCGTCGACGATTCCGGGTCACTCGCGGGGCAGTCGCAGGTCCGTCAACGATCCGCCTGGAACACCTCGGTCTGCGGATGGAAGGCATACCAGGCAAACCAGAAGCCCGTCATCGCCGCCACCTGCTGACCTTTGGCATCGAATGCGCTGGCGCTGTCGTTGGCCCAGTCGAAGCGTACGACGATGTCTTCACCGCCCACCCGGTCACGCAGATCGCCGTCGGTCTTCGAGAGTTCCGCGAAGGGATAGGCCTTATACACGCCGCCGATCTCGACGCCCAGTACCCGCTCTTTCGGATGGTAACGGCGGGACTTGGCGCTGACCGGAAAGTAGAGCCCACGCTCGGTCTCGTAACCGCCGTAAGGCGAGCGGGCATAGTCGCGCCGATAGCCGGTGTCGGTGGACAGCACCTCGGTGCGCGGATGCGCCCTCCGCCATGCGCGCCAAGTGGTATGGGTCAGCGGCAGGACCTCGAGTCTGTGGCCCGTCATCGGCCCGCTGATGGCCTGCTTCATGATCTGGCTCCAAAGGCTCTCGGTTTCCCGGTCGTAGAGCAACATGTCGCTGTTGTAGAGCAACCCGGAGACGCCGAAGGTCAGCGGCCGAGTCGTGGCCGTCAGCGTCGGCGCGAAACGCGACACCAGTGCCGCATAACGGGCAGTAGGTGATGGCGACGTGCTCACCCGCGACGCGGTCGTTGACGATCTCATGCCAGTTCATGATGCCGAAACCCTTACGACCGCGCAAACACCAACGGGATTTCATGCCGCTGCATCCGGGGTTTTCCGCCGGTATTCCCGCCTGAGTCCGTGCAGGCAAGACATCCCCCGCCGGCTCGCACGTTGCCGTTTGGTGGTGTGCGAGGCGCAGCGCCTGCAGAGCGCGGCTCGCCACTGATTGAGTTAGATCAGCCGTGCTCGCCTCAAACTCGGATCGAGAAGTCCGTTCGTTGCAGCCAGTCTTTTATAGCGCTATGTTGGCGCGTGTTTCACCGCGAGCTTGATTACAACTTAGCATTCGCAGGCTTGAATGAAACCGAAGGCAGCGAGTCTGATTGTCGACGGCATGCAGAAGAAGGTGGGATTCACCACTTCGGATATCAGACCTCGCGCTTGGAACAGCTCGTCATATCAGCACACCGAAGGAGAACATCCCATGTTGAGCGTCCGCATTCACGGTCGCGGCGGCCAGGGCGTCGTCTCTGCCGCCGAGATGCTGTCGGTTGCCGCCTTCCGTGAAGGCAAACATGCCCAAGCGGTACCCAGTTTCGGCTCCGAGCGCATGGGGGCCCCGGTCGTGGCCTTTTGCCGCATCGATGACAAGCCGATCCGGCTGCGGGAGCCGGTGCTGGAGCCGGATACGCTGATCGTCCAAGACCCCACCCTCTTCCACGCCATCGACGTGTTCCACGGACTCGCGCCTCAAGGTCATTTGCTGATCAATACGTCCCGCCCCATTGCTGATCTCGATATCGAGAACGCGATCAGACACCTGCCCGAAGACCACGTCTGCTGCGTTCCGGCCACGGAGATCGCGCTCAAGTACGTCAAACGCCCGGTGCCGAACGCGGTGCTGCTGGGCGCGCTGTGCGCGCTGATCGAGGACATCCACATCGAGTCCGTGGTGAAGGCCATCGAGGGCAAGTTTCCCGGCCCCGTGGGTCAGGCAAACATCACCGCCGCCAAGGCGGGGTACGAACTCGCCAAGGCGGCCTGCGCCGGGAGAAAGACCATGCTTGATCAAATCGAAGGTTCGCGCGGCGTCGCCCAGGCGGTCGCGCTCTGCCGTCCGCAGGTCATCTGTGCCTACCCGATCACGCCGCAGACCCACATCGTCGAGGATCTGGGCGCCATGGTGAAGGGCGGCACGCTCGCGAACTGCGAGTTCATCAACGTGGAGTCCGAATTCGCCGCCCTGTCGGTCGCCATCGGCTCCTCGGCCACCGGCGCTCGCTCCTACACGGCAACCGCCAGCCAGGGCCTGCTGTTCATGGCGGAGGCCGTGTACAACGCATCCGGGCTCGGCCTGCCCATCGTCATGACCGTCGGTAACCGGGCCATTGGCGCGCCCATCAACATCTGGAACGATCAGTCCGACTCCATGGCCTTGCGCGACGCGGGCTGGATTCAGCTCTACGCGGAATCCAACCAGCAGGCGGTCGACGTCCATATCCAGGCCTTCCGCATCGCCGAGGCCCTGAGTCTGCCGGTCATGGTGTGTATGGACGGGTTCATCCTCACGCATGCCTTCGAGGGCATCGACGTGCCGACGCAGGAACAGGTGGACGGCTTCCTGCCGCCCTACGAGCCGCGCCAGATCCTGGACCCCAACGAGCCCATCTCCTTGGGTGCCATGGTCGGGCCAGAGGCGTTCACCGAGGTGCGCTACCTGGCCCACCACAAGCAGATGCAGGCGCTGGACCTGATCCCGCAGATTGCCGCCGAGTTTCAGCAGTGTTTTGGGCGCGAGTCCGGCGGACTGCTCGCCACCTACCGCAACGACGACGCGGAGACCATCGTCATCACACTGGGATCGGTCATCGGCACGGTCGAGGAGGTCATCGACGAGATGCGCGACCAGGGCCATTCCATCGGTGCCGTGACGCTGCGCTGCCTTCCGCCCGTTTCCCCATGCGGCCCTGCTCGAGGCCATCGGCGATGCCAAGCGCGTGGTGGTGCTGGAAAAGAGCCTGGCGGTCGGCATGGGCGGCATCGTCTCGAACAATGTCCACATGACCCTGCACGGCTCGCAGCTGCCCATCTACTCCGTCATCGCCGGCCTCGGCGGGCGCCCGATCACGCGCAAGTCCCTGCGCGAACTGTTCCTGAGAGCCATGGCGCGACGATCTGGAACAGACCGAGTTCCTCGACCTCAAGACGACGTCGTGAAGCGGGAGCTGGAGCGCGAGGACAAAGCTCACCCGGCCCGGCTCCATCGCCGAGAACATTCTGCGCGACATGGGCGTCGTCGACGCCGCCAAGACCGCTTAAGGGGGAGCACACAATGGCCTATCAACAAGTCAAGTTCTATCAGACCGGCACCCTCACCGTCGGCAATCGGCTCCTGGACGCAGGAGCTGCGCACGGTGCAGGCCACCATGGACCGCTCCAATTCCCTGGACTCGGGCCACCGCGCCTGTCAGGGCTGCGGCGAGGCCCTGGGCGCCCGCTATGCGATCGATGCCGCGATGCGCGCCTGCAACAACCAGCTGATCGCTGCCAACGCGACCGGCTGCCTGGAGGTGTTCACGACGCCGTATCCGGAGTCCGCCTGGCGCATCCCCTGGATGCACTCCCTGTTCGGCAATGCCCCGGCGGTGGCGACCGGCATCGCCGCGGCCCTGCGCGTGAAGGGCCGGCAGGACGTGCGCGTCATCGCCCAGGGCGGCGACGGCGGCACCACGGACATCGGCTTCGGCTGCCTGTCGGGCATGTTCGAGCGCAACGACGACGTGCTCTATATCTGCTACGACAACCAGGCCTACATGAACACCGGCGTGCAACGCTCGTCGGCCACGCCCGGCGGGGCGCGCACCGCCACGACGCAACCCCTTGGGCGACGAGCCCGGCGCCGAGTTCGACAAGGGCAAGAACATGCCCCTGATCGCCATGGCCCACAACATCCCCTATGTGGCGACCGCGAGCGTCGACCGGCTCCACGACCTGGAGGCCAAGGTGGAGAAGGCCATGGGCATGCGGGGGGCGCGCTATATTCAGGTCTTCGTGCCCTGTCCGCTCGGTTGGGGCTCGAGCCCCGCGGACACGATCAAGATCGCGCGCCTGGCGGTGGAGAGCGGCCTCTACCCGCTGTTCGAGGCCGAGCACGGCGAGATCACCTCGGTCACCAAGATCCGGCGCCAGGCAGCGGTCGCGGACTACCTGAAACTGCAGCGGCGTTTCGCGCACGTCACTGAAGAACGAGCATCAGCTGGCCCGCATCCAGGCCATCGCCGATGCCAACATCCGCCGCTTCGACCTGATCCAGGCCCAGGGGGACCGACGCATGAAAAGCAAGCCATTCGCCATCACGCTGGACGTCGGCAGCAGCCTGCTGAACAAGACCGGCTCCTGGCGCACCGAGCGCCCTGTCTACCTGGACCGCCAAGCCGCCCTGCAACAACGCCTGCCCGGCCGGGGAGAACATTCAGCAGTGGCTCTACCTGGCCGAGGAGAGTCGCTACGAGGATGCCTGGCGGCAGATCATGCAGGACAATCCGTTTCCCGCCATCATGGGGCGCGTCTGCTATCAGCCCTGCGAGGGCGCCTGCAATCGCGGGCAGCTCGACGAGTCCGTGGGTATCAATTCCGTGGAACGCTTCCTCGGCGATCAGGCCCTGATGTACCGATGGACAGATCGAGCCCGGCCCAGCGACGGGCAAGAAGGTCATGATCGTCGGCGCCGGCCCCGGGGGGCTGTCCGCCGCCTATCACCTGCGTCGACTCGGACACGCGGTGACCGTATTCGAGTCCTCGCGCAAAGCCGGGCGGACTCATCCGCTACGGCATCCCCAAGTACCGCATGCCGCGCGAGAAGCTCAACGGCGAGATCGCCCGCCTGGTGGAGATGGGCGTCGAGATCCGCTGCAACACCCGCGTCGACGACCTGCTGGGTACGCGTGACGCGGGCGGCTTCGATGCGGTCATGCTGGCGCTCGGGGCGCCGTTGCCCGGACGCTCCGACATCGAGCAGCAGGGCGACCGAGGTGACCGTGCTCGACGCCCTGGACGTGCTGCGTCAGGTGGAGTTGGAGGAGCCGACCGCAACTGCGCGGGCACGTCGTCGTGCAGGGCGGCGGCAACACCGCCATGGACGTCGCGCGCAGCGCCGTGCGCCTGGACTGTCCGGCCACGACCGTGCTGGTTCGTCGCGATCGCGAGGACATGACCGCGCACCCGATGGAGATCCACGAGGCCCTGGAAGAAGGCGTCGAGATCAGGCCGTTACGGGTCATCACCAAGATCGATGGCAAGACCCTGCAGCTGGAAAAGATGGTCATCGGCGACGGACCGTCGTCCCCAGCCCACCGGCGAATTCGAGACCATGCAGGCCGATGTCGTCGTGCAGGCCCTCGGCCAAAACGTGGAGACCGGGCTGCTGGCGCAGCTGCCCGAGATCGAGGTGCGCGACGGCGTGGTCATGATCGACCGGCACATGATGACCGGTCACGAGGGGGTCTTCGCGTTGGGCGACATGGTCCCGTCCGCGCGCACCGTGACCATTGCCATTGGCCAGGGCAAGAAGACCGCCCGCAACGTCGATGCCTGGCTGCGAGGCGAGACCTACATCGCGCCCCCGAAGCACGAGCTGGCCGATTTCTCGAAGCTCAACACCTGGTATTACAGTGATGCGCCGCGCACGGTGCGTCCCATGCTGGACCTGATGCGGCGTCAGTCCGGCTTCGCCGAGGTGGTGGGCAACCTCGACGAGCAAAACGCGAAGTTCGAGGCAAGGCGCTGCCTGTCGTGCGGCAATTGCTTCGAGTGCGACAACTGCTACGGGATCTGCCCCGACAACGCCATCACCAAGCTCGGCCACGGCAAGCGCTTCGAGTTCAAGTACGACTACTGCAAGGGCTGCGGTATGTGTGCCGCCGAGTGTCCCTGCGGGGCGATCAAGATGGTGCCGGAGGAGATCTAGTCGACCCGGTTGTCGAAGCGCGCGGCCAACCCGGCCTCGATGCCGGCCAGGGTCTTGCTTAACTCGCCCTTGCGGGCCGGGCAGCACATCGAAAAAATCGCTCACCTTCGTCTGCCCGGCGCGAGAGATGACAAGGCGTTGTTGCCGCGCGGCGTCAGACTGACTACAGTTGATGGTGGTCGGCTCTCGGGTGGTAGGAATGGTTCCGTCACCTTCACCCCACCATTCTTTACCGGACTTCTTTTTTTTTAAAGCGTTGCAGACGGTCCCTCGCTTAAGTTAGTGCCATCAGATTCTGACCCCTTTTTGCCCTTTTTTTGGCCTGACTCCTTTTTGAGGGAGAGGTAGTGGCGGTGCAGGCGTTCGACTTGCGGGGGGAGGTCTTCGGTGGCGCCGATGTTGTCGATGACGTCGTCGGCGCCGGCGAGGCGCTCGGCGCGGCTGACCTGACTGGCCATGATGCGGCGGATTCGGTCTTCGTCGAGGCCGTTGCGGGCCTTGACGCGTTCGATTTGGGTGGAGCTCGGGAACGTCGATCACCAGCACGCGGTCGGCGAGGTCACGTTGCCCGGTCTCGAACAGCAGCGGGATGGCGAGGATGGCGTAGGGGCTGCCAGCCAGCGCTAGGCGCGCCTGCATCTCGGCGCGAATGGGGGGGTGCAGGATGTGCTCGAGGCGCTTGCGTGCGCTGGGGTCATCGAACACCAGGGCGCGGAGTGCGGCGCGGTCGAGGTTGCCGTCGGCGTCGATCACTCCTCGCCGAAGGCCGCGGCGATGTGCGTTAACGCGGCGCCATGGCGGGCCGTCAGCGCGTCGGAGACACTTCGTCGGCGTCGATGATGTCGATGCCGAGCCGTGCGAACAGGGCCGATACCGTGCTCTTGCCGCTTCCGATGCCGCCAGTCAATGCGACTGTGAACGGGATCAAGCGAGCCCACTCCAGCGCAGGTATGCCTGGGTGATGGCCTCGCCCCAGACCAGGCTGATCCAGCCGGCGATGGCCAGGAACGGGCCGAAGGCGATGGGCGTTCTGCGCTCGCTGCGACCGCTGGTGATCAACGCAATGCCGAACATGGCGCCGGGGATCGTCGACAGCAGCAGGATCTGCGGCAGCGACTGCCAGCCGAGCCAGGCGCCGAACAGGGCCAGCAGCTTGAAGTCACCGCGCCCCATGCCCTCCTTGCCGGTCAGTCGCCGGAACAGATGAAACACCAACCAAAGGCTCATATAGCCAGCAATGGCCCCGATGATGGCCGTCTCGCTGTCGACGAACAGGCCCTGCACACTGAGCAGCAGGCCCAGCCAGAGCAGGGGCAGCGTGATGTCGTCCGGCAGCAGTTGCGTGTCGACATCAATGGCCGCCAGCGCGATCAATCCCCATGTCAGGACCAGCGCAAAGGCGCCCTGCAGCGTCGGGCCTAACTGCAGACGACGATCAGCGATAGCAGGGCGGTCAGGGTCTCGATTAGCGGATAGCGCCATGAGATGGGTTTGGCGCAGTTGCTGCATCGCCCCCGTAGCAGCAGGAAGCTCAGCACCGGGATGTTTTCCCAGGGTCTAATGTGATGGCCGCAGTTGGGACAGCTTCGAACCGGGCGTGGACAGGCTTAGCGGTGCTGTGGTGCCAGCTTCCGGGTTGCCGTTGGCGACGTTGTCGTCGGCTGCATCCGCCAGCAACTCAGCGCATTCCAGGCGCCAGTCACGCTCCATTATGCGCGGCAGGCGTAGGATGACGACGTTGAGAAAGCTGCCGATGACCAATCCCAGCGCTGCGGTGACTGGTAGAGCAGCACCGGCATCTGCGCCAGGGCCTGCGCGTAATCCATGGTTGTCTCCTGCCCGGAATGCGTAACGCGTTCGCCGCCAATGTGTGCCTAGCCTAAGGGCTTCGGATCGTTGGCTTCAGACGACCGCGGCCAGCTTGAAGATCGGCAAATACATGGCGACCACGAGACCGCCGACGAGACCACCGATGACGACCATGATCAGAGGCTCCAGCAGGCTGCTGAGGGCGTCGACGGCATTGTCGACCTCTTCTTCGAAGAAGTCGGCGACCTTTGCGAGCATGTCGTCCAGCGCGCCGGACTCCTCGCCGATGGCGGTCATCTGGATCACCATGTGCGGAAATAGACTGCGCTGACGCATGGACAACTGCAGGCTCTGGCCGGTGGCCACCTCCTCGCGCATCTTGCGTACGGCGTCGGTGTAAACGATGTTACCGGTGGCGCCCGCGACCGAGTCCAGCGCATCCACCAACGGGACGCCCGCGGCGAACATCGTGGAGAGGGTGCGCGCGAAGCGCGCGACTGCCGCCTTGTGTAGGATCTTGCCGATGATCGGCAGCTTCAGTGCCATTGCTGTCTATGATTTCGCGGAATTTTCGCGACTTCTGATGCAGCTTACCGATACCGTAGACGAAGCCGCCGGCCGCGAGCGCAATCACCACCACCAGTCGCGCATGAAGTCCGACAGGCCGATGACGAGCAGCGTGAAGGCTGGCAGGTCGGCGCCGAAGCTGCTGAACAGGGCCTTGAACTGCGGGATGACGAACAGCAGGATGATGACCGTGATCAGGATCGCGACGATGATGACGGCCGCGGGGTAGAACAGCGCCTTCTTGATCTTGCCCTTGATCGACTCGGTCTTTTCCTTATAGGTCGCAATCTTGTCCAACAGGACATCGAGCACGCCGGCCGCTTCGCCGGCGGCGACTAGATTGCAGACCAGGTCGTCGAAATAGTCCGGATGCTTGCCTAGGGCCTCGGCCATGGCCGTACCGTTCTCAATATCCTGCTTGATGTCGAGCAGCAGCGTCTGCATTGACGGGTTTTCGTGGCCGCGGCCAACGATGTCGAACGATTGCACCAGGGGCACGCCGGCGGACATCATCGTCGCCAGCTGACGGGTGAAGACCGAGATGTCTTGGCTGGTGATCTTGCGTTTACCGCTGCCGAACAGGGGCTGCGCCTTCTTGCGGACCTTGAGCGGATTCACTCCTTGGCGGCGCAGGTCGGCGCGCACCATGGCGACGCTGGCCGCGCGTTGGTCACCCTTGACGCGATTGCCACGTCGGTCGACGCCTTCCCAGGCGAATTCGTAGGCTTTGTCGACCTTCAGTTTGGCCTTCTGGGCCGCAGTAACAGCCATTTGGTTCAGTCCTTCGTGACGCGGTTGAGTTCTTCGAGGCTGGTCATGCCAGCCTTCACCTTTGATAAGCCAGACCTGCGCAGATCGGGATAGCCCTCCTGTCGGCCTGGTCGGCGAGTTGCATGGCGTTGGCCCCTTCCATGATCAGACGACCCATCGCCTCCGAGACCTTGATGACCTGGAAGATACCGACGCGGCCCTTGTAGCCGTCAACGCAGCGCTCGCACCCACCGGCTTGTAGATGGTGATGCCTTCGGCGATCTCGTCTTCACGAAACCCCTCTTCCAGCAGCGCTTCCCGCGGCAGATCGTCGACTTCGCGGCAATGCACGCACAGCCGCCGCGCCAGACGCTGAGCCATGATCATCAGCACCGAAGAGGCGATGTTGAACGGCGGCACGCCCATATTCGCGAGACGCGTCAGCGACTGTGGCGCATCGTTGGTGTGCAGCGTTGACAGTACCATGTGGCCGGTTTGTGCCGCCTTGACCGCGATCTCGGCGGTTTCCAGGTCGCGGATCTCGCCGACCATCACGATGTCCGGGTCCTGACGCAGAAAGGCGCGCAGTGCCGCGGCGAAAGTCAGCCCGGTCTTCATGTTCATGTTGACCTGATTGATCCCGGGTACCTGAATCTCAACGGGGTCCTCGACGGTCGAAATGTTGACATCCGGCTTGTTCAGGATATTCAGCGCCGAGTACAGCGTGACGGTCTTTCCCGACCCAGTGGGCCCAGTCACCAAGATCATGCCGTAGGGCTTGTTGATACACTCCATGAAGTATTCTTTCTGCTTCGGGTCCATTCCCAGCTGATCGATGCCGACCTTGGCCGCGCTGGAGTCGAGGATACGCAGCACCACTTTTTCGCCATAGAGGGTGGGCAGCGTATTGACGCGGAAGTCGATGTCGCGGGTGCGGCTTAGCTTGAGCTTGATGCGCCCGTCCTGCGGCACCCGTCGCTCCGCGATATTCATGCGGGACATGACCTTGAGTCGGGCCACCAGTCGGCCCGAGATGCTGAGCGGCGGGTTCGCCACCTCGCGCAGCATGCCGTCCTGGCGGAAGCGCACGCGAAAGAATTTCTCGTAGGGCTCAAAATGGATGTCCGACGCCTCGGCCTTGATCGCGTCTACCAGCACCTTGTTCACGTAGCGCACCACCGGGGCGTCGTCGACGTTCAGATCGGAGTTGTCGCCCTCCTCATCGTCCTCTTTAGCGACATCAATTTTGTCCAGGTCCGTGTCCAGGATGTCGGACATGGTCGTATCCTGGGCATCCAGCGCTTTGTCGATCGCCTTTGCGAGCTTGGATTCATCGACCAGAATCGGGTCCGTCGCCAAGCCGGTATTGAAACGAATCTCCTCCAGCGCGCGGTCGTTCGTGGGGTCCGACACCGCCAAAAACAGCCGGTTGCCCCGTCTGTGGATCGGTAGTGCATGGTGCTTACGTATCAGCTTCTCGTCGACGGTGGCAAACGGGAGTTCCATCAACTCCATCGCGTCGAGGTCAAGCAGAGGAATGCCGAATTCCTGCGATGCCGCTACCGCAATGCTGCGGCTGTCGACCAGCTTTTCCGCGACGAGGAATTGGATAAAAGGCTGCCGCTTACGTGCGGCCTCGGCGTACGCGGTCTGCGCCTGCTGTTCGCTGAGCAGGCTGTCGCGAATCAGCCTGCGCGCGAGTCCGACGGGTTTGATCTGCGTTTGTTCGGTCGCCATAAGGCTCCACCTAACTATGCGTCGAGCCTTGTTGCTGGCCCGCACTCGATCACGTGCCCAGTTTAGGATGCAAGGCGGCCAGGCCTGTGGCCGACAGGGCCGCCGTCCTAACCTAACTACGCCAGATTCCGTGGTGCTTCCAAGTGGGGCGCGTCTCTGCTTGTTCTGGAGTCTAGCCCGCTACCCTCATCCCCTCTGTGCGGCCCTTCGCGATTCTGCGTCAGCGATTGACGCCGAATGCAAGCCGCACGTTGTTCGCGACCAGGCCGTTGTCCTTTTGCTCGCTCTCGCTGAGATAGAACTCCAGTACGTGTCCCGGTTCATCAGCAAATCCTCGCCTACCTCTTCCGCGACCTCGTTGGCGTGGCAGAACACGCTGACATACGGTGAGTCGGGCTCGCGTGGGTCGGTGATCCAGAGGTCCGGTGACAGCTTGTCGATGAAGCGCAGGAAGCCGTAACCCTTGTCCGGAAACCATTTGGTGCAGACCCCGCGCACGCAGGAGCCCGGCCTACCCCATTCGTTGCGCGGCTCGTAGGAGATGGGCAGCAGATCGGGGATCAGATAGCCAGACCAGAATTCATCCACCTCTTGCTGCAATTGCCGCGAGATGTTCTTGAACGCGATCAACTCCACGCGGCAGCCGCGGTTCTGCAACGCGTTGACCACTTGCAGAAAATCGCCGTCGCCGGTGACCATGAGCACTAGATCGAGTTTCTCGACTGAAGCATCACGTCCACCGCCATGTCCAGATCGGCGTTGGCCTTGGTGGAGACGTTGCCGGCCTCATCGGTGTAGCGGCGAACGATCTTGGTCGTTACCTTCCAGCCAAAGTCGCGCACCATCTGCTGGTAAGTCTTTGACTTTTTTATCTCGAAGTCCTCTCGAGCGCGCTCCTCATCGTAGGCGATATAGGTATTGAGTCGTTGAAGGATTCCATTTTCGCGGCCGGCGAAGCGCCTGAGCACGTCGTAGCGCATCTGATAGCCGCCGTTGTAACGGATATTCTCGGCGTCGACATAGACGCCGCTCTACGTGGATCCAAGACTTGAACCTCTTGAAACAGTGCGAAATAAATGGTGCGCAGCCATGATGCGCCGATCCTAACGGTCAACACAACCCGATGGATCTTCCGACCGATGGATTCCGGCCGATGGGCATTCCGACCGATGGGCATTCCGGCCAACAGCATTTCAGGTCGAGCCGTCCATGGGCGTGAGTGAGGACGTGCCGTCCCCGGTGTTATCGGTCGGTACGCGGCTCAACGCACAACGAGGCGTCGGTGTCGCGGGGACAGGGTGCCATGAATGGCGGTGCTAGTCATGGAGTACCGAACGAGACCCTTCGATCAGGTCGCGAAAACGGCCGTGGCCCGGGATGCTGTGCCGCTTCCCGTCATGATTGCTAATGCGTCGGATGCGGGGCTGGGGTGCGGCGGCCTGCTGACGAGGCCGCCGCTGTTGGCCGTGCCGGCTTACTGATTGGCGCGGTTGCCGATCAGGTCCTCCACCACGGTCGGGTCCGCCAAGGTCGAGGTATCGCCCAGGGCGTCGACCTCGTTGGCGGCGATCTTGCGCAGGATGCGACGCATGATCTTGCCGGAGCGGGTCTTCGGCAGACCCGGCGCCCACTGAATGATGTCGACGGTCGCGATTGGGCCGATCTCCGTGCGTACCAGCTTCACCAGTTCCTTCTTCAGCTCATCGCTGGGCTCGACCCCGGCCATCGGCGTGACATAGGCGTAGATACCCTGGCCCTTGATGTCGTGGGGATAGCCCACCACGGCGGCCTCGGCCACGGACTCATGCAGTACCAGTGCGGACTCGATCTCGGCGGTGCCGAGACGGTGGCCGGAGACGTTCAGCACGTCGTCGATGCGGCCCGTGATCCAGTAATAGCCGTCGGCGTCGCGACGGGCGCCGTCACCGGTGAAGTAGTAGCCCGGGTATTGCTTGAAGTAGGTGTCGATGAAGCGCTGATGATCGCCGTAGACGGTGCGCATCAGGGCCGGCCAGGGCCGGGTGATGACCAGCGCGCCCTCGTTCTCGCCTTCCAGGATCGTGCCTTCGGCCGGATCGACGATCGCCGGAACGACTCCGAAAAACGGCCGGGTTGCGGAGCCCGGCTTCAGTGGAGTCGCGCCCGGCAGCGGTGTGATCAGGTGGCCGCCGGTCTCGGTCTGCCACCAGGTGTCGACGATCGGGCAGCGGCCGTCGCCGACCACGTTGTGGTACCACTCCCAGGCCTCCGGGTTGATGGGCTCGCCGACCGAGCCGAGGAGGCGCAGCGACTTGCGCGAGGTCTTCTTGACCGGCTCCTCGCCGGCGCGCATCAGTGCGCGGATGGCGGTCGGCGCGGTGTAGAAGATCTACACGTTGTGCTTGTCGATCACCTCCCAGAAGCGCGACATGTCCGGGATAGTTCGGAATGCCCTCGAACATCAGCGAGATCGCGCCATTGGCCAGCGGGCCGTAGACGATGTAGGTGTGGCCGGTGACCCAGCCGACGTCCGCGGTGCACCAGTAGACCTCACCTTCCTGGTAGTCGAAGATGTACTTGTGGGTCATGGCCGCGAAGACCAGATAGCCGCCGGTGGTGTGAAGCACGCCCTTCGGCTTGCCGGTCGAACCGGAGGTGTAGAGGATGAACAGCGGATCCTCGGCGTCCATCTGCTCCGGCTCGCACTCGGCGGACGACGCCCGCCATGGCCTCGTGGTACCAGACGTCGCGGCCCTCGGTCCAGGCGACTCGCCGCCGGTTCGTGCGCACCGACCACGCAGGTATCAACGTTGGGGCACTCTTGAGCGCCTTGTCGACGTTCTTCTTCAGCGGAACCTTGCGCCGCCGCGCACGCTCTCGTCGGCGGTGATCAGCAGCTTGGCATTCGGAGTCGTTGATGCGGTCGCGCAGACGGATCCGGCGAGAAGCCGCCAAAGACGACGGAGTGCACCGCGCCGATGCGCGCGCAGGCGAGCATCGCCACCCGCCTCCGGGATCATCGGCATGTAGATGCAGACGCGATCGCCCTTCTTGACGCCGCGGGACTTGATCACGTTCGCCAACTTGCAGACTTCTTCGTACAGGTCGCGGTAGGTGAGCTTGCGGTCTTCCTTCGGGTTGTCGCCCTCCCAGATGATCGCCACCTGGTCGCCGCGGGTGTCCAGGTGGCGGTCGAGGCAGTTGTAGGAGACGTTGAGCTTGCCGCCTTCGAACCAACGGATGTGCACGTCTTCGGGCCGTAGTTGTAGTCCATGACCTTGTCCCACTTCTTGGACCAGGTGACGAACTCGTCGGCCTGCTCGGCCCAGAAGCCCTCCGGGTCGTCCACCGAGCGCCGGTACATGCTGCGGTAGGTCTCCTCGTCGATGTGAGCCTTCGCGGCAATCTCGGCGGGTACTTCGTAGACTTTTGATTCGGACATTGTCTTTCTCTCCTCGACGGTAACGGTTGGAATTATCGATTAAAGCTTCCGTGCCGACTGGCGGTC
>CAVOGV010000008.1:0-67182 GCA_963695445.1 uncultured Gammaproteobacteria bacterium | reverse complement strand
ACATGGTCATCATGAGCTTGTTCAGCCGACCGACAAAGGCGGCGGGGTCGTCGAGCTGGCCGCCCTCGGCGAGTTGGGCCTGATCGAGCAGGATCATGCCCAGGTCGTTGAACTTGCCGTCGTCGGTCTCGGACTCCAGGCGCTTGACCAGCGGGTGGTCGAGGTTGATCTCCAAGATGGGCTTTTGGTCCGGGGCGTCCTGGCCGACCGCCTTCAGCACGCGCGCCAGGTTGGCGCTCATGTCGTGCTCGCCGACGACGATGCAGGCCGGGGAGTCCACCAAACGGGTGGAGACGCGCACCTCCTCTACCCGCTCGGCCAGCGAGTCTTTCAGGCGCTTGAGCAGATCGCCGTGTTCCTTCTCGGCCTGCTCGGTCTTTTCCTTCTCTTCCTTGTCCGCCAGGTCGCCGAGGTCGAGCTTGCCCTTGGTTACCGATTGCAGGTGCTTGCCCTTGTATTCGTGCAGGTGCGAGACCAGCCATTCGTCGACGCGGTCGGACAGCAGTAGCACCTCGACGCCCTTCTTGCGAAACACCTCCAGATGCGGGCTGTGACGGGCCGCGGCGGGGCTGTCGGCGGTGATGTAGTAGATCTTGTCCTGCCCTTCCTTCATGCGCTCGATGTAGGTGTCGAGCGAGACGGTCTGGTCCGTGCCCTCGGAGGCCGAGGTGGAAAACCGCAGCAGTCCGCCGATGCGCTCGCGGTTGGCGAAGTCCTCCGCCGGGCCTTCCTTGAGGACGCGGCCGAACTCGTTCCAGAAGGTCTGGTACTTCTCCGGCTCATCCTTGGCCAGGCTCTCCATCAGCCCAAGCACGCGCTTGACGTTGGCACCGCGGATGGTGTCGATCTTGCGGTTGTGTTGCAGGATCTCCCGGGAGACGTTCAACGGCAAGTCGTCAGAGTCCACCACGCCCTTGACGAAGCGCAGCCAATGCGGCATCAGCTTGTCGGCCTCGTCCATGATGAACACGCGCTTCACGTACAGCTTGACGCCGTGCTTCTGGTCGCGCTCCCACATGTCCCAGGGGGCGCGCTTGGGCAGATAGAGCAGCGCGGTGTATTCGTTGGTGCCCTCGACGCGATTGTGCACCCAGGCCAGGGGCTCTTCGAAGTCGTGGGAGATGTGCTTGTAGAAGTCCTTGTACTCGTCGTCGGTGAGGTCCGACTTGCTGCGCATCCACAGCGCGGTGCCGCGGTTGACCTGCTCGAACTCGGGCGGCTGCTCGGCCTTGGCCCCCGCCTCGTCTGCATCGGCGTCCTCGCCTTCCTTATCGGCTTCAGTCTCGTAGCTCTCCTTTTGCATCTCCACCGGCATGGCGATATGGTCGGAGAACTTGCCGATGATGCTGCGCAGGCGCCAGGCGTCGGCGAACTCCTTTTCGTCGTCCTTCAGGTGCAGGATCACGTCGGTGCCGCGGCTCGGCTTGTCGACCGTCTCCAGCGTGTAGCTGCCGCGACCGTCCGACTCCCAGCGCACGCCGTGCTCGCTGGTGAGGCCGGCGCGGCGCGAGATCAGCGTGACCTTGTCGGCAACGATGTAGGCGGAGTAGAAGCCGACGCCGAACTTGCCGATCAGGGCATTATCGTTGGCCTCGCCTTCGCCTTTGGCGTTCTGCATGGCCTCGACGAACCGCCGCGTGCCGGAACTGGCGATGCTGCCGATGGTCTCGGTGACCTCTTGACGACTCAGGCCGATGCCATTGTCGGAGATGGTGATGGTGCCGGCGTCCTTGTCCACCAGCACGCGCACGCGCAGATTTGGGTCCTCTTCCAGCAGTTGTTCGTCGGTCAGAGCCTCGAAGCGCAGCTTTTCGGCGGCGTCGGAGGCGTTGGAGATCAGCTCGCGGACGAAGATCTCTTTGTTCGAATACAGCGAGCTGATGACCAGGTCCAGCACCTGGCTCACCTCGGCCTTGAATTCGAGGGTTTCCTTATGGGCATCTACGGTCATGGTGATGGGGTACCTATTAGGTTGGAACGCTAAAGGTTCAAAATGTTGGGTTCGATGGATTGGGCTCAGAATTCGAAGCGGTTGGCGCGGGGACGGCAATCGGTCGTCCGCGCGCGTGACGCAGCCGCTACAATGGCGCCGTCAAGCACCGCGCGCTCGGTCGATAGCGGCGAAGTTCTAGAGGCAAACCAACTCGATTTCAAGGGTAATGAAGATGGCAGCGACGATCGTCAACACCACACCGTTCGACGACCAAAAGCCGGGCACCTCGGGCCTGCGCAAGAAGGTCAAGGTGTTCCAGCAACCGCACTATCTGGAAAACTTCGTCCAGTCCATCTTCGACACGCAGCCCAAGCTCGACGGCGGCACCCTGGTGGTCGGCGGCGACGGGCGCTTCTACAACCGCGAGGCGATTCAGGTCATCCTGCGCATGGCCGCGGCCAACGGCGTGACCAAGGCGCTGGTGGGCCAGGGCGGCATTCTGTCGACGCCGGCCGCCTCGTGCATCATACGCAAGTACAAGACCCAGGGCGGCATCATCCTGTCCGCCAGCCATAACCCCGGCGGGCCGGACGAGGACTTCGGCATCAAGTTCAACATCGATGCGGGCGGCCCGGCGCCGGAGTCGGTGACCGACGCGATGTTCGCGCGCACCAAGACCATCGAGCAGTACCGGACCATCGACGCCGACCCGGTGGACCTAGACCAGGTCGGCGAGGTGATGCTGGGCGACATGACCGTGCAGGTGCTCGACCCGGTGGCGGACTATGCCGACCTGATGCAGACGCTGTTCGACTTCAACGCGATCCACCAGCTGTTCAATTCCGGCAGCTTTCGCATGCGCTTCGACGCCATGCACGCGGTCACCGGCCCTTACGCGAAGGAGATCCTGGAGAACCGCCTCGGCGCCGAGCCCGGCACCGTCATGAACGGCGTGCCGCTGGAGGACTTCGGCCATGGCCACCCGGACCCGAACCTGGTGCACGCCCACGAGCTGGTGGAACTGTCCCACGGCGCCGGCGGGCTCGACTTCGGCGCCGCCTCCGACGGTGACGGCGACCGCAACATGATCCTCGGCCGCGACTTCTTCGTCACCCCCAGCGATAGCCTTGCCGTGCTGGCCGCCAATGCCCACCTGACACCCGGCTATAAGCACGGCATCGCCGGCGTCGCCCGCTCCATGCCCACCAGCCAGGCCGCCGACCGCGTCGCCGAGGCGCTGGGCGTGGAGTGTTTCGAGACGCCCACGGGCTGGAAGTTCTTCGGCAACCTGCTCGATGCCGGGCGCATCACGCTGTGCGGCGAGGAGAGCTTCGGCACCGGCTCCGATCATGTGCGCGAAAAGGACGGCCTCTGGGCGGTGCTGTTCTGGCTCAACCTGCTGGCGGTCAAGCGCCAATCGGTGGCCGAGATCGTCACCGAGCACTGGCGGCGGTTCGGCCGCAACTACTACACCCGCCACGACTACGAGGCGGTGGACAGCGACGCCGCGAACGGCCTGGTCGACCACTTGCGCATCCTGCTGCCGGACCTGCCGGGCAAACGGCTCGGCGACTTCACCGTCGCCTACGCCGACGACTTCAGCTACACCGACCCGATCGACGGCAGCGTCTCGTTCAAGCAAGGCATCCGCATCGGCTTCGAGGGCGGCTCGCGCATCGTCATGCGCCTGTCCGGCACCGGCACCCAGGGAGCGACGCTGCGCGTCTACATCGAGCAGTACGAGCCGGACCCGGCCAAACACGACCAGCCGGTGCAGGAGGCCCTGGCACCGCTCATCCTGATCGCCCGCGAGCTGGCGCAGATCGAGGCGCGTACCGGTCGGGCGGAGCCAGATGTGGTGACCTGACGCAGAAGGCGGGCCATGACGGCTGCCGTCGGTTGCAAACCGCGATCGGCGGTGATGCGTCGGGCGGGTGTCGTCGGCTGCGATAAAGAAGCCGCCTCTTCGCGTATGCAGAGATCGCAGCGGCTTAGGCGATTTCTGTCAAATCTCATCCCAGCTGACTTGTCTTGACGCCCGCCTTCTGTGTCGCACCGGCAGTCACGTAGCCCAGCTATGCTCCTGCCGGTGCTCCTTGAAGGCGAACCTCAATCCGGCGTCATCTGGTACGAGATTTTCCGGCAATCGCCTTAGAGCTGATCCAGAATCCGCCTACGAATCGACTGGTATTCCTCAACGCTGATCAAGCCCTGCTTGCGCAGCCCCTCCAGTTCCTCCAGGCGCTGGGCCGTCGCCCCGCTTCCTTGCACGGCCGGTCGCCCCGCCGCGACCGGCTGCGCGGGCACCGTCCGGGACGTGGTCACCAGCGGCGCGTCAGGGCGGCATTCCAGGTCGACGGTCAGGCTGCGCTTCAGTAGGTCATTGTCGACCTCCATGGTCTTGGGCGTGCAGCCTGCGCGCTCCAGCGTCAGCGTGCCTTCGCGATGCCAGTCGAGACCCTCGCGCTTGTGCGGAAATACCCGATCCGCGTAGATCTGCATGGGCGTGGTCCCGATCGCCTGGCCATTCGCCAACACGGTCGCGCCGGCCGGGTCAGACCGAATCTTGACGGGGATAGACAAACAGCCCTGCAGCGTCAGCGCCAGGGCGGTGACGCCGAGGACGGGGACCTTGGATCGAATAGTAGTCATCTGAGCTTACGTTCCCGAAGCCGGCTTTATGGAGGAGCAAAGAGCTGGTGTGGCATCTGCTCGGCCAGCGAGGCCGCTTGAGCCATCAGCAGCTGGGCCAGATTGTACGCCACTCAGTAGCCCCAAAGCGCTTTGCGGCCATTTGCCGGTGTGCGGTAGCGTAGGTTTAGGTCTAGCGTTTTGCATCGCGCATCTTCCGCACAACGCGGCTGATCTGAGCGTAGTGCAGACCGAAGTAGTCGCCGATGGCCTTTAGCGTATAGCCGCCGCTCGCGTAGGCGGCGGCGATGGCCTCGTCTCGGATTGGGTACATCGCGACGTAGTGCTCCAGTGGCTTCGGCAGCGATCGCCGTTGAGCACTGGGGACTTCCGACAGATCTCGATCCCGCGGCAGCCGCCGGCGCAGGCCCTCGACGAAGGGCTCCGAGCCGAGGAAGACCTGATGCCGTAGTTGCTCCCAGGGTCCGGGTTGACCGATGCCTTCGGCGACGAAGCGGCGATAGGCCGTGACCGCCGCCTGCTCCGTGCTATCGAAGGCCGACAGTAGCCAGTCCCGGCGCAGCCAATCCGGGCAGCGCGCCTCACCAGTGGTGGCACGATAGCTGCTCCACGGCCAATCGTCCGGTGCTGCGACCATCCGCGCGCGGACCGGATTCAGCACGACGTAGCGCGAAAGCTCCTTCAGATAGGTATCCTTCTGCACGATGATCGCCTTGTAGCGACCTTGGAAGACATGCCCGCAGCGCCTGTGCAGCGCATTGAAGCGCTGCGTGTAGACGCCGTTGAGTTGGCGCATGCCTTTGGAAAGATTGCCGTCCGGCGTCTCGATCAACAGGTCGTAGTGGTTGGTCATCAGGCAGTAGGCATGCCCCCACCAATTGAACCGCTCGCAGACCTCCGCGAGCAGCGCGAGAAAGACCCGCCGATCCGCATCACCCCGATAGATGTCCTCGCGGCCGTCGCCGCGCGAGGTGACGTGATAAAGAGCGCCGGGCAACTCGATGCGAAGTGGGCGTGCCATGCCCGAAGTCTAACCGACAGCGCGCAAAATACAAGACCTGTCTCCTGCTTGGTACCCCGTCTCCTGCTTGACCCCGTCTCCTGCTGCAAGACCTGACCCCGTCTCCTGCTGAAGTCGCGCAGGCGCAGCAGCCCGAACGCGTCTCCTTGCTCTGACCCCGTCCCCTGCTCCGCGTCTCCTGCTCCGTGTGTGACCGATAAGCCGGATGTACGGGCGTCAGGGACTGCTCTCTGCTCTACCCCTGATACTGTGCTAAGGCGTACAGGCAACTTGCCCGGCTTTGATGGTGGCGATGGTCTCATTACCTAGCTGATTGCAAAATGAATAGGTGCCGTCCCCGTGATCCCACACGGAGTTGCTATACGTGGTGCTGCCATACACATAATTGACTTTGGTATCCGTGCCGGTCCCGGATATATTCCAGGTGCCCACTTGCTCGGTGGGGTCAATAGGGTCGACGGGCCCTCGTTTCCAATCGATCAATGGCCCGCCCACCGATGAGCTGCCACCATGGAACTCTTGGGCCTCCCAAGACGCCCCAGAGCTCACGCACACTGTCTTTTGATACAACAGCTCGCTCAATGTGTATGGAGCACCATCGACGCCATCAGTCGTTGAGACATTCCCTGTTCCCGACACGACGATATCGGGGACGTTGCCGACACTGGTGCTGGTAAATGTCACGGTCGAGCCGGACGCCGGACCACGGGTCCATCCCGTCAAAACGCCGGCGAAGGTGCCCACGCCGCTTGACCCTGACCCAAATGCCGCTGCGACCTGCGGAGCGTTGGCGCCGAGAAAGAATGGGGAAAAAGAGAACGGGTTGGCCGTAAACGTCCATCCAGCCACGGTCGCGGATCGAGAAAAAAGGACAAACTGAAATGTGACAACGGCGGTTTCTTGGGTTCCGACCGCATCGGTAACCTGAGTGCCGGCACATTCGGCGGTGGCCTGGCTACTAGCGTGCGCTAATAGCGTTAGAGACAAGAGCGCTTTGCCTTTCATATGTCGTGAACCATTGAGGCGAGGGCTTATTGCAGCGAGTCGTGGCGCAATGCGGCAACGCTGGTCTTAAAGACGCCCACAGGCGGGAAAGTCAGCGTCCTGCCGTAAGCCGGATAAGGATAACTGCGGCGTCGATGGCAGGCAAGGAGCGCGAATCTGGCCCTCTGATCCTCAGATAGTGTGCTCCACATGCTCCACACCGATGCGACGTGGACGACCCCGTGACGGGTGTGACCAAAACTGATGCATAGGGGCCGAAGGGTTAGGTCTGGCACTTTGCATTCAGCACATGGGCCGCAGGGTCTTCCATTTTGCATCGCGCATGCCCCGCACAACGCGGCTGATCTGAGCGTAGTGCAGACCGAAGGGCAATGGTGCTGGGCTTGTTGCCATTTCAACGAGTAGCGATCGCCGCAAGTCCGCATCGCCCCGTCTCGCTCGCCAAAGATGCCCTCTAATCGGACTCGCCGCGCCCCACCGACGGATCGAGCCTCTCACCATCACGCCCATCCAGCAGATCCTCCGGCGGCAGCCCGCTCTCGCCGCGGACGCGCAGGTGCAGCGCCGCCTTGGCCATCAGATGGGCGCCCACCGGGGCGGTGATGAACAGGAACACCGCGACCAGGATCTCGTGCAGCGACAGGCCGTCTTGGAGATGGCTGAAGTAGATCGCCGAGGCGATCAGCAGGCTGCCGACGCCCAGCGTCGTGGCCTTGGTGGGGCTGTGCAGGCGGCTGTAGAAGTCGCGCAGTCGCAGCAGCCCGAACGAGCCCAGGGCGGTGAACAGGGCGCCGATGACGATCAGCGTCGCCACCAGCAGCTCGATGATCAGGTCCATCGGCAAGCCCCCTTTGGCGCGTTCACTCGATGATGTCTCCGCGGGTCAGGAACTTGGCCAGCGCGACGGTGCCGATGAAGCCGATCAGCGCGATCAGCAGCGCGGCCTCGAATAACAGGTCGTTACCCAGATGAATCGCCGAGCAGCACCAACAGCGCCACGGTGTTCACATACAGGGTGTCCAGGGCCAGGATGCGATCCGGCTTGTCCGGACCGATGACCAGCCGCGCCAGCGACATCAACAGCGCGGCGCTGACCAGCAAAAAGCCGATGCCGAGGGCGCCGGCGAGAATGGGGCCGGTGACGGCAACGGCGGGGTCTGTCAGCAGGGCGACGGATGCTTCGCTCATCAGGGCTCCAGGGCCTCCAGCAGCGGCTGTTCATAGCGTTCACGGATGGCCGCGATGATCGCGTCCGGGTCGTCCGCCTGCAGCGCATGGATCACCAGCTGGGTGCGATCGGCGCTGAGGAAGGCCGACAGGGTGCCCGGTGTCAGCGAGATGGTATTGGCCAGCAGGCTCAGGCCGACGTTGCCGCGCAGGCGCATCGGCATCAGGATGAAACCCGGTTGCAGGCGCCGGCTCGGGCCAACCACCAGGGCGGCGACGGCGACATTGGCGATCAGGATGTCCCACAGCACCACGCCGAAGAAGCGCAGCAAGGTCAGCGGCTTGTGGATATGGACCTGGGCCTCCCAGAAGCGCGCCGTAAACAACGGGATCAGCCAGGCCAGCACGATGCCGAGCAACAGATTGCCGACGCTGACGGAATTGACCAGCAGCAGCCAGAGACCGAGCAACATCAGCGACAGGATCGGATGCGGCAGCACCTGCTTCATGGCCGTTGGTCCCCCCGGCGCAACGCCGAGCACCGCCTCGATATAGCTCGGCCGGATCAGCGAGTTGCTCGGCGGTGGCGCGGACAAAGTCGTAGATTGGACCGGCGTAGACCACCAGCGCCATGATCAGCACCGCGAACACGATCACCGGCACCAGAAAGGCCATGTCCGGCAATTTCGCGGCACCGGCCTTCGACTCGGTCTTGAAGAAGAGCGTGCTGCCGGCGCGCACCACGGCGGTGAGGTTCAGCAGGCTGGTGATCAGCACCACCGCGAAGATCCACGGCATCCAGGCATTCGCTCAGGCCGGCCTGAAGGATCAGCACCTTGCCGATGAAGCCGGACAGAGGCGGCAGCCCGACCACGGCCACCGCCAACACCAGAAACAGCCCGCCCAGCAGATTGGCCGCGGGCAGCATGCGGCCCCGCCTCCAGCCGATCGCGGAAGCGGCCGCGGGTGTCGGCGACGTTGTCGGTTAGCAGGAACAGCGCGGCGGCGACCAGCGTGGAGTGCAGCAGATAGTACAGGCCAGCGGTCATGGCCTCGACGCCGCCGATGCCGAAGGCGCTGAGCAGGGTGCCGGACGAGACCACGACCAGGTAGGCGACCATCAGCGCCAGCCCGCGACTGGCCAGCACGCCGACCGTGCCGACGACGATGGTGACGAGCCCGAGCCCGAGCAGCAGACTCTGCACCAGTTCGGCCAGCCCCTCGGCGCCGGGCGCAAGCACCAGCGTGTAGACACGCACGATGGCATAGGCGCCGACCTTGGTCATGATCGCGAACAGCGCCGCGGCGGCCGGTCCGGCGTTGGCATAGGCCCCCGGCAGCCAGAGATGCAGCGGCGCCAGCGCGGCCTTGAGCGCAAACACCAACATCAGCAGCAGAGCGCCGGCGCGCACCAGCTCGCGATCATCCGCCGGCAGCGCCGCGATGCGCAGCGACAGGTCGGCCATATTCAGCGTGCCGAGCACGCCATACAGGGTGCCGACCGCGAACAGGAACAGCGCCGAGCCAACCAGGTTGATGACCACATAGTGCAGCCCGGCGCGGCTGCGGCCGGCGCCGCCGCCGTGCAGCAGCAGCCCGTAGGAGGCGATCAGCAGCACCTCGAAGAAGACGAACAGGTTGAACAGGTCGCCGGTCAGGAAGGCGCCGTTGAGACCGAACAGCTGAAACTGGAACAGCACATGGAACTGCCGCCCCTTGCGGTCGCTGCCGTGGATGGCGTGCAACATCACCAGGAAGGCCAGGATCGAGGTCAGCAGGACCATCATCGCCGACAGCCGGTCGGCGACCAGCACGATGCCGAACGGCGCCGGCCAATCGCCGAGTTGGTAGACCAGCAGCTGGCCATCCTGCACTTGCAGCAGCAGCATCAGCGAGACGGCGAACAGCGCCTGCACACCGAGCATGCTCAGGTTGCGACGCAGCGACGTCGCGCTGCCGCGCATCAGCACCAACAGGATGCCGGCCAGCAACGGCACCAGCAGCGGCGCGATGACGATGTGGTCGGACAGCGCGCTCATGTGTCCCTTCCGTCGACCCGCCCGTCGACATGGTCGTTGCCCAGATCGGCCCGCGCGCGCAACGCCAGCACGACGACGAAGGCGGTCATGCCGAAGCCGATGACGATGGCCGTGAGCACCAGCGCCTGCGGCAGCGGATCGGCCATCGCGGTGCGCCCCGGCGCGATGATCGCGGGCGCGCCGATGGTGAGCCGCCCCATCGCGAACAGGAACAGATTCACCGCATAGGACAACAGGGTCAGGCCGAGCACCACCGGAAAGGTGCGCGCGCGCAGCAGCAAATAGACGCCGCAAGCGGTCATCAGCCCGACTGCAATGGCGATCAGCGCCTCCATCAGTGCTTGTCCTCCGTCTCTCAAGGCCACGCGCTCGCCGGGGCCTCTGTTCACCGAGCCGGATCAGGATCACCAGCGTGATGCCGACCACGACCATCAACACGCCGATATCGAAGATCATCGCCGAGGCCAGCTCCAGATCGCCGATCAACGGCAGGTGGAAGTGGTCGTGGGCGGAGGTCAGGAACGGATAACCGAAGTACAAGCTGACCAGCCCGGTCGCGGTAGCGGTCAGCAGGCCGAGGCCGATCAGCGGGTGCATCTGGCCCGAGACCCGCGACCGAGTCCAGGCGATGCCGTTGGCCAGGTATTGCAGGATCAGCGCCACCGCGGCGATCAAGCCGGCGATGAAGCCGCCGCCGGGCAGATTGTGCCCGCGCAGCAGGATGAACACGGCCACCAGCAACGCCAGCGGCAACAGCAAGCGCGAGAACGTGGCCAGGATCAACGGATGGCTGATCCCAACTCCACGCACGGCCACCGTCGTCACGCTCCGGCGCGGTCAGCCGCAGTCCGCCGAGCATCATGTAGATACCGATCGCGGCGATCGCCAGCACGCTGATCTCGCCCAAGGTATCGAAGCCGCGGAAGTCGACCAGGATCACATTCACCACGTTGGTGCCACCGCCGCCGGGCACGCTGTTGTCGATGAACCAGTCGGCGATGCTGTCGTACGGCCGGGTCAGCACGGCCCAGGTCAGGCCCGCGGTCAGCACGCCGGCGATACCGGCGAGGCCCAGATCGCCGATGCGGCGCAGCCACGACGACTCCTTCGGTGTCGTTGCCGGCAGGAAGAACAGCGCCAGCAGCAGCAAGCACGATGGTGACGACCTCCACCAGCAACTGCGTCAGGGCCAGGTCCGGGGCCGAGAACTTCACAAACGCGAGCGACACCACCAGTCCGACGACGCTGAGCAGCACCAGCGCGATCCAGCGTTGCCGATGCATGATCAGCGTGCCCACCGCACCGACGGCCAGACAGAATGCAGCGGTCAGCGTGACCGGGTCCAGCGGCGTCAACGGCACCGAACTACGCCACGCGATACCCCACAGCCCGGTGATGATGGCCGCCGCCGCGGCGATCAGCGTGACCGCGATCATGCGCTGCAGCGAGACCCGATGCAGCCAGGCATTGAGCCAGGCGGCCAGGTTGAGCAGCCCGGCCTCGATGGCGACGAACACGGCACGGGCATCGAAGCGACCTAAGGCCCAATCATGCAGCCGAAACAGGGGCTCGTCGTACCGCATAGATCAAGACACCACCAAGCAAGGCCAGGGCGCTCATGCCGAGCGCCGGCGTAAAGCCATGCCAGACCTTCAGGCTGTAATCCGGCAACGGCCCCTGCAAGGTCGCACCGGCGGCCACCGCCAACAGCGGTCCGAAGGTCAGGCCGGGGAAGATGCCGACGGCGATACAGATCACCACCAGGATCTCCACCGGCACCTTCATCCAGCGCGTCGGCTCGTGCGGGGTGCGCGGCAGGTCGCCGGGGCCGTTGAAAAACACGTCGTGGATGAAGCGCAGCGAGTAGGCCACCGCGAAGGCCCCGGCCAGCGTCGCCACCACCGGCAGCACGATGGCGCTATCGGCGACCGAGGCCATGAAGACGGTCTTCTCGAAGAACATCTCCTTGGACAAGAACCCGTTCAACAGCGGCACACCGGCCATCGCGGCCGCCGCCACCATGGCCAGCACCCCGGTATAGGGCATGTACTTCCACAGCCCGCCCAGGCGGCGCATGTCGCGGGTGCCGGCCTCGTGATCGATGATGCCGGCGGCCATGAACAGCGACGCCTTGAAGGTCGCGTGGTTCATGATGTGGAACACCGCCGCCACCGCCGCCAGCGGCGTGCCGATGCCGAACAGCAGCGTGATCAGGCCCAGATGGCTGATGGTCGAGTAGGCCAGCAGTCCCTTCAGGTCATGCCTGAACAGGGCCGAGTAGGCGCCGAACAGCATCGTAAACAGCCCGGTCGGCGCCACCAGCCAGGTCCATTCAGCGGTGTCGGACAGGGCCGGGAACAGCCGCGCCAGCAGAAACACCCCGGCCTTCACCATGGTCGCGGAGTGCAGATAGGCGCTGACCGGTGTCGGCGCCGACATCGCATGGGGCAGCCAGAAGTGAAACGGGAACTGCGCCGACTTGGTGAACACGCCGAGCAGGATCAGCACCAGGGCCGGAACATACAGCGGGTGCGCGTGGATGACGTCGGCGGACGCCAGGATCACGCTCAAGTCATAGCTGCCAGTGATCTCGCCCAGCAGCAGGATGCCGCCGAGCAGCGCCAGGCCGCCGCCGCCGGTGACGGCCAACGCCATGCGTGCCCCCTGGCGCGCGGCGCCGAGGTTGCGCCAGTAACTGATCAGCAAGAAACGAGCTGATGCTGGTCAGTTCCCAGAACATCAGCAGCAACAGCAGGTTCTCGGACATGACCATGCCGAGCATGGCGCCCATGAACAGCAGCATGTAGGCGAAGAAGCGGCCCATCGGGTCGCGCTCGGACAGGTAGTAACGCGCGTAGATGATCACCAGCAGGCCGATGCCGAGGATCATCAACGTGAACAACAGCCCCAAGCCGTCCAACCGCAACGTCAGGCCCAGCCCGATCGCCGGCACCCAGTCCAAGTGCCACAGCAACACCTCACCCTGCATCACCGCCAGCCCCGGCATCGCCAGCAGAGCCAGCGCCGTGAGCGTGACCGCCCCGGCCACCCAGGCCGAGCCCAACCGGCCGAAGGTGCCGGCCCAGGACGCAAGCAACGCACCCGCGAAGGGAATCAGGACGATCGGCAGCAAATGATTCATCGATTCAATGGTAGCGCAGCGGTATGACGTGATGATGGCTAGGCGGAACGCCGAGGGCGATGCTCGTCGGTAGCGCGCTCGGAGCGACGGGCGAACAGCCTCGGAGTCAACTCGAAGGCTGCGCACGGTACCGGTTTATTGCCGGATTGGATAGGACCGGACAGCCCGGTGACGATCCTGACCCGCTCACCCGACCGGCCAGCAACCGTCCCGCACCCGCAGGACAAAGGCGCAGAAACTATCCGGGAGTTGGGCGGCAGTCAAGGTCAACCGAGTCGCGCAGGTCTCCGCCGACCTGTCCAAGGCGGCTCGGCCGGGTCCGCAACTGGGTGCGGAACGGGTCCGTAACGCGAGTCCCGTGGGAGCGATTTGCAATCGCGACGGCAACACCAGCGGATTTTCGCGACCCGATTCTCCAATCCACGATGAGCGCAAGGTTGCAATCCGATGCCCGTGACATATCTTCCGACTGTGCGCGGCGGGAGCCACCGCGGCGCAACATCAAACAACCAAATCAGTGGGTGATTTCACTATGAGCAAGCGTTCCATCTCTGCCCTGTCTGTTGCCCTGTTCGGTCTGGCGCTGATCTTCGGCGCCGGTAGTGCCTTCGCTGGCGACGGGAAGAGCTGCGGCGGCAAGAAGAAAGACGGGTGAGTCCGCCGTCGTCGTGACGCCGGACATGCCTCGGGCATAATCGACCGAAAGTCTACCTGGATTCATACCGCCGCCCCTGGGCGGCGATGGAGTCGACCGAGAAAGGCCTCGTCGGATCGTCGACGGGGCCTTTTCTATCCGTTGCTGCGCCCATCCGGCACCCGAATCAGATCTGCCTTACATCGTCTGACGCCGAAGTCGCGAATGGCTGTCGCTGCTCGGTAACTTACGCGTCTTCCGGTGTCCCGACATCCTTCGACGGGTCGAGCCCCTGACGGCGGACATAGAGCAAGAACTCCTTGGCCCGTCCCATCGCCTCCGCCATCGACCGCAGGTCTTTCTCGCTGCCGTCGTCGTTCGGAAATTCCATCCACTCGCTGCCGTCCAGCGCCTGAAACCCCATGCTCCAGTCGCGGTACTGGCGCTCGGAGACCAATTCTTCGAACAACAGGGCGATGTTGTCGTGTCGCGGGTCTGCGCAGATGTGCTTGAACAAGCCCCTGACGGTTTCCGCATCGCCTTCGAGTACCTGCAGAAAATGTCTGCCCTGGAACAGCAGCAGGCCCGTCACGCCAATGGATGCGTTGTGCTTGCGTGCATATGGTCAATAACTCAAGCAAGTCTGCGCGCTGCATCTCGCGCGTGGCCGTGCTGGCGTAGCAAAGTTGAAAGGGCATGATCCAGGTCTCCGGTTGCGCGTCGATGTTCGTGTCTCGATTCTACTTCAGCTTCTCCAGCAGGATCGTCGTTGACCTGCTGCGGGTTGGCCTTGCCCTGGCTCTGCTTCATGACCTGGCCGACGAAGAAGCCGAACAGCTTGTCCTTGCCGGAACGGTACTGCTCCACCTGGCCCGGATTGGCGGCGATGATGGCGTCGATCATCTGCTCGATGGCGCCGCTGTCGGTGATCTGCTTCAGGCCCTTGGCCTCGATCACCGCGTCGGCGTCGCCTTCACCGGCCCACATGGCCTCGAACACCTGCTTGGCGATCTTGCCGGACAGGGTGTTGTCCTGGATGCGCGCGATCAGGCCGGCGAGCTGCTCCGCGCTCACGGGGCTGTCGGCGATGTCCAGGTCATCCTTGTTCAGCGCCGCGGCCAGCGCGCCGTTGACCCAGTTGGCGGCCAGCTTGGCGTCGCCGCACTGTTCTACAACGGCCTCGAAGTAGGTCGCCATCGCCAGGCTCGCGGTCAGCAGCGCGGCATCGTAGTCGGTCAGGCCGTATTGCTCGCCGAAGCGGTGGCGTATCGCATCCGGCAGCTCCGGTAGGTCCGCGGTGGCGGCGTCGATAAAGGCTTTGTCGACCTCCACCGGCAGCAGGTCCGGGTCCGGGAAGTAGCGGTAGTCGTTGGCCTCTTCCTTGCTGCGCATGGAGCGGGTCTCGTCCTTGTTGGCGTCGTACAGGCGGGTCTCCTGCACGATGCTGCCGCCGTCGTCGAGGATGTCCGCCTGGCGCTCGATCTCGAACTCGATGGCCTTTTGCAGGAACTTGAACGAGTTGATGTTCTTGATCTCGGCGCGGGTGCCGAATTCCTGCTGGCCCTTGGGCCGCAGCGAGATGTTGGCGTCGACGCGGAACGAGCCCTCCTGCATGTTGCCGTCGCTGATGCCGATCCAGCGCACCAGCTGGTGGATCTTGCGCGCATAGGCGACGGCCTCCTCCGGCGAGCGCATGTCCGGCTCGGAGACGATCTCCAGCAGCGGCGTGCCGGCGCGGTTCAGGTCGATACCGGTTTGGCCATGAAAGTCCTCGTGCAGGGACTTGCCGGCGTCCTCTTCCAGGTGCGCGCGGGTGACGCCGACGATCTTCACGCTGCCGTCGTCGAGCACGATCTCAACCTGGCCCTTGCCCACCACCGGCAGCTCGTACTGGCTGATCTGGTAGCCCTTGGGCAGGTCCGGATAGAAGTAGTTCTTGCGCGCAAAGATCGAGCGCGGTGCGATCTCGGCGTCGATGGCGCGGCCGAAGCGCACCGCCCGCTGCACCGCGCCCAGGTTCAGCACCGGCAGCACGCCGGGCAGGCCCAGATCGACGGCGCAGGCCTGGGTGTTGGGCTCGGCGCCGAAGGCGGTGGACGCGCCGGAGAAGATCTTCGATTCAGTGGCGAGCTGGGTGTGGATCTCCAGCCCGATGACGGGTTCCCATTGCATCTTGGTTGCTACCTGATTGTCCGAAGGAAGCTGCGATTACTGGCCGCCCGGCCATATCCGCGCGCCGGCGGGAGCATTCGGTGCGCACGAACGCGACCTGTGCACGCGCGAGCAGAAGCCGCAAAGGGTGCACCAGCCGCAGGCATGCCGCAACCGCCAGAATCGGAAAAAGAGTCGAAAAAAGGGGTCCACCCCTTTCAGTGCCTGCTGTCGTTAGACCCCGATAATCGGTATCCTTTGGTCCGAGCCGCGAGACTCTGGTCTTGATGTTGGCCCCGTTCGATGCCAATAGGCCAGTGCCAGCAGGGTATTGTCCGGCGTGCTCGGCGCGGCGGCCACCCGTTGACCCCGCGCATTCGTCTCAACGTAATTCACCGGAATCAGCCACCAATGTCGCCGATCCGGTCACGACCCCATGGAGATCGCAATGACTACAGCCGTCAAAGACCTCAAAGGCATTTCCGATGACATCGTCGACGCATTGAAACGTCTGGATATCGTTAACAACGAGCAATTCGTCGAAGCGGCGGCCACTCCTGCCCAACGCAAGGAACTCGCTGCCGCTTGTGGTTGCGATGCCAAGACCGTGCTGCAATTGGCCAATCGCGCCGATTTGGCCCGGGTCAAGGGTGTTTCTGGCGTCTATGGTGACCTGCTCGAACAAGCTGGTGTGGATACGGTCAAGGAGCTCGCGACACGCAAGCCCGAAAACTTGCATGCGAAGCTCGTCGAAACGAACGACAGCGCCAACCTCACCGAGCGCCCACCAACCGCCGCGCAGGTCGAGGACTGGGTGGCGCAGGCCAAGGACCTACCCAAGACCCTGACCTACTGACGAGGTCCGCACCGCCATGTCCAGCAAGCTGCCGCCGCGTCATGCCAAGACCGGCAACACCATCGACACCAATAAACTCGACCGCGTCGTCGCCGAGGCCCGTCAGGCCAGCGACCAGCGCGCGCTCGGCTATCGCGAGCAGGCGCTGAAGCTGTACCCCTGGGTCTGCGGACGCTGCGGACGTGACTTCAATCACGCCAACCTGCGCGAGCTGACGGTCCACCACAAGGACATGAACCACGACAACAACCCGCCGGACGGCAGCAACTGGGAGCTGTTGTGCCTGTACTGCCACGACAACGAGCACCAGAAGTACGAAGAACATCTGGCGTCGATGGCCGCGGGTCATGCGCCGAAGGGTGCCGGCCGATCCAAGAACAGCGCGACGCACAATCCGTTCGAGGGGCTCGCGGATCTGCTGAAGAAGGACTGACGGCAACCTGATGGACATCAGCAGCAGTGACATGCTGCGCGTGCTCGCCGAGAACACGCGCACCATCGCCGACGAATACAGCGACGAACCCCTCCAGGTCGACGGCACTCTGCCGGCGGCGATCGACGGCGTGCTGTTTCGCAATGGCCCCGGCCGCTTCGAGCGCGGTGGCCAACGCTACGCCCACCCCTTCGATGGGGATGGGCATATCACCCGCTTCGATATCGGCGCGCAGGTTGTTCGCTACAGCAACCGCTTTGTGCGCACCCGCGAATACGTCGACGAGGAGCGTGCCGGGCGCATGCGGTATCGCGCCTTCGGCACCAACCTGCCCGGCGGGCTCGCCGCGAATCTGTTCCGGCTGCGCTTCAAGAACGCGGCCAACACCAACATCGTCTGGCACGGCGGCCGGCTGTTGGCCCTGTGGGAGGCCGGTCCGCCGTATCGGCTCGATCCGCAAACGCTGGCGACGCTGGGCACGGAGGATTTCGACGGCCGGCTGCGCAACCCGTATCCGCCGCCGGCCCGCTGGCTATCGCCGTTGCTGCCGTTCTCCGCGCATCCCCGCATCGACGCCGAAAGCGGTGAGCTGTTCAGCTTCGGTCTGGTCTCCGGCAAGCCGAACCGGTTGCTGACCTACCGCGTCGACCGCGACGGCCGTATGGCGCCGTTCCAGGTGCATGAACTCGCGCGCTTCAGCTTCATCCACGACTTCGCCGTGACCCGGCGTTGGCTTTGCTTTTTGCTGCCCCAAGCGGATTTCGACCTCACGCGCGCCGCCCTTGGCCTGAGTACGCCGGTGGGGTCGCTGCGGCTCGCCAGCGGCCGGCCCATGCAGGCATTGTTGATACCGCGCGACGGCAACACACGCGCAGCCGGGGCTGATCGACTGTGGCGGCGGCTTCGTGTTTCACATCGCCCAGGCGTTCGACCGCGACGACGGCGCGCTGGTCATCGACGCCATTCGCTACGGCCGCTATCCGGACTTCGACCGCTTCGAGGACCTATTCAGCGGCGATGATCCCGCCTTGATGCCGCACCTGGAGCGCCTGGTGATCGACCCGGTTGCGGAGCGCTGCGACATCACATCCTGGGGCACACGTGGCGCCGAGCTGCCGGTGACCGCAGCGGGAGCCGCTCGGCGAGCCGCGCCGGTTCATCTACAGCATCGGCGCCCCGGCGGAGCGCGCGGCGCCCTACCTGAGTTCGCTCCAGCGTCTGGACACCGAGACCGGCGAGCTGCGCTGCCGCGACTTCGGTCTCGACATCGTCGGCGAGCCGATACTGGTGCCGGACCCCGACGCCGGCTCCGCCGAGACCGGCAACGAAGGCTGGCTGCTGAGCCTGGTCTATCGGGCGGGCCAACAGCGCTCCGAGCTGCTGGTGTTGCGGGCGACCGACCTCGAGACCGTCGCCACGGTGACGCTGCCGCATGCGGTGCCGCTCGGCTTTCATGGCTGCTGGGTGCCGCGCGCGGACTTGCGCTGAGGGCGATTGTTTGGCCTGAGCCGCCGGCAACTTGGTCCTAACACCAGGAGGACTCCGCGCGGCGGCAGATCGCCTCGGCGGTGCCGCTGAAGATGAACTTGTGCGCCGGTTCGAAGGCATACCAGTACAACAGCCCCCAGACGCCAGCGGGGTGCCAGTAGGCGGTCACGGTCAGGCGCGTGCCGCCGTCGTCGCGGGGTTTGAGTTCGAATTCGAGCATGCCGGCGCCGGGGGCCTTCATGCCGAAGGCCAGGCTCAGCCGACGCTCGGGCTCCAGGCCGAGCACCTTCCAGGAGTCGACGCGGTCGCCGACGCGCAGGTCGGTCGGATGACGCCGACCATGCTTGCGACCGGGACCACCAGCCATCCAGTCGAGCAACTCGCGCAGCTGCCATAGGCCGTTCATGTAGTAGTAGCCGTTTTCACCCCCGATCGCGGAGACCTCCCGCCAAACCGCGGCGGGCGATGCGCTGGTCTCGGCGCTGCCGCCGGCGCGCTTGGCGTAGTAGGCGTAGTCGATACGTCGATTGCGCACGGCAAAGGCTCCTTCGATCCAACGGGCGGCGACGGGTTCGCTGGCACGCTCGGCCGCGAACACGGCCTCGACGGCCTCGCGAAAACCAAGCAGGTGCTGCGGCACCAGGCGCCGCAGCTCGGCGTCGTCGGCGGTAAAGTCATGCTTGAGCCCTTCGATGAGGGCGCGGGCAATGTTGGTCGGCACGGCGGTAATGAGCCGCAGCCAGTAAGACGACAGCTTCGGGCTCAACACCGGCACCGGGATGATCAGCGGTGGACGCTTGCCACCGACCTCGGCCAGGATGCGCATCATCTCGGCATAGGTCAGGGTCTCCGGCCCGCCGGCGTCGAACACGCCGCCCTTGGCCGCGTCGATCTGCGGTAGGCGCACCAGGTACATCAGCAGGTTGTCGAGCGCGATCGGCGGCGATCTGTTGCTCACCCAGCGCGGCGTGACCATCACCGGCAGGTGGTAGACCAGGTCGCGCATGACCTCGAAGGCCGCCGAGCCGGGACCGACGATGATACCGGCGCGCAACTCCGTAACCGGTACCTTGCCCCGGCGCAGCACATCGCCGGTATCGCGGCGCGAGACGATGTGCTCGCTGTCGGCATCCGCTGGCACCAGGCCGCCCAGATAGACGATGCGATCGACGCCGGCGCGCTCCGCGGCGGCGGCGAAGTTGGCGGCTGCCTCCAGATCGATGCGGCCGAAGTCCTTGCCGGCGCCCATGGAGTGGACCAGGTAGTAGGCCACTTCGACCCCCGCCAGCGCAGTGTCAAGGCTGGCGGGCTCCAGCGCGTCGGCTTCCACGAGGTCGACGCCGGGCCAGCCACGGGCCTCCAGCACCGCGCGACTGCGGCTGCTGGCCCGCACCGGGATGCCCTCCTCCAGCAGTCGCGGAACCAGATGGCTGCCGATGTAGCCGCTAGCGCCGAAGACCAGACAAAGGCCCGGAGTTCGGTCGCCGGCGCGCTGAAGTTCGTCTCGGATAGGGTTGTCCATGAGAGGGCTAGGGGCTGAGGGCTGGGGGCTGGGGGCTAGGGGCTAGGAACTCGAAACTCGAAACTTCAATCACCGCCTTCCAGCAGCAGCGTCCGCAACCACTGCGCGACGGCGTCTGCCACCTGTTGCGGGCATTCCTCCTGGGGCACATGACCGCAGCCGGGCAGGCTCACGAAACTCGCATTCGGCAGCTCCGCCGCGGTGGCCTCGGAATCGGCAACCGGTACCACCTGGTCCTGCGCACCAGTCACAACAAGCACCGGCTGGGTGACCTCGGCAAGGTGCGCGCTGATCTCCACCGGATCGGTCAGGGAGTGATTCAGGAGCGCGGCCCAGGCGGCATCCCAGTTTGCCATCTGACGATGGATGCCGGTCAGCATCCGCCGCTCCTCGTCGATGCGCGTCGGGTCCGCATAGGAATAGTCGAGCAACGGACTGTCACCCCCCAGATAGCGCGCCAGCAACAGAGTCAGGCGTCGCACCTGCGGCAGCTGGGCGAACCAGTCGGGAAAGATGGGCCGTTTGGCATGCACCCAGGGGCCCAGCAGCACCAGGGCGCGAATCACGCTGCGGGTCCGCCAGGGCTGCCTCCAACGCCAACGTGCCGCCGGAGGAGTTACCCACCAGCACCGCCTGCTCGATCTCCAGCGTATCCATCAGCGCGAACAACTGCGTCTATAGCCGCGGCCTTGGAGTAAGGGATTGGGGCCATCCCAGGTACCGGGCAAGGGCTTGTCGCTGAGACCGTAGGGCGTCTGATCGTAGGCAATGACCCGCCCCCACTCGGCGAAGCTGTCGAGCATCCGATTCCAGGTGAAGGCGTTGAAGGTGAAGCCGTGCAGCAAGACGAAGGCTGGCATGGTGGCGTCGGCGGACGCGGCCTGCTCCAAATAGTGCAACGCGATGCCATCGGTGCCGTGAAACGGCACCTCGACAAAGTGGCTGTCGGGCAGTGCCAGCGCCTTTCCCGTGCTTGCGCCAGGGGCTGGCGTGGGGTCCACGAGCAGGGGACCGACGGCGAGGGCAATGACGCCGACCGCTAGCACGAACAACAAGAAGCGAAAGAGAAAGCGGAGCATTGATGTGATCCCTTAGCCGTGGCGCCGCGATGCTAACACAGGCACTCATGGTACGGAGTCTTGGGCAACAAGCCCACAACGCTTGCAAGGTTATGACCGATCGCCAAGAGCAAAAACCGCTAGCCGACACGCTTTCGCTATGCTGGCCCTCGGCCCTTTCCGCAACAAACTGCCGTCCCCCGCAATCCACCACACCCCACACTCCCTGACAACGATTCAGCTCGATCAAAAGACCGAGTCAGCAGATTTCGCCCGCAAACGGCGCATCTAGGCACCGAACGGTTGCAGCAAACAGGGATTTGCGAGGGACGTCACGCAAGCGCGGCCGATATGAACGCTAGGATGAAAGTGAGGGCACCAGACCATCAACAAAGAACACGAGGAGATCCCGTGGGAACGTGGGCAGGATGCTCGTCAGTCAAGCGGGGCGGATCGACATCCTGGCTATGGTCCGAGCATCGAAATGAAGATGCAAGCAATGCCATGTCACCACAGAGATAGGCCCGATGCCGAAACCCATACAGGTCGCATCAACCGCCGGCGCAGCGCCCGGGAGTCGCCTGGACATCGCACCAACTCGCGCGCGGGAACTGCTGCACGAGTTGCGCGACCGCCTCGCCGACGGTGCCGCATCCGCCTATGCCCAAAACCTGAAGCAAGCCAAAGACGACATGGTCCAGCTGGCACAGCGAGCCAGCGAGCCGGCAAGCCAGGAACTCTATACCTCTGGGCATGCGCTGCTCACCAACGGCAGCGTGGGCCTGCTGCGCCGCTTCCGCGACCTTTTTGTCACCGAGTGTGACCAGGCCGTGGCGCGGCTCACTGAAAATGATGCGGATTCCTGGGACAGCGCTGGCGAGCTATCGCTGGTGGATTCGAACGAGTTTGAGCGCGATCTGGCCGTCGGGCGCCTGTCAGCAAAGGCCGCCTATCACTGCTCACAACAACTCACCGCACTGGACCGCTGCGTCGCGGGCCTACTGAGCCTCAAACGGCTGGATTCCGACAGCAACCCATTCGCGATAAAGCGCGTGTTCACGGCCTTCGTCAAGGCCGCTGAGGTCAACTGGGCCGGCGAGCAATTGTCCCTCATCCTGCTAGATACCTTCGAGCATTACGCCGGCGAAGAGCTGCCCAAGGTCTATCGCGCGTTGAATCAGTATCTGGTCGACGAGGGCGTGCTCGAGAAGCTGCCGGGGGCGATCGAGGAGCGCGAACATGAACTAGAACGCCGCGGCGATCTCGACGATCTCGACGATCTCGACGGCAACATAGGCGATATCTTCGCGCAGCTGGTCAGCGGCTTGACGGGAGGCAGCGGCGGTGACCGATCCGGTAGCCCTGGCGGAATCGGACGCGGGTTAGGCGACCGCGGCTTGGGCGGTGGATTCGGCTTCGGTGACACTGGCTGCGGTGGTGCTGGCCTCGGCGGCGATGCCGTTAGAGATCCGCGCGGAAACTCGGGCGCAGGCAACGCTGCAAACGGACTGCCACCGCTCTCACCGATGGCCGGCGCGGCTGACGGCGGCAGAGCAGGCGCAGGTCTTGCTGGCGAGCCAGGCCCGATGGGGCCGATGGTGTTTGGGCAGTTCATGGAGGGCTTGACCGGCTTGCAGCGCGGCCACGGGCAGGCGGCAGCAAGGCTCGGCATCGACGCCAACATCGGCGAGTTCGATCCCAGCAGCAGCGCCATGCTGCGCAGTCTCGCATCGTCACCGCTGTTGCGCTGGCTGCAACCCAACGACGCCATGACCATCGAGCTGATCGCGATGCTGTTCGACTGCATCTTCAGCGACGCGGAGGTATCCGAGGGACTGCACGCGGAGTTGGGGCGGCTGCAGGTGCCGATCCTGAAGGTCGCACTGACGAACAAGGGTTTTTTCTCGGACCAGAGCCATCCCGCGCGGCGCTTGATGAACATGATCGCGGCGGCCGTCCGAGGCTGGAACGAGCAAGACGAGTCGGCTCTGCTGGAAACGATCCGCACCGCGGTCAAGAGCGTCGTCGACGACTTCGACAACGACACCGATGTATTCAGGGCTCAGGTCGAGAAGCTGGAGAAGATCCTGCAACAAGCCGACCGCCGCGGCCAAGAAAACGTCGGCGCCCTGGTCCGTCGTCTGGAGCAACGCGATCGTAACGGCGTGGTGACCGCCGTCGTCAAGGACCAGATTGGGGCCCTGGTTGCGCAGCAGACGCTGCCGACGGTCGTACATGAGTTCATTAATGACGTCTGGCGTGAGTTGCTGACGCGGATCTACGTCAAGCATGGCGACGAGGCCGACCTCTGGCATCAGGCCCTAAGCACCCTCGACGACCTGATCTGGAGCGTACAGCCGAAGACGCAGCCCGAGGAGCGCAGCCGGCTGATGGCGATGCTGCCGGTACTGCTGCGACGGCTCCCGGAGGGCATGGCATTGATCGGCAAAGCCGATGCCTGGGACGCCTTCCTGAAAGCACTGATGTCGTTGCATATGGAGGCCATCAAGCAGAGGCAGCAGACCGCCGCATCTTATGAGCCAAAGGTTACAGTCGACGATAACGCAGACGCGGCGCGCGGGCCGGCAACGAGCAGCAGAGCCGCGCCAACAGACGAGACAGCGCATGAGGCTGACGGCACGGATCCCTTCACCTCGGCCGCGACCAATGGCATCGACCCCGATCAGGCACTTGCCGACAGCCTGGCGACGGTCACTACGGCCCCGGCCGACGGCGCGGACCCCGTTGCCAGCCAAAGCGCCGGGGTGGAGAAGAGCGCGGCGGCCGGCACGATCGAGCTGCCGATCATCGGGGACGCGCCTGACCCAACCGTTGCCGCGGATGCGCGCCAAGCCGATAGCGAGGAGCCCGACGATGCGTTCGCCGAGGCTGCACGACGCATCGAAGTCGGCGACTGGGTCGAGTTCTGCAATATCGGCGCCGCGGCCCTGACGCTGCGCGCGAGCTGGGTGAGCCGCCTCAACGGGCTGATTCTGTTCGCCGATCGCCAAGGCCGTAACCCGCAGATACTGACCCTCAAGCGCGTCGCGAAGCTGATGCGCAACGCCAACGCCCGCGTGCTGAGCCGCGATCCCCTGACCGATCGTGCCGTGGCCAAACTGCTGGTCAGCGCAGCGCCACGGACGGCGACTGCGGATAGACTCGAAGAGACCACCATAAGCTGCGAATAAATCTGCACTAAGTATCCGGCTTAGACTGATGCCTTGCGACCTGGGTTGGCGTAGAATCCCGTTTCAACGTCCACCATCACATGTCGACCACAATGGCTGAGCAAGGTATTTCCGGAAACGACCAGAACCCGGTCGCCCCCGTTGATTGCATCCAGGTCCGCGCGCTGCCAAGGCCAATCGTATTAACCCTGCTGCTTGGCGCTTGGCTGGGGCTCGGATCCGGACTCGGGTTGGTTAGCGGTTGCGCCTCGAAACCCGCCCCGACCAGCACGCACGTCGACCGCGTGCTGGTGCGCAAGGGCGAGCGCAAACTGGAGCTGCACAAAGACGGCGCCGTCTACCGCACCTACCGTATCGCGCTGGGCGATAACCCTCGCGGCCACAAAATGCACGAGGGTGACGAGCGCACGCCGGAGGGGGACTACATCCTCGACTGGCGCAACCCGCGCAGTAGCTACCACAAGTCCATTCATGTCTCGTATCCCAACAGCCGCGACGAGGCCTTCGCGCGCGCAATGGGCAAGAGCCCCGGCGGCATGATCATGATCCACGGTCGGCCGAACTGGCTGACGTCGCCGGCCGTCGCGAAAGAGTACGACGGGCGTGATTGGACCGATGGCTGCATCGCCGTCACCAATCCCGAAATGGATGAGATCTGGCGCCTGGTAAAGGACGGTACGCCGATCCGCATCCTGCCCTGACGGGTGCCATTGCTTCTACTGGGCGCAGCAAGTGCAGCATTTGCAGTCGCGGCACGCAACGGGAGGGGATCAAGGACAGCGATGCGCCGGCGCGGTTCGCATGCGCATCGGTATGGCCCTGCGCCCTGAACCCTCGATCACCAATGTCATGCCATAATCGTCACTCCATCAGTCACGCCGTTCGGAGGACACCAACATGTTGTCGATCCTTTTTTGGGTTGCAGTGGGCATGGTCATCGGCTGGAACTTGCCGCAACCCGGCTGGGCCAGGACTCTGCAAGACAAGGTGGTCGCGGCACTGCGAGGCACAGGCCGCTAGCCTGCCGAGTACGCCCGATGACGGGCTTCGACCGACTGCGGATGGACTGCGAACCGACTGGTAAGGGCAGATAGGTGCCGCGCCCTATCCCCCCGAACTTCGGATCAAGACGCCAGACAGATACCTCGGCGCCAGCACAGGAACACGACATGACCGAACACAACATCACGCGCATGATCGTCGGCGCACTGCTGGCGGCATCGGGTGCCCTGAGCATTGCGGCCGACAACAGATTGGGAGGCGCGCCCGCATTCGAGGGTGTCGACTGGCAGCTGGTTCAGTTTCGAACCGGCGACACCATGCAAGACACCGTCGCCAGCGAGCACAGCGCCGTGCTGCGCTTCGACGGCTGGTCGCCTGTCTGGCAGCGCCGGCTGCAACCGCCTGATGGGCGTCTATCACGGCGACGGCAGCAAGCTGCAGCTTCGAGCCCCACATCGCCGCGACCATGATGGCGTGCCCGCCACCGCTGATGGAGCAGGAGCAGGCAGTGATCGACGCCTTCGGCCAGGCGGCGAGTTATCGCATCGACGGCGACACCCTGCGCATCAAAGACGCCGACGAACAGACCCTGCTCAAGCTTGCCAAGCAAGCGCACCTGCCCCTGACCGGCACCCGTTGGCGGCTGACTTGGTACAACAACGGCAAGCAGGCCATCGTCTCCGCACTCAAGGACGCGGAAGTGATGCTGCAACTGCGCGACGATGGACAACTGGCCGGAAAGGCCTGCAACAGCTACCGCGGCGGCTTCGAGCAAGAGGGCGACAGCTGGCGTGTCGTCGGCCCGATTGCCGCCACACGCATGGCCTGTCCCGAGCCGGTCGGCGCCGGCGAGCAGGAGAGCGCGTACTTCGCGGCCCTGGAGCGGGTCGCTCGCTTCCGCATCAGCGGCGACGAACTGACGCTGACCGACGCGGATGGCACGACCCAAGCCAAGTTCAAGGCCGACGGTCCCTAGGTCCCTTTGGTCCCTTTACGGCGCGAGATCTTTGCAGATGCGTCAAGTTTCATGGCGACACCGCATTCGCACTCTGAAGGGCCGAGCGCCAAGGGCTTTGGTGCCTGCGGGCCAAGTATCGCGCCAACGTGCTTGTACCGCTGGCCCTGTCGGCCTCGAGGTTCGCTTCGGCCCATTCCGCTAGCAACCGCCTCAATCGCCGTGAACAATCACGCCTCCGCAGATGCGATCGAGGCGTCCATAGCGACACCGCACTCGCACTCGCCGAACCCGACCGACTCGCCACTCGATATACTGTCGCATTCGTCCATCCGGACCTGCTGCCACGCCATCGCCACCACCATCATGCACTGCTGGGCCCGCTATTTGTTTTACGCCGTCGTGACGGTGCTCGCCGTCGGCCAGATGATGGTCGCCTGCGGGCAGACCGGCGACCTCTACCTGCCGGAAAAGAAGTCCGCTGAATCCGAGGCGCAGTCCGCCCCGCCAACACCAGTCCCGGACCCGGACGCAGAGGGGCTGGAAGCCATCGACGACATACCGGACGCCAATCCGGGGCCGGTGTCGCCACAAGCCGAAGGTCTCTGAGTAACGCGGATGGATCACTTCAACTATCGCGGCGAATCCCTGTTCGCCGAAGACGTGCCTCTGGCCGACATCGCCGAGCGCTTCGGTACGCCCTGCTACGTGTACTCCCGTGCCACGCTGGAGCGGCACTGGCACGCCTTCGACCGGGCCTTCGCGGGCCACCCGCATCTGATCGGCTTCGCGGTCAAGGCCAACTCCAATCTGGCGGTGCTGAACGTGCTGGCGCGGCTCGGCTCCGGTTTCGACATCGTCTCGGTCGGCGAGCTGGAGCGGGTGCTAGCGGCGGGCGGCGACCCGCGCCGGGTGATCTTCTCCGGCGTCGGCAAGCGTGCCGACGAGATCCGTCGCGCGCTCAGCGTCGGCATCCGCTGCTTCAACGTCGAATCCGAACCAGAGCTGGAGCGCATCGCCGACGTCGCCGCCGAGCTAGACGTGCAGGCACCGGTCTCGCTGCGGGTAAACCCAGACGTGGACGCCCGCTCGCATCCCTACATCTCCACCGGCCTGCGCGAGAACAAGTTCGGCATCGACATCCACGCCGCCGAGGCCGTCTATCAGCGTGCCGCGGCCATGCCGCACATCCGCGTCGTCGGCATCGACTGTCATATCGGCTCCCAGCTGACCGAGCTGTCGCCGTTTCTCGATGCACTGGACCGGGTGCTGGCCCTGGCGGACCGACTGCGGCAGCAGGGCATCGACATCGCCCATCTGGACCTGGGCGGCGGGCTCGGCATCCGCTACACCGACGAGCAGCCGCCAGAGCCCGCGGCCTACGCCGAAGCCCTGAGCGAGCGGCTCGGCGAACGTCCGTACGAGATCATCCTGGAGCCCGGCCGCGCCATCGCCGGCAACGCCGGCGTGCTACTGACACGGGTGGAATACCTGAAGCCCACCGCCACGCACCGCTTCGCCATCGTCGACGCGGCCATGAACGATCTGCTGCGCCCGGCCCTGTACCAGGCGGTGCAAGAGATCGTGCCAGTGCGGCGTCGTGACGACATCGCGGTGCAGGCGTGGGACATCGTCGGCCCGGTCTGCGAGACCGGCGACTTCCTCGGCAAGGGTCGATCTCTGGCGCTAGCCGCCGGCGATCTGCTCGCGGTGCGCTCCAGCGGCGCCTACGGCTTCACGATGAGTTCCAACTACAACAGCCGACCACGACTCGCGGAGGTCATGGTCGACGGCGGCGAGGCCCACCTGGTGCGCCGGCGCGAGTCCCTGGACGACCTGTTCGCCGGCGAGACGGCCCTGCCCGAGGATCATTGACGGCCATGCAACGACGCCCTGAACCGGAATTGATGGACACCGTTGAGCAGGCCATCGCCTATGCGCAGGCCGACTTCAGGGAGTCCAATACGTTATTCATGCGCCTGCTCGACGAGCAGCGACCCGGCGAACTGGTCGGTGCGCGGGCGTTGGATCTCGGCTGCGGCCCAGCGGATATTGTCATCCGCTTCCTGCGCCGCTATCCCCAAGCGACCTGCGACGCCCTCGACGGCAGCCAACCCATGCTGGACCTGGCCAAGGCCGACATCGACGCCCTGCCCGGCGTCGCCAAGCGCGCGCGACTGATCCGCGACACACTGCCGTCGCCGGCACTGGAACGCGGCGCTTACGACCTGATCCTGTCCAACAGCCTGCTGCATCACCTGCACGAGCCGCGGGTACTCTGGGACACCGTGCGCGACGTCGCCAAGCCCGGCGCCCTGGTGCTGATCATGGACCTGATGCGCCCGGCCTCCGCCGGCTGGGCGGCGGCGCTGGTGGAGAGCTATGCCGGCGGCGAGGCAGAGGTGCTGAAGCAGGACTTCCACAACTCGCTGTTCGCGGCCTTCGAGCCCGCCGAGGTCAACGCGCAATTGCAGGCCGCTGGGCTCGACGACCAGCTCGAGGTGCATGTGGTCAGCGATCGTCATCTGGCCATCTGGGGACGCCTCAACTGATGCGGCTGCAGTTCACCAAGATGCATGGGCTCGGCAACGACTTTGTCGTCATCGACGCCATCAATCAGTCCGTCGACATGACCCCGGAACTCAGCCGCCGGCTCGCGGACCGGCGCTTCGGCATCGGCTGCGATCAGTTGCTGCTGGTCGAGCCGGCACGTCTCGCCGGCACCGATTTTCACTACCGCATCTTCAATGCCGACGGCTCCGAGGTGGAGCAATGCGGCAACGGCGCCCGCTGCTTCGCCCGCTTCGTCCGCGAGCATGGCCTGACGCACCAGGACGAGATCCCGGTCGGCACCGCCGCCGGGGCGATTCGCCTGCACATCCAAGCGGACGGGCAGGTCAGCGTCGACATGGGTTCACCACGGCTGGAACCGGCGGAGATCCCGTTTCTGGCCGATGCGCGCGCCGCGTCCTACCAACTGGCGCTCGACGGCGATGCGTTGTCGATCGGCGCGGTGTCGATGGGCAATCCGCATGCGGTGCTGCGGGTGGACGACGTCGACCAGGCGCCGGTGGCGCGCCTCGGCCCGCGCATCGAGCAAGACCAGCACTTTCCGAACCGCGTCAATGTCGGTTTCATGCAGATCGTCGACCGCGGCCACATCCGGCTGCGCGTCTGGGAGCGCGGCGCCGGCGAGACCCTGGCCTGCGGCACCGGCGCCTGCGCCGCCGCGGTGGTTGGACGCATTCAGGGCGACCTCGACGAACGTGTGCGCGTGACGCTGCCGGGCGGGGACCTTGTGATACATTGGCCCGGCGCGGGCGCCAGCGTGACCATGACCGGCCCCGCATCCCGAGTTTTTGATGGAGCCATCGAGCTATGACAAGCGGCCAGGCGGAACGTACCAACAACGACAACGAAGAGGCCGTCGCCGGTTACCTGCTCCGGCATCCCGACTTCCTCGTGCATCACCCCGAGGTGTTGGCCAAACTGCATATCCCCCATGGCGCCGGTGGCGCCATCTCGCTGATCGAGCACCAGGTAGCGGTGCTGCGCGAGCAACTCGGCCACGAGCGCGGCCGGCTCAATCATCTGATGGCACGAGCTACGAGACTACGAGCAGCTCGCCGGGCGCATGCACGAACTCACCGTCAAGCTGATCATCGCGCGCGACATGGCGCACGCCTGCGACGCGCTTGAGGCCACGCTGCGCGAGCAGTTCAACGCCGAGGCAGTGGCGTTGAAACTGTTTCCAGTAGAGCCCGACCAGCACGCAACCGATCCGCTGGTGAACGCCTTCATCGATTTCGTCGATCGCGACCGCTGCCTGTGCGGACCGCTACGCCCGGCACAGAGCGAGCCCCTGTTCGGCGAACAGGCTCCCACCATCCAGTCCGCCGTGCTGATCCCCATCAAGGGTCACGACCAGACCGGCGTGCTCGCCATCGGCAGCAGCGATCCCAAGCGCTTCACACCAGACATGGGCACCGACCTGCTGGAACGTCTCGGCGCCATCACCAGCGCCAAGCTGGTCGACTTGGCCCACCGTCGCGGCTGACCAGGCAGAATCCAGCACGGAGCTGGACCCATCGTGCCCAAACCAGACCCCGCAACCAGCCCGCTGTCGAGCCCTCCGATGAATCGGCGGATGCAGCGCTCGAAGCCTTCCTTGGCCACTTGGCCCATGTCCGGAGGATGTCGCCGCATACGGTCAGCAGCTATCGGCGGGATCTGACGCGGGTCGTCGGCTGGCGGCGCGAACAGGGCTTGGGGGACTGGTCCGAGTTGCGCGAGGGCGACGTGCGGCGCTTCATCGCCGGGCGACATCGTGCCGGCATGTCCGGGCGCACCCTAAGCCGGGAGCTGTCGGCGCTGCGCAGCCTGTTCGAGTACCTGCTGCGCGAGGGGCTGGCCACGCAGAACCCGGCCCGCGGCGTACGTGCACCCAAGACCGGCCGCAAGCTGCCCAATACCTTCGACGCCGACCAGCTGTCGGCGCTGATCGACGCCGGTCCTGACCAGGGCGGCGATGATGATCCACTGAGCCTGCGCGACACGGCGATGGTGGAGCTGTTCTATTCATCCGGCCTACGCCTGGCGGAATTGATCGCGGTGGACGTTCGCGACATCGACCCCGCCGACGCGACACTCACCGTTATCGGCAAGGGCGCCAAGACCCGGCGCGTGCCGGTGGGTTCGGCCGCGATGAAGGCGATTCAGACCTGGCTGCAAGTGCGCGGCCTGCTCGCGAACGACAACGAGCCGGCCCTATTCGTCAGCTCCCGCGGTAACCGTATCCACCAGCGCACCGTGCAACAGCGCCTGCAACACTGGGCGCAGGTGCGCGGCGCCCCCCGTAACCTGCACCCGCACCTGCTGCGCCATTCCTTCGCCAGCCACCTGCTGGAATCCTCCGGCGACCTGCGTGCGGTGCAGGAACTGCTCGGCCATGCGGACATCAGCACCACCCAGGTCTATACCCACCTCGACTTTCAGCACCTGGCCCAGGTCTACGACAAGGCGCATCCGCGGGCACGCCGGAAGCGTTGACAGGCTAGACTTTGGCAACTCGACACCTTTCGGTTTAGCTGCCGCCTATTCGCCATCCGCGGCACCCCCGTGGCCCGACAGCCCATGCTCAATTCGGTAAGCGCGCTGCGCCTGTCGCAACGTCGGAAAATGCAGGTCCATGTGCGCGTGCTCCAGCAGACCGCGCCGGTCCAACCACTGCGAAATCTCGGTCCGGCGGCCGGCCATCACCAGCTTGGCGCCGCGGCGCTTGAGCTCATCGGCCAACTCCTGCAGGGTGTAGATGCCCGTGACGTCGAATTGCGTCAGCGGGATCAGGTCCAGCACGAACCAGCGCAGGTCCGGGCCCGCGGCGTCGATGGCCGCCAGCGCCTTACGCTTGAAATAGGGCGCGTTGAAGAACACCAGCGGACCATTGAATCGGAACAGCACCAGGCCGGGCGTGGTCTTGGCCTGTTCGTGCCGCTCGACCGAATGAAAGCCGGCGTGACCCTTGACCTTACCGAGCACTTCCGTTGGCGGACGCGCCGCAAGCTGCACGAAACGCAGCAGCGCCAACAGCACCGCGAACAAGATCGCGTCGATGGCGCCGACCCAGACGACGCCCAGCGTGGCGACCACGGACAACGCAAACTCCCGCTTGTCCAACTATCCAGAAACGGCGCAGCGATGCGACATCCATCAGCGACACCGAGGCCATGATCAGCACGGCGCCGAGGGCCGCCACCGGTACGTATTGCAGCGGGGTGGTCAGGAACATCAGCGCCAGCGCGACCGCGGCCGCGGCGAACAGGCCAGCAACCCGGGTGCGCCCGCCGGAGGCGTCGCTCATGGCGGTGCGCGAATCGGCACCGGAGATGGCGAAGCCCTGGGACAGCGCGGAGGCGATATTCGCGGCACCAAGGGCTGAAAATTCCCGGTCTACGTCGATGTCGTAGCGGTTCTTGGCGGCGAAGCTGCGCGCGGTCAGCATGGCGCTGGAGAAACTGACCAGCGCGATACCGGCCGCGGCGGCGAGCAGATTCGGCAGCGCATTGCCGAGGACATCCAGCGGCGGCATCGGCAACCCGATGGCCGGCAAGCCCGCCGGCACCGCGCCGATGGTGGCCACCCCCATGCCGTCGAGCCCCAACAACGCAACGGCCGCCCCCGCCACCGCCATGGCGATCAATGCGGCCGGCAGTCGCGAGACGACGCGCGGCGCAATCAACAACACCGCGAAGGCGAGCACCGCGACCGCAAGGGTCGGCCAGTGGGTCTGATCCAGCTTGCCGACGATCTCGACAATGCGCGGCAGAATGCCCTTGGCATCCGCCTCGAACCCGAACAGCTTGCCGGCCTGGCCCAGCGCGATGCTGATGGAGACGCCATTCAGAAAGCCCACCAGGATCGGCTTGGACAGGAAGTCCGCCAGCGCGCCCAGCCGAAGAAAGCTGGCGACGATGCAGAACAGGCCGGCAAACAACGCCAACAGCGCGGAGAACGCAACGTAGAGCTGCGCATCGCCCATCGTCAGCGGCGCGACCGCGGCGGCAATCAGTGCGCAGGTGGCCGCATCCGGCCCGACGATAAGTTGGCGCGAGGTGCCGAACAGCGCGTAGGCCACCAACGGCAGGATGCTGGAGTAAAGCCCAACCACCGGGTCGAAGCCGGCCAGCTGGGCATAGGCGACACCCACCGGCAGCGCGACCGCGGCCACCGACAGGCCGGCGAGCAAATCGTGCGGCAGGTTGTCGGCGCGATAGCCGAGGAGGTCCGGCAGTCCGGGCGCGAAGCGGCCCAATTGCGCGAATCGGCTGGCACGCCGGGCAACGGCGGCTGTGTCTGACATACTGGCGAATCTCCCGGGAATGTTGGCGTTGAAGTGTACCCGAGTGCAACGCTGCGACGTTGACGATCCAAGCGTCTGATCGCTACATGCTCAGCGCCCCTCATCACGAGACCACAGGCATGGCCAGTCAACAAGAAAGTCAAACAGGTCGTGATCTACACCACGACTGCTTGCGCCCATTGCCGCCGCGCGAAGGAATTTCTGCGCGAGCGCGGCATCGCATTTCGGGAGATGGACGTCTCCGCGAGCCAGCGCGCCCGCAAGGAACTGCAACGCCTAGGCGCACGCGGTGTCCCGGTGTTAGTCATCGGCGGGGAACGCATGGATGGCTTCGAACCGAAGCGCTTCCTCGCGCTGTACCGGAAATGACGGCAGGGCATATCGCAGGGCATGACGGCAGGCGAAGGCCGCACGCCCGCCACCAATCGACCCGCCTGCTGCCCTGCGGAGCGGCGGATTAGCACAAAACCACTCAGTACAAATAGGATTTATTGTAATTTTTCGCACCGAACCTGATCTGGATCAACGTAGGCAGCAGATGAACAAGTCGGCAACCTGAAACGCCCTATCTTGTTCACACTTTGTCCAACCGCGAATGCAATCGATGTGAGGAATGAGCAATGTCCGATTCAACCAAGCGCATTAACTACGTCCCCGTCGCCATCCTCGGTTTGGCGATGGGCCTTGGCCCACTCACTGCCCTGTCGCTGGGCACCCGCTACGCTGGCGAGGAGACCTGGGCACGCGCCAACGCCGGCCTGGAAAACTACACACCGGTTTCCCGCCTGGCGCCATACGGTGCCACCGGCGCAACCGCCGGCGTGCCCGAGTATGCCAGCGACAAAACCTTGACCGATGTACTGAAGGGGTCTGGTGTCTTCGACTCGTTCGAAGAGGCGGTGGCGGCGACAGGCCTGGAGAGCACGCTCTCATCCGACGGCAACTACACGCTGTTCGTGCCCTCGGACGAGGCCTTCGCGAAGCTGCCGGCGGAGCAGCGCGCCGCGATGCTCGCGGACAAGACCGCGCTGGCGGCAATGCTGTCCAAGCACATCGTGCCGGGCCGCTACACCGCAACGGATCTGATGGAGATGCGCCAAGCAAAGGCGCTGGACGGGTCGACGATTGAGGTAGGGCCGTCAGCGCGCTTCAATGGCCATGTCGGTGTCGGTGGCGCCGAGGTCGTGAAGACCAATCTGTTCGCTTCCAACGGAATCGTGCACGTGGTCGACCGCGTCATCCAGTAAGCAGGCGGTCGTGGGTTAGAACGTCGGCCGGACGATCGGCCGGCGACAGCACCACGGATCGAAAGGGAACAGCCGCACCCGCGGCTGTTCCCTTTTCTGCGTCTGGAACCTGCTTAGCAACGATTCGACGAACTGCGGAAGAGCTTCTTTGAACTACAAAACACGCGAAAAGCGCGAAAAATCCCAAGATCAGGGTGAGTTCCTGCTTACTTTCGCGTATTTCGCATATTTCGTAGTTTGTTCTTATCCGCGCTGATATTCATGTTGTGCCTGAACTGCCCCTTAGGGCGCCGCCACTAACCGACTCACCGCGCGCGGCGCCTGAGCCACACCTCGAGCCCCTGCGCGTTCAGTTCCAAGTCAACCGCGAGCAGTTCGGTGATTTCGGCATCGCTCAGGGCACAACCATGCCGACGGACGTCTTCGATCAGGTGCGCGGTGATCGCCTCCTTGATTCGCTGCTGCCGTCCGGCGTCTGGGGTCGCCTCCTCAGCCAGGGCGATTTCGGCGAGGTCGCGGATGCTTTGACGCACCCGCTGCACCAGTCCCTCCGGTGCATCGATGCGGCAGTAATGCGTCAGGAACATGGCCACCGGCTCGAACGCCATCATTCGGTCCAGGCTGCGCTGCCAGGCATCCGGATCGAACGCGACGGGGGTGGTCGGCGCGAACAGCCAGGGCCCCGCAGCGGTATCGAACTCGCGGTATGAGACGCCAAACGTATCGCCGGTGAACATGCCCCCGCTGCCCGCATCGAAGATACAGCCGTGGTGATTGGCGTGGCCCGGGGTATCGATGAAGGTCAACATCCGTCCAGCGAGATCGAACGCCTGACCATCGTCGGCGACGATGACGCGCGCCTCCGGTATCGGCAGCATCGCGCCAAAATCGCGGGCGAAGGCCTCCTCGCCATAAACGGCCGTCGCGCCGGCGGTGAGCTTGGCCGGATCGATCAGATGCGGCGCGCCCTTGGGATGGGCCACCAGTTGCGCGTCGGGGCAGGCGGCCATCAGCGCACCGGCGCCACCGGCATGATCCAGATGTACGTGGGTCGGAATCACATAGTCGACGTGCGCCGGCGTCAGACCCAAGTCCGCGACGACGCCGAGCAGGCCGGGCACGGTGTTGCCGGTACCGGTGTCGACAAAGGCGAGTCGGTCTCCGGAACGAATCAGATAACAAGCGGCAAGACCGTCGCGATACAGGCCGGTCTCGATGCAGTAGACGCCGTCAGCGACGGCGTGGTAGTGGGCTGTTGGCATGGTGTCTATCGAACGCAGTCTGAAACGGGCTGGCAATGGTAACGCATGGGGGAAAGGCGAGTGACGAGACGCGAGTAGCGAGTGGCTAAGGAGGCGATGCCTCGGGCCGCGGAGAGTACCGCGCCGGCTTGTCATAGCTGCGCTGTACTTCGGGGAGCAAGCGCCGAGGGCCGAGGGCCGCTGCCCGGCTGGTGTGAGTAGATACGGCCCTGGCTCTCAACCCTTGACCTTCGACCCTGTAGAGACCGCAGCCACAGCATCTGCGACCCACGCCCCTGCTGAAACCGGTCACACCGGCGTAGAATAGCGCGCCTGACAGGCACAACCACAGGTTCGAGATGGAACAGTTTCACGGCACAACCATCCTCTCCGTGCGCCGCGGCGGCTCGGTGGTGATCGGCGGCGACGGCCAGGTCTCGCTGGGCCAGACGGTGATGAAGGGCAATGCGCGCAAGGTGCGGCGGCTTTACAAGGGCGGCGTGATCGCGGGTTTCGCCGGCGCCACGGCGGATGCGTTCACGTTGTTCGAACGCTTTGAAGGCAAGCTCGAGAAGCATCAAGGACACCTGACCCGCGCCGCCGTGGAACTGGCCAAGGATTGGCGCACCGACCGTATGTTGCGCCGGCTGGAGGCCATGCTGTGCGTGGCCGACCACGAGGCATCGCTGATCATCTCCGGCACCGGCGACGTGCTCGAGCCCGAGCGCGACCTGATGGCGATCGGCTCCGGCGGCGCATTTGCCCAAGCGGCGGCGCGGGCGCTGCTGGAGAATACCGAGCTCGGCGCCCGCGAGATCGTCGAGCGGGCCTTGGGCATCACCGCCGACATCTGCATCTATACCAATCACAACCTGGTACTCGAAGAACTCGGCGAGGCGTAATCGCAACGTCGCTCCAGCGCCGACGCGCGTTGCAGCGTCCAGCACCCAGCGTCCCATCGCAGCCACGGCCACCGGACCGCGGCCGGAACCAGCATTCATCAGGGTAGGCACCATGTCCGAGATCACCCCCCAGCAAATCGTCGCAGAACTCGACAAACACATCATCGGCCAGCATGCCGCCAAACGGGCAGTCGCCATTGCGCTGCGCAACCGCTGGCGGCGCGCACAGATCCCGGAGCCCATGCGCTCGGAGATCACGCCCAAGAACATCCTGATGATCGGTCCCACCGGCGTCGGCAAGACCGAAATCGCGCGCCGCCTGGCCCGGCTCGCGGACGCGCCATTCATCAAGATCGAGGCAACCAAGTTCACCGAGGTCGGCTATGTCGGCCGCGATGTTGAGTCCATCATCCGCGATCTCGCCGATATCGCCGTCAAGATGGAGCGCGAAAAGGAAATGGAGCGTAACGCCGAGCGCGCCGAGGCCGCCGCCGAGGAGCGCGTGCTCGACGCCCTGCTGCCGCCGCCGTCGGGCTTCGAGGAAGACAGCAAGGGATCAGGTGCATCATCGGCCACACGCGAGAAGTTTCGGCAAAAGCTGCGCGGCGGAGAGCTCGACGAACGCGAGATCGAGATCGAGATCAGCCAGTCCGCGCTAGGGGTGGAGATCATGGCCCCGCCCGGCATGGAGGAGATGACCAACCAGTTGCAGGGCCTGTTCCAGAACCTCGGTTCCAACCGCACCAAGCGCCGCCGGCTGCAGATCAAAGAGGCGCGCAAGCTGCTGCGCGACGAGGAGGCGGCGAAGCTAGTCAATGAGGAGGAGATGAAACTCCGCGCCATGACCAACGTTGAGCAAAACGGCATCGTGTTCCTGGACGAAATCGACAAGGTGACCCGCCGCGCCGAGCAAACCGGCGGCGGCGACATCTCGCGCGAGGGCGTGCAGCGGGATCTGCTGCCGCTGGTGGAGGGCAGCACGGTGTCCACCAAGCACGGCATGGTCAAGAGCGACCACATTCTGTTTATCGCCTCCGGCGCGTTCCACCTGGCCAAACCCTCCGACCTGATCCCCGAGCTACAAGGCCGCTTGCCCATCCGTGTCGAATTGCAAGCACTGACCACCGACGACTTCGTGCGCATTCTGACCGAACCGGACGAGTCGCTGACCGATCAGTACAAGGCCCTGCTCGCCACCGAAGGGGTCAAATTAGAGTTCGCCGAGGACGGCATCCGGCGCCTCGCCGAGATCGCGTTTCAAGTCAACGAGCGCACCGAAAACATCGGCGCCCGCCGCCTGCACACCGTGATGGAGCGCCTGCTGGAAGACGTCTCCTTCAACGCCTCCGAACTCGACCGGGTACCGATCACGCATCAATGCCGCGTACGTGGACCAGAATCTGGGTGAGCTGGCGGCGGACGAAGACCTGTCGCAGTACATTCTTTAGGCAAGCGCCGAGGCCCTTGGCGCGCCACGACGTTGAAGTCGGCCGCCAGTCACCCATCTGATGCAGGATGATCCAAGCGCGGCATCGGCCGCGCTCGCTGTTAGGAGCCTTACATGCCGACCCCGATCGAGTTTAATCTGCACCGCACCTCGCGCGTGCTCGAGATCACCTTTGACGACAAGAGTCATTTCAACCTGCCGGTGGAACTACTGCGGGTCTACTCCCCGTCTGCCGAGGTCCAGGGGCACGGCCCCGGCCAGCGCGTGCTGCAGCTGGGCAAGGAAGACGTGAACATCGACAAGATCGAGCCCGTCGGCAACTACGCCGTCTGCCTGTACTTCGACGACGAGCACAACACCGGCATCTACTCCTGGGAGTATCTCTACAACCTGGGAAAGAACCAAGAAGGATTATGGAAGGACTATCTGGACGAATTGGAAAAGGCTGGCCACAAGCGCAAGGTTCGACCTTCATGAAACCGTCGTCGGTAGCAACTAGATCAGCATCAGCCCTTATGGAACTGACAGGTGAACTAGGACCAAGGGGGCAATGACAGTCTGACGCATACAGCCCTAGCCCCTCGGCCCTTCCCAAGAATGACATCGCGCAAACCCCAACACCCCGCATGCCTGTAGAATGATCGGCTCAACCTAACGGAGCGCACTTTACCCATGTCCGACGACAAGACCACCCACTTTGGCTACCAGGAGGTCCCGGTCGGCGAGAAACAGGATCGGGTGCGCGCCGTATTCGACTCAGTCGCAACACGCTACGATTTGATGAACGACCTGATGTCGATGGGTATCCATCGGCTGTGGAAGCGACGCGCGGTGGAGATGGCTGGGGTTCGGCGCGGACAGCGGGTGCTAGATCTGGCTGCCGGCACTGGCGACCTGGCGGAGAAGTTCAGCAAGATCGTCGGTCCCGACGGCGAGGTCGTGATGTCCGACATCAACGAGGCGATGCTCAATGAGGGCCGATCGCGGCTGGTCGATGCCGGCGTCGTCGGTAATCTCGAGTACGCCATCGCCAATGCTGAGGCGCTGCCCTTCGCCAGCGACAGCTTCGACTGCGTCACCATCGGTTTCGGCCTGCGCAACGTCACCCACAAACAGTTCGCACTCGACGAAATGTTCCGCGTGCTGCGCCCCGGCGGTCGTGCGCTTGTGCTGGAATTCTCGCATCCGACTATCGCGCCGCTAGCACGCGCCTACGATCTATACTCCTTCTCGGTGCTGCCGGTGATGGGCAAGTTCGTAGCCGGCGACTCCGACAGCTACCGCTACCTGGCCGAGTCCATCCGCATGCACCCAGATCAGGAGACGCTGCTATCAATGATGGAGCAGGCCGGCCTGGAGCGCTGTAGCTTCGTCAACCTCACGGGCGGCGTCGTCGCCATTCACCGCGGCTACAAGCTCTGAACATGGCTATGGACCAGGACGACAGCGGCGTGGGCACGCAGACGGCAAGCGAGGGCATCCAAGTCCCGGACGCCATACTCGCGACCGTGGAGGGCATGATCAACTCCGTGCTGGCGCTGGACGCGGAGGGCGCGCACCGGCTCGCACCGATCCAGGGCCGCGTACTGCTGGTCGAACTGTTGAGCTTCGGCTCGCGCATCTACATCGTTCCCGGCGAATCGGGCTTGTTGCTGTATGGCGCCTACGACGCGCCCCCCGACTGTACCGTGCGGGGCACGCCGGCTGGGTTGCTGAGCATGGCGCTCAGCGAGCACCGGGAGGATGCGGTGTTTGAAGGGGCCGTCGAGATCGACGGCGACAACCAGGTCGCGCAGACCCTGGGCGAGGTCTTCCAGGGGCTGGATATCGATTGGGAAGAGCTATTGTCCAAGGTCGTCGGCGACACGCTGGCCCACCGCATCGGCATACAGGCACGCGCCGGCGGCCGCTGGGCGGAACGCACCGGCGATACCCTAACGCAGGACATCCGCGAATATCTGCAAGAAGAAGGCCGTCTCCTGCCCGGCCGCGAAGAGATGCGCGCCTTCCTCGCCGACGTCGACACCCTGCGCGACGACGTCGAACGGCTCGCGGCGCGTATTGAGCGCCTCGCGGCACGATCTCAAAAACCCTAGGGACCTTCCGGCGCCACGTCATGCTCCGTCTCTCGCAGGCCCTGCGTCTGCTGCACATCAATGTCGTGCTGCTCAGGCACGGGCTGGACGAGGTGGTCATCGCAACGCGGCTGTTTCGCCCGCTGCGCTTCCTGCTCTACCTGGCGCCCTGGCATTGGGTGAAGCGTGACCTACCCGCATACCCGGTGCGTGTTCGCCTCGCACTGGAAGAACTGGGGCCGATCTTCATCAAGTTCGGCCAGTTGCTGTCCACCCGCGTCGACCTACTCCCCGAAGACCTAGCCTTTGAACTCGCCAAGCTGCAGGATCGGGTACCGCCCTTTCCGGGCACCCAGGCGCGCGCACTGATCGAGCAGGCCTGGGGCCGACCGGTGGAGGAGGTGCTGGACGAATTCGAGGAACAGCCGCTGGCATCCGCGTCCATCGCCCAGGTGCACACCGGACGCCTGAAGACGGGCCAAGAGGTCATCGTCAAGGTGCTACGGCCCGGCATCGACCGGATCATCCGCCGCGATGTCGACCTGCTCTTTACCTTCGCCGGCCTAGTGCAACGGTATTTCCCGGACGGTCGCCGGCTGCGTCCGGTGGAGGTCGTGCGGGAATACGAGAAGACCATCTTCGACGAACTGAATCTGCAGCGCGAGGCCGCCAACGCCTCACAGCTCCGGCGCAATTTCAAGCACAGCGAAGACCTCTACATTCCCGAAGTGTACTGGGATTGGACGCGTGCGAACGTCATGGTGATGGAGCGCATCTACGGCACGCCGGTGTCGCAAGTCGGAGCGCTGAAGGCGCAGGGCATCAGCCTGCGCACACTCGGCACCCGCGGCGTCGAGATCTTCTTTACCCAGGTGTTCCGCGACAACTTCTTTCATGCGGACATGCACCCGGGCAACATCTTCGTCGAGCCCAGCGGCCGCTACATCTCGGTGGACTTCGGCATCGTTGGCACGCTGACCAAGGACGATCAGCGCTACCTGGCCGAGAACCTGCTGGCCTTTTTCCACCGTGACTATCGCCGCGTCGCCGAACTGCATCTGGAGTCGGGCTGGGTGCCCCAGGGCACGCGGGTGGAAGAATTCGAGTCCGCCATCCGCACCGTCTGCGAACCGATCTTCGAAAAGCCCCTGTCGGAGATCTCCTTCGGTGCGTTCCTGGTGAACCTGTTCCAGACCGCCCGGCGCTTCGACATGGAGATCCAGCCGCAACTGGTCCTGTTGGAAAAGACCCTGCTCAACATCGAAGGCCTGGGCCGCCAGCTCTACCCGCAGCTGGACCTGTGGACCACCGCCAAGCCCTACATGGAGCGCTGGATGCGCGAGCAGGTCGGCCTACGCACGCTGGTACAGCGCGCAATGGACAATTGGCCCTACGTTGCCGAGCGACTGCCAGATCTGCCAGTCGCCGTCACCCGCATCGTCGATCATCTGGACCGGCAGGCCGCGCTACAGCCGAACAGCCCCGCGGCGGACCTGCAAGCGATCCGCACCGAGCTCAAGCACAACAATCAGCGCACGCTGGCGACCCTCGCCGCGGTGGCTCTCGCCGGCTGTGCGACGGCGCTGTTGCTGTTGCCCACCGCGGTGCCAGCCGTCCCGCTGCTGGCCCCAACAGTGGCTGGCGCAATGGTCCTGTCTAGCTTCCTGTTGCTATGGCGCGCCCTGCTGCTTCCCTCGCACTGACGATCACCCCGCCCCAAAGAGCAACCGCATGAAACATATTCGCGTCTCCGAGCGCATCACCATTGGCAACGACCTGCCGTTCGCGCTGCAGGCGGGACCCTGCCAGATCGAGAGCCGCGAGCATGCGCTGATGCTGGCCCGAGAGATCGCCGCCATCGCCGGTGCCCTCGGCATCCCTTATATCTTCAAGGCGTCCTTCGACAAGGCCAACCGCTCCAGCCTAGGCGGTCGCCGCGGCGTTGGGCTGGAGCAGGGCCTGGCCATTCTCGCCGAGATCCGCGAGACCGTAGGCTGCCCGGTGCTCACCGACCTCCACACCGAGGCCCAGTGCCGCCCTGTCGCGGAAGTGGTCGACATGCTCCAGATCCCGGCCTTCCTTTGCCGCCAAACCGACTTCGTCCTCGCCGTCGGCAGTGCCGCGGCAGAATACGGACGCACCGTCAACGTCAAGAAGGGCCAGTTCCTCGCCCCGTGGGACATGCAGAACGTCGTCGACAAGCTGGAATCCACCGGCTGCGACAAGATCGCACTGGTCGAGCGCGGCGTCACCTTCGGCTATGGCAACCTCGTCGTCGACCCGCGCAGCCTCTACGAGATGGCCAAGATCGGTTACCCAGTGGTCATGGACGCCACCCACGCCGTCCAGATGCCTGGCGCCTTGGGCAACGCCTCCGGCGGCAAGCGCGAATACGTGCCCGTGATCGCCCGCGCCGCTATCGGCGTCGGCGTTGCGATGTTGTTCATGGAAATACATGAGGACCCGGACAACGCCGCCAGCGACGGTCCCAACTCGGTGCGTTTGGATCAACTGGACGCGCTGCTTGCTGGCTTGCTCCGACTCGACACCGCCCGCAAGCAGATGCCGGCCGACGCTTGACCGACACTCAGAGCAACGCACGGACGTATCAACACAGCGCCGCACGCTCGTCGGTCTGAGGCATCGCCTCGCTAGAGCAAGAACAGCGTCGCGAGCCCCAAAAAGGCTAGAAAGCCGACGACGTCAGTGACCGTCGTCAGGATGACGCCGCCGGCCAGTGCCGGGTCGATACCGAGCCGCTGGAGCAGCAACGGCAGCAGCGCCCCGGAGAAGGTCGCCGCCAGCAGATTGATGGTGATGGCCACACCGATGATCAGGGCGATATCGACGCTACCGAACCAGAGCAACGCGACGGCGGCTACCACCACCGCCCAGATCGCGCTGTTGATCACCGACACGGCCATCTCTTTGGCTAATAGCCAGCGCATGTTGTTGGCGGACAACTGTCCCAGGGCAATGCCGCGGATGGCCAGTGTCAGTGTCTGGGTACCGGCGATGCCGCCCATGCTCGCTACCACCGGCATCAGAACCGCCAGCGCCACGACCTGCTGAATGGTGGCCTCGAATTGCCCGATGACCCAGGAGGCGAGAAAGGCCGTCAGCAGGTTCACGCCGAGCCACAGCGCGCGGCGCCGTGCGCTGAGCAATACCGGCGCGAACATGTCCTCGGTCTCACTCAAGCCGGCCTGGCCCATGAACTGATGCTCGGCCTCCTCGCGAATCACATCCATGACGTCGTCGACGGTGATGCGTCCCAGCACGCGGCCATCCTCGTCGGTCACCGGCGCCGACACCAGGTCGAGCTGCTCGAAGCGGTTGGCGACATCGCGGGCATCGAGGCTGGCGGAAATGGGCTGGGCATCCAGGCTCATGACCTCGGCGACCGACTCGTCCGGGTCGTGCGTGAGCAGATCGGTGAGATACAACACACCCAGGTAGCGACCGTCGCGGTTGACCACGATCAGGCTATCCGTGCTGGTCGTCAGCCCGTCCTTGAAGCGACGCAGATAGCGCATGACCACGTCCAGCGTCACCTCCGGGCGCACCGTGACCATGTCGGTGTTCATCAGTCCGCCGGCACTGTCCTCGGGATAGCCGAGCGCGGTCTCAAGGCGTTCTCGGCGTTGTTCGTCCAGGGAACTCAGCACCTGCCTGGTGATGGTGGCCGGCAGGTCCTGCACCAGATCCGCCAGGTCGTCGGTGTCGAGCCCCTCGACCGCGGCCAGGATGCGGGCTGAGCTCATGCCACGCAGCAGGTTGTCGCGGAGGTCGTCGTTCAAGTAGACCAGCACCTCGCCCTCGGCGCTGTCGTCGACCATGGCCCAGACGATCTCGCGCTGCCGCCGCGGCATCGATTGCAGCAGATGGGCAATCTCGGCCGGATGCAGCGCGTTCAGCATGCGTGTCGCCTTGATGACGGAGCCCGATTCCAGTACGGCACGCAAGGCGTCGATGCGGTCGATTTCAGCGGTTGCTTCGGTATCGGTGGTCATCGGTACGGGTCCGGGATGTCGAGGAATGTCGCGTGCCACGCAGAACGCCACGTCCGCGATGGGGCGCGCAGTTTAGCAGCCTGAGGGCGGTGGCTGACGAACGTGCGGCAGCGGCCCGCGCGGGTCCAATCGCGAGCCAGAGAAGAGGCCGGGAAATCGGGCGCTCAGTTGACGGCGAGGGCTTCGAACTGTTCGATCAGTTCCTGGTGGTCGAGTTCGTCAAGGCGCTGCATCAGCGCGCCGACGCGCCGTTCAAGCGTGGGGACGTCGCAACGCCGGACCTGGTCCTTGACCTCAAGCAACGAGCCGGGCTGCATGCTGAGTTCGCGCAACCCGAGTCCGAGCAACAACGCGGTATAGCGGGGATCGCCGGCCATCTCGCCGCACATGCTGATGCGTGTACGGTTAGCCGTGCCGGCGTCGATGGTGGCCTTGATCAAACGCAGCACGGCAGGGTGGAGCGGATCGTAGAGATAGCTGACGGTATCGTCGACGCGATCGATCGCAAGCGTGTACTGAATCAAATCGTTGGTGCCGATGGATAGAAAGTCCAGCCGTCGCGCCAGACCACCCGCCATCAGCGCCGCGGCGGGCACCTCGACCATGCCACCGATCGGCATCAGTGGGTCGAACTTGATACCGTCTCGGCGGAACTGACGCCGGATGCCGGCGATTAGCGCGAATACCTGGTCGACCTCGCTCATATTCGAGATCATCGGGATCATGAGCCGGATCGGACCCTCGGCGGAGGCCCGCAGGACCGCCCGCAGCTGCGGCAGGAACAGCGCCGGCTCCTTAAGGCACAGGCGGATGGCGCGCAGTCCGAGCGCGGGGTTGGTCTGGGTCGAAACCAGTTGCCCCGGTATCGGCACCTGCTTGTCGACGCCAAGATCCAAGGTTCGAATCGTCAGCGGGATGCCGTCGAGCCCGCGAACGATGTCCAAATAGGTGGCCAGATGCTCCTCTTCATCCGGCAGACCGTCGCGGTTCATGTACAAAAACTCGGTGCGATACAGGCCGACACCGGCGGCACCATTATCGCGCGCGGCGATCACGTCCTCGGGCAGTTCCAGGTTGGCCAACAGCACCACCGGCGTACCATCGCGACTGGCTGAGGGTTGGAGCACCAAGCCCCGCAACGCGTTGCGGCGAGCGTCGGCCCTGGCCAGACGGGCGCGATAATGCTCCAGGATCGCGGCGTCAGCCTCCGCCAGCACGGTGCCGGTCTCGGCGTTGACCACCAACAACTCGCCGTGGTGCAGGTAATGGGTGGCGTTGTGCACGCCCATAACGGTGGGAATGTCGAGACTGCGGGCAAGGATCGCCGTATGCGACATTGGGCCGCCATGCTCGGTGACGAAGGCCGCGACGCCCCGGTGACGGAGCAGGATCGCGTCCGCCGGGGTCAGGTCGGAGGTAACGATGACGCGCCCAGAGATGTTGGCGGCGGCCAGGGTCTCGGCCGGTGGCTGTCCGGTCAGAAAGACCTGGATCTGGCGCACCACATGGTCGACGTCATCGCGCCGGGTACGCAGATAAGCGTCTTCCATCTGGTCGAAGATCTCGACCAACGTGTCGCGTTGGAGCTGCAGCGCCCAACTCGCGTTGACGCAACGGTCGCGGATTAAGTCCCGTGTCGCGTCCACTAGCGCGGAATCGGTCAGCATCAGCAGGTGGGCGTCGATGAACTCGGCGATGTGCACCGGTGTCGCCGCCGGGATCTGCGCGCGCACATCCTCCAAATGACGACGGGCGCACTCCAGGGCGCTGTCGAGGCGCGTCAGTTCGGCATCGATACGGTCCGGCAGAATTGCCTCATGTGTCGCCACCGGGTCGCGTGCGAGTACATACGCCGCCCCGACCGCGACCGGACGTGACCCACCGACGCCGACGCCAGGAAAGGCGGTAGTCACTCGCCCTCCCCGAAGCGGTCCCGCACCAGCGCGGCAAGGGCCGCCGTTGCCGCCTCTTCATCGTCCCCATCCACCTCCACAACGATACTGGTGCCGCAGGCCGCAGCCAGCATCATTACGCCCATGATGCTCTTTCCGTTCACGCGGCGGCCGTCGCGCTCCACCTGCACGGCGCTATCGAACCCGCTCGCGCAGGTCACAAACTTGGCCGCGGCGCGGGCGTGCAGTCCGAGACGGTTGATGATTTCGAGTTCGGTGCGAATCATGGCATTGGCCAAATCATTGTCGATGTGAAGAGCGGCGGCCTGCGCCGAAGCACCGCTCGACGCGCGCGATCTTGCCGGCAGGCACAGGCGGCGCGGCGGGACCGCAACCTCAGTGCGGATGCGCAGCCGGACAGGCGAAAACGCCGTCATGACCGCCGCTCAGGGCCTTGTCGGCGAGCGCCGCAAGCCCAAGCCCATGATAGTTCAGGACGCGCACCAGCATCGGCAAGTTGACCCCGCTCAACACGCGGACGTTGTCCTGGTCGCCCAGACAGGCGGCCACGTTGGCGGGCGTCGAGCCGAACAGGTCGGTCAATACCAGCACACCGGCGCCGTCGTCGAGGGCCTCGAGACAGCGCCGTGCCTCGGCCCGCAGCAGGTCCGGATCATCGCGCTCGGTCACCGCGATCGTGGTAGTAGTCATGGGGCAGGTGCCGAGCATGCGGATGGCCGTGCCCAACAGTTCTGCACCGATTTGATTGTGGGTGATCAGCAGCAGGCCGACGCTCATGGCAACTCCCGGTGTCGCACCAAGACCCGATGTCCGTTCTCGGCCAGATGGCTGCGCAGCGCCTCGACCATGTAGACAGAACGATGTTGCCCGCCGGTGCAGCCGATGGCAATGGTCAGGTAGCTGCGGCCATCGGTTTCGAACCGGGGTATCCAGCGGTCTAAAAAGCCGATCAGGTCGTCGCGCATCTGAGCGACCTCTGGCGATTTCTCCAAGAACTCCACCACCGGCGCATCCCGCCCGGTCAGCGGCCGCAGCTGATGCTGCCAGTGCGGATTGGGCAGGCAACGCACGTCGAAAACGAAGTCGATCCCCTCCGGTACACCGTTCTTGAACCCGAATGACTGCAGCAGTACAGAGGCGCGTGCGGCGCGCGTGCTGGTGAGACGCTCGCGAATCAGATCGCGCAGCTCATGCACATTGGTGTGGGTGGTGTCAATCTGCGTCTCGGCGACCTGTCGGAGCGGCTCCAACAGCCCGCGCTCATGGCCGATGGCCTCTTCCAACGAGCGTTCGTCACCGGTCAGCGGATGCTTGCGGCGCGTCTCGCTGAAGCGTTTGATGAGAATTTCGTTGTCGGCGTCGAGGAAGATCACGCGGCAACCGATCCCATGCTGGCGCAGTTCGCCGATCAGCCGTGGCAAGTCGGCCAGATGCTCCGGCTGGTTGCGGGCATCGATGCCGGCCGCGGTACCGACATACTCACCGGACGGGCCGGCGCCGGTGCTCTTCAGCCCCAAAGCCAGCTCCCGCAGCAAGAACAGCGGCAAGTTGTCGATGCAGTAGTAGCCGATGTCTTCGAGCGTACGCAATGCGACGCTCTTGCCGGCGCCGGACAGTCCGCTGACGATGATGAAGTCCATGGCTGGATCCGCTCGCAACTGATGTATGGACTGGTTTGTTGGAACGTTTCGAGTTGCTAGCTGCTAGCGAGGCAGCGCGTCAGATCACCGAGTGTTCAGTGCCGCGTTTCGCAACCCGTCGTTGCCTCACGCGGGCCAAACGCCCAGGGCAGAAGGCTGCAGCACTGCAGCATTGCGCGATCTGGCGATCGATAGACCCCGCTCAACGCAAGGCACCGGGCGCGCAGCCCGCGGCCGGCAGATCTGGGGCCGGCGGTGCGAGCGGGTTGTCGATGGCCCTTGCCTGACGGTCGACCAGATCGACGCCTGCATCGTAGCCGCGCAGGCGTAGGATCTGGTTTCGCACCGCCGTTTCCAGCAGCACCGCCAGATTGCGTCCCGGCGCTACCGGCAGCGTAATTTCGGGCACGGCCACGCCAAGCAGCGTGCGCGCGGACAGACTGCCGTGCAGGCGGTCGATCTGCGCCAGCTCGCCGTTGTCGAAGCTGCGCATATTGACGATTAGGTTAAGGGTTTCGCGTTGACGCACCGCGCCTTCGCCGAACATGGCACGCACGTTGAGCACGCCGAGCCCCCGTACCTCCAAGAAATCGCGCAACAGCGGTGGACAGCTGCCGTCCAGGGTCTCCGGTGCGATACGTGCGAACTCCGGCGCGTCGTCGGCGATCAGCTGATGTCCGCGTGCGATCATCTCCAGCGCAAGCTCGCTCTTGCCGACGCCGGCATCGCCTACCAGCAGCACCCCCATGCCGAGCACCTCGAGGAACACGCCGTGGACCGTGGTGCGCTCCGCCAGTGCGTGGGTGAGGAAGTACTGTAGTCGATCCACCACCTCGGAATCGGTCGCAGTCGAGCCAAGCAGCGGTGTTCCGGTCTGCTGGGCCAGTTCGTAGAAGACCGACTGGGGCTCGATCCCGGAGGCAAAGATGATGGCAGCCGGTCGCGCCGCAAACAGCCGCTCGATGGTCTCGTCGAAGGCCGGTGCGCTAAGGTCTGCGAGATGCGCGATCTCGGCCTCACCCAGCACCTGAAGCCGGTTAGGATGGATGCAATTCAGCGATCCCACCAGCCGCTGAGTGGCACCACTGCCGGCACCTCCCAGCAACGGGCTACACAGTGACGGCGGCGGCGTGAGCCACCGCAAACGCAGTCGCGGGCCGATGTGTTCGATGAGTCCCTGCAGCGAGTGGATCGGTTTCACGGCTCGCCTTCGTGTGCACCCCAGGACGCCAGCGTTGCAAGCAACTCCGAACTGCTGCGCGCGTCGCGCAGGCGTTGCCGCAACTTCATCTGGTTGAACATTTCCGCTAGCCCGGCAAGCAGTTGCAGATGCCGCTCGTCGGCCTCCCGCGGCACCAGCAATGCAAACGCAAGATCGACCGGCCGGTCGTCAATGGCGTCGAACTCCACCCCGGCACGCAGCTGGATGAAGGCGCCAACCGGTGCGATGACGTCGTCGACGCGGGCATGGGGCAACGCGATGCCATGGCCGAGGCCAGTACTGCCTAAACGCTCGCGCTCCAGCAGTCGCTCGAACACGGCGTCAGCGTTCAGGCCGGTGTCGGCATCGGCGAGCAGTTCGCCAAGTGATTCCAACAGGCGCTTCTTGCTGGTCACTTCACAGCCGCTGAGGATTCGTGCCTCGGTAATCAGGTCAGGGGGCAGCATCAAAAAAAGCTCCCGCATATTGTTGTCTTTGGTCGGGCGAAGTCCTGTGCGATCAGGCTCCATCGGCGACGTTAAGGTGCGCGCGCCATCGAACCCCTATATCGTTCGACGGCTCGGTAATTCTACGCCTACCGCAGGCGACAGCACGACTCACAGACTAGTTCATTTCGACTCCGGCAGCCGTGCCGAAGTCCCCTCGCCGAGCATCAGCGCCGGCCGAACTCCCTGCGCCACAACCGACAGGTGCGCGCGCGGTCCTCAGAGCGAAAAAGCCGGAGTCGGCGGCGCCAGACTCCGGCATGCCTCGACGCCCCGGCCGCAAGCGGTCGGGGCGGCGATTCTACTGCTGCGGCTGCACCTCGGAACTATCCTCCAAAGCCGCTTCGGAAATCTCCTCTTCCGGCAAGCCCTTCTGGCCATTGCCGCGGTGGCTCTGGCGCTTTTCTTTATACTTGATGACCTGACGATCGAGCTTGTCGATCAGCCCGTCGATAGCCGCATACATATCCTCATGCACCGAGTCGGCGAACACGTTTCCGCCGTTGATCTGCAACGTGGCCTCGGCCTTTTGACGTAGCTTCTCGACGCTGAGGATGACATGCACATTGATCACGTGGTCGAAATGCCGCTCCAGGCGGTCGAACTTGCTGTCCACATAGCCCTTCAGCGGTTCGGTGATATCGACGTGATGGCCGGTCAGGTTGATTTGCATAGTGTCACTCCCAAAGTGTCACTTTAGTGTATGCAGGCGTCTGGCTCCGGATCTGGCGCCGGATACGGTCTGAGACCGCCGTCATGCCAGCCGCTTGCGCTCGTTCGAGGGTGGGATACCCATTGCCTCGCGGTATTTTGCGACGGTGCGTCGCGCTACATTGATGCCCTGATCCGTAAGGATGCCGGCAATCTTGTTGTCACTCAATGGTTTGCTAGGAATTTCGGCCGCAACCAGCTTGCGGATGAAGGCGCGGATGGCGGTTGAAGAGCACTCGCCACCGGATGCCGTGTTGACATGGCTGGAGAAGAAGTACTTAAACTCCAGAGTGCCACGAGGGGTGTGCATGTATTTCTGCGTGGTCACCCGGGAGACGGTCGACTCATGCAACTCCAGGGAATCCGCGACATCACGCAACACCAGCGGTTTCATGGCCTCCTCACCATAGTTGAAGAAGTCCTGCTGTAGTTCGACGATCTTCGTCGCCACACGCAAGACCGTGTCGTTTCGGCTTGCGAGGCTTTTAATGAACCAACGGGCCTCTTGCAAGTGGCTCTTCATGCAACTGTTGTCCGGGGCGTCGTCGGCACGCCGGATCAACTTCGCGTAGCCCGCGTTCACTCTTAGTCTAGGCGTTGTTTCCGGATTCAGCTCGACAGTCCACACGCCATTTTGTTTGCGCACAAGCACGTCCGGGACGATGTACTCCGGCTGAATGTCCGCGACCAGCGTGCCAGGCCGCGGATGCATTGAACGGACCAGTATCAACGCCTGCCGCAGCGCATCCGGTTGCAGTTTGGTTTGGCGGCGGAGCTCGTCGAGGTCGTTGCGGGACAGCGCGTCGAAATGATGCGCGCAGATCAGGATGGCATCGTCTCGGAATGGTTGCTCGGGCGGCAGCTGCCGCAGCTGGAGCAGCAGGCATTCCTGCGGGCTGCGTGCGCCGATACCGGCCGGCTCGAAGGACTGGATGCGATGCAGTACCGCCTCGATCTCATCAAGTTCCAGTTCGCCGTCACCGAGGGATTCGAGCAGTTCCTCGGGCTCGACGCGGAGATAGCCGTTGGCATCGATGGCATCGATCAGGGCCTCGGCGACGGCGCGATCGCGTGGGGCAAACTTTGCCAAGTTGAGTTGCCAGGCGAGATGGTCATGCAGCGTCTGCGGACGCGATTGCTGCGCAAACGGGTCGAAGTCCGTGCTGGAGTCGCTGCTGTGGCCGCCGGGCGGCGCGTAGCTGTCGTAGGTATCGCTCCAGCTGCTGTCCACCGGTAGCTCGTCCGGCATCGTCGTCTGCTCCGGATGCAGCTCGTTGTCGACCTGGGCATCGGCGGTGCGGCGGCGTTCGTCGGACTCGTCACGTTCCTGGGAGGCGTCTACATCCTCCGCAGTCTCCAACATTAGATTTGACTCCAACGCTTCCTGAATTTCCTGTTGCAGATCAAGCGTGGAGAGTTGCAGCAGCTTGATTGCCTGCTGCAGCTGCGGAGTCATGGTCAGCTGCTGACCGAGACGCAGTTGGATGGTCTGTTTCATCGAGACCGGTGTAGAGAGTGGTACGTAAATTGAATACGATAATCTCCGATTTTAGCCGAAATCGCTGCGAGGATGGCGATCAGAGTCGGAAATCCTCTCCAAGATAGACCGAGCGCACCTGCGCGTTTTGCAGCAGCGCGGCCGGCGAGCCGTCCGCGATTACCTTTCCTTCGCTGATGATGTATGCGCGATCGCAGATATCCAGAGTCTCGCGCACGTTGTGGTCCGTTATCAGCACGCCGATACGCCGGGCGCGGAGGTGTCCGATGATGGTCTTGATCTCGCCGACAGCGATGGGATCGACGCCGGCAAAGGGTTCATCGAGCAGCATCACCTTCGGCTCGACGGCAAGCGCGCGGGCAATCTCGAGTCGACGTCGCTCGCCCCCCGACAAGCTCAGCGCAACCGAGTCGGCGACATGCGCAATGCCCAATTCGTCGAGCAGCTGCTCACAGCGTTGGAGCTTGCGGGTCCGGTTGAGGTCGCGGCGAGTCTCAAGCACTGCCATCAGATTCTCTCGCGCCTTGAGCTTGCGGAACACGGAGGGTTCCTGGGCCAAATAGCTGAGTCCCCGGCGCGCCCTTGCATGCATCGGCCGCAGCGTAATGTCCTCGTCGCCGAGGGTGATGCTTCCGGCGTCTGCCGCCACAAGGCCAACGATCATGTAGAAACTCGTGGTCTTGCCAGCGCCATTGGGTCCGAGCAGACCGACCACGTCGCCGGCGCCCACCGCCAGACTGACGTCATTGACCACGCGCCGACGGCGGTAGGTCTTGGCGAGTCCTTCCGCAATCAGCGTGGTCATTTTTCCTGAGGCTCGATGCGGATCTTCACGCGCTCACGCCCCTGAGCACTTGTGCCGGCGGTGACGCGCTCAGTCACCCGGTTGTAGACAATGCGGTCGCTGGCAAAGCGATCCTCGCCCTGGGTCAGCTCGGCCTCGTCGATGAGCGTAATCTCGTCGCGGTCGGCGTCGTACTCCATGCGCAGGGCATGGCCCTTGACCTCGTCTGGGTCGTCGTCGAGCACCTGGCGATAACGCACCGGTTTGCCGACCGCGATGATCTTTTGCGGCTGCCGGTTTGGCCGATGGTGCACCAGCACCTCGTCGGCGAAGATACGCATGCTGCCCTGCTCTACCTCGACGTTGCCGATGTAGAGGCTGATCGACTGCTGGTCGTCGAGTTCGGCGGCGTCCGCCTCGATGAGCATTGGCTGTTCCTGATCATTATCGAGGGCCGACAGCGGCGACATCACACACAACCCGAGCACCAGTGTCAGCCAGCCGGCCCTCAACCCGAGTCCGAGCCGCGGGCGTCTGCAGTAAGGGAATGCTGGGGAAGTCGGAACTGGCATGGGCGAGAGGTCTGATAGCTGATTCTTCGACGGCCCGGCGCCGGGTTAATCGGCACTGGTCGGGGTTGGGTCGGCCGCCGCGTGATCCGGATCGATTTCGGGATTACCGCCGGCATCGTCGCCCGGCCCGTCTTCGACAGTGCGACTCGGCGCAAGGCGCGTGCGGTTGCGACCGAACAGTTTGACGCGCATCTGCTCGCCGAACCAGACCTGCATGCCATCCTTGGCCGTGACCCAGTCATCGCCACGCTCCAGCTCGGCAAAGCGGTCGGTCTCGGCATAATCGACGTCCGGCAGAACCAGCATCTCGCTGCTGACTAGCACCATCGGCGCCAGATCTGGGGCCGACGCGCGCTCAGCACGCACGGCGCCCTGCAACAACAACTCGTCACCGTCTGCCGAGATCCAGCCCCGCTCCGAGCGAATCACCCAGGGCGGCGCATCCTCACTGAAGACTGTCATCACCGGCGTTTCCACTTCACTGCTTTCGTCATCCGGGTAATGCTGCAGCAGCGGGGTCGCGAGCAACCGGGCGGGCCTACCAGTCGCGCCCATGGTAACGCCGGCAAGGTTCTCCACCACATAGTCCGGTCGGCGCTGCGCATCCGTCGCGACCGCGGTCTCCGGGGCGCGAGAGGCACTGTACCACCAGGCCAGCAATGCAATCGCGACAAGCGACCCACCGACGATCAGTTCGCGTCGGGTCGGAAATAACGACCCAAGCTCCAACGACGGTGATCTGGGCGCCACGAATCCGGCTAAAGATAGGCGGCGAGCATCGCATCCAGCTTGCCTTGGGCACGCAAGATGAGCTCGCAGACTTCGCGCGCGGCACCGCGTCCACCGGGGCTGCGCGTGCGCCAGTGCGCGTGCTCGCAGTACCAGCGGATGCGCGTCAGCCACCGCCACCGCCAGACCGACCCGGCGCATCACCGGCAGATCCACCACGTCATCGCCAACATAGGCCACTTGGTGATCGTCGACGGCGAGTTGTTGCTTGAGTTCCTCGTAGGCGGGCAGCTTTTCGCGACGGCCCTGCAAAACATGCTCGATACCAAGGCTCTCCATGCGAATGCGCACGACCTCCGAGCTGCGTCCAGTGATGATGGCGAGGGTGACGCCGCCATGGGCCAACATCACCATGCCATGGCCATCGCGGGAATTGAACGCCTTGTACTCCTGACCGTCGTCGCCAAGATAAAGGCTACCGTCAGTGAGCACACCATCCACATCAAAAATGACTGCCCGGATGGCACTCGCCCGTTCGCTCGGGTCCTGCATCGGTTTCGTCCTCGGCTATTGTTGTCGCGGCCTTGCCGGCTGCCGGAGGGGCTATCATACCGGTTCAGCGCCGCCCGGCCAGTCGTGTAACACTGGAGACGAAACGACCGACCTCAGAGTGCCGCCGGCGATAGGCTAATCGTCGATCCGGAGCAGGGAGTCGCGCGCCGCCTTAGGGTCAACGAGCGCGGCCCGTGGCACTCGGCGCTCGGCCCCGGTACTTGCCCAACCCAGGACTTGCCCCAACACTGCTCCCAGCTGCTAGAGACCCCACGATCTTTCCGCCCACACCATGCCAACCTCCATCGACGTCGTACCCCAAGGCTGGTGGGCCCTCGCCGATGCCAACAGCTTCTATCCGGATGATCTTCCGCCGGAGTGGCATCTGACCTACTTCGCCAACGTCTTCCCCGCCGTGCTGGTTCCGGGTCCGATGTGGCAGCAACGATCGGAATCCGAACTCGCCGATTGGCACGCCGACGTGCACCCCGGATTCCGTTTCTATCTGGCGTTGACCTCAAGCGCCGATGACCGGGCGCGCTCGCGAGCAGCGGCAGCACTCGGACCAGCGCTGATCGCATTCGTCGCCGAGGCGCCCGAGCGACGCGGAACCGAGCAGTTCGCAGACCAAGCGCTCGCGCTAATCGCGCCGCACGCGGGGCATCGCATCGGTACGTCTCGGCACTGCCCATCCCTCCTCAACGACAACCCGCGCGACGCGCGCGGCTGGCTCGACGCACAGCCTGAACCGCCGCGCCTGGTCATACTCGATCGCCCGCGCTCGACCGAATTGGAGGCCTGGCAAAATCTGGTGATGTTGTTGGGGCGGCGCTAGCGATGATGGTGCGTCGCCATGCCGGTAAACGGAGCGCTGATCGCACGATAGTGCGGCTCGCCGCGCTACCTGTCGGCATAGCGCCAGCACAGATCGCTTGACGCTTGCCGCGCGTCAAACCCAGAATGCGATCCTTTTTTGCGCACCGACGGGAATCTATTTCATGAGGCAGGATCGACCTCAGCCAGCGATGCAGTCAGCCGGCACAAAGCCAAGGAGAAATCGACGCCATGGCCGCGGGCGAAGGTCGTTCCGATGCCGGCGCCGAAGGCGCGCAACTCTTGGTCAAGATCCGCGGACTGAGCTTTAGTCACGACGGTCGGCGCATCCTCGACGAGATCGATCTCGACATCGAGCGAGGTCGGGTCACCGCCATCATGGGGCCGTCCGGCACCGGTAAGACGACGTTGTTGAAGCTGATCAGCGGCCAATTACAGCCAGACAGCGGCAATATCGTCGTCGACGGGCTGGACGTCCATCGGCTCAGTCGCGGTGAGCTGTACCGGCTGCGCACACGCATGGGCATGCTGTTTCAGAGCGGCGCCCTGCTGACCGACCTGGACGTCTATGAGAACGTCGCCTTCCCGCTGCGGGAGCATGCACGACTGCCGGAGTCGCTGCTGCGCAAGCTCGTACTCATGAAGCTCGAAGCGGTCGGACTGCGCGGCGCGGCGCGGCTGATGCCGAACCAGCTCTCCGGCGGCATGGCCCGTCGCGTCGCGCTGGCCCGCGCGGTGGCGCTGGATCCGATGATGATCATGTACGACGAGCCGTTCACCGGCCAGGATCCGATCTCCATGGGTGTGCTGGTATCGCTGATCCGGCAACTGAATGACGCCAGCCGGCTGACCAGCATCGTCGTCTCCCACGACGTGCGCGAGACGGCAAGCATTGCCGACTACATCTACATCATCGCGAACGGCCACGTCGTCTGCCACGGCTCGCCGCAAGCGATCGCGGCCGAACGCTCGGAGTGGGTGCGACAGTTCATGGATGGCCTGCCGGACGGCCCGGTGCACTTCCATTACCCATCTCCGCCTTTGGAACAAGACATGTTTGGTAAAGGCAGCCGCGCGCCGCACCACCGGTCAGAGACGCAATGATCGATGCACTGGCCAGCCTCGGCCGCTACGGGCTCAGCGCGCTGGCCAACATCGGCCGCGCGCACCTGTTGCTACTCGGCATCCTGGCGGGCGTGCCGTCCATGCTCGCACGGCCTCGGCTGCTGATCGCGCAACTGTTCGGCATTGGCGTGCTGTCGCTGCTGATCATCCTGGTCTCGGGGCTGTTCGTCGGCATGGTGCTGGGCCTGCAGGGCTACTACGTGCTGTCGCAGTTCGGCGCCGCGGAGAGCCTGGGGGTGATGGTGTCGACGTCGCTGGTGCGAGAACTGGGGCCGGTGGTCACCGCGCTGCTCGTGGCCGGACGCGCCGGCTCCGCGCTGACCGCCGAGATCGGCCTGATGAAGGCCACGGAACAGCTTTCGGGACTGGAGATGATGGCTGTCGACCCCGTACGGCGCATTCTGACCCCACGCTTCTTCGGCGGCCTGTTCAGCATGCCACTGCTGGCCGCCATGTTCAGCGCCGTCGGCGTGCTCGGTGGCTACTTCGTCGGTGTCGGACTGCTGGGCGTCGACGACGGGGCGTTCTGGAGCCAGATGCAGGCCAAAGTCGACTTCCACGAGGACATCGTCAACGGCGTTGTCAAGAGTGTGGTGTTCGGCATCGTCGTCACCTGGATCGCCCTGTTCCAGGGCTATGAAGCAACCCCCACATCTGCCGGGGTCAGCCGCGCGACGACACGTACCGTCGTGCATTCGGCACTGGCGGTGTTAGGGCTCGATTTTGTATTGACGGCATTGATGTTTGGAGAATAAACATGGCGAAGATGCGCACGGTCGAGATTTTGGTCGGCGCCTTCATGGCGGCGGGTTTCGTCGCGTTGTTCTTTCTGGCCATGAAGGTCAGCAACCTGAGTGCCGCTTCGAACGGCGACGGCTACGCGCTGAGCGCGCGTTTCGACAATATCGGCAGCCTCAAGGTGCGCTCGCCCGTCAGCATGGCGGGTGTGCGAGTCGGTCGGGTCGAAGCCATCCGCTACGATCAGGACAGCTATCAGGCGGTGGTCACGCTGCGGATCGACCCGCGCTTCGACCGCATTCCCGCCGACACCTTCGCCAACATCTTCACGGCCGGTCTGCTTGGCGAGCAGTACATCGGGCTCGATCCCGGTGGCAGCCCAGACTACCTGGCAGACGGCGACCAGATCGAGCACACGCAATCGGCACTGGTGCTTGAACAGATGATCGGCCAGTTTCTATTCAGCAAGGCAGAGGAGGGTTCCGAATGAACGCGTCACGACTGACCTGGGCCACCTTGGCCGGAGTTTTACTGCTGCTCGGCGCGCCGCTTGCCTCCGCGCGGGCGGACGACTCGGCAACGCGGCTCGTGGAACGCACGGCGGAGGACATGCTGCGCACGCTGGAGACGAAGCGGGCACAAATCGACGCCAATCCGCAGTTGATCTACCAACTCGTCGGCAGCAAGCTCGTTCCCCATTTCGACTTCGAGCGGATCACCCGATCGGCGGTCGGCAAGGACTGGAGCAAGGCGACCCCCGCCCAGCAGAAGGTCTTGGTGTCCGAGTTCCGTGAGGTGCTGATTCGCACTTACGCCAAGGCATTGCTGAAGTACACTGGTGAGGACATCGTCTACGAATCGGCAAAGCCAGGCACCCGTGACGGCACCGTGGTCGTTCCGACCCAGGTGCGCGCACCTGGGGCGCCGCCGATCCCGATCGACTATCGCCTGCATAAGCTGTCCGGCCAATGGAAGGTCTACGACGTGGTCATCGAGAACGTCAGCCTGATCTCCAACTACCGCGGCCAGTTCCGCACCGCCATCGGTCGCAGCGGCATCGATGGACTGATCGCCGATCTGAAGGCCAAGAACGCCAGCGGCGGCGCATGAGCACGGCGCGTCTGGAGCGGCTTGCAGCTGGGCGCTGGCGCGTTTATGGCGGGCTGACGCTGGCGAGCGTCGGCGACCTGATCGCCGAGGGCCCGCGGCTTGCCGCCGATGGCGGCGACGTGGAACTCGACCTCGCGGGTGTCGACAACAGTAGCAGCGCCGGTGTTGCGTTGCTGCTGGAATGGCTGGAGCAGATCCATCGCGTCGGCGGCAAACTGCGGCTGCACAACTGTCCGGCGGCGCTGGCGCGCATCGCGGAGTTCTCCAATGTCGATGGCCTGCTGGGCCTTGATCCGGCCTAATGGCCTCTCGCTTATAGCCTCTACAAGTTGCGCGCACAAGCCCATGCCCGCGACGCTGCGCAGACAACACCCTATCGATGGATAAGCTCCTGATCACCGGCGGTAATCGCCTCGACGGCGAGGTCCGAGCCTCCGGCGCCAAGAACGCCGCACTGCCGATCCTCGCCGGCACGCTACTGGCCGAAGGCGAGTGCGTGTTGTCCAACGTGCCGCACCTGCGCGACATCACCACCACCATGGAGCTGCTCGGGCGCATGGGCGTGGTGCTGACGGTCGACGAGCGGATGCGCATCCACGCCGATGCGACCCACGTGGACCGCTTCGAGGCCCCCTACGATCTGGTCAAGACCATGCGCGCGTCGATCCTGGTGCTCGGGCCGCTGCTGGCGCGCTTCGGCGAGGCCGATGTGTCGCTGCCCGGCGGCTGCGCCATCGGCGCCCGTCCGGTCAATCTGCACATCGACGGCATGCGCGCCATGGGCGCGGACATCAGCGTCGAAAACGGTTACATCCATGCCCGCGCCGGACGTCTACGCGGCACCCACTTCAGCATGGACGTGGTCACCGTCACCGGCACCGAGAACCTGATGATGGCGGCGACGCTGGCAGACGGCCGCACCGTGCTCGAGAACGCGGCCCGCGAACCGGAGGTCGTGGACCTGGCGGAATTCCTCAACGCCATGGGCGCGCGCATACAAGGCGCGGGCACCGACAGCATCGTGATCGACGGCGTCGAGCGGCTCGGTGGCTGTGAGCACAGCGTACTGCCGGACCGCATCGAGACTGGCACCTACCTGGTGGCGGCCGCCATGACCGGCGGTCGGGTGCGGGTACGCGATACCCGCGCCGAACTGCTGGAACCGGTGCTGGCCAAGTTGCGGGAGTGTGGCGCCCAGGTCGAGAGCGGCGACAACTGGATCGAAGTGGACATGCAGCGCAAGCGCCCGCACTCGGTCAATATCCACACGGCGCCGCACCCAGCCTTCCCGACCGATATGCAGGCCCAGTTCTGCGCGTTGAACAGCATCGCCGACGGCGTCGCCACCGTCACCGAGACCGTGTTCGAGAACCGCTTCATGCACGCGCTCGAGATGCAGCGCATGGGCGCCGACATCCAAATCGAAGGCAACGTCGCCATCTGCCGCGGTGTCGACCGCTTGACCGCCGCCCCGGTCATGGCCACCGACCTGCGCGCATCGGCAAGCCTGGTGCTGGCTGGGCTGGTGGCCGAAGGCGAGACATTGATCGACCGGATTTACCACATCGATCGCGGCTACGACAATATCGAGGAAAAATTCGCCGCGCTCGGCGGGATGATACGGCGGGTGCATTATTGAGTTGCTAGGGGCTAGGGGCTAGGGGCTAGGTATCTCGCTGATCTGGCTGTGCCTTGCCTCAAGCGGGCCAAGCGGCCGGGACCAAGGGCCGCTATGCAGGGCGATCGCACAATTTGGCCCTTGGTACTCGGCCCTTGGCGCTCCAAATCTCCAGGGACTTTCGCGACAACATGGGCCGTTAGGCGCGATTCGGGTACCGCTTTCGATCATCAGCCACCAACGATAAAGCCAGAGTTTCGACATGGCCGACGACGACACATTGACCATCGCCCTGTCCAAGGGACGTATCTTCGAGCAGGCAATGCCGCTGCTGGCGTCCGCCGGCATTCGCGCCCTGGACGATCCGGAGCGCAGCCGTAAGCTGATCCTGGATACCAACGACGAGCGCGTCAAACTGGTCATCATCCGCGCCAGCGACGTGCCCACCTATGTGCAATACGGCGCCGCCGATCTCGGCGTGGCAGGGAAGGACGTGCTGCTCGAGCATGGCGGCGAGGGCCTGTATGAACCGCTCGACCTGCGCATCGCTTGCTGCCGGCTGATGGTAGCGGGCAAACCCGACGCCAATGCAGATGCACAGCTCCATGGCCAGGGTCGCCGGCGCCTGCGTATCGCCACGAAATACGTCGAATGTGCCGAGCGCCACTTCGCCGCCAAGGGCAAGCAGGTCGAGATCATCAAGCTATACGGCTCCATGGAGCTGGCACCGCTGGTGGGGCTTGCCGATCTGATCGTGGACCTCGTCGAGAGCGGCAGCACCCTGAAGGCCAACGGTCTTGTGCCGCTGGAACACATCTGCGACATCAGCTCGCGCCTGGTCGTCAACAAGGCGTCATGGAAGATGAAACATGCCCGCGTCACCAGCTTGCTCGGTTCGCTGCGTGATGCGGTCGAAGGGCGCGCCGCCGCCTAGAATACCGCGCCGAAAAGGCCCGACAGATTTCGCCTCAGCCTGATCGAAACCCAGTCGAACTAGGCCGAAAGCCCCGTTATTCGCCCCCTTTTCGAGAGCAACCAACATGGCCGACATTGCCCGACTCGCCACCACCGACAGCGACTTCGCCGCGCGGCTCGACGCCCTGCTGGCGTGGGAATCCGTTTCGAATAATGAGGTACAGCAGACCGTCGACGCCATCATCGACGACATCCGCGCCCGCGGTGACGCAGCGCTGGTCGACTACACCGCCCGCTTCGATGGCTGGCAGCCATCGACAGTCGCGGCGCTAGAGATCCCCACCGAGCGCCTACAGCAAGCCCTGGACGCCATCCGGGTCGACCAACGCGAGGCGCTAGAGGCCGCCAGCACCCGCATCCGGGCCTATGCGCAACATCAGCGTATGCAGGACTGGGAGTTCCGGGAGGCGAACGGCACCCTGCTGGGGCAGAAGGTGACCCCGCTGGACCGGGTCGGGCTATATGTTCCGGGTGGCAAGGCCGCCTACCCGTCGTCGGTGCTGATGAATGCCATTCCGGCCAAGGTCGCCGGCGTGGCGGAACTGATCATGGTGGTGCCAACCCCCAACGGCGCCCTCAACGAACTGGTCCTCGCCGCCGCCTGCATCGCCGGCGTCGACCGCGCCTTCGCCATCGGCGGGGCGCAGGCGGTCGCAGCCCTCGCCTATGGCACCGACACGGTTCCCGCCTGCGACAAGATCGTCGGCCCCGGCAACATCTATGTCGCAACCGCCAAGCGTGCCGTGTTCGGCCAGGTGGGCATCGACATGGTCGCCGGCCCATCCGAGATCCTGATCCTGTGCGATGGCGAGACCGACCCCGACTGGATCGCGATGGACCTGTTCTCCCAGGCCGAGCATGACGAAGATGCCCAATCCATCCTGATCTCTTGGGACGCCGCATTCCTCGACCGCGTTGCCGCCAGCATCGACGCATTGCTGCCGACGATGGAGCGCCAGCCCATCATCGCCACCGCGTTGAAGGAGCGCGGTGCGCTGATCCTTGCCCGTGACCAAGACGACGCCGTCGCAATCGCCAACCATATCGCCCCCGAGCACCTGGAGCTGTCGGTCGGCGAACCCGAGGACATGGCGGCGTCGATTCGCCACGCCGGCGCCATCTTCATGGGCCGCCATACGGCGGAGGCATTGGGCGACTATTGTGCCGGCCCCAACCACGTACTGCCCACGTCGCGCACGGCACGCTTCTCGTCGCCCCTCGGCGTCTATGACTTCCAAAAGCGGTCCAGCATGATCATGGCATCGCCCAAGGGTGCGGCTGAACTCGCCAAAACGGCGTCGGTTCTCGCGCGGGGAGAGGGACTGACGGCACATGCGCGTTCCGCTGAGTATCGAGGAGCGAGTAACGAGTAACGAGTAACGAGGACAGCGTCGCGGTGACCGTTGCAGGTCTCCTCAGCCTCGAGACTCGCCCTAGACACTCGAAACTTTTTCAATGAACTCTCTCATCGAAACCCTGATCCGCCCCGAGATCCGCGCACTCAACGCCTACCACGTCCCCGACAGCGCCGGGCTGATCCAAGCTCGACGCGATGGAGAATCCTTACGCGTGGCCGGACGCGCTACGGGAGGACTGGCTTGCGACGCTGCGCGGGGCCGCTCTGAATCGCTATCCGGACCCGCAAGGGATGGAACTGCAACAGGCGCTGCGCGAGGCCATGGGCATCCCCGCGGAAATGGCGCTCTTGCTCGGCAACGGCTCCGACGAACTGATCCAGATGTTGGCGATGGCGGTCGCGGCGCCCGGCGCCAAGGGACCGCGCACGGTGCTGTCGCTGGAGCCCGGCTTCGTCATGTACCGGATGATCGCGCTCTTCGCCGGGCTCGACTACGTCGGCGTGCCGCTGCGCGCGGAGGACTTCGCGCTGGACCTAGACGCCACCTTGGCCGCCATCGACCGCGAGCAACCGGCGCTGGTCTTCATCGCCTATCCCAATAACCCCACCGGCAACCTGTTCGACCCCGCCGCCATTGAGCAGATCATCCAGGCCAGCCCCGGACTGGTCATCGTCGACGAGGCCTATGCGCCGTTCACCGATCACAGCTTCCTGCGTCGGCTCGGCGACTGGCCCAACCTGCTGGTCCTGCGCACGGTCTCAAAGATGGGACTGGCCGGCCTGCGATTGGGCTACCTCGTCGGTCCAACCGCATGGCTCACGCAGATCGACAAGCTGCGGCTGCCCTACAACATCAACGTGCTGACCCAAGCCAGCGGCACCTTCGCGCTGCGCCACCGCGCCACACTCGACGAGCAGACCAAGCGCATCCGCGCCGACCGCGCGGTCCTGTTCGATGCCCTCGCCAGCATCGATGCACTCAGTCCGTTTCCCAGCGACGCCAATTTCATCCTGGTGCGCACCGAACCCGGTCGGGCCGGCAATCTCTTCGCCGGCCTGCGCGAACGCGGCGTACTGATCAAGAACCTCGACGGCGCCTACCCCCTGCTCGCCGACTGCCTGCGTGTCACTGTCGGCACGCCGGACGAGAACAGCGCGTTGATTGACGCACTCCGCGCAGCGGTGGCAGCCTGACGGAAGCGGCAGGTTGCCTTCTGACCCGCAACGGTGCGGCAATCGCCCGGGTCCGTGCAAGTTCCTCCCCCGACCAGCCGCGATGACCGCGGCAACCAAACTGCCTCCAGCGAGGCCGCACCGATCCAGACTGAAATCAGGGCTCACACAGCGACCGCCAGCACGCACCTAATCCACCACTCATGCCCAAGAAACCAAAGCGGCGCGCGGGCCGCCATAGCCCAAAGACCGCCGCGCTGTCCCCGGATGCGCGCGAGCACAAGGCCCGCGCGGACCTCGAATGCGGGCCATTTCCGGGATGCGATCACCGGCTTCAAGGAACTGCTGAAGCTCGAGCAGCGGCAAGACTGGCAGTCCGCCCTTGCCGATGCCTACGCGGGTCGCGCCCGCGAGCTCAACGCCAAGGGCATGGTGAAGGAGGCGCTGGTGATGTGGGACAACCGCGCCCGTCTCGGTGCAGCTAGCGCGTTACACCCGGAGCACGCGGCGCTGCTGATGCGCACCGGGGGCGTGGATCGCGTGCTGGCCCTGTTCTCGAACGACTGCGCGCTCCCCGCCGAGGCGCGCGAGCCGCTGCGACCGCTGCTTGCCGCTCACGTGATCGCCGGCGACGAGCGGATCGCCGGGTTGCTGCCGATGGACGACCCGGTTCGCCGCCATGCCGATGCCGCACGGGACGCCCTCGCCGCCTATTGCGCCGGCGATGACGAGGCGCTGAAGTCGGCACTCGCCGCGCTCCCATTCCGCTCTCCCTATCGGGATTGGGTGCAGCTCCTCAAGGCCCTGCAACTAGCCGCGGATCGGCCCGACGAGGCGGGTGCGCAGCTGGCTCGGATCGGTGACGAGTCGGCCTTCGCACCGTTGCGGCTGGCGGCACAGATCGCACTGCTGCCAGACGATGCGTTTCTGGAGGCCACCACCGGTGCCGGTGAGGCGACGCTGCGGTTCGCCTGCGCGCTGCGCGGCTGGTCGCCGGCCCGCGTCGCGCTGCACCAGGAACTCAACCACCTGGACGCCGAGGCCAAACCTCGTAGCATGCTGCGTGTACTGTACCGGCATCGTGCCGAGTTGGGGGAAGACTGGGTCCGGCAGCAGGTGTTGCGCCTGATGGCTGTCGATTTCCCGGACCGCCTGGAATGGCTGCCCAGTGAGGGCGCCCCAACTCTTGCGGAGGCGGAGTTCTATCAGGTCGGGGCCTGGTGGGCCGAACTCGACGACGATCCCTGGGAACCCTTCCACTATTGGTCGCTGCTGGCTCGAACGCTCATGGGAGCGGCACCCTCCGACGACGATCCTTTGTATCGCCTACGCGTCGCAACCGCCCTGCGTGCCTGCGAGCGCCACCGCAACCTGCTGCAAGAACTGGAGCCGTCGGACGATCCGGACGATCTAAGCCTTCAACTGGCCGCCCAGCTCGAAGAGAGCCTGGAGTGGGACCCCGACGACCGCGAGACCTACCTGCGTCTGATCGATCACTACCGCGAGGGCAAGCGCCTGAAGGACGTCCGTCGTCTGCTGGCACGCGCATCGGAACTCTGGCCGCGGGACATGTCGATCCTCACCGCGTCGTTCCACGCCGCGCTGGACTCCGGCGCCTTCAAGAAGGCCGCCGGTGTCGCGCACACGATGCTGGACATCGACCCGATCAACACCGGCGTGCGTGAACGCTTGGTCGATGCCCTACTGGCCCATGCACGCAAACAGCTCGCCAAGGGTCGACCCGACCTCGCCCGCAAGGAGGTCACCGACGCCGCGGATTGGGCGCGTAGCGGCCACGCGCGGGAGCGGACCGAACTCACCTTAGGTCTGATTCAGTTGAGAGAAGATAGTGCCGCGGGGGCGACTCTGCTGCACGCGACCGTTGCCAGCATCGGCGGCGGGCTCGACGGGCGCGTCGCGCTGGCGCTGGCGGCCGACGGGCTCGACATCTCACAGCAAAGCCTGCAAAAGAGGGCGAGCTGCCGAAGCCGGCGGTCAAGGGGCCCGACGACCTGCTCGCCGTCCTGCATCGATTGCGCGGCCACCTCGACCGGGGCGGTCAGCTGTCGCGCGGACCTCACCGACTGGCTCGACAAGACCCTGGTCACGATGCCTTGGAAGGACCTCGACCGCCAGCAGATGGAGTCGGCTTGCGACACCTCGTCGCTGCGATCTGCACGACTCACGCCTGCGCGCAGCCCGTGCCGCACTCAAGCAGTGGCACGGGATGCCGGTGTTCAACTGCACGCCTTCGAGGCCGAGTATCCCGACGGCTACACCGGCTACAGCGAGTTGCCGTTGGTGCGGTTGCGAAACGCCATGGATCGCGCGCGGGCCGAAGGCGACAACCGCACCGCGCTCCGGCTCGAGAATGCCCTGCGAGCCGCAAACCCGTTTGGCGGAGCTTCGCCATTCGGATCTCTACCGCCGCCGATGTTTCTCGATGGTACGTTCGACGACGATGATGATGACGACGACGATTTCTTCGACGGGCTGTTCCCAGACATGTCGCCCGGCTCCTTGCCTGCGCGCTTGCCTTCCCAGAGCGGCCCAGCAGGGGACGAGTTGCGGCGGGTCGTGCAGCTGATTCGCATCGTCGGCCTCGACAAGGCGTTCGAGATCATGGGCCTGCCACCGAAACTGCGGCGGGAGATGAAGGCGCTGGAACGCGAGGTGGGCGAGGATGCAATAACGGATGTGCTGCTGCAATTCTTGACGGCCAGCGCGGGGCTTGGCGACGATTCCTCCGGCCCGCCGCCGCGCAAGCCACCGCGTCGCGGACCGGCGACCGCCAAACGAAAACGCCGCGAGACCGATGACCCCGACGACGACGACCAGCTGAGCCTGTTCTGATGCGCAACCCTTACCTGATACTCGGCATTGACGACGATGCCGACGATGCCGTCGTCGAGACTGCGTACCTGGACGGCATCAAACGCTGCCCGCCGGAACGCGACGCCGAGCGCTTCGCCGCCCTGCGTCAGGCCTACGAACTGCTGCGCACGCAGCGCCGCCGAGTCACCTATGCGATGTATCACGGCGAACCACCAGAAACCGCGGACATCCTCGACAAGGCCGCACCCATTGGCGCACCGCGACGACCGGATGCGGCCACCATCGGCGCCCTGCTGCGCGGTGAGGAATGATGGACGAAGCCGTCAAGGAGCAACTCGTTGCCCAGTTCCGCACCTATCTGGATATCGCCGAAGGCGCTGATGGAATCGACCCAGCCGAGGACGACGCGGATGCGCCAGACCTGTTCACGCTGCTGACGGAGCTGGCCGCGCTGAAAAACGAGGTCAAGCTGGAATCGCGCCAGTTCAAGACCGCGCTGGACCAGTTTGGCGACCTATTCGATACGCTGCGCGACGGCCATACCCGCCTTGCCGAGGAACAGCAGCAACGCGGGATACAGGAGCAGGCTGCGGCGCAACAGGCACAAAAGACGCTGCTGCTGGAATTGCTGGAACTGCGCGATCGCGTCCAGGCGGGCTACGACCAGTGCCTGCGCTTTCGTCCGAGCTGGCTCGGCAAACGCCACGCAAGCGAGTTCGTCGCCTCCATGGCCCAAGGCATGGCCGTGAACCTGCGCCGTCTGGACGAGACCCTGGCCCAGCGTGGCGTGGAACCGCTGCCGGTGCTTGGGCAGCCGTTCGACCAGCACCAGCATGCACGCGGCGGAGCTGGCGGACGATGCCAGCCAGGTCGCGGGCATCGTGCTTGGCGAATTGCGCAAAGGGTTCTTGTTGCAAGGACAACTGCTGCGCACCGCCGAGGTGGTCGTCAACCGACCCGGCCGTGCGGAACAGACGCCCGCACAGGCGTCGATTCAGCAGCTCACAGGCCCCTAACACCTTGTCAACTCGGTCGCCGGCACCGCCGACCGATCGCCAACGGCTATTCAATCCGAAAACGGAACCAAGACATTGAGCGACATCATCATCGGTATCAACCTCGGCACCACCAATTCCGAGGTGGCCATCGTCCGCGACGGACGGCCGCAACTCATCGAGGTCGACGGCGCCAAGATTCTACCGTCGGTGGTCGGGCTCGCCGACGACGGCGCCCTGCTGGTCGGCCGAGCCGCGCGCAACCAGTATGCCCTCTACCCGG
>CAVOGV010000007.1:0-116782 GCA_963695445.1 uncultured Gammaproteobacteria bacterium | reverse complement strand
CTCGCGAAACCGGCGAGGAATGACCCGCGGGGTCAGATGATCGACAGGCGATGAGCCCCGTAATGTGCAGTCGCACACCAACGATGCCGTCAATGTCGCGCGCACGCCCATGTTGCGCAGATACTCCAGGTGCACCGGCGACACGCTGCGCAGTAGGCTTAGAGACAGGTCCAACATGGCACCCGTCTGCGGATCGCGCAGCGGGACCGACGGCGAGGGCTCGTCCTCGATGTCGACGATGATGCGGGTTGGAGATCTGATGATATAGAGTCGGCGTGCCTGAACTGGGATATCCGAGGCGGGATAGTGCAGACCAAGGTAGGATTCGATATCGGCACGGCGCGACTCGGCGACAACCTCCCCATGCCACTCGGCATCGAAACGGTAGATCATGACCCGGTCGTAGCCGGTCAGTTCGCGAAACAGCGTCACCGCAGCCGTCAGCTTGGCATCGAGTTCCGCTGTGCACGCAGCGCGGCGAAGCGGGCCAACGCATCATCGAGCCAGCCCGGGGCAGCGGTCTGATCGTCGGCAGGCTGGGGCTCCAACTCCAGCACCAGGATATCTCCCTGACGGTGCACATAACCAGAAAACGCGTCTTCTGTTCCAGAACGCAACCAGACGAAACAGGCAGAACACTGCGGGGATGCCAGCCATCGCTGACTGGCGGCTCGGACCTGCTGGGCCAGATCGGCTCCGAGTACCACTCGCAGTGGTTGCCCGAGCAATTCGGCGGGTGGCGACCCGAGCAGTGACAGACTGCTTTGCGAAACTTGGGTGACACAAAGCCCCGTCCCCTTGAAGCGCCATCAAGACACCACGGGGCTGAATTGATCCTGGAATGTGTATCGGCTCCTGATCACACAGGCTCAGGTCCGGGAGGGGTTCTTCGGTGCGGACCGGGGCGGCATCGGGGGCGGCATCGGGCTGATTCTAAACTCCAGGTCATGCCTGCGATCTGAAAAAATCCCTTTAAATTTTTAGTCTTATGCACCGCATGCCGGGCGTTGAGCTTGCTCATACGTGCCAAACCAGGGCCGAGGACGCAGATATCCTCGGAAGGTAACGAATAAAGTGTGCTATAAATTTTTGATAGATTATGATCCGCTTCTGGCGCCTCTGTGCCGCTTGCCAATGCGCTACTCGATTCCAGCTTGACGTGTACAAGCATGGCACATTTTCAGACCGTTTGCTCGGCAGCGGAAATCTCATTCAGTGACGGCCACTGAGGTCATGCAAGAACAGCCGAATCCGGCTCCCGGTCGACGCACGTCATCCTTTCCCCGGCGGCGCTGGCTTCATGCACGCACCGCCCTCATCCTCCGGAGTCCGCAATGAACGGCCCGCCTGAAGTGGCACGCCTGAAGCGACACAACGAACAAGCGCGGCGGCTCAACCCTTCCATCCATCGATCGCGCGCGACTACACTCGCACAGGTGACGCCATGGTTTTCGACCTGCCCGGGCTGGCGGCCCATCTCGACATCGCCCTCCCTGAAACGGGCTCGGCCCTCAGCACAGCCCCCCTCAAGATCCTCGGCGTCAACACGCTGGAACTCGCCGCGGCAACGGATCTGTGTTTCGCCGAACAGAGCGGACAGGCGGACCAGGTCGCGGCCAGCGGCGCTGGCGCCGTGCTGGTGTCGGAGCAGTTCCCGGCGATCGTCGGTCCGCTGCTGATCCGGCTGCCGGAACCGCGCAAGAGCTTCTTCAGCATCGCCGAATGCTTCGTACCGGCGGCTGCTGCGCCGGGCGTCCATGCCAGCGCGCAGGTCGACGCGACGGCACGCCTGGAGAGCGATGTGGCCATCGGCGCCTGCAGCGTGGTCGACGCGGACGTGCACATCGGCGCACGCTGCGTGATCGGCCCTGGGTGTTGGCTGGGACCCGGCGTGCGGCTCGGTGACGATTGCTCTGCTCGAGGCCAATGTCACGCTCCATGCAGGCAGCCGCATCGGCGCGCGCTGCGTGATCCACAGCGGTGCCGGTCATCGGCAGTGACGGCTTCGGCTTTCATTGGGACGGACAGCGCCACCGCAAGATTCCGCAACTTGGGCGGGTGGTCATCGAGGACGACGTCGACATCGGCTGCAACTGCTGTGTCGACCGCGCCACCCTCGGCGAGACCCGCATTCGCCGCGGTGCTCGGATCGACAATCTGGTGCAGGTGGCCCATAACACCGACATCGGCGAGCACGCGATCCTGATCAGCCAATCCGGCGTTGCCGGCAGCAGTACGGTGGGCACCGGCGCGGTGATCTCCGGACAGGTCGCCGTGTCGGATCATGTCAAGGTCGGCGCCGGTGCCCGCGTGGGCGGCCAGTCCGGGGTCACCAAGGATGTCCCCGCCGGCGCCGCCGTGTTCGGCACCCCGGCACGCCCGGTGAAGGATACGCTGCGAGAACTCGCGGCCCTGTCTCAACTGCCGGAACTGCTAAAGCAGGTTAAGCGCCAGCAGCGGGAAATCGACGCACTGCAGGAGCGCCTGCAAACGCTGGTAGGCCCGGCAAGCGGCTAAACCGGACAGTCTGGAACTGCTGTTGGCGTTCTTCCCAGCTGGGTTGACGGGTTACCCCGCGCTGGTCGCCGCTTCGGCCACGGCCCCGTCAGCGACCACGCCCTCGCGCAGGCGCAGCCAGACCGCGAGCAACAGCGCCGCCAAGAACCCGACCAATGCGCCGAGCACCACGCCCGGCCAACCCAGCCAGTTCCAGAACGGACCGAGATAGAAACCGCCGATGCTGGCACCGGCATAGTAGAACACCAGATACAGCGACGATGCGCTGGCACGGGCGTGGGTCGCATGCCGGCTCACCCAGCCGGACGCCTGCGAATGCGTCAAGAAGAACCCGAAGGCATTCACCAAGAGCCCCGCGACGATCGCATCCAGCCGCGGAATCAGCGTCATCAGGGTTCCCAGCATCAACAGACCGATGCCTGCCACCATGGCCAGCGGTTGCGAGCCGCCGCGAACCAGCCGACCCGAGAAGGTTGCCGCCACGGTGCCGGAGAGATAGGTCAGGAACAGCATGCCAAGCCAGCCGGTGGACAGGTCGTAAGGGGGCGCGCTGAGCACATAGGTGACATAGCTGTAGAGATTGACGAAGACCATGAAGTTGATCCCGCCGATCAGGCAGGCGACGAGCACCGGCGGATTGCGCAAATGCCGACCCAAGTCCGTCGCCATCCGCCCCAGTCGCAGCGGCGCCGGATGGAATCCCCGCGACGGCGGCAGCGCCCAGACGAACACCGCCAGGATGACCACACTCACCAGACCAGCCGCGACGAAACTGCCCTGCCATCCCCACTGCGCACCCGCTAGACCGCTCATCAGTCGCCCGGCGATGCCGCCCACGGAATTCGCGCCGATATAGATGCCCACCGCCAGCAGCATGGCGTCGTGCTTGAACTCGTCCCCCATATAGGCCAGCGCCACCGCCGGCAGCCCACCCAGGAACAGCCCCTGCAACGCTCGCAATGCGAGCAACGTATTGAAATCGTTGGCCAGGGGAATGGTCAGCGTGCAAAGCGTCGCCAGCGCCATGGTCACCAACATCAGCGGCCGCCGCCCGATGGCATCCGACAGCGGCCCGTAGATCAGCAGCGACAGCCCGAGGGTCAGTGTGCTGATCGTCACGCACAGGGCCGCCTGCAACTCGGTCACGCCGAACCCAGCGCGCAGCAGCGGCAACAACGGCTGCGGCGTATACAGATTGGCGAAAATCAGAATGGAGCCTAGACTCAGCGCCAGCGTGGCGCGCCAGTAGGCGGGAGTGCCGGATTCAATCATGCGTGCAGGCAGGCGGTTCAGCGCAGCGTAAAGACGACCACGGGACTTGGTCGCATAGAATACCGCCACTCTAGGGCCAGACCGTATATTCGAAAAGTCTATTTTTGGTATTCCCCCTACGGAGAACAGCATGGGACACCTGCTCGGCACAAAGTCATCCCTGGTGCCGCTGATCGACCGCCTCAACCGCTATCCGATCGGTCTGGTGGACAGCCCGCGGTTGCGCGAAATTCTGTCGCTCTTGTTCGAGGAGCGCGAGGCGGAGGTCGCCTCGCGCTTTCCGCTGCACGAGGCAACGCTCGCGGAATTGGCGGAGCGCACCCGAATGCCCGCCGAAGAGTTGCTGCCAATCCTGGAATCGCATGGCCGACAAGGGCCTGGTCATGGACCTGCCCTACGGCGAGCAGACCTACTATCTGCTGGTACCGGGCCTGATTGGATTCATGGAGTTCACCTTCATGCGCCGACGTGCTCGACTCACAAGCGAGGTCTCGATGCCGGAGCTCGCCCGGCTCATGTCCGACTATCTGCACGAGAACGGCCGCGCCGGACAGGCCGGAGAATTCTTCGGCAGCCCCACCCAGCTCACCCGCGCGCTGGTCTACCGGGAGCACGTTCCGGTGGAATCCAGGATCACCGACTACGAGGACGCCCGGCGCATCATCGAGCACGCCGACTACTGCGCCGTGACCCTCTGCTATTGCCGCCACAAGAAGGAACACCTTGGCGAACCCTGCCGCAAGGGCGCACCGGTGGAAGACATCTGTATGGTGCTCGGTGAAGGCGCCCGCTTCCTGGTGCGCCGCGGCTTCGCGAAGGAACTCGACAAGGCCGCCATGCTGGCGAAGCTCGAGCAGGCCCACGCGCTGGGCCTGACCCACGTCACCGACAACATCCGCGAGCAACCGTCGTTCGTCTGCAACTGCTGCCGCTGCTGTTGCGAATTGATGGCGGGGGTGCAGATGGGCTTCGCCGACGGCATCGCCAAGGCGCCCTTTCTGGCCGAGATCGACCCGCAGCGCTGCGACTATTGCGGAGAGTGCATGAAGGCCTGCAACGTCAAATGCATCGGCCTGGCCACCGACGCCCGCAGCCGTCCGCGCAGCCGAACGCTTTGCTGGTATCGATCAGCAGGTCTGCCTTGGCTGCGGTGCCTGCATCAATGCCTGCGAGCACGATGCCATCCACTTGGTGCCGCGGCCCAACCCGGCGATACCGCCGCGGACCAAGGGCCAGATGTTCGCTCGCATCCTGTGGGAAAAGGGGCGGCTCTGGCCGTTCGTCGCGGACCGTGCGAGTCAAGGCTGGCGGACACTGACACGCCGTCGGCGAGCTGACAGCTAAACAACGCCAATGCCGTTTCGATTCGAACTGACCACCCCTGCCGCGAATCTCGGCCTGAAGGCCCTGGTCTGGATCGAGCATGATCTGGACCGCGGAGCGACATCAGCGAACTGCTCCGCGTGTACTGCGGCGCCCGCCGCGGCGAGACCTGCCTGACACCCTGAGCGATCAGGCCAACAGCAGAATGGTGGCGGGAGCGAGGCAAGACAGCAACCTCACATCCCCTGCGCTTCGCCTTCTCGGTGGCTGGACGCCGACCTGTGTCTGGCCGATCGCTTGCGTGCGTCGCTGGCCGCCATCACACTTCTGTCATGCTTCTACAGCATCGATCTCACTTTCGAACGCACCCCGACACCAGCGAGTCGCCCATGCGACGTATCAACATCAGCCACATCACCGAGTACCTGTTCCCCAGCCCGGTGTCGCTGCTTCCGCACCGGCTGCTGCTGCGACCGCGGGAGAACCACAATGTCCGCATCGAGTCGTCGCTGCTCGAGATCACTCCAGCTCATACGTTGCAGTGGAAGCGCGATGTGCTCGACAACTCGGTGGCACTGGTGAGCTTCAGCGAGCCATCAGCACAGCTGCGCGTCTCCAGCAACGTTGTCATCCAGCACTACGAGGAGAACCCGTTCGATTTTCTGGTCGATGACTACGCGGTGATGCATCCGTTCCAGTACGCCGAGGAGGAACAGGCCGAGCTCGCGCCCTTTGAGCAATCGGTCTATCCGTCGGCGCAGGATCGAGACGCGGTGCGGGGCTGGCTCGACGGCCTCGGCCTGCTGCAACCGATGCAGACCTTCGCGCTGCTCGATCGCATGAACCGCGAGATTGCCGGCCGCTGTGTCTACCAGATGCGGGAGGAACCCGGCGTGCAGTCGCCGGCGCTGACGCTGTCGAACAACAGCGGCTCCTGTCGAGACTTCGCCGCCCTGTTCATGGAAGGCTGTCGATTCCTCGGCCTCGCAAGCCGCTTCGTCAGCGGCTATCTGTTTGCGCCCGCCACCGAGGCCGGCAACGCCTCGACGCATGCGTGGGCGGAGGCCTACCTACCCGGCGCGGGCTGGAAGGGCTTCGACCCGACCAGTGGCGAGGTCACGGGTAACCGCCACATCGCGGTCGCCGTGGCGCGCCACCCGGAGGCCGTACCGCCGGTGGCCGGGAGCTTTTTAGGGCCAACTGGCCAGCAACCGATCTTGAACGTTGCGGTGCAGGTCAACGAACTGCCCGCCTAGCGGGCTGCTGGTGCGGACGGTGGGGTGATCGCTGTTGGCTGAAACGGCCCTCTGCCAACTGGGGCTTCGAGGGCGCCTCAGGCGATTCACATCGACGCGCTCATGCACACAGTGCATTGCCACTCAGAAACGACGTCTAGCGCCCTCAGGCGAACACGATGGTCTTGTTGCCGTGCACCAGCACCCGGTCTTCCAGGTGATAACGCAGGCCGCGGGCGAGCACCGTCTTCTCCACGTCCTTGCCCAGGCGCACCATGTCCTCGACGGTGTTGTGGTGGTTCACGCGCACCACGTCCTGCTCGATGATCGGGCCGGCGTCGAGCTCGCTGGTCACGTAGTGGCAGGTGGCGCCGATCAGCTTCACGCCGCGCTCGGAGGCCTGGTGGTAGGGCTTGGCGCCGACGAAGGACGGCAGGAAGCTGTGATGGATATTGATGATGGCCCCCGGATAGCGTTGGCACAGGTCCGGCGGCAGAATCTGCATATAGCGGGACAGCACCACGGCATCCGCCTGCGCCTCCTCGATGGCCCTGCTCACGGCCGCGAAGTGCGGCGCCTTATCGTCCTTGTCCACCGGCAGGTAGTGATAAGGTATGCCGTGCCACTCCACGTAAGCGCGCAGGTCTTCGTGGTTGGAGAGCACGCAGGGGATGTCGAAGTCCAGCTCACCGCTGCGCCAGCGGTACAGCAGGTCCGACAGGCAATGCGCCTGCTTGCTGGCCATCAGCACGACCCGCTTGTTGATGCCGGTATCGGCCAGGTACCACTGCATCGCGAACCGTTCGGCGATGGGGTTGAACAGCTCGCGAAACCCCGGCAGACCGAACGGCAAGGAGCTTGCCCGCACCACGTAGCGCATGAAGAACCACTGGCTGGCAGGGTCCGTATAGTGATGCGCCTCCGTGATCCAGCCCTGATGGTTGGCGATGAAATCACTGACGGCGGCGACGATGCCGACCTGGTCCGGACAGGAAATGACGAGACGATAGGATCTTTCCATTTTCAACCCACTGCTGAGAGATGCGAGCTAAACATCAAGGGTTAGCGGTGCTTGCCCAGACTTGAGATCAGCCTTGCGATCAGCCTTGGGATCGCGCCACAGCGCAGGCTCGGCGAAGCCTTGCCAGCCCCAGCGCAGCCAGCCGAGCAGGCGCCAGGCGAGCCACAGGGCCCAGCCCAACATCAAGGCACGGTAAACCCAGATGGGCGCGGAGACGACGGTCACCGCCGCGGTCTCCGGCCCCTGCCGATCGAGATACCAGTTGAGGCTGGTGGCGGTGGAGCCGTTGCCGGCGATCTGCATCTCCGGGCTGCCGAGCAGGCCCTGCTGCAGGGCCACCAACAGCGCCAGCAGCGCCGCGATGCTCAGCAACACCAGGCCCAGCTGGCTGAGGTTGAATCGCCAGGCGGCGATGTCCTCGCCAAGGCGCCGACGCAGCCCGAGGGCGAACAGCCACAGGGCCACCAGAGCGCCGACCCAGACACTGACCTGACTGAGCCCGATGCCGAGCAGCAACCAGTCGATGAAGCCGAGCGGCGTCAGCCGCGAGCGCGACAGCACCGCGGCGAACACCGCCAGCACCGCCAGCAGCCCCCAGAACTGCACCGCCGGACCGATGCCGGGGCCGGCCGTCCAGAGCACCCAGCGGGCGCGGCCAAGCTGAATCTCGGTCGTGGCGTTGACGCCGGGCGTGCCCAGTTGCACGACGGCGGGCCGGAACAGGGTCTGCAACCGGGTCGGCTCACGCCAGCCGATGACGATCTGCTGGCTGCCGGGGATCAGCGGCAGGTCGAGGGCGCCGTCCTGCAACGCCAACGGGCGTTGTTGTCCGTCCACCGTCAATTGCGTCAGCTCCGCGCCGGCCGGCAGCTGGATGCGATGGCGCCCGCCCTGACTGCTGCGCAGGGCCAGTTCCAGCTGGGCCTCGCTGGCGCGACGACCCGGCGTGACCTGGTAGCGGCTGCGATCCAGGGTCAGGGTCGGCCCCGGCACCCCGATGGGTCGCGACAACGCCAGCTGCAGGGTCTCGCCGGGCCAAGGTCGCCAGGTCGGCAGCCATTGCTCGGCGGCATTGAGGTTCTGCACGGACGGCACACCCTCCGAGGTCACATGCCAGAGTGGACTGACCTCCAGGCGCCATTCCTCGCTGAGCCTCGGATCATCGGCCGCCGTCAGGGTCAGTCGATCGACCGCCTTGAGGCTGGACGACCAACCCATGCGCTGGCTTCCCGGTGGCAGGGAGACCAGGATGCGCCCGGCGTCCACCTGCAGGCCGGGGCTGGTCACCGCCTCGCCAGGGATCAGCGGCACCCGCAGCGTGACCGGGGCCGACGCCGGCGACAACCGCTGGACCTCGCTGACGACGCTCCAGTCCAGGCCGAAGCGCAGGGTGCGGATCACCCGCAGCAGCGGCGGCAGGGTGCCCTGCTCCTGAGTCAGGTCGGTATCCGCGGCGCCCTCGTCAGCGGCGCCGCGCTGGCGCAGCAACCGCAGTTGATCACCGGGGCGACCATCGGCGGCGACGCCCTCCAGCTGCCAGGTCGGGTCCAAGGTCGCTTCGAGCAGACGCGGTTGCAGCGGCAGCGGCAGGTCGACCTGATCGACCCGCGGCAGCGGCCCGGCCAGCAGCAGCAAGTGGCGCCCGGCCGGCACCGGCGCGACCAGACCACCGTTGTCGAGGCTGCGCAGGCCGTCGCGGGGCTGGCCATCCAGTTCCACCAGGGTCGGTGCCCAGCCGTCCCTGGACCCCGGCACCGGCAGCGCGACGGCCGCCGCGGCATCCACCGCCAGCAGCAGGCGCAGCTCGGTGGCGGTGGCGTCCAACACCAGGCGGGGGATCTCGGCGCAGCGCGGCAGGCATTCCGGCGGTTCAAGCAGGCGCTGCTTGAGGTCGGTCAGCAATTCGACCGGCGGGAAGGTGGTGACCTCGACCAGGTCGGCGCGGGCGTCGTCGCGGTCGAGGCTTCGGTGCTGCCGACGACACCTCGGGCGCCCACCGGCAAACGCTCCGGTTGCGCCAGTCCGGTGTCGGGCTGCACCAACAACACGCCGCCCAACAGCACGCCGGCGACGACCCGCCAGCGCGCGTTTGCCCTCGGGCGTCGGCACGGGCAGCAACCGGGCCAGGCGTAGGCCAAGCAGCAGCACCAGCAACACCTGGGCAACGGCGATCGACAGCGCGGCCAGGGGCGGCAACAGCCACAACCGCAGGCGATGCTCCGGGGGCACCGGCCCGCTCCAGCTCAGCGTGAAGCTGCGCCAGTTCCAATCCGGCACGCCGGCGCCGGTTTGCAGCCGTGCATCCGGATCGATCGTCGGCAGCGGCTTCGGGCTCGGGCTCGGGCTCGGGGCGCTAGCACGGCCTAACTGCTTGCCGCCGGCATACTCTGAGGCGTAGCCGGCCGAGGCCGATTTACGTCGGACCGCGGCGCCTTCAGCGGGCGACTCGTTGAGATCGAAGCTGGCCGCACCGGGAGAGGCAGTCACCGCCGTATCGCTGCCGACCATGGCGAAGATGCCGGCACCCTGCCGATCGAGCTGCGGGAACAGGCCGTCGCGCATCTGCGTGACCAGAAACGGCAGCGCGATCAGCACCAGCAGCAACAGCGCGACCCGGTAATAGAGGCGCAGCAGTGTCCGCAGCCAGTGCAGACCGCGTCCGCCAGCACCCGCGGGCGACTCGCCAACCGACCCCGCGGGCACGACCCGCAGCAAGGCCGTCGCCGCCAACACGTGCAACCAGACCCAGCGCGGGGCGCCGGGCTCCTGCCAGATCAGCACCAGCGTCAGCAGTCCGAGCAGGCCCCAGGGCCAGCCCCAGAGCCGACCGATGGCAAGTGCCGCGATCAGCACCAGAAAGATGTCCAGCAGCGACCAGCGCGCGAGCCAACTATCGGGCAGATTGTCGACACCGTCCACCGCCAGCAGGTCCCAGCCGGGCGGCAGGTGCAGGCGCGTGGCGACGCCGTCCAGCGGCAACGCCCAGCCGGAACCCGGCAGATCGACGCCGAAGCCCACCGGACCGCTATCGATGCGGGCATCGGCGATGAGATCGAGACGCCCGTTGCGGACCTCGACACCCTCCAGCGCATCGTCCCCGGCCAGGCGGGTGATGAAGCGCGGCTGGTTGTCGACGCGGACCTGCCCCAGCTTCAGCACCGGCTCGGCGTCGAGCCGCCAGCGTTGCTCCAGCCGGCCGCTGAGATGATCGCGCACGCTGAAGGCGTCGCCGGCAAAGTCGAGCCGCAGCTCCCGGTCCAGGCGCACGCGATCGGCGCCGGAGGCACCACGACGCAGTTGCTCCAGGCGCAGGGTCTCGCCGGGGCGCATCAGATAGGCCGGCAACTGTCGCCAGTCGGCCGGGAGTCGGGTCTGGCGCGGGTCCACCGGATCGGCACCGGTGATCTCCACCTGCCGCAAGTCCGGATGGGCGGAGAAGACCCAGACCTCCTGCTGCGGCCAGGGCGCCGAGTGCCCGTTCAGAGACAGTGCATCCACCGGATTCGGATGATAGCTGTCGAGCGTCAGCTCCCAGCGGCCGGGGCGCACCTGGACCTGCAGCATGCCAGTGCCGCGCACGCTTGCGCCGTCGCCGGACGAGGCCGTCACTGGGGACTCACCTTCCCCCAGCATCCGCGCCGGCAGCGGGCTGTCGATCCGCAACGGGATGCCGCCGGCGAGCAGCACCGGCCCCAGCGACACCTCGCGCGTCTGCCCCGAGACGTCCAGGCTCAGCCGGGTGTGCACCCGCAGCGGCACGTCGTCGTCGATGCGACGCGCGACCTCCAGCGTCAGGGTATCGGGCTCGGCGACCTCCAGCGGCCGACCGCCCGCGCCCAGCCAGAGCCGACCGTCCGCATCCAATCGCGGATTGGTCTGCTCGGCGCCGTTCAGTTGCAGCGACAGCAGGCCAATCTCGTTCGGTACCGCCAACACCTCGGGGCGCCGCGGCCAGACGAAGCGCCCGCTCAGCAGGTGCTCACCGCGTTGCAGGTACGCGGCGGGCCGACCGCCCCGCTCCACCACCGCCAGTGCCCGCTCTCCGACGCTGACCTGCTGCGGCCACTGTGCGCCGCCACCGGGCAGCGGAATCCAGGAATCGGCCTGCAAGGTCCAGCGCTGCTCAAACCGACCGCCCTGGTCGTCGATCTCCAACCGCAGCCGACCCGGCCAGGCGCAGACCCGCTCGCCGTCGCCGGCACTGCCCAATGGGCAGTCGCGCTGGTCGGCGTCGTGCAGGACCCAATCGACCCAGGGCGTCAGGGCATCGGGGACGTAGGGCTTCCTCGGCGCTCAGCAAGCCAGGCGTGAACGACGAACGTCAGCGTCGTCAGCAAGACGGCGGAGGCAATGGAGCGGAACGTTCGCGACATGGCGACTCTCCCTGGCTGCGTGAAGCTTCGATTCTTGACGTCGTTTGTGAACAGTCCCTAGTCTTGTTCCGAGACTGCGCTTGGAAAAAGCAGGGCTCGTGCGGAGCACAGTCACGAGCGCTGATCCACTGCGCGTTCTCAAGGGCGCGAGCCCGCCCTGGCCGACCAGAGGTCGGTACTCCTTGGGACCGCCGACTTCTAGTCGGCCCGCGGCCGGTTGGACGGTCTTTGGGTGACGCGGCCCCGCTACTCCGCCGCACGTCCTCAAGGGCGCTAGCGCGCCCTTGCCGACCGGAGGTCGGCGGTCCATGGATTGCTACCACTCCGGCGACGTCAGCGACAACATGTTGTCGGTTAGGACGTCCCAAGCCACTAAACCGGTAGATTCAGACAACGGATGCTAATGATGGGCTCGCGTCGCTGGGCTCAGATCAACAAGACCAGCAACTGCGCCGGACCATGCACGCCATAGGCGAGGGTCTGCTCGATGTCGGCGGACTTGGACGGACCAGAGATCAGCAGCGCGTTGGTGGGCATGCCGGAGGCGCCCGAGCCGTGCGCCTCGCTGTCCGCCTGCTCGCCGCTCCAATCCTCCTCGAGCATCAACTCATGCAAGGTCGAGACGATCTGCTCGCGCCGCAGCAAGACGCAATGGATCGGCGGCACCAGCGACAGCAGGCGCGGCTCCGCCGGGGTCGGCCAGAGCACCAGGGAGCCGGTCTCGGCGATGGCCGCGCGGCAACTCGTGAAGCCGGCATCGGTGGCGCCGAACAGGTCGTCGCGGCAGTCTTCGATGGTCTGCACGTGCGGGATCAAGACTGGCGGCCCGTCGCCGGGCCAACCCGCCGTCAGCTCCGCCGCCAGCGGTCCGTCCGGACCATAGCGCAGGTTGGCGGCGCCCTTCTCGCGCAGCAGCGCGGCGAGCCGGGCCGGCCAGTCGGCGCCGACCTCGTGCACCTCGGCACGCACGGCCTCGATCATCTGCCGGAACCGCGCCACCCGCTCGGCCTGGTCCCAATCGAAACGGCGGGTCGGAACCTCAGGCAACGGCAGCGACGCGGCCTGATGACCGCGCAGCCGCGCCAGGATATTGGTACGCGCATCAGTCATCGCTGAAACCCTCCCGTCGCGCCAGAGCGTGCAAACTCTTAGGAGCGATCCGCGGCGCGCCGCGGCTGCGGGTCCAGGGGCCGAACAGGCCGGCCAGCGGTCCTTCGAGCAGTCCGCGCAGACGACCGGCGCTCGCGGTCATGCCCCGATACAGCATCGGGCTCGCGTGCACCGCGGCCCAGGTGCGCCAGACCCAACCCTGGATACCGGGCTTATTGCCACCGGGAACGGTGCTGCCCTCCGCATGTTCGTACCGCAGCCGGTTCAGCAATTGCGGGATCGGGATGCGCACCGGACAGACCTCGCCGCAGGCACCGCACAGGCTCGATGCCTGGGCCAGTTCGCCCTGGATGGCCAGGCCCTGCAACTGCGGCTCCAGGATCGCGCCGATGGGGCCGGGATAGACGGTGCCGTAGCCGTGGCCGCCGATGCGGGTGTAGACCGGGCAATGGTTCATGCAGGCGCCACAGCGGATGCAGCGCAGGGTCGCGCGCAGCTCTGGGTCGGCGTGAATGCGGGAGCGGCCGTTGTCCAGCAACACCAGGTGCACCTCGCGCGGGCCGTCTCGCTCATCCGGCTTGCGCGGACCGCTGATCATGTTGACGTAGGTGGTCACCGGCTGGCCGGTGGCGCTGCGGGTCAACAGCGTCAGCAACGGCGCCAGGTACTCCAGTCGCGCCACCACCTTCTCGATGCCGGTGATGGCGATATGCACGTCCGGCGCGGTCGTGCTCATGCGGCCGTTGCCTTCGTTCTCCACCAGACACAGGGTGCCGGTCTCGGCGACCGCGAAGTTGACGCCGGACAGGCCAATGCGGGTGCCGCGAAAACGCTCGCGCATCACGCGCCGGGCCAGGGCCGTGAGGCGCTCGATGTCCTCGCTGTAGGGTTCGTCCGGGAAGTGTTCGCGGAACAGCTCGGCGATCTCCAGCCGGTCCTTGTGCACCGCCGGGGCGACGATGTGGGACGGATGCTCGTCGGCGAGCTGGATGATCAGCTCGCCGAGGTCGGTCTCGACCGGCTCGATGCCATGCCGCTTGAGGTGGGCATTGAGGCCGATCTCCTCGGAGACCATGGACTTGCCCTTGATGATCGCATCGGCATCGTGACGCCGTATGATCTCGAGGATGATGGCATTGGCCTCGGCCGCGTCCTCCGCCCAGTGCACCTGGATGCCATTGGCGGTGCAGCGTTGCTCCAGTTGTTCCAGCAGCGCCGGCAAATTGGCCAGCGCATGATCGCGGATGGCCTGGCCCTGATCGCGCAGCGACGCCAGCTCGTCGGCGTCCGGAAACACCGCCTGGCGCTTGAGGATCAGGCCGTCCATGGCCCGGCGAATGTTGCCGCGCACGCGGTCTCGGCTCAACGCGCGCCCGGCGCGGACGCGAAATTCACTGCCCATGCTGTCTCTCCAGCCCGCCGGCGGCGGCTTGTTGATCCTGCTGACTGATTCGGGTCGAATGGCATTGAAGATAGCAGAACCCGACCATGAGGGACTGCCGCATGCATCGGCTGCGAGCGACCGGAGCGGCTCGCAGCCTTGCAATCCCACTGGGGGCACACTGGGGGCGCCGGCTTCTAGCCGGCAACTGGGCCTGGGGGCGGCTCGCCCCGAGACTGTGAAAGTACTCCGCAAACCACAGAGAATAGCGAACCACGAAGAACATGAAGAGCACGAAGGCAGAAAGGACTCTGAGAGAAACTCTTCTCTTCTTCGTGTCCTTCGTGCCCTTCGTGGTGAAAAACGCCTTTGGCACGCTTTTGTGAATATTTGCACAGTCTCCACAGCGCGAGCATGTCATCCGATGTGAGCAAGCGCTCGAGCCTTGGCATCTTCCCGAACCGGCGGCTGGAAGCCGCCGGGCCCAGATGCCGCAAGATGCCGGCGCTCCGGCTCGATATACTGCGCCGGGAAATGGCCGCGACCGGCCCCGCCCATCCCCCAGGAACCCAATGTCGACAACCTTGAACCAGCCTGCCACGCCAGAACGGGCCATGCAGATCGTCGCCGCCCTCGGCGACAACCTGCGCCGGGTCATGCGCGAGCAGGACCGGGCGGTGCGCTGGCTGATCGCGGCGCTCGCGGTCGGTGGCCATGTGCTGCTCGAAGACGTCCCCGGCACCGGCAAGACCACGCTGGCCAAGGCCCTGGCGCGCTCCATCCGGCGGTGAGTTCAAGCGGGTCCAGTTCACACCGGACCTGATGCCGTCGGACATCCTCGGCGTGTCGGTGTTCGATCCGGCCGAGCACCTGTTCCACTTTCGCCCCGGCCCGGTGTTCACGCAGATCCTGCTCGCCGACGAGATCAACCGCGCCTCACCGCGCACCCAGTCCGCGCTGTTGGAGGCCATGGGCGAGTCCCAGGTCAGCGTCGACGGCGAACTGCGCAGGCTCGATGAGCTGTTCTTCGTCATCGGCACCCAGAACCCGATCGAACTGCACGGCACCTATCCGCTGCCCGAGGCGCAGATGGACCGCTTCGCGCTGCGCTTCGGGCTCGGCTATATCGGCGCCGACGCCGAGGCCGCGCTGCTCGACGACCAGCGCCTGGGCCAGCCACTGGAGCAGATCACGGCCTGCGCCGACGCGACCGACATCCTGCACCTGCGCGAGGCCGTGCGGCAGGTGCGCGTGAGCGAACCGATACGCCGCTACATCGTCGCGCTGGTGGCGGCGACCCGCGGTGCCGACGGCGTGGCGCTGGGCGCCAGCCCGCGCGCGTCGCTGACGTTGATGAAGATCGGGCAGGCCTTAGCGCTGTTCGACGGCCTCGATTATCTGCCGCCGGAGCCCGTGCGCGAGGCCGCGGTGCCGGTGATCGCCCACCGGCTCGGACTCGAAACCCAGGCACGCTATTCCGGCCGTGACGCCGAGGACATCGTCCGCGACTGCCTGCAGCGTGTCCCCGTGCCGGGGTGAACGACACCTGGCTGAAGGTATGGAGCTGGCACAACCTGCGCGTCGCCAGTGCCGTACAGGAGCGATTGCGGCGCCGCTTCACCACCGCCGGCCAGGCGGTGCTGGCCGCGACCCTATCCGCCGCGCTGTTCGGGCTCGACACGCGCATGACCGCCGCCTACCAGGCGTTCGCCTTCGGCGCGGCCCTGTTGCTGGTCGCGGCGGTGGGCACGCTGCGCCGAAAGCCGACGCTGACCAGCGAACGCCGGCTACCCCGGCATGCCACGGTCGGCGAGCCCTGCAGCTACCGGGTATCCCTGCGCAACACCGGTCACCGTCCGCTGGCGGCACTCGAACTCGCCGAGCGCCTGCCGGACCCACGCCCCAGCCGCGCCCTATTCCTCGCTGCTCGCGCCCCGATCGAGGCACGACTGAACCCGGTTGAACGCCTGTTCGGCTATCCGCGCTGGGAATGGCTGGTACGACAGGGTCGCGCCGCCGAACCGCAACTGGCCGTGCCGTTGCCGACCCTCGCCCCCGGCGAGCAGATCGAACAGACCTTTCGCATCACACCGACACGCCGCGGCTGGCTGCGGCTCGACGCCCTCGTCGCCGCCCGCACCGACGTGCTCGGACTGATGCGCCGCGAGACGCCGCTACCCGGCACCGACCGCGTGCTGGTGCTGCCCAAGCGTTACCCGGTCGCCCCGTTGCCGCAACCGAGCCACCGCCGGCTGCAGCCAGGCGGCGTCAACCTCGCCTCCGCGGTGGGCGACTCACGGGAGTTCATGGGACTGCGCGACTACCTCCCCGGCGACTCGCCACGCCACATCCATTGGGCCGCCTGGGCGCGCAGTGGCGAGCCGGTGGTCAAGGAGTACCAGGACGAGTTCTTCAGCCGCCAGGCGCTGATCCTCGATACCTTTCAAGACGGTCGTCCAGCCGCCGGTACCGATCCTGAGGCCGCCTACACAGGCTGCGACCCGGTGTTCGAATGCGCGGTATCCGTGGCCGCGTCGTTGGTGGAACCGCTCACCCGCGCCGGCGCCTCCCAAGACGCGCTGTTGGACCTGATGTTCGTCGCCGACCGCGCCCACACCGTCACCGGCGGTCGCGGCTTGCTCTCCGGCGACGGCATGCTCGAAGTGCTCGCCTGTCTGGAGCCGAACCGAGACGGCAACTTCACCAGCCTGAGCGAACTCGTCCTCAGCCGAACGCCGCAGCTCAGTGCTGCCATCTGCGTGCTGTTGGCCTGGGACGAACCGCGCCAGGATCTGGTGCAGCGCCTGCACGCGCTGGGGTTGCCGCTGCGGGTATTGCTGATCACAACGTCGGCGCCCGCCTCCATCGCCGAGTCAGGGACGTCACCTCCTCCGCTGTGCATCGACCCGGCGGACCCGGCCGCGGGGCTGGCGCGGCGTCAAGGTTGAGGTCTTGGACCCTGGTCGCAAAGAAATTCGCGGACCGAGTACGCAATTCCATCAACTCGTCGATTGCATATTGTCCAAGCCGACGACGCTGAATATCATGTGCTTTCCCCAGATCTCCAGCCCTTGCCTGAGCAGCTCCACTGAAGTACGCTTTACTCGTTCAAGTAATTCATTTTCAGCCTGGAGGTCACGATGAGGAGCACGATTACCGCTCGAGGTCAGACCGTGATTCCGGCAGCAATTCGTCGCCGCTTTCAGTTAAGTCCATCCGACCGATTAGAGTGGGTCGCAGACGGCAACGAGATCCGTGTCTTTCCTGTCAAGGAGCGACCCCGTCGCCGCCTTTCGGGGCAAGGGGACAGGCGGGGCTACGGAAAGACTGCTGGCAGACCGTTTGGCGGATCAAGTTAAGGAGTGAGCCGCATACTACTCGATACCTCCGCGCTGTTGACCTTGCGCGACGACGAGCCTGGCGCTGAGCTAGTGGCCGGTGTGCTTGGTCAATCACGATGCGGAGAGGCACAGTGTTTCGGCTGTTTTATCAGCTTGATGGAGGTCTTCTATCGGGTGTGGAAAGATGAGAGCGCCAGTGCCGGTCGCTTAGCTTACAGCAGTGCATGTCGCTGCCGATGGTGTGGATTCACGAAAGCGCGGGGCTGTTGGAACGGTCCGCCGAAATCAAGCGACGCACCGGCTCTCTCTGGCCGATGCATGGATCGCCGCTTGCGCACTTCAACAAGACGCTTTGCTGATGCACAAGGACCCCGAGTTTGAACCGCTCGACCTCGGGCAGATCCAGCTGCCCTACAAATAGTCGCCCCGGACCGCGGTCAGCAGCGTCGACATCGACCGCGAAGACGGAGCTTTACGCGGCTGCCGGAGTGCCCATCTACTGGTTGGTGCTGGCGAGGGCAACCATCGAGAGCGCCGGAGCGGTTCGGGTGCAGATAGGCCAGCAACCGCAGCATGTCCCCGCGAGAGCAGACCGCGGCTGCCAGTGACGCCTCAACCAGGGCGCTCTCCTCGCCGCAGTGCCCGCCACAGTGGCAGCAGCAGATAACTCAGCGCCGCGGACCCCAGACAGACGACGGACAGCACCTGTAACGCGGCCATGGCGTCGGTGTAGCCACTATCGTCGAACCACAGCGACAGCGCCATGATCGCCGCCACGGTGACAAAGGCCAGGTGGACGCGATCGTTGTAGAGGCCCCAGGGGAAACGGCTCGCTAACCAGGCGCCGGCCCAGGCGGCCAGCGCACCGCCGGCAAGACCAGCGGCCACATCGATCGGCCAGTGGACGCCCACCGCGACCCGGCTCAACCCCGCGAGCAGGGCAAGCAGCGTGAACAGCACCCGCCAGTGCAGCCGGCGCGCGTAGTAGACCAGCACGCCAAAGAACACCGCCGCGGTGGTGCTGTGGCCGGACGGGAAGCTAAGGCTGCGTCGCTCGGGGCCGAGCAGGTTGAAGGCGTCCGCCGCCAGCACCGCGGGCGGGCGATCCGCATCGAAAAGCTGTTTTAGGCCGCGCGCGTAGAGCGCGGCCACCACGGCGGCACAGATCAGGGTCCAGAACACGCGCGGATGGCGGCGCGCGAACAGCAGCGTCAGCGCAAAGGCGACGCGCTCGTCGCCCAGCATGGTCAGCCACTCCCAGGGCCAGCCCGGGCCGAGGGCGGCGAGGCCGTTGAAGGCTAAGAATCCGGCGTGATAACCCGCCAGCAGATACAGGCCGAGCCCGGTCACCGCGGCTGCCAGCGCCCAGTACAACAACCATGCGCCGCCGACGGACGAACGGCTCGGATCTCGGTCGGCGCCGACCGACAATGCGTCGCGCAGGTCGCGCCTAAGAAATGCGATCAATCCTTCCGCCATGTTGGTGCCTCCGAATCGGCGATCTTAACCAATGCCACCGGCCCGCGCCGATAGACCTCGACCAGTTGCTCAGCACCCGATTGCTGCGCCAGCCGCTCCAGCTTGTCGACGCGCAGAAACACCAGCTGACCAGACTCGGGGGCGTCCACTTCCGGCGTGATGGCGCCACGATAGACGCTGAAGCTCGGCATGCTGGTCTGAAAGACCACGGTGGGCAGATCGAGCTCGCGGGCGATCTGGCCAGCCTCCTTCACCGGTGCCTGCATCACGTCGAACACCCGCGGCACCAGCGCGCCGAACACCACCAGCGTCTGCACCACACCGGCCAGGACCAGACGCTGCCAAAGCGGCGATCGCGGCCACACCATCAGCCCGATCAGCGCCAGCAGCCCGGCCCAGGTGGCGAGGCGATAGCGCCAATCCAAGACCTCGGCGCCGGTGGCGAACATGGCCTGCTCATGCAGCCGGTCGGCCTGCGCCGCGATCAGCCCCAGCAGGTCCGGCAGCGCCACCAGCAGCGTCATGAACAGGATCGGCGGCAAGAATGCCAGCCAGCGGTTTTGCAGCAAGTCGCGATGGCGCGCCATCAGGATAAACAACGGCGTGATGCCGTAGACCAGATAGTGCGGCAGCTTGGTGTCCGAGAACGAGAAGAACGCGAACACGGTGACGAACCACAGCAGCAGAAAGCGATCCAGCGGGTCTGCCCACAGCGCCTTGACGGTAGGCAGCAGGCGCAGGAACCAGCCGGTGAAAGGCAGCAGCACCAATGGCAGCATCACGAAGTAATAGCCGAAGAAGCCGCTATGGCCGTGCTTGACGCCACCATAGCGCCCGACGTTGTGATCGAGGAAAAAGCTGCGAAAAAAGCCCGGCCCGTCGTCGATGTAGATGGCCAGGTACCAGGGCCCGGCGACGGCGAGGAAGACCAGCCAGCCGAGCGGCGTGAACACCGCCCGCGCCCAGGCGCGCAGGTCCTTCAGCGACGCGAAGTACAGAAAACTGACCACGAGAGGGAAGAACACCGCGACCGGACCCTTGGTCAGAAAGCCGAGACCCAGCCACAGATAGACGCGCAGCAGCAGCCCGCGGGACGGTCGCAGCCGCCAGCGATAGATGTCGAAAAAGGCCAGCGCGATGAACAGGTTCAGCACCGCATCCGCCACCGCGGCCTTGCCGATAATGGCCACCTGCAGGCCCAGCGCCATGGTCAGCGCGGCCACCGTCGCGGTGGCGGCATCGAGGCGCTGGCGCACGAACAGCCACAGCGCCAGCAGCCACAGCGTCGCGGCGATCGCGGACGGCAGGCGCAGCGCGAACTCCGTCAGCCCCAGCATCTTGACCGACGCCGCCTGCAACCAATAGATCAGCACCGGCTTGTCGTAGCGCGGTTCACCGTCCTTGTGCGGCGTGATGTAGTTGCCGCTCGCGATCATCTCGCGGGTGGCCTCGGTAAAGGCGCCCTCGTCCAGGTCGTACAGCGGCGCGGCGCCGAGCTGCCAGAAGAAGGCCAGCCAGACCACCGAGATCAGGAACCAGGGCGAGGTCACCACTGCGCTGAGAAGGGGCGCCCAACCCGGTCCGCGCCCCGCCGTCATGCGGGCAGCTTCCAGCCGGCGGTGCCGGGGTCGGACTGCCAGCAGATGCAGTGATGAGTCCGTTCGCCGGAGGCAAACAAGGTGCGCGTCATGACCTCCGCCAGCACACCGGTGGTCAGCAGTTGCACGCCGGCGAGCATGCACAGGATCGCGACGAACAACAGCGGCCGTTGCCCGATGTCCTCACCGATTACGAACTTGACCACCAACAGCCAGCTCATCATCAACCCGCCGATGACGCCGACCACCAGTCCGATGGAACCGAAGAAATGACCAGGACGCGCACCAAAGCGCAGGAAGAAGAACGCGGCAAGCAGGTCCAGTAGAACGCGGAAGGTCCGCGAGATGCCGTACTTGGAAGCGCCGAACTGCCGTGCGCGATGCGTGACCACCGTCTCGCCCATGCGCTCCGGCGCGGTCACACCTGCCACCCAGATCGGGATAAACCGGTGCATCTCCCCGAACAGTCGCACCTCCTTGATGACCTCGGCGCGATACACCTTCAGGCTGCAGCCGTAGTCGTGCAGCTCGACACCGGTGACGCGGCCGATCAGCCGGTTGGCGATGCGCGACGGGATCTTGCGCATCACCAGCGCGTCTTGGCGGTCGCGGCGCCAGCCCTGCAACAGGTCCAGATCGCGCTCGATCAACTCGTCGACCATGCGCGGGATATCGGCGGGATCATTCTGCAGGTCGCCGTCCAGGGTCGCGATCAGCGCGCCGCGGGCGGCGTCGAAGCCCGCCTGCATCGCCGCGGTCTGGCCGAAGTTACGGCGAAAGCGAATCACGCGCACATGCGGCCCGTATCGCGCCGCGGCCTCCACCAATCGCTGGCCGGTGCCGTCGCGGCTACCGTCGTCCACCAGGATCAGCTCCCAGGGGTGCGCGAAGCCAGCAAGCCCCTCGTGCACGCGGGCCAGCAACGGCTCGACGTTGTCGATCTCCTGATACATCGGGATCACGATCGACAGGCTGCGGACATCGCCGGCCGGGGATCGCGACGGCTTCACCGGGGCAACGGAATCAAACTCTGGCATAGGGGATTCTTCCGGGGGAAATTCATCAGGTTTGAGCGCGGCGTTGCAACTGCGCAACCGGAGAGCGGTATGGTACTGCGAGATGGGTGCACAGGCACGAATCGCAGGGCTTCAATCTCGGTCAGGCCGAGGCCCTGTTGCAGCCGAGCTTCGGCATCGCGCCGCGGTATCAGGGATCGCTCGACGTTTTGCCCAGGTCGCGTACGCTGGGTTGAGGAACGACCCCAGCCTCCTCGAGCGGCCGGACTCTGCCGCTTCCGGTCACTAACCTGGGTGTCGTCTTCGTCGGCGTGCTGCCGTTCGTGTCTCCTGCCGATGTCCTTGCGCCTCTCGACCTGTCGCGTGAGCAGCGTTCGATGCCGGTCGCCGACGCCCATCTGCACTACAAGTGGAATCAGGCTGAAGTGACCGCGGAGCACGATGTAACGATGCTGATCGACACGGAGTTTTCACGCGCTGAGCCGACGTTGTCGATCTGCGAGGCCAAGCCGAAAAACCGCATCGTGCTCGCGCACGGGGGAGCCGCGCTGCCGCCAGTTGAGGGTCGACGTGTGCTCGAGATTGCCTGCCGCGTCGGTACGGCCCGCGGCCTGGATCACGGCGATCCCAACACTTTTGGAGTTGCTGGGCCTCAAGGGTTGCATCCTGAGCATCGACTCGATGGGTTGCCAACGTGCGATCGTCGAGTAGATCGTTGCTCAAGGCAGCGAGAAGACGCCAGTCGCCTCCGCGAAGGCAACGCACCAGCAATCATGACCGCGATCCGCCAGCTGTGCATGAATTTGTTCGAACGAGACGCCTCTTCGTTGCGCATGTCACAGAAGCGCCGCAAGACAGCCTGGAACGACAACTATCGCGCTAAAGTTGTGTTCAGGTCACGATTGATACGGGGTCGTCCTGCACCCTCATGCCCCGTCACATCACGACCCTCGGCTCAATGGGCCGAGACCAGCTTGAGCCCGACGATACCCGCAACGATGAGCCCGACAAAGAACCAGCGGGCCAGCGTCGCGGGTTCGGCAAAAAAGTAGATGCCGATCACGAAGGCGCCGACCGCGCCGATGCCGGTCCAGACGGCATAGGCGGTACCCATCGGGATGGTCTTTTGCGCGATCAGCAGCAACGCACCGCTGCAGACCATGCAGAGAATCGAGAAGCTAATCCAGCCCCAATGCAGACCGTTATCGGTCATGCCCAGTTTCAGTCCCACCGGCCAGCCCCATTCAAAGACACCGGCGATGCAGAGGTACAACCAGGCCATCACATCAATCCCCATAGAACCACTAGCGGAAAGATACATCGGATTGACACGCGAACGGCGCCGCGTTGCCAAGCTTGAGCGTTGCTGTCGGCGGGCCCAGCGACGAGGGCCCCTACGCCGGGGGCCCCTACTCCGAGGGCCAAGTGCCGATCAGGACCTTCGAACGTTCTTGCCGGCCGCCGCTCGATCCAACGTCCGTAAGCGTTCCAGTTTCTCCGCGATCCGGATCTCCAATCCGCGCTGCACCGGCGCGTAGTATTGCCGCGGCTCCAGACCGTCGGGAAAGTAATTCTCGCCGGCGGCATAGGCGTCCGGCTCGTCATGGGCATAGCGGTAGGCGTGACCGTAGCCGAGTTCCTTCATGAGTCGGGTCGGCGCATTGCGCAGGTGCACCGGCACCTCCAGCGAGCCGTGGGCACGGGCATCCGCCAGCGCCGCGTTCCAGGCCGTGTAGACGGCGTTACTCTTGGCGGCGCAGGCCAGATAGACCACCGCCTGGGCCAGCGCCAATTCACCCTCCGGACTACCGAGGCGGTGCTGGGCGTCCCAGGCCTCCAGCGCCAGCGTGAGCGCGCGCGGATCGGCATTGCCGATGTCCTCGCTGGCCATGCGCACCACCCTTCGGGCGATGTAGAGCGGATCGCAGCCCCCGTCGATCATGCGCGCCAGCCAATACAGCGCCGCATCCGGCGCCGATCCGCGCACCGACTTGTGCAGGGCGGAGATCTGGTCATAGAAGGCCTCGCCGCCCTTATCGAAACGGCGGAAGGTGCCCTCGATGACTTGCCTGACCGTGTCCGCATCAATGCGCCGCCGTTGCATAAGCCCCGACTGATCTCTCAGATCTGGTTGTGTCACCGAAGTCGAGCCCTGGCGCGACTGTGCCGCCAGCTCGGGCGCCAGATCAGCCGCCAACTCCAGCAGATTCAGCGCACGTCGGGCATCGCCGTCGGCGGCCGCCGCGAGCAGCGCACGGGCGTCGTCGTCGATCACAAGATGCTCTTCGCCGAGCCCCCGCTGCTCGTCGGCCAGCGCCCGATCGATCACTTGCTCCAGGTCCTCCGGCTCGAGCGCCTTTAGCACGTACACGCGCGCCCGCGATAGCAAGGCGTTGTTTAGCTCGAAGGACGGGTTCTCGGTGGTCGCGCCGATGAACACGACGGTCCCATCTTCCACATGCGGCAGAAAGGCGTCCTGCTGCGACTTGTTGAACCGGTGCACCTCGTCGATGAAAAGGATGCTGCCCCTGCCCCCACGCCCGCCTAGACCCGCGCGTACTTGCTGCGCCTCCGCCACCGCGGCACGGATATCCTTGACACCGGACAACACCGCCGAGAGCTTGAGGAAATGGCTGTCGGAATGCGCGGCGATCAGCCGCGCCAGCGTCGTCTTGCCGGTGCCCGGCGGTCCCCAGAAGATCATCGAGTGCGGCCGATCGCTGCCGATGGCGCTGCGCAACGGCCTACCGTCGGCGAGCAGGTGCCGCTGACCGACGAACTCGTCGACTCGTTGTGGGCGCATGCGCTCGGCAAGGGGCGGTAGCGGTGGGGCAGACATTAACCTGAGATCGGCAAACAAAGGCGATAGGCTATCGAAGACGCGCCAAGGATAGCCCAGGCCGCGCTCCTGCTGCGACTATAGAGACGATGCCTCGGACCGACGAGTCATGGTCGGCGCTGGTTGGGGCAGCACGCAGATCGTTGTCGTTGTCGTGCTCGTTTTCGTGGTTCGAGTGGCAATGCAATGTGCGCATGAGACCGTCGATGTGAAGCCTTGAGGCGCCCTGAAGTCTCGTCGGTTGGGGGAAGTTTCGATTACGACAACGACAACAAGAAACTTGACCCATTTGTGAAGATGTGGCGCCGTCAAGCCATCTAGGGCCGCGGCTGTGACACGCGTGCCATGAGACGCAACGACCCTAATCGCCAGAGGGCGTAAGAGACCTGTCGTTGGACCTGCGACCGGGGATGAGCCGTTGCTCGAAGGCGTAACTGGTCAACGCCTGATTGTTCGCCAAACCGGTCTTGCGCAGGATATTGGTTCGGTGGGCTTGCACTGTCTTCGGACTGATGTTCAGCGACTCGCCGATGTCGACCATGCTATTGCCCAGCGCGATCAGACGGAAGATCTCGAACTCGCGATCGGTCAGAAGGTCGTGCGGCGCGGCGTCTGAGTCGTTGACCATGCGGTCAACCAGTTGCTCGGCCAGGGTCGGGCTGACATAGCGCCGTCCGGCCAGGGTTCGCCGCACCGCGTCCGCCAACATATCGGCCGGGGTGCTCTTATGCAGGAATCCGGTGGCACCGGATCGCAGGGAACGCAGCCCATAGGGCGACTCGGGCATCGCGGTATAGACCAACAGCGACAGCTTCGGATGCTCTTTGGTGACTCGACTCAGAAAGCTGATGCCGCCGGACTCGGACAAGCCGATGTCGACCATCGCCGCGGACCAGGTCTCCGCGCGCAACACCGCAACAGCCTCCGCCGCCGTCCCGACTCCTTTGAGATCAACAGCGATGCCAGCCTCGTTGATGACCGTGGTGATGCCGCAGCGCATCACGGGCTGCTCATCCACGATTAACAGTCTTCGCATGGGCCCGTTCCACTCCTCGGATTCTTATTGCCCGCAACTTAAGCGTGGCCGAGCTACTTGATGGTCGTTCCGATGGAATCGGCAAGTTGGCCAGGCATTGCACGGGAGGTTGCGCCCCCGGAAACGGATTCCCGAGCTTATGGCACCCGACCGAAACACTGATCGGCGCTTCGCCGTCCGCGTTGGGGGGCTACGCCCTGCCCGTTAAAACCGACGTCCTACTTGAATCTACCCGTAATCCTAGCGATGGCGTCCGAGACCATCGCACCGGCGCTTCAGCGTCTTTGAGCAAGTGCTTCCTGTCGCAATCGTCGCAACTGCGACACAAGCCTGTCATTGGCCTGGTGCAGCGCGTCGATCATTTCGGGCAGACAGGGCTCGTCACGCTCGCGGCACAGCACCAGTGCAAGCTCCGCCGTCTGCAGAGACTCGTGCAGTGGCCGGATCGGCTTAAACGCTGCGCAGGATGCATAGTTGTCGGCTGCATCCCCTGCCAGCCAGCGCGCAAGTGGACTGATCAAGAGCGACCGAGGCTGCAGTCGCGCGTCGGCAGCATGGCGCAAATAGCGCTCAAACTGATCCAACCACGCCTGTTGCCGCGGCTCCAGCAACAGTAAGTCCACCTCCGCGGATGCCCGCTCTCCAGTCGCAGAGGCCCATTGCGTCGGAGGAGTATAGCTTTCGACCCAAGCAGGGATCGAATCGGCCTCCATTGGATGCGCAATATAAAAGCCTTGAGCGAGTTCGCAGCCCAAGTCCAGCAACAACATGCCCTGCTCGGGTGTCTCGAGGCCCTCTGCGACAACGCCGCAGTCGAATGCCCGCGCCACACCGATCACGCTTGCCACCTGGCTGAGATCTCCTTGATCCCGAGACATACCGTCGATCAGGCTTTGGTCGATCTTCAGCGCCTTTGCACCAAGATGCCGAAACGCGCTCAGCGATGCATTGCCCTTGCCGAAGTCATCGATCACGAAGCAAAGGCCAAGCGCCTCGGCCTCCGCCACCACGGCAGCGATCGTGTCGAGATCGTGGATGGCGGCCGTCTCCCGGACCTCCAAGTCGATGTCGGTGGAGGCGATTTCCGGGTATCGGTGCAGTAGCGCCTTGACGCTTTCCAGAAACCCCGCGGTCATCAGGGTGCGGGCACCGACGTTGAGACTCAGCCGCAGTCTCAGGCCCTTCGCCCTCCAGGCGGCCAAGTCGCGTAAGGCCATGCTGATGACCCAAAAATCGACTTGCCGGATGAGATCGTCGCTTTCAACCAGGGGCAGGAACGCCTCCGGCGCGAGCAGCCCGCGTTGAGGATGCTGCCAGCGCACCAGCGCCTCGACGCCGATAAGGCGACCCTGCCGCATGTCGAAGATGGGCTGGTAGCGCAAGCACAATTCATTCTGGGCAACTGCCCGCTCGATCTGGACCAGATGCGCATGCCGCGCCGATGCGGCACGCTCGTTCTCGAGATCAAAAAACTGCACCCGATTCCGCCCCGCCTGCTTGGCCAGGTAGAGCGCCTGATCCGCACAGCGCAGCAAAGCTTCCCCGTCGGGTGCGTCCGTCGGGTATAGGCTGACGCCAATACTCGCCGTGACCTGAAACAGCCGCTGCTGAATGGGGTAAGGTTGCTGCAGCCTGTCGCGAAGTCGCTCCAGCACCTGCTCACACCCCTGGATGCCGGGCAGGTCCGCCAACAGCAGCGCGAACTCGTCACCGCCCCAGCGCGCCACGGTATCGGAGGGCCGCAGAACCGCGCGCAGCCGATCCGCGACCTGCACGAGCAGTTGATCGCCAGCCTCGTGGCCACATTGATCGTTAACTGGCTTAAATTTGTCCAGATCGACATAGCAGACGGCGAACATCAGGCCGCCGCGATCCGCCGAGACGGTGGCCTCGCGCATGCGCTCCACCAGCAGACGCCGGTTGGCGAGCCCGGTCAGCGGATCACTGAAGGCAACTTTCTGCAAGTGCTCGCGGCTCGATTGCAGGGCTTTTAGGACCGTTTGCCGGCCGAACGCGTTGCCGACCAGACTCGCTAGCATCTGGACCACGTGCTGCTCATCCGCCGTCCAGGCATGCTCGGCCTCGCGGCAACCGAAACCCGCCGCCAGCATCAAGTCCGCAGCGCCACGCAACGGCGCGAGGATGAGCGAGCGCAGCTGCGAGAGCCCCAGCAGCGACAACTCCTGGCGTATCTCCTCGCCCACCGGCTCGGGACGCTCGACGAGAAGCATTCGCCCGGCCGACCAGGCATCCAGCAAAGCAGGCAGATCTACCGCGGCGACGACATGCGGGCTCTCGTCCGGCGTGTCGTCTACGCCCATGTGCCGCATCAATACAGTGGAACCCGTCTTGTCGTACAGGGCAAGAAAGGCATCGTCAGCCGCCAGATGCGCGCGCATCTCCGCCATCGATTGCTTCACCACGGCGGTGAGTTCGTTCTGCCCCGCCTCCAATAGGCGGGCAGAGACCCGCGCGAGCGTGGTCTGCAGGTCGGCTCGATAAGCCGCGGCCTCTTCGGCCTGTTTTCGCTCCGTGATATCGATCGCAATCTCAAGGCGTACCAGGCGCCCATCGTCCCAGCGGATGGCGCGATCGATGCAGTGGAACCAGCGGTCCAGGCGCGTGTTCCTGGCGTCCCAGATGTAGGGCTCGGTGGGCTGACCGTCGGCATCGAGAAGCCGATCATTGGTGCAGAATGAGCACGGCCCGTCGGCGCTGTCCTGAATAGTTTGATAGCAGAGCTTGCCACGCACATCGCCGAAGTGCTCGCGGACCTTGCGATTGACGTACAGCAACTCGTAGGTCTGCATATCGCTGACGTAGACCGGTGAGTCGATCGCATCGAGCAGCAGCGTGAAGTGCTCGTTGGCCAAGTCCACCGCCACCCGCTCTGCTTCTTGCTCTGCAACCTCGGGCGCGCTTGCGAACTGATGCGACCCTGTCGACGCCGTAGGCGCATCGTCGCGTGACTGAAGGAGCCGGACGACGACGGCCACGGCGCTACCGCGTTGGGCCGGCATGGTGCCGTACCAGGGCAGGGTAGTGAAGTCGCATAGGAACGACTGGATGCGAGGTATGGCCCGGCGCTGGCATGCGGTGCGGATATCAGCCTATGCACCGGCTCGCCGCGCAAGCAACGCTCGACGTCAGCCAGCGAGACAGCGAGAGCAGGCCCTGGCGCTCTGCACCTGGTCGATCCGGCGCCCAATCAAGCCGTCACGCGTCGAGTCAAACGCGGCAAGAAATGCGGGACTGGCTGCCCGATACACTGAATGGTGGTCAACGATGGCCACGGCATCGCTGACTGTCGTCCATGATCCGTTGGCACAAGGACAGGCCAGCGGGGTCACTATCAAGGCTGTCGTCTCCGTTGCAGTCGTCCAAGGATGCACCTCCCAGTTCCAAGAGCCTCGATCGGCACGAGAGAATCGACAGCCGCGCTAGCCAACACACGCTGCCAGTGGCCGGGTTAGTCTCGCCCGTGCAACTTTCTGTTGTCAATGAGGATTTGAAGTCGTCCACGCGATGACAGGGAAACGGAAATCGCACCAGAAATTGGCGCCTAGAGGCAGGATCACACCCCGGAAGAGACAGGCATTGGTGCTCGTGCGCTTTGGTCGCTTTAGACAAAGCGGACGACGAGCAGGGGGAAATCGTCGACAAAATGAAAGTAACCGACTGACTTCGGCACAACTACCGACGCGAAGAAGCCAGCGAGCTTACACGAAACCATCAATTTCGTTGGCACGATTCGACGCTTTGCGCCCGCCGATACGGCACCTACCCGAAGCGGACGCAACGCCAGTCGCCGCGCGCTCAATCCGAAGACGCTTCAACGCGCGCTGCCAGCTGACCGCGCAGGCATTTCACTGTGATGTGGGCCCCGTCGGCTACCGTTGTCGCGTCGCGCACGAGTTCGCCAGTCGCCGCCAGCGTGACGATCGAATAACCGCGCGCCAGGGTCGACAGGGGGCTGAGGGCGTCCAAGCGCCGCGCGATGGACGCAAGCCGCTCGGTGCGGTCGCTCACCAGATGCGCGCCGGCTCGCTCCAAGCGGGCGTTCAGCGCCCGCAGCGACCTGCCCTCGGACTCGACGTACCGCAGCGGGGTCGCGCGCAGCAGCCGATCCCGCCTGCGACCGCAGGCTCGCCTGCGCACGGGCAAGCCGCACCGAGAGCGTGGCGCGGATCCGCGCCTCGAGCCCATCGAGTTTCTGCGACAACTGCTCCAGACGAGCCATCGGGATGCAGTAGCCGCAAGTGTCTGCTGGCATGATCCAACTTGCGCCGCAGCGCTTCCTGGGTGCGGCGTTGCGCCGCGGGCAGGCGTCGTTGCAGGGCCTGCAGCTGTTGCGCCAGATGCTCCACCGACGGCGTCGCCAGTTCCGCCGCCGCCGACGGCGTCGCGCCGCGCCGGTCAGCGGCCAAGTCGGCGATGCTGAAATCGACCTCGTGGCCGATTCCGGTCACAACAGGAATGGCGGACGCCCGAATCGCCCGTGCCAGGCCCTCGTCGTTGAAGGCCATCAGGTCCTCCAGCGAGCCGCCGCCGCGGGCGAGGATCAAAAGGTCGCACTCGGCCCGGCGATTGGCGAGTTCCAGCGCCTCGATCAGCGTCGCAGCGGCACCCTCGCCCTGCACCTGGGCCGGATAGATCAGGACCGGCAGCAGCGGCAGGCGCCGCCGCAGCACCGTCAACAGGTCATGCAGCGCGGCACCGCTGGCGGAGGTGATCAGGCCCACTTGCCGCGGAAAGGTCGGCAGCGGGCGCTTCTTGCCCTCGTCGAACAGGCCCTCGGCCGCCAAGCGCTGCTTGAGCCGTTCCAATTCGACGCGCAACGCACCCTCCCCGGCCGGCTCCATGTGCTCGGCGATCAACTGATAGTCGCCGCGGGGCTCGTAGAGTCCGACGCGTGCGCGGATCAGCACCTGCTCGCCGTTGGCCGGTTTGAACTGCAACAACCGGCGCTTGAAGCGGAACATGGCGCAGCGCACCTGCGCGGCCTCGTCCTTGAGCGTGAAGTAGATATGCCCGGAGGCCGGTTGGGACAGGTTCGACAACTCCCCCTGCACCCAGAGCAGCGGGAAGCTGCCGTCCAGCACCGCGCGCACCTCGGCGTTGAGGCGCGACACGCTCCAGATGTCACGGGTGAAATCGACGACGGTGTCGGCGGCCTGCGGCAAAAGACATGCGGGAAGGTCTGCTGACTGGTGTATGAGGATGGAGGAGCGGGCGAGGCTTCCTGGCTTCCTGGCTGGCGGGCGCCCAGGCATCTGAGCGCCAAGCGTCAGGGCCGAAGCGCCTGACTCGTAGCTCTTGGTTCCGACCCTAGGCCCTCGACCCTAGCCCTCGGCCCTTCTTCAAAAAAATAACCGGACGAGAACGTTTACCCCGGCCGTTTGAGTTCCTATCATAGGAGGTTAACTTTTCGAGATCCACCTGCCGCCGGAGGCCCATCATGCGCATGCTCGGGGAAGCTCTCACCTTCGACGACGTCCTGCTCGTCCCAGCCCACTCTTCCATCGTGCCCAGCGAGGTGGATCTCAGCACCCGGCTGACCCGCGCGATCGACGTCAAGATCCCGCTGATGTCCGCGGCAATGGACACCGTCACCGAGGCGCGACTCGCCATCGCCATGGCGCTCGAAGGCGGCATCGGCATCGTGCACAAGAACATGTCCGCCGAACGCCAGGCCCGCGAGGTCATGGCGGTCAAGCGCTACGAGGCCGGCATCATCCGCGACCCGGTGACGGTCGACTCGCAAATGACCGTCGGCGACGTCCTGGCCATCACCCGCTCGCACAACATCTCCGGCGTTCCGGTCACCGAGGACGGGCACCTGGTCGGCATCGTCACCGGGCGCGACCTGCGCTTCGAGACCCGCATGGACTCGCCGGTCTCGGCCATCATGACCCCGCGCGAGCGGCTGGTGACGGTCAAAGAGGGCGCCAGCCGCGACGAGGTGCTGGGCCTGCTGCACAAGCACCGCATCGAGAAGGTGCTGGTGGTCAACGACGCCTTCGAGCTGCGCGGGCTGATCACCGTCAAGGACATCCAGAAGGCCGCGGACTTTCCGAAGGCCTCCCGCGACGACCGCGAGCGGCTGCGTGTCGGTGCCGCGGTGTCCGTCGGCAAGGGCACCGAGGAGCGCGTGACGGCGCTGGTGGAGGCCGGCGTCGACGTGCTGGTCGTCGACACCGCTCACGGTCACTCCCAGGGCGTGCTCGACCGCATCCGCTGGATCAAGGACCACTTCCCGGACGTGCAGGTCATCGGCGGCAACATCGCCACCGGCGACGCCGCCCGCGCGTTGGTCGAGGCCGGCGCCGATGCCGTCAAGGTCGGCATCGGCCCCGGCTCCATCTGCACCACGCGCATCGTCGCCGGTGTCGGCGTACCGCAGATCACCGCCGTTGCCAACGTCAACGAGGCCCTGGCCGGCACCGGCGTGCCGCTGATCGCCGACGGCGGGCTGCGCTACTCCGGCGACATCGCCAAGGTCATCGCCGCCGGCGCCAACACGGTCATGATCGGCGGCCTGTTCGCCGGCACCGACGAGGCCCCCGGCGAGGTCGAGATCTATCAGGGCCGCTCCTACAAGTCCTACCGCGGCATGGGCTCGCTCGGCGCCATGGGCGCGAAGGAAGGCTCCAGCGACCGCTACTTCCAAGAAGACACCGAGAAGGACAAGCTGGTACCGGAGGGCATCGAAGGCCGCGTGCCGTACAAGGGCAGCGTGCTCAACGTCATCACCCAGTTGCTCGGCGGCCTCGCCTCCAGCATGGGCTACACCGGCTGCCGCACCATCGAAGAGATGCGCACCAAGCCGCAGTTCGTGCGCGTCAGCGGTGCCGGCATGCGTGAATCGCACGTGCACGACGTGCAGATCACCAAAGAAGCGCCGAATTATCGGATAGAAAATTAAGTGTCGAGTTGCTAGGGGCGAGTTGCGAGGGGGATGCATCGGCATGCCGGCTCCCCCTCGCAACGTCCTTACCTAGAGAACCTCGACACTAGCACCTCGCTCCTCGATACTTCCATGCCCAACATCCACGCCGACCGCATCCTGATCCTGGACTTCGGCTCGCAGTACACCCAGCTCATTGCGCGGCGCGTGCGCGAGGCCGGGGTCTACTGCGAGCTGCATCCCTGGGACATGGCGCCGGACCTGATCCGCGAGTTCGCACCCAAGGGCGTGATCCTATCCGGCGGACCGCAATCGGTGCACGAGGTCGAGACGCCCCGCGCGGACCCGTTGATCTTCGACCTGGGCGTGCCGGTGCTCGGCATCTGCTACGGCATGCAGACCATGGCCGCGCAGCTCGGCGGCAGCGTCGCCGCCGCCACCGAGCGCGAATACGGCTACGCCCAGGTCCGTGCCCGCGGTCACTCCCGGCTGCTGCGCGACATCGAAGACCACACCAGCCCCGAGGGCTACGGTCTGCTCGATGTCTGGATGAGTCACGGCGACCGCGTCGAATCGCTGCCGACCGGCTTCAAGGCCATCGCAACCACCGACAATGCGCCGCTGGCCGGCATCGCCGACGAGGCCCGCGGCTTCTACGGCGTGCAGTTCCATCCGGAGGTCACACACACGCGTCAAGGCAGCCGCATCATCGAGCGCTTCTGCCATGAGATCTGCGGCTGCGGCAACCTCTGGACGCCGTCCAACATCATCGACGACGCCATCGCCGCCGTGCGCGAGCAGGTCGGTGACGACGAGGTGCTGCTGGGCCTCTCCGGCGGCGTCGACTCGTCCGTGGTGGCCGCCCTGCTGCACCGGGCCATCGGCGACAAACTCATCTGCGTCTTCGTCGACAACGGCCTGCTGCGTCTCGGCGAAGGCGATCAGGTCATGGCCACCTTCGCCCGCCACATGGGCGTGCGCGTGATCCGCGTCGATGCCGAGGCGCGCTTTCTGGATCGGCTCGCCGGCGTCGAAGACCCGGAGCAGAAGCGCAAGCGCATCGGCAACACCTTCATCGACGTCTTCGATGAAGAGGCGAGCAAGCTGCCGAACGTCAAATGGCTGGCCCAGGGCACCATCTATCCGGACGTGATCGAATCCGCCGGCGCCAAAACCGGCAAGGCCAAGGTCATCAAGTCGCACCACAACGTCGGCGGCCTGCCCGAGCACATGAAGCTCAAGCTGGTCGAACCGCTGCGCGAGCTGTTCAAGGACGAGGTGCGCAAGCTCGGCGTCGAGCTCGGCCTGCCCGCCGAGATGGTCTACCGGCACCCGTTCCCAGGCCCCGGCCTCGGCGTGCGCATCCTGGGCGAGGTGCACAAGGACTACGCCGACACCCTGCGCCTGGCCGACCACATCTTTATCGAAGAGCTGCACGGGCCGACCTCTACGACAAGGTCTCGCAGGCGTTCGCGGTGTTCCTGCCGGTGCGCTCCGTCGGCGTCGTCGGCGACAACCGCCAGTATGCCCATGTGATCGCGCTGCGCGCGGTCGAGACCGTCGACTTCATGACCGCCCGCTGGGCGCACCTGCCCTACGAATTCCTCGAACTGGTCTGCCGGCGCATCGTCAACGAGATCCCCGGCGTCTCGCGCGTCGTCTACGACATCACCGGCAAGCCGCCCGGCACCATCGAATGGGAATGAGCCGACCAGCCCCCAGCACAGCATTCGTGATCCCGCCGAACGACGCGCAAACGGCGCCCGATGAGCGCTGGATGCGCCACGCGCTGACACTGGCCGAACGCGCCGCGGCCGAAGGCGAGGTCCCGGTCGGCGCCGTCCTGATCAAGGACGGAGAACTCATCGGCGAGGGCTGGAACCGGCCCATCGGCGCCCACGACCCCACCGCCCACGCCGAGATCCAGGCCCTGCGCGATGCCGCCCAACGCATCGGCAACTACCGCCTGCCCGGCACCGAGCTCTACGTCACGCTGGAGCCCTGCCCCATGTGCGCTGGCGCCATCGTCCACGCCCGCATCGCCCGCGTCATCTACGGCGCCCCCGACCCCAAGGGCGGCGCCTGCGGCAGCGTCTTCGACCTACTGCCCTCCGACAGCCGATTCAACCATCAAACCGACTGCCAAGGCGGCCTGCTGGAACAACAATGCGCCGAGACCCTCCGCGCCTTCTTTCGCGCCAAGCGCTGAAGCCATTGCCGCTCTTCGCAGCCAAGACGTTTCAAGAAGTGGCTATCACGCCGAGATCAAGTAACGCCGCGGCAATTCGATGTGAGACCCGCGACGACTATTCGACCTGGCAGCGGGCGGGATCGAGGGCACGCAAATCTTACGTCACTTGTGAGCCTCGGCGTCTCGGGCGAGAGCCATGACCTTTCCCGTGTGTTTGGGTAGGCACCCGCGGTCGTAGTGCCGTCGTCGACTGTCGAAGGTGGACGACCATCGCTCGCAGGCATGGAACAGGGTGAGACATTGTCGCGAGGGTGGAAGGGTGAGGCAGGTCCTCTGACAGCGGCAAATCACAGCAGATGCGTCTAGCTTCATGCCGACAACGCGCTCGCCGATCGAAGGCTAAGAGCCGGGTGGCAAATTTGCGCTATCGCGTTGTAAAGGGGCCCTCGGCCACGGGCGCTTGGCCTACCCGAAGCAACGTTTAGACCGAGCAACCCGGTGTCGTGCTCTCGTCGGCCTGAGGCATCGCCTCGCTATAACGCTGACCGAGGAGAAGAATCATCTTTCAAGATGATTCTTCTCGGTTTTCTGCGGAATTGATTGGCGGAGAGGGTGGGATTCGAACCCACGGTACCCGCAAAGGTACACTTGATTTCGAGTCAAGCCCGTTCGGCCACTCCGGCACCTCTCCAGCAAGCCAATCAGTATACCCGACCATGCGTCAATGTGGAATATCCGCATGGAGATCGCCCAGGAGCCCTTTGGGACGGTCAGGAATGCACCGGAATACAATGCGATAGGCAACGGACGCGTTGCAGGAATCATAGTAATCTTTCCTCGCCGAGTGTTGCTCGGAATCGAGCACAACATCACGTAGCGACGCCATTATTGGTTGACTAAGCATCGCCCTGTGCTCGACGTTAAGGTGACGTAGCATCTAGCTCCTAGTTGGGCTAGTATCGAGGTAAGTCGCACTAGCTGGGTAGGTTGGAAACGTTGATCTGAATCTCCCCGCAGATGCGGCAAGCACGCCGTCCGCACCAAGAGTAACGCAATACGGCCTAGGCCAACTCGGGACAACCGATATGCCGGTAATCGATGTTGATGCGCTGCTGACGCCCGTCTCCGCGGACATGCCTGCAGGAGATGACCTGGAATACGACCCGGCATTTCTAGAGGTCATGAGACTCGCGAACGGGACGCCCGAACGCGTCATGGGCGACACGGTCGTCCCCGCGGAAGAACCGGACTGGCAAAAACTTCAGACCGCCTGCGCGGATCTTCTTCTCCGGTCGAAAGATCTCCGCATCGGACTATTGCTGTTACGCGCATTGCTCCACAGAAACTCCCTGCCAGGCTTGCACGCCGGCATGCAACTGCTCGCCGGCTTGGTCGATCGGTACTGGGACAACCTCTACCCGGCGCTTGACACGTCGGACGACAACGACCCGACGGAACGAATCAATGTCCTGTCGACGCTGGCCGATCCAACCATCGTCATCACGCCACTACGCGATGCGCCGCTGCTACGTTCACCAACCTTCGGCACCCTTGCGTTACGCGATATCGAGCTTGCGGAAGGCAAGACGAGACCCGCCCCCGGCGTAACGCCGCTAGACATCGCGTCCGTGCACGCGGCATTCATGGATTGCGACCTCGAAGAGCTGGAGTCCTACGCGAGCGCCGCCGCCTCTGCTGCTGGGCAGGTTCGCGCATTAAGCACATCGCTCGGAAACCATGTCCAGGCGGTCGCGTGCCCAGACTTCGACTCATTGCTCGCGCTATTGTCGACCATCGAAGCGACTCTGCAGGTTCGACTGAACGAACGTCGGCCACAGGATGCCGCGCCCGATGCCGAATCGGGAGCGCACGCACCAAGCGATGCTTCGGGACACCTCGGCAACGAGAAAATGGCCGCGCCCAATACAGACCCTATGCGTATCGCAAGCCGGGACGACGTCGTTCGCGTGCTCGACGCACTGTGCGCTTACTACAACCGTAGTGAGCCGTCGAGTCCCGTCCCATTGCTGTTAAAACGCGCACGTCGCCTGGTCAAGATGGATTTCTTGGCCATTATGAGCGACTTGGCGCCCGAGGCATTGGACAAGATTACCGCGATCAAAGGACCTGACGAGTCACCGTAGTTAAGTTGTCTGCACAAGCTTGTTGGACACCGGGCCGCGATCCGTGGTTCAGTGTAGAGAAAACAAGCGCCCGACAAACGTCGGCGATCAGACTGTCTCATAGACACTTGAAGAACAAAGGGGAGTGAACATGGCCAAAGAGAGCAGCCAAAAATTCATCGCTCGAAATCGCGCGCCCAGAGTCCAGATCGAATATGACGTGGAACTCTATGGAGCCGAGAAGACCATCCAACTCCCATTCGTGATGGGGGTGCTGTCAGATCTCTCCGGCAAACCGGAGACGCCCCTGCCCCCCGTTGGCGACCGCGCATTCCTTGAAATCGACGTCGACAATTTCGACGACCGACTCAAGTCGATGAAGCCGCGCGTCGCCTTTCAGGTGCCGAACAGCCTGACCGGCGAAGGTAATCTCAATGTCGAACTGACCTTCGAAAGCATGGACGATTTCTCGCCTGCCGCCGTGGCACGCAAGGTCGACTCGCTGAACAAGCTGCTGCAAGCGAGAACGCAGCTTTCGAATCTGCTGACCTACATGGACGGCAAGAGCGGGGCCGAAGAGCTCATCGCCAACGCCCTGAACGATCCGGCTTTGCTCAAGTCCCTGGCAAGTATGCCGAAACCGAAGGAAGAAGGCCAAGCCGACACCGCCGACGCGGAGGACAACAAGAATGGCTGAGACCGAGAAACAAGCCCAAGCCGAAGGCCAACTTGAGACGGCCCCAGAAGGAGATTTTGCGTCACTGCTGCAGCAGGAATTCAAGCCGCGATCAGACCGCGCTAGAGAGGCAGTACAAGACGCGGTTCACACCCTTGCTGCCCAGGCGTTGGAGCAAACCGGGCTCATTTCGGATGACGCCGTTCGGACCATCGAGTCGATCATCGCGGAGATCGATCGCAAACTCACCGAGCAAGTCAATCTGATCCTCCACCACCAGGATTTCAGTCAGTTGGAAGGCAGTTGGCGGGGACTGCACTATCTCGTCAACAACACCGAAACAGACGAGATGCTCAAGATTCGCGTCATGAACATCTCGAAAAAGGAAGTCCATAAGAATCTGAAGAAATTCAAGGGCACGGCTTGGGATCAAAGCCCGATCTTCAAAAAGGTCTACACTGAGGAATACAGCATGTTTGGCGGGGAGCCCTTCGGCTGCCTGGTTGGCGACTACTACTTCGATCACAGTCCGCCAGACGTCGAACTGCTGGGACAGATGGCGCAGATCTCCGCTGCCGCTCATACGCCCTTCATTACCGGCGCCGACCCCGGCGTGTTTCAGATGGAGTCGTGGCAGGAGTTGAGTAACCCACGCGACCTGACAAAAATCTTCCAGACCCCCGAATATGCCGCCTGGAAATCCCTGCGCGAATCGGAAGACTCGCGCTACATTGGGCTGGCCATGCCGCGATTTCTATCCCGACTGCCCTACGGGGCCAAGACCGACCCGGTCGAAGAATTCGATTTCGAAGAAGAGACCGCCGCCGGAGACCATTCGCGGTACACCTGGTCGAATGCGGCCTACGCCATGGCCGTAAACATCAATCGGGCATTCAAGCTCTACGGTTGGTGCTCGCGTATTCGCGGTGTGGAATCGGGAGGTGCGGTCGAGGGTTTGCCCGTGCACACTTTCCCGACCGACGACGGCGGCATCGACATGAAGTGCCCCACCGAAATCGCGATCGACGACCGGCGGGAAGCTGAGCTGGCCAAGAACGGGTTCATGCCGCTGCTGCATAAGAAGAACACCGATTTTGCAGCGTTCATAGGAGCGCAATCTCTGCAAAAGCCTTTCGAGTACGATGACCCAGACGCAACGGCAAACGCGAACCTTGCCGCCCGTTTGCCGTACTTATTCGCCGTCTGTCGATTCGCGCACTACCTCAAAGCGATTGTCCGCGACAAAGTCGGATCGTTTAAGGAACGCGACGACATGGAAAAATGGCTCAATAAATGGATCAACAAGTACGTCGAGCCCAACCCGGCCAATGCGTCCGAGGTCGACAAGGCACGCAAACCGCTCGCGGCAGCGCAAGTGGTCGTGGAAGAAGTCGAGGGCAACCCCGGCTACTACACCTCCAAGTTCTATCTGCGACCACACTATCAGTTAGAGGGCTTGACCGTGTCTCTACGCCTCGTCTCGCGGCTTCCCTCGGAGAAGGGCTGACCGAGGCGGACATGGAAGATCATGCACCACTCAGCTTGCCTTTGCGCGCACCGGCCAATTTGCGACGGGGACCATGGCGCATGGCAGTGCGGGTCAGCCGGACCCGCTCCCTTGCCTGGTCGGATCGGTTCAATCCGAACCGACCGGTTCAAATTGAGCCGGTCAACCGAAGCCGGCAGCCACCCTCCTGCGGTACGGCGGCATGCCGCCGCCTGCCGGACGGTCCATTCTAAACGCACTATGTTTCAGCGAGTTGTGGGCTTCATACGGTGCTGCACCCGCGCCTGAAGCCAATCTGGCATCTGTTCTGCAAGGAGAGCAAGCAACGGCCTCTCGTGGATTCACCGATGAGCTCTCACACCATGGATTCGGTGAAGCCAGTTCACGCAGTCCAAGCGAGGCCGCGCTAACAGCGCCCTGACGGGCAATTCGTCAACAACCTGAGGAGAATGCGTGATGGCAGTCGACATGTTTATGAAGATTGAAGGCGTCGATGGAGAGAGCTCCGACGACACACACGACAAGTGGATCGAAATCTTGAGTTACAGTCACGGTGTCAGTCAACCGGTGTCGGGCGCCAGCGCGACCGGGGGACGCACAGGCGGCCGTGCTGATTTCCAAGATCTCGTGGTCGCAAAGACCATCGACAACGCAACCTGCGATCTCAACGTCAAGTGCGCGAAAGGCGAGCATATTCCGAAAATCCAATTGGAATTGTGTCTCGCCACCGGTGACAAGCATTGCTTCATGAGGTATGAGCTCGAGGATTGCATCGTCACGTCCATCTCTCCGGGCGGATCACAAGGCGACGAGATCAAACCCACTGAGCAGGTGTCTTTCGCCTACGGAAAGATCAAGTGGGAATATACGCCAATCGATCACACGGGGGCGCCGGGCTCGAGCACGGACCGCACATGGAGTTTGGAGAAGAACGTTCAGGAGTGACGAGCTCTGCAAATCGCTCTCCGAAAAGGGAAGTCGGGGAGCGGTTCGCCGCTTCGCGGTATCGACCATCTGGCGCTGATCATGGGTCAGCGCCCCATTTTTGCCCCGAGCCGAGTTCGGCGGCTGTCTTTTCTTCGGCGGTGGAGAAGCCCCATGGACGCAGAACAGGCGCTTAAAGATGGCGATCTTGACACTGCGCTGAAACAGCTTCAGTCGCAGATACGCAAGTCGCCGGCCGACGTAAAACTCCGGATTTTCTTGTTCCAACTGCTCTCGGTCCTGGGCGAGTGGAAAAAGGCCCTCAATCAGCTGAATGTTGCAGCCGAACTCGATGCCGGCACCCTGGCAATGGCTGGAACCTACAGGCCCGCGTTGCAATCGGCGGTATTACGCGAACGTGTCTTCGCCGGCGAGCGCGACCCCATCGTCTTCGGTGAACCCCAGCGCTGGATCGCACTGCTGTTCGAAGCGCTTCGGCTGAGCGGACAAGGAAAGGCGGAGGAATCACAAGCGTTGCGCTCTGAGGCCTTCGACGAGGCCCCGGCGACCGCCGGCCTGATTGACGGCGAGCCGTTCGCATGGATCGCCGACGCCGATATGCGCTTAGGACCGGTCGTCGAGATGGTGTTGAACGGACGATACAACTGGGTCCCCTTTCAACATATTCGCTGCATCCGTTTCGAAGAACCTAGCGATCTTCGCGACCTCGTGTGGGTACCGGCTCAAATCACTTGGACCAACGGCGGTGAATCCGTGGCGCTGGTCCCGACTCGCTATCCGGGATCTGAGTTCAGCGAAGACGCCAGCATCCGGCTCGCACGCCGCACGGATTGGCTGGAGCGCGGCTCGGGGCTGTTTGTCGGGTTGGGACAGCGAATGCTCGCGACCGATCAGGGTGAGTATCCGCTGCTGGGTGTTCGCGAGATCAGCCTGCAACAGACCGATTCGCCAGCCGACGGCACCAACTGATGGCTGACCTGACGCCGAAGGAGCGATTGCAACCATCGCTACTCGATCGACTGACGGACAACGCGCCGAAGACGACCGAGGAGTCGCGCGACGACCGGGTGTTGTCGCCGCGACGGCTAAAGGCCTGCGTCTTACGCGATTTGAAATGGTTGCTGAATACCTGCGATTTGGCATCCGTTACGGACCTGGATGCCTACCCCGAGGTCCGGCAGTCTGTATTGAACTTCGGCTTGCCCGACTTGGCCGGGCGGCATGTGTCTGGCCTGGACGTCCTCACGCTGGAACGCGATCTGCGCCAAGCCATCCTGCGCTTCGAGCCGCGCATCACGCGACAGTCGCTGATCATTCGGGCCGTCGTCGACGAGTCGCACATGAACCACAACGCCATCCGCTTCGACATCGAAGGCGAACTCTGGGGGCAACCCCTGCCGCAACAGCTCTACCTGAAGACCGAAGTGGATCTGGAGTCCGGCGAGGTGGCCGTATTGGAAGCAACCGGAGGCGGCGACTGACGCGATCATGGACCCACGTCTCCTCGCACACTACAACCGAGAACTCCAGCATCTGCGTGGAATCGGCGGCGAGTTCGCGGCCGAGTTCCCGAAGATCGCCGGCCGCCTCGGCCTCACCGCCTTCGAATGCGCGGACCCTTACGTCGAGCGCCTGCTCGAGGGTTTTGCGTTCCTGGCCGCCCGCGTTCAGCTCAAGATCGAGGACGAGTTTCCGACCTTCACCCAGCACCTGCTGGAGATGATCTACCCGCACTACTTAGCCCCAACGCCGTCGATGGCCGTCGTGCAGATGCAGCCGGACCCGACCGAAGGAGCGCTAGCAGCCGGCTTCACGATCCCGCGTGATACGCTGCTGCGCGGGACCCTCGGCAAGGGCGAGCAGACGGCTTGCGAGTACCGCACTGCGCACGAGACAGTTCTTTGGCCCATCGAGATCACCCAGGCGGAATACTTCAGCCATGTCGGACCGGTCGCGAAGACCGATCTGCCAGCCCTGAACCGCAGCAAGGCCGGCATCCGCCTGCGCTTGCGCGCCACCGCTGGCTTGAACCTGCGGGACATTCAGCTTGACCGACTGGTGCTCTACCTGCAAGGCAGCGACGAGGTTCCGTTCACGCTGTACGAACAGCTCACCGCGAATCCGGTCGCCGTGCTCATACAGCCGTTGCAGCGCCCCCTGCCCTGGCTGACGGAACTTCCTGGCTCCACCCTTAGCCCCCTTGGATTCTCCGCAAGCGAGGCCCTGTTGCCATACACGTTGGCCTCTTTCCAAGGCTATCGCAACCTGCACGAGTATTTTGCGTTTCCTGAGCGCTACCTATTCGTAGCGCTGGACGGTCTGGCTCCGGCACTGGCTCAAGTGAACGCGCCAGAGGTCGACATCATCGTACTCCTGCCGTCGCCAGCGAAGGCACTCGACAGCGCCCTCGACGCCGGCAACTTCGCGCTGCACTGCACGCCCGCCATCAACCTGTTTCCCAAGCGCTGCGACCGTATCCATCTCGACAAAGGCGGACCCGAATACCATGTCGTCCCAGACCGCACACGACCCATGGACTTTGAGGTCTATCGCGTCGATGGGGTGACCGGCTACGGGGCATCGAGTACCAACTCCCGCGAGTTTCGTCCTTTCTACGCCGCAACCGACCTCACCCACCCTGACGAGCACCCAGCCTATTACAGCGTGCACCGCGTTCCCCGCAGACTCTCGTCGCGTCAGCGCAGGCAAGGTCCGCGTTCAAGCTATTCCGGCAGCGAACTCTACGTCAACCTGGTCGATGCCGCCGCGGCGCCCTGGTCAGCGGAACTGCGCCAGCTCGGGGTTACCTGCCTCTGCACCAATCGCGACCTGCCGCTGCAAATGCCGGTCGGTGCGGGCCAGACGGACTTTTCGCTGGAATCAGGGGCTCCGGTGCAGGCCGTGCGGGTGCGCGCTGGCCCGACCGCGCCAAAACCATCCCATGCGCACGGCGACACGGCCTGGCGACTGATCAGCCATCTTTCCCTGAACTACTTGTCCATTACCGATACCGAGGGCGGAACCGGTGCCGGGGCGCTGCGTGAATTGTTGGCCCTGTACGCGGACCTCACCGTCGCCGGGGCGCGCCATCAGCTCGAGGGGCTCCGGTCGATATCCTCCCGCCCGATCACGCGCCGTCTCCCGGGGGTGCGCCCGATCACCTATGCCCGTGGCATCGAGATTGCCCTTGACCTCGACGAAAGCGCCTTCGAAGGTACCGGCGCCTACCTATTGGGCACGGTACTCGAGCGTTTCTTCGCGCGCTATGCCTCCATCAACGGATTTACCGAGACCCTGCTCACGACCCCCGACCGCGGAGAGCTGAAGCGATGGCCGGCGACCATCGGCCTGCGCCCGACCCTCTAGCGCTGCTCGGCGAACTGGAGCGCGCACCCTGGCGCTTCAGTTTCCTGCAGACGCTAAGGCAGTTGGAGTGCCGATATCCCGAGCGACCGCGGGTCGCCAGCTCGGCCAAGTCGGCGGATGATCCGATCCGACTCGGCCAGGCACCGTCGCTGATCTTTGCGCCGGCCGAACTCGCCGCGCTGCAGCGCCGCCGCGCGGGACTCCCGCCTCTGTTATTGGTCCATTTTCTTGGTCTTCTCGGCCCGAATGGCCCGTTGCCCTTGCACCTGACCGACTACGCGCGGGACCGCTTGCGCAACAACGACGACCCCACCTTCGCCCGCTTTCTCGATCTCTTCAATCACCGCATGCTCGGGCTGTTCTACCGAGCCTGGGCGCAGGCGCAGCCCGCAGTCACCTTCGACCGCCCCAACGGGGACCGATTCGCCGTCTACCTCGGCGCGCTTCAGGGCACCGGCATGCCGGCCTACGCCGACCGGGACAAGATGCCCGATCTCCTTAAGCTGCACTTCACCGGTCATCTCGCCTGCCAGACGCGGCATCCGGAAGGGTTGCGCGCCATCCTCGCCGGCTTTCTGAAGCTGCCGGTCCAGATCGAGGAATTCGTCGGCCACTGGCTGACGCTGCCGGATGACTGCCGCTGGCGGCTCGGTGAGTCGCCGAACACCGGTGCGCTCGGTCAGACGACGACGGTCGGCGGTCGCGTCTGGGACCATCAGTCCAAGTTCCGGGTCCGCATCGGACCGCTGAAGTTGCCGGATTACCTTCGCCTGCTGCCGGGCGGCAAGAGCCTGGACGCGGTGAAGGCCATCGTGCGCAATTACGTCGGCGATCAGATCGGCTGGGATCTGAACCCGGTGTTGGCGCAGCCGGAAGTACCGCAGACATGCCTAGGCCAGGCGGGAAGGCTGGGCTGGACGACATGGGTCAAGAGCCGCCCGCTCGGCCGAGACGGCGATGACCTCAAGCTCGATCCAAGCATCAGCACAACGATCGACCCGCCTTCGCCAGAAACAGTAAAACAAGCCGCATCCACTGGAGGATTCCCACGATGACCGAGATCAGCCGCAGCGCGCTCTTCGGCAAGCTCAACCCGCTCGCCTACAAGGCCATCGAAGGCGCGACCGTTTTCTGCAAGATGCGGGGCAACCCCTATGTCGAGCTCGTGCATTGGCTGCATCAGATCCTGCAGAACCAAGACTCGGATCTGCATCGGATCATTCGTCAATTCGATCTCGACGCGGCCCGGCTCGCCAAGGACCTCACCGACGCCCTCGATCGCTTGCCGCGCGGGTCGCGTTCCATCGCCGATCTGTCCTCGGACGTGGAGGAAACCGTCGAGCGCGGCTGGGTCTACGGCACGCTGATGTTCGGCGAGACCCAGGTCCGCACCGGGCATCTGATGGTCGGTCTGCTGAAGACACGCGGATTGCGCACCGGTCTGCTCGGGATCTCGGCGCAGTTCGACAAGATCAGCGCCGAGCGTCTCTCCGATGAATTTCGCCCAGTTCCTCGCCGACTCACCCGAGGCCGGCATGAGCACCAGCGACGGCTTTCGGGTCGGGGGCGGTGCGGCCCCGGGTGAAGCGAGCGGTGCCATCGCCCCGGCGCAGATGGGCAAGCAGGAGGCGCTGAAACAGTTCTCCGTCGATCTCACCGAGCGCGCGCGCAACGGTGAGCTCGACCCCATCGTCGGCCGCGACGAGGAGATCCGTCAGATCGTCGACATCCTGATGCGCCGGCGCCAGAACAACCCGATCCTCACGGGCGAGGCCGGCGTCGGCAAGACCGCCGTCGTCGAGGGATTCGCGCTGCGCATCGCCGCCGGTGAAGTGCCGCCGCCGCTCGCGGACGTCACGCTGCGCACCCTCGACGTGGGCCTGCTCCAGGCCGGCGCGAGCATGAAGGGCGAGTTCGAGAACCGCCTGCGTCAGGTCATCGACGAGGTCCAGACCTCGCCCAAGCCCATCATCCTGTTCATCGACGAGGCGCACACGCTGATCGGCGCCGGGGGCAGCGCCGGCACCGGCGACGCCGCCAACCTGCTCAAGCCCGCCCTGGCTCGCGGGACGCTGCGGACGGTGGCCGCAACCACCTGGAGCGAGTACAAGAAGTACATCGAGAAAGATCCCGCGCTCACCCGCCGCTTTCAGGTAGTCCAGGTGGACGAACCGAGCGAAGACAAGGCCATCTTGATGGTAAGAGGTGTCGCGTCGACCTTGGAGCAGCATCACCGGGTGCAAGTGCTCGACGAGGCCCTTGAGTCTGCCGTTCGGCTCTCTCATCGCTATATCCCGGCCCGACAATTGCCGGACAAGGCAGTGAGTCTGCTCGATACGGCCTGTGCCCGGGTCGCTATCAGCCAAAGCGCGGTACCGGGTGAGGTCGAGGATTGCCGGCGCCGGATCGAGGCGTTGCAGACCGAACTCGACATCATCGGCCACGAGACCGCCGTTGGTGTCGACACCGTCGAGCGTGAGGAAAGAGCCCAGGAAAAGCTCACCGCGGAACAGGAACTACTCACCACCCTCGAAGCCCGTTGGGACAACGAGAATCAGTTGGTCAAAGACATCCTTTCGTTGCGGGCCCAGCTGAGGGGCCAAGCCGCTCCGGTGGAAGGCACGGCAAGCACGCTGGAACAGAACGCGGGGTCCGTGGTAGACGCGAACGCGCCCCAAAGCCCGGAGTCTGTTGCAGAGGTGCCCCCGGTATCTCCGGATGAGGCAACGACCGCAGCGCCCGCGCTGTCCGACGAAGCGCGCGCAGAGACATTGGAGCGCTTGCGTGAGCTACAAACCAAGCTGCATAGCCTGCAAGGTGAAAGCCCGTTGATCCTACCCAGCGTCGACAGTCAGGCGGTAGCCTCGGTGGTCGCGGATTGGACCGGCATCCCGGTGGGCCGCATGGTCAAGAACGAGGTGCAGGCAGTGCTGCAACTGGCCGAGACGCTTAACAAACGGGTCATCGGCCAGCGGCACGCGCTCGATATGATCGCGCGCCGCATCCAGACCTCTCGCGCCCGTCTCGACAACCCCAACAAGCCCATCGGCGTATTCCTGCTCGCCGGCCCGTCCGGCGTCGGCAAGACCGAGACCGGCCTGGCGCTGGCCGAGGCCCTCTACGGCGGCGAGCAGAACATCATCACCATCAACATGAGCGAGTTCCAGGAGGCACACAGCGTCTCCACGCTCAAGGGCTCGCCACCCGGCTACGTCGGCTACGGCGAGGGCGGCATCCTCACCGAGGCGGTGCGACGCAAGCCCTACAGCGTCGTCCTGCTCGACGAAGTGGAAAAGGCCCACCCGGACGTGCACGAGATCTTCTTCCAGGTATTCGACAAGGGCTGGATGGAAGACGCCGAGGGCCGCCATATCGATTTCCGGAATACGCTGATCCTGCTCACCACCAACGTCGGTACCGATCTGGTCATGGGTCTGTGCCAAGATCCGGACCTGATGCCGGAACCCGAAGGCATTGCCACCGCGCTGCGCGAACCGCTGCTGAAGACCTTCCCGGCGGCACTGCTCGGCCGCTTGGTCGCCATCCCGTACTATCCGCTCAACGACGAGATGCTGGCAGCGATCATTCGCCTGCAGCTCGGGCGCGTCGTGCGACGCATCGAAGACAATCACCGCATCCCGCTGACCTTCAGCGACGAGGTCGTGACCCTCATCGCCGCGCGATGTGCCGAGGTGGAGAGCGGCGCCCGCGTGGTGGATGCGATCCTCACCAACTCCGTGCTACCGGAGATCAGCCGTGAGTTGCTGACCCGCACCATGGAGGGTGGTTCAGTCGAGCGCATCAACGTCGATGTAGACAACGATGGCTTCACATACAGTTTCGATTGACTCAGAGCGCCAACAATGCCTGTTGCCTACGGCCGGGCGCCCGCGTTTCAAACAACGGCGCGTCGGCATGCATCAACGCAAGCTCAAGGGCAGCCGCGATACGCTGCCTCTGCATTCCAGTCGCTAATAGGCATCTGCAGTTGGGTTCCGTGATCGGGCTACCCGCTAGGTAACGCGTTCCGGCGCTGAACCGCCCCAGGTTGGCGTCCCACCAGGCCTGTATCCGCGCCGGCTTGGGCCACGGCAGGTCTTCATCCGGGTCCATGTTGACGTCCTCGTCGGCCGGTGCCTCCGTCGGACCGGCCTCGAAACCGTCCGGCTGATCAGCATCGAGATCCTCATACGCGAGGTCCGCACCGGTGATCATGCTGAATGCCTCCCCCGCGACCCGCGCCCACTCGGGCGTCTCGGTCATTTGCTGAATTAGCCAGGGCACATAGGCGACATCGCCGCGGATGGCGCAGCCAATGATCAGGTCACGCCGCCGACCGGGTGCTCGCGACAACGCCTTGAGCCAATCAGCAGCGTCGCCGGAATCGAGAACGCGGAGCAGGAGCTGGATAGCGCGCGTAGAGAAGGGCCCCTCGGTCAACGCGATGTTCTTGAGCGACGCAACTCCCGCACCGCGATCGCCCAACAGCACCGCCGACCACGCCGCCCAGAACGCACATGCCGGATCATTGTGTCGGAGTTGCCCCTGCAACAAAGCAGCCAGTAGATCCCGACGCCCCGTCTCGCCGGCGGCACGCAGCGCGCGTGTCTTGAGGCCGGGATCGGGGTCATCAATTGCTCTCAGCAGGTGATCACCACAGTCAACCCGATGCGACCGCGCAGGCCGCTGATCCCAACGCGCCGCCACATGGGCGAGTCCGAACACAGCAGCGCGGCGATCTTCCCTTTGAGTCGATCGGGATCAATCCACCCAATGGCGCGAAATCAAGCCGACGCTCGGTCTCCGGGGCCAGTCTCCACCGCCCGTAGACCTCCCGAAGCTGCTGCGACTCGTTGCCCTCCAAGGCGATCACCGCGGCGGCAAAGACCTCTCCGCTCTCCTGCTGCTGTCAATCCCTTCGGCAGCAAAATACCCAGCCAGGGTCTCCGGCGACGCGCAGCCCGTCGATGTGCGCCTCAACTCGCTCATCGAGGTCAGCGAGATCCTGCAGCGAATAGTGGGGGGCGGCGACCGCGAGATCGCGAAGCAGCCATAGGAACGCTGCTTCTTCAGCATGTTGCGAGACAATCGACTCGATGATCGGCAAGGTCCAAGCCCCCTGACATGTTGTTGCCCCCGATCATCTACTGGCCGGAGACCCTTGGGACACGCATATTCAAGCGATCTCCCGGACATGCAACTCGCAGCTTCCGACCGCCACGATATCGCCCGGTGCAATCCTCCGAGGTACCTGGACCGGTTCGCCGTTCAAAAACGTTCCGTTTGCGCTGTCGAGGTCCATCACCGTGAGGCAAACCCTCCCGTCGAACTGTCACCGCATCAACGCGTGCATGGCGTCGGGACACACAATCATCGTCCACACGCAAATGCGCCTGCGGAGAACGACCGATCGTCGCCGAGTTATGCACATGCAGGCGTTCCTCATACTCGGCCGCATGAGACGCGGACGACTCGCACCACGAGTGATGCGTGCCGCGACTGCGCAACCAGGGTCGTCCGCTCCGAGCCATCAGCCGCGGTCAAGCCCAGGCATCCCGTCGAATGATCGTGCTCGGCAGCCTGGATCAACGCCACCAAGTCGCGAATAGCTAACCCGAAATCCGCTCGAAAGTCGACGAACTGTAATGTACCCAGTCGCAGGTGTAAGTCAACTGGCCGACAACTCCGCGCCATGATTGGGATCACCCGCCCCATCAAATGCTCCACGGCCCAATGCGTCTCGGCCTGGACCCACTCCGAACGCTGCGCGTCCGGCGACAGCACGACAACAAACCAGTCTGCTCGTGCCAACGCCGCGCGAATCTGCTGCTCCCAATTCGCCGCGATCTTGAGATCCGTCGACGAACACCAGGCCTCTAAGCCACAGGCCTCTAGCGCCGGCTTAAGCCGTGCAACGACGAAATCGCGGTCCCGGCTTGAATGACTGATGAAGATTTGCGTCATAACTCGAACACGGAGATGCACAGTTCAGCTTGGAAGATGCCCCTGTCTCCATTCGAGAAGAATGACACTGCCGCCGGCAGGTATCAATGATCGCATCGGAATGCCGGAGCGAGAACGTCTTATACACTGTACAGACTCCGTCTCCTCGGCAATTTGGTCCTGCACCAGGTGTCGGGCCTTAGACTACCAAGCGGCAACTGAACCCTCCGCGCATTCACGGATGCAAGCCTCGAAGTCGCGCCCGAAACGAGGGCGGAGCGTTGTGACGATCAGAAGCAGCCGCAGCAGCCCGGCGGCACAGGCCTCGCAATCACGCGGCTCCGTGTGGTGCGTGACGCCTGTTTGCTTTCAAGTCCAGAAGGCCACAGGAACCGCGCGGGATCAGGGTCTTGCGCCGCTGACAAAGATCGTGACAGGAACACCGGCCGAACTCTTACCTGTCATGGTGGTATGGTGCCGTTCGGCGCCGGGGCCAGTTGAAGCCGCCGAGATCGCGAGTTCGAGGATACCCGCAGGGCCACCTGCAGCAGCAGAAACCGCTTTGCTCGCCGCGGTTTTGACGGCGAGACCGGTCAATTGCCTTGCAGCAAAACCGCCCGCTTGTCGCGCTGAATAGCCGCCGACACCCATCGCGCTGTTTCCGCCGACCCGACGCCCGAGCTTGTTCGTAATCTCCTTCTCAACCGCTTTGCCGGCATTGTCGATCAATGGCTTGGCAAGGTGCTTCGCCGCGCCTCGGACCGCCTCACCCGCCAATGCTGTGATGGCGTCTTTGGTTCCTCCGCTGGAAACAGCAGTTGTGCGACTAACGCGATTGGTCACCGTCACAACAATACTATGCCCAGACTTGGTGCTCTTGCGGCCACCGACGACGATCGTTGCGTGCTTAGTCAGCAGACGCGTTGGGATGTGGATTTCATCCCCCACGTGCGTCTTAACGATAAACACAGTTGAGGGCACGCCAATGCTCGGTCCTTCGGTTCGCTGGATCAATCGGCGCAGGTGTTCGGAATCGCGGGAATAGTAGAATGTCGGCACAGACGGTCTCCCATTGGTCGCTTTGCTATTTGCAGCCCTAGGCCATTATCGCAGACCCAGTGCCCTTCCACTGGCTTATCTCCCTACGACCCATCCGCCTCGGAACGCTGGCCCCACACAGGCAACCCTTTCAACACGAGCAGTCGTGGGGCCATAACGTTAGCAGTGTATCTCGTCGAGACCTCGGTTTGGATGGATTTCTCTAAAGCGGCCACCAATCCGGCAATCGAGCGATTGAAGGCGCTGTTAAGAACAGGGGTAGACATCGAGATATGCACGACCATCGTGCCGGAAATTCTCCAAGGCACTGCGGACCCGCAGCAGTTGCCCAATACCGTAATTACTTCGAGACGCAGCCGATCTACCTGTGTCAGGCTAGTTGTCGTCTCCACCTGCGTAGACTGTAACCAACAGAAAGTCAAGGAAGGGCTAGCCGATCTCGAGGCAGACCGGACCATACCCAATGAGCAGGTCAAGGCCGAGTTGGCGGGAAATGGTGATTAAATGATCAAGATACTAGGGCTGATATCCGGGATCTGAAGGCGCACAGCTCCAAGGACTCACCGCACTACGCCCAGCGTTTCCCGGAACGGATCATCGCCTCGGTCGAGAATCTGGACGCGTTTCGAAAGGTGGGCAGGCCCGTTCCAAAAACTGAAGGCCGGGAGGATGTCCGGGAACTGGTCTACCAGGGCCACCGGATCATCTACTGACCCAACCCAAACAGCTTTTCATCATCTTGCCAAAGGGGGAGCGAAAGGCAGCAGGCCGATTTCACGGTCGTCCATAGTCCTCCGTGCCCTTGAGGGATGCACCGGTCAAAACCTGACCCTCCGACCCTCAGGTCACTTGGCCCAAGGTGCGTCCGTGAACCCAAAATGGAGTCGGGTTGGCTGGCAGCACTCAAGTCAGCGAGTAGTAGTTGAAATTGTCCTTACCCACTCGGTGGTGCCCTTTGCGGCGCTCTATCCTGCCGGCTAGGAGATTGCCGTCAATCGTATCTAAACTGGGCGTATGCGGGTTCGTGGGACCGACTTTCTCAATCAAGAAATGATGCTGGCGCGTTGCCACTGCGCCCATGTCCGCGAGTTTGATGTTCTGAACGAACTGCGGGCTCCAGGTGTTGAGCCGAATTGGGCCGCTGGGAGCGCCGATCCGCAGGTTCCAGGTAATCGACTTCAGCCCGGCTTTGCGATAGCAGTAAACGCAGAAGATCCCGCACCAGTTTTTCTTCTGCCCGTCGACGAACGGCTGAGGGCTCCAAGCCTTGGTGACGGGGTCCTTGAAATGGGCGTCTGTTAGCGTTACGCCCGCCGCCTCTCGAAAAATGTCCTGGACGAGATCGATGCCCTTCGGGCGGCCATTGGCGAGTAGCGAAAAATCGACCCGCCCGACCAACTTGGCGGCTTCCCGGATCGTCGCATCCCGAATCGCTGACCGTGTGTCCGGCGGTCCGCGGGGAGGCGTTCCGACGAGGCCACCGAGCAGCTTCAACAACATGGCGAAGCTCAAAGGCCCAAAAATACCGTCCTTCGAGAGCCGGTTCTGACCCTGGAATTCCTTCACGCGACTGGCAGTCTTGTTCCCGTAGATGCCATCGGGCACCAGCTGTGCCAGTCCGGAAGGCAGTTGATTCAGCGCCTTCTGTACGTCGGCTACGTCGGTACCGCGAGAGCCGTTGTTCAGCACCCTTGCTAGTGTTGTCATCATGGCGTTCTCCGAACGAGTACTTGCCAGCAGTCGCGGAGCGTTTCCTTAGATCTCGCGAATGGCAGATTGGGTGGCCATGTAATTGACCTCGGCCCCTTTTTCACTCTTTTTCCACTGTCGTCCATGTAGACGTTCGGCGCATGACGTTGCAGCGCTTTCCATATAGCATTTACTACCGGCAGGAAGCCGTATCGATCGTCGTTCTGGCGATCTTTCATGGCAAACGAGATCCCGCAATCTGGCAACGGAGGCGCTGAAAATTTGCGCATCTCATCCCCCGAGCTGTGATGCTCTGCGTGGCGCAAAGCGAACAAGCGCAAGCCACCTTGACAACCACCGATCCCGATCCACCGAGGCCCCATGTTGCATTGCAAGACCTGGCCCCTCCCTGTCCCTGCATGACAAAGTAGAACAAGGACGTTCTTGTTATCGAAAATCCCATGTACCAAGATCTGGTTCCCGAATCCCCGGAATTGATCTACCAACAACATGCTTATAGATGAGAGTCCCAGGCGCTTTGTACCACTCCAGTCACCGTCGGCTTCGAGTATCCGTCTTGTCACAGCTTGCAGAAAGGGCGAGCGTCTTGGTTCGGTAAAAAACAGCTCTAAAGCAAGAAAGCGAACCACATCGCGTGGGTCTCTAATCCCAAGTCGTAGACAATCCTCAAGATACTTTCGGATATCGAACATCCAGATGTTCTTCATTCAATCCCTCAGCCTCCTGTGGAAATCGTATACGGAGCCGTTTCGCGTATGCCGTCACTTGTTCGGGATCGCTCGGCATTACCTCACTGAACCCTTCATCAGGAGGATTTTCGATGTCTTTCATTGCAGAATGTCTAAGACCGTCGGGTGAGGAAGCGACCTAAAATCGCTTAGGATCTCCTCTTCACGTGCAATTCTACGCGCTTGATGCCACAAGTCGTCACGTTGACTGGAGTTCATTGCTTTCAGTGCTAGATTCCAGAACTGATATCCCCGGTAGGCTCTCACCGTAGGTTTGACATAGAGTCGTGGCCCGTCTGGCACTCGATCCACGCTTTTCTCGTACACGTTGTCATCATATAAACGTAGGGAGTATAAATGTAGGTCCCAGTCCGAGAGTGGCTTGGCATCTACGTCGTCCTGGAGTGTCTGATAATCTGTTAGATCCCTAGACTGATAAAATTGATCAGGACTGAACCAGGTTGGGAAGCCGAGTTGAGCCCACCGACCGGGATCTCTGGCACAGTGCCGAACGATACTGGTCCACTTGCGAAGGTGTACATTGTCCTGTGTAGAATCCCATAAGAATACATTGTCGTTCCACCAGACGAGCCTTGAGCTTGCTTCGACACCTAAAGTCAAACTTACTGCTGCAATAGTCTCCTCGGGGAAGGACCGAGTCTTGTCAGAAGCCGCGTCGGCATTTTTGCGGGCGTCCAGAATCACCCGGCGAAATACGCCCTGTAGATCACTAGGCATACTTATTTGCAATCCCATAAGGTCGAAGAATGGGATAACGACATCCATACTGAGCAACGCGACTAACTCTTCCCAACGAGGTCGACCAAGCTTGCGTGGTTCTTCATCGATCATAAATTTCTCGCCGACTATCTACGGTGTATTAAACGGTTATTCAGGATCTATTTGACTCTTCGCACTCACCAATGTAGTTCAAGCGCGCCTGCTGTTGCAGGCTATTCAGTTATCCGTCGCACTGTAAAGCCGTTAGAGAAATAGCGAACGCCATGCGCACAAGGATCACAGACTTGGCTGCCAATCAGCGGCAGTAGGTCGATGCTTCTCTTGCCAATCTCTCGCGTTGTTTAAGAATTGTTTTTTTCCTCGGAAATTATATTGTTCACAATCGTCCTCAAACTCGTCCGTTTTTTCACCAAGATCATTTTGAAGTTTTCGGATTTCATCGTCATGCGTATCCCACTCAGGTGTTCCAGGCGGGAATCCTTCATTGCCCTTCTGTAGGCCGATTCCCATGTTCTGATTCATTCGTTCTTCAAGGCCTCTCCCTGGATAGTGCTCACCACGTTTTCCCCTTCGGCCCTCACCAATCATATCATCAATGTATTCACGCAAGGCCTTGCAGGCGTCGTCGAGGCTTTTGTTCCTATTAGCGGCCACATAGGCCTGAAGCCAGCCGCCTAGGCAAACCGTATTCCCATGATTCATCATCATCTTGTCGCTCAACCGACAAGCATTCTTCCCATCCAACTTCACGTCGAAGGAGTACAACAACCATGTTGCCTCCTTCATGTTGGTGCTGGATTTAACCCCCCCAGCGGTCCCTGGCTCATCGCCATTGCACCGACTGAACTCAGACCCTTTGACCGCGGCCATCTGCTTTCCATCTACCTTGACTGTCTTTGTCCCCTTCGCGAGGGAGTTTGACATCGAGATGATGACGGGATACGGGATGGGGACTGGGCCAGCGGGTGACGGTGTTTTGCAAAAGTCCGGGAGCGTGGACTTGGCGATCCCCATACTTCCCTTATGCACCAAAGAGTTGGACTTGCCATTGACATGAATGGTTACGCCCATCAATTCACCTCCCAGCCGACGCTGGAAGCGCTGATCACCGCCGCACTGCGCTCGCCTCCCTCGGAGCTTGTCCACAACAGGCTGAGCTCACCGCCCAGATAACCCTTCTGCACGGCGGCAGCATGCAAGGCGACAAACAATGGACCCGAGGCAGCGCCAACATCCCCCCAGCAGTCAGCGGGCGCCGCATAGGCATCGGTACTCAGAAACCGATCGGACAACCGCGCAAGCATGAAGCCAAACTCGTCGGCACGATAAGCCTCGCCATTCTGATCGCAGTATGTGAATTCGATTGGCTTATCCTGGGGCAACTGCTGCAATACGGTATTCACCGCCTCCGTTAGGCCCTCGCCGATGCAGACCGTCTCTGTCTTGATTCGGTTTCGCTCGATCGCCGTCGCGATGGAAATCAGCCGCAAACCAACAGGCAGGCGATAGCGGTTTGCGGTTGCCTCGGTGCAGAGCAGGCAGAACGCCGCCGCCTCACCCGGAATGAATCCCCACGCGTTGTCTGGCTTATGCAACTGCTCGTTGTCCTCGACCCAGTCCAGCGTGTCCGGGTCGATATAACTGTCCACTCCACCGGCCAGACAAAACTCGGCCTTGCCACTGCCCAGCAGATTGACTGAGGATTCGATCGCCATGAGTCCAGCGGCGTGGCCCTTTGTGGCTGTCTTGACGCCGCCGACTTCAAGCACTGACCCTAAACTCCCAGTAAGCGCATCTGCAATTGCCGTTTCGAGCTTCTCATCAACACCAGGCCTGTACTCGGGCAATCCGACGAGAACCGCCAAACGCAGCCCCGCAATCTTCAATTCTTCGATAGATCTACAGGCCTCGCTGGCTGCACAGACGGCCAACTCAATGAATCTCTGCGTACCAATCACCGCGGGATCGACCGCAGGCGCCATTGCCAGGATGTATGGCTCACCGTCCTGGCTGATCATGAAGGGGTGCTCCGCGAATCCGGCGACTCCAGCCCTTACTGCCGCCGCCGTGGAAGGAGCGTCGTTACCGACGGCGGTACAACAGCCGATCCCAACCACGCAGATTTCGTTTGACGGTTGGCGCATTGCTCCCGACCCGGTCCCTAGTCCACCGGCTCAAGTGCGCGATTATCCTGCGGAACCAAGATCCGCTCCTTCAACCGGACACGCGTACGGTTAAGCTTTAGCACCTTGTGGTGACATTCGAGATGCGTATGCCAGACAACCACGACTTGCATCAAATCCGGCTTGATGTGGACGGTATGGATCGCGGAGCGATGGTCGACCGATGTGCCATCGTCGAAGTAGGTCGTAAATGCCAACGACAGCCGGGGCAACTTGAACCCGAGATGGCCACCGGGGGTGAGGTTGCTCAGTACGACCTGCTCGCCACCCCTCAAGAATCCTGGTATCTGCTGATCCTCCGGAGCGCACTGGTAGAAGCGTTCGTCGAAGTCGGTCGGCAGCAAAGGCAGCCGCTTTTTCTGCCAGGCCTCGTCATAGGTACCGATGTAGTTCGTCCGCGGCTTCCAGTGGCCGGCGATTGGCCCGAGACCGGCGATCGGCGGTCGCTGTGCCCAGTCGGTCAGCGGCTCTGATGGGTGTTCGATATTTGGGACCGGCGTACCGATCAAGTGTTCGGCCTCGCGGGCAAAGCCACAGCCCGCTGGATTCCGCACGTCCCAGTCATGCAGACTCGGATTGTCACCGCTAAGATCACGACCACCGAATGCCCGTTCATACACGATAGGCATGGCTACGAACGGCTTAGGTTTGCTGACTTCTACACCTCGGGTCGATGAGGCTTGCCAATAGCGGTCACCGGTCACCTGAAGGACCTTCTTAAGGCTGCCGAGTTGCATACCGACCTGCATGCGCGTCACGGGCTTGCCAGTTGGAGCGTAGGCCTGGCCAGTTACGAGGACATCCGTCGCATGCTTGAGATGCGGCAGGTCTGTGTCGTTCAGCAGCCCTGACGCAAGTGGGTCGCCTGAGAATTCCGGCGCCAACACCACGGGTTCCTGTTGCGTGGCAGCGATCGTCGAACCATCAGGCAGAATATCGAACGTTGCCCGAATCGCAACCAACCAGACTTCGGCGCCGTTCCGGTCTCGGACCCAGGCACGCTCGGCAGCAAAAGGCGTTTGGTTGTCGACGACCCACATAGATCAGTTGATGTGGACGACGCCGCCCTTAAGGCGATTGACACCGGACGAACGACTCAAGACATAGTCGCCCCGTATCAACACCTTCCCCGCTTTCGTCAGCGTGATGCTCGCCTTACCGCACTTGAGCACGATCTCCCTCTCTGCAGAAAGCACGAGGCGTTCGCCATCGATCTCCGCCGTCGATGTTACCCCAGCCGCATAGGCGAAGGATCTCGGATGCTGCACGACGCCGATCACCAAAGGCAGATACGGGTCACCGCCCTCAAACATCAACGCGACCTCTCGACCGGCGTCCTTATCTTGCAGATGGGCAGTCGAGCGGGCTTTCAGCGCCGCTTCCTCTGGGTTTCCCGGAAAGGCCACCAACGGCGCGCCGTCTTCACCGAGACCGAGTAGCACCCCGATGACTACACCGTGAATACCTTCGGTTGGCCTTGCCGATTCTGCTTTCGGTGCGCCTACCCGGCCGGAAGTCGAAGCAACTGCCATGGGTCAATTCTCCAAAATCTTCTGCCCTTTTATGACCACGTTCTTGCTGGCCTTAACGTTGATACCACCAGAGCCCTTCACGGTGATGTCCTTACCCTGGATCATGATGGTACCGTCTTTTTTCATCGTGATACTGGCCTTGCCGGTCTTGATGGTGATCGAATCGCCAGCATCGATAACCAGGTTCTTGCCAACCGTGAGACTATCGTCTTTGCCGACCGAAACGCTGCGGTTGTCGCCGACGTTCTCGGACTGATTCTTGCCGACCTGCAAGCTATCGTCCTTGCCCACCGACGCACTGCGGTTGGAGCCGATGCCGTGGGATTGATTGATGCCGACGTTGACGGTGCGATTCAGACCAACGGTGATCGCCTGCAAGCCGCCGACCGTCACCTCATTGGCAGCGCCAACATTGAGCATGTCGTTGATGCCGACGTTGTGGGTACGCAACAGTGCGACGGTAACGGATTCATTTTGGCCCACGTTCTCGGTGCGGTTCGCACCGATCGTGGTGGTCTCATTGCTGCCGACGGTTTCGGTACGATCAACGCCGATCAGGATCGTCTCATTGTTGGTCACATCCCGACTACGATCATGCAGCACATGCTCGCGCAAATCGTTCTCGATGGTGCTGTCCTTGTCGAACTGGCCATGCTCGCGGATGAGCTCGTTGCCCTTGGTGTCATCCATGACGTATTCGTTGTAGCCGCCGCCACCCTTGGTGCTGTTGGACTTCAGGCCGCTGACGACGGCACCGGCGGGCAGTCCGTAAGGCGGCATCTGGTCGCCGTTGTAGACGCGTCCGGTGATGATCGGCCGATCCGGGTCACCTTCGAGGAACTCGATGATGACTTCCTGCCCGATGCGCGGAATGGCCACCGCGCCCCAGTTCTTGCCGGCCCAGGGATGCGACACCCGCACCCAGCAGGAGCTGTTCTCGTCCGACTTGCCATAGCGGTCCCAGTGGAACTGCACCTTGACGCGGCCGTACTGGTCGGTCCAGATCTCCTCGCCGGCCTTGCCGACGACGATCGCGGTCTGCGGACCTTGTACAACGGGTTTCGGCGTGGTGCGGGACGGACGGAAGGCGGTCTGGGCATCCATGGCCGTCAAGCTGCACTGGAAGACGTCGCCCTGCGGTAGGTCGGCACTGGACCCGAACACATCCGATTGCAGACGGTAGTCGGCGGAGACGATGAGATATTCCCGGTTCTGATCGTCGCGCGGGAAATTGGTCAGGTTGAACAGGTGGCCCATGGCCAGACCACGGGCGTTGCCCTCGGCGCGGACCGTCTCGTAACCGGCATGCAGTTCTTCCAGGCGCACGCGCGCATAGGACTCACCATCACCGGTTTCGACATACTCGCCGGGATAGTCGTAGACCTCGAGTTCGGCATGCTCGTGGGACTTGGGGTTGCTGCGCTTGGCCAACAGGCTCTTTCGCGGCGCGGTGAAGTCGAAATCGGTATGGGCAAAAGCGCCGGGCTGCACGGCTTGCACGACCGACAAATCGCTGATGTGGTCCCGCTCTCGGAGCGCGGTCGCATCGGGGGGATAGTAGGGAATCTCGTCAGCTCCCGGAGCGGGGCCGTGGGCGCTATAGCTGTCGGCCAGGATCAGCTTGTGCTTACCGTCTTCGTGGGTGAAGTAGTAGTACATCCCCTCTTGCTCCATCAGACGGCTGATGAAGTTGAAGTCGGTCTCGCGATACTGCACGCAGTACACCCACTGCCGGTAGCTGCCGCTCAGGCGTTCTTCGAAATCGGTATAGCCGTGTTCGCGGAAGATGGCCTTGATGATGTCCGGGACAGTCTGCTCTTGGAAGATGCGACAATCCGCGGTGCGGGTCAGGAACCAGGTCCAGGGCACCAGCGTGGCCTGGTAGATGGCCAAGGCCCCGTCAAACCCCACCTGCGAGAAGCGATTGACGATGCCGTTGAAGTAGCGCTGCTTGCCGTCCAACAGATCCAGCCGAACGGTGACACTTTGGCCCAGCAGGTCCTCGTGCTTGACGTCGATCGCGTCGCTGATGAGTTCAAGTTCGTACTCGAACAGCCGCCCCAACTCCTCGGTGGCTGTCATGCCGCGAAGCAGCAGCACATCGTCACCCAACGGGGTAGAGACGGACAGCGACCGTTTCTGCTGTTGCAGGGGCATGTACGCTACCTATTCAAGACGCTGCGGCAAGTATAGCGGACTGATTCTCATTGGCTACGCCTCAACCGAATTTGTCCCCGGCTTTCTTCCAGCAGCCAGCGATGCCTCGGGCGGACCGTGCCTATCGAAAGCCAGCACCGCCGGTTTGGGCCGAGCGCCATCCATGGCAGGCCGCTGCCGCCACTGAATCCGCGGCCGGTAAGTCGTCAGAACTCGAGGCGCACGCCGGCGTTGATGGCGTTGTAGGTGACGTCCTCGTAGCCGAGCAAGGTGTTGTAGGAGAGAAACGCCGAGCGACCGCCTGCGAACTGGGCGGAGACGCCGATGCTCAAATCCGCATAGTTTCTGTCAGGCGTCTGCGTGAGGACAAACAGGGGTTGGTTGTTGATGTCGTTTACAAAACGAGCACCCACTTGTTCCTGCCCGTTCTCGAATTCATGCACCCAGCCGATCCGGAGTTGCGGAATCCAGACACCGGAGCTGGTGCTGATGGCCCGCGCGACCTCAACACCCAGGTCCGAAGTAAACGACGTAAAGGTCTGCGAATCGAGTGCCAATGCCATACTGCCGCCAACCGCGAACGGATCAGACATCGTCTCGCTATAGCTGTCGACCTCGTTCTTTATGTAATTCAGACGCGCAGAAGGGGTAATCGACCATTCGTCCCGGTAAAAGGTGTAGCCGGCGCCAACGTTGAAATTCCAGACGTCCGCGCTGGGACTGGATTTGGCGACCTGCGTCGCGGTAGCGGCGTCGACTGTAGTGCCTCCTGCATCGAATTCGCCCGTGGTGTAGTTGATACGACGGTTCATGTCGTAATCGCTTTGGGCATAGCCGACAAGGCCATCGACAAAACAGCCCATTATCCATGCTGTAAGAGCCGTAAAGTGACAGACCCCAGCTATCCCCCTCTAAATCGCCGCGATTGCTGTCGTAGTCGGCCTTGCCGTCGGCGTAGCGGACCGATAATCCTCCGATCAGATTGTCCTGAAAGCGGTAGTCGATACCGCCTAACATGGACCATCCGTCGAAGTCATAGCCCGGCTGATACTCGGTTGTATCCGCGTTGCCGGTGATGTAGCGGGCATTCAAGAAGCCGCCAAACCGCCCCATCGTCAGGTCACCGCCAGCGGCACCGCCGGTGACCGGTTGGCCGAGACCGGGTTGACTGAATGGATAGGCAACGGCAAAGGCGGATGGGTCCGTGGCGGGCTGACCGGCAAGACGCAGCTTCGCGAGCCGGCTCTGGATCATCGACACGCCCAGGCTGGCCGATCTCACGGCGACTGAATTCTGCGCGCTAATTTGGTCGGCCGCGATATCCGTCAGGGCCTGCACAGACCCGCCCTCGTCGGTGTTCGCACCTAGGATGATACGGTCGCAATCGTTCTGAAAGCGCTGATTGTTAGCCGCATCTTGCCTGCCGTTGTCTCCGGTTCCACAGGTCTCTGCCAACGCCGTGCCCAAGATCGCCCCGTTCACAGTGGTCTGAGACAATGCGTCGATGTAACCCGCCGTAGGGTCAGGGTCCGGAACAGCCGGCGTGGGCATCGGTTCCGGCATCGGCTGAATTATCGGCCCAGGCATAGGATCAATGATAGAGTCGTTGCCGCTCAGTGTCTGGCCGACAACCTGCAGCGGAAGGAGACACAGCGCGGACAGACCAAAGATCGTGGAAATAACCTTAGAACATGAAGGTCTATTAGAAAGGCATTCGAACTTCCCCGAACCGATAGCCTTGCGGTATAGGACCATGTTTATCGACTCCACTAAATTCGTACTCAACCTTTGCGATACCGGCAAGCAGACGTCGCTGATGCAGACAATCGACAACCTGCGGGCGAAAGTACCACATTCGTCGGCGATGTGGTAACGAATGCATTTTTCGTTGCCGGGTTATTGGACCTAGGTCCAGATCAGATTACCCATTCAAGAAATCGACCACTACTGCGGTCACGTTGTCCCGCCCGCCCGCCGCACAGGCGTTCTCGACCAGAGCCTGTACGACCTCCGGGGGCTCTCCGGAGCTGAGCAATTGATGAATCCGCTCGTGGGTCAGTTCCTTGGTCAACCCGTCACTGCAAAGCAGATAGCGGTCGCCATCCATCAGTGTTTCGATCACGGAGTCGACCTGCAGCGCGTCTTCGGCACCGACCGCGCGCGACAACACTCCAGAATAGGGATGCGACTCGGCCTGCTCCGCTGAGAGCTTGCCTTCAGAGACCCACTGTTGTACCTCCGTATGGTCCTGGGTGAGCTGCTCGAGTCGATCGTCACGCAGGCGATACATTCGGCTGTCTCCAACCCACAACAGGGCGCAAGCATGTCCCATCGCCAGCAACGCGACAACGGTGGTACCGATGATGTCCTCACCGCTCGCATCGGCCTCGTCGATCAGACGCCGATTGGCCTCCGTGATGAGGCATTCAGCCTGCCGGACCGACCGTCCCAACAGTTCCGGGGCTGGCAGCCGCGAGAGCACCTCGACGACCAGGCTGCTTGCACGATCGCCGGAAGCGTGACCACCCATACCGTCTGCAACTGCCCACAGGCCGATGTCGGGTCGATCGAGAAAGGCATCCTGATTCATGCTTCTGCGGACGCCCGGGTGTGTCGCACCGGCTGAAACCCAGCGCATGCTCTGCTTCGTGGAAGTCATACGGCTTCACTCCGATGCTGCTCGGACGAGTCTTCGAGGTTCCACCACCGACCAGCGGACCAGTCGCCCGTGTAGAGCGTTGTGAATGCCGGATCGGGGGGCAAGCCCTGACAAACCAGCAAGGATGGCGAGACCCGCTCGGAGCCTTCCGACCACCAAAGGCTGTAGGCAAAAAATACGTCGGTCAAGGCGCGGTGCAGCAGGCCGGGCATCACGTCCGGCACGCACAGCGGATTGGGCAGCCCTAGACGCCATCCGAGCGTCTCACAGACGACGGGCAGATCGGGGTCGGAGAGCTTGGAGAAAGGAACCTGTGTAGGCGCCAGTTCATTCAGGCGGGCATCCATCTCGTCAAGGCTCAACAGGCCCTCCAGGGCGTCGAGCATCAGCGATTGCGCCGTGTCGAACCAGTCCGTTGCCGAGGACAGAGCCAGAAATGGATTCACGCCCACGGGCAACGGACAGGCGACGGTGAGCGGAAAGTACCGCCCAACCCGATCGACGCTAGGCATCATCAAGCCGGCCCACGCGGATTGACCAGCGATGCCTGGCGTGAGCACGAACCGCCAGATCGGGCTTGTGAGATAAGCATCAAGCCAGCCGTCGCCAAGCGCGGCCCGGCTCTCGGCAAGCGATGTCTGTAACCAGGAGTCCCAGACCTGCAGGAATTCAGTCGGCAGGCGTCGGCTCAGGAAATCACCCTGTCCCGGCAGCTTGCCGAACAGACCCGAAGCACCGGCGCTCATCGTGGCTACAAGCGGTCCGGACATCGGAACCCCCTTAGCTCGCTCAATTTGAACGGGTTGCGGACACTCACCGCGCGCAGGTCGAACTGGGCATTGAAACCGGCAAGAGAGAAACCGACCCGGAACAGCTCTTGCTGACGCGTCGATCGCATATCGGCTGAGTCTAACAGCCGAAACCAAGCCCAGGGACCAGAATAGGTCACGCTTGGCCGTCCGCCGGCGCCATCCACAAACACCAACCGGACCCGTCCCGGCGCCAATGGCGACGGCCACTTCAACTGATGTGTCGTCGGCGGGCCCTGCCGATAATCGACGATCTGCCCGCCGATATCGAGAATGAGCTGCTGCACCCGGGCATCCAACGAGACGGGTTCGAGCTCGAACTCCACCGCCGGCAACTTACCGCCGCCGAGGAAGAACGCCTCGCGAATCACGGTCGCACGCTGGAATTGGGCCAGCACATCGTCGGAAATGCCAATTCCGCTACCGAGCCAACGCCAGCGCACGCCGGAGGTATCAGCCAGTTGGGACAGGTTCTCTTTGAAGAACGCATCGAACAGCCCGTCAGGTCCGAACAGGCGGCCGAAGTCGTGCAGGGTTGTCTCGCGCGAGCTGCCACGATCGAATGGGTATCGATCGTGGATCGCTTCACGACAAAAAGGCAAGACCTCCGCTGTCCAGATCCGATTCAGTTGCGCACGCATGCCGCCCGATACGATGTCGGCGCTGTCCTGCGCCAAGGTCGCCATGACGCGCGACACCGGTTCGGGCATCTCGGCCGCCACGCGCTTCACGTCGGCGATCTCGGCGCTCTCGCCAGCGGCGAGCACACCGCGCCCGGAACTCGCCGCCGCACCAACGGACTTGAGCTGCAGGTGCATCTGGTCGAGCAGGCCAAGCGCCTTGTCGATCGGAACGGCCTGCCCCTCCGGCGCTAGCACCAGATCATGCAGCCAACTGAAACGGCGCGTGACATAGGACTCGGGTGCCTCGTCCTCCGCAACCAACGCATCTGTCTTGTCGCCATCGCCGAAGTAACGATCGACGCGGGCGAGGAAGCCGGGGGACGCTGCAGCATCCGCATCATCACCGGCCTGGGGCTCATCGAGCCGTCGATCCAGCTGGGTTTGCCTCGCGGCGGCCGTCAGCAAGCGCCGGAGCGGCGATTGCTCCGGATCCGCAAGGATTCGCGCAATCTCGGCCGCGTGGTGAATATCGCGCGGGGGCACGATGTCGATGTCCTGCAACAAATCGTTCCAAGCCGTCACGTAGTCGCGCATGTACAACAGCCGAACATCGTCGACCAGGCGGCGTGCCCGTTCTGAGCCCGGCTCCAACTGCGCTTGTGAACCGAGAATCCAGGTCTCCTCAGCGGTTGCGTCGATGAGCCTCTGACTTTGCTCCGCGAAACCCTGATGGTAACCGTCATAGGTGTAGAGAGCGGGTATGCCATCGGTGAGCGGGCGGCCGCTACGCCGCTCGAAGACCAACTTGGCGTAGTCTCCGGCCGCATCACTGATCGAGAAATCAGCAAATGAGGCGCCGATGCCTTCGCGCTTGAGCCGCTCATAGACGCGCTCTGCAAGCGGCTCGCGGCTGAGAATATCGCGTGACTGCGCCACCAACCCGCCATCGAGTTCCAACGGCAAAGGCACCGGGCGCTGCTCGAGCAGCGCTTGCAGATGATCCTTCAGCGATTCCCGCTGCTCCGTGGTCGTGGTTCGCGGCAGGTTACGATCCCAATCGCGACCGACCCAGTACTGCACTGTCTCGGCATCGTAATGCTCCGGGCTGTCGAGCATCAGATACACGCGCAACACGTCATACAGGAACTCGGGGTTACCGCCGGCTTCGCGCACCTGGTCTTCCAAGCGGAGCATGACCGGCGGCAGCAGCGCATTGCGCAGTATCCGCAAGTAGGCGCGCTCCGCCTCCGGCCCCAACTTATTGCCCTGATAGAGTCCTAGCCCAGAAAGCAGGGGCGCACCGCGGTCCCGGTCGGCATAGCCGCCGGGCAGATTGCGTGCCGCGTCGAGAAGCGGCAACAACGACACCGGATCGCGCTCCGACAACGGCAACGCGTCGATCTGCGCATCGATCTCCACCAGTGCAGCGTCGACCTGCTCGGTGTAGGCGCGATTCCGGCTGTAGCTGGTGGTCCATGCTGCGGCAGCGAGTAACGTCAGGCCGATCGCGCCAGCATAGGCGCCGTTGCGCAGCCAACGGCGACGCTGCTCCATGCGCGGATTAAGACCGGCCAGACCGGCCTCGGCAAACACGAGATCGCGGAACAGCCGCGCCAGAAAGTAGCCGCGTCCGGTCCCTTCAAACGCTTGCTGCCCCTGCCTCGCCAGGCCGAAACTTGCGGCGATACCAGCAAGTACGCGGTCGATCGGCGTCCCGGTCTGAGTGCCGCTGGTCATATAGACGCCCCGCAACAGCGGGCGAACCTCGTAACGACTAGGGGTAAAGACGTCGCGCACGAACTCGTCGAGGGGCTCTTCGAGCGCTGCGAACTGCTCGGGGAAGGCGAAAATCAGGCTGCGCTTGCGCGGGTCGCGTTCATCCTGCAACCGGGCCAAACGACGCTGAGCCAGGCGTTCGACCAAGGCCTTGTATTCATCCCGCAGTCCGTCGACTGGCGCCGGCCCGACCCCTTCGTAGTCCAGCGCAAGTGTCGTCCCCCAAACCTGCTCGCGGGCCTCCTTGCCGAGGTCGGCGAAGTACTCCATGAAGCCCGCCACCAGGTCCGCCTTCATGAACACCACATACACCGGAAAACGGATCTTGAAGGTCGTGTACAGCTCTTGCAGCCGCTTTTTGACCGCGACCGCATGCGCAGCCCGCTCGGTCGGAGACTGCTGCAACAGATCCGCCAGGCTGATCGCCACCAGCACGCCGTTGATGGGACGCCGCGGGCGATGCTTCTTCAACATCCCGAGAAAGCCCAGCCAGGCGGCGCTGTCGACCTGTTCGTAGCTATCCTGGGTGGTATAACGCCCGGCGGTATCCAGCAGCACGGCATCCTCGGCAAACCACCAATCGCAGTTCCGGGTGCCGCCGACGCCTTGAATGGGGTCCTTGCCAACCTGCTCCGCCAGTGGAAACCGCAGACCGGAGTTTGAGAGCGCCGTCGTCTTGCCACAGCCCGGCGGCCCGATGATGAGATACCAAGGCAACTGGTACACCCATCGCCCGCCCAGACGATTCCGCACTTCCGAGCCCTTCAACAAACGCAGGGCGTCTTGAAAGCGCTCGTTGAGCGTCTCTAGCTCCTCGGCGGAGGCAGCCTCGGCTGGATCCGCCTCGTCCGCTCGTGATGCGGCCAGACGGTCGACGAGTTGGCGATTGCGTAGCCGCGCACGCACCGCCGCGCCGATCTGCCAAAGCCCCCAACCACCGAACAGGGCGCCGATCACCGATAAACGCATCACCGGAGACGCCAGCGGCGTACGCCCGCTGATGCCGATCAGGTCGCCTGCGAACCAAACCAACAAGGCCAACGCGAGCGTTCCGAGCAGGCTCAGAAACCAGCGTTTTCCCATGAATGCGAACAGCTTTTTCATTCAGCCTCTACCAGAGCCCAGCTATTCAGACCCGGCTCGTGGCGAGACGGCGGGCATCAGCGTGATTTCCACGCGGCGATTGCGCGCATCCTTAGGGCTCGACGGCACACGCAGTTCGGTGTCCGCACGCCCCTCGGCCGTGAGCCTGGCGCTGCCCCCCATGACTTCTGCAAGCAGGTTGCGCACATTGTCGGCTCGCGCTTGGGACAGCACCTGATTGGACGGGAATCGGAGGGTTCTGATGGGAACGCTGTCGGTATGTCCGGTGACCAGTACCGATCCGGGCAACTGCAACAATGCCGCTCCGACGCGTTTCAAACGCTCCGTGAATTCTGGTCTGATCTCGACCTGGCCCGACGAAAACAATCCGTCGCCGCGCAGGATCACCGTTTGCCCAAGGGGCCGGTCGACGACCTCCAGCTGATCGGCGGCAATATCGTCGGCGAGCAGCATGCGCAATGTCAGCGGAGCTGCGCCCACCGTCGTCGGCTCGACGATGTCGTCGACCACAGAGACGGCTTCGCGCGGGGCGACCGGTGTCGGGATGTCTCTGCCAACTTGAGCCAGGCCGGCAAACACGGGATCGGACGCGCGGTGAAGCGCGAATGTAAACGCGCTGAAGAGCCCAAGCAGTGCGATGCCGGCGATCGCGGCGAGGACCCAGAGTGGCAACTGGTGAATCAGCGGGTCGCGACGTTTGCCGTAGCCGCGCCAATGCGGGGAGAGTTCCTGCTCTGGCTCGCCGCGCTGATTTCGGATCGCCAGATAGAGCTTTTCACGGACCTGCTCCAGTTCGCTGCGTCCGTCGTCACGGACCCGATACCGACCCTCAAAGCCCAACGCGAGACACAGATAGAGCAGCTCAAGCAGATTCAGGTTGCCGCTCGGGTACGCAAGCAGGCGGTCCAGCGCCTGAAAAAACTTCTCGCCGCCCCAGGTTTCGTTATGGAAGCTGATCAGGAGCCCGCGTGCGCCCCAAACACTCTCGCTCCCCCACGGCGTATCCAGCACCGATTCGTCAAGTAGGGCGCAAAGCACATAACGCGCGGGCAGCACCACGGCATCGGTCATCCCCTTGGCACGCGCGCAGGTCTCGAACTGGCGAACTTGTCGCGCCAACCCGTCGAGCAGAGCTGACGGGTTCGGATGCGAGGCGGTGCCACGCAGTTGCGCCGCAGCGCCGAGCAGGCCAGAGGCACACCCGACCAGTGGGTTCTGCGCTATCGACGCACTGAGATCGAGGTCCGCATGCCAGTCGGCAGATGCTGCCGCGCTCGAGGGCATTGGCGCAGGCGCGGCGCTACGGTTACGTCTGCCCCCGGGTATCGGACGAATGACGGTTGGTCCACCATCATCACCGGAAAAGAATGGATCATCGTGACTCATGATTTACGCGCGGATCGCCCAGAGTTCCAATTCCAGGTCGGGGTACTCGCCGCTAATGTGCATCCCGAATCCGCCCGAGGCCGCGAGCTGCTTCCAATACTCGCTGCCCCGGTCGAGCTCGAAATAGTTAAAGCCCGCGTGGTAAGGCAATTCCATCGGCGCCACGGGCATCGCGTGCAAACCAACGCCGGGCAATGCCAGTTTGACGAGCTCCTGAATCTTGTCGACTGGCCCGAGCTTTGCCTGGGCGGGAAATCGACCGCGCAGCTTTTCCGCGTCGACGCTCGCCTTGGCAGCCAGCACGAATCGCGCGTCGCCGAGCAACGACTTGTCCGCAACCAACGCCACGCGGAAGCCGAATTTACGCTCCTGAATCGGGATTGGGATGGCACGTTCCACGCCCTCCCGGCTCAGGTACTCCCGCAACGCGTCAAACACGGGGCTAAATGTTGCGTCGAGATCTTCGTGCCGATAAGCCGGAAACGTTGGCGGGCGCTTATCGTCGGCGGTGAAGGTCGACAGTTCCCCTGCCAGTTGCAACAAGTCGCGATAGAGCGTCTCTGGGTGATGGCCCCCTCTCATCTCCGCCAAGTGAGCGATCGACGGCTCGCTACGATTGATCAATTGCAGCAGCAGGAAGTTGGCCCACTCAGAAACGCCGCCGCCCGCGCCGGCTCGAACCCTCGCGGCCAGGGCATCCGCGCGTCGACCGCAGAGGCCAAGGAGTTCTTCGACAAATCCGAGCAAGCGCTCGCTGGCGCCGATATCGACGCAGGGTGGAATGTACTCGGGATCGAGCAGCAACTGCCCATCGGCGCGCGACTCCAGGATGCGCGCGACGCCACAACAGGCAAAACCATCACGGTTCTCGCGCTCCATCAGCAAGCGGAGATCGAGCCGCCCGACCTCCAATACCTCTTCGGTCTGAGCGTCGCCGGTATTGTCGCGTGCGGTTTCTTCGCCGGCCCGATAACGCAGCATCGATTGCGGATCATCCGGACCGCCACTCTCGCGGGCATTCGGGCGCCGCAACGGCAGGGCCAAATAGACGATCTGTCCAGCAGCCTCTCCGCCCGGCACGATCGGCGCAGGCAACGGATCGTTCGCGGGCGCATGCACGGGGGTATTGTCGGGCAGCAGACCCACGGCTTCGGTCACACCGAGTTTTCCAAGTGCCAGCAGATCCCGGTCGAAGCCAAGACGACGCATACCCCACGAGAAGGGTGCACCGGTGCGGCATGAGGACGCAACCAGGTATTCGACATAGCGGTCCTGCTGCTGGAAATGGTGTGGCTTAAGAAACAGCCCTTCAGACCAGATGACACGATTCGCCCAAGCCACGGTTGTCTCCTATTGGGCGGCGACAGTGATGCTGTCGGCCGAAACTTTTACAGTGACCTGATTGGCATGATTCTGCTTCAAGGCAGCGAAGTCCCTCCACTGTGCGCGATCAATATCACGAAACGCGGCGACAACGCCGAGGAATGCCGAATCGGCAGATACCGCCTTCTCTAACCTCTTGGCTTGCCCGGGGGCAAGCGTGACCTCTTCCTTGGCGACCAACTCCGCTCCCAGGACATCCCCCTCACGATCGTAGAGACTAAAAAAATCGGCGCCGGAAAACGCGCCGGTCGATTTCAGTTCGTACAATCGCACGACAACCGGCAATGCGCCCCTTCCAGGGCTGCTGTTCGAGTCCTTACTCGCCACTAAATAGACCTGCATCGTTGTCGGGTCAGGAGGCTTCGGCGCCTTCGCGCCACCACAGCTCTGCACCAAAAGGACCATTGGGAGGACCATTAGCAGCCGTGCCTTCGTAGACCGGGAATACCACATTGGCTGATGCATGATTTTGAGTTTGCGTCGGTTGGGACAAACAGCTTTGCAGATGAGCATCATACTGCGAAGCGCCGAAAAACTTTGCACCCTGCATGCAGCGCAGCACGCGCTGCCATTGAAGGCGCGCAAGCGCATCAGAATATTAGTGATAACAAATTAGGGACAACGAAATCGCGCTGTTTCTTTTCCTGTTGGTCCGTTGCGCTGATTCTTGACAAGGATACCAATGAAACGGCCTGCCTCTGACAGCCTGAGCTTAACCCGAATCGTCGCGCTTTGCCTCGGCCAGACGTCTGACTTGCTCCTCGTACGCGGAATTGAAGGCATCACCGAACAGGCGCATGAAATCGTCGGAGGCGTCGTCCGCGACCTGATCGAACGTCGACACGAACAGATCCCAACACTTCGACTTGCGCGCCATGGGTAGCAGCTTGTCGAGATGGGATTCCCCGTCAAAATGTTTCTCGAGACGTTCCGGCTCAAATCGGCTCAGCAGTGCCTTCAATGCCGCCCGCAGACCGGCGATCATCGCCATTTGATGTGCCTGGATATCGTCAAACGTTTTGTGCACGGCAGCCGTTGGATCGAGGAATCCGCGACTGCGGCGCAACAACAGTCGATCGAGCGCATCGTCGGCGTCGACACAAAACTGAAACGGGTTGTTCTCGCGGGAACGGATAGTGGTGACCTCAAGCCGCAACTCGCTCTTGAAGCTGGCGCGCGCCATCATGACCGCAATCATGCCCTCGGTGGCAGCCCGAAGAAGTTGGCCTGATGTCCGCAAAAACGCTTCCGGGTCCTGAATTGCATCGGCATCGCTAACACCCAAACCGGCTAAAAACGCGCCGAGTTCGCCAGATACGCCCCGATCGGGAGCGCCCCAATTGGGAGCGACAGGCGGGGCCGGAACCTCCGTCTGGCGCGGAGATGCATCAATTTCCCGGACCGAGCCGCCCGCGGTGCTGACCGGAGCAAACAATGCCGTTTGCTCATCCGTTTCCTCTTCCGTTTCCGTGGAATCGGTCGCAACAGCGCCTCGGTCGACCGGCGAAAACTCTGGCAAATCCATGTCAAACGCCGTTTCAGGCGCCGGAGCCAAGTCCAGAGTTTCTGTCGCCGGCTCGTCGCTTTGTTCACTGTCCAGCGGTTGGTCGGCATCCGGCGGGATGAAGGCGTCACTCAGCAAATCGTAATCGTCCGGCACCCCAGGTGCTGGGGAAGCGTCGGCCGCCGGGGCCGTGGTTGGGACGCCTAGGTGCATATGCTCGATCGACGGCCGGGGCCCTTCACTGCCCGAGGACGCGGCTGCTCGCTCGCCCGAATGCTCGGACAACAACGGTGGTTCGCCCAGGCCGGTAAAGCCGCCTCCGCCACCCGAGACACTCTGCGAGGCCACGGGCCGCAGCGCACTCGAGCCAGGGTCGAGCAAATCCATAATGTCGGCAGCGTTGCTGGGTTCCGGGATACCGGGCAACGCGGCCTCTTCTTCGATCGGCGGCGGCGCCATGGCGAAGGGATCCGCGAAGGCTGACGCACTGCTGGGTTCAAACGCAACCCGCAACAGGTAAGGGCCGATCGAGAACCGATCGCCATCGTTGAGAATCACCGGATGGTTGGGGGGAATTGGGTCCGGGGAGTCGTTCAGAAAGGTGCCGTTGGTGCTTACATCCGTGATGGCATAGCCGTCGCCGAGGGGCGCGATCATGGCATGTCTTCCGGAGACCGAACACTCCGGATCCGGCAGTTCGAGCTGGCAGTCGGGGTGCCGCCCTAAGACGAGCTTCTGATCGGACACGCGAACGCTTGCAGGGTGCTGCGGAGGGAGGCCATTGTAAGCGGTGACTGTAACGAGCAAACCCATGCAATTCCCCACGGTCGGCAAATGCCATGGCCCAATTCTTGAAACACTCGCAAACGATTGTCAACTGAACCGGAAGGATTTGCAGCCGGACCTGGCAACAACCTGCGCGTCGTCGTGCCTCCCGAAGGCCCGGCACTGCGCCGACACGCCGCCTGACTGCAGGCAAAGATCGGGCATCAAGGCCGGTAGCCGTTGCGCTGTCCGGCCCCTGCTCGTAACCTTTGCGCCGTGTCTCAGGCGATTGCTGGAAAATCTCGGACCAGATGATGCCGGATTGAGGTTCGCCTTCAAGGAGCACCGGCAAGAGCATAGCCGGGCTATGTGACTGTCGGTGCGACACAGAAGGCGGGCGTCAAGACAAGTCAGCTGGAATGAGATTTGACAGAAATCGCCTTATCTCCCCTCGTCGGTCGTCCGCTTGCCGACGGCTCGCTAGCCGGCCAACTCGGAACTCATTGATCCAAGCATGCTCGTCAACCCACTCCCGGCCAGCGAAACAGGCAGCCATGCGGTTGATCTCGACGAGTATCGCGTTCTCTTCACGCCCGTAGTGATCCTGGATCGGCGTGAAATATCCGCTCCAGCACGCCAGGATAAGCCGTGAACCAGGCGCTACCCGTCGGCGCGATGATCGAGGAGTTCCGGATCGTTCGGGTCCTAGGGACCGGCGCGTTCGGTGTCGTCTATCAGTGCGACAACACCTACCTCGACGAAACAGTCGCGATCAAAGAGTTCCTGCCGACTGACCTCGCGACCCGGCAACCGGATGGCCAGATCGTTCCGCTGTCGCCGGCAACGACCGAAGCCTTCGCGTGGGCGCTAGATCGCTTTCTGCAAGAGGCCAAGACACTTTGGGGGCTCGGGCGCCCGGTTCCGCATCGCAATATCGTCCGCGTCACACGCTATCGCGAGCTCAACGGCAGCGCCTACATGTTCATGGAGTTCGAACGTGGACAACCGCTGTCCGCGCTGCTCGAAGAACGCGGCTCGCTGCCGTTGGCGGAATTGCGCGCAATCCTCGACCCGCTGCTGGATGGTCTGGAACGAGTCCATTCCTCAGGCATCGTCCACCGCGACATCAAGCCGGCGAATATTTTGATCCGCAGCGACGGATCGCCGGTACTGATCGACTTTGGCTCGGCTCGCTATGTCGCGAAGAGTGGCGAGCGATCGGTCTTTGCAACATACACGCCGCTCTATGCCGCCTTGGAGCAACACCAGGACATCGGCGAGCAAGGCCCTTGGACCGATATCTACGGCCTGGGCGCGACGCTCTATCGCGCGGTGACGGGAACACCGCCGAGGAGCGCGTCGCAGCGACTGCTAGCCGACCCGCAACCACCTGCTAGCGAAGTGTGCAGAGGGCGCTACCCAGAAGCATTCCTGCAGGCCATCGATCGCGCATGTGAACTAGAGCCCGGCAAGCGTCCACAATCCGTCCAGGAATGGCGCGAACTGTTGCTCGGTCCTCAATCGGCCGACGTCTACGCACCCACGGTCGTCAAGCGATCGACCCGAGGTCGGCGCCAGGCCGTTTCCGAAGCGCCGGATAGCGTCGGACAATCTGCCAAGGCATCAAGGCCGGCCGCGCGTTCCGAAGAACCCGGCGACGCCGCGGCGCAAGCGGACACATCCGGCACATCGGTGAGACCCGGGCGCCATGGCGGTCTACCTCGCACGGCCGGCTTGGTCGCCGGGGTTGTCATTGTTGCGCTGGCCGTCGGCATCGGCTGGTACCTGATAGATCGACAACCATCGGGCGGGTCCGCGTCCGCACTCGGCATCGATTTGCCCGCGCCGTCGGTCGATCGACCAGCCACCGCCACCAACTACGAGCAGTTGGCCATCACGCATTTCGAGCGCAACGAGATTGATAGAAGCATCGACCTCGTCGATCTCGGCCTCGCGACAACGCCGGGAGATCGTCGACTGATCCTGCTGCGTGATTATTTTGAAGCGCACAAACAGGTGCGTGCCCTGCAAGAACAGGCGGAACGCGCCATCGAGCAAGGCGATCTGGAACAAGGGCTTGCGCTGATCGACGAGGGATTGGAACGTCTGCCTAAGCATGACGATATGGCTCGCCTGCGTGATCGGGTCACGCAGATGATGACCAAGCGGCGTCAGGCCCAGGTAGCCGCGTTGCTCGACCAAGCGGGATCGGCGCAAGCCCGAGGGAGACTTAGAAGCCACCTTGGCACTGATCGAGGACGGGCTGCGGCTTGATCCCGGCAACCGCGAACTGTCCGCGCTGCGCTCCGAGGTCCAGGCGCAAGCAAAGCGCAATCGTGAGGTTGCGACAGCCAAGGCGGAGGCGCGCAGCTCTGATGGATGAAGGTGCGTTCGATGCCAGTATGGAACGTCTCTCGGAGGCGCTGGCCATCGCCCAGGACGATCCTGAACTTCTCAAGTTGCGACAGGAATTGGAGACGCGTCGGCAACAGGCACGCGAAACATGGGTTACCGAGCAATTGGAACGCGCACGCCGAGCACAGGAGGGTGGGGACGACCTGCAGAGCCTTGCACTGATCGACGACGCCCTCGCCAAGGCGCCCGGGCACCCACGGCTGCAGAGCTTCCGCAACACGCTGTTGGCCACGATGAATCGACAACGCGTCGAGCAACTGCTCGCCCGCGCTCGCCAGAGCCTGAGCGACGACGACCTGGATCAAGCGCTGCGGCTTACCGACGACGCACTCCGCCTTGCCCCGGGCGACCCGCCCCTCGTGCAGATGCGTACCACGATCGAGAATCGGTTCAAGCAACGCGGCCAAACCGAGCGCGCAATCGCAGAGGCGCGGGAGTTCCAGCGCGCCCGGGCATTCGACCAGAGCCTGGCACGCATCGACGACGGTCTGCGGGTCGCTCCCGATAACGCCGAACTACTCCAACTTCGGGCGGCGGTCGAGAACGAAAGGCAACAACAGCGACAACGAGACGCCGCGAAACTGCTGGAGCAAGCTCGCAGCCAGCAAGCCGAAGGCCGCCTCAAACAGGCCATCACGCTCGCCGAGCAGGCCTTATTGCTGTCTCCGGACGATCGTCTGATCGACAACTACCGCGTCGAACTGAAGTCAGCCCTTGACCGACAGGGAGAACTGGAGCGAATCGCAACGGAATGCGAATCCATGTTAGGGACGCAGACCCCCGATCTGGACCGATTGACGCAAGCAACAGCCTGCTTCAACCGCGCCCTCGCAGTTGACGCCCATGACCGACGCGCGCGGGACGGACTGGCCCGCATCGGCAACGCCTATGCGCTGTTAGCCAAGGAGGCGCTTGCCGACAACGATACCAAGGCCGCAGACCAGGCCCTAGCCGCGCTGCGTGAACTGCAACCAGACGACCCGAAGCTCGCAGACTTGGACAAGGATCGCGACTTGCTGCGGCGTCGATTGCTGCCCGCGATGGTTGCCATCAAGGGCGGATGCTTCAGTATGGGCAGCCCGGCCGGACGAGACCGGCCGCGAACCCGACGAGATTCAACACGACGTGTGCGTGGACGACTTCCGGATTGGCAAGTTTGAAGTCAAGGTCGAAGCCTTCGAGCGCTTTGTCGCCGACACCAACTACCGGACAGACGCCGAGCGCGGCGTCGGCGGGCAGTACGGCTGCTGGACCTTCGATAGCGAAAACGGCGGCGATCGATGGGCTTATCAAGCATGGGCGCAATGGCGAAAGCCCAACAAGCAGCCTGCCAACCAGCCGGACTCGCCGGTCAGCTGCGTCAGTTGGAACGACGCGCGCGCCTACATCGCCTGGTTGAATCAAGAAACGGGGCGCACCTTCCGGCTGCCAACCGAAGCGGAATGGGAATACGCGGCGCGCGCGGGCACAACATCGGCCCGCTACTGGGGCGACGGCATCGATCAAGATGCCTGTCGCAACGCGAGCGTGGCCGACACCGGGCATGCTTGGGAAGATGGATTCCCTTGCGACGACAACTTCGAATGGGTGACGCCCGTCGGCCGCTTCGCCCCCAACCCTTGGGGGCTTTACGACATGCTGGGCAACCTTTGGGAATGGACCTGCTCCGACTATGACGCTGATTACGGCGGTTCTGAAAAGACCTGTGCCAGCCGCAAGTCCGACGCCGCTCGCGTCATGCGCGGCGGCGCCTGGAACAGCGGGCCGTCACCGGTTCGGTCGGCCTATCGCAATCGAAACTTCCCCGAAGCGCGCTACAGCTTCGTCGGCTTCAGGCTTGCACAGGATGCTCCGGCCGATAACTAGATTGCTTGGCCGCGCAGAAACTCACCGGATGCGTCAACCTTGAGGAGACGCCACATGACAGCGGAGTCAGGCAAGATCCGAGCCACCTCGCGGCGGCGCGCCGACCGGAGGTCGGCGGGCCCATGGTGCGCCAACCACCGGTCGGCTAGGGCGCGCTAGCGCCCTTGAGGACGCTCCACAGAACATCGGCGCCGCGATAGCCCCAAACCGCCAAGCCGACAACCGGCCGATTAGACTTAAGCAAGCAAAACAATCACTTAATCGGATAAAGCCAGGCGCCGCGACGTATCGAGCAATTGGTCGCGCTGTTGCCGCAAACTCAGCTTCAATTTGCCCGCCTGCGCCGCCTTTCCGCCGGAGTCTCCGCCCTGCCCCGACGTCTCCCGCGGCGTTTCCTCGGTCACCTGTTCCAGCGCCCTCAGCTGTTTGTCCTTGAGCGCGGCGGCTTGCTCGGCGTCCCTGCGCTGACTCTCGATCAGACGCTGCAGTTCGTCCGGACTGGTCGTCGCGGCGGCCTTGGGGCTGCTCGGCGCCGATGCCTTGCGCTGCCTCGCCTGGCGCAGTTGCTGATTCAACGAGGCTGCAACCTGATTGCGCAGCGCCAGTTCGCGATTGAAAGCGGCGCGTTCCGCCTTCAGCGCCGACTCGAAGATCAAATTATCCTGTGTCAGCCCAGAGCCACGCCGATACCAGTTCAGTGCCTCGGACTTGTCGTTCGGCACGCCGAGGCCCCGCTCGTAGAGCGATCCGAGGCTGATCTGAGCCGGCGCATGGTCGTTGTTCGCGGCCTTGCGATACCATTCGGCGGCACTGGCGTAGTCGGGACCAGCAAGTCCGAGGCCCTTCTCGTAGATCTCGCCGACATAGGTCTGCGCGACCGGGTCGCCGGCACGGGCCTTTGGTAACAGGGTCTGCAGCGCGCTTCCGTAATCAGATCGATCGAATAAGACGTACTCGCCACCGCGAATCGCGCAATCGCGTTGGGTCGCCTTCACGGACCGCCTCGCCGTGAGGTAGGTCATGCTGGTGCCGAGCCGACGAATCTGACCCGGTAGCAGGCAATCCACGAGGACATAGTCCTCGACGTTCCCCCCGGAGGCTGCCGATAACGGAACCGCGCTCGGGCCATCGCCTTTTCCGGTTGGCGTCGATACGCAAGCAGCCGCCATCGATGCTGCGACGAACACAAGCATGTAGCCGAAAATTCGAGACCTAAACATAGTCATGCCGCGCCACCGAATGCAGTTAGGAGATCGAACATGGCTTAAGCTTAGGCGGTCGACGCCGCTTTTTCGAGTCCTTGTGTTGTGCTCCGCCACCTATTTGGCCGGATGCGCGGATCCTGCAGCGCGGGGCGAACGCATCGCCACCGAAAACGGGCTGATAAGGCACCGCCTGATCGGGCACGGCTTCGCGCACATTGCCTACTACAACGGTCGAGGCCAGCAACCCGCAGCACCACTGCACGTCTATCTGTCTGGCGACGGTTCGCCCTGGGTCAACAGGACTCGCATCGCCGCCGACCCCACGCCGAGGAACCCCGTCGCACTCAAGCTGATGGCGCTAGACCCGAGCCCAAGCCTGTATCTGGGAAGACCCTGTTACCACGGACTCGCCGACAGCGTCGGCTGCGACGCCTCTGTATGGACCAGCGGCCGCTACTCGGAACGCGTCGCGGACTCGATGGCCGCGGCGCTGCAGGGATTCGTCCGCGACGCTGGCCACAAAGACGTCGTCTTGATCGGATACAGCGGAGGCGGCGTCCTTGCGTGGCTCCTGGCCAGCCGCATCCCTCAGACCCGACTACTCGTGACCGTCGCCGCAAACCTCGACATCGACGCTTGGACCCGCCTACACGACTACACGCCGCTGCACGATTCGTTGAATCCGGCAGCGCTCGCGCCGTTACCACCGCGAATCCGTCAACTGCACCTGGTCGGCACGCGCGACACCAACGTCCCGCCTTCACTGGTACGCTCGGCATTGGAAGCGGCCGGCGAGCACGCCATTATCGCGGCCAAGCCCACCGACCATCGCTGCTGCTGGGAAAAGCTCTGGCCGGGCATCCTTCAGGATATCCGCCGCATCAGCGCCCGTCCGCCGGAGTGACCTCGTCGGAGGACTGCCGGCATTCGGGCGCCAAGGGCGAAGACGGTCTGCTACTCGAACTCCCAGCGCACACCGACATCGATCAGGTGATTGGACCAATCTTGCTGATCGAGTACGGTGTCGTAGTTGACGAATGCCGATAGACCGTGCGGAAAGACGGCGGACAACCCGAGTCCGAGGCGGAAGTAATCCCGATCAGGGCTGTCCGAAAGGATGCCGAACTCGGTGCCGGTCGGATCGGCGGCGAATCGGGCGACAAGCGTATCGGCATCGTTGTCGTACTCATGCTCCCATTCCGCACGAGCCTGAGGTACCAGTACCGCCCAATTGGTGTTGAACACCTGGGACACGCGCGCACCCAAGGTCGTCGTCACGGACGTTGCGCTGAACCCGTCGAGGCTCAGGGCCAGGCCTCCGGCACCGTGTTCGCGATAGTCATCTACATCCACTTGCAGATATCCGGCCCGGCCGTAGATACCATAGGACAGCGGCCCTTGATCGATGTCGTAGCCGGCTCCGATGCTGGCTCCGAACTGCGTGCCATCGTAGTCGGCCCTGGCCTGGCGGCTGATGGCGCTGGTATCCGAGGCGACCTGATAGCGGATATTGCGTTTCGAATCATAACTCTGCCAACCATACTCGACGATGGCATCGACATAGCCGCGCTCGCTCCAGCCGTAGGTCCCGTAGGCGGCCAGGTGCCAGGTCTCGGTGTCCAATCCACCACCTTGCGAATCGAAGGTCGTATCGTTGGTCGCATAGCCGAGTGCACCGCCTGCGACGAGTTGGTCACTGAAACGGTAGTCGGCACCGGCGGTTACGCCGGTGGTGCTGAAGTCGAAACCCGATTCGTTTTCAGTGGCCTCCTTGTCGCCGAAATTGAACGAGCCATTGAGGAAGAAGCCCCAGCGACCGAACGGACTGTCACCGCTCGCAGCCCCACCGGATAGCTGCGAAGACAGCATATCGGCGGCCAGTTGCGCCGGTACCGGCTGTCCGTCGACATTCAACGTAAAGCCCTGCAGGCTGAGCCCGGTCGCGCCACCGCGCAAGGCAGCCAGGCGAGATCCGATGTTGGCGAGCTGCTGGTTGCCGGTCTCGACGGCAGCGCTGGTGGCGGCGCGTGCCTTTTCTGTCGTCACCTGCTCCAATGTGTTCGGAATGCCGCTGCTGGAGCTATTCTCGAGCATCTGCGAGCACTGTTGGAACAGGTCTTCCTGATCGGCCGTGCGCGACGACATCTTCCCGAGTTGCGGACACAAGGTCTCGATGGCACGGGCAACGTTGCGCTCATTGGGCGTAAGATCGTCGCGGCTGGACAGGGAATCGGATGCCGCCACGTTGACGGTCACCGGCGCCTCGACGCTGTTGCCGCCCGAGTCCGTGATCGAGATCAGGTCGCTGATCACCACCGCCGCCGAACTCGCTGGAATTGCAACGGCATAGGTGGCGGAGCCCGCGGTATCGAGGCGCGCGGGCTCGACTGTGCCGCTCCCACCGCTTGCCACGCTGAGGAAATACGGTGGCGTACCGCCCGATACGTCGAACGACGCCGATGCCTCTCCTTCAACGCCCACGAGCGACAAGGCGGACAGTTCCAACGGGGACGGCGACACGCCGATTGGCGGCAATTCCATGACCTTTATGGTCACCTGCGCCGCGTCCGTGTCGCCATTCGCATCGGTGACTCTGACCGTATCGGAGTACGTTCCGGCAGTTGCGTCGACTGGAATGCTGTAGCTGTAGGTGACAGCGGAACCTATCGTCGGGTCAACCCTACCGCCGTTACTTGCTTCCCAGCTATAGCCGGCGGTGCCGCCACTAACCGTCAGCATGGCCGTCACCTCACCCCCAGGATTGCCCTGCAGGTTTATCGGGTCCGGGTCGATACTCGGTCCAGGTAGCACGTTGATCGTCACCGCGATTTGCGCTGAGTCGCCGCCGCACGACGTGGTCGCTCCGCTGATAGTGACGGTATCGTTGAGCGTACCGGCTGGGGTACTCAAGGGAATCTGGTACGTATAGGTCAATTGGGTACCGGACACCGTGACCGACGCTCCAAGTGTCGTCGGGCTTGCGGACGAAAATGGCGCGAGGCCGCCGCTGAACGATGTGCTGAACTGTACCGCTGCACCCGGTGCGCCAGATAATGAAACGCTTGTATCCGAGATAGTTAGCGGATCTTGATACGTGACGGAGATCTTCGCCGAAGTTGAAATGTCGCATCCATCACCGAAACAGGAATCGCCGTTGGCAGTCACTGTCGCACTCTTGGTCTCGCAGTGCTGCAGATTACCGGGATCACTGAAACTGTAATCCGCAACCGGGCTATCGTCCGTTGGCGTTGGCGTTAGTGTGCCCACACCACTTCTCGGCAGCAGCTCCCAACTCAAGACGGTTTCAGAGGCGTCGAGTTGGACTGTGAACTGCTCGTTCACGCTACCCCCAGGGGTGAGTGAAGCATCGAGACTAGCCGGAGACAGCGTGAATGCAAAGACCGGCATCACTGAAAAAAGAAGTACGAGGGTGAGCGACAGGCGCGTCAAACCCGTGGAAACCCGCCGCAACGCTCGTCGAGATCGCATGGCATTTAGACAACTCATTAATGTTCCCCCAAATCGCCAAAGCCCCCAGATCACCAAAGGCAGATAGTCACGACCACGATTCCCCTATCGCAAACAGGCAAGCCGCTTCCACTTTGCAGCCCGCACACCGTGCAAGACCAATTTGTTGGTCGGTGTTGGCAAAACTTACACTGTCAGCGGCTGAGCAACCCACAGACGAACAAAACCACAACAATGCAGAGTATGAGTTTAGCAGGGCTCAGCGTTCCTGGCATTGCGCACAACGCACAGCGACAGAAACCGCAACAGCCGGGCATCCTCACCCGCGCGCGTTCGGCCTTTGGGGCTCAAGCTTTGGGACAACTCGTCCCACGCGCGTCGGGACCATACTCCTGAGGCATCTGCGTGCACGCGGTGCCCGCCGTTGAGCTAGGCTGGGAAGAGTTTAGGATGAACCATCCCGACCCTCGCCACCGGCGGTAACACCAGGGTCGGCCGGGATCGCCGCCGGACGCCGCGCCCCTCCTTCGAGCCCGCTCAGCGGATTGTCGAAATCAAAGCCGAACATTCGAGGATTCTCGCCAATGACCGCCGCGGAAAAGATATAGAAGACGTAATTGTAGGTCTCGTCCGGTATTCTGTGGTCGCGCAGCAACTTCCAGAAATTGCGTTCTCGTGGGTTCTTCGGCATTTTCCGCAGCCGCTTGATAATGTTGCCTTCACCCCAGTTGTAGGAGGCCATCACGAGCAGCCCGGAGGCCTGGGCGTCGGTTCTGTAGATGTATTTCAGGTAACGCGCAGCCGCATTCGTGGCCTTGGCGACATTGTGTCTATCGTCGTCCGGATCATATTGACCGGTGTTCTGCAATGGCCCCGGCGTCAGGCCGTAACGTTTCGCGGTATCCGGAATGAATTGCCACATGCCCTTGGCACGTCCGTAGCGCGTCGGAGGGCCGACGGCATCGTGGCGAAAGCTGGATTCCTGCAGTGCCAGATACATGAATTGCGGCGGCAGGTCCTGCGCGGTAAGTTCGCGATAGATGGTCGGCGCGTAGCCGTTCTCATGGAGGCGACGGATGGCTCGCTCCAGCCGCGGCGTCGCCTGCCATTTTCGAATGTATTTCTTGACTTCCGCAACGAAATCGTCAGGCAGGTCCAATTCGGTCTCGCCGAAGACTCGGGCAATGTGCAGGATGATCTCGTCTTCCGAGCCCAACTTGACGATTCGGCTCGCCTGCACTTCCTCGACAAAGTCGTCATAGCGCTCCCGCATGCCTGCCAACAGCCGCTTCGACTCGGCAATCTGGGCCTTGACCGATGCCGATGCATCTCGATCGATACCCGCCTCCAAGTCGGCGATGTGCAGCTCGAGCTCCTTCATTTCGTAGAAGGTCTCCTTGGCAAGCTGCTTGGTCTTCTCCAGCTGCGTGTACTGGAACAGCACCACCCCTCCCATGATCGACAGCAGCACCGCCAAACCGGCCAGCATCAGGGTGTAGATGCGCCGTTGCCGCCGCTTCACGTCCTTGTAAGCCTGCCTAATCATCATCGTGTGCTCGCCGGCGACATCCGATGCGTTCTGATCGAAGTAATGCCGAGAGACGTCTTTGATGGAGCCAGACCGCGACTCGACCGGGGGCGGCGCGGGCGGCGTTAGCTGGATCGCTGGTCCATCAATGCCAAGCTGCACCGTGGTCGTGCCGGTCACCGGCAACTTGTCGATGCGTTGACCAGCCACCCAGGTGCCATTGCTGCTCTGAAGATCCCGAATCCACCAGCGCCCGTCTTCCGGGTAAAGTGCCAGGTGGTGACGACTGACCAGGGAGTGCGGGATCCGAATGCCACAGTCCGATCCGCGACCGATCAGCGACGCGACGTCGACGCTTCGCGCCTCCTTCCTGCCCGATGCGTCGACCAAATCGACGCGAACGGGCAGGATCGCGGATTCACGTGGACCGTTCTTGGAACCGATGGATCGCATCCTAAAACAGGGTAAATTTGGTGCCAAGCAAGCTAGTTGCTCCTGTCACTCAGCTTCGACAGCTTCTGCCCCACCGCCTTGTAGAGGATCTGGAAGGCGCATTGCTGGGCGTACTGGTTCAGCGTGCTCGGCTCCCCGATCAGAGCCAGCCTAGCCTGGAAGTAGGCCAGGTCCGCTTCTGCCTGGGCGATACGCAGGCGGCGGCGGGCGTCGGCATCGGGCGTTGCTTGCGGCTCTGCCATCTGTCTTATCGACACCTCCGCTGTCGGTCCGGGTCCGCGGCATTGGCCGCCGTTGTCGCGTGGTTGTCGTGTTCGGTCGCGCAGTCTTGGTCAAACTGATACAAAGCATTGTTATCAAGGCGCCTTGCAGCCACGACTTTGTGCTATACACTGCCGCTTCGCCACGCCGCTCGGCTCGTGGCTTGGACCCTTCGCATTGGTGCCGTACATCCGGTGCGACAAAACAAGCGCGGCGGCGGATCGAGCCAATGCCCGGCGCCTATGGTGCTGGCGGATAATACGAGAAGACCACCAGAGCACACCACCATGAGCGCGTTGCTGCAGCTGTTCCGTTCCTCGTCGGCCTTCTACGGTGGCAACGCTGCCTTCATCGAGGATCTTTACGAACACTACCTGAAAGACCCCGAGAGCGTCGATCTGGCGTGGCGCCAACGCTTTGACGCGATTCATCATGAGGCCGCCAACGAGAGCGCGCCTGACGCGAGCCCGACGGGCGAGGCGCGTGCGCACGACATCCCGCATGGTCCCGTGCGAGAGAACTTCGCGCGCCTGGCCAGCGAGAGTCGAAATCGCGCCCACAGCCGCCATACCGCGCACCTGGAACCGGCCGCCGCCGAGAAGCAGTCGGCAGTGTTGCGGCTGATCAATACCTATCGCTACCGCGGCCATCAGATCGCCGATCTCGACCCGCTGAAGCTGCGCCCGACACCGAAGGTCGCGGACCTCGATCCGGCCTACCATAACCTCGAGGACGGCGATCTCGATCAGGTCTTCCACACCGGCAGCCTGTACGCGCCGGACCGCATGCCGCTGCACCAGATCCTGGACCTGCTCAAGCGCATCTACTGTGGCTCGGTGGGCTCTGAGTATATGCACATCACCACCACGCAGGAAAAGCGCTGGGTGCAGAAGCGCCTGGAGGGCTATCAGGCCCGCCCCGAACTCGAGCCGGCCGACCGGCGCTGGCTGCTGACGCTGATGACCGCTGCCGAGGGCCTGGAGAAGTATCTGCACACCCGCTACGTGGGTCAGAAGCGCTTCTCGCTGGAGGGCGGCGAGGCGATGATTCCGCTGATGGACGAGCTGATTCAGCGCGCCGGGCGCAAGGGCATCAAAGAAATCGTCATCGGCATGGCACACCGCGGACGGCTGAATCTGCTGGTCAATATCCTCGGCAAGCCGCCGCAGGAGATCTTCGCCGAGTTCGAGGGCAAGGCCCCGCTGAACCCGCGCCAGCTCGCCGGCGACGTGAAATACCACATGGGCTTCGCCAGCGATGTGGAAACCCCCGGCGGCATCGTCCACCTGGCGCTCGGCTTCAACCCGTCGCACCTGGAGATCATCAACCCGGTCATCGAGGGCTCGGTGCGCGCCCGTCAGCGCCGTCGCGGCGACCGCACCGGCGAGCAGGTCATGCCAGTGCTGATTCACGGCGACTCCGCCTTCGCCGGCCAGGGCGTCGTCACCGAGACGCTGCAGCTGTCGCAGACGCGCAGTTATGGCACCGGCGGCACGGTGCATATCGTCATCAACAACCAGATTGGCTTCACCACCAGTAACCCGCTCGACACACGCTCCACGCAGTACTGCACCGACGTGGCCAAGATGGTGCAGGCGCCGGTGTTCCATGTGAACGGCGACGACCCCGAGGCGGTCATCTTCGTGACGCGCATGGCGCTGGATTACCGCAACCAGTTCAAAAAGGACGTCGTCATCGACCTGGTCTGCTATCGACGTCTCGGCCACAACGAGGCCGACGAGCCGTCGGTCACGCAGCCGATGATGTACAAGAAGATCCGCGAGCGCGCCACCTCCCGCGCGGTCTACGCCGATCGGCTCATCGACGATGGTGTCATCACCCGCGACGACGCCGTCGCCATGATCGAAGACTACCGCGGCTCCATCGAGCACGGCGTGGTGGTCGCCCGTCCGGTGCTGTGCGGGCTCGACAACACCTATCGTGCCGACTGGCGCTGCGGCGACGACTGGCGCGCGCCCGCGCACACCGGCATGGAACGTGAAAAGCTGCAGCAATTGGCCGAACGGCTGCTGCAGGTGCCGGACGGGTTTGAACTGCACCCGCGCGTGTCCAAAATCTGGGCCGAGCGGCGCAAGATGGCCCAGGGCGACCAGCTTGCGAATTGGGGCTTTGCCGAGACCCTGGCCTACGCCACGCTGCTCGACGCTGGCTATCCGGTGCGCCTGTCCGGCCAAGACGCCGGACGCGGCACCTTTTTTCACCGCCATGCCAAGATCCACTGTCAGGCCACCGGGCGCGACTATACCCCGCTGCAACACATCGGCGAGCAGCAAGGACCGTTCATCGCCATCGACTCCATCCTGTCAGAGGAGGCGGTGCTCGGCTTTGAATACGGCTTCGCCACCGCGGAACCCGGCGCCCTGACCATCTGGGAGGGCCAGTTCGGCGACTTCGCCAACGGTGCACAAGTGGTGATCGATCAGTTCATCACCTCCGCCGGCACCAAGTGGGGACTCTCGTGCGGCCTGGTGATGCTGTTGCCGCACGGGCTCGAGGGCCAGGGGGCCGAGCATTCGTCGGCGCGCCTGGAGCGCTACCTGCAACTCTGCGCCGAGCACAACATTCAGGTCTGCGTTCCGACGACTCCGGCACAGATGTACCACTTGTTGCGGCGGCAAATGTTGCGCGACTTCAGCCGTCCGCTGGTGGTGATGACGCCGAAGAGCCTGCTGCGCCATCGGCTCGCGGTGTCGTCGCTAGAGGAACTGGCCGAGGGTGAATTCCAGACCATCATCCCGGAGATCGACCCGATCGAACCCGCCGACGTCGACCGGCTGGTATTCTGCAGCGGCAAGGTCTATTTCGACCTGATCGAAGCACGACACGCGCGCGGACTCAACAACGTCGCCATCATTCGCATCGAGCAGTTGTATCCGTTCCCCAGGGAAGAGTTCGCCGACATCGTCGCCACCTATCCCGACACGCAAGAAGTCATCTGGTGTCAGGAGGAGGCGCAAAATCAGGGCGCCTGGGATCAGATCAAGCACCGCTTCCACTTCCTGATCCAGGACGGCAAGCAACCTTACTACGTCGGCCGCCCCGCTTCGGCCGCGCCCGCGGTCGGACACCGTTCAGTCCACGTCCAACAGCAGGAGCGTCTCATCGACGAGGCGCTGACCGGACAGATCAACCCCAAGATGAACCGCCGCATTCCGCAAGAATAAGCCAACCTCACCAGACCGACACGCAAGAGACCAGTAACCGATGAGCAGCGAAGTCCGCGTCCCCGCCCTACCCGAGTCCGTTGCCGACGCGACGGTCCTGACCTGGCACAAGCAGCCAGGCGACACCGTCCGCAAGGACGACAACCTGGTGGATCTGGAGACCGATAAGGTCGTGCTGGAGGTGCCCGCACCGATGGACGGCGTGCTCGCCGAGCACAAGGTCGCGGAGGGGGACGTGGTCGAGGCGGATGCGATCCTGGGCCTGATCGACGCCGGCGGCGCAGGTGCAGCGGCGGCGTCATCGGCCAGCGCATCGAGCCAGCCGGCGACGGCACCGCAACATCGCCGACAGCCCGCCGCAGCCGCCACCCGACGCGACCCGCAGCTGGCCCCAGCAGCCCGCCGCCTCGTCAAGGAACTTGGCTTGGATGCGGGCCAGATCCCCGGCAGCGGCAAAGACGGGCGCATCCATAAGGCCGATGTCATGTCCTGGCTCGACCGCAACGAACGCGAGGCCCCTGAACTCGATCCCGAGGCCGCGGCAATGCCCGCTGCTGAGCTGGTGCTACCCAGTCTCAGCCTCAGCGGCGAGGCCGGACGCCCCGAGCAGCGCGTACCGATGACCCGACTTCGCGCACGCGTCGCCGAGCGACTGATCGAGGCACAACAGAATTCCGCCATGCTGACCACCTTCAACGAGGTGGACATGAGCGCCGTGATGGAGCTGCGCAAACAGTACAAGGACCGCTTCGAGAAGAGCCATGGTGTCCGCCTGGGCTTCATGTCCTTCTTCGTCAAGGCGGCGGTGGAGGCCCTGCAGCGTTTCCCTGTCGTCAACGCATCGGTGGACGAAAAGGATATCGTCTATCACGGCTACTACGACATCGGCATCGCCGTCAGCTCCCCGCGCGGGCTGGTCGTGCCGATCTTGCGCAACTGCGACCAGCTCAGCATGGCCGACATCGAGGGCGGCATCGGCGACTTCGGCAGCAAGGCCAAAGACGGCACGTTGAGCTTCGAGGAACTCACCGGCGGCACCTTCTCCATCACCAACGGCGGCATCTTCGGGTCGCTGATGTCGACGCCGATCCTGAACCCGCCGCAGAGCGCCATCCTCGGCATGCACAAGATCCAGGAGCGCCCGATCGCCGTCGACGGCCAAGTCGTGATCCGGCCGATGATGTACCTGGCCCTGTCCTACGATCACCGCATCATCGACGGCCGCGAAGCCGTGCAGTTCCTCGTCACCATCAAGGAGACGCTCGAAGACCCGGCCCGCCTGCTGCTGCGCGTCTAGGATTGCTTGAGCGCCCAAAGCGAACGACCGCCGTCGTGCGGTTAACCAGTCGCGGCTCAAGAAGCCAGCGCATCAACCCGTCGCAGACGCTCTTCGACGGCCTGGGTGTGGCAGTTGGTCTCGAGGCGGAGATCCTCGCTTGTCGCCCACGCGCGCTTCGAGTCGTAGTGGGCACGCGCCGCTGCCAGATGGTCGGGCACCATGGCGCGGTGGCTCGTGGGCACCACCGCCGGGTCTGCTGGCACGCTCGGCTCGGTCTGCCAAATCAGATCGCAGGCCGGCAGCCCAAGACCGTCGCGGGCGCGAGCCAGGTGTAAATCCCCGGCTATGAAGGGGTCGTCACCGATGCCGGGATAGTCAATCCAGGTCTCCACCGACAGCCAATCGCCATGCTTTAACAGCACATGCAGCGCGTCGCGGGCATAGTCGGTACGGTAGCCCTGAAACTCCTCCAACCAACGCAGCAGCCGGCGGGCAGCACCGCAGGCATCGGTCTTGGCCCTCGCCGGGTCGGGCAAACCGGCCCGGTGGCACAGCAGCCGCGCCTGCTCCGCGCGCAGGTGATCGCCCTCCACTTCCTTTTTGACGTCGTCGATGGCGCGACGCCACTGCTCCAGGGCCGCGGCGTCGCCCAGCATGAAGCTGGCCTCGGCGAGCTTGATGATGTACGACGCCTGGGTGAAGCGTGGCATGCCGCGATCGCCGCGCTGGTGCTCATAGGCATCGCGGTAGTGCACTAGGGCCGTCGTCCAATCGCCCCGGTGGGCGGCCAGGTTGCCCTCGCTCAGGTCAAGCATGTGCCGCGAGGCGTTGCGTCCGGATCGCTCCAGATGCTCCCGGCCCCGCGCCAGCAGGGCGCGCGCATCGGCCAACGGCCGTTCCTCGATGGCGATGGTCAACAAGGTCGAGATGGCATTGAAGGTGTCTTCCGGGTCGGCTCCCGGCGTCTCTTCGGCGGCGTCGGTCAGGGCCAAAACCGCCGCATCGATGTCCTTGTTCTGCCAATGGCTCTCGCCCTCCCAGGCCCGCAATCGGACTCGCGCGGCGACATCACCCTGCTGATCCGCCAACGCTGCCCCTTCCGCTGCAAGGGCGGCGCACTCGGCATAGTGACCAGCCTTGTAGGCCTCTACGCAACGCTTCTTGATCCGCTCCAGTTCTTGCTCGGTCATGGCAATTCGATCGTTATCTCTGGTTGTGCCGGACGCCGGCAACGCGCTAGGCCCGCAAGTATAAAATGCACCGCGTGCTGCCGTTAACCTCGGGTTGAGCCGTCGACGCGTCCAAGGGGCAAGCGGTATCAAGGGTCGATGGTCCAGGTAGGCTTGCGTCAGGGATCCCGATCAACGCCGCCGTTTCCAAAATAAACCGTGCACGCCCAGACCGAACCTGTTAGATTGCCGGCCTGAGGACATGCCGGTCCACATTCAAAGCAAGACCGGCGCAAGGCATCTGCCCATTTCGACGAAATCTCCCAGCACTCCTTCGGGACGGTTCCTGGGATTTCCCTCCGAGACTCGTAGCTCCCTTCCTCCCCATACCGTTACCACGGTATTCCGCTGTCGAAGAAATTCTCGTGCTTGGTGTTTTTCGATAGTTTTTTGTTCTTCCAATGCACGCTATTTCTGAGAAAAGACAGACATGAATATCTACGTTGGCAACCTTCCTTACAGTGTCACCGATGCCGATCTGCGCGAGACCTTCGCCCAATACGGCAGCGTCGATCAGGTCAACCTGATCACCGACAAGTTCAGCGGCGACTCCAAGGGTTTCGGCTTCGTCGAGATGAATAACAACTCGGAAGCTGACGCCGCCATTAAGGCGCTGAACGGCACTGACATGAAGGGCCGCAACATCACCGTGAACCAGGCTAAGCCGAAGAGCGACCGTCCGTCGCACGGTGGCGGCGGCCGTCGCTGGTAAGACCTCAGCGGCTTCGGCCGCCGTCTGGCGACGGGACCTGTTCCCGACGCCGACCAGCAAAGACCCGGCTTCGGCCGGGTTTTTGCGTCTGGGTCCTGAGAAAAGCGCAGCGACCTTCCTATCGTCTGCCTTAGACGGCGAAACCGCGTTACTCGAATGTCGAAACTCGTCGTCTTCGGCTATAGACTGACGCTGCCGGCGGGCGATGCCGGTGCGGCGACGGCAATGGTTGCCGTCGCACCTTCTTCTGAGGTTGCTCCCTATGAGCATGACTAATCCTGCCTCCGGCGATCACGGAAAAGCGCGCCACCTGCTGCTGCCGATTGTCGGCAGCGTTGTGGCCATCGGCCTGATCCTCATGCTCGGCTTCATCGCCAATCAGCTCATCGAGATTGAGGAAACGATCGCCTTCCGACCGCCGCTAGCGGGACCCGCGGTGTTGCCGACGGACATCGTGACCAAGGGGCGCGCCGTGTACGTGCCGGCCTACTCCCATATCTATCGCCAGGGCGGCGCAGCGATGCCGTTGGAGACGACGCTGAGCGTGCGCAATACCGACCCGGCGCATCCGCTGCGCATCGATCAGGTGCGCTATTCCGATACCGATGGTAAAGCGATCCGGGAGCTGGTGGAGGACCCTGTCGTGCTCGGCCCCCTGCAGACCGCCTCGTACCTGGTCGAAAAGGGCGACCGAAGCGGCGGCTCTGGTGCAAACTTCATCGTCGAATGGTCCGCGCAGCAAGAACTCAATCCGCCCATCATCGAAGCCATCATGATCGGCCGAGAAGGCGTGTCCTTCACCAGTCGTGGTGTGCCCGTCGAGCGGCGATGAGGACCTTCGGACGGCAAGCGCGTCGTCGCCGCAGACCTTGACGCGTCTGCGAGCATTGGGTGTTCTCGCGGATGCTAGGGTGCCGGTTGCGTGGCGCTATCGGTGGCCCAATCGACAATCCAGCGTTCCCCGTCGGTGCTCGATTCGCGACGCAGGCGAACAACCATATAGGGCTGAAAGCTCCACGCGCCCTCGATAAAATCCTGCGGTGTTCGAAACCAGGCCAGCGCAACGTCGCCGTCGTAGTGGACCACATGGACGTCGCTTGGTATCCAAGTGGCCAAGTCACCGGCGTTGCCCAACGTAAAGTCGGTCATCTCCCCGGCAATGCTAGCGCTGAAGCCTCGCCGGTAGTGGGCATACAGACTCTCCCAGTCGCCGAAACGGGCAGGATTGCGCCAATACTCATGCTCCAGACTATACGCCTGGGTCACGGCGTCGCTGATGCGGCGTGCGTCGGCCTCGGTGATCGGGGCCGACGCTTTCGGGACATCAGCACCGGCTGGGGCTGGGGCTGGGGCTGGCGCGGCAGTCTGTACATGCGCCGGCGCCAGCACCGGTGCCAGCACCTGACTGCCGAGCCCCGTCAACAGCCACATCAGAATGGAGCAGCACCAGGGTCCGAGTCCGGCCCGACAAGGCGTTGGCCACCGGCCTACGCCTGGCCGGCAGGTATCGAAGCCTTCGACAGCAGCTCGCGTGTGCATTAGCGCACGACTCCGCGTAACGCGGCGATGCCTCCGATTGAATAGAGGGCCGAAGAAGGCAGCTGGCACAGATCCGCGAGGCTACCGATTAGTGCCCGACCGCTCGAGACAAATCCCAGACCTTCGGCGAGTGATAGAGCCGGGCCAGCTGCAACTCGCGCTCCAGTTCCATTTCGCGGGGCAGATGATCCCCAAAGCGCGTGAACAGCTCCTCCTGGTCCACGGTCTCTTGGCGTGCCACCTCTTGGTCGATGTTCATAATGGCGAAAAAATCAGCCGGTTTGAACGCGAGGCCCTCCCACGTCAGGTCGTCCCAGGCCGGGAGCCAGCCGAGCGGACTCTCAATGGCCGACGCGCGGCCTTCGCAACGGTCGATGACCCACTTCAGCACGCGCATGTTCTCGCCAAAGCCGGGCCAGATGAAGCGCCCGTGCTCGTCCTTGCGGAACCAGTTGACCCGGAAGATGCGCGGCGGCGTGGCGACATAGTGCCGACCGATGCGCAGCCAGTGCTTCCAGTAATCGGCCATGTTGTAGCCGCAGAACGGCAGCATCGCCATCGGGTCGCGCCGCACCGAGGCCTGGCCGATGGCGGCGGCGGTGGCCTCGGAGCCCATGGTGGCGGCCATGTAGACGCCGTGTTCCCAATTGTAGCTCTGAAACGCGAGCGGGAAGTTCTTGCTGACGCGACCGCCAAACAACAGCGCCGTGATGGGCACGCCCTTGGGATTCTCCCATTCCGGGTCCACCGATGGACACTGGCTGGCCGGCGCCGTGAAGCGCGCGTTGGGGTGCGCCGCCGGATGGCCGCAGCCAGGGGTCCAGTCGTTGCCGCACCAGTCGATGGCATGCTCCGGGGGCTCGTCCGTCAGCCCCTCCCACCAGACATCACCGTCGTCGGTCAGCGCCGTGTTGGTAAAGATGGCGTTTGCGTTCGCAGGAGGCCAGGGCGTTCGGGTTGGACTGCGTCGTTGGTACCCGGGGCGACGCCGAAGAAGCCGTACTCGGGATTGATGGCGTAGAACTTGCCATCCTCGGCGTTGGGCTTGATCCAGGCAATGTCGTCGCCGACGGTGGTGACCTTCCAACCCTCGAAGCCCTTGGGAGGAATGAGCATGGCAAAGTTGGTCTTGCCGCAGGCACTCGGGAAGGCTGCCGCCACATAGTGCTTCTTGCCCGCCGGCGACTCGACGCCGAGGATCAACATGTGTTCGGCCAGCCAGCCCTCGTCACGAGCCATGACCGAGGCGATGCGCAGGGCAAAGCACTTCTTGCCCAGGAGCGCGTTGCCACCGTAGCCGCTGCCGAAGGACCAGATCTCGCGTGTCTCCGGAAAATGGCTGATGTACTTGTCGTCGACATTTGTGGCACAAGGCCAGGGCACATCCAGTTCCCCAGGGGCCAGGGGCGCACCAACACTGTGCATGCAGGGCACGAACTCACCGCGCTCACCGAGTACCTCCAGCACCTGCTGGCCCATGCGGGTCATGATCCGTTGGTTCACGACCACATAGGGCGAGTCGGTGATCTCGACGCCGATATGGGCGATGTGCGAACCCAGCGGCCCCATGCTGAAGGGAATGACGTACATGGTCCGGCCGCGCATGCAACCGGTGAAACGCTCCCTGAGGTGTTCGCGCATCTCGTTCGGATGCATCCAGTTGTTGGTGGGACCCGCGTCCTCCTCGCGCTCCGAGCAGATGAAGGTGCGGTCCTCGACCCGAGCGACATCGCTGGGATGCGAGCGCGCGAGATAGCTGTTCGGGCGCTTCTCCGGGTTCAGGCGGATAAAGGTGCCGCTCTGCACCATCTCGTCGCACAGGCGGTCATACTCTTGCTGCGAACCGTCGCACCAGTAGATGCGATCGGGCGTGCAGAGCTTGGCCATCGCGTCGACCCACCCAAGGAGCTTCTTGTTGCTCGTGCGATGGGCGCCGTCATGTTTCGTCGTCATGGTCGAACTCCTGAAATTCGCTTGGGAAACCGCATTACAAGGAATGAGCGAAGGCGACATGCCAGACGTCGCCGAACACAGGGGCCGCATCACGCGGGCTGCGCCTGACACGACGCGACGATGCAAAGAGGGTTGTTCGGATGGCTGCAAAAATCGCACCAAGATTAGCGCGGCGATGCCTCAGATGGACGATCGAAAGGTGTCCTATCGCCAGTCTGCGCAGGAGTTCGAATGCAACAACACAGCGCCGTACGCTCGTCCGCCTGAGGTATCGCCGCGCTCGGTCCTGTGTTGCGGTCGTCTCAGTCGCCGAGAAAAGACCGGAAGGCATTAACCTGCTTTCGACATGCGCAGGCGAGATCGGACGGATTAGTCGCGTGGCGGCAAGTCCGCCAGACACAGTTCGAGGGATTGACGCCAATCCGGTAACACCAAGCCGAAGGTCTCGCGGAATTTGCTGGTATCGAGCACAGAATAGGCCGGTCGGCGCGCGGGTGCCGGATACTCGCTGGTCGGAATCGGCACCAATTCGCAATCACTGCCGGATGCGCCACGGATAGCCTGCGCAAAGCCGTACCACGAAGTCGCGCCGGCACTGGTCACGTGATAGAGACCACGGATCTGCTCCATCTGCAAATCGCCGACGAAGACGCGATGCAGGATCTGCGCGGTCACCTCCGCGAGCATCCGACTCCAGGTCGGCGTGCCGATCTGATCGTCCACCACCCGCAGCTCGGCGCGTTCGTGGAACAGGTTGCGCATGGTGAGCAGAAAGTTGCTGCCGCGTACGCCATAGACCCAGGCGGTGCGCAATACCAGCGCATCGGCGCCGGAGTCGAGCAGCGCCCGCTCACCAGCGAGCTTGGTCTCGCCGTAGACGCTCTGCGGATCTGGCGCGTCATCCTCGCGATAGGGGCGCTCGGTCTTGCCGGAAAAGACAAAGTCGGTGGAGTAATGCACGACCGGGATCCCGGCGTCCGCCGCAAGCTCGCCGAGTCAGCGCGAGCGCATCGGCATTGATGGCCTTGGCCAACTCGCGATCGGTCTCAGCCCGATCGACGGCGGTATAGGCGGCGGCGTTGACGATCGCATCAGGGCGGGTGTCGTCGAACACCTTGCGCACCGATGCGGCGCTGACCAGATCGATGGCCGGGCCCCCTTCCCCGCTCACGGAAGCGGAGATCACCTGGCCCACCGGTGCGAGGGTGCGGCGCAACTCCCAGCCGACCTGGCCGTCGGAACCGATGAGCAGGATGCGGGTAAGGTCAGACATGGGAGGATGCTCCAAGGCGCAAGGACGGCCAGTACCGAAGGACCGGCGTTTGGTCCCGATGCGATGATCGTCAGGACCGATAGGACGTGTCGCTCATACTAGCGCGGCGATGCCTCGGGCCGGCGACAACACGAGGCCGCGGAGCCCAACCCGCGGGTGGCTTCCAGTGCGGCGAGCGAGTAGGGCCGAGGGCTGCAGTAAAGCACCGTTGTGGTCTGTCGGCACTTGGTGTTTGGCACTCCCAAAGGCGAGCGCGTCGTCGCAATAAAGCGTGACGCACCTGCAAGCTTTTGGTGCCCTCAAGGAATCTAGAACGGGATGTCATCGTCGAAACCGCCTAGGTCCGGCGGGCCGCCTGCCGGATCACCTCCGGAGCCGCCGGCATCTGACCCAGGTCCGCCCGTGTCGTGACCGAACGTGTTACCGGCACCTCCTGAACCGCCCTGCTGGTTGGTGCCGTAGCTTGGCCCTTGGCCACCACCCTGCCCGCGACTGTCGAGCATCTGCATGGTGCTGCCCAAGCCGCCGACAACGATCTCGGTGGTGTAGCGATCCTGACCGTCCTGACCTTGCCACTTGCGCGTCCGTAACGAGCCCTCCAGATAAAGCTTGGAGCCCTTATGGACGTATTGCTTCACGACCTCTGCAAGCTTCCCGCGGATCACCACCCGATGCCACTCGGTACGTTCCTGCGGCTCGCCGGTGTTGCGATCCTTCCACGATTCGCTGGTCGCCAGGCTTAGGTTGACGACCGCGTCTCCGCTGGGGAAATAGCGGATATCAGGATCGTTGCCGACGTTACCGATCAAAATGACTTTATTGACGCCCCTGGAGGACATGTTCTGCTCCCGCCGCGCCTTCGACGCGGTATGCCATCGTCTGATTCCGAATCGTTCCTGATCGATCCGGGCCGGCAACCGAGCCAGAATCCGGGCACACGCGGAACCTCGCTCGATTCCTGCGCCCAATCCCTCGAGCTCAATCAAGTGCCGCCAACCGCTGCCCGCAATCTTGCCCAATCCAGCCGCCCGTTGTCCACCTTCAGATACGCGACCCCTTCATCGATGGCGATCACCGCCTCCTCGACGCCGGGAATGGCAAGCAACTGCGCCCGCAGCGTCGGCTCCTGCTCCACGGGCAGGGTCCCGACCGACAGGACATGGCGGCTCAGGTTCTCCGGTGGCCGCAACGTCGTCACCACCGCCAGCCAGAGCAACGCGGAGCAACCCGCCAGCAGGTAGACCGCCTCCGGCCCGAAGCGCTCGTGCGCCAAGCCGCCAAGCACACCGCCAAGGAACGCGCCGAAGAACTGCGAGCTGGAGAACACGCCCATGGCGGTGCCCTTGTCGCCGGCGGCGGCGGCCTTCGACACCAAGGAGGGCAGCACCGCCTCAAGCAGATTGAAGACCGTAAACATCACCGTCAGCAGCAGCACCGCCAGCCACAGCGAGCCGTCGAAGAAGGCGAAGCCGAACATTGCACCGGACAGCGCGACGGCAGCGCCGATGAGCACCATGCGCACCTGCCCGGCACGCTCGGCGGCAATGATCAGGGGCACCATCAACACGATGGCCAGCAACACCACGGGCAGATAGATCTTCCAATGGCCAGCTGCCGGCAGCCCCGCGCTCTGCAGCGACAGCGGCAGCACCACGAACAGGCTCACCATGGTCAGATGCAACAGAAAGATGCCGAGATCGAGCCGCAACAGCGTCGTGTTCGCCAGCACGCCCGAGAGCTGGCCCAACACCGGCTGTGAATCGCGGTGCACGCTGGAGCGCTCCGGCGTCGGCACGATCAAGGCCAACACCAGCATGCCCAGCAGCGCGAAGCCCGCGGTGAGCCAGAAGATGCCGTTCACACCGATCAGCTCGCCCACCAGGGGGCCGAGCACGAGCGCCGCGGCGAAGGACAAGGCGACACTGATGCCGATGGCCGCCATGGTGCGCGTGCGCACCGATTCCCGCGTCAGGTCCGCCGCCAGCGCGATCACCGCCGCGGCGATGGCGCCGCTGCCCTGCAGCGCGCGGCCGATGATGACGCCCTGGATGGAGTCCGCCGTGGCGGCCACGACGCTACCGACGGCGAAGATGATCAGGCCGGCGTAAATCACCGGCTTGCGCCCGATGCGGTCCGATAACAGACCGAACGGGATCTGTAGCAGCGCCTGCGTCAAGCCATAGGCACCGATGGCGAGCCCGATCAGCAGCGGCGTGGAGCCGGCCAGGTCATGCGCATACAGCGCAAACACCGGCAGGATCATGAACAGACCCAGCATACGCATGGAGAAGATCATCGCCAGACCAACGGCGGAGCGCCGTTCCAGCGCGGACAGCGGGATCAGATCGGGCCGGTTCTTTTTGGTGCGGGACAAGGCGAGAAACCTCTTCTAACAGCGGGAGCGAGGAACAAACTTGACTCGACCGCTATGGTATCAGCTCAGCGCAAACCCATGGCGACGCGATGACCCAAGACGCCGGCGGCGCGGCGACGAGCGGCCAAGTCAAGGCTGATCGAGGGCACCAAGTGTTTGCAGACGAGTCAAGTTTTGTTGCGACAACCCGCGTCGGCGCCGAAGGGCCGAGTGCCTGGGGCCGAAATTGCCCGATGCCGCTGCACACCGGCACTTTGGCCCTCGGCCCTGCTTGGTCCTCGGCGCTTGGCCCTCTCAGAGCAACGCAGTGCCGCACACTCGTTGGTTTGAGGCATCGCCGCGCCAGGCGCAGCTGGCGCCTCATTCGGTCCAGACGGCCAACTCCCGCAGCAACGCCGTGGCGTAGCTGCCGGCGGGCAGCGTGAAGCGCAGCAGTAGCTGCGGCATGCCTGGGGTGCTATCCGCGACGGCGTCCGCGCTTGGCTCAGGGGTCGGCTCGACGATTCCATGACCAGGCCCTCGGGGAACAGGGCCAACGGCCGGCGTTCCTGCTTCAGACCAGCCGCCGCAAGTCCGTCGATCCAGCCCGGGAATGCCGCGGCGACACCGGCCTCAAGCGCCGCGACCTCCGCCGTGGTCAGCGGCTCGCCAGCACCGAAGAGCGGCCCGGTGGGCTGGGCATCGCCGCTTTCGACGCGCGCACGAATGGCGGCATCGACGGCTTCCGCCAGAAAGTGGGAATGGCTGCCACTCAACTGCAACCGCTCTCCGGGCAGCGCGTCACGCCAGTCTCCGCGCTCGACGCGCAAGGCGAGCACCTCGTTGAACAATTGGGATCGGGCCGCCGACAGCCACAGCCCCATCACATGCCGACCGGCACGCTGACGCTGCCGGCCCGAACCAGCGCCGCCAGCGCCGAGGGCTTGCGCGCGGAACAGCTCGTCGGCGCGGTACAGGTTGCCCTGGTCGCGGCCGAAACGCTGCGGACCAAAATAGTTCGGCACGCCGCGGCTGGCCAGCACATCGATGCGGCGCGCCAGGGCATCGAGGTCACCCTGCACGTCGCGCAGCCGAAGCTCGAATCGGTTGCCGGCAAGCACGCCACGCCGCAACTTACGCCGGTGCCGATGACTCTCCAACACCTCGATACCATCGTCGACCAAGGCGTTCCAGCGGGGTTCCGGACGTGTCCCGAGATGGACCGAGAACCATTGCGTGGTGACGGCATGCCGGTCCTTGAGACCAGCAAATCCGACTGCCTTGGCCGGCACGCCGGCGACACTCGCCAAGCGCCGGGCGGCCCAGTCCGTATTCGCGTCGGTCTTGCGCACGCGCATGAGCAGGTGCTCACCATCGCCATCCGGACCGAAAGCGAGCACTTCGTCGACGACAAAGTCTTCCGCGCGTGCCCGCAGCCGGCACGACAGCAACGGCTCGCCATGCGCCCGCGGCAGCTCGGCAAATGCTCGCCATTGGGGGGGTGACGGCGGCGCGGGCGAGTGCTCCGGCGCGTTCATTCCGCGAGCAGCACCACCGCAAACGCGGCGATGCCCTCGCCGCGGCCGGTGAAGCCCATGCGCTCGGTGGTGGTGGCCTTGACGTTGACCCGCGTACGCGGGCAATTCAGGTCAGCGGCCAGCACCTCGCACATGGCGTCGACATGCGGCGCGAGCTTCGGTGCCTGGGCGGCGATGGTGAGGTCGACGTTATGCACGCTCAGACCGCGCTCGGTCAGGGACTGCATGACTCGGCGCAACAAGATACGGCTGTCGATGCCGGCATAGGCCGCGTCGGTATCCGGAAAGTGGCGACCGATATCGCCGAGCCCGGCTGCCCCCAGCAGCGCATCGCACAGCGCATGGATCACCACGTCACCGTCCGAGTGGGCGGCGAGGCCCTGTCCGTGGGGAACCTCGACGCCGCCAAGCATTAGGCGGCGACCGGTTTCGAAGCGATGGGCATCGATGCCCTGTCCGATCAACATAATCGACCCTGCTGTTGCAAATGGAACCGCGCCAGGGACAGGTCCTCGGGGCGGGTGATCTTGATGTTGTCGGCCCGACCCTCGATCAGACGGGGCTTCAGGCCAAGCAGTTCGACGGCGCTGGCATCGTCGGTGACGACCTGCTGATTGCGCTCGGCCTCCGCCAGCGCTTGGCGCAGCAGGCCGATGCGAAACGCCTGTGGCGTGAAGGCACGCCAAAGCGACGCGCGGGGAACGGTGCCGTCCACATGGAAACCGTCCGCGGACTGCTTCACGGTATCGTGCACCGGCACCGCCAGCAGCGCGCCCACCGGTTCGTCGCGCAAACCGGCGATCAGCGCGTCCAGGTCGTCCGGATGCAGGCAAGGCCGCGCGGCATCATGCACCAGCACCCAGTCGTCGGCGGTGGCCTCCGCCGCAAGCAGCTCGAGGGCATTGGCAACGGAGTGGCAGCGCTCGCGACCGCCGGCGGCACGACGGACTCGGGGGTGCGCGGCGAATGCGCTGTCCGGCCAGTAGTCATCATCGGCACCCAGCGCGACGACACAACCGTCGATCGCGGGATGGTCAAGGAACAAGCTCAGCGCATGGTCGATGACCATGCGGCCGGCCAGCTCCAGATACTGCTTTGGCACCGCCCCACCGAAGCGCCTGCCGACTCCGGCAGCGGGGATCAGCACCCAGTGGCGGACTTCCCCGTGCGATTGTCCGTTCACGTCGATTCAGATTCCCTCAAGCGTGGGAGCGATTTGCAATCGCGACGACCGCAGCGACGAATCTCTGCGCAGCCCGATCGCGGCTGCAAGCCGCTCCCACAGGGGTCCGTATCCAGAACCTGGGCAACCGTCGCGCTCGGCGGAGACATCCGGTTCATTGCTTCGCGTCATCCGTGGGCTTTTCGATGACCTGCAGAAACACCTCGCCGCGCTGGATCATGCCCAGCTCGCTGCGAGCACGATCCTCGATCGCTTCCAGACCATCCCTTAGGTTCTGCACATCGGCGGCAAGCGCCAAGTTACGAGCCTTCAAGGCTTCCAACTCCGTGCGATGGTCGGCGATCTGCGCCCGCAGCGCATGCAGTTCTTCGAGGCTGCCGTCACCGACCCATAGCCGGTACTGCAGCAGCCCCAGCAGAACGATCAGACCAAGAATCAGCCAGCGCATAGCAGCACCGTCGCGATCGGGTCGGGGATTCGGATCAGAACCACCAACCCGGTCGCGGACCCGTTACAGGAACTTGAACGCCGAGCGGCCGGCATAGACCGCGTCCTCGCCAAGCTGATCCTCGATACGCATCAGCTGGTTGTACTTGGCGACACGGTCCGAGCGCGACAACGAACCGGTCTTGATCTGACCAGTGGCGGCGGCAACCGCCAGGTCGGCGATGGTCGTGTCCTCGGTCTCGCCGGAGCGGTGGGAGACAACGGCCGTATAGCCAGCGCCATGAGCCATGCGGATGGCGGCCAGGGTCTCGGTCAGGGAGCCGATCTGGTTCACCTTGATCAGGATCGAGTTGGCGATGCCCTTGTCGATGCCCTCCTGCAGGATCTTGGTGTTGGTCACGAACAGGTCGTCACCGACCAGCTGCACCTTGCCGCCGAGGCGCTCGGTGTGATCCTTCCAGCCGGCCCAGTCGCCCTCGGCCAGGCCGTCTTCGATGCTGATGATCGGGTACTTACCGACCCAGTCCAGCAGCAGATCCGTGAGCCCGGCGCTGTCGAGCTTGCGGCCCTCGCCCTTCAGGTTATAAACGCCATCCTCGTAGAACTCCGAGCTGGCCACATCCATACCCAGGTAGATGTCCTGCCCGGCCTTGAAACCCGTCTTGTCGATCGCCTCCAGGATCACCTCGATGGCGGCCTCGTTGGACGGCAGGTCCGGCGCAAAACCGCCCTCGTCGCCGACACTCGTCGCCAGGCCGCGGCCGTGCAGCACGGATTTCAGCGCATGGAACACCTCGGCACCGTAGCGGACGGCCTCGCGCACGGTCGGCGCGCCCACCGGCAGGATCATGAATTCCTGGAAGTCGACGCTGTTGTCGGCATGCTCGCCACCGTTGATGATGTTCATCATCGGCACCGGCAGACGGTAGTTGCCATCGCCCAGGTACTGATACAGCGGCAACGACTTTTCCTGCGCGGCCGCGTGCGCCGCCGCCATAGACACGCCGAGGATGGCATTGGCACCCAGGCGCGCCTTGTTGTCGGTGCCGTCGAGTTCGATCATGCACTGATCCAGCGCCTCCTGTTCCGACACCTCCATGCCGGCCACCGCATCGCGCAGTTCGCCGTTGACGTTGCCGCAGGCGGTCAGCACGCCCTTGCCGCCGTAGCGGGATTTGTCGCCGTCACGCATCTCCAGCGCCTCGCGCGACCCGGTGGAGGCGCCAGACGGCACCGCGGCTCGGCCGATCGCGCCGTCTGCGGTAATGACATCCACCTCGACGGTGGGATTGCCGCGAGAATCTAGGATTTCCCGGGCACGGACATCGACGATTTCGGACATGGACACTTCCTCCAAGACGAGAACGGATGACGAAACGACTGTGCCGGCGAAAGCCGGGAACTCCAATGGCATGGAGCGCGGCCGCCTTAGACCGATCAAGCAACCTTTCCGGCGCTCTGTGCCAGGGCATTCTGACGATGCCGAGCCAGCGCCGCATTGATGAACCCACGGAACAGCGGGTGGCCGTCGCGGGGCGTCGACGTGAATTCCGGATGGAACTGGCAGCCGACGAACCAGGGGTGGTCCGGAATCTCGACGATTTCCACCAGCTTCGAATCCAGCGACCAGCCGGAGAAGCGCAGGCCAGCATCCTTCAGCGAGTCGCAATACCGGTTGTTGAACTCGTAGCGATGCCGGTGCCGTTCGCGGATCTGGTGTTGTCCGTAGATCGCCCGCGCCAGGCTGCCGGGCTCGAGCCGGCAATTCTGCCCGCCCAGGCGCATGGTACCGCCCATGTCGGCCTCGCTGTCGCGGGTCTCGCGGCGGCCGTCGTCGGTGCGCCACTCGGTGATCAGCGCGATCACCGGATGCGCCGTATCGCGTTGGAACTCGGTACTGTGGGCGCCGTCGAGCTTGGCAACGTGGCGCGCATAGTCGATCACCGCCACCTGCATGCCGAGGCAGATGCCAAGATAGGGGATGCGTTGCTCACGGGCGTAGCGCGCGGCAGCGATCTTGCCCTCGATACCGCGTTCGCCGAAGCCGCCGGGCACCAGCACCGCGTCCATGTCCGCGAGACAGTCGGTGCCATCGCGCTCGATCTCTTCGGCGTCGATGTACTGGATGTCCACACGCGTCGCGGTATGCACCCCGGCGTGCGCCAGCGCCTCGGACAGGGACTTGTACGCCTCGGTGAGGTCGGTGTACTTGCCCACCATGCCGATGGTGACGGCGTCGGATGGGATTCTCGAACCCTTCCAGCACGCGCTGCCATTCCGACAAGTCGGCCTCGGGCACGTCCAGCCGGAACTGCTTGACCACCAATGCATCGAGCTGCTGCGCGTGCAGCAGCATCGGGATGCGATAGATGTTGTCGGCGTCCACGGCCGAGATGACCGCGTCCTCCGGCACGTTGGTGAACAGGGCGATCTTGCGCCGTTCGTCACTCGGCAGGTGGTGCTCGGCCCGGCACAGCAGGATGTCCGGCTGGATACCGATGGAACGCAACTCCTTGACCGAGTGCTGGGTGGGCTTGGTCTTGATCTCCCCGGCGGTGCGGATGTAGGGCACCAGCGTCAGGTGCATGAACAGCGAATTCTCGAAGCCGACTTCCACCCGCATCTGCCGGATCGCCTCCAGAAACGGCAGCGACTCGATGTCGCCGACGGTGCCGCCGATCTCGACCATGGCGATGTCCGCATCCGCCGCCCCCAGGCGGATGCTGTCCTTGATCTCATCGGTGACGTGCGGGATCACCTGCACCGTGCGCCCCAAATATTCACCACGGCGCTCCTTGCGGATCACGCTTTCGTAGATTTGGCCGGTGGTGAAGTTGTTGTTGCGCCCCATGCGGGTGCGCAGAAAGCGCTCGTAGTGACCCAGATCCAGGTCGGTCTCGGCACCGTCGTCGGTGACGTAGACCTCCCCGTGCTGGAACGGGCTCATGGTGCCTGGGTCGACGTTGATGTAGGGGTCGAGCTTGATCATCGTGACGCGGAGGCCACGGGCCTCGAGCAGCGCCCCGAGCGACGCGGAAGCAATGCCTTTACCCAGCGACGAGACGACGCCGCCGGTGACAAAAATAAACTTGGTCATAGGATTGGGGGAGGAAGGGCATGAACCTGCATACCGGAAGCTTTTAAACGGTAGCAAAATCCCTCGCTCCCCTCAATTGGCAAGAACGCGACCGTCGTCGCCGACATGTGGAACAGGTCGCGCCGTCCGCGTCAGGCTTCCCAAGCCGAAACCCGGCACGTATACTCGGGCGAGTTCGTACTACTACGGACCAGCGTGATCGGAATCCGGGGCTTTGCGCCTCGCCGATCGTCGCTAGAACTCTAACGACCTTATGGGAGTGTCAGATCATGCAAAAGCTTGCCAAAGCTCTGGGTGTTGTCGCCATCGCCGGCGCCGCATCCTTCTCGATGAACGCGGCGCATGCTTGGGGTGGCCCAGGTTGGGGCGGCCCTGGCGACGGAAACGGCTGGGGTGACGGCATGGGTGACATGCTGGGTGACATGTTCGGCGACGGTTACGGCGACTTCAACATGAACATGTCCGGCGGCGGCACCGGCCGTGGCTACGGTCGCGGTCGCGGTTACGGCTACGGTCGTGGCAGTGGTTACGGCTATGGCTATCCCGGCTACGGCTACGGTGGCTATCCTGGCTACGGCTACGGTGGCTATCCTGGCTACGGCGCCCCCTACGGCGCCCCCTACGGCGGCATGCCCTATGCGCCTCCGGCTCCTCCGGCTGCACCCGCCGCTGGCGAAGCGAAGTAAGCAGGCGGCGGCCAGTTTGGCCGCTGCAAGCCGCGCCAATGGCGCGGCTTTTTCGTTTCAGGGATCGGAAAGGCGCGGCCGACGATGGCCAGGCGCGATTCAGCCGATCAACGCGCGCCGGATTCAGGCTCAGCGAGGGCCGACGGCCGCCATATCAGCCCCGCGGGCGCTGGGAAAACCCCTAGCGGCCCACGGAAAAAACACGATTTCGATTGCGGCTTACACTGATTCGCGTTGACACTTGATCCATGTCAACGAGAATTGCACAATGTAGCCCCGCAACCAAACAGGTCACCTGCTGTGGCTCAAAGAAAAGTCATTTCCTTCGAGACCATCCGAGTGGCATGCAAGAACTGCACACTGTCACAGCTCTGCCTGCCCATGGGCCTGTCGGCCGACGACGTAGAACGCCTCGACAACATCGTTAAGCGCACACGCCCGCTGCACCGAGGCGATCATCTGTTCCGCGGCGGCGAACACTTCAGATCGCTCTACGTCGTCAAGACCGGCTCGGTCAAGACCTACGCCCCCAGTGAAGAAGGCGGCGAACAGGTCCTCGGCTTCCACCTACCCGGCGAGATTATCGGCCTGGACGCCATCGATAAGGATTGCCACGCCTGCTCGGCCAAAGTGCTGGAAACCTCCGCCATCTGCGAGATTCCGTTCCAGCGGTTCGAAGAGCTATCGGCGTCGATCCCATCGCTGCAGCACCAAATGTTCCGACTGCTGAGCAAAGAAATCGGCCAGGACGCCGAAATGTTGCTCCTACTCGGCAAGAAGAACGCGGAAGAACGCCTCGCCGCCTTCCTAGTCAGCATGTCCAAGCGCTTGAGCAAACGCGGCCTGTCACCCACCGACTTCTATCTCAGCATGTCCCGCCACGAGATTGGCAACTACCTTGGACTGGCCGTGGAGACCGTGAGCCGCCTGTTCACGCGCTTCCAGGACGAAGGGCTGCTGAAGGTCGACCGCAAACACGTCCAGGTGATCGATCTTGAGACGCTGGAGGCCATGGCCGGCAATCCGCGGACGCAGGACCACCAGCAGCATTCCAACTGACGACCCCGCTAACGGAAACGATCGGCGTCGACAGTCGATCAGACCGCTGCCGGCATCCCCCGCCGCCAGCCTCCACCGCCGGCTCGATCAGACGTCCATGGACCGAGGTCGCACCCGCGATGTCAGCGCTTGCTTCCTCGCCTCTCAAGCGACGCGGCGCCCTCGTTGCCCTAAGCCCCAACTACCCCTCGGCAAGCCAAACACAGGCGCCGCCGCTGGCCTGATCGATGGCCTTCAGACGCTCGGCATGGGCCTGTAACTCCTCGCTCGCTCGCTCGCACCACCGACAGCGGTGGGCGCTTCTCGCTCAGCCGACGAACGCTCTGGCGACGCTCTCCGCCCTGTCCCGGCTGATCGGCGTTCACTGCCGAGGTGCAGGCTGACCTGCCCCCCGGTCATGGCCAGATAAACGTCCGCTAGGATCTCGGCATCGAGTAGCGCGCCATGCAGATCACGACGCGTGTTATCGATGGCGTAGCGTTTGCAAAGCGCATCCAGGCTATTGCGCTGGCCAGGATGCATCTGCCGCGCCATGACCAGGGTGTCGGTGATGGTGCAGACCGCGTCGATAGCCGGTGCCGAGTCACCGCCCCAGAGGCGGAGCTCGTGGTTCAGAAAGCCGACGTCGAACGGCGCGTTGTGGATGATCAGCTCGGCTCCGCGACAATAGGCGAGAAAGTCCTCGACAACGTCGCCGAAGCGCGGCTTGTCGGCCAGGAACTCGTTGGAGATGCCATGCACCTCCACGGCCCCTGCGTCGATCTCACGGTCGGGCTGCAGATAGCGATGGAAGTTGCGATGGGTCAGACGACGCTCCACCAGTTCGACGCAACCAATCTCGATAACGCGATGGCCCTCCGTGGGCTCCAGGCCCGTGGTCTCGGTGTCGAGTACGATTTGACGCATACAGGGTGCTCAGGTTGGCTGTTCGGGGTTAGAGTGCAACAACGGTTTCGTCTTTAGGGGTGGCACCGCGACCATGAACGCTAGCGAGGCGATACCTCAGACCAACGAGAGCACGGCGCCGCGTTGACCGACCTGTGCGCTGATTCCAATGGGCCAAGCGCGCAGGGCCGAGGGCGGCTGTACCGCGCGGCTGCGCTTTTTTGGCCCCCGGCGCTCGGAGCTTGGCCCTTCGGACGATAAGCGCCTTGTCGCGGCGAAACTTGACGCATCTGCAAGCATTCGGTGCCCTCAAGAAGACTAGCGCCCCCACGGTATGCCCTTATTCGCGAGCTGATCAGCGCGTTCATTCTCCGGATGACCACTGTGGCCCTTGACCCAGTGCCAACGCACGCGGTGCCCGGCGAGCGCGGCATCGAGCCGCTGCCACAGATCCTGGTTCTTGACCGGCTTGCGCTCGCGGGTCATCCAGCCGTTGCGCTTCCAGCGCGGCATCCAGCTACCGACACCGTCCTGCACATAGCGCGAGTCCACGCTCAACTCCACGCGACAGGGGCGATTCAGCGTTTCCAGCGCCTGAATCACGGCCATCAGTTCCATGCGATTATTGGTGGTATCGCGCTCGCCACCGCAGAGTTCCTTCTCGTGCTTGCCGAAACGCAGCAATGCGCCCCAGCCGCCGGGGCCGGGATTGCCCTTGCAGGCACCGTCGGTGAAGATCTCGACCGCCTGCTTGACGTTGTCGTTGGCACTGCTGCCTGTCTCCTTCCGGCCCGCGCTGGTTCTGGCTTTGGTTGTCTGATTCTGGGCAGCTTCGCTTGAGAGCGCCAAGTCTTTGCGAATGCGTCAAATGTCTTTTCTCCGATGAGAGGCTTCGATGAGCGGTGAGATAACGATTGACGTCGCAGCGCAGCAACGATGAGCTCGCAGCGCGACGTCGCCTCGCTACAGACGCCCATTCTCGCGCGCGGTGGGCTCAACCGCCCGGCCGGGCAACAGTCGTGGCCGTTGTTTCCAGCTCGGCCGCAGCGGGGTCAAGGCCGCCACGCGCTTGACGGCGCGCACGCCATAGACGCCGCCAAGCAGCGGCCAGTACTGAGCGCCGGCCCGCTCCATCCAGTCCAGCTGCGGGATATAGGCGCGGCGCAGCGGCGGCCGGAACACCAGCATATCGCGCGTCTCCATCTGCATGCCGAGCAGTCGCAGCCAATCACCAATGCGAAACGGCGTCAGTTGCCCGCCACACCAGGGCACGCGCCGGCGACTGCGTGGCAGCCAACGCATCAGACCCCAGGTGCTGAGCGGATTGAAACAAAAAATGATCACCCGCCCCTCGGGGATCAACACCCGCTCCACCTCGCGCAATACCCGATGCGGCTCGACGCAGAAATCCAGCGTATGGGGCAGCACCACCGCATCGACACTGGCCGACGCGAGCGGCAGCTCGAAGGGCAGTGTCCTTATCCCTGCCGAATCGGAGGTCAGATAGGCTTGCACATCGTCCAGGCTTTCACCCAGCACCACGCGGCGATGGATGCGACAGGATTGCACGGCATCGCGAAACTGGCCGGGGGCACCGAACTGAACCAGGTAGTGGCCAAAGCAATCGGCCAGCAGTCGTTCTAGACAGGCATTCTCGGCGTTGGCGACCTGTCGTCCGACGGGCGTCTTGTACCAGCGAGCCAGCACTGCCAGCGGATCGCCGTCTTCTGCGCTACAAGGTGTCATCGGAAAGGAATCATCGGTTTAGGCTTGGGCCGAGGTTGAAAGGGTTGGGGCATGATGCGGGTACACTGATGGCACCATCGATTGGGGTTCCAGGAATTTCCGTATAGAAACAAGATGGGGTTTTCCCGTATATTGCACGCGCTTTGTCCGGAAAAACAAAGGCAAACCGGACTGATCCGACCAACGACTTCAGTATCCGCCATGCAACCCTCGCCCATGCAAGCAGCGCTGCGCCCCGGAGATCGTCCCGTGCCAACAGCCGCCCCGATACTGTTCATCGCAATCCTCGCCGTTGTCGGCCTGAGCGGTTGCGCCTCGAAGCCCTCGACCTACCAGGGAGGCTACGACCCCGGCCTCGATGTGCCACGCACGGTGTCGGCGCGTGAGTACGGCTATGTCCGCCCGGCTCGCGACGTGCGGGTCATCGGCGACGACACAAGGCTCGCCTACGGCGGGCGCAACAGCGACGATCTCTGGGACCGCGTCCGCCATGGGCCGAGCCTCGGCATCAGCCATAACGACCGCATCGACCGAGCGGTCTCGGCGCTGAAGCGCAATCCCGCCTATCTTACCGACCTCGCTCGCCGCGCGCGCCCCTATCTGCACGTGATCGTCGGCGAACTCGAACGCGCCGGCATGCCCACGGAGCTGGCCCTGCTGCCCGAGGTCGAGAGCCGCTACAACCCACGCGCGATCTCTCCCAAGAGCGCATCGGGCATGTGGCAATTCATGCCCTACACCGGCACCGAAATGGGGCTGGTCCAGAACGGCTGGTACGACGGCCGCAACGACATCCTGGCCTCCACCCGCGGCGCGATCGCCTACCTGACCCAGCTGCGAGACGAGTTCGACGGCGACTGGGCCTTGGCCTTGGCCTCGTATAACGCCGGCCCGGGGCGCGTCCGATCGGCACAGCGTGCGAACAAGGCGCGCGGCAAACCCACCGATTTCTGGTCGCTGAACCTGCCCACCGAGACCGAACTCTATGTCCCCAAGCTGCTCGCCATCACCAACCTGGTGCGCGAACCAGAACGTTACGGCATGCGTATGCCAACCGTCGAGAATCGCCCGCGACTGGAACTGGTCGAGGCACGCAGCCAGGTCAGCCTGGCCAGCGCCGCGCGTCATTGCGGCGTCCCGCTGAGCACCCTGCAATCGCTCAACCCCGGCCTCAAGCGCGGCATGACACCGCAAGCGGGACCGCATCGACTGCTGGTTCCCCTCGGTACCGGCCACAAGCTGCGCAACGGCGCTGGCAAAGGCCGGCAAACTCGCGCCCACCGTGGCGGATGGTTCGCGACCGCGTCGCGGCGACAGCTAGCACGGGGAGCGCCCTTTGACGAGTCGGCGCTAAGTCACGGCCGACGACAGGGGCGCCTGCCCTTGCCCCGCCTGCCGCAGTGCCTAGCCTCGCTGCATCAACGGCATCGCCAGCAGGCCATGTCGGAGCCAACGCCAGTTAACGCGCCTGCATTGCCCATCGAGCCGGTGCTGCCGCCACTCGCGGCGGCACTCGCCGAGGGCCACGCCGTGCTCTCGGCGCCGACTGGTTCCGGCAAGACCACCCGCGTCCCTCTCGCCCTGCTCGAGACACCCTGGCTCGCTGACAAAGGCATCCTGATGCTCGAACCACGCCGGCCAGCGGCCCGCATGGCCGCTGCACGGATGGCGCAGATGCTCAACGAGCCGGTCGGCGAACGGGTTGGCCATCAGGTCCGGTTCGAGCGGCGCATCGGCCCGCGAACCCGCATCCAGGTGCTGACCGAGGGCATCCTGACCAGACGCATCCAGTCCGATCCGGAACTGACCGGCTGCGGGCTGATCATCTTCGACGAGTTCCATGAACGCGGGCTAAACGCCGATCTCGGGCTAGCGCTGGCGTTGGATGCCGCCGCGCTGCGGCCGGATCTTCGCATTCTGGTCATGTCCGCCACCCTCGACACCGCCGCGGTCGCCCGGCTGCTGGGCGACGCGCCGGTCATCGAGGGCAGCGGGCGCAGCCATCCGGTCGAGATCCGCTACGCCGAGCATGCGCCCGTCGACATCATCGACGCCGTGACCAACACGGTGCGCATCGCCCTGCGCGAGCGCGACGGCGACATCCTCGCCTTTCTGCCCGGCGCAGCGGAAATCGGCCGTGTCGCCGCGCGGCTCGATGCTGTCGACGCTATCGACCTGCTGCCGCTGCACGGCGGCCTGCCTCTGCCCGAGCAGGATCGCGCCTTACGGCCCGACGGCAGCGGTCGACGCCGCGTCATACTCGCCACCGACATCGCCGAGACCTCGCTGACCATCGAGGGCATCGTTGCCGTGGTCGATAGCGGCCTCACGCGCAAGCCCCGCTTCGAGCCGGGCTCCGGGCTGACCCGACTGGTCACCGAGCCGATCTCGCAGGCATCCGCACAGCAACGCGCCGGCCGCGCCGGGCGACTCGGACCCGGGGTCTGCTACCGCATCTGGACCCGCGCCGACGAGCAGCGCTATCCGGCCCATCGACCGGCGGAAATCCTGCAAGCGGACCTCGCCCCGCTGGCGCTGGAGCTGGCCCTGTGGGGTGTCGCCGACCCGCGCGCACTGCGCTGGCTCGATCCACCCCCGAACGGCGCCTGGGCGCAGGCGATCGCACTGCTGCGAGACGCTCGACGCCGTCGATGCCGTCCGGCACCATCACCCGCATGGGCAAGCGCATGGCGGCCCTGCCGCTGCATCCGCGTCTGGCTCACATGCTCGCCGAGGCGCCCGTGTCTGCACGCGCGTTGGCCGCGGATCTAGCGGCGCTGCTCGAAGAGCGCGACCCTTGGATCAACCGCCGCGGACTGCCTCGTCCCGTGGACCTGACGGCGCGGCTGCAGGCGTTGATCGGCGATGCGCCGCAAGCAGCAAGTAGACGGCTTCGACATGCGCCGGCTGCAGGCCATCGATCGACTCAGCCAGCACTACCGGCGCCTGCTGCGCGACCAGCCCGCGGAGGAGACCGCTGGCGCCCCACCCGCGACCCACGATCCAGGCGCCCTGCTCGCGCTGGCCTATCCGGACCGCATCGCACAGAACCGCGGCGGCAGCGGCGAACGCTTTCTGCTCTCCGGCGGTGCCGGCGCCGCGTTACCCCGCGACGACGCGCTGGCCATCCGAGCCCTATCTGATCGTCGCCGATCTCGACGCGGCCAGCGGCGACAACCGCATCCGCGCGGCGCTTGCGATCAGCGAGGCCGACCTGCGCGCGCTGCGGGCCGAGCACATCAGCGAGCAGGCCCTGCTCACCTGGGACCGCGAACGCGAGGCGGTCGCCGCGCGCGTCGAGCTACGCCTCGACGCCATCGTGCTGGAATGCAAGACCGCCCCGATCACCGACACAGACGCCGCCCTGCAGAAACTGCTGGAGGCGATTGCCGGCGAACTCGAGCACGCGCTCACCTGGACCCCTGCCGCACGCCAACTCCAGGTGCGTGCCCTACTCGCCCGGCGCATGCAGCCCGATGCCGACTGGCCGGACCTGTCATCGGACTGGCTCCGACGCCATGTCGCGGAGTGGTTCGGACCTTGGCTGGTCGGCAAGACCCGATTCGCAGACGCCCGCGCGCTGGACCTGACAGAGGTGCTGAAACAGACCCTGGGCTGGCACAACGCGAGCCGGCTCGACGAGTTGGCGCCGGAACTGCTGACCACACCGGCCGGCACGCGCCGACGCATCGACTATCGCGCCTGCCTCGATGCCGACCCACCTGCGCCGGTGCTGGCGGCGCCGATGCAAGAATTGTTCGGCAGCGCCGATACGCCCCGGATATTCGACGGCCGGCTGCCGCTGCTTGCTGCATCTGCTCTCGCCTGCCGGCCGCCCGCTGCAAATCACCCGCGACCTGGCCGGATTCTGGCGCAGTGCCTATACAGAGGTGCGCAAAGAGATGCGTGGTCGTTACCCGAAACACCACTGGCCGGAGGACCCGGCCGCCAGCAGTGCGATCGCCGGCGGACTCAAACGACGGCTTCGCGAACCCTGAGGAACGGTCCACAGAATAGATTCGGGACAGGCGCGACACGTGCCTAATACCTCATCCCGTTGATGCGCGACACTTGTTGCAGGCTCTTGCCGGAATCGCCGCTGGGCGGCGAGGAAGCTGAGGGCATCGCCGACAGCGAGACCGAGCAAACAGCCGCGATAACGGTCTTGATCGAGCATTGGTGACATCGTTTCCCTTGGCAAATTACCCAGCGCGCCCGAAAACTGCGTCCGGTGATCATCGAGGTTTAGGCGTCACCGCGACAACAGGCGCGCGCTGATCTCGTGCACCTGCGCGAACAGCAGGTCCGGGTCGCACGCGCGCAGCACCGACGCGTCATTGTAGCCCCAGGTCACCGCACCAACGGCAACGCCAGCGCGGCGCGCGGCGTCGACATCGCGGACCTCATCGCCGATGTAGATGGCCTGCTCGGGTGCAACGCGGGCACGTCGCAGCAGTCGTTTCAGCCGATGATGCTTGGCGGATATGCCGATACCGCACTCGCTATGTTGAATCAGGCCCCAGAGGCTTGGACCGAGCACCCGCCGGATGTTGACCTCGGCGTTGGAACTGGCAATGCCGAGACGCAGGCCAGCCCGGTGGAGCCGCGTCAGCTCGCACCCCACGCCATCAAACAACGCAATACGGTCGATCTCCCGGGACATGCGGCGGCGCAGGTCCGCGGCGATCATCGGCACCTTCCAATTGGGCACCTGCAGATGCCGGAAGATCTCGGTTGCGTGCATGTGCCGCAGCACCGCGTCCTCCCCCACCGCGATGGTTCGAAAGCCCCAGCGGCGCGCGACATCGTTGAGGACGCTGGCGAACCACGGAAAACTGTCCGCCAGCGTCCCGTCGAAATCGAAGATAACGAATGTCGGTGTCGACCGTGATCGAAGCGAGGCATCGCTGCCGGGCGCGGTCAAGACGACGCAGCAGTGGGCCAGAGCTTCAGCACGGCAATGATGATCCCGGCTGAGGAGACAGTGATCCCGAAGGACCAGATCATGAAACGATCGATACGCTTGGTCAGCGCATCGAAACGCCTTTCCGCGGCGTCGAAACGCTTGTCGACGGCGTCGAAACGCTTGTCCGTCTCGAACGCTGTCGACAGCCTCGAAACGCTTGTCGACGGCTCAAAACGCTTGTCCATCTGGACCTGGAGGGCCTCAAAGCGCTTGTCCATTTCCACCAGAATCTGCTTGATCAACTCGCGTTGATGCTTAAGCTCTTCCTCAACCCGCACCATGCGTTCGCGCAGCTCGATCTCGTACACCGCCGGCGGTTTGCCCAACGAGCGCTCGGCGAGCCATTCGCCCAGGTGGTCCTTGATGTAATCGAGGTCTTCTTGTTGCAGGTTCATGGGATACCCTTCCGCGCTATGGCTTTGTTTGCGATTATAGCCCGTCCTGCCCAGGAGGTTCAGACGCCGCGGTTCCAGCTCATCCCTGACCACCGCAATCGGCCCACGGCCATCCCAGGCATCGCATCGCGGAAAGAGGCCACCCCAACTTCTGCAACAGGCTGGCACCCAGGTTGATGGAACTGCTCGAAATCGCCCCCCTGTTGTTCGTGCTCGCACTGAGTGCGGGGATGATCGATGCAATCGCTGGCGGCGGCGGGCTGATCACGGTGCCCGCGCTGTTATGGGCAGGTCTGGCGCCAGTGGAGGCACTGGCAACCAACAAGGCCCAGGGTGTCTTCGGCACCTTCGCATCCACCCTGCACTTTATCCGTCGTGGCGCGATCGATCCGCGCGACGCCGCGCTCGCGGTAGGCTGCACCTTTGTCGGTGCCGCCCTCGGTGCCGTGGCGGTGCAGTTCCTGGCGACGGACCTGCTGTCGCGGCTGATCCCGTTGCTACTGATCGGCTTCGCGCTGTACTTCTTATTCTCGCCGCGCGTCTCGGACATCGACTCACGCCGGCGCATCGGCAACGGCGCCTTTGCGCTCCTGATCGGCACCGGTGTCGGCTTCTACGACGGGTTCTTTGGCCCCGGCACCGGCACCTTTTTCGCCATGGGTTACGTCGCCCTGCTCGGCTACAACCTGCGCCGCGCCACCGCGCATGCAAAGCTGCTGAACTTCACGAGTAACCTGGCGGCATTCCTGTTCTTTATCGCCGGCGGTCAGATCCTCTGGGGCATTGCGCTGACCATGGCCGCCGGACAGTTGGTCGGCGGTTGGCTCGGTGCACACCTGGTGATCCGCCACGGCACCCGGCTGGTGCGTCCGGTGCTGGTGGCGGTGTCAGTGGCGGTTTCGATCAAGTTGCTACTGAATCAGACCGGTTGACGAACAGCCATCATGAGGTCAGGCGACTGTTTGATAGTACAAATTCTGCGGGTGATTGGCCTCGGCGAAGAAGTACCAGCGCTCCGCCATCAGGCCGATGTACTGCACGACGAAGGCCGCGATCGGGCAGCGTCGGCGACTGCAACGCGTAGGCGACACCGATGAGCAGGATCGGCAGCGGGAACACCAGCACCAGGAAGGTTAGCCGCACCTGCTTCAGAAACTCCGGGCTCTTGTGGTGGAAGAACTCGCGGGTGTTGAACGAGCCCGCGGTGAAGCCCTGGGACTTCTGCTCGATGGCGCGATGGCGGATGCCGATGGCGGTCTGCAGCCTGCTCTTGCGCTTGAGCGTCGCGTTGCGGATCAGCGATGCGGTGCGGGTGGCCAGCCCGAGCAGCGTGAAGCTCACCGCCCAGGTGCCGTAGAAGCCGACCAGATGGTTGCCGATGTAGGCCGAGTAGGCGGCGGCGAGCATGAACCCGGACGCCATGCCGAGAAACAGGAAATTGCCCACCGTATAGGCCGAGTGCCACTCCTGCAGGAACTTGACGCTGGCATAGATCATCGCGGTGCAGACGAACAGCGCGAAGGCCACCAGGATGCCGACGAAGCCGAGCAGCAGGGTCACGTCGATGGGCAAGGTGCCGCCGCCGGCGAGATAAAAGGGTTCTGTCCAGCCCATCCAATGGAACAGGCCGTAGAAGAACACCACCGCCATCATCATCGGCAACACGATGACCTCCCGCGACAACCAGGACGTGCGCCACTTCGACGCCGCCCGCCAGGCCCGCTCAGGTCGGCCCAGATGAAAGAACGAGGCGCCGAGCCCAGCGACCAGCAACGCCAGTGACACGGCGCTGCCGAGGGCATAGAACTCCGCCCCCTGCGGCTCGATCAGCTTGATGCTGGCATAGAGCTGACCGGTAAACAGCGCCAGAAACAACCCCTGACCGGCACCGATCAGGGTAGTGAGAAAGATGACTGAGAAGGCAGGATGCATGTTTGAAGTTTGAAGTTTGAAGGTAAGTGAAGTTTGAAGTAAGAAGGTTGAAGTTTGAAGGTGAAGTTGGAAGTGGCGGGTGGCTCGGACCTTGGGGTCGACTCCGCTTTCACACTTCACACTTCAAACTTCACACTTTCTTCGACTACCAGGTGACGTCGTCCAGCGTCTCTTCGCCGGTGTAGACGGTGATGTCTTCCTTGGTCAGCGGGTTGTCGGCGCGCTGGAGTTCATCCTCGGTGATGTGCATGCGGGTCTTCTGCCGCGGCAGGTAATGGTTGGCCGGCTTGGTGCCCCATTCGGGCATCAGCGGATAGCCGCCGCGCTCGCGGATGGCGATCGACACCTCGGAGTCCGGGTCGTGCACGTCGCCGAACAGTCGCGCGCTGGTCGGACAGGCGAGCACGCAGGCGGGCTGACGCTCGCGCTCGGGCAGGGTCTGGTCGGTGATGCGGTCGATGCACAGCGTGCACTTCTTCATCACCTGCTGCTGCTCGTCGAGTTCGCGCATGCCGTAGGGGCAGGCCCAGGAGCAGTACTTGCAGCCGATGCACTTGTCGTAGTCGACCAGCACGACGCCGTTGTCCTCGCGCTTGTAGGAGGCGCCGGTGGGGCAGACCGGCACGCAGGGCGGCTCCTCGCAGTGCAGGCAGCTCTTCGGGAAGTGCACGGTCTCGGTCTTCGGGTAAGTGCCGACCTCGAAGGTCTGCACCCGGTTGAAGAAGGTGCCGGTGGGATCGGCGCCGTAGGGGTTCTCGTCGACCATGGGTCCGGCCCAGCCGGAGGTATTCCACTGCTTGCAGGAGGTCACGCAGGCGTGACAGCCGACGCAGACGTTGAGGTCGATGACAAGGGCCAGCTGGGTCATAGGTCTTTCCGGAACAGCTCGAGTCCAAATTCAGGATGCAGGGTCTGGGTGCGCGATCGGTTCAGCGCTTGCCGAATAGGCCGGCCACATAGGCCTGCCACTTGGTGCGCTGCCGCGATGTCTGCCCCGGCATCAGCGTCATCGGCGCAAACTGCGGCTCGGTGATCTGCCCGGCCTGATCTTCGACCCGGCTGATGCGCACCCGCACGTCGAACCAGGCCGCCTGGCCGGTGACCGGGTCGGAGTTGGACAGGTGGCTGCCGTCGCCGTTGGCGGGCAGTTCCTCGCCGATGATGTGGTTGAGCAGGAAGCCCTTGCTGGACTCGTCCGCGTTCGGCGCCAGCGCCCAGGCGCCGGAGGCCTTGCCGATGGCGTTCCAGGTCCAGACCGTGCCGGGCTCGACGGCCTCGGAGTAACGGCACATGCACTTGACCCGGCCCAGGTGCGACTCGACCCAGATCCAGTCGCCGTCGTCGATGCCCTGCCCGACCGCCATCTTGGGATTGACGTACAGATAGTTGTGGCTGTGGATCTGCCGCAGCCAGGCGTTCTGGCTGTCCCAACTGTGGTACATGGCCATCGGCCGCTGGGTCAGCGCGTTGAGCGGGAAGCGGGTCTTGTCGACCAGCTGACTCTCCAGCGGTTCGTAGAAGAACGGCAGCGGGTCGAAGTAGGTCTCGACGCGCTTGGCGAGGCGCGCCGGCGGCTTGCGGCCGGGCCACTTGCCCTGGGCCGCGGCGCGGAAGCGTTGCAGCACCTCGGAGTAGACATGCAGCGTGATGGGCTCGGCCCAGCGGGTCATGCCGTGGGCGCGCGCCCAGTGCAGATAGCCCTTGTTCCAGTTGCGCATGTACTGGTAGCTGCGCGGCATCTCGTGATGGAACACGCAGTTGTTGGCGGCGTATTGCTCCCACTGCCGAGGGTTGGGCTCGCCCTTGATGAACTTCTCGCCGAACTCGCCGCGCCAGCCCGCCAGGAAGCCGATGCCGGAGCCGGGCGAGGTCTCGTAGTTGACGACGAAGTCCGGATAGTTGCGATACTTGGCGCTGCCGTCTTCCTTGATGAAGGCCGGCAGGCCGATGCGGGCGCCGAGTTCGATCAGCACGTCCTGGAACGGCCGGCAGTCGCCCTTCGGCGGCAACACCGGCAGGCGCACCGCGTCCACCGGGCCGTCGAACTCGGAGATGGGCCGGTCGAGCATGGACAGCACATCGTGGCGCTCCAGATAGGTGGTATCCGGCAGCACCAGATCGGCGAAGGCGACCGTCTCCGACGAGAAGGTGTCGCAGACCACCAGGAACGGGATCTTGTACTCGCCGTTCTCGTCGGTGTCGGCGAGCATGCGCCGCGCCTCGCTGGTGTTCATCGACGAGTTCCAGGCCATGTTGGCCATGAACAGGAACAGCGTATCGATCGGGTACGGATCACCGCGCCAGGCATTGGTGATGACGTTGTGCATCATGCCGTGCACCGACAGCGGATACTCCCACGAGAAGGCCTTGTCGATGCGCACCGGCTCGCCGTCGTCGTCGACGAACAGATCCTCGGGCCGTGCCGGCCAGCCCAGCGGCATGCCGTCGAGCGGCGTGTTCGGCTGCACCGCCTCGGGACCCTTCGGCGGCTTCGGGCAGGGCGGGATCGGCCGCGGGAACGGCGGCTTGTGACGGAAGCCGCCGGGCCGGTCGATGGTGCCGAGCACCGTCATCAGGATGCTCAGCGCGCGGATGGTCTGAAAGCCGTTGGAGTGCGCCGCCAGCCCGCGCATGGCGTGGAAGGCGACCGGGTTGCCGGTGACGGTGTCGTGCTCGTTGTCCCAGCAGTCGGTCCAGGTGATCGGCAGCTCGATCTTCTGGTCGCGGGCGGTGACGCCCATCTCGTGCGCGAGCCGGCGGATGGTCTCGGCCGGGATGCCGGTGATGCCCTCGGCCCAGTCCGGCGTGTAG
>CAVOGV010000006.1:0-45069 GCA_963695445.1 uncultured Gammaproteobacteria bacterium | reverse complement strand
GCTTCGCCTCAGACCGACGAGGCGTGATCGCCGCTTTTGCAAGCTTGGCAACGCCAATTGAGGGCCTTGTGCCCGCCACCTCCGCGTTGGTGCTCGAAGAGCCTGCGTCACGGACGACGTCTTCCCCGGCCATTGTCCGTCGGATGTCTTGGTGGCCTCAGCGCAGAAGGACTGGTGGTCGGCTTACCAGTCGCTGACCTCGTGGATCAGGAATTTCCTGAGTTCCCGGGCGAATCTTCCCGCATCAGTAGCTGTCTCGACTAACCATTTCGCGCCAGATGGGATTCCACTCAGGGATGAAGCACCACTGGCCGCGCGATCGTGGTGAAATCAGAGACGCACCGTGCTTGTTCCTACTGCACGGACCAGAAACCCGCCACTTCTCTTCTGAGGAGCCACTTGTGCAATTGTTTAGTTACTGGATCGGCATGGCAGGAATCACGGCCTTCGCGGTGATGGGCGTGCTTGCAACTGGCGCTGATAGGTATTCATCTGTTCAGCGCCATCGTGCTGGGCATCATCACGGCGGTCGGTGGCGGTCTGCTGAGAGACGTACTGGCTGGCCGCCCAACGCTGCTGATGACCCGTGAGCTCTATGCCACGCCGGTGCTGATCGGCTGCACGCTCTATGTGGTGCTGCTGGCCTGGGTTCCGGAGTATCGATCCGTCGCGGCGCTTGGGTGCGTCGCCGTCATCTTCGCGCTGCGGGCGGCAGCGATTCACTGGGATCTGTCCGTACCCCACTGGTTAATGACGAAGCCGAAATCGGGCTGAGTCGTTGTCGTGAAATGCTTCGTCAGAACATCAGCGTGGTGCGCAGCGACAACGCCCAAGCACTGTCACGTCCGGTGTCTTTGGCTGGATTGCTGATGTACTGCACGTCCGGCGTCAGCAGTAATCCGCCAAAGAACTCCCAGTTCCAGTAAGCCTCCACGACCATTTCGTCTCCTGTGCCCGGTGGGTTCGTCGGTGGTTCTGCCGCTTCGGCATATCCGATCGCCAAGCCGATCTGGTCCATCTTGCTGCGCCCGAGCGGGTTGTTCATTGCCCCGCCTATCGCATAGGAGGCCCCGATGGGTGTCTGGTAGCCCCAAGTACCGTTTGCGCGGCCGAAGACTGCCCACGTGTCATTCAGGTTTTGGGCGGCGCTGAACGACCACCCGGTGCTGCTGCTCGGCTGCTGTGCCACTGCGGGCACATCGTAGTAGGTGAACGAGTATTGCGCGGCGCCGAGACCATGAAACTTTGGCGTCCATTGCGTGTACCCGAACCAGGCGAGGTTTTGCTCGCCAAACCCCTTGATCGTGAGGTCGGCGCCGGTCATATCGGTCGCATTCTGGAAGCCGCCAGCGAGCTGGACGGTTGTGGTGACGTTGACTTGGGCGTTGGCGCCGAGACCGGCGATCGGGTAAGTCGAGCTGCCGTTCTGAGCGAACAGGTAGTTGTTGAAGTTGTGCTGCTGATCGCTTAAGTACTGGTTGCCATCGAAGTTGGAAAACGGATACTGACCGATGGACAGCAGCAGCTTGTTGCCGGGAAACGCATGGGTATAGGTCAGTTGCGTGCGGGAATCCTCCCCGTCGCCCGGGTAGTCATTGATCGGCGTGATGATGCCGAGATTGTCCGCGATGTCTGCCGCAGTCTGGCGCCAAGGGTATTGCACCCAGCTGTACGACACCTGCAAGGAACCCGCGCCGAAGGTTGAGCTGTCGAACAGCTTCCAATCGAGGCCCGGCGTTGCCAATATCTGCCCAGCCGTCCAGCCGCCGTCCGGCATGCCCCATTGCTGCAGATAGCTGACCGGCATGCTCCATGACAGGCCGGTTTTCTGCTTGATCTTTTTCTTGAAGCCTGAATAAGCGCCGAAGGCACCGGTGAGATCGCGGTTCAGCGCTTCCCACCGAGATGCCCGCTCGATGCGTTCGTACAGACTGCCGATCTTTGGCACCGAGGAGACATCGCTCTTGCCAATCAGCGGATTCTCGACATCGTTCTCCTGCGCGAGGGCCGGTGCCGCGACGAATATCAGCAGTATTCCGGTAGCGAGTCTCAGCATCGCAATCCTCCTCACTTGATGGCCGATACGCCCCAGCCGCAGAGGCCGCAAACTCTTGTTGGTTCGGAGTAAGTGACTGGTGCAATCTTGCAAACATGCCTGAAACTTCAATGTGAGCAAAGAGTCGAGCTCGTTCTGATGCAGGCGGCAGGGCGCCAGAGCGCGCTTACTGGGTCGACTCCGGCGTTGAGCGTTACCCGGTTGCGGACGGGGTTGAGGTCATCGGAGTGCGCGAGTTGGCGCAGCGCCTGTCCGACGCCGGGTGAGCAGGGCCGCCGGCGCGGCCCGCTACTGGACTTTCCGCCCGACTGGGCGAGCGATCTTGCCGATGCTGAGGCAGACCGCGACAGCGCAAACGTCTCAAAGAGGACTTGTAGCGCTTCCTTTCCGCGCTACACTGATCTCGTGTAATCGTGAAGGAGAGATGTATGGCAAATCTAACAATCAGTGTCGAGGGCGATATCCTGAAGCGGGCACGCATCCGGGCGATAGAGCAGGACACATCTGTCAACAAGGTTCTGGCCAGTTACCTGGAGCAATACGCTCGCGCCGACGACTTGCAGCGAGACCGGCTGCAGACGGTGGAGCGGATCATCGCGTTGGCCGACGAGGCCGGTGCGGGAAGCGGGGGCCGTCGCTGGACTCGGGATGAGCTGCATGAGCGATGAGGTCTTGTTCCTCGATACCAATGTGCTCGTCTACTTATTCGATGCCGACGAGCCGGACAAGCAGGCGCTCGCGCGCCAGCTCTTACGCGAGAATCCGGAGATTCGACTGAGCAGCCAAGTGTTGTCGGAATTCTACGTGACCGTGACACGCAAGCTTGCGCGCCCCTTGGTGCCCGCGCAAGCCTTGCAGGTGGTTAACGAATGGCGCCGTTTCCGGGTCACAGCCATCACACCGCAGCTAGTCACCAAGGGCATCTCGCGCAGCATCGACTCCCGGATCTCGTTCTGGGACGGCCTCATCGTTGAGGCGGCCCTTTCCGCGGGTACCAATCGGTTGGTCACTGAGGATCTGCAAGACGGCTGGCAGATCGGAACCATGCGCGTTTGGAACCCGTTTCGCTAACCCCCGCCGTCCAAGAGGGCGCCGGTGCGCCGGTAGCTGTGATTGATGTACTGTACCTAGCGTCGGCCGATGGAGATCAGCATCTGCGGCACCCGCTCGGGCAGGTAACGGGGACAGGATACTTAACTCCTGGGGGTTCCGAGGGGCAGTATTATTAACGCCCACTTGGGTTTTCGTCTGTAGGAGCGCGCTGTGGCCAGAATCGCGCGCGCCGTGCTATGGGGCTTGCCTCACCATGTGACCCAGCGTGGCAACCGGCGCCAGCAAATGTTTTTTGTCGACGAGGACTACGCCGAGTACCGCCGTTTGCTGGCCTCGTCCTGCGGGCGCTGCGGTACAACGATCTGGGCCTATTGTCTGATGCCGAACCATTTGCATTTGGTGATGGTACCCAGCAGTGAAGACGGGCTGCGCTGCGCGATGGGTGAGGCGCATCGCTGCTACACGCGCCTGATCAACTTCCGCCACGGCTGGCGCGGACATCTTTGGCAGGAGCGCTTCCACTCGTTCGTGATGGACGAGCCGCACCTGCTTGTGGCTGCGCGCTATATCGAGCGCAACCCCGTCCGGGCCGGGCTCTGCCGGACGGTGGAGTAGTGGCCTTGGTCAAGCGCTCGCGCCCATTTGTGCGGTGAAGACGACGAGCTGGTCAGTGTTCGCCCGCTACTGGAGTTGATGCCCGACTGGGCGAGCTATCTTGCGGATGATGAGGCGGACCGTCTCGCGGATCAGTTCCATCGGCATACGCGCACTGGGCGACCGTTGGGCTCGGAGGATTTCATCAAAGGCGTCGAGGCACGCCTGGGCCGGGTGTTGCGTCCGCGGAAGCCTGGTCCCAAGGCGCGCAGCAAAGACACTCGCACCCGCGACATGTTCTCCGGCTTCGGCGCCGAATGAGTTGGGTTTACTGTCCCCGTAATTTCACCAAGCTCGTAGGCTGGGTTGAGCTTGCCAAACCCAGTATTTCGAGGGCCCATACTACCGCCGATGCTGGGTTTCGTACCTCAATCCAGCCTACGGGCTTTGGTCCAAGCCGCGAAGACGGGCCGCGGGAGCGGGTGGGGATGGTCCGACCCAGGAGCGCCGGAACGAGATACATGGGACCAGGGAGAGCCCGGGATTCGGTCGAACCCGCCGCCCATGCTCCGCGCCTCGCTCAGCGTCGGGGCAGCGAGAGCCCCGGCAGTCCAAGCAGCAGAGCAGGCTGGGCCCCGGCAGTCCTCCCGAGCCGTCGGATCAAAGCTCTACGAAGAAACCGCCGTTCGAGGTGTCTGGCCATCGTAGATGCAGGCATGTCATTTATTAGGATTCGGGGATCTGCTCCATTGCCCAGCCTTCACCCGTCGGCGCCGAATCTTTTCCATCACGCAGCAAGTGAATGCTGCCGCGCCAGCTCAGGGTTGCGGCTCCGACGCATCCCGCCGCAGCACCTTCTCGCAGGGGCTGCCGAAGGCCGTCAGGCGTTGAACGAGCTGATCGGCCACCAGACTCAGCCCGCCGGTGGCCCAGGCGGCGGCGCTATCGACGAGTAGATCGCCCTTGTCGATTCTGGCGCGCGGGTGCTGCAGCGTGCCGTCGACGATGATAAAGCGGTCGGCGACGCCGAGCAGGCTGAGGCCGACCCCGGTGCGTTTGACGGTCTTGAAGCGCAGTTCGATCTCTTCTGTCTCCAGCTTGATGCTGCCGCCGCCGAGCACATTGAGCTGATCGGTTTGCAGCGCCAACCCGTGCTTGCTGGTGGCGATGCCGTCGGCGAACTCGAACTGCACCACCGCGCATTGGAGGCTAAGGAAGTCCTTGCGGATGTTGAGCGCGCTGATCTGGGTCGGATTGACGGTGTCGAGCAGCTTGAACATAACGCCCCCGAACGGCAGCTTGGAGGCCTTTCGGTCCAGCTGCCCGGCGCCCAGGATCAGCTGCACGCCCCCATCGGCGGAACTCAGCAGTGCAGGCACCGAGGCACCGACAGCGTTCATACGCATCTCGACGGTGACCGGTACGCCGGAGAGCGCCTGCTGATTCTTCGACTTCATCAGCCGCCCCAGGTTGAGCTTACCCTTGTGGTGCAAGTCGAACTTCCAATCGGTTTGGCCTGGCTGCAATTCCAGCTCCAATGACAGGCCGCCCTCAGCTGCATTGGCGGACAGGACAAGATGCCCGGCGTCGAGGTGTGCATCGAGCGTGCCTTGGTCGATGACGAAGTCGCCGAACTCGACGTTGCCTGCGCTCAGTTTGAGCGAGCCGTCGAGCGCTTTCAGCTTATCCAACGGCAGCGTCTGGGCGTTGCCGTTGTCCGTGCCGGTCGATGCATCCGTCCCAGCGGGAGCCGAGTTCGAGTCCGATTTTTCGGCCAGGAATGGGCTGAGGTCCAGCGTGCCGGCGTTTAGATCCGCGTCGATGCGCAAAGGCTCGCCGAGGCCGATACGGACCTCTCCGGCGAGATCACTGCTGCCGCTGCTCGCCTCGATGTCGAGCACCTCGAGCTGTTTGGCCTGCCCCTGAAGGCGCGCCTTTGCCGAGAAGGCTTGCGCGGGCAGCCCGGGGTGTAATGCCGCCAGGCTCGTTCCGGTGACCTGCGCCTGGAGTTGGCTTCCCGCCAGGTCGTCGAGTCGGGCGAGGGTGCCAGTTAGCGTGCCGGTGAGGTCGGTATCGTCAGCCAGGCTCAGGTCGAGCGTCAGGTCGCGGCCGGTGCGGATGGCCGCGAGCGGCCCCACGTGGCCGCTGATGCTCAGCCGCTGCTGGTCGATGCGGGTCTGGGCAACGACGTCGATCCGCGGCCAGGACCGCCCACCCGGCAGCAGGTCGGCCAGCGTCCCGCCGGTCAGCTTCAGGTCCATGGTCTGTTCTGTCCGGTCCTCACCGGCCCGCGCCAAGCCGGTCTTGAAGCTCACCGCCTGGCCGGCGTCGACGTGCAGGCTAGGGCTGGCGAGATCGATTGCCGTGGCCTTTTGACCCCGCTTGGCGGGCGGCAGCAGCTGGACGGATTTCGCCTCTAGCGTGCCGCTCAGGGCGCGGATCAGTGTCGCCGGCGTCGCGCCGCTGGCCGCGGCGTCGAGACTCAAAGCGTCGATGCTGCCGCCCACCTTCGGTCCCTGGGCCAGCATCGACAGGGCCTGTGGCAAGTCGATGCGGTCCGTGTTCAGCTTGAGTTGGAGCACTGGGACCTTGGGGCCGGCGTCGACCAGCGCCTGGCCGCTGACGGTCAATCCGGGCAGCGTCAGCCTGACCCCGTCGACTTGTAGGCGGCCGTCGCGGAGTTTGGCCTGGGCCTGCATGCCACGCAGGGTGATCCGCTGCCAGGTCAGGGCCTCGACGGCGAGATCCAGGTCCGCGTCGATCCGGGTCAGCGATGAGAACGGCAGCGGCTTGTCTGCCCAGGTCGGAGGCTCAGGCATCTTTGTATTTGCCTTGGCTTTGGTTGCCGCGGACGCCAAGGTTGCCATTGTATTGGGCTTGGACGCTTTGGCCTGCGCGCCGTGTGGCAAGGTAACCATCCCGGCCTTGAGCTTGCCGCTGAGCAGCGCCGGCGAATCACCCGATGCCGGCCGCAGTTCGCCGTCGAAGCGGCCATCGGCGAGCGTTGCCTCGATTTTCAGGGCGCCTGCGGTCTTGGTCTTCGGGGTCTGGGTGTCGTCCTTCGGCACCGCGACCGGTGTCAGTTGCAGTGTTGCGGGCTGGTCGCCGAGCTTCCCCGTCATCTGCACGGACCAGGGGCCATGCAACGGGACGCTGATCGCACCATCGCTGATGGTCAGCGGCGCGGGTAAGACATGCGCTTGCGATGATCCGGTGATCCCGCTGGCATCAAAGGTCTTGCCGTCCCAGCTCAGGCTCGTCTCGAGCTGAAAGGGTCCCGGCGGCAGCCCATTGACCCCTGCGATTTTCCCGAGTGGGACCGCCGTCGGCCCCTGCACCTGGAGTTTGCCATCCAGTCCGGTGGTCGCGAACGGCGCGGGGGCGCTGCCATTGAGCTCGATGCGAGTCTCGCCGCTCTGCGCCTGTAGCTGGAAGGGCCAGCGGGCGCCGGTCGGCGCCTCCGCGGCACCGGCGCGAGCGTTCAACGTCAGCGGCGTCTCATTGATTGACAGTTCGGCCTGGAGGACCAGGGGCTCGGCGCCCAGCCCGTCGAGCTGAAGCCGCGTGATGTCGGCGCGTCGCACTGGCGCCTTTGGGGACGCGAAGCTGATCTGCGAATCGCTTAGCTGCACCGTCGGAATCCGCAGGCTGATCTTGCTGGAATCCTTGCCTTTGTCTTTGTCTTTATCTTTGCCGAGTTGCCAGTTGTTGCGGCCATCGGCGGTCTTCTGGAGCATCACACGCGCGCCACGGATGACCACTTGGTCGACGCGGATCTGTCGGTGCAACAGCGCGCTCAGCTGCCATGTCACATCGATCCGCTCGGCCTCCATCAGGTGCGGCCCCAGCGTCTTGTCGGTATCCCAGCCGGGATTCGACACCCGCAGCCTGTTCAGGACGATCGATAGGCCCGGCCGTGGATGCAACAACCAGCCCAGCTCCACGTCGTCGATCGCGACCGGCCGCCCAAGGGCATCAGCTGCCGCGGCCTCCAGGTCCGCCTTATGGCTCTGCAGGTAGTATGGCAGGTAGCCGATGGCGCCAATGAACAGCAAAAATACCGACAGCAGCAGCCAGGCGAAGACGCGTAGGGTTTTCATTCAGTGGACTACCGAAAGTAGGGTAATCGGATGGATTGTCGGCATACCCGACACGACGCCATCAAGCAGCCGAGGTTGTGGCGAGGAGCATGCGAGAGAGGAAACTGTCCGGCTCAGGGGGTCTGAGTCGGACAGGCTCCTAATGCCGCTGCGCTTAAGTTACGCAAACAACGATTCTTCGCTGTCGTCATCGAGTCGGCGTAGGGCCGACGATTAAAATATCGACAACGACAACGACAACGATTGCGAGCCAGTCGTGTCTGTCGCACTTAAGCGCGGCGGTACGAGAGCGCCGAACTGGCGCCGCAACTACTTGACCTCGCCGATTATTTCGTTTCGGAACCTGGCAACGACGCCGTCGCCGACCTTGACGCCGTCAAGCATCGCGGGGTCCTGTACGTTGAAGGTCCGAGTTGCATTGGGGCCTTCGATCGTCACCTCGCCCTCTGCCTTGTTCAGGCCGACGATCTTGCCCGATAGGGTCAGCGTCTCGGTCATCGTGCCGCCAGGCTTCTTGCCCGCGTCCCGATCGATCTCCGTGGTCACGACGGCGGCCACCGGTCCAGCCTCTGACTGTGGCAAGAGTTCGATCAGGACCGAGGAGAGTTCGGTGATGGTCACCTCGTCGCCAATCTTGATCTTGTCCAGCCGCGTCACCGCTGGCGGCACGTGTAGGACGTGGAAGTTGCCCTCGGCGTCCTTCAGCGTCATCAGACGCGTTTCCACGTTGACGACCATGACCTTGCCCGAAAGCTGGCTAATGTCCCCGCCAACCGCGGCGGGCAGATCCGTTTGCGCCACAATGATTCCCGGCGCTGCGGCACCCACGAGAAGGACGGCACCGAAGGCGGCGGCAATGGCTTTGCGTTGCATAAGCGATATCTCCAAAATCGAGTTGATGAAAAGTTGCTACAGAGCAGTTTAGGTGCCCGGTGTCGGGCCGTGATCAACCGGTCTGAGCCGACCAATTTGGTCACAATTGCGCCAAGAGCTGGCCACAATCTGGGCAAACCGATCGCGCAAGGTCCATGAGCCAACAAAAACCTCGCGTGCCCTGATTATTGGGGTTAAAGAGCCGAAGCCCGCTAACCCGATCCATGTTGTCGCTTGAATCGGATCAGGCAATCGATAGACTGCTGCTCGGAACTTACCCTAACACCACACAGCCCAGGCCGGCACAAGCGGTGCGTCTACTTGGCGTGAAATGGTAAGCGAACCGGGCCCTGACGCCGATCTTGGAGACGACCGCACACAACGGCGACATCTCCGGCGGTGGCGCGTCGCTTTGGTTCGGACCGTTGCTGACGCCGTGCTGAAGGTGCTCTGGGCGTCGCCCAACAGTTAACCATAGCGGTCGCGATAGGCAGCGAGATCCTGGCCGAAGGTGGCCTGAGCGTCGTCGCCCTCGACATAGGCGATCAGATCGTGCAGCGTAGCGATGCTGACCGTGTGCAGGCCGAATTGATCTCTGATCTCGTCGATGGCCGATCCCTTGCCGGTCCCGCGCTCGCAGCGGTCGAGTGCGATGAGGACCCCGCAGGGGGTCGCGCCGGCGGCCTCGATCATGGCCACGGATTCGCGCACCGAGGTGCCCGCGGTGATGACGTCGTCGATGATCAAAACCCGGCCGGAGAGCGGGCTGCCGACGATCTTTCCGCCCTCGCCGTGATCCTTGGCTTCCTTGCGGTTGAAGGCGTAGGGCAGGTCCAGGTCATGGTGTTCGGCCAGCGCGATGGCCGTGCTCGCTGCCAGCGGAATGCCCTTGTAGGCGGGGCCGAACAGCATGTCGGGTTGCAGCGTCGAGCGCGTTAGCGCCTCGGCATAGAAGCGTCCGAGGCGCGCCAGGCTGGCGCCGTGATTAAATAGTCCGGCGTTGAAGAAATACGGGCTCTGGCGCCCCGATTTGAGCTGGAACTGGCCGAAGCGCAGAACGCCGGTGTCGATTGCGAATCGTAAGAAATCGTGCTGGTAGTCTTGCATCTGTCCGCCTCGCTGAGTCAACGCGCATGGTGCCACGATCCGCCGCCGAACTGCATCCGATTCGACGCCTGCCGAGGATCCATCATGTAATCCTTGAGGGCACAAAGTGCTCGTAGACGCGTCAAGTTCTCCCGCGCCGACGCGCTTGCAGTCCGAGGGGCCAAGCGCCGGGGGCCAAGGGCCACAACATTGCGCAAACATGCTGCGCAGCGGTCCTCGGCCACGGGCGCTTGGCCCACTTGAGGCAATGCACAGGTTGAGCAACGCGGCGCCATGCTCTCGTCGGTCTGAGGTATCGCCTCTATCGGATTTGCCATGCGGGCCGAACCCAAACCTTGATAACGCGTTGCCACCTCAGAAGATGAATCGTTTGTCTCGCGAAAACCCTGGTGGCCTAGCGCGGCCATGACCACCCAATTGCTGACAGCATTCTTGGTGGGTCTGCTCGGCGGCGTGCACTGCGTGGCCATGTGTGGCGGCATCGTCACGACGCTGACCCTTGGCCTTGCGCCGGAGCGCCGACGCGGAGTCGCGGCGCAACTGCCCTTTCAGCTTGCCTACAACCTGGGACGCATCGTCGGTTACAGCATCGTCGGCGCGCTGATGGGCGGACTCGGTGCGCTGCTGATGCAATCGCTGGCGCTGCAGTGGGCGCAGCGCGGCCTGTACGCGCTCGCCGCTGTTTTCATGATCGCGTTGGGGCTTTACCTAGGCGGCTGGTGGCGGGGGTTGGTCTACGTGGAGCGTGCCGGCGCGGTGTTGTGGCGGCGACTGGAGCCGCTCGGCCGACGCTTGCTGCCGATTCGCTCTTGGCGGCAGGCGTTCGCAGTCGGTCTGGTCTGGGCCTGGCTGCCCTGCGGTCTCGTCTACAGCGTGCTGATCCTGGCGCTCAGTGCCGGCGGACCGCTTCAAGGTGCGCTGCTGATGCTGGCGTTCGGGCTCGGTACGCTGCCGAATCTGCTCGGTATCGGGCTGCTGGCCGGGGCCGCGGCCCGTTATGCCGAGCAGGACTGGTTGCGACGCGTTGCCGGCGTGCTCGTGATCGGCTTCGGGCTCTATGCCCTGTGGCAGTTGTTTGTCTAGCGACGGTTCAACAAGAAGCTAACCGCCGAATAAAATCGTCGTCGTTGTCATTGTCATTGTCATTGCCATTGCCATTGTCGTTGTCGTAATCGCAATCGAGGCGATCATATTGGTCAGAACTCGGTGGTCATCGAGTCGCTCATGGCCAAATTGCGTTGCTTTCTCGAGTACGACCACGACAACGACGCCAAAGGCAGTGACTCGGGTCAGGGCTCACCCATGATCGGCGGCAGTCTCTGCGGCGATTCGATGCGCAGCGATTTGGTGCGGGCATGGGCGCCGCTGACCAGAACGACTTGCTTGCGCGGTACGCCGAAGGTGTCGGCGAGGAATGCGACCAGAGCGGCGTTGGCCTTGCCATCGACCGGTGGTGCGCGCAGCCGCACCCGCAGCGCATCGCCGACGGGTTCGTCGAGGGCGTCGCCGCGGGCGCGCGGCTGGACGCGTAGACGCAGCAGCAAGGCATCGCCGTCCCATCGGTACCAGTGCATGGTCTTCCGAGCCTGGCGTGTTTGGGTGCCGCGCGTTCGGCTAGAACGGGCTGCCGGTCAGCATTTGAAGCGGCGGCAGCAACAGCATCTCCAGCAGCACCAGGCCAATCATTGCGACCATCGGCGACAGGTCGATACCGCCGATGGGCGGGATCAGACGCTGGGCAGGGACCATGATCGGATCGGTGATCCGGTTCAGCAGCGCCACCGCGGGGTTGTAGGGATCGGGGTTCACCCAGCTCAGGATCACGCGGATGAGGATGCCGAACAGGAAGATGCTGATCATGAGTCCAACCAATGCCGGGATTGCCCAGATCAGCGCCGCCAACGGGTTGCGGCCAAGCCCCAACAGCATGGACAGGAGCGCAAGCTCAGCGGCCTTCAGCAGCCAGGCCAGGACCAGTGCCGAGAGGTCGAGCCCGCCATAGCCGGGAATGACCTTGCGCATTGGCCGCAGCACCGGCGATGTGACCTTGACGACGAACTGTGAGATGGGGTTATAGAAGTCCGCCCGCGCCCACTGCAGCAGGAAGCGGATCATGACGATGGCGATGTACAGCCCGAACAGCGTCTTGACCAGGAAGATCAGCGGGTTGGTGAAATAGGCCTCGGTCATTGATCGTCTCCAAGCAGTGTCGATAGCTCCGCGGCACGCTGCCGAGCCGCGGCGACGGCACGACTCACGAGGGGTTCAAACCCGCCCTCGGCAAAGGCGCGCAGGGCCTGTTCAGTGGTGCCGCCGGGGGAGGTGACGCGTTCGCGCAGTTGTTGCGGTGATTCCTCGCTCTCCACTGCCATGCGCGCGGCGCCGAGCGCGGTCTGGATGCTGAACAGGCGTGCCGTCTCGGCGTCGAGGCCCTGCTCGATGCCAGCCTTCTCCAGCGCCTCCATGAACAGAAAGAAGTAGGCCGGACCGCTGCCGGAGATGGCGGTGACAGCGTCCAGGTCGGACTCGTCCTCGACCCAGCTTGTCAGTCCGCCGGCACGCATGATCTCCTCGGCCAGGTTGCGCTGCCGCGGCGTTGCCGCCGCATTGGCGTGCAAGCCAATGGCCCCGGACTGCACCATCATCGGTGTGTTCGGCATCGTGCGAACCAGCGCGAGCTCGCGCCCGAACCAGTGCGCGATGCTCGCCTCGGTCACCCCGGCCATGATCGAGATCACCAGTGGTGCGGGCTCCGGCAGCGTCGCCGCCAGGTCGCGGCAGACGTCCGCGGCCACCTGCGGTTTGACACAGAGCACCAGCACCTCCGCTGCAGCCGCGGCGGAGGCGTTGTTCGGTGCGGCGTTGATGCCGAAGCTTGCGGCGAGTTGGTCGCGTTTGTCCGGCACTGGGTCACTGACCGTCAGCAGCGACGGCTCGTGACCGTCGGCAATCAAGCCGGCGATCAGGCTGTGGGCCATGTTGCCGCCGCCGATGAAGGCGACGTGCGATCGAGTCATTGACATGGTTTTGGTCGTGGAGGTTGCAGAAAAGTGAAAACCGGTCCACCGCGGGCGCCATTGGCGGCGGGGGGATCAATTCGACGGTCGTGATCCGAAGATGGCGGTTCCGACTCGCACTATTGTAGCGCCCTCGGCAATGGCTGCCTCAAGGTCCGCGGACATGCCCATGGACAGGGTCGCGAGCGGCAGTGCTGGCGTGGCGAGCCGGTCGCGCAGTGCCCGCAGGGCGGCGAAGGGCCGACGCTGGCTGTCGATGTCGGTGCTAGGGGCGGGCAGTGTCATCAGCCCTTCTATCCCGATCCCGTCTATCGCCGCGCAGGCGGCGATAAAGTCTGCGACCTGCGCTGGCTCCAGCCCGCCCTTGCTGGCTTCGCCGCTGAGGTTGACCTGGATGCACAGCTTGAGCGGACTTAGCTCCGGCGGGCGCTGGCTGCCGAGGCGGCGGGCGTGCTTGAGTTCGAAGACGCTGTGAACCCAGTCGAAGCCGGTCGCGATGTCGCGGGTCTTGTTGCTTTGGACGCGGCCGATGAAATGCCAGTGCAGGGGTAGATGGCGCAGTTCGGACTGCTTCTCGAGCGCCTCCTGAGCATAGCTCTCGCCGAAGGTCGTCTGGCCGGCGGCGTAGGCCGCGGCGATCTTCCCGGCGGGCTGCACCTTGCTGACGGCGAGCAGCTGCACGCTGCCGGGGGTGCGGCCGAACCGGACCTCGGCCTCGGCAATGCGCCGGCGGACGGCTTCGAGGCCATGCGCAACGCTCTGTTGGTCGGTCGACACCGAGCGCCCTCCGTTAGTGCTTGCTGTTTGCTAGCCGCTGAACCAGTTGTTGCAGGGCCTGGCCGCGGTGGCTTAGGGCGTTCTTGGTTGGCGCGTCCAGCTCGGCCGCGCTGCGTCCCTGTTCCGGCACGTAGAATACCGGATCGTAGCCGAAGCCGTTCTCGCCGCGGGGGGCGTCCAGGATGCGGCCCTCCCAGGTGCCCTGGCAGATCAGTGGGGTTGGGTCCGCCGCATGGCGCAGATACACCATCACGCACTGAAAGCGCGCACCCCGCTCCGCCTCGGGTACGCCGTCGAGGGCGGCCAACAGCTTGTCGCAGTTGGTGCGATCGTCTGCGTCAACGCCGGCATAGCGCGCCGAGTAGATGCCTGGCGCGCCGTTCAAGGCATCCACCTCCAGGCCGGAATCGTCGGCGATCGCCGGCATGCCGCTCGCCTGCGCCGCGTGCCTGGCCTTGATGATGGCGTTCTCGACGAAGCTGAGCCCGGTCTCGTCGGCCTCTTCGATGCCGAGCTCGCCCTGGGGCCGCACGCTGATGCCAGAGGGCGCCAGTAATTGGTTGATCTCGCGCACCTTGCCGGCGTTGTTGCTGGCCAGGACGATCGCGCCATGTGCATGGGACTGTTGCATTGCTGCCTGCTCCGCCGCGGCCGCGTGGCCGCGGATGGGTTTGATTCTGCGTGCGATCTTGAATGTCGTCTTGGATTTGGGGTTCGTTGTGGCTTCGGGGCGTGTCAGGCCGCCAGCGCGTCACGTTGTGCGGCCAGGATCTGCTCGATGCCGGCGCCCGCCAGGTCGAGCAGCGCATTGAGTTCGTCGCGCGAGAAGGCCTTGTCCTCGGCTGTACCCTGAATCTCAATCAGACCGCCATCGCCATCCATGACCACGTTCATGTCGGTCTCGGCGTTGCTGTCCTCGGCATAGTCCAGGTCCAGCACTGGCACGCCGCGGTAGACACCGACGGAGACCGCCGCGATCTGGTGGCGAATCGGCGAATCACTCAGGGTGCCCTCGTGCTGCAATCGGGCCACCGCATCGCTGAGCGCCACCCAAGCACCGCTGATGGCCGCCGTGCGTGTACCACCGTCGGCCTGCAGGACATCGCAATCGAGCGTGATTGTCCGCTCCCCTAGCGCCTCTAGGTCAGCCGCGGCGCGCAGGGAGCGTCCGATCAAGCGCTGGATTTCGAGTGTGCGCCCGCCTTGACGCCCGCGAGCGGCTTCCCGCTGCGTGCGCTCGCCGGTGGAGCGCGGCAGCATGCCGTACTCGGCAGTGATCCAGCCGCTGCCAGCGCCGCGCAGAAAGCCGGGCACGCGGTCCTCGACGCTGGCCGTGCACAGCACTCTCGTGCCACCAAAAGTGGCGAGTACCGACCCCTCCGCATGCTGAGTGAATCCTCGCTCGAAGTGGATGGGGCGCAATTGGTTCGGGCTGCGGGTCGATGGGCGCATCTGGTCTCTCTCAAGTTAAGTGGTCGTGCGGCGTCAGTGGTGTCGGTCGCACTGTCCGATGGGCATCATGTCGCCCTCGGTGTCTGGGCCGGCGATGTTGGAGGGGTTCGGCCGCGCGGTCAAATCGGTTGGCCCTTGGCCCCTGCCGGCTCCCTGGCTCGGCAAGTGCGGCGAAGCTTCAGCGGTGCGTCATTCCGCGGATGCCTCGCCCGGTGTCGTAGACGGTGGTTCAGCTTGGTGCGCTTGCAGGATGCCGAGCACGCGTCCGGCGTCTTGGGGACGGCGCTCAGGTTCCAAACTCATGCACCAGTCGATCAGTTCTAGCAGCCACGTCGGATAGCGCCCGCAGAGCGCCTCGACGGCGGGCCCCTGGGTGTCGTTGCTGGCGCGTTCGGGCGAAGGTTGCGGCGGCTTACCTTCAAGACAGCAGCGCAGCGATGCACCGATGGCATAGACGTCGGTCCAAGGGCCGATGTTGCCGTCGCGCCTGTATTGCTCCAAAGGCGAGTAGCCCGCCGTAACGACTTGACTGCCCACCCTGCTGTTGTTGTCCGTTAGGTGCACGGCGCCGAGGTCGAGCAGCAGCGGGTCGTGACCGGTGCGCAGGTGTACGTTGCTGGGCTTCACGTCCAGATGCAGCATCGCGCGCGAATGCATTAGGGCCAGTGCGTCCAGCAACGGTAGAAAGATGCGCAGCGTCAGCGTCATGCTCAGGCTGCCGCGCTGCTGGATCAACTCCGCCAAATTGCGCCCACGCTCATGCTGCATCACGATGTAAGCGGTATTGTTCGCGAGAAAGACATTTAGGACCGCGACGATGTGCGGATGCCTGAGCGAGGTCATCGCCTTGGCCTCCTGAAAGAACATCCTTCGGCTGCGATATAGGCTTTCGCGCCGACTGCTGTCGATCGCGGTCAGGCGGCCATTCTGGTCGCGCCGCGCGAGGCGTTTGGGCATGAACTCTTTGATCACGACCTCGTCGCCGGTCTCCTCGTCTTCGGCGAGATACACCAGACTGAAACCGCCCTTGCCGATGCTTTGGACGATCCGGTAGCAGTCGATGCGGGCACCGGGCTTGAGGTTGTCGCGCAGTCGAGGCATGCGGCTATGGCGGTCGCGGTGGTGGCGGGGAGTCGTCCGCGCTGTTGCGTCGGTCTCATTCGCTAAAGGGTGATGTGCACCTGACGTGCGTGGCTGTCGATGAGTCCGGCGCTGCTGCGCATGCCCTATGATGCCCGCACGGGGAGTGTCCCGTCTCAGTTATGATAGCGATATTCGAGCCCCAGGCGGTCACGAATTGCCATGGTCGGTTGGTTATCTGGGCCAAGACCGTGCCCTGACCCGAAACTGGGCGCAGAGGGGCTGTGCGGTCGTGCCTGAATCCTGACTAAGAACCTAAAGCGCGAGCCCAGAACGTCCGCCTAGAACACGGGCCCGGCTCAAGACCTCTGCTCAAGAGCCGGGCCGCGCGCCATCGCCGATACGAGGACCTGACCTAATGACCAAGAGCATGACGGCCTTTGCCCGAGAAGTCGCCAGTATTGATGTCGGCGAACTGACCTGGGAGCTGCGCTCGGTCAATCATCGCTTCCTTGAGCCCAACGTGCGCTTGCCGGAAGAATTGCGCGGGCTCGACCCCAAGGTGCGCGAGCGGTTGTCGGCGCGGCTCAATCGCGGCAAGGTGGATTGCACATTGCGCTTTGCGCCGCTGCCGGGGGCCGGCGGCGAGTTCAGTATCAACCGCCGCCTCATGGAACAGGTCTTGAAGGCAGCGGACGAAATCGCCATTCGCCTCGGCGAACCGGCCACGCCGCATGTGTTCGAGCTGCTGCAGTGGCCGGGTCTGTTGCAGGAGCCGGAGCGTGATCTGGACGCCCTTGCCAGCGCGGCAATTGAATTGCTCGACCGAACCCTGGATAGCCTGGTCGCGTCCCGCGAGCGCGAGGGTTCACAGCTGCGTGCGTTGTTGCTCGAACGCTGCGACAAGCTGCTCGAGCGCGTCGCCGAGGTGCGCGAACGCATGCCCGAGGTGCTCGCCGGCATCCGCACGCGACTGCGGGATCGGCTGGCGGAGTTGCAGATCGAACTCGACCCGACGCGGCTGGAGCAGGAGATAGCACTGCTGGCGCAACGCCTGGACGTGGACGAGGAAATGGACCGCCTGCAGGTGCATGTCGCCGAGGTGCGCAAGGCGCTGGACAGCAAGGCGCCCGTGGGCCGGCGCCTCGATTTTCTGATGCAGGAGCTCAATCGAGAGGCCAATACGCTCAGCTCGAAATCGTCCGATGCGGCACTGACCCTGGCCGCCGTGGACATGAAGGTGCTCATCGAACAGATGCGTGAGCAGGTCCAAAACCTGGAGTGATCGTGAACCAAGCAGCCAATCACCCGTCTTCCGCTCAGTCTGCATTGGCGGCCGGCACCCTGTTCGTCGTGTCGGCGCCTTCCGGTGCCGGCAAGACCAGTTTGGTGCGCGCCCTATTGCAAGTCGATCCAGCGCTGCAGCTGTCGGTGTCCTATACGACGCGCGCGCCGCGCCCCGGTGAGGTGGACGGCGAACACTATCATTTCATCGACGCCGGCGGCTTTGATGCGATGGTTGCCGATGGGGCATTCGTCGAGTACGCCCGGGTCTTCGGTAATGCCTACGGCACCGCGGAGTTGGCGTTGCGGGCCGTGCTCGAGCACGGCGAGGATCTGCTGTTGGAGATCGACTGGCAGGGTGCTCGACAGGTGCGCGAGCGCCTGCCTGAGGCCGTGTCGGTGTTTGTCATGCCGCCGTCATTGGCGGCCCTGGAGCAGCGCTTGCGCGGCCGTGGACAGGACACCGATGCCGTCATTGCCGAGCGCATGGCCCGCGCGTGCGACGAGCTCTCGCATTACCTGGAATACGACTACCTGGTGGTCAACGACGACTTCGACATAGCGCTGGCCCAACTCGCGGCCATCGTCACCGCGGAGCGGCTGCGCCAGCCAAGGCAGGCGCTGCTGCATCGGGACGACTTGGCGGCGATGCTGGCGCAGGGTTGAATCCTCGATCATCGGTCTCCGCGGCCGCCCGTGGCGCGCCGATGCCCCATGACGACGCGAGTACGGCACCGGATCTCCGTGTTTACACGAGAATTATCTGGTATGTTGTGCAGTCAAACCTTTGTTTCCCAGCGAGCGCCATAGGCTCGCGCGGTCCTCGGTTACGGTCCTGCCCGTCACCGCGTTCGCGCCGGGTGCAGTGCTGATTTTCTGCCGGCTCCATCGCCGGTCGGCCGCCTTTAGGAGAATTTCGATGGCCCGTATTACTGTCGAGGATTGTCTCGACCATGTCGATAACCGCTTCGACCTCGTGCTGGTCGGTTCCAAGCGCGCACGCCAGCTTGCTAATGGCGTCGAGCCGCTGCTGCCCTGGGAGAATGACAAGCCAACGGTGATGGCGTTGCGGGAGATCGCCGATGGACTGATCAAGCCCGAGATGTTGGCCGAGGCCGATCGCGCGGCCGAGGATGCCGCCGAGGCGCTGGAGAAGGCGTTGGCCGAGGAGTTCGGTATGCACGACCTCGATGATGACGGCGCCAAGACCGCCGCAGCCGACAAGTGACGACCTGTTGTTGGTGTCCACGGGCGATTGCATCACGGCTGCGACCGCTGCCTCGGCCTGACTCGCCGGCGCTGCGCTGGGCGGCGCGTCTACAAGCGCGAAGCGGGTGATTCGTGATGCCCGCGGCCGCCCCCGCCTTCGATTCGCACGAACCGCCGCAAATGGCGGACGGTGGGTCCGAGGGCGTGGACAGTTCGCTGGAGCAACCCGCTTCGGAACGCCGGGGCGCTGATGACGGGCAGCGGCCGACCTCACGGCCGCGTTTCCTGATTAGCGACCTGTGCGCCTACCTCGACACCTATCTGCCACCCGAGCAGGTTAGCGAGGTCTACCGCTCTTATCTCTTTGGCGCAGAGGCTCATCATGGCCAACAGCGCCAAACCGGCGAGCCGTACATTTACCACCCCGTCGCGGTGGCTCGCATCCTCGCCGAGATGCACATGGACTATAAGTGCCTGATGGCCGCGATCCTGCACGACGTGCTGGAAGACACCGGCATGCCCAAAGAGGAGTTGGCGCGGCATTTCGACGACGAGATCGCCGAACTCGTCGATGGCGTCAGTAAGCTCACCCAGATCGATTTCAAGTCTCGTGCCGAGGCCCAGGCCGCCAGCTTCCGCAAGATGATGCTGGCCATGACGCGCGATATCCGCGTGATCCTGATCAAGCTCGCCGACCGCCTACACAACATGCGTACACTCGGCGTTATGGCGCCGGAAAAATGCCGCCGTATCTCCCGCGAGACGCTTGAGATCTACGCCCCGATTGCCAACCGGCTCGGCATCAACAGTCTGCGCTTGGAACTGGAAGACCTTGGCTTCCGACACCACTGGCCCTGGCGCTATCATGCCCTGGAGGGCGCCGTCTGCCGTGCGCGCCAGAACCAGCACGAACTGGTGGCCAACGTTGAGACTGCCATTCGCCGCCGGCTGGCGCAGGAAGACATCCCCGGTGAGGTGTCCGGTCGGGAGAAGCACCTCTACAGCATCTACAGCAAGATGCAGCAAAAGGCGCGTGCGTTTCACGACCTCGTCGACGTGTTCGCCTTCCGCGTCACCGTCGATCGTGTCGACACCTGCTACCGCGTGCTAGGCCAGGTGCACAATCTCTACAAGCCGGTGCCGGGGAAGTTCAAGGACTATATCGCGATCCCCAAGTCCAACGGCTACCAGTCATTGCACACGGTGCTGTTCGGCCCCCATGGCACGCCGATCGAGGTGCAGATCCGCACCCATGACATGCAACGGATCGCCGAGGCTGGCATTGCTGCGCACTGGCTGTACAAGAACTCCGGCGAGGGCGGTGGGGCGCAGGCCCTGGCCGATGACTGGTTGAAGAACCTGCTCGAGATGCAGCGCGACGCCGGCGATTCGCAGGAGTTTCTGGAACACGTCAAGATCGACCTGTTTCCCGACGAGGTCTACGTATTTACGCCCAAGGGCCGCATCATGGTGCTGCCGAAGGGCTCGACGGTGGTGGACTTCGCGTACGCCATCCATTCCGACGTTGGCAACACCTGCGTCGCCGCGCGCATCGACCGTCGTCTGGCGCCGCTGCGGACCCCGCTGCACAGCGGTCAAACGGTGGAGATCATCAACGCGCCCGGGGCCAAGCCCAACGCCGCCTGGCTCAACTTCGTCGTCACCGGCAAGGCGCGCGCCAATGTCCGCGGTTACTTGAAGAATCTGCAGCGCCAGGAGGCCGAGGCGTTGGGTCGGCGCATGTTGAACGCCGAGCTTGCCGCGTTTGGTATGGACTTGGACCGCATCGGCGATGAGCGTCTGACGGCCCAGGCCGAGCAACTCGGCTTGGCCGCGGAGAGTTCGTTGTTTGCGGAGATCGGTCTTGGCAACCGCCTGCCGCTGCTCGTTGCACGCGCCCTGGTTGGTGCCGACGCCGCCGAGCACGCGGCCGTGCCGGCGCCGCAGCAAGGTAGCCCGCGGCGTCTTGCCATCCGCGGCACCGAAGGCATGGTGGTGCACTTCGCCCGCTGCTGCCGGCCGATCCCCGGCGATCAGATTACCGGTCTGTTCAGCCCCGGCAAGGGCATCGTCATACACCGTTGCGAATGCCGCAATCTGGGCGAGTTCCAGGCCAGGCGCGACAAGTGGCTCGAGGTGGAGTGGGCCGAGGATCCAAAGGCCGAGTTTGCCACCGAGATCCGCGTCGAGGTTGGCAACCGCCGCGGTGCGCTGGCCACCATCGCAGCCGCCATCGCCGAGCAGGGCTCCAACATCGAGAACGTCCAGTCCCGCGAGAAAGACGGCATGACGACGACGCTGGACTTCACCATCAATGTCAAAGGCCGCCATCACCTCGCGGTGATCATGCGCCGGTTACGGCAGATTCCGCTGGTCATGCGCATCGTGCGTCTGGCCCGCTGACAGCTGCATTTGAACGAGGTCCATGACCACGGACGGCCGGCAAGGCGCAATGCTTTGCAACGCTGTTGCGCATCGGTTCCGCGCCGTCGCTATCAACCAATCTCCCATTTCAGCATCTCAGTGAAAGAATCGAACGGCGACTCGGGTCTTTGTTACCGTGCGGATCGGTTATGAGGTTCCGAACACCAGGTTCATCTCGATTCGCCGGGTTCGCTCCGATCAGCTCAATAGGCTGGTCAATCGATTGACATACAACTGGAGATGGTTCCATGAACAAGCGTCAATTCTTGCTCGCCGCCGCCCTTGCCGGCATCGCCGCCGCCAGCGCCAACGTTGCAAATGCCGGCGACGATTCGAAAGAGAAGTGCTTCGGTGTCGCCAAGGCCGGCGCCAACGACTGCGCCAGTGTCACAGGTACCCATTCCTGCGCTGGACAGGCCAAGACCGACAACGATCCGAACGAGTGGAAGTACGTCGCCAAGGGCACCTGCGCCGACATGGGTGGGTCGACCAAGCCCGCCGGCTGACGCGAAGCCGCATCCGGCGATGCGGCGCTGATTGCCGCATCGCCGTTCGATTTCCCAGACTGGATAGGATACCGCTCATGTTTCGGGAAACCCGAACCCTCGACGGTTTCGGCATCGGTCTGCGCGCCTGCCACTACCGTGACTTTCTCGAACATCGTCCCGCCGTGGACTGGATCGAGGTGCACACCGAGAATTACTTTGGCGCGGGCGGCTGGGATCTGCACGTGCTCGATACCTTGCGCGCGGATTATCCGCTGAGTCTCCACGGCGTGGGGTTGGGTCTGGGGTCGGCCAGCAATGACCACTTCGCCGCCCATTTGCAGCAGGTCAGCCGAGTTGCCCGGCGCTTCAAACCGGCGCTGATTTCCGAACACCTGTGCTGGGCCGCGGTGCCCGGCCGCCATCTGAACGACCTGTTGCCCATGCCGCTGACGTCCGAAGCGCTCGAGCTGGTCTGCACGCGGGTCGATCAGGCGCAGACCATGCTTGGCCGAATCCTCCTTGAGAACGTCTCGACCCACCTTCGCTTCGCCGCGGACTCGATCGGCGAGGCCGAGTTTCTCGACGCGGTCGCCCGGCGCACCGGCTGTGGCGTGCTGCTCGATGTGAACAACCTGTACGTAAACCAATGCAACCACGGCGAGGACGCGCACGCGGCGATGGCGGCGATCGACGGCGCCCTGATCGGCGAGATCCATCTGGCTGGTCATCTGGTCACCGACGACGTGGTCGTCGATCATCACGGTGCGCCAGTGGCCGACGTTGTTTGGCAACTCTACCGCGATTGCGTCGCACGCCACGGGGCCTTGCCCACGTTAATCGAATGGGACACCGACATCCCCGCGCTGTCGGTGTTGGTCGCAGAGGCCGACAGGGCCAGGCACATCGCCGGGCAGGTGTTGGCGCGAGAGGTGGTCGATGCCTGATCCGAGCGCTAGCCCGGAGCGTGACGCAGCCTCTGCCGCGACGCCTTGTCCCGATTCGTCGGAACTGGCTCGGCTCCAGGCCCGCTTTGCCGCGGGCCTACTGACCGCCGGCGACGACCCGACGGAGCTGTTTTGTTCTGACGCGGCTCGGTCCGCCCGGCGCTTCGCCCTCTACCGTGGCAATCTCACCGCCAATTGGGAGCGGAGCCTGGGCAATGCCTACCCGGTGCTGCTCAGGCTTGTCGGGGAGGAATTCTTTCGCGCTCTGGGGCGTGAGTTCGGGCGCGCGAGGCCATTGACGGTGGGCGATCTGAACTGCTTCGGCGATGGGCTGCCCGAATTTCTCGACAGCTTCGGGCCGGTCGCGGACTTCCCCTATGTGCCCGACATGGCGCGCCTGGAGTGGGCGCTGCATCGGGCCCATTACGCGGCCGACATGCCGGCGTTGGACTTCGCCGCCCTGGCGGCAATGGACGCGAACGGGCTCGATACCGTTCAGTTGCGACTGCGCGCGCCGTGCACGCTGCTGTGTTCCGGCTGGGACATCGTCGGCATCTGGCAGGCGCATCAAGTGCAAACACCTGATTGGCCCGCGGACGTCGGGCAGCCGAGCCGTTGTCTCGTGCATCGCCCGCGCTGGCGTACCGAGGTGATGCCGCTGACGCCTGGAGCCTTCAACGCGTTGCTGGCGATTGCCGATGGGGCGTCCTTGGGTGCCGCGCTCGAGGCGGGTGCTCAGGCCGATGAGTGCTTTGATCCGGCGGCAGCGCTGCCACGCTGGCTCGAGGCCGGCGTGTTCGCCGCGACCGCGAGTCCTGATAACGCTGGCCGGTAGAGCGGCCAGGTCGCCCGCATCGACCAAGACCGTTCTTGCTCGAAATCGTCGTCCGATTCGTCGAGTCCGCCTGATTCGTCGACTCGCTTGATGCCTGGTTGGTCGAACGATGAGCCCCCGCGAAATAAAGCTCTGACGAATCCGGTCAAAAGGGTCATCGATCAGCGTTTCCAAGACCCGACGAGAGCGAGAATCCTCCATGAACGCACTGCTTCGACTCCACGCCCTATCTACCCGCTTTGATTCACTGCTGACAGACTGGGGCGGCAGCCTGCTCGCCCTGGCCATACGCCTGTACGTCGGCTGGCAGTTCCTCAAGTCCGGCATGACCAAGATCGCGGACTGGGACAGCACGCTGTTTCTGTTTCGAGACGAGTACTCCGTGCCGGTCCTGCCGGCTGAGGTGGCTGCCGTCGGCGGCACCCTCGGCGAACTGATCTTGCCGCTGCTGCTGTTCGTTGGGCTCCTTTCGCGGCCGGCGGCGCTTGGGCTGTTCGTGGTGAACCTGGTCGCGGTGATCAGTTATCCCGCCTTGTTCGAGTTCTCTTGTCCGGCGGCCATCAACGACCATCTCACCTGGGGAGCGCTGCTGTTGGTAATCGTCGCGTTCGGGCCGGGCAAGGTGTCGCTGGATGCCTGGCTCGCTAGAGCCAAGTGAGCAAGCATTCCGCTCTATAGACCCGATGTCCGCGTGCCGCAGGTATTGGCGGACTGAAGTCCGCCTCCCCAGGGGCCGGTTGAAACCGGCGTACCCAGATGGACGTATCCGGGGATGGTCTGCGGGACGAGCAACAGCGCTTTCTGAGTTGATGCTGATGGGTGTCGATGAAGTCCAGGCACCCTGCGTGAATCCACGATTTCCACGTCTGACTGTCACCACCGGAGCCCTGCTGCCATGCACCGTCTATTGAATTTTCTTGCAGTACTGTCTCTCGCGAACGCCGAAGCAGGCTCAGCGGGCGCTGATCCCGCCGAGTCGATCCCTAGCTATAGTGAAGCCCTCGACGCCTTTCAGGCGGAACGTGCAAAGGCTGGTGGACCAGCCATCAACGACGCGGATCGACAGGTGATGGACCGCGCCGCGCAAGACTTGGCTCGCGCGATGCCAGATCCTGGTCTCAAGGTCGGCGACAAGGCGCCGGATTTCACCTTGCCGAACGCCTTCGGCCAGCCGGTGCACCTGCAGGAAATGCTGGTCGAAGGTCCGGTGGTCCTGACCTTTTATCGCGGCGGCTGGTGCCCGTATTGCAATCTACAACTCCGTGGCCTTAGGGACACACTGCCGTATTTCGAGCAGCAGGGTGCGCGACTGGTCGCGGTGACCCCACAGAAGCCGGACAAGTCCCGCGAGCAGGTGGAAAGCGATGGCTATCCGTTCGAGATCCTGAGCGATCTCGATGACCGGGTCATGCAGGCATACAAACTCTTGTTTCAGGTGCCTGCTGACCTCAGCCAGGTCTACAAACAGCGCCTGTCGTTGGATCTGGCCGAATACAACGGCGACGGACGGTATGTGTTGCCGGTGCCAGCGACCTTCGTCATCGACCGCAGCGGCGTGATTCGGGCCGCCTTCGTGGACGTGGACTACCGCAAGCGAGTCGAACCGTCCGCGATCGTTTCCGCTTTGCGTCAGTTGCCTGAGGAGTAGCGTTCCGGCGAGTGCCGGATGGTTCAGCGCTTGCCGGGGACCTGCGGATTTCCGGGAGCGCGGTAGGGCTCTACCTTTCGTGGGTGGACGCGGTCGCCAATAGAGGAGCAGGAGAAAGCCAGTCACCATGCCGCCAAGATGGGCGAAGTGGGCAACACCTTCCACGGTGCCCGTGACCCCGGCGAAAAGCTCGACCGCGCCGTAGCCGATCACGAACCACTTGGCCTTGATCGGAATGGGCGGAAACAGCAAGACCAGCCTGGTCTCGGGAAAGATCATTCCGAAGGCGAGCAGCAGTCCAAACACACCGCCCGAGGCGCCAAGCACGGGATAGGCCGAACCGCCCTGCAACAGCGTGATCTCGGAGACGACGAGCTGTGCGAGCGCTGCGCCGATGACGCAGCTCAGGAAGTAGACGGCAAATTTGCGTGATCCCCATAGAGACTCCAGACGCGTGCCGAAGAGCCAAAGCGCATACATGTTGAGCGCCAGGTGCAGCACGCCGCCATGCAGAAAGGCGTAGGTGATGATTTGCCAGGGCCGGAACTGGGGAAGCCCCGTTGCTGCGTCCGCGGGCGCCACTAGGCCGCTCGGCCATAACGCAAACCAGCTGATCAGCGAGTTGGCATAGGCCAACTCGCCGAGATACACCAGGCCGTTGATCAGCAACAGCGCTTGGACAACGGGAGTGAGCATCAGACCTCCAACAAGTCAGTGTCTTTTATCTTGCCGCGAACTTCGATCAAGCCATGCGCCTCGATCGATGGCTTGGATACTACGCTGGCGAGCATCGAATCGTTCAAGGCGCCATGTTTCTCCAAGAAATGGCGCCCCAGCAGCCCATTGGGGGTGCGTTGAAAAAGGCTCATGAGGGAAAAATCGCTTGCCGCATACTTCTTCCTCGCTGAGGCCGTGCCAGTTCTTTGGGCTGTATGGGATACTGGTAAGCGTTATCGGTCTGTGTCGGGCGTGTTCGGTCCGGCCATCAGGCACCGCCCCCTAATGAGAACTCCTGACCCAAGGACGACGCATGGCCAAGCTCACTCTACCCCGCCTCGAAAGTCTACTCTTCGCCGCCTGCGACGACCTGCGCGGCAGCATGGATGCCAGCGAGTACAAGGAGTATATCTTCGGCATGCTGTTCCTGAAGCGCGCCAGTGATCTGTTCGACCAGCGCCAGGAGGAACTGCGTCGCGCGCTGACCGCCCAGGGCATGAGCGCGGACGACATCCGCATCGAGCTGGACGACCCGTACAACTACTCCGGCAAGTACTTCTTCGTGCCGGAACCGCGCCCGCTGGAACCAGGGCTGGGCCGAGACAATCGTCGAGGACGGCGAGACCAAGACCGTGCAGCGCCCGGCCCTCAAGCACGTCAAGGAAAACGTCGGCACCACGCTGAACAAGGCCCTGGAGGCCATCGAGGACGAAAACCCCGACGCGCTGGAGGACGTGCTCAAGCACATCAACTTCAACCGCAAGATCGGCCAGCGCACGCTGGACGACGACACCCTGGCCGACTGCAAAATGAACATGCTGCTGCACGGCATCTCCCACGCCGACATCCGCCAAGAAGACACCATCCGCGAGCCGCAGCACCTCGACGAGACGCGCGAGCTCAAGCGCTTCGACCGCGTCGTCGCCAATCCGCCCTTCAGCCAGAACTACATCAAGCGCGACCTCAAGTTCCCCGGCCGCTTCCCGGTGATGATGCCGGAGAAGGGCAAGAAGGCGGACCTGATGTTCGTCCAGCACATGCTGGCCGTCACCAAGCACGATGGGCGCCTGGCCACCATCATGCCCCACGGCGTGCTGTTTCGCGGCGGCGAGGAGCGCGAGGCGCGCAAATACTTCATCGAGCAGGGCTACCTGGAGGCCGTCATCGGCCTGCCCAGCAACCTCTTCTACGGCACCGGCATCCCCGCCAGCATCCTGGTGCTGAACAAGGCGGGCGCCGCCCAGCGCGACCATGTGCTCTTCATCAACGCCGACCGCGAATACCGCGAGGGCAAGAACCAGAACCACCTGCGCCCGGAGGACATCGACAAGATCGTCTGGGCCTACCGCCACGGCCAGGACATACCGGCCTATGCCCGCCTGCGTGCCCCGCCAGGAGATCATCGACGAAGGCTACAACTGCAACATCCGCCGCTACGTGGACAATGCCCCGCCGCCGGAGCCCCAGGACGTGCGCGCCCATCTGCACGGCGGCGTGCCCATCGTCGAGGTGGACGACCTCCACCACTTCTGGAGCAACTATCAGGGCCTGCGCGGCGACCTTTTCATCCCTCGCGATGAGAAGTACCTGGACTTTTCCCCAGTGCTGGAGAGCAAGCGCGACATCGCCGGCTTCGTCGCCGCGCATCCGGGCGTCACCAACCGTCACGCCGCATTCATGCAGACGCTGGCGGACTGGTGGCGGCAGAGCCTGCCCATCGTCGAGGCCCTCGCCCCCGATGCCGCCAACCAGCAGGCCCGCCCGCGCAATGTCTATGCGATGCGCGGCAGCCTGTTGCGGAGCATCGAGCAGGTGCTCACCGGGCAGACGCTGCTCACGGCCTTCCAGGTGCGCGGCGCCTTCGCAAAGTACGTCGACCAGCTCAAGGCCGACTTCAAATCCATCGCCGCCAGCGGCTGGGGACCGGAACTGATCCCGGACGAAGACATCCTGCACAGCCAGTTCCCGGAGATCCTCGAAGAACAAGAGCAAGCCCAGACCCGCCTGGCCGAGCTTCAGGCCCTGTTCGCCGCGGCCGATGACGAAGACTTCGAGGACGCCGACGACACCGGCGTGCTGCCCGGCAGCGAGGTCAAGGCCAAGAAGGACGAACTGAAGGCGCGCACCGCCGAGTGGAAGGCGAGCCTCAAGCCGTCAAGGCGCTGGCCACCGACCTATTCACGGAACTGAAGACGGCCGACAAGCTGCCCGCCAGCACCAAAAAGGGCCACTACTGCACCGACGGGCTCGCCGCCAAGGATGCCCGCTTCGAGAACGGCCAGCGGATCATCGACCTGGCCACCGCCCAGGGCCACACCAGCGACTTCACCGCGCCCCTGCAACAGGCCATGACCGAAGGCCGACACGCCTTCGACCGCGCCGAAGTCATCAGCGCCGGCCTCGCGCGCCACAAGGCCCTGGAGGACGAGGCCAAGGCGCTCAAGGCCAGCATCAAGGCCATCGAGAGCAAACGCGACGAGCTGGTGCAGAGCGCCCGCGAAAAGATCAGCGGCGATGAGGCCCGCACCGTCATCGTCGAGCGCCTGCGCGCGCTGTTGATGGAGACCTACCGCGCCTATCTGCGCGCCGACCAGCGCGCCTGCATCAAGGCCATCGAAAACCTGTGGGACAAGTACGCGGTGACGGCGAAGGAGATCGAGGCGAGCGGGATGCGGCTTCGCAGCAGTTACAGGCGTTCTTGGTGGAGTTGGGGTATGAGTGAGGCTCTCGGAGATCTCTCGACGATCCACTACGGTAAATCACCGAATGAGGTTACGCTCGAAATGTGCAACGGACTCGAAGTGCCGTTTCCGCAATCTCCCGATGAGGTTGCGCTGATCACCGGAAAACTGGAGCGCCAAGCCGAAAGCGAGCGCAGGCACTCGGAGCAGCTTCGGAAGCTCAAAGGTATAAAGCAAGGCCTCATGCACGATCTCCTAACCGGCAAGGTCCCGGTCAACCCCGACCCACCCGAGCCCGCCAATGCCTGACTCCACGGCAGCCGACCGGCCCACCTGCTCGATCATCGCTGGCTCCAATGGCGCGGGCAAGACCACCTGCGCGCTGCCATCTGGCTCCCACGCTCCAGCGTGGGAGCAATTCCCGACGCTCCAGCGTCGCGTCTCCATCACGGGACGCTGGAGCGTCCGCGCGGCGTTCCCACGCTGGAGCGTGGGAACGAGGGCCGGCCTCATGCACGATCTCCTAACCGGCAAGGTCCCGGTCAACCCCGACCCACCCGAGCCCGCCGATGCCTGACCCCGCGGCGACCGAACAGCCCACCTGCTGGATCATCGCCGGCCCCAACGGCGCGGGAAAGACCACCTTCGCGTTGCAGTACCTGCCAGAGGTCGCAGGTTGCAGCCGCTTCGTTAACGCGGACCTAATCGCGGCGGGCTTGTCGCCGTTGGCCCCAGAGCGGAAGCTGGCCGCGGCGAGCCGGTTGTTCCTGAAGGAGGTCGAGGCCCACATCGTCGCGCGGCAGGAATTCGCTTTCGAGACCACACTGGCGGGGCGCGGCTACCTGCGGCTGATTCGCCGCCTACGGGCTGACGGCTGGCGGGTCGAGCTGATCTATTTGGCGCTGCCCAGCGTGGAGCTGTCCCGCCTGCGCGTCGCGGAGCGGGTGCGTCACGGCGGGCACGATATCCCCGCCAAGGACATCGAGCGGCGCTTTCCGCGCAGCCTGCGCAATCTGCTAGATCTCTACAGCGTCGCGGTGGATGCCTGCCAGCGCCTGATCAACCCCGGCCAGGAGCCGGAGTTGGTCTTCGAGCAGCGGGGCGACAGCCGCACTGTCGTCCATCCCGGCTACTACCAGCGCCTGATTCAGGAGGCCAAACGATGAAGATCGACCACGCGCCCCCGTCGCCGGAGGCAACCCGCACTTGGGAGGCCCTGCGCGGTGCCGTCGCCAAGAAGCTCGACGAGAAGCGCCGGCTGGGACACTACTACGTGGTCTGGCGCGATGGTCGCGCCGAGCTCGTGGGTTCCGACGCACCGTCTGCTGACGTTCGACAATCCCGCGACGCCTCGGACCGATGAGCGCCTTGCCATCTGGCTCCCACGCTCCAGCGTGGGAGCAAGCCTCGACGCTCCAGCGTCGCGTCTCCATCACGGGACGCCGGAGCGTCCACCGATGTTCCCACGCTGGAGCGCGGGAACGACGAGCAACGGAGCAGAGCACACGAGAGCGGAAACCGCGCCTCGATCCAGCCTGAGAACATGCCTGGACGCCCATGCCAAGCCACTATCCCAGCCTGAACCCCGAGAAGGCCCTGATCTGGCGCATCGTCTACCGGGATAACCTGCCGTAAATCTGGCGGAACGGGCTGCATTGCGGCAATAGCCAGACCCGATCGCCGACGTGGGCCAACATCGGCAGCGCGGACCTAATCGGCAAGCGCGCAACGCATCCGGTGCCCGTTCCGCCGGGCGGCGTCTTGAACGACTTCTGCAACGACGGGATTTCAAGCGCGACCCGGACGACCCCCAGAAGTTCGAGCGCTACCAGGCCGAGGCCCTGGTGCACAAACACTGCCCGGTGACTGGATTGCTCGGGGTGATCTGCTACACCGCAAGCCATGAAGCAGCAGATCGATCAGCAATTGGCAGCTATTGGGCTTCCACTGCCTGTCTATGCACGCACCGATTGGTATTTCCGATGATCCGCTACACCCAAGGCAACCTGCTCGAAGCTGACGCTGAGGCCCTGGTCAACACCGTGAACACGGTCGGCGTCATGGGCAAGGGCATCGCGCTGATGTTCAAGGAGCGCTTTCCGAAGAACATGGCGGAGTACGCCCAGGCCTGTAAGGCCGAGCATGTGCGCACCGGCAAGATGTTCGTCACCGAGACGGGCGAGCTGATGGGGCCGAAGTGGGTCGTCAACTTCCCCACCAAGCGCCATTGGCGCCATCCATCCAAGATGGAGTGGATCGCGGAGGGGCTGGAGGATCTAAAGGACTTCATCAAGCGGACAGGTGTGAGGTCGATCGCGCTGCCGCCGCTAGGCTCCGGCAACGGCGGGCTCGATTGGGCGCTGGTGAAGCACGAGATCGAGGTGCGGCTGAGCGAACTGTCTGACGTGGACATCCTGGTCTACGAGCCAACGCGCAAGTACCAGAACGTCGCCAAGTCCAAGGGCGTTCAGAAGCTGACCCCGGCCCGCGCCCTGATCGCCGAGCTGATCCGCCGCTACTGGGTACTTGGCATGGAGTGCAGCCTGCTGGAGATCCAGAAGCTCGCTTGGTTCCTGGAGCGCGCGATCGAGGCACAGGGCGGCGACAACCCGCTGGAGCTGCGCTTCGAGGCCAACAACTACGGCCCCTATGCCGACCGGCTCCGGCATGTGCTGGACAGCCTGGACGGCAGTTACCTAAAGAGCGAGAAGCGCATCGCTGATTCCTCGCCGCTGGACGTGATCTGGTTCGACGAAGCCAAGCGCGACCGCGTCGGGACCTATCTCGACTCCGAAGCGAAGGCCTACCTGCCGGCGCTGGAGCGGGCAACGGCCGTTATCGACGGGTTCGAGTCCCCCTTCGGCATGGAACTGCTGGCGACGGTGGACTGGCTGCTCTTCCGCGAGGGCTGCCAACCGGATCTGGACGCCATCATGGAGGGCATCGGTCACTGGCCGGCCGGAGACAAATGGGCGGCACGTAAGCAGAAACTGTTCGACCGCCGCTCGGTGGGCATCGCGCTGCAGCGGTTGACGACCGCGGCGATCTGAGCGACCGAACCTCCGATGACAGCGAACCTGCTCCGAAGATTCGAGCGCTGTGCTCCGAAGATTTGGTCCGCTGCTCCGAAGATTTGATGTCTCTGCTCCGGGTATTTGCTCGGCCTGGGCCGCAGGATAAGACAGCGCTGCCACCTGGCTCCCACGCTCCAGCGTGGGAGCAAGTCTCGACGCTCCAGCGTCGCGTCTCCATCACGGGACGCAGGAGCGTCCACGCTGCATTCCCACGCTGGAGCGTGGGAACGAGACGGAACCCTGGTCTCGGGGAAAGCCGATGCTATCGCTGCTATCCTTGCGGCCGTACAGTGACTCGAAGCGGAGACAACCATGGCCAATCTGTTGGTACGCAACGTCGATGACGACATCAGTCAGGCGCTGAAAGAACGCGCCCGCGCCCATGGGGTCAGCGCCGAAGCGGAGCACCGCCGCATCCTGGAAGAGGCCCTGCCGCGACCGAAGCGGCGGCCGCTTTCTGCGAGTGCTCGCGGACATGCCGGATGTGGGACGCGACGAGGACTTCGCACGGCGGCAAGACGAGACCGCGTCCGCTGGTCTTCGACTGATCATCTGCCGCGATGTATCTGTTTGACACCAATGTGATCAGTGAGCTTCGCAAGGGCGAGCGGGCCAATGCTGGTGTTTTGGAATTGGTCCTCGCGTTGGATGCCGATGATGAACGGTGTACCTCGTGCCGTGTCCTTGGGCGAGCTGGGCGGCGCGTGGATCGATCGCGAACCGCGGCGACGTACCGGAGGCGGAGCGACTGGAGCGTTGGCTCGATGCAGTATCAACGAGTACGCGGAGCGCATTCTAGACCTCGGCCGCGAGGAGGCGCTGCTCTGGGGGCGGTTGCGGGTCCCGCACCCCAGAATGCCCTGGATAAGCAGATTGCCGCGACGCGCTGATTCGACTGACCCTGGTAACCCGCAACACGAGCGACTTCGTCCGGTCACCGGCGTCGCACCCAACCCGTTCCGGCGAAGCCCCGATGAGCGAATACACGGAAGTCGAACAACCCTTCCTGCACCAGTTGCAGGACCTCGGCTGGCAGGTCATCGACCAGGGGCCGGACATCCCCGCAGACCCGGCCAAGAGCCTGCGGCAGGGCTTCCGGCAGTGGATTCTGCCGGAGGTCTTCGCGCAGTCCGTCAGCGCCATCAACAGCACCGCCGACGGCAAGCCCTGGCTCACCCCGCGCCAGCTCCAGGACCTGCAGGACCAGATCCTGCGCCAACCCAACCGCACCCTGCTGGAGGCCAACGAGGCGGTCCAGAAGCTCCTGCTCAAGGCCCAGGTGGATGTCAACGAGGTCACCGGCGAGCAGGACCCGGTGCGTGAAGCTGATCGACTTCGCTAACCCTGCCAACAATCACTTCCTGGCCATCAACCAGTTCCGCATCGACACGCCGGGCTGCGTGAAGCAGTTCATCATCCTGGACATCGTGCTGTTCGTGAACGGCATCCCGCTGATCGTGGTGGAGTGCAAGAAGGGCGGGCCGACCTGTGCCAACCCGATGGCCGAGGCCTTCGAGCAGTTGCAGCGCTACATGAACCGGCGCGAGGAGACCAAGCAGCAAGGTCTCCGGGAAGGCGAGCCGCGGCTGTTTCACTGCAATCTGCTGGTCATCCGCAGCAGCCGCGTCGAGGCGGACTACGGCACCATCACGTCGGGCGAAGAGCATTTCTACCCGTGGAAGACGCAGTGGCCCCAACCCGACGAGACCGCCGCGGGCATGGATCAGCAGGCGCAGTTGATCAACGGCATGCTGAACAAGCCGAACCTGCTCTGCATCCTGCGCACCTCGTCGGTCTTCATGGACACCGACAGCGGGCCGCGCATCAAGGTGGTCTGCCGCTACCAGCAGTTTCGGGCCGCCAACCGGATCATCGAGCGCCTGCGCCATGGCGCGACGCCGGAGGAGCGCAGCGGCGTGGTCTGGCATACCCAGGGCTCGGGCAAGAGCCTGACCATGGTCTTCGTGGCGCGGATGCTGCGGGCGTCGGGCGACTTGAGCGACTTCAAGATCCTCCTGATCAACGACCGCGCGGACCTGGAGGAGCAGCTCGCCGAGACGGCGACCCTGATCGGCGGGCGGGTGAACGTCATCGACAGCAGCAAGGACTTGCGGTTGCGACTCGCGACCGACAGCTCCGACATCAACATGGTGATGGCGCACAAGTTCATGGAGCGCGACCAGGCGCTGCCGGTGAAGGTCGCCGAGGCGCTGGGCACCTACCAAGCCCTTCCCACCGGACAGACCTTCGGCGTGGTCAATACCTCGGAGCGCATCGTGCTGATGATCGACGAGGCCCACCGCACCCAGAGCTCGGACCTCGGCGACAACATCTTCGAGGCGTTCCCCAACGCCGCGCGCATCGCCTTCACCGGCACCCCGCTGATCACCGAGCGCCACGGCGAGCGACGCACGGTGAAGCGCTTCGGCGAGTACATCGACACCTACCGGCTGATGGACGCGGTGGCGGACGGCACCACGCTTCAGATCCTGTACGAAGGCCGCACCGCCGAAGCCGCGCTGAACGACAAGCACGGCTTCGAGACCCGCTTCGAGAACCTGTTCAAGGACCGCAGCGACGCGGAACTGCTGGCCATCAAGAAGAAGTACGGGGCCACCGGCGACCTGTTGGAGGCGAACAGCGCATCGCCGCCATCGCCCGCGATCTGGTGCGGCACTACCTAGCGCACATCTTCCCCAATGGTTTCAAGGCGCAGGTGGTGTGCCACTCCAAGCTGGCCGCGGTGCGCTACCAGCGGGCCATCCACGACGCCTTGGAAGCGGCGACTGCGGAGGAGGCAGCTCAGCCGGAGCCGGATACGACGCACATCGATCAGTTGAAGGCGCTGAAGGCGGCGGTAGTGATCTCCGGTGACGGCACCAACGAGGCGGCCTATGTCACCGAAGCCCGCAAGCAGGCCCGCGCCTGGAACGCCAAGAACAACTTCTGCAAGCCGTTTGCGTTCGATGATCCGGAGAAGCCTTACGCCGGCATCGCCTTCCTGGTGGTCTGCGACATGTTGCTCACCGGCTTCGATGCGCCCATCGAGCAGGTGATGTACATCGACAAGAGGCTCCGCGAGCACGGGCTGCTTCAGGCCATCGCCCGCACCAACCGGGTGAAGAAGGGCAAGCATCGCGGCTACATCGTGGACTACATCGGCCTGACGGCGAACCTGACCGAGGCGCTGACGCTGTACGCGGCCACGGAGGAACAGCAGGAACTGGCGCAGGGGCTCAGGGGGATCGAATCCGAGATGCCGGTGCTGGAGGAGCGCTATCAGCGGCTGCTTCAGCTCTTTGTTCAGAAGAGGGCCGGGCGCGGGGTCGAGGGTGTGCAGGACTTCGCCGAGGGCCGGCTGCATCGGTCGAGGACGATGCCGCCGTGGTGCATGCGGCGGTGCGACTGCTCAAGGACGAGAAGATCCGGGCCGACTTCGACGTGTACCTGAAGAAGTTCCTGACCAGCCTGGACATCATCCTGCCCAACCAGGCCGCGCACGCTTACCGGGTGCCGGCCAAGCGCCTGGGCTACATCCAGCGCGTGGCTCGCGAACGCTACAAGGACGAGACGCTGAACCTGGGCGATGCCGGCGAGAAGGTGCGGGACCTGATCAACGAGCACCTGATCAGCCTAGGCATCAATCCAAAGGTGCCGCCCGTCGAACTGCTGGCGGAGGACTTCGTCGACCGGCTGAACAAGCATGCCGAGGGCAATGCCGAAGCCAAGGCCAGCGAGATGGAGCATGCCATCCGCAAACACTGCACCGTCCACCACGACGAGGACCCGGCCTTCTACGAGAGCCTGTCCGAGAAGGTGGAACACCTGATTGACGCCTATCACGACAACTGGGACAAGCTGGCCGAGGCGCTGGAAAAACTCCGCGTGGTCGCGATGGAGGGTCGCCGGGAGGGCGAGGAAGGCATGAGCAAGGAGGCGACGACCTTCTTTGATCACATCGCCAATCAGGCCTTCGACAACGGCAAGGTGCCCGACGCGGCCAAATCCAAGATGAAGGCGCTGATGGAAGCCGTCGTCGAGACGCTCCAGGCCAGCATCGGCAGCATCGACTACTGGAACAACAGCGACAAGCAGAAGCGCACCCGCAGCGAGATCAAACAGGCCCTGACGCTGACCGGCTCGCGCTGGTCTCCGACGATAGTCCCGATCTACAGCTCAAGGATGGACGGTTCAGGCTGCAGCGAAGGCTGATCGAGAACGGTGGGTCGCCGGCGGTCTACCAAGCCTTCGAGGGCTACTTCACCGGGAAGGGACGACACCGATTCGGGCAGCGCGTTGCCTACTTCGCGCCGAAGGTCGGCGTCGAAGTCGCCGCCGTCAAGGTGAAGGACATGGGATTCCGCTGGGCCAGTTGCGGCAAGTCCGGGATCATGAATTTCCACTGGAAATCCATGATGGCTCCGCCCCGGATTATTGACTACATCACCGTCCACGAACTCTGCCACCTACACCACCGCGACCACAGCGACGCCTTCTGGAACGAGGTCGACAAGGTCATGCCGGACTACCGAGAGCGGAAGGAGTGGTTGCGTAAGCATGGTGCCGGATTAGACCTATAGAGGACGAATCGACGGGCTCGGCTTTTCGGATCGCGATGTCTGTGAGCGGCATTCGGGTTGCTGCTCCGTCGGTCTTGGGGTAATCCCATAAGTTACCCCCGCCAGATTCAGGATTCTCTGGCGCGACTCTAGACGCCACTGGACGAGCAGGCAACAAAAAAGCCCGCTGAAATGCGGGCTTGTGGATGTGTTGGCTATTTTCGGAATTCGAATTGGTGGAGGCGGCGGGAATTGAACCCGCGTCCGCAAGCCCTCTGCCGTTGGTACTACATGCTTAGCCCGTTCTATTGTTTTTAACCTTCTGCCGCCCGAAGGGCAGGGCGATCAGTCGGCGATCCCGAATTGGGTTTTAGCAGATCAGGTCCAGGCTCCCGTCACCGCGATCCTGTGTGATGTTACCCCACGAATCCGTCGCCCACAGGCAAGAGACGGTGTGAGGCCCGCTGGGTTAAGCAGCGAGGGCGTAGTTGTCGTCGTTGGCAACTAATAGTTTGCGGATAGATTAACGAGGTTTCCCGCACCTCGGCATGCACCTCGGGTTTTGCGACCCACGTCGAAGCCATGTCGCCCCCAGGTAAATAGATAGACAGGCTATCTGCTTTTTGGTTCCGTGGCAACGGCGGCGTTTCAAAAGCTGCCGCGACGCCCGAACGCCGAGTAACCAGACAAAGCCGCGGGGCGCGGGAGTGGCGGCGACCTGCCATGCTGGGCTAGATTCTTAGATTCTTGGGGCTCCTTTGGGGGCACCGAATGCCTGCAGATGATTGGCGACCTGCTATGCCCGAACTGACCGAAACCCCCGAGCCGCGCGATGCCGTCGGCGATGCCGCCTGGATCGAGGTGATCCGCAAGATGGACGAGACCTATGCGGATCTCGTGCACTATCAGGTGGAGTTGGAGCAAAAGAACAGCGCGCTGGAAGAGGCGCAGCACTTTATCGCCAGCGTGCTGTCGTCGATGACGGACGTGCTGATCGTCTGCGATGTCGATGGCCGCATCCAGCGGGTGAATCAGGCGCTGGAAGAACTGGTAGGCCGCACCGAGGCAGAACTGCGCGGCAGCTCGTTCCTGCCGCTGATGGCGCCGAGCTCTCGGGGCCAGGCGGAGGGGTTTTCGCAGCAGATTCGCAGTGAGGCGGTGCACGATTGCGAGGTGGCGCTGCTCGGTCGCGACGGCGAGGACGTTCCGCTGGCGATGAACTGTACGTCGCGCTTCGACCACCGCGGGCGTCTGCTCGGCATGGTATTGATGGGGCGCCCCGTGGGCGATCTGCGTGAGGCCTATCGGGCGCTGGAGTTTGCCTACACGGAGCTGAAGCGTGCCCAGGCTCGGCTCATCGGCGCCGAGAAGATGGCCTCGCTGGGCCGTCTGGTGGCGGGCGTCGCGCACGAGCTGAACAATCCCATCAGCTTTGTCTACGGCAATGTGCACGCGCTTTCCCGTTACCGAGATCGGCTGCGCACCTATTGTGAGGCCGTCGACGCCTCCGACCCGTCGCCTGAGCTGCGGGCGTTGAAGCAGGAACTGCGCATCGAGAAGCTGTTGGACGACCTCGATCCGCTGCTGCGAGGCACGCTGGAGGGCGCCGAGCGGGTGCGCGACCTGGTGCAGGATCTGCGGCGGTTCTCGTCCGGGCAGCAGGGGGAGTCAAGCGCGTTTGACCTGGTGCACCTGATCCAGACGGCGGTGCACTGGGTGACGAAGGGCGCGCGCCGTGACCTGGTGCTGCGGATGGAGCTACCGAAGGCGCTGCCATTGGTCGGTCATCCGGGCCATATCCATCAGATGCTGATGAATCTGGTGCAGAATGCGCTCGATGCGATGCAGGAGCAGCCCGAGGCGCGGCTCGACATCGCCGCCGGCGAGACCGATGCCGGCGTCTGGGTGACCCTGCGCGATTATGGCCCCGGCATCGCCGAGGCGGACTTGCTGCGGGTGCTGGATCCGTTTTTTACCACCAAGCCGGTGGGCAAGGGGACCGGCCTTGGGTTGTCCATCAGCTACGGTATCGTGCAGGACCATGGCGGGCAGCTCAGCATCGACAATCACCCGGAGGGCGGCGTCATCGTGCGCGTCGAGCTGCCTCGGTCCGACCCCCAGCGGCCGTCGCCGCCACAGCTCGGCTCGGAGGCTCCACGTTAATGAACCTGCTTTGGCTGCAATCCGGCGGCTGCGGTGGCTGCACCATGTCGCTGTTGTGCGCGGAGTCGCCAGACCTGCTGACGACGCTGGCCGGCGCCGGCATCGAGTTGTTGTGGCATCCGTCCCTGAGCGAGGCCAGCGGTGTCGATGTGTTGGCCGTTCTGGAGCGGGCCGCGGATGGCTCGCTGCCGCTGCATCTGCTCTGCGTCGAAGGCGCCATGTTGCGCGGTCCCAATGGGAGCGGGCGCTTCCACCTGATGGCCGGCACCGACACGCCCATGACGCACTGGGTACAGCGGCTCGCTGCCCGTGCGCACTACACGGTCGCTGTTGGCACCTGCGCCGCCTTCGGCGGCATCACCGCGGGTGGCCCAAATCCCACCGATGCCTGCGGGCTCCAATTCGAAGGTGCCCATCCGGGCGGACTGCTCGGCACGGACTATCGCTCTCAGGCCGGCCTGCGCGTGGTCAACGTTGCGGGCTGTCCGACGCACCCAAACTGGCTGACCGAGACATTGATGGCGTTGGCGCTGCGCGCGCTCGGCCCGGCGGAACTGGATGCGCTGGGGCGCCCGCGGATGTACGCCGACCAATTGGTCCATCACGGCTGTCCGCGCAACGAATACTACGAGTTCAAGGCCAGCGCCGAACGGCCGTCGGAGCTGGGCTGCATGATGGAGCATTTGGGGTGCCTCGGCACCCAGGCCCATGCGGACTGCAACACCAGGCTCTGGAACGGGGAGGGCAGTTGCACCCGTGGCGGCTACGCCTGTATCAACTGTACGGCCCCGGAGTTCGAGGAGCCCGGCCACAGCTTCCAGCGCACGCCGAAGATCGCCGGCATCCCGATCGGTCTGCCCACGGACATGCCGCGCGCCTGGTTTGTCGCGCTGGCGTCGCTGAGCAAGGCGGCGACGCCAGAACGCCTGCGCCGCAATGCCGTGTCCGACCACGTCGCGGTGCCGCCGACCATCCACAAGCCGAAGCCGCGATGAGCAAGCTGGTCGTCGGTCCGTTCAACCGTGTCGAGGGCGATCTGGAGGTGCGGCTCGACATTGACAGTGGTCAGGTCACGTCGGCGCGGGTCAACTCGCCGCTGTACCGCGGCTTTGAGCAGATCCTGCACGGCAAGGACCCGCTGGATACGCTGGTGATCGCCCCGCGCATCTGCGGCATCTGTTCGGTCAGCCAGTCCACCGCCGCGGCGCGGGCGCTGGCGGACCTGGCCGGCTGCACGATGCCGCCAAACGGCGAGATGGCCTGTAATTTGGTGCTTGCCTGCGAGAACCTGGCCGATCACTTCAGCCATTTCTATCTGTTCTTCATGCCGGATTTCGCCCGCGCCGTCTATGCCGGCGAGCCCTGGTCAGGCTGGATCGAGCCGCGCTTTCGCGCCATGACCGGTAGCGCCCCGCGCGTCGCGATGCCGGCCCGCACCGAGCTCTTGCACCTGATGGGCATGCTGGCTGGCAAATGGCCCCATAGCTTAAGCCTGCAGCCTGGCGGTTCCACCAAGCCCGTGCAGCAGCAGGAACGGCTGCGCCTGCTGGCGATCCTGAGCGCGTTCCGGGGCTTTCTGGAGCGCCAAACCTTTGCTGACCGTCTGGAAGCCGTGGTGGCGCTGGACAGCGCCGCTGCGCTCGCCGCCTGGGCCGATGCCGCCCCGCCCCAACAGGGCGACTTGCGCGCCTTCCTGCATCTGGCCGAGGCGCTGCGCCTCGACCAGCTGGGTCGCGGCGTGGACCGCTTCATGAGCTATGGCAGCCTGCCGCTGGACGGTGAACCGCTGTTTCAGCGCGGGCTTTGGTTCCAGGGGCCGGCACCGCTGGACGATGCCGCGATCAGCGAGGACCCGAGCCACAGCTGGATGCAAGGCGGCGAGCCGTTGCACCCGGCTCGAGGCAGCACCGTGCCGGACGCGGACAAGGCCGGTGGTTACAGCTGGTGCAAGGCGCCCCGGCTTGCCGGTGAGCCAGTCGAGGTGGGCGCGCTCGCGCGCCAGTTGGTGGACGGCCATCCGCTGATTCGCGATCTGGTGGCAACGTCTGGCGGTAACGTGCGCAATCGGGTCGTCGCCCGGTTGCTGGAGAGCGCCCGGCTGGTCATCGCGATGGAGGAATGGGTGCGCGCGTTGCGCCCGGGTGAGCCCTTCTGCGATCGATTTGTGCTGCCGGACGAGGGCGTCGGCGTCGGTCTCGTCGAAGCCGCCCGGGGCAGTCTCGGCCATTGGTTGCAGGTGCGCCACGGCCGTATCCTGAACTACCAGATCATTGCGCCCACCACGTGGAATTTCTCGCCGCGGGACGGCCAGGATACGCCGGGACCCTTGGAGCAGGCGCTGGTGGGCGCGCCGGTGCGCGACGGTGAGCAGACGCCGGTGGCGGTGCAACACATCGTGCGTTCGTTCGATCCGTGCATGGTCTGCACGGTCCATTGATGATGTTCGCCAGCGCTGTTGCAGAGCGCATTGCACAAGAGATGAATCATGTTCGATTTCAACGGTAAATCCTTTCTCGTCACCGGCGGTACCAGCGGCATCGGTCTTGCGACGGCGCGGTTGTTGCACCGTGCCGGTGCGCGGGTCGCGGTGACCGGGACCAATCCAGAGCGCCTGGAAAAGGTGCGCTCTGAGCTGGCCGGCGTGCTCGCGCTGGCCAATGATGCGGCCGATCCTGACGCGGCGGATGCGCTGGCCGCCGCGCTGCGGGATGCCTTCGGTTCGATCGACGGTGCCTTTCTAAACGCCGGCATGGGCCGTTTCCAGCCGTTGTCCGAACTGACCTCCGAGGGTATCGACGAGCAGTTCGCCGTCAACGTGCGTGGGCCGATCCTGCAGGCCAAGGCGTTGGCGCCGTTGTTGGTCGACGGCGGTTCCTTGGTGCTGAACACCTCAGTGGCCCGAAACAAAGGGCTGCCCGGTGCGGCGGCCTATGGCTCCACCAAGGGTGCGCTGCGGACGCTGGTGCGGGTGCTGGCGGCGGAGTTGGCCGCCCGCGGTATCCGTGTGAATGCGGTCAGTCCGGGGCCGGTGGAGACGGACTTTTTCGGCCGTTCCGGCATGCCGCCTGCTGTCATCGCCCAGTTCGGCCAGGCCATCCAAGCGCAGGTGCCGCTGGGGCGCTTCGGCCGGCCGGACGAGGTCGCCAATGTCGCCGCCTTTTTGTTGTCGGACCTGGCCTCGTTCGTGACCGGTTCGGAGTATGTCGTCGATGGCGGAATGAGCGAGACATGAAGGCCTGTATCGACCGGCTTATCGCGGCCGCGCGCCGCGCGCCTTCGGCGGACAATTGCCAACCCTGGCGGCTTGTGCGTTTGCAAAATGGTCTGCGTGTCGAATTCGATGCCGAGCGGTCCGCGAGCGGCTTTGGTCCGCGCGATCCGGCGACCTTGCTGGCCATGGGCATGCTGATCGAAAACGTCGTGGCCGCCGCGGACGAAGCGGGCATGGTGCTGCAGACGAGGCTCAACGCAGGCGGCGTGACTGATATCGGGCAGGCGGCCTGGTACCTGAACGCGGTGATCGATCGCTGCCCCGAGGGCGTTTCCGAGTTGCCGCGCCTTGATCCGCTGTGGCGGCGCCACACCAACCGTTTTGGCTATCGCAAGACCGCTCTGCCGTCCGCGCTGCTCGCGGAGTTGGCCGCGCTTGGCGCTGGTTCCGCACGCGTGCAGGTGCTTCGCGAGCCGGGACCGATCCGAGACGTTGCCGCGCTGGTGCAACGTGGTTCGCGGCTGCGGTTCCGTATACGCGAGGTGCATGAATGGCTGGTCGCGAGTCTCCGGCTGACGCCGGACGATGTCGCCCGCGGCGACGGCCTCGATGTCGAGACGCTCGATTTGCCGCCGGGCAGCGGTTTGCTGCTGCGGCTGATCTCCGACTGGTCGCGAATGCAACGGCTGAACCGTCTCGGCATGTACCGGATGCTTGCGGCGGTGGACAGCCGCCCGGTGGCCGCGGCGCCGGCGCTGCTCGCCATAACCGGTGCGGCGGATGCGCATACCTGTCTCGCTGCCGGGCGCGTGCTGGCCCAGGCGTGGTATCGGTTGGAGGCCGCCGGCGTTGCCGCGCAGCCTTACTATGTCATTTCCGACATGCAAGAGCGCCTGGACCGCGATGGCATTCCAGCCCCGTTGCTCGACGAGGCGCGGACGCTCGCCGCCGATACCGCCCGTGTCTTTGGTCTTGCCGATGGAGAGCGGCTGCTGATGCTGCTGCGGATAGGCTTTGCCCGCCGTACGCCGCCGCGCTCAGGTCGTCTACCCTTTGATGCGTTGGTTGCTGATGCGTAACCGCGCCGCGAAGTTTGGCCGCACTTGTGCCCATTCAGGAAGCATGTTGCATCGCTGCCAACGCGGCCTGCATCGCCGGGTGTGACATGCCGCCGGGACGTTCGATGACCTGGCATTGGCCGGAGAAGGCGTCGAAGTGCAGCGATGTTGGCGCCGCCAACACGTTGCCGCGCCCGAGCAGCAGCTTGACCACGGTAGTGGCTGCCAGCGCGGCGCAGAGTTCGCAACCGACCGGCGTGGATGGGCCGATGCGGCGTTCCAGATCGAGCCTCGTTGGGTCCACTAAAGCGCCCACTTGCATTGCCTCCGGCGACAGCCCGAGCAGAAAGCGCCGCAATTGCTCCGGCTCGGGCTGCTCAGCGAGTTGGAAATAGTCATCGAAGCTCATGGAGCCGGGCACGAAGCTCAACAGCGACACTCCCCAGCCCAAAGGCGCCGCGGTGATGGCCGGGATCGCCTTGTCCGCGCAGGCGGCGAACACCTGTCTGCGTATCCCGATAGCAAAAAAATCCAGCCCGTCAATGTAGCAGTCCGCGCCATCGAGGAAGGCGTCCAAATTGTCGGGGCCGATACCGGACGGGAAGCGCGCGATGTCGAGGTCCGGGTTGATGTCGAGCGCCATCTCCGCTAACGCGTCCACCTTCGGGCGATTGAGACGGCTCATGGCGGCGCCGGCCTGGCGATTGAAATTGGCGAGTTCGAAAGAGTCGAAGTCGGCGATGCGGAAGCCGCCGATGCCCAGTCGGGTCAGGGTCAGTAGATGGCTGCCGCCGACACCGCCGAGGCCGGCAATGGCGATACGGCTTTGTTGCAAATGCTTTTGTTCCGCCTCGGTGATCCAGCCGAGGTTGCGCGCGAAGGCTTGATGGTAATCGAACATGGCTTGTATACAGTCCTCCGAGCGGGCGACCGAGTGGCCGGGCTTTTTAGGTCCAAGTTGGTAACATAGCAAATGACGCGTGTTGGGATGTACACGTCGGAACCCAATTGTGGAGTTCACCAACGGGGTCATCCCGTGCGGCGAGCGCTAAACATTGTCGGAGGTGAGCGTGGCCGATGATCTGAAGGTTTTGTATCAGAGTTATTTCGATGTGCGCTGCGACATCGGATCGGAAGAGCTGCTCCTGGCTGAGGCCCTGCGGCTTCGCTACCAGGTCTACTGCGTCGAGCATCCCTATGAGGACCAGTCCGCCTTTCCTGACGGCATGGAGCGCGACCAATACGACGCACGTGCACTGCACTCGTTGCTGTTGCACCGCGACTCGCGGCAGGTGGCCGGCACGGTGCGGCTGATTCTCCCCGATGAACAAGCGCCCATGGGTTCGCTGCCGATCGATATTCTCTGTACCGATGCGTGCCTGCGCGACCAGATCCTGCTGCCGCGGCAGGGGTTAGCGGAGGTCTCGCGTTTTGCCGTGTCCAAACTATTCCGCCGCCGGGCCGAGGATGCGCCGACCCCGACCGGTGTCGGCCCCTTGTGGTCGGAGCGTTCCCAGGCCGAGCAGCGTCGCGTGCCTCACCTTTCGTTGGGGCTGGTGCAGGCGATGGTTTTCAATAGTCGCCGCCATGGCATCACGCACTGGGTGGCCGAGATGGAGCCTGCCTTATTGCGCATGTACGCCAAGCTCGGGGTGCACTGGATCAAACTCGGCCCGGTGGTTGATTTCCATGGCAGGCGTCAGCCCTGTTACACCAACTTGAATGACATGTTGCAGCGTGCCCGGAAAGAGCGCCCGGACGTCTGGAGCCTGATCACCGATCCTGGCGGCTGTGGCGAGTTGCTAGACCGGAAAGTCCCGAAATAGGTCGCGCACCAACACCGACCGCCACAGATAGAGAAGCGCGGCCACGCTCAGCAGGATCGAGATTAGCGTCGCCTCGTTGAGGGTTTCCATGAGTCGCCGCTCTGAGTTGAGCAGCGTCCCGCCTAGCAGCGCGAGATAGACCAGCGCGGACAGGGTCAGCAGCGATCGGCCTGCGGACCACAGTTTGCGCATCCAGTCAGGCGCGTGCGGTCGGCGCCGCAGCGCGACCACCAGCACCGGCAGGGCGATCAGATCCGCGATTAGATACTCCGGCCGGATCAGTTCCCGCAGCACGGTGATTTCGTCTCCGGTGGTGGGCATGAAGGTGATGCCGAGCAGCAATAGGTGGCGCACCAGGAACGCCAACGTCAGCCACATCAGCGCTGGGACCTTCAATGCCAAATGCTCGTCGTAGTGCTGCGGACCCCAATGGTGGTTGCGTGGGTCCTGCTGGTTGTTCATTGGCATAGGTCCGTCGGTTGTTCGGTGCATGCATCCGAGTGCAAATCTTCTTTCCGGTTGTTGTGCTGACTGCAAATTTACTTTGCATCTGCGTTTTGATTCAGCGCAAGGGGAGAATCTCAACTCATTGGTAGAGATCAAGAATGTAATTCTGGCCCGGCCTGTGCTTTCAGTCTCCCTGACAACGAACGAGCGGCGCGTCATTCCAATGCTTGGCACTGGTGGTGGCGCCGCCGACCCACCAACGGGGACCACAAGCCGATGCCACGATCAACGCCACAGTTGGAGACCTTCTACGAGGTCATGCGCCGCCAGGGGATCACCCGGCGCAGCTTCGTCAAATTCTGCAGCCTGACCGCGACCGCGCTCGGCCTGGC
>CAVOGV010000005.1:0-63781 GCA_963695445.1 uncultured Gammaproteobacteria bacterium | reverse complement strand
CGGCTCTTTTGTAACGACACTGCCTGACCAAGAATCGTGTGGTTAGAATCGGCGTTTTGGTCGCCTTGTGCGCTTGTCGCGCGGATTCATGTTAGGCGGCCTCGGGCACTGCCAGAGGAATCGGCGGCTGCGGGTAGTTGCGCTTGTGCTCCTGTTCGAAGTGAAACGCCAGGTAGGCCGGCAGGTCGCCGCTGATCTTCAGTGATCGCAGCTTGAGGATGGCTTCGGCCCGATGCAAGCCCCAGCGCGCGCCGGTGATATCCATGCGGTCCTTGACCAGATGTCGACACGCGCCTTCGATGACGCCGGTGGCGATCGGCAGTCCGTGCGCCAGGGCGCGGTCGTATTGGAGTCGTTGCCGGTTGTTGTCGATGTAATCGGCAGCTTTGTCGACGGGCTTGCGCGCGCTTTGGCTGAGCTGCTTGCGGGTGGCGGCGCGACGCAGACCCACCGCCACGTCCTTGGCGTTGCCCTGTAGCACGGCGCTTGCCCGATCCATCACCCAGCCCTCGCGTGTCTCGGCGTCCTGCGGGTGGAGGGCATAGGCGGCCTTCCAGAGGTACTCCAGGACATGCACGAAATCCTGCACCACGACGATGTCGACCTTGTAACGCCTGGCGGCAGCGACGACTTGGCGCAGCAGGTCTTCCTGCCCATCGGTTAGCACCACCCAGCGCATCTGCTGATCCGGATCCCGGCGCACCGCTTCCACAAAGGCCTGTTCAATGACCGCCCCCTGCGCGGCCTCGACACGCGCCCAGGTGCGTTTGTGCTGCGGTCGCGGGCGCTTTGCCTCAGGCGGTTGGTCGGGATCGAGGATCTGCTCGGGGGTGCGCGGGTAGGGATCGACCTCGTAGACCGAGACCACCGTGGCCATGCGTTTGCGGTTTTTCTTCTCGCCCGGACTCAGCCGCGTGTGCTGCTTGTGCGCGGCTCGCTCCAGGGCCTGGCGCGTGGCCTCGCGCAGACTCTTGGGATGCATCACGATGCCCTTGCCATCGGCGCTGATGACCAACAGCTTGTCCCCGTCGCATCCGCTTTGGTGCCCGGCAACCGGCTGCTCGTAGAAGGCATCGAAATCCTGGCTCAGGCGCACCGCCACCTCCTCGGCCTGGCGCTTCGCCATCTGCCCGCCGCCGGCACGCTCCAGATGCTCCACCGCCGCATCGAAGGACCCGCCAACGACCTCTTCCACCAGCACCTCGCGCAGTCCGTGCGAGTACTTGTCCGGCGGTAGGTTCAGCTGCGCATCCAGGGGGAAGATACTCTCCAAACCCCGCCCACCATAGCCACGGCGAGTGACGATCACCTCCCCGAAGCGACTCTCCAGGCGTCGCCTGCAGCCTTCGCGCCGATGCGTGCGCGCAACCCCATCCGCGCCCACCACGCGCTCGTGGATCGGCTCCTCGATACTGCGCTGGTCGAGGTGCCCTTGAATCAGCCGGCGCAACAACTCGCCGCCCTCGGTTTGCACCATGGCCTCCAACGCACCATGGGTTACCCGCTGGTTCTCCTCGTCGCTGAGTCTGCCCAGCAGGTGTTCAAACTGCGCAAGCGCATCCGCGTAGTGCTCGATCGCACTGGCCGTGATCGCATAAGATGTCATCGACGGGGTCTCCTCGGGTCGGTTGCAAAAGATTCGCACCTTAAGTTTCCTACCCAAAAGGGGTCCCCGTCATCAGTCGTTTTCCGCCACAGTCTCGCTAAGCCTCTGTTTCTTTAGTCCGGCCCGGTCGTTTCAGAAGAGCCGCACCCAAAGCCGATTCAGTGACGGCAGCTTCGGTGTTTACGATGCGGCCAAGAGCCTGGAAACGGCCATCGCGGTAACGAAGCTCCACCGTACCAGGTTTCTGGCCGACACCCAGGAAGTTGCCGGGGGAATCGAGATGCGGGTGTACGCAGGAGAGATCAAGAAGACGCTGATCGCGTAACCAAGTTCGGCGCTGACGCCGAGGTCCGTCAAGCAAGCTTGGCCTCAGTGGGCCCGTGCCAGTGGATCGGCGACGCGGACGGCCAGATAGCGCCCGACCTGCTGCTGCACTTGGTCCGGTGATAGCGGCGGTCCAAAGGCGCAGTTGTAGTACGGAGCAATGCACCGCAAAAACACGACATCGCTGGGCTCGGCCGACACGAGCCACCAGACCGACTCCTGGAACAGAGGGTCGGAGCAACTGGATGCAACCAAGATGGCGGGGATGCGCGTCGTCGGGTCCAACAGCAGCCGCTGAGTGGTCCTGCTAACCTGAAACTCGCCGGTCGTCAGCCGTTGAGGTGTTGCGCCGGAGACGGTTCGCACCTCTAATTCGCAGTAGGGTTCGAACTTGTTGCTGGCTTGGGTAAGCCGGCCGCCCTGCAGGATCGCATGCGCGCGGCCGGGCGGTACGACGATTGGCCGCGTGACCGTCAGCGACAACCCGGTCAATGCCGGCCGTGCCTCCTCCCAAGCGCAGCCGCCGGCAACGACGAGGATGAGCGCAACACGAAACGCCATGACCACAGTCTTCTCGATCATCGAATCTCCCGGCCATCCGCGGCTCGACGCGCTGTATCAGCGTCTCGGCATCACGCAGGTCAAGCTAGCGTCGCAGCGCAAGTCGCTACAAGCACTCAAGCGCGCCGCGCCAGACTGGGTAGTCGCCGAGTTCTTCTATGGCTTTGGCAACAACTACGCCGGCGCCAACGTCTGCAACCTTGATGTCTTTCTTGCCAGCCTGCGTAAGCTGGCGCCGGCAGCGCGGGTCATCGTGTTGGTGAGCAAGGAGCAGGTCGGCTACGTGCCGTTGCTCGCCGAGCGCTTTCCGCTGCATGCGGTGCTGACACTGCCGGTGAGCGAGGCCGAAGTCGAGGCAGTTTTGCGCGACAAGCCTCACGCTGCCGACTGTCCGCGTGGCTAGGTCGCGGCTGCAAGCCGCTCCCACAGGCGCGTGGGAGCGATTTGCAATCGCGACGGCAACGACAGCGGCTGTCTTTGTGGCCAGATCGCGGCTACAAGCCGCTCCCACAAGGAGTGCTCGTGACCCCAAGCATCCAGGACCCGACGCCTCCAAGCGCATTGGATGCGCTCGGGGGTTGCGTCGGCTAGGCGGTCACGCCTAGCGTCTGGTGTATCTGACCAACCACCAGCGGATGCAGGTTCGCGGCTCTTGAAAACGCCTGCAGGTACTGCCGTTCGGCATCGGTGTCGACTTCGATGGCGAGCAACGAGGCCGCGTAGACCTGCGCGGCAACCTCCTGGTTCGGAATCTCCGCGGCAAACGCCTGCACGTTCAGAGGCTCCTGCATCTGCTGCAAGACCCATTGCTGCAAGCCTTGATCGGCGCCAGACTCCTGTAACTTGCCGACAATGCGCTGCATCTCGTCCGGCGAGATCTGACCGTCGGATTTGGCCGCGTTGATCATGCCCTTCAGCACCAGTTGCGCGGTCGATTCGAGCGCCTCCTGCTCGGCGGTGTTGCGAGGCATCCGCATGCCAACAGGCACATCTCCGCCAGACCAGGGCCCGGCCGCACCACCGACCGGCATCCCCATGGGCATACCCCCACCCGCAGCGGCTCCGGCCGACGCATCCTGGCCCGCGGACTGTAGCGCCTTCATCGCGACGCTGGCGAGAACGGCCAGCATGCCGCCCTGAACCGCGCCTTTGCCACCGCCGAGCAGCGAGCCCAGCACGGCGCCCAGACCGCCGGCCTGGCCTGGGCTCTGCGCGGCGCTGCTCAGACCGCCCTGGACGACATCGAAGATGCTGCCGAGCAATCCTCCCGGACCAGCGCCGGGCTGCACACCTGATGGGGCACCACCCATCCCGCCCCCGATACCGCCAAACCCTGACCGCTGCAATTGCTCCAGTGCGCTACCGATGCGGCTGCCACCGGAGGGCCCCATGCTGTTCTGCATGAAGGCACCGATGAGATCTGTAAAATTAGCCATCACTCGCTCCTGTCTCTGCTTGGTGGGCGTCTGCCCGTTTATCGATCAAACTCGAATGCGCCTGGAAAACGGTCCAGGAAAAAGCGATCAGCCATCGATCGCATTCAGCAGTGCATGCGCCGACTGCTGCTCCGGAAAAGGCTTGCTGCGACGCGACCGCGGGCATTAAGACCATCAGCCTGGCAATCATGGCGCGCAGCGACCTCGGCGAACGCAGCGCTTGTTGCGCGGTATTGATCATGGCGCGCAGCCACACTTGGGCATGGAGCCAGTGTTTCGCGGAAATGATGCGTTGCATGGACATGCGCGCAGAAAACGGAGTGATGGGCTGAACCGGTTGGCTGGTCCCGCGAGATCGGCGGTCGGCGTCATCGCGCTGGCGATCTCCGATCAGAGTGAGAAAGTGTAGCGCACAAGCCAAGGAGTGAGACCAGCGAAAACACTTACAAAGACAGCCGCGAAAGGCGATGCCGGCGTTGGGAAAACCGAACATCCTAATCGGACGCAGTCATGGCTGCAGCAGCGGCAGCGAATCGCCGGGGACCAGGCCAAGAAGCCGGTCCGCGCGGGCCTGGTTAGCGGCGATTTCCAGCAGACCGAAGGCATTGCGATACCAGAATGGCGTCCCCGGCGGGACCTCGCAAAAGGTACGTGCGAAGCCGAGCTCGAAACCACCGACGCCGAACCGGGTGTGGCGGGGAATCGCATCGGCCCAGAGGCCACTGATGAGATTGCCGTAGACGTCGACATAACAGACCTTGCTCAACACCCTGGGCCATTCCACGCCACGCAGCTCAGCCAGGTCCACGGGCGAAGCGTCCGGCAATTCCCCAGCTGCCATCGCGGCCGCAATCGGCGCGAATAGGTCGCGGCCATGAAAGCTGTCGGACAGGACCTCGGGCCGCCAGCCCACCCGGTAGATCCGGGCCCCAGGGTCGCGCCGAATGCTTGGCACCAGCAGCCCATTGTCCGGTCCAAGCAACCAGTCGTCCCCGACCCTGGCGGCCAGCACCTCGCGCGCACCGCCAACGCCGGGATCGACGACGCAGAGATACAGCGTCGGCGACGGCATCCGCAGCATCAGCCCAGGCAAGAGAAACCCGGCGAGGTCCGGCCGAAACGGCACCAGGTTGGACACCAGAGACACAACGATCGCCCGCTCTGCAAGGGCCGACAGCGTTAGCTGCATCTGCCCTGTGTAGGGACCGTCACCAAAGTCCGTTACCAGCGCGATCCGGCGCGGCGGTCCGTCGAGCTTCATCGCCCCCTCCCGCGCAAACGTATCACCCCTGGGATGCGAGCGCGCCGAAACGGCCTTGCTCGCCGACGCAAAAACGATCAAGGCCGGGCATTGCCCGGCCTTGATCGCCTCGGTGCGCCTGGCGCACCCCACGCAACGCCGCCGATCGGTCACTCGTCGTCGTCATCCTCTTTCTCGACGATAGGACGATCGACCAGCTCAACGTAGGCCATGGGGGCAGCATCGCCGGGCCGGAAACCGCACTTGAGGATGCGCAAATAGCCGCCCGGACGCGCCTCGTAGCGCGGACCCAGCTCTGAGAACAGCTTGCCAACCGCCTCCTTGTCCCGCAGCCGAGAAAATGCCAACCGCCGATGATGGACCGAGTCCGTCTTGGCCAGCGTAATCAGTGGCTCAGCGACCCGCCGCAGCTCCTTAGCCTTCGGTACGGTCGTCTTGATCAGCTCGTGACGAATCAACGAGCCAGCCATGTTGCGAAACATTGCCTCGCGATGGGCACTGTTTCGGTTAAGTTGTCTTCCAGCCTTGCGATGGCGCATCGTTCGTGTTCCGCTTGTTTACTTGACCATCAGTTCTTCGATGTTCTCGGGCGGCCAGTTGTCCAGCCGCATGCCGAGAGAGAGCCCCCGCGTCGCAAGTACGTCCTTGATCTCGGTCAGGGACTTCTTACCGAGGTTTGGTGTCTTCAGCAGCTCCACCTCGGTGCGCTGAATCAGGTCGCCAATCAGATAGATGTTCTCGGCCTTGAGGCAATTGGCCGAGCGCACCGTCAGCTCCAATTCGTCCACCGGACGCACCAGGATCGGATCGAACGGCGGCTCCTCCGGTGCATACTCCACCGGGCTTTCCGCGCCGACGCTCTGATCCAGATCGACGAAGCTCGAGAGCTGGTCGCGCAGGATACCCGCGGAACGCTGGATCGCGTCCTTGGGGTCGATCGTGCCGTTGGTCTCGATGTCGACCACGAGACGATCGAGGTCGGTCCGCTGTTCGACACGCGCCGACTGCACTTCGATCGCGACCCGCCGAATCGGGCTGAAGGACGCGTCAAGCGGCAGCTTCCCGATCGGGCGATCTTCGCCTGACTCCGCCTCCCGCTGAGTCGCCGGCTCGTAGCCCAGTCCGCGGCGAATGGTCAGCGTCATGCTGAGTTCCGTATCGCCGGTCAGATTGGCGATCATCAGATCCGGGTTGGCGATGTCTGCCGTGTGATCGATGGCGATGTCCGCGGCCGTTACCGGCCCCGGACCGACTTTGCTTAGCGTGAACGTTGCCTCTTCCCGCCCGTGCAATGTGATGGCAAGCTGCTTGAGGTTGAGCAGGATCTCCAACACGTCTTGTTGCACGCCCTCGATGGTCGTGTATTCGTGCAGAGATGCCCTGTATCTCGACCTCGGTGACCGCATAACCGTCCATCGACGACAGAAGGATGCGGCGCAGTGCATTGCCCAAGGTGTGTCCAAAGCCCCGCTCCAGCGGCTCCATCGACACCCTGGCACGATGCTGGCTGCCCGCGACGGGCTCGACCTTGACGATGCGAGGCTTTAGAAATCCGGTACCGGCGTCGGCCATAAAAACTCCCCTGCAGTCCGCTTACTTCGAGTAGAGCTCGACGATCAGCGATTCGTTGATATCCGCCGGCAGGTCGGCCCGGTCCGGTACTCGCTTGAACACACCCTTGAAGGCCTTGCTGTCTACGTCGATCCAGTCGGGAAAGCCATACTGCTCGGCCAGCGCAAGCGCACCCTGCACGCGCAGCTGCTTCTTGGCCTTCTCGCGCACCTCGATCTCGTCTTCCGGGGAGACGCTGAACGACGGGACGGAGACGACCTTGCCGTTGACCAACACGCCCTTGTGACCGATCAGTTGGCGCGCCTCGGCGCGTGTCGAACCGAATCCCATGCGGTAGACGACGCAGTCCAGACGCGTCTCAAGCAGCTGCAACAGGTTCTCGCCCGTGGCACCTTTCTTACGGGCGGCCTCGTGGTAGTAGTTGCGGAACTGCTTTTCCATCACGCCATAGATGCGGCGCACCTTTTGCTTTTCGCGTAGCTGAAGCCCGTAGTCGGAAACCCGGCGGCGGCGGTCTTGAGACTGCCCCGGCGTCTTTTCCATCTTGCACTTGGTCTCGAGTGACCGAGCACGGCTCTTGAGCCCGAGATCGACGCCTTCGCGCCGAGCCAGCTTGCAGGTTGGTCCTGTATACCTTGCCATGTCAGTGTGTTCTCCTGTTAGCGCAGCACGTCAGACACGCCGCTTCTTGGGCGGCCGACAGCCGTTATGCGGGATTGGCGTCACGTCGGTGATACTCGTCACCTTGAAACCGGCGCTGTTCAGCGCACGGACCGCGGACTCTCGCCCTGGCCCCGGTCCCTTCACGTTGACGTCGAGATTCATCACGCCGAACTCCTTGGCCGCCGCGCCGGCGCGCGATGCCGCGACCTGTGCAGCGAAGGGCGTGCTCTTGCGGGAACCACGGAAGCCAGAGCCTCCAGCAGTCGCCCAGGCCAAGGCGTTACCCTGACGATCGGTGATGGTCACAATGGTGTTGTTGAAGGAGGCGTGCACATGGGCAATCCCATCGGCGACCTGCTTCTTGACCTTCTTCTTGGTACGTACTGGCTTCGCCACTGAATGATCTCCGGGCTACAGGCGTTGGCTGCTGGCGCTTGGGCCAAGGCCCCCTGTCGCGAAATTGGGCCTAACGCTTGATGGGACGACGCGGCCCCTTGCGGGTGCGCGCGTTGGTCTGGGTTCGCTGTCCGCGCAGCGGTAGACCGCGCCGATGCCGGATGCCTCGATTACAACCGAGATCCATCAGGCGCTTGATGTTCATGGAGACCTCTCGACGAAGGTCACCCTCAACCGAATACTTGCCGACCGAGGTGCGCAGACGCTCGACTTCTTCATCGGTCAGGTCCAGCATACGAGCGGTGGTCGGCACGTTCGCCTCGTCGCAGATCTTGGCTGCCAGCGAACGACCGATACCATAGATGGACGTGAGCGCGATGATCGCATGCTTACGGTCCGGAATATTGACTCCAGCGATACGGGCCATGCGGCTTGAGCTCCTGGGAAATCGACGGAAATGAATGAGCGGAAACCGCCTAGTATAACAATTTCTGCCTCTCGGTCAAACAAAACCGAGAGCAGTAGCCGCAATTAACCCTGGCGTTGCTTATGCCGTGGGTCCTTGCAGATCACGCGCACGGCACCGTTGCGACGAATGACTTTGCAATTGCGGCAGATCTTTTTGACTGATGCACGAACTTTCATGGTGTTGTCTCCGATAAATATCCGGTAGGCCGGGGTCGTGTCGCCGCGTTAGCGCAACATCCCGCCGCCTGGGGCCTTCAGGTTGGCCTTTTTCATCAGACCTTCGTACTGATGGGACATGAGGTGCGCCTGCACCTGTGCCATGAAGTCCATGACGACGACGACCACGATCAACAGCGACGTGCCGCCGAAGTAGAACGGGACGTTCCAGCCAACGATCAGGAACTCCGGCAGCAGACAGACCGCGGTAATGTACAGTGCACCGGCGGCGGTGAGGCGGGTCATGACCGTGTCGATGTACCGCGCCGTTTGCTCGCCGGGGCGAATTCCGGGGATGAACGCCCCCGAACGCTTCAGATTATCGGCGGTGTCCTTCGCATTGAACACAAGCGCCGTGTAAAAGAAGCAGAAGAAGATGATTGCCGTCGCGTACATGATCACGTAAATCGGTTCACCCGGAGACAGTTTACTGGTGATATCCGCAATCCAGCGTAAATCCTCCGACTGCCCGAACCACTGCCCGAGCGTGCCTGGGAACAGGATAATGCTCGACGCGAAGATCGGCGGTATGACGCCCGCCATGTTCAGCTTCAGAGGCAGGTGTGTGCTCTGTGCAGCCATCATGCGCCGCCCTTGCTGGCGCCGCGCGTAGTTAACGGTGATGCGTCGTTGACCGCGTTCGACAAATACGACGAAGGCGGTGACCGCCAGCGCGAGCGCGAACAACGCCAGCACGGAGAGCGCGTTCATCTCACCGGTACGCACCAATTCGAGCGTACCGCCGACCGCAGCCGGCAAGCCCGCGACGATGCCCGCGAAAATGATCAACGAGATGCCGTTCCCGATCCCTCGCTCGGTGATCTGCTCGCCGAGCCACATCAGGAACATTGTTCCGGTCACCAGCGACACGGCCGCAGTGAAGACGAAGCCGACCCCCTGCGTCACGACGATCGGCGAACCGCCCGCGGTCTGTCCTTGCAGGGCAAACGAGATACCTATCGCCTGGAACGTGGCCAGCACCACGGTGCCGTAGCGCGTGTATTGCGTGATCTTGCGACGTCCAGACTCGCCTTCCTTCTTCAACTGCTCGAGCTTCGGAATCACCGAACTCATCAACTGCATGATGATGCTAGCTGAGATGTACGGCATGATGCCGAGGGCGAGAATGCTTGCCCGCTCCAGGGCACCGCCCGAAAACATGTTGAACATGTCCAGAATCGATCCTTGATTCTGATCGAACAACACCGCCAATGCCTCCGGGTTGACACCCGGGACCGGAATGAAGGTGCCGATGCGATAGACCAGGAGCGCGCCCAACACGAACAACAGGCGCTGACGCAGTTCGGTCAGCTTGCCCATGCCGCTCAGTGACTGCATGACGGATGCGCTGTTGTTAGCCATGGTTGTGATGTCGCTCGTGTAGTCGGTGTCGTGGTGGACGCAGACCCGCCCGGGTCGCTAGTCTTCGACCGAGCCGCCGGCAGCCTCGATGGCCGCCCGCGCGCCGGCCGTCACGCCAATGCCGCGAACGGTCACCGCCCGCTCGATCGAGCCTGACTTGATCACCTTGACGCGCTTGATGTCCCGATCGATCAACCCGGCGGTCCGCAAACTGTCAAGCGTGACCTCGCTACCCTCCACGTGCGACAGCTCGTTGAGGCGGATCTCGTCACTGACGCGGGAGATCCGTGAGCGAAAGCCGATCTTAGGCAGGCGACGCTGCAGCGGCATCTGACCGCCCTCGAAGCCAACCTTATGAAAGCCGCCCGCACGGGACTTCTGCCCCTTGTGGCCACGACCGCCGGTCTTGCCGAGTCCGCTGCCGATGCCGCGGCCGACGCGCTTGCGATCGGGATTGCTGCCCTCGGCGGGCTTGAGTTCATTGAGTCGCATGTCAGCCTTCCTCTACCAGGTCGACCATGTAGGAGACCTTGTTCAGCATTCCGCGGGTGGCCGGTGTGTCTTCGAGTTCGACCACCTGATGCATCCGGCGAAGCCCGAGGCCACGAACGCAGTCGCGATGGTTCTTCAGGCGCCCGTAGACACTGCGAACCAGCTTGACCTTCATCGTCTTGTTGTCGGCCATATCGTTTACCCCAGGATCTCTTCGACGGTCTTGCCCCGCTTAGCGGCGACGCTTTCGGCGTCCGCCATGCGAGCCAGGCCTTCGATGGTCGCGCGAACCACGTTCATCGCGTTGTTGGTGCCGATACACTTGGCCAGCACGTTTTGGACTCCGACGACCTCGAACACGGCGCGCATCGCGCCACCGGCGATGATGCCGGTACCGTCGGAGGCGGGCTGCATGTAGACCTTGGCGGCACCGTGACGGCCGACCATCGGGTACTGCAGCGTCGAGCCGCGCAGGCGCACGTCGATCATGTTCTTGCGCGCGGATTCCATTGCCTTCTGAATCGCGACGGGCACCTCACGTGCCTTACCGGTGCCGAAGCCGACCCGGCCCTTGCCGTCGCCGACGACCGTCAACGCACCGAAACCAAACACCCGGCCGCCCTTCACCACCTTGGCGACACGGTTGACGGAGATCAGTTTCTCGAGGAGGTCGTCGCCCTCTGCCTTAGGATTGTAGTTAGACATGGATGCGTCCTCAGAACTGGAGTCCGTGCTCGCGTGCGGCGTCTGCCAACGCCTTCACACGACCGTGATATTTGAAACCGGAGCGGTCGAAGCTGACGCGCTCAACGCCGGCAGCGCGTGCGCGGTCGGCGATCACCTTTCCGATAGCAGCAGCGGCGCTTGCGTTACCCGAGTAGCCTTCGGTCACCTGGCGAAAATCCTTGTCCAAGGTGGAGGCACTCGCAACGACTTGGTTGCCGTCCGGGGAAATGACCTGTGCGTACATGTGGCGTGGCGAACGAAATACGCACAGCCGGAATGCCCTGAGTTCGCGCATCTTGGCGCGTGAACGCATCGCACGACGCAGACGAGCAGCTTTCTTGTCCATCGTCATACCCCCTATTTCTTCTTCGCTTCTTTGCGGATGACCTGCTCATCCGAATAGCGCACACCCTTACCCTTGTAGGGCTCCGGCGGCCGTTTGGCGCGGATTTCCGCTGCGACCTGACCCACCCGCTGTTTGTCCGACCCCTTGACGATGATTTCGGTCGGTGTCGGGGTTTCGATCTCGATGCCTTCCGGAACCGGATAATCGATTGGGTGCGAAAAGCCCAGAGCCAGGTTCAGAACTTTGCCCTTGGCTTGCGCACGGTAGCCGACGCCGATCAGTGTAAGCTTGCGTTCAAAACCCGTACTGACACCGACCACCATATTGTTGATCAGCGCACGAGTGGTGCCGGCCATGGCCCAGTCGTTCCCCTTGTCGGAGACAGGAGCGACCTGAAGCGTCTGATCCTCCGACGTGAGACTGACGGTCGGGTGCAGGTTCCAGGACAACGTGCCTTTCGGGCCCTTAACCGTTACCGCGGCGCCGTCGATGTCGACGTTGACCCCGGACGGAATATTGATGGGCGCTTTTGCGATTCTTGACATCTGTCGATCCCCTTAAGCCACAAATGCCAGGACTTCGCCACCGTAACCGGCGCCGCGTGCCGCACGATCGCTCATCAGGCCCTGCGAGGTCGAGACGATGGCGATGCCAAGCCCACCCCAGACTTGCGGGATGTCGTCTTTGCCACGATAGATGCGCAGACCGGGGCGCGACACGCGCTTGATGAACTCGATGACGGGCTTGCCGCGGAAATACTTGAGCTTCAACTCGAGCTGTGGTTTTTCATCGCCGGGGTCTACCGAGAAATCGGCGATATAGCCTTCGTCCTTGAGCAAGCTGGCGATGGCCACTTTCTGTTTCGACGACGGCATACTGATAGTAATTTTGCCGCGCGCCTGGCCGTTACGGATACGCGTAAGCATATCCGCGATGGGATCTGACGTACTCATTGTGCTCTCCAGGGTCAGCCCGCCAAGATTGGCGCGATACCCAATCGGGTTTAGGGTCGGTCGCAGTCAGGGACTGGGGTAACGGCAGATGCCGTTACCAACTCGCCTTGACGACACCGGGGACGTCGCCGCGCATGACCGCTTCACGCAGCTTGTTGCGGGACAGTCCAAACTTACGGTAGACCGCATGGGGACGGCCCGTCACTTGGCACCGGCGCTGCTGCCGCGTCGGGCCCGCGTCGCGAGGGAGCTTTTGCATGGCCGCTAAAGCCATGTCGATCTGCTCCGGTGACGAACTACGGTCGTTGATCACCGCCTTTAGCTGCGTACGCTTCTCGGCGAATCGCTTAGCGGTCTGCTCGCGCTTGACTTCCCGCGCGATCATGCTCTTCTTTGCCATAATCCTGCCTAGGTCCTAAACGGAAACTTGAAGGCGTTGAGCAGTGCACGCCCCTCTTCATCGGTTCGAGCCGTGGTCGTGATAGTGACATCCAGACCCCGTACGGCGTCGATCTTGTCGTAGTCGATCTCCGGGAAGATGATCTGCTCACGCACGCCCATCGAGTAGTTGCCCCGACCGTCAAAGGCCTTGGGACTCAGCCCCCGGAAATCTCGGACGCGCGGAATCGCGACATTGATCAGTCGGTCGAGGAACTCGTACATACGCTCCCGCCGCAATGTGACCTTGCAGCCGATCGGCCATTCCTCGCGGATCTTAAAGCCAGCAACGGACTTGCGCGCCTTCGTTACGATGGGCTTCTGCCCGGCGATCTGGGTCATGTCCCGAACCGCATTATCCATGATCTTCTTGTCGTTGATGGCTTCACCGACACCCATATTCAGCGTGATCTTAACGATCCGCGGAACCTGCATGACGCTGGAATAGCCGAAGTGCTTCTGCAGCTCCCCGACGATTTGTTCTTGGTACGTTGTCTGTAGCCTGGACATGTTCTTTCACTCAGACGTCGACGACTTCGCCGTCGGACTTGAAGACCCTAACCTTTTTGCCGTCGGCGAGGATTTTAAACCCGACGCGGTCCGCGCCGTTCTTGCGCGGGTTATAGAGCCCGATGTTCGATGCATCGATCGGCATCTCTTTGTCAATGATCCCGCCAGGCACGCCCCGCTGCGGGTTGCCACGTTGGTGCTTCTTGACAACGTTGACGTTTTCGACCACGACGTGACCGTCGTCGAGCACGCGCAGGACGGTGCCCCGCTTGCCTTTGTCTCTACCGGCAACGACCATGACGTCGTCACCCACCTTAATCTTTCTCATCGCAATTCCCCTGAAAACACGTCGCCCGCGCACGCCGTACTGCGGGGATCGACCCACTGCTGAAGGTCAAATAATCGGCCGTCACAGCGCGTCAGTCACAAGACAACAGTCACAAGACTTCAGGCGCTAGCGAGATGATCTTCATGAAGCGCTCGCCGCGCAACTCTCTGGTAACCGGACCAAAGATGCGGGTGCCGATGGGCTGCAACTGATTGTTCAACAACACGGCGGCATTGCCATCAAAACGGATCAGCGAGCCATCCGGACGACGCACGCCCTTGCGGGTGCGCACCACCACCGCGTTGAACACATCGCCCTTCTTAACCTTGCCGCGTGGAATGGCATCCTTCACGGTGACTTTGATGACGTCGCCAATACCGGCGTAACGACGGTGCGAGCCGCCCAACACCTTAATGCACATCACCGAACGCGCACCGCTGTTGTCGGCCACGCCGAGGCGGGTTTGCATTTGAATCATTGTCTTGACCTACCTCTAGATTCATTCAAGCCTGCGACGGCTGGGCCAGTGCGGCGACATAGAGCAGCCGAGGACCCGTTCGCGCGGCCCTGTTTCGGGCGCGCGTCGCGAAGACCAATAACCAGTTGGTTAGCGGGCCTTCTCGACGACCTCGACCAGACGCCAGCACTTCGTCTTCGACAACGGGCGGCACTGCTCAACCCGAACCCAATCGCCGGCGTTGCACTCATTGTTCTCATCATGCGCATGCAGCCTCGTGGAACGGCGCATGAACTTGCCGTACAGCGGGTGCTTGACGCGGCGCTCGATGAGGACCGTCACGGTCTTCTCCATCGCGCTGCTGACTACCCGCCCGGTGACGATGCGATTCGACGCTTGTTCGCTCATGTCCTGCTCGCTCATGCCCGGCTACCCACTTGCTTCTCCGCCATCAGCGTTTTCACGCGCGCGATGTTTCGACGTACGACTTTGAACTGCGATGGCCGGTTCAGTTGGTCACTGCCCTTTTGCATACGCAATGCAAACTGTTCCTTGAGCAGTTCGTGGAGCTGCTTCTCGAGCTCTGGCAGGGACTGCTGTCTCAATTCGGTTGGCTTCATCAGAGTACCGTCCTCTTTTCGAACCGCGTCTGTACCGGTAGCTTCGCCGCAGCCAGCTTAAAGGCCTCACGCGCGAGCTCTTCAGAGACGCCCTCGATCTCGTAGAGCATGCGTCCCGGCTGGATTAGCGCGACCCAGTACTCGACGTTACCCTTGCCTTTGCCCATGCGGACTTCAAGTGGCTTCTTCGACACGGGCTTGTCCGGGAAGACGCGAATCCACAACTTGCCGCCGCGCCGAACGCGGCGGGTAATGGCACGACGAGCCGCCTCGATCTGACGCGCGGTCAGACGACCACGGCCAACGGCCTTCAGGCCAAACTCTCCGAAAGACACATCAGCGCCACTCTGCGCCAAGCCGCGGTTGCGACCCTTGTGTTGCTTACGGAACTTTGTTCTTTTCGGTTGCAGCATGACTCAGCCCTTTCTGCGAGCGCGCTTGTCCGGCGCCGCATCCTCTTGCATGTCGTCAAACACCTCGCCACGGAAGATCCAGACCTTCACGCCGAGAATGCCGTAGGTGGTTCGCGCTTCGGCAAAGCCATAGTCGATGTCCGCGCGTAGCGTGTGCAACGGGACCCGTCCCTCGCGATACCACTCAGACCGAGCGATCTCAGCACCGTTGAGACGACCTGCGATGTTGACGCGAATGCCGCCAGCCCCAACGCGCATGCTTGCCTGAACCGCACGTTTCATCGCTCGGCGGAACATGATGCGGCGTTCGAGCTGCTGGGCGATGCCTTCTGCAACCAGTTGCGCGTCAAGTTCCGGTTTGCGGATTTCCTCGATGCTGATGTGCACCGGGATACCCATGCGTGCGGACACCTCTGCGCGAAGCTTGTCGATGTCTTCGCCCTTTTTGCCGATCACAACACCGGGCCGGGCGGTGTGAATCGTGATGTGCGCGTTGCGAGCAGGACGATTGATCTGAATGCGACTGACCGACGCAGCGGCCAGCTTCTTTTTCAAGAAGGCCCGCACCTCAAGGTCGTTGTTCAGCAATTCAGCGTAGTGCTTGGAATCCGCATACCAAGTCGAGTTCCAGTCCTTAACGATGCCGAGACGAATCCCGGTTGGGTGTACTTTTTGTCCCATTTGGATACTCCGGCGTTATCGTTCCGCAACCGTGACACTGATGTGGCTGGTGCGCTTTAGGATGCGTGACGCGCGACCCTTGGCCCGGGCGCGGATGCGCTTCATCGTCGGACCCTCGTTTACCTGCACCTCGACGACCTTGAGCTCGTCGACATCGGCGCCCGCGTTGTTCTCCGCGTTAGCGATGGCGGACTCAAGGATCTGGCGCATAATGGCGGCCGCCTTCTTGGTGCTGAACGTGAGATCGTTCAGTGCCCGCTCGACATGTTGGCCGCGGATCTGGTCCCCGACCAACCTCGCCTTCTGCGCGGAGATACGCGCGTACTTGAGCGTTGCCTGTGCTCGCATCGTCGTACTCCTAGCGCTTCTTCGCCTTGCGATCCGCGGCATGCCCGCGGAACGTCCGCGTCAGCGCGAATTCGCCAAGCTTGTGGCCGATCATGTTCTCGTTGACCAGGACCGGCACGTGCAGTCGACCGTTGTGCACGGCGATGGTCAGACCGACCATTTCCGGCAGGATCATCGAGCGACGCGACCAGGTCTTGATCGGACGCTTGCTGTTTTGCGCAACGGCGTCCGTGACCTTCTTGGCCAGGTGATGGTCCACGAAGGGACCCTTTCTGATGGAACGTGGCACTGACTCAATCCTCGCGTAACTTACTTGCGACCACGACGGCGAACGATCATGCCGTCTGTGCGCTTGTTCTTTCGCGTTTTGTAACCCTTGGTGGGCACACCCCAAGGCGTCACCGGATGACGGCCGCCGGAGGTGCGGCCCTCGCCGCCACCATGCGGGTGATCAACCGGGTTCATGACGACGCCGCGAACGGTCGGGCGCACCCCGCGCCAGCGTGTCGCACCAGCCTTGCCGAGCTTGCGCAGGCTGTGCTCACCGTTACCAACAACGCCGATGACGGCGCGACAGTCGGCGGGCACCTTGCGCATCTCACCAGAGCGCAGACGCAACGTGGCATGTTGACCCTCGCGGGCAACCAGCTGTGCCGAAGCGCCCGCGGAGCGTGCAATCTGCGCTCCCTTACCCGGCCGCATCTCGACCGCATGCACCTCGGTGCCGACCGGAATGTTGCGCAGCGGCATACAGTTTCCGATGCTGATCGGCGCCGTCTCGCCCGCCACGACCTGTCCACCCGCGGACAGCCCCTTGGGAGCGAGAATGTAGGCCCGCTCACCATCGGCATATTTCAGAAGCGCCAGATTCGCGCTGCGGTTGGGGTCGTATTCGAGACGCTCCACGACCGCGGGCACACCTTCCTTGCGCCGTTTGAAATCCACCATGCGGTAGCGCTGCTTGTGGCCGCCACCATGATGTCGGACGGTGATCCGCCCAAGATTATTGCGACCGCCGGAGCGGGTCTTCTTCGACACCAGCGCCTCGACCGGACCGCCTTTGTGCAGTTCGGTGTTGCGCACCTTGACCTGGAATCGCCGCCCCGGCGATGTCGGTTTCGTCTTTACGATTGCCATGATTCGTTGTCCGAAATGCTGCGCCGGTGGCGACTAGGCGCCGCCGCCGAAGTCGATGTCGTGGCCGGGTTTCAAGCGCACGTATGCCTTACGCGTATCGACCCGACGGCCGAACCGCGATCCAAAACGCTTTTTCTTGCCCTTGACGTTGACCACCTGAACGCCGTCGACCTCAACCTCGAACATCAGTTCGACTGCCTGGCCGATCTCGCGCTTGGTCGCATCCGGCACCACCCTGAAGACGAACTGCTGGTTCTTGTCTGCCGCGATAGTCGACTTCTCGGAAATGATCGGCCCGAGCAAGACCTTCATCAGTCTTTCCTGATTCATGCCAAACGCTCCTCTAGCCGGCGTACTGCAGCCTCGGTTGCGAGTACGTTCTCGAATGCGATCATGCTGACCGGGTCAACCTCGGTGGCCGTCATCACGTCGACGTGGGGCAGGTTCCGCGCAGCGAGAAACAACTTCTCGTCAAAGGCGTCGACCAACACAAGCACGTCCCGCAACCCGAGATCGGCAAGCTTGCCTGCTAATTCCCTCGTCTTCGGCGACGCAAGAGAGAAGTCCTCGACGACACTTAGCCGCTCCTGCCGAGCCAACTCGGAGACGATCGAGCGCACCGCGCCGCGATACATCTTGCGATTGACCTTCTGGACGTAAGAACGCGGCTGTGCCGCAAACGTCACGCCACCGCCACGCCAAATCGGACCGCGAGACGTGCCCGCGCGAGCGCGGCCAGTACCCTTTTGGCGGAACGGCTTGGCGCCACCGCCGCTCACTGCTGAGCGATTCTTTTGTGCCTTGGTTCCCGAGCGCGCGCCGGCCATATAGGCGACCACGACCTGATGAATCAGGGCTTCGTTGTAATCGACGCCGAAGACGCTATCTGAAACGTCGACGCCGGCGCCATTGCGCGTTGCCAATTGCATGATCCAATCAACCCCTATGTTCTATCGCGGCTGCTTTTGCTTGACCGACGGCGTCACCACGAGCCGGCCACCGGCCGGGCCAGGAACGCCACCGCGCACCAGCAACAGGTTCCGCTCGGCATCAACACGAACGACCTCGAGATTCTGCTGGCAACGATTGACGTTACCCATCTGGCCAGCCATGCGCTTGCCTTTGAACACGCGCCCAGGCGTTTGGCACTGGCCGATGGAGCCCGGCGCCCGGTGCGACAGCGAGTTACCATGAGTGACATCTTGACCGGCAAAGTTGTGTCGACGGATGCCACCAGCGAAACCGCGACCTTTGGTCACGCCGCGCACGTCGACCTTCTGCCCCATCTCGAACACCGTCACGTCGACCGCGCCGCCGGTGGCGAGTTCTTCGCCTTCACCCGCCTCGAGACGGAACTCCCGCAAGGTACTTCCAGCCTCAACGCCGGCCTTGGCGAAATGACCGGACATGGGCTTGGTCACCCGCGATGCGCGACGCTCGCCGGTGGTCAGCTGCACGGCACGGTAGCCGTCGGTGTCCGCATCCTTAAGCTGAGTGACGCGATTCGGCGTTACTTCGATGACGGTAACGGGTACGCTACTGCCGTCCTCGCCGAAGATGCGCGTCATCCCCGCCTTTCGCCCAATCACTCCGATGGTCATCTGCGTTTCCTCAAAATTCAGTGGTGCTGGCTCAGCGGCAGCCCAGACTCGCCGCGCGGCCTCGGTCGTCAGCTCAGTTTGATCTGAACGTCGACGCCAGCGGCCAGATCGAGCTTCATCAAAGCATCGACGGTCTTGTCGGTCGGATCGACGATGTCCATCAGCCGCTTGTGGGTCCGCAGCTCGTACTGATCGCGCGCGTCCTTGTTGACGTGGGGCGAGATCAGAATCGTGTAGCGCTCGTGCTTCGACGGCAACGGCACGGGGCCGCGTACCTGCGCACCGGTGCGCTTTGCGGTGTCGACGATCTCACGCGCGGACTGGTCGATCAGACGATGATCGAAAGCCTTGAGGCGGATTCGGATTCTTTGATTGGCCATAGCGATTACTCGATGATCTTCGCGACCACGCCGGCGCCGACGGTACGTCCGCCCTCGCGCACGGCAAAGCGCAGACCTTCTTCCATCGCGATCGGCGCGATCAGCTTGACGGTCATCTTCACGTTGTCGCCAGGCATCACCATCTCGATGCCTTCGGGCAACTCGCAGGCACCGGTGACGTCGGTGGTGCGGAAGTAGAACTGCGGCCGATAACCGTTGAAGAACGGGGTGTGACGTCCGCCTTCTTCCTTGCTCAGCACGTACACTTCGGCTTCGAAGTGGGTGTGCGGCGTGATCGAGCCGGGCTTGGCCAAAACCTGACCACGCTCGACATCTTCGCGCTTGACGCCGCGCAGCAGCGCGCCGATGTTGTCGCCCGCTTCGCCCTGGTCGAGCAGCTTGCGGAACATCTCAACACCGGTGCAGATGGTCTTGACGGTGTCTTTGATGCCGACGATGGCAACCTCTTCACCCACCTTGACCACGCCACGCTCGACACGTCCGGTGACGACGGTGCCGCGTCCGGAGATGGAGAAGACGTCTTCGATCGGCATCAGGAAGGCGCCGTCGATGGCACGCTCGGGCTCGGGGATGTAGTTGTCGAGCGCGTCCATGAGCTTGTCGATGGACGGCCCGCCGATCTCGCTCTCGTCGCCTTCAAGGGCCTTGAGCGCGGACCCAGTGATGATCGGGGTGTCGTCGCCCGGGAATTCGTAGCTGTCGAGCAGCTCGCGCACTTCCATCTCGACCAGTTCCAGCAACTCGGCGTCGTCGACCATGTCGGCCTTGTTCAGGTAGACGATGATGTAGGGCACGCCAACCTGGCGCGAGAGCAGGATGTGCTCGCGCGTCTGCGGCATCGGGCCGTCGGCAGCGGAGACCACCAGGATCGCGCCATCCATCTGCGCCGCGCCGGTGATCATGTTCTTCACATAGTCAGCATGGCCGGGGCAGTCGACGTGCGCGTAGTGACGCTTGGCGGTCTCGTACTCAACGTGCGCGGTGGCAATGGTGATGCCGCGCTCGCGCTCTTCCGGGGCGTTGTCGATCTGGTCATATGCCTTGGCGACACCACCGAATTTCTTCGCCTGGTGCACCGTGATCGCCGCCGTCAGCGTGGTCTTGCCGTGGTCGACGTGACCGATCGTGCCGACGTTGACGTGCGGCTTCTTGCGTTCGAATTTTGCTTTGGACATGACCTTATTACCCTTGAATCAAGACCAACTAGTGTTGCTTGGTGACGGCTAGTGACTGTTTCCTGGCGACTGTGTATTACTGTTTCTTCGCCACGGCTTCAGCGAGACTCGCCGGAACCTCGTTGTATTTCGCGAACTCCATGCTGTAGGTCGCGCGGCCTTGGGTCGCGGAGCGCAGGTCGGTCGCGTAGCCGAACATGGACGCCAGTGGCACCTCGGCACGAATAATCTTGCCGGACGGCGCGTCTTCCATGCCTTGGATCATGCCGCGGCGGCTGTTCAGATCGCCCATGACGTCACCCATGTTCTCCTCCGGCGTGACCACTTCCACCTTCATGATCGGCTCGAGCAGAACCGGCTTCGCCTTGGCGCAGCCCTCTTTGAGACCCATCGAGCCGGCGATCTTGAACGCCATTTCGCTGGAGTCCACCTCGTGATACGAACCGTCGTAGAGGGTGACTTTGATGTCAACCATCGGGAAGCCGGCCAGGATACCATTAGTCATGGCCTCCTGGATGCCCTTATCGACCGCCGGGATATATTCTTTCGGCACTGCACCGCCGACAATCGCGTTGACGAACTCATAGCCCGTTCCCGCTTCCTGCGGTTCGATGCGCAAATAGACGTGGCCGTATTGGCCGCGACCACCCGACTGGCGGGCGAACTTCGTCTCTTGCTCGACCAGCTTACGAATCGTCTCACGGTAACTGACCTGCGGCGCGCCGACATTGGCCTCGACGCTGAACTCCCGCTTCATGCGATCGACAATGATCTCCAGATGCAGCTCGCCCATGCCAGAGATGATTGTTTGCCCGGACTCTTCGTCGGTCCGCACGCGGAAGGACGGATCTTCCTGCGCCAGCTTCGACAGGGCCACGCCCATCTTCTCCTGGTCGCTCTTGGTCTTCGGCTCGACGGCCACCGAGATGACCGGCTCCGGGAATTCCATGCGCTCCAGCGTAATGGGCTGGTCGAGGGCGCAGAGGGTATCACCGGTGGTGACGTCTTTCAGACCCACCGCGGCAGCGATATCCCCCGCGCGGACTTCCTTGATTTCCTTGCGATCGTTCGAGTGCATCTGCAGGATGCGACCGACGCGCTCCTTCTTGCTCTTCACCGGATTGAGCACGCCATCGCCGGAGTTCAGGACCCCGGAGTAGACGCGGAAGAACGTGAGCGTGCCCACGTAGGGATCAGTCGCGATCTTAAATGCCAACGCCGCGAAGGGAGCGTCGTCCCGTGAAGGGCGTTCCGCAACCGTGTCTTTTCCGTCGTCCAACACGCCCTGAATCGCGGGCACGTCAGGCGGGGCGGGCATGTACTCAATCACCGCGTCGAGCATGGCCTGCACGCCCTTATTTTTGAAGGCGGAGCCACACAGCATCAGCACGATCTCACTCTTCAGTGTGCGTGCACGGAGCCCCTCCTTAATCTCATCATTGGTAAGCACCTCTCCTTCGAGGTACTTGTCCATCATATCTTCGGAACCCTCGGCGGCGGCCTCGATCATCTTCTCCCGCCACTCCGTGCACTGGTCGAGCATGTCGTCTGGAATTTCGCCCAACGTGAAACTCATTCCCTTGGATGCCTCGTCCCAGTAGATGGCCTTCATACGGACCAGGTCGACCACGCCGACGAAGTCTTCTTCCGCTCCGATGGGCAATTGAATCGGAACTGCCTGCGCCCCGAGACGATCCTTCACCTGCTGGACGACGCGCAGGAAGTTGGCGCCCATTCGATCCATCTTATTGACGAACCCAAGCCGCGGGACTCGGTATTTGTCGGCCTGACGCCAAACGGTCTCTGACTGCGGCTCAACGCCGCCGACCGCGCAGAATAGGGCGCACGCACCATCCAACACCCGCAGTGAACGCTCGACCTCGATGGTGAAGTCGACGTGCCCCGGCGTATCGATGATGTTGATGCGGTGTTCCGGGAATTGCTTGTCCATGCCCGGCCAGAAGCATGTCGTTGCCGCGGATGTGATCGTGATGCCGCGCTCTTGCTCCTGCTCCATCCAGTCCATGGTTGCGGCGCCGTCATGCACCTCGCCGATCTTGTGCGACAACCCGGTATAAAACAGGATGCGCTCGGTCGTGGTGGTCTTGCCGGCATCGATGTGCGCCATGATGCCGAGATTTCGGTACCTTTCGATTGGTGTACTACGTGCCACGACTATGTCCGCCTTGTGTTACCGATGAGCTACGAGCTAAAAGAGCAACGGATCAAACCGCTGAATCAAACCGCCAAATCACATCTAAGGGCGCAAGCCCAAACCCGCGTCCTACCAGCGATAATGCGAGAAGGCCTTGTTCGCTTCGGCCATGCGGTGGGTGTCTTCCTTCTTCTTCACCGCCGAGCCGCGCGTATCGCTCGCGTCCATCAGCTCTCCGGCGAGGCGCAGGGCCATGGATTTTTCGGACCGCTTACGCGAGGCGTCGATCAGCCAACGCATGGCCAGCGTGTTCCGTCGCGATGGGCGTACTTCGATCGGCACCTGATAGGTCGCGCCGCCGACACGCCTGGACTTGACCTCGACCATGGGCCGAACGTTTTCCATAGCCTGCTCGAGCAGCTCGACTGGATCGGCACTTTTCTTGTCCGCGATCTGATCGAGGGCGCCGTACATAATCCGCTCCGCGACAGACTTTTTGCCATCTTCCATCAGCATATTGATGAACTTGGCAAGCAGCTCGCTGCCGTGTTTCGGATCTGGCAGGATCTGGCGACGGGCGACAACGCGTCTTCTTGGCATCTCTTAAGACTCCGACTTCCTGAACGAGGCGATATGTGGGGCTAGCGCGCGCGGCGATCAGCCTTTTGGGCGCTTAGCGCCGTACTTCGAGCGGCCCTGACGGCGCTTATCGACGCCGGAGGTATCGAGGGTGCCGCGTACGGTGTGATAGCGTACACCTGGCAAATCCTTCACGCGGCCACCGCGGATCAGGACCACCGAGTGCTCCTGAAGATTATGGCCCTCGCCGCCAATATAGGAAGCGACCTCAAAGCCGTTCGTCAGGCGCACGCGGGCAACCTTTCGCAGCGCCGAGTTCGGCTTTTTCGGCGTGGTCGTATAAACACGCGTGCACACGCCACGTTTCTGTGGGCAGCTCTCAAGAGCCGGCACATTGCTCTTGGCGGTCTTCCGCTTGCGCGGATTCCGAACCAACTGATTGATTGTCGCCATGACAAGCTCCAACGGCGCGCTTCGCGCAACTCAACACCCAACAAACGAAAAGGCGATACTGCTTGACCCCGCACAGCGGCCGACCAAATTGGCCGGCGGTGCAGGCGCAGAATTCGACGTAGGTAAGCGGCTATTATGAAGGCCGACCCCAAGCTGGGACCGGCCTTTAAAAAAGCGTGCCGGCAACAAGGCCGGCGAGCTAAGACGAGAAGTATATTTGTCCTGCCTTACCCTGTCAACAGCAAGTGAGACAACGGGACAATACGATCGAGGTCTTTCACCCTGTTCTCCCGCTGGCGGCCAGCACAAGCAGCCAGTACAACAGGATGCAGTGACACCCGTCGTGCAGGACGCACGGCAGGAGCGGGCGGACACATGCCCGCCCTCCTGCTCTACTTGGTCTCCGACTCGGGACTGTTCAGTGCCTGCTTCAACGCCTGCTCCAGCTCCTCGGTGGCCATTTCCATACGCTCGTCGGCGTCGCCACCCAGCTCCGCCTGGCGCCTGCGACGACGCTCCTTGTGGTAAGCCAGACCTGTGCCCGCAGGGATCAAGCGCCCGACGATGACGTTCTCCTTGAGACCGTTCAGCCCATCGACGGACCCGCGCACCGCGGCCTCGGTGAGCACGCGGGTGGTCTCCTGGAAGGATGCCGCCGAGATGAACGACTCGGTCGCGAGCGACGCCTTGGTGATACCCAGCAGTAACGGTTCGTGCAGCGCCGGATGTTTGCCATCGGCGAGCACCCGTTCGTTCTCCGACATTAGCACCGACTGGTCGACCTGCTCTCCCCGCAGCAACCGCGTGTCGCCCGGGTTGACGATCTCGACCTTGCGCAACATCTGCCGAACGATCACCTCGATGTGCTTGTCGTTGATCTTCACGCCCTGCAGCCGATAGACGTCCTGGATCTCCTTGACCAGATACTCAGCCAGCTCCGTGACACCCTTGAGACGCAGGATGTCGTGGGAGTTGAGTTCGCCCTCGGAGATGATCTCACCCCGCTCCACGCGCTCGCCCTCGAACACGCTGACGTGGCGCCACTTCGGGATCAGCTCTTCGACCGTTTCGCCGTCGTCCTTGGTGATGACAAGACGTTGCTTGCCCTTGGTATCCTTGCCAAAGCTGACGGTACCGGTGGCCTCTGCCAGTAGCGCCTGATCCTTCGGCTTGCGCGCCTCGAACAGGTCCGCGACCCGCGGCAGACCGCCGGTGATGTCGCGCGTCTTCGACGATTCCTGCGGGATACGGGCCAGGATGTCGCCGACACCGACCTCCGCGGCGTCTGTCACGGTGACGATGGCGCCGGCCGGAAGGAAGTAGCGCGCGGGCAGATCGGTGCCGACGATCTTGAGCTCGTCGCCGGCCTCGTCCAGCAGCATGACCATGGGCCGCAGATCCTTACCCTGGGATGGCCGCTGCTTCGGATCCATGATCTCCACCGACGCGAGGCCGGTGACGTCGTCGGTCTTGCTCTGCACCGTGACGCCGTCGATGAAGTCCTCAAAGCGCAGCTTACCGGCCACCTCGGTGACCACCGGGTGGGTGTGCGGATCCCAGTTGGCGACGATGGCGCCGCCCTCGACCAGGTCGCCGTCGTTAGCCGCCACCGTGGCCCCATAGGGAATCTTGTAGCGTTCTTTCTCCAAGCCCTTGTCGTCGCTGACCGTCAGCTCGCCGGAGCGGGACACCGCCACCAGGTTGCCGGTGTGGTGACGCACCGTCTTGATGTTGTGCAGCCGCACGGTACCGCCGGCCTTAACCTGCACGTTGCTGATGGCAGCGGCCCGGGAGGCGGCACCGCCGATATGGAAGGTGCGCATGGTCAGCTGCGTACCGGGTTCGCCGATGGACTGCGCGGCAATGACGCCCACGGACTCGCCCTGGTTGACGCGATGACCGCGGGCCAGGTCGCGACCGTAGCACTGGGCGCAGACGCCGACGCGGGCCTCGCAGGTAATCGCGGACCGCACCAGCACCTGATCGACGCCGATGATCTCCAGTTGCGCGACCCACGCCTCGTCGAGCAGCGTACCGGCCTCGCAGATGATCTCATCGGTGCCGGGCTTGTACAGATCCACCGCGGTGACACGGCCGAGGATGCGCTCGCGCAGGGGCTCGACGACGTCGCCGCCCTCGATGATCGGCGTCATCAAGAGGCCCTTCTCGGTGCCGCAATCCACGGTCAGCACCACCATGTCCTGGGCAACGTCCACCAGACGGCGGGTCAGGTAGCCCGAGTTCGCGGTCTTCAGCGCCGTATCCGCAAGGCCCTTGCGAGCGCCGTGGGTGGAGATGAAGTACTGGATGACATTCAGCCCTTCGCGGAAGTTCGCGGTGATCGGCGTCTCGATGATGGAGCCGTCCGGCTTGGCCATCAGACCGCGCATACCGGCAAGCTGACGGATCTGGGCCGCCGAACCACGGGCGCCGGAGTCGGCCATCATGTAGATGGAGTTGAACGAATCCTGCTCGGTCTCGTTGCCGTCGCGATCCAGCACGATATCCTTGCCAAGCTTGCGCATCATCGACTTCGCCACCTGGTCGTTGGTGCGCGACCAAATATCGACGACCTTGTTGTAACGCTCGCCGTTGGTAACCAGACCCTGGGTGTACTGGTCCTCGATCTCGCGCACCTCGTCCTCGGCGCGGGCGAGGATCTCGACCTTCTGATCCGGCACCTCCATATCTTCCAGGCCGATGGAGACACCGGCGCGGGTAGCCATACGAAAGCCCAGGTACATGATCTGGTCGGCGAACACGACGGTGTCCTTGAGCCCGAGGATACGGTAGCAGTGGTTGATCAGGCGCGAGATGGCCTTCTTGCCCAGGGCACGATCGACCATGTCGAAGGGCAGCCCCTCGGGGACGATCTCCCAGACGATAGCGCGGCCGATGGTGGTGTCGCGGATGGCTACGCGCTCTTCGGTGCTGCCGTCCTCGCTGCGGATCACCTCGCGGATGCGCACCTTGACCTTGGCATGCAGGTCGGCGTGCCCGGTCTCGTACGCGCGGCGCGCCTCTTCGATACCGGACAACACGAGGCCCTCGCCCTTGGCGTTGACCCGGTCGCGGGTCATGTAATAGAGCCCCAACACAACGTCCTGCGACGGCACGATGATGGGCTCACCATTGGCCGGCGACAGGATGTTGTTCGACGACATCATCAACGCGCGGGCCTCGAGCTGCGCTTCGATCGACAGCGGCACATGCACGGCCATCTGGTCGCCGTCGAAGTCGGCGTTGAACGCGGTGCAGACGAGCGGATGCAGCTGAATGGCCTTACCCTCGATCAGCACCGGCTCGAACGCCTGAATGCCAAGGCGATGCAGGGTCGGCGCGCGGTTCAGCATCACCGGATGCTCGCGGATGACCTCCTCCAGGATGTCCCAGACCTCCGGCGTTCCGCGCTCGACCATCTTCTTGGCGGCCTTGATGGTCGCGGCCAGGCCGCGGCTCTGCAGCTTGCTAAAGATGAACGGCTTGAACAGCTCCAACGCCATACGCTTGGGCAGGCCGCACTGGTGCAGCATCAGCGTCGGACCGACCACGATGACCGAGCGGCCCGAGTAGTCGACACGCTTGCCAAGCAGGTTCTGGCGGAAACGGCCTTGCTTGCCCTTGATCATGTCGGCCAGCGACTTCAGCGGGCGCTTGTTGGTGCCGGTGATGGCGCGACCGCGACGTCCATTGTCGAGCAACGCGTCGACCGCCTCCTGCAGCATGCGCTTTTCGTTGCGCACGATGATGTCCGGCGCGATGAGGTCGAGCAGCCGCTTCAGGCGGTTGTTACGGTTGATGACGCGACGGTACAGATCGTTGAGGTCAGAGGTGGCAAAGCGGCCACCGTCGAGCGGCACCAGTGGGCGCAGCTCCGGCGGCAACACCGGCAACACGGTCAGGATCATCCACTCGGGACGGTTCCCGGAGGCCTGCAACGACTCGATCAGCTTCAGCCGTTTGGACAGCTTCTTGATCTTGGTCTCGGAGTTGGTGGACTCGATGTCCTCGCGCATCTGCCGCACCTCGGCATCGAGGTCGATGGTGCGCAACAGCTCGAACACCGCCTCGGCGCCCATGCGCGCATCGAACTCGTCGCCGTTGGCCTCGAGCGCCTCCAGATACTGATCGTCGGTGAGCAGCTGCCCCCGCTCCAGGTCGGTCATGCCGGGATCGACGACGACGAAGGACTCGAAGTAGAGCACGCGTTCGATGTCGCGCAGCGTCATGTCCAGCAGCAGGCCGATACGCGACGGCAGCGACTTCAGGAACCAGATATGCGCGACCGGGCTAGCCAGGTCGATGTGGCCCATGCGCTCGCGGCGCACCTTCGCCAGGGTGACCTCAACGCCGCATTTCTCGCACACCACACCGCGGTGCTTGAGGCGTTTGTATTTGCCGCACAAGCACTCGTAGTCGCTGACCGGGCCAAAGATCTTGGCGCAGAACAGGCCGTCGCGCTCGGGCTTGAAGGTGCGATAGTTGATGGTCTCCGGCTTCTTGACCTCGCCGTAGGACCAGGAGCGGATCATCTCCGGCGACGCCAGGCCGATGCGGATGGCATCGAACTCCAGGACCTGACCCTGCTGCTTGATGATTCTCAGTAGATCTTTCAAGACCGTTCTCCGGAAGTTGCTAGGGGCTCGGGACTAGGAAGAAGTTGCCAGGGGCCAGCGACCAGGGGGTACCCGGTCGCCAGCATCTAGCCACTCGCCACTAATCTTGTTCCAGCTCGACATTGATCCCAAGCGAGCGGATCTCCTTGACCAGTACGTTGAAGGACTCCGGCATGCCGGCCTCCATGCGGTGGTCGCCGTCGACGATGTTCTTGTACATCTTGGTGCGGCCGTTGACGTCGTCGGATTTCACCGTGAGCATCTCCTGCAGCGTGTAGGCAGCACCGTAGGCCTCCAGCGCCCAGACCTCCATCTCGCCGAAGCGTTGGCCGCCGAACTGGGCCTTGCCGCCGAGGGGCTGCTGGGTAACCAAGCTATACGGGCCGGTGGAACGCGCATGCATCTTGTCGTCGACCAGGTGGTTCAGCTTCAGCATGTACATGTAGCCAACCGTGACCGGGCGCTCGAAGGACTCACCAGTACGGCCGTCGTGAAGCACCGTCTGACCGGTCTCGGACAGGTTGCCGAGCCGCAGCATCTGACGAATCTCATCCTCGCTGGCGCCGTCGAACACCGGCGTCGCCAGCGGTACACCGCCGCGCAGGTTCGATGCCAGTTCAAGGATCTGGTCGTCGCTGAGCTCATCGAGCTGTTCCGTCTTTCCGCTGGTGTTGTAGACCTCGGCCAAGAACGCGCGCAACTCCGCGACTGCCGCCTGCGCCCGTAGCATGGCGTCGATGCGATGGCCTAGACCCTTTGCCGCCCAGCCCAAATGGGTCTCCAGCACCTGACCGACATTCATGCGCGACGGCACACCCAGCGGATTCAGAACGATATCCACCGGCTCACCGTCCGCGCTGAAGGGCATGTCCTCCACCGGCACGACGCGGGAGATAACGCCCTTGTTGCCGTGGCGGCCGGCCATCTTGTCACCGGGCTGAACGCGCCGCTTCACCGCGACATAGGTCTTGACCATCTTCAGCACGCCGGGGGCGAGCTCATCGCCCTGGGTGATCTTGCGCTTCTTCACCTCAAAGCGGTCGCGGAACTCCTCGCGCTGCTGCTTGATCTGGTTGGCGATTGCCTCAAGCTGGCTTGCCGCCTCTTCGCTGCGCAGGCGCACCTCGAGCCAACGGTCGCGGCCGTGCTTCTCGGCCAATTCGGTAAGGTAGGCCTTGGTGATCTTGGTACCAGCCTTGAGATTCATCGGACCACCATCAGCGATCTTGCCGATGAGCATCTTCTCCATGCGCTGGAAGGTGTCCTTTTCCATGATGCGCTGCTGATCAGCGAGGTCCTTACGGACCCGTTCCAGCTCGAGCTCTTCGATCTGCTGGGCGCGTTTATCCTTCTCGACGCCATCGCGGGTGAACACCTGCACGTCAACCACGGTGCCGGCCATACCGGAGGGCAAACGCAACGAGGTATCCTTCACGTCCGACGCCTTCTCGCCGAAGATCGCGCGCAGGAGCTTCTCCTCGGGCGTCAACTGGGTTTCGCCCTTCGGCGTGACCTTGCCGACGAGGATGTCGCCATCGCGCACTTCCGCACCGATGTAGACGATTCCAGATTCGTCGAGCTTCGCCAGCGCCGCTTCACCGACGTTGGGGATATCCCCGCTGATCTCTTCCGGACCCAGCTTGGTATCGCGGGCCAGACAGGTCAGCTCCTCGATGTGGATGCTGGTAAAGCGATCCTCTTGCACCACGCGTTCGGAGACGAGGATCGAGTCCTCGAAGTTGTAGCCGTTCCAGGGCATGAACGCGACGCGCAGGTTCTGACCCAGGGCCAGTTCCCCCATGTCGGTGGACGGCCCATCGGCGAGCACGTCGTTGCGGGCAATAACATCGCCGGGGCTGACCAACGGACGCTGATTGATGCAGGTGTTTTGGTTCGACCGGGTGTACTTGGTCAGGTTGTAGATATCGACACCGGGCTCGCCGGCCTCGGTCTCGTCGTCGTTGACGCGCACGACAATACGTGCGGCGTCGACGGAATCGACAATGCCACCGCGGCGCGCCCAGACGACGACGCCCGAGTCCTTGGCCACCACGCGCTCCATGCCAGTACCCACCAGCGGCTTCTCTGCGCGCAATGTCGGTACGGCCTGGCGCTGCATGTTCGACCCCATCAGCGCACGGTTGGCGTCGTCGTGCTCCAGGAACGGGATCAGCGACGCTGCCACCGAGACGATCTGGCGCGGCGAGACGTCCATATACTGGACCTCCTCGGGTGCCTTCATCGTGAACTCGTTCATGTGCCGACAAGACACCAGGGCGTCCGTCAGGCGACCATCGTCGTCCAGCGTCGCGTTGGCCTGGGCGATGACGAACCCGCCCTCCTCGATCGCGGACAGGTGATCGATGTCGGCCGTAACCGCGCCATCGACGACCCGCCGATACGGCGTTTCCAGGAAGCCGTACTTGTTGGTGCGGGCGTACACCGCCAGCGAGTTAATCAGGCCGATGTTCGGACCTTCCGGGGTCTCGATGGGGCAAACTCGACCGTAGTGGGTCGGATGCACGTCGCGCACTTCGAAGCCGGCACGCTCGCGCGCCAGACCACCGGGGCCGAGGGCCGAAACACGGCGCTTATGCGTAACTTCCGACAACGGGTTGTTCTGGTCCATGAACTGCGACAGCTGGCTGGAGCCGAAGAACTCCTTGATCGCCGCCGATACCGGCTTGGCGTTGATCAATTCCTGCGGCATCAGCCCCTCTGACTCCGCCAGCGTCAGGCGCTCCTTGACGGCACGCTCGACACGTACCAAGCCAACGCGGAACTGGTTCTCGGCCATCTCGCCGACGCAGCGGATGCGACGGTTGCCCAGATGATCGATGTCGTCGACGGTGCCGCGGCCGTTGCGCAGTTCGATCAGTACCTTCAGCGCGTCAACGATGTCGGAGGTGTCGCCATGCTCCGCCACTAGCGTCTTAGCGAAGTCGTCATTACGGCCGCTGAAGTAACGCCCGTCGTACAAGATGCCCGGACCCTCGGTGGCTTCACGCGACAACCGGCGATTGAACTTCATGCGGCCGACCGCGGACAGGTCGTAGCGGTCGGGCGTGAAAAACAAATTGTGGAACAGGTTCTGGGCGGCCTCCTTGGTCGGCGGCTCGCCGGGACGCATCATGCGATAGATTTCAACCTGCGCCTCGAGCTCATTCGTGGTGTGATCGATGCGCAAGGTCTCGGACAGGTACGGACCATGGTCGAGATCATTGACGAACAGGGTTTCCAGTTGGGCAATCCCCTTTTCGCGCAGCAGGGCCAGCAGTTCCTCGGTGATCTCGGTGTTGGCCTCGGCAATGACCTCGCCGGTCTCGGTGTCGATCTGGGAGTGGGCCAGGGTGCGGCCGATCAGGAATTCATCGGGCACGGCCAGTCGCTCAACGCCGGCCTTCTGCAACTCGCGAATGTGGCGCGCGGTCACACGGCGACCCGATTCCACCAGCACCTCATCCCCGATGCGGACCTCGAAGTTGACGGTCTCGCCCCGCAGACGCTCCGGCACCAGGTCAAGTTCCAACTCCTCTCCCAGGCGGAAAGTGTCGGTATCGAAAAAGCGCGACAGGATGTCGTCGGTGTTGTACCCAAGCGCACGCAGCAGAATGGTGGCCGGCAGCTTCCGGCGACGGTCGATGCGGACGTAAACGTTGTCCTTAGGATCGAACTCGAAATCGAGCCAGGAACCACGGTAGGGGATCACCCGGGCCGAGAACAGCAACTTGCCGGACGAGTGGGTCTTGCCCTTGTCGTGATCGAAGAACACGCCCGGAGAACGGTGCAGCTGCGAGACGATGACGCGCTCGGTGCCATTGATGATAAAGGTGCCGGTTTCGGTCATCAGGGGCAGGTCGCCCATGTAGACCTCCTGCTCCTTGACGTCCTTGACCACCTTGCTGCCCGCGGGCGCGTCCTTGTCATAAATGACCAAGCGCAACAGCACGCGTAACGGCGCTGCATAGGTGGCGCCACGCAGATGGCATTCACGCACGTCAAATACTGGCTCACCGAGCCGGTAGCTGACGTATTCGAGCACGGCGTGCCCGTTGTAGCTCTCAATCGGCAACACCGACTTGAAGGCCGCATGCAACCCAACGTCCTCACGCTCCTTCGGCTTGCGATCGGCCTGCAGGAAAAACTTGTAGGAGTCGATCTGCGTCGCCAGCAGGAAGGGCACCTCGAGGATACCCGGGCGCTTGCCGAAGTTCTTGCGGATACGCTTCTTTTCGGTGAACGAATAGGCCATGCTGCCTTCCCTCATAATTGATCTGCAGACGGGTCGCGAGACCGAGAACCGTCGATGACGAATGACCCACTGGCGCGGCTGCGCGGGCAAGCCAGACCGGCTGGGAATTTACCCGTCATGGAAACGGCAAAAGGCCGGCGGCTCTGGGCCGCCAGCCTCGAGCAGCGCTGGAATGGGCGCTGAGGCAAAGGCGGTCTTATTTGATTTCGACCGACGCACCCGCCTCTTCCAGGGCCTTCTTGGCCGCCTCGGCGTCGTCCTTCGAGACGCCTTCCTTAAGGGTCATCGGCGCACCCTCGACCGCGTCCTTGGCCTCCTTCAGACCCAGGCCGGTCAGTGCACGCACGGCCTTGATGACCGCGACCTTGTTGGCACCGAAGGACGCGAGCACCACGTCGAATTCGGTCTGCTCCTCGGCAGCGGCGACATCGCCACCAGCGGCGGCCGGCGCAGCCGCAACAGCGGCGGCGGCGGTGACGCCAAACTTCTCTTCCATCGCGCTGATGAGGTCAACGACCTCCATCACGGTCATGTTTGCGATGGCTTCCAGGATTTCGTCTTTGGAAACAGCCATTGGTTTCTCCTGATCCTAAATCGATTGAATATGCAGTTGGTCAAACGCGGTCTTGGCCACGCCCCGAAGCGTCGTTCCCGGCAATAACTCGGCTGGGCAGATCACCCTCGGCTTTCGGCCCGCACGAGACGTTGTTCGGAAACTAGCCGTCAGGCGGCCTCTTTCGCGTCGCGGACGGCGGCGATGGTACGAACCAATTTGCTCGGCACCTCGTTCAGCGTCGTCGTCAGTTTCTGTATCGGCGCCTTCATCACGGACATGAGCATGCTGATCGCCTCATCGTAGGTCGGCATCTTCGCGACCTTACCGAGCTCCGACGGCGGCAACAGTTGCCCCGACAGTGCGATTACCCGCACCTGGAACTTGTCATGCTCCTTCGCGAAGGACTCGGCCACGCGGGCCGCCGAGCCTGGGTCTTCCCGCCCGAAGGCAAGCAGCAGCGGCCCGGTGAGTTCGTCCGCCAGGCAGGCAAACTCGGTATCGGCCAGCGCACGCTTGGCGAGGGTGTTCTTGACCACCCGGACGTAGACACCGGCCTGACGTGCACGCACGCGCAGATCGGTCATCTGGGCAACGGTCAACCCACGGTACTCGGCGCCAATGGCCGAGTGAGCGCTCTTCGCAACTTCCGCAACTTCGGCGACGATCGTCTCTTTCTGGGCAAACGTCAGTGCCACAGTCGTCACCTCCTGATTACAGTTCACCGCGGGATCAAAGACCCCGCAAACAATTCCGAACCCGACGCCTCCACTGCGTCAGCCTCGTCCAGCGTGCCTGTCCCCAGGAGCCCGACTGCGAGTCGGCCTGATTCGAGGGCACCATCTACGCAGGCTTGCGATTAAGCCACCGCGGCGAACTCCCTGTTCCCCACCGAGGCACCTGCGGTCTTTGACGGACGTCGGCCCGAAGGCCGATGCCCCAAAGTTCAAGCCGGCCAGATTGCGCGCCGGCTAATCAGAGTCAATTCGTTGATCATCGGGCCAACTGAAGATCAGCTGGAAAATCCTTGGACCAACTACAGAGACAGGGCTGCATGATCAATCGTGAGTCCGGGTCCCATCGTGGAGGACACGGTGACCTTCTTCATGTAAATGCCCTTCGCCGCGCTCGGCTTGGCCTTGTTGAGATTGATCAACAGCGCTTCAAGATTTTCGCGCAGCTTTTGCGGCTCGAAGTCGATCTTGCCAAGCGGGCAATGAATGATCCCCGCCTTGTCAGTGCGGTAGCGTACCTGACCGGCCTTGGCATTGTTCACCGCCTCAGCAACGTTTGGCGTGACAGTGCCAACCTTCGGGTTCGGCATCAGGCCGCGCGGGCCGAGCAACTTACCGAGTTGGCCAACAACGCGCATTGCGTCCGGCGAAGCGATGACGACGTCGAAATTGAGATTTCCGGCCTTCATCTCCTCAGCCAGGTCTTCCATACCGACACGCTCGGCACCGGCTTCGGTGGCGGCCTCGGCGTTTGGACCCTGCGTGAAAACAGCGACCCGAACGTCCTTGCCAATGCCGTTGGGAAGGACGGCAGAGCCACGCACCACTTGGTCGGACTTGCGCGGATCGACGCCAAGATTCACCGCCACGTCGACGTTCTCGACGAACTTCACCGAAGACAGTTCCTTCAGCAACACGAATGCATCATCCGCAGCGTAAGACTTACCAGACTCGACGCGTTCGCGAATCATCTTCGCGCGTTTGCTCAGCCCAGCCATTATTCCACCCCCTCAACATTCAGACCCATCGCGCGAGCGCTCCCGGCGATGGTGCGCACGGCCGCGTCCATATCCGCCGCCGTAAGATCCGGCATCTTGGCGGTGGCGATGTCTTCGAGTTGCGCGCGGGTGACGGTACCCACCTTGTTGGTGTTCGGCGTGCTGCTGCCCTTACCGATTCCGGCGGCCTTCTTCAACAAGATCGCCGCGGGCGGCGTCTTGGTAATGAAGGTAAAGCTACGATCTGAGTAGACGGTGATGACGACGGGCGTCGGCAGACCTTTTTCAAGCTCCTGCGTCTTGGCGTTGAACGCCTTGCAGAATTCCATGATATTGACGCCATGCTGACCGAGCGCAGGACCGACTGGTGGGCTTGGATTTGCCTCGCCCGCCTTGACCTGCAGCTTGATATAGGCGGAAACTTTCTTCGCCATGTCTTCGCTCCGGTGGGTACAAACGCCGGCACAAGGCGCGGCTCCCCGAGTTGTTGATACGCTAAATCGATGCTGCCCCCAGCGATATCGTCGAGGGCCTGGAAGTCGGTCATCCGCGGACAGCGCAACCGCGGTGTTCGGAACGACCTAACTCTAACTTACCGAGTGATCGAGTCCGCGCGACTGTTAGGGTGAGGTTTCTTGTTCCCCTGATTCAGACTGGTTCGGATCGAAGTCTCGTCGGAACCAACCCCGTTTTCGGTTCGGATCTGTCTGGGCTCAACCCTGCGCGCGCTCAGGTTCAGCCCTTTTCGACCTGCGCAAACTCCAATTCGACCGGTGTCGACCGGCCAAAGATCAAAACCGACACTTTGACGCGACTCTTGTCGTAATCCACTTCTTCGACCACACCGTTGAAGTCCGTGAAGGGACCGTCGGTGACCCGGACAACCTCGCCGGGCTCGTATAGCACCTTTGGGCGCGGCTTCTCGACCCCATCCTGCATCCGCTGAAGGATTGCATCGGCCTGCGAGTCTGGGATTGGTGCGGGGCGATCACCCTTACCCCCGATAAAACCCATGACCTTCGGCACGTCCTTAACCAAATGCCAGGTCTCGTCGGTCATCTCCATGTTGATCAACACGTAGCCGGGGAAGAACTTGCGCTCGCTTTTTCGCTGTTGTCCGTTGCGAATCTCGACGACCTCTTCGGTGGGAACCAGGATGTCGCCGAAGGCGTCTTCCATGCCCGCACGCTTGATGCGCTCATGCAGAGAGCGCTGTACATGCCCTTCGAAGCCTGAAAAGGCATGAATCACGTACCAACGCTTCGCCATGATCAGCCCCCCTGCCCGGTCAAGAACCGCAGAATGGACATCAGCACCATATCGAACAACCACAACAGCAGGCCGAGCAAAAACACCATGACCATCACAATGAGCGTGGTCTGTATGGTCTCCTGCCGGGTCGGCCAAACGACCTTACGCACCTCCATGCGCGCGTCGATGGCGAAACGCCACAGCTGACGGCCTGGATGTGTAGTGAGGGCAATCGCGGCGGCACCACCGGCAAGCACGAGCAAACCGATAACGCGCAGCAGCAATGAATAGCCGGCGAAAAAGTAAAAAGCCCAGATGCCGATGACCACGAGGGTCGCCGACATCACGAGCTTGGTCATATCGAGACCGGATGACCCGGCTTCGGCTCGTGCGTTCATGGGATCCGGACGCGTGTGCGCCTATGTATGGCAGGCCAGGAGGGACTCGAACCCCCAACCTGCGGTTTTGGAGACCGCTGCTCTGCCAATTGAGCTACTGGCCTAAAAAGATGCGCCGAGGGCCACTAGCGGGGCATGGATCGTTGCCCCCGCCAGTGAACACCTAGGCCAATTATCACTCGATGATCTTCGCGACCACGCCGGCGCCGACGGTACGTCCGCCCTCGCGCACGGCAAAGCGCAGACCTTCTTCCATCGCGATCGGCGCGATCAGCTTGACGGTCATCTTCACGTTGTCGCCGGGCATCACCATCTCGATGCCTTCGGGCAACTCGCAGGCACCGGTGACGTCGGTGGTGCGGAAGTAGAACTGCGGCCGATAGCCGTTGAAGAACGGGGTGTGACGTCCGCCTTCTTCCTTGCTCAGCACGTACACTTCGGCTTCGAAGTGGGTGTGCGGCGTGATCGAGCCGGGCTTGGCCAAAACCTGACCACGCTCGACATCTTCGCGCTTGACGCCGCGCAGCAGCGCGCCGATGTTGTCGCCCGCTTCGCCCTGGTCGAGCAGCTTGCGGAACATCTCAACACCGGTGCAGATGGTCTTGACGGTGTCTTTGATGCCGACGATGGCAACCTCTTCACCCACCTTGACCACGCCACGCTCGACACGTCCGGTGACGACGGTGCCGCGTCCGGAGATGGAGAAGACGTCTTCGATCGGCATCAGGAAGGCGCCGTCGATGGCACGCTCGGGCTCGGGGATGTAGTTGTCGAGCGCGTCCATGAGCTTGTCGATGGACGGACCGCCGATCTCGCTCTCGTCGCCTTCAAGGGCCTTGAGCGCGGACCCGGTGATGATCGGGGTGTCGTCGCCCGGGAATTCGTAGCTGTCGAGCAGCTCGCGCACTTCCATCTCGACCAGTTCCAGCAACTCGGCGTCGTCGACCATGTCGGCCTTGTTCAGGTAGACGATGATGTAGGGCACGCCAACCTGGCGCGAGAGCAGGATGTGCTCGCGCGTCTGCGGCATCGGGCCGTCGGCAGCGGAGACGACCAGGATCGCGCCATCCATCTGCGCCGCGCCGGTGATCATGTTCTTCACATAGTCAGCATGGCCGGGGCAGTCGACGTGCGCGTAGTGACGCTTGGCGGTCTCGTACTCAACGTGCGCGGTGGCAATGGTGATGCCGCGCTCGCGCTCTTCCGGGGCGTTGTCGATCTGGTCATATGCCTTGGCGACACCACCGAATTTCTTCGCCTGGTGCACCGTGATCGCCGCCGTCAGCGTGGTCTTGCCGTGGTCGACGTGACCGATCGTGCCGACGTTGACGTGCGGCTTCTTGCGTTCGAATTTTGCTTTGGACATCGACTTCCTCTCCGCGAGCCTACCTGAAGCCCCAGCCGCCATTGCCGTCGTGAGACGAATCGCAACCGGTATTCGAGAATCTACTGAAGGATAAGATTTTCGATTGGCTGATTTCGAAAGTTGGAGCCCATGACCGGAGTCGAACCGGTGACCTCACCCTTACCAAGGGTGTGCTCTACCAACTGAGCTACATGGGCTGAATGCTATGAGCCAAATCGCACATGCGCGATACCGAACTCGTCCATTTCTAAGACACGGCACCACCGCACGATCCTATGGAGCGGGTGATGGGAATCGAACCCACACCATCAGCTTGGAAGGCTGAGGTTCTACCGTTGAACTACACCCGCGTCGGCCTGATCACACCGGCTTGCTTGTAACCTGAACCAAGCTGGAATGCGGCGCGAATGACACACTGCGCTGCATTAGATTTGGTTTACCAATTGGCGCTACCTGGTGGAGGGGGGAGGATTCGAACCTCCGAAGGCTGAGCCGTCAGATTTACAGTCTGATCCCTTTGACCGCTCGGGAACCCCTCCATTTGACCGAGCGAGGCATGGTACATCCGTACATACCGCCAGTCAACAGAAAAAATACAGCGCGAAAGGCGTATGGCGCTGGACTTTCGCCGGCGGCCGGAGACAAGACCGCAACGCATGCGCTGCGGACGCGTTCAACAGGACATGCCGGTGCCACCCGACACGTGGCGCCCAGCGCCGCGAGTGGCCCAACCCAAACCATCTATCGCGCCGGAGAATCTGCTAGCATTTCGCGCCTTCAGTCAAAACGCCTGCCGCGGCCACATGCTGATAGACAGTCGCAGACCGTGGCCAACAACCAGTTTGGAGCCATTCGATGGACGTCACAATTTTCGGTAGCGGATATGTCGGCCTGGTCACGGGCGCGTGCCTGGCGGAAGTGGGCAACAACGTGCTCTGCGTCGACGTCGATGAGCGCAAGATCGCCGTCCTGAACAACGACGGCGTTCCAATCTTCGAACCGGGACTGGAGGACTTGATCCGAAAAAATCGCGAAGCAGGCCGGATTGCCTTTTCGACAGACCTCGCGGCCGGCGTCGCCCATGGCCTATTCCAATTCATTGCGGTCGGCACGCCGCCGGACGAAGACGGCTCCGCCGATCTGCGGCACGTGCTCAGCGTCGCCAAAACCATCGGCGAGCATATGCCCGGTTACCGGATCATCGTGGACAAGTCGACGGTGCCGGTCGGCACCGCCGACCGAGTTGCCGAAACCATCCGCGCAGCCCTCGCGGAACGCGGCGCCACGCACGAATTCGACGTCGTATCCAACCCGGAATTCCTCAAGGAAGGGGCTGCAATCGAAGACTTCATGCGGCCCGACCGAGTCATCGTCGGGACCGACAACCCTCGCACAGGCGAGTTGCTTCGGGCGCTCTACGCACCCTTCAATCGCAATCACGACCGCGTGATGCTGATGGACATCCGCTCCGCGGAGTTGACCAAATACGCGGCAAACGCAATGCTCGCGACCAAGATCAGCTTCATGAACGAGCTGTCGAACATCGCCGAGGCGGTCGGCGCCGACATCGAGCAGGTCCGCATCGGCATCGGTTCCGACCCACGCATCGGCTACCAGTTCATCTACCCCGGCTGCGGCTATGGCGGCTCTTGCTTCCCGAAAGACGTGCAGGCACTGGAGCGCACCGCCGTGGCCCTCGGCTACAAACCGGAACTACTGCAATCGGTCGAAGCGGTCAATCATCGCCAAAAGGACATCCTTTTCAACAAGATCAGTACCCATTTTGGCGGCGACCTAGCCGGCAGGACGATCGCCCTCTGGGGTCTGGCCTTCAAGCCGAACACCGATGACATGCGCGAGGCATCTAGCCGGCGCCTGATGGAGCATCTCTGGAACGCCGGCGCGAAGGTCCGCGCCTTCGACCCGGTTGCCGCCGAAGAGACCCACCGCATCTACGGCGACCGCGACGACCTGGTGCTGGTCGATGACCAATTGGCGGCCCTGGACGGTGCCGACGCGCTGGCCATCGTCACCGAGTGGGCGCAATTTCGCAGCCCGGATTTTGGCGCGCTACGGAAGAAACTGCGTGCGGCAGTTGTGTTCGATGGACGCAACATCTTCGATCCGAGCCAAGTGGTCTCAGCGGGGCTCACCTACGTCTCCATCGGCAGGGTCCCCGCGACTTCGTCGGCGAGTTGATGGCCGCAAGCCATACGCGCTGACTACGCAGGGCATCTGACAGCCTATCGGAATGCTAGACAGGATCGCGAGGCTAGCCGCCGGATCTGATCAAGCTCCCGGCGGCCCCTGATCTCTGTCCGCGGGGCGGAACCTTATAGACCGCCGCGTCGCTGTAGCGGATCAGCAGGCTCGCTGAGCGGAGGGATTGTTCGGGAGAGCCGTGCTTTCTAAGGATCTTCCCGCGTCCGGACAACCGCCGCCAGCACCCAGCACGATTGGGATTGCCAGGACACATTCAGCCGGCCGAAGAACTTACATGGGCGGGCCGCCCGTGGCGCGTGGGCGGCCCGAACGATCGGATGCGCTCAGCGACTGCGAGCGCGTACCGACCAACATCAAATCAGAAGCGATGGTTCCAGCTGATTTCGATGTCCTGTTGCTGCATATAGATGTTGCCGGTCTGCGCCTGCGTGATCGAAGGACTCGTGCCGTCGAGGGTCTCTTTAGGCATGTAGGTGTAGGATAGGTTGAACTCATCCTTCGCGCTGTGGACATAGGTTGCGCCCACGCTCAGGTGCCAGCGAATCGTTGCCGGAGTCAGGATATTGAACAGCGCCTGCTGGCTCGATTTAAGCAACTCGGTGTTGTAGCTAACGCCACCGAACAGCTTCAGCTTGTCGCTCTGATCCCAGCGCACGCCAAGTTTGAAGACATCCATACTCTTCCAGCCGAAGCCTAGACCAGCCTTTGCACCCAGGCAGTAAGACGGCTTCGGTTCAGTACCGAAACAGGGTGAAATATCGATATCGTTGGAATTGGAAATCGCTTCGACCTCGTCATAGAAAATATGCTGGTAGTCGAAGCCCACGGTGACCGCCGGCTGAACCTTGTAGGCGAGACCGAAGTTGAACATGGCAGGGATATCGAAGCCGCCGCCGTCCGCAAACAGCCCGCTGTATTTGTCGAAGTCGGACATCCACATCTTCGTCCGGTAGGACAAACCAAGGGCCAGTTCATCCGTCACCTCACCATACCAACCGAGGTGCAGACCGACACCATACGACCAATCCGTACCATTGTTGGTGACCTTGGTCGGGTCGACCGAGGCGGCCTGGAAGGGTTGAAGCCCCTTTGCCTCGAAGCTCTGGGCGGCAAACACCGGGGCGATGCCGAACGCCTGCTTCCCGTCACCGATCTGAATCGTGTAAGGGATCTCGATAAACAGTTGCTCCAAATTCACGCCGGTCGGTTGGGACGCGGTGAGAAAACCATTTGGATTTCCGTTTCCTACCGGCGCCATGGCGCCGCCTCCTCCTGGGATCGGAATCTCGGTAATATTCGGATTGGTGATGGGAACTGGTTGACCGCTGGAGAAGTCGAACAAGGGCAACTGTTGCCCATTGACCGACGCGACGCGCTGATTCGGCGCGACCGCAAAATTCTCCCAAACGGCGTTGCTATAATCCGTGTTCATACCTCCGTTGCCGTAGATGCTGATGCCGATCGTGCTGCGCTCATTCAGCGGATGGTTATAACCAAGGCTCGGGATGAGGAACCAATTGGTGTCGCTGTCGTATCTACCCGGCGTAACGAATCCGCCAGTTGGGAAATTGTCCGGACCGCCGGGGTAAGGACCGGTCGAAAAGTCGTTGTTGGCCTCGTAACCACGTGGGGAAGGGTTGAAGAAGGACACGCCGAGATCGAAACGCTGGCCAAGAAACGCCATGCCGGCTGGGTTGGTCGCCGACACCAATGTGTCCTGCGGCAAGGCAGTCGCGACGCCTGCCATCGCTTTCGACTTCGTACCCCAGCCATGGGAGAAGTAACCGTTTGTCGCCCAAGCCGATGCCGGCAACGCCACCGCTAATGCGATCGCGGAAGATAGAATTCGTCTCGATGTCTTGTTCACGCCAACCTCCTCGAAGTGGTCATCGACCGTTTGTGTCGTTTTTCAGCACTGCTACACGTCTCGGATACGGCCTCGCAGAGACCACGCGCAGCGACATGCCAACCCAACGCCCCACAGACTCACGCCGTCTCGAAAAAGCAACAGCCGCCCTCACGACTGTATCAGAAATTGAACGCTGTCTGTTTAGAGCCAAGATTACTCGATCCTTGCCTTTTGTCAACCTGGGACTCGACCACCAAATAATTTGGCAAATACCTCATTAGAATATTTTTATTTGACTTCTCCAGAGCTGCCGCAGCACTGCCGCCAACGCTCACGCGCAACAGTGCACAATTCCAACAGTCTGATCACCGCTACGCATTGCCGCCAGCTCCAACCGAGCCCCGACATCCACGACCCGCGGCCGATGTCTCCGCGCCCGCGACGACGCCGAACGGTCAGGGGGCGCTGTGCAAGCGATTCATCGCCAACTGAAACTCGCCCGCCACCAACTGCGGAAGGCTGCGCTCAACATCATCGAACGTATCGCGTATCGCGATAGCGTCCTCTTTTGACGGCCGACCCAACACGTAGCCGACCACCTGCTGCTTGCTGCCCGGATGGTCGATACCGATCCGTAGACGCCAGAAGTCCGGACTGCCGAGAGCGGTGATCGTGTCACGCATCCCATTGTGTCCGGCATGCCCGCCTCCTTGCTTCAACTTGACACGTCCGGCCGGCAGGTCCAATTCGTCGTAGGCAACGAGGACTTGCGCCGGCGGAATCTCGAAATAGCGTGCCACGGCAGCGACCGCGCGACCGCTGTGATTCATGAAGGTGATCGGCTTCAGCAGACGCACGTCCTGCCCGCCGACACTGATCCGCGCCAGCATGCCGTGGAACTTGGCCTCGGCACGAAATTGCCCGTGATGGTCTGCCGCCAAACGGTCTACCAGCCAAAAGCCGGCATTGTGCCGCGTGGCCTCGTAGTCCGGGCCTGGGTTACCCAGCCCGACGATGAGCCGGATGCCGTTCTCTGACATCTTGCACTGACCCTCCTAAAACGAAACGCCCGCGGAAGCTTTGGGCTACCGCGGGCGTCGTGGTACGTAGGCGTTACGTCGTTAGGACGCGGGTTCGTCCTCGGCACCTTCGGCGCCCTCGGCACCTTCTTCGCCCTCCTCGGGCTCACTGCCGCTGTAGCCCGCATGGATCAGCGCCACCGGCGTCTCGACATCGACGGAATGGGTCAGCTCGACACCCTCCGGCAGCTTGAGCTCGGAGACGTGCACGATGTCTCCGATCTCCATCTCAGCCATGTCCACGGCGATGTACTCCGGCAGGTCCTTTGGTAAGCAGGTGACCTCGATTTCAGTGAGGTTATGCGAAACCTTTCCACCGGCCTTGACGCCCTTCGCAATTTCTTCGTTTTCGAAGTGCAATGGGATCAGCATACGCAGCCGCTCTTCCATGCTCACACGCTGGAAGTCTACATGCAGGATGAAGGGCTTGGCCGGATGACGCTGAAGGTCCTTGAGCACGACCTTGGCACGGACGTCGCCGACCTTCAGATCGATCAAGCTGGAATAGAAGGACTCCTCCTCCAGCTTACGCAGCAGATCACTGTGGGAAAGGGTCAGCATCTGTGGCTCCTTATGTCCGCCATAGACGATTCCCGGCACCAGACCCTGACGACGAAGGCGGCGGCTCGCACCCTTCCCCTCGTCGCTGCGCACCTGGGCAACGACCTCGAAAGCTTCACTCATGGTTGATCTCCATCACGACAAAAGGCGCCGGCTGCCCGCGACCAGGCTGCTAGCACGATAACCGAGCCCAAACAGGGCATTCGGCAGAAATTCTAGTCCACGAACAACGAGCTGACCGACTCTTCGTTGGACACTCGCCGCATGGTCTCGGCCAACAATTCGCCAATGCTGAGTTGGCGGATCTTGTCGCAGGCGGAAGCGTCCGGCTGCAGCGGGATGGTGTTGGTCACCACCAGCTCATCGAGAACCGACGCGTTGATGTTGGCCACGGCCGGGCCAGACAACACCGGGTGCGTGCAATAAGCCACCACCTGGGCGGCACCGTGCGCCTTTAGGGCGGCGGCGGCTTGACATAGGGTGCCCGCGGTATCGACCAGGTCGTCGATCAACACGCAACAACGACCGTCCACGTCGCCGATGATATTCATCACCTTGGCCTCGTTCGGCCGCGGCCGGCGTTTGTCGATGATAGCCAGATCGGCGTCGTCCAGGCGCTTGGCCAGGGCGCGGGCGCGCACGACGCCGCCGACGTCCGGGGAGATGACCATCAGCGCCGGGTATTTGCGGCGCCAGATATCGCCGAGCAGGATCGGAGACGCGTAGACGTTGTCGACCGGGATGTCGAAAAAGCCCTGGATCTGGTCTGCGTGCAGGTCCATGGTCAAGACCCGGTCGGCGCCGGCCGAGCCAATCATCTTCGCGACGAGACGCGCAGTGATCGGCACGCGCGCCGAGCGTGGGCGGCGATCCTGACGCGCATAGCCGAAATAGGGTATGACCGCCGTGACGCGTTTGGCAGAGGCCCAGCGCAGCGCATCGATCATCACCAGCAACTCCATCAGATTGTCGTTGGTGGGCGCGCAAGTGGGCTGGACCACGAAGACGTCGCGTCCGCGGACGTTCTCCTGGATTTCAGTCATCACCTCGCCATCGCTGAACTGCCCGACGACGGCTTTGCCGAGAGGAATACTCAGGTGGGCTGCGATCTCCGCGGCCAGGTCCGGGTTGGCGTTCCCGGAGAACACCATCATGTGGCTGGCGGGCACGACCTTTCCTCTCGTCGATTCTGGCCGATTCGGCTTCGAAGGATGAATGAATGGCTGGGGCGCCAGGATTCGAACCTGGGAATGCTGGGATCAAAACCCAGTGCCTTACCGCTTGGCGACGCCCCAAATGTCGACCATGGTGACAGCGCTAGCGACCGCGCCAGTTAAGCAGCGCGCGCGGCCGTTGGCGACGCGTCGGACGTGACAGCGCGGCCAAGCCTGCGTTGCTCCAACCCGCAGCGGCCAAAGTCCTCCGACCCTTCGGGCACGGCCTAAGACCTATGCGCCGAACAGCGGCGAACGATTGCAGCCGCGCGCCGCGAACGCCGCGTAGCGCGCCGGCGCGGATGACGCGATGCGTCGTGCATCCTGCTCATCGGTACAGACCGCGAAGATGCAACTCCCGGTGCCGGTCAAGCGTGCGGCGTCGGCATTTCGACCGAGCCAATCGAATGCATCAGCAACCGCAGGGTAGCGAGACAGAACAACGTCCAGGCAATCGTTCTCAACAGCGCCGTCGACAAAGTCCGCCATTGTGACGGACCGAGAATTGCGTGTCAATTCCGGGTCGGAAAACACCGCCGCCGTCGACACCGAGACTGGCGGGGTCAACACCACATACCAGGGCTCCGGCAATTCTACCGCCCTCAGCCGCTCGCCGACGCCCTCCGCCCAGGCCGCGCGCCCGCGCACAAACACCGGTACGTCCGCCCCCAGTTCCAAGCCGATGTCCGCGAGCGTGTCAACGCCAAGCCCCAGGTCCCAGAGACGATTCAAGGCGAGCAGCGTGGTTGCCGCATTGGAACTGCCGCCGCCGAGTCCGCCCCCCATCGGGAGTACCTTGTGCACGTCGATGGTTACGCCATCGGCGCAGCCGGTGCGTCCCTGCAATGCACGCGCGGCGCGGACCACCAGATCCTGCTCCGGCAGCACCCCCGGCGCACCCCGGCGCCGCATCACCTCGCCGTCCGCACGCGGCTCGAAGTAGAGCCGATCGCAACGGTCGATGAACTGAAAGACGGTCTGCAATAAATGGTAACCGTCGGCACGACGGCCGACGACCCGCAACATCAGGTTAAGCTTGGCGGGTGCCAGCCAGGCGCCATCCGAGGCGGTGATTGGCAGCATGCTCACTGCACGCTCTGGGTAATGCGATGACGGCCCATGGTCCGCAACAGATACTCGTGCTTCGGGTCTTCCGCCAACGCCCGCTCCCAGACCTCCCGCGCCTCGTCATGCTTGTCGAGCGCCCAGAGGACCTCGCCGAGGTGAGCGGCGATCTCGGCATCGAACACGCCCTCCAGCGCCTTGCGCAGGTAGGGCTCCGCATCCTGCGGGTTACCCCGCCGGTACAGCACCCAGCCCATACTGTCGAGGATCGCCGGCTCATCGGGACGCAGCTGCAGTGCACGCGTGATCAGACTTTGCGCCTCGTCGAAACGATCGGTGCGGTCGGCCAACGTGTAGCCAAGCGCATTCAGCGCGTCCACATGGTCCGGGTCGCTGATTAGGATGCGGCGCAGATCCTGCTCGAGCAGTTCGATCCGGTCCATGCCCACGGCGAGCATGGCGCGGGCATAGAGCAGGTCGGGATTGTCGGGGGATGCGGACAACCCATCTGTGTAAACGTCAATCGCCTGCTGTTGCAAGTCGCGTTCGCGCAGCAGCTCGCCCTCGATCAAATACAACGTGGCGACGTCGGCGGGAAACTGATCGCGCAACTGCTGCAGGATCTCGCGCGCGCGCGGCACCTCGCCCCGATCAGCATGAATGCCGGCGATGCGCACCCGCGCATTGGTCGTATTCTCACCGCTAACCTTGGCGTACCAATCCATCGCCAAGGACTTGTTGCCAGCCAGCTCTTCAGTCTGGCCAAGCAGAAATGCCGAGTCATTGGCCCGGGCGCCGGTCGCCCGTAACTGCGTCAGGTAATCGCGCGCCTTATCCACTGACTCGATCTCCAACGCCAGCACGGCGGCAGTGAACAGGACGTCCGGCTGCCCCGGGCCACGCGCGAGGATGTCGTCGAACAACGCGAGCGCGGCCTCGTATTCTTCCGCGTCGATGTAGAGTTGCGCGCGCAGCAGCTGCAGCTCCAAGTCGTTCGGTTCGGCAGCTGAGAACCCGTCGAGTACCGCGATCGCCTCATCACGGCGATCCCCCGAGACCAGCAACCGCACGATAAACACACGCGGATCGTTCCAACCCGGTCGCAGCGCGGCGGCGCGTTCGGCATGCTCACGCGCGGCCTGCATATCGTCGGCGCCCGCCGCCAACATGGCCAGCGCATAGTGCGCGTCAGCATCATCGACGTCGTCGGCCACCAGCTCGCGCATCATCGCCAGGCGCTCGGCAGGCTCAGGCACGCGCGCGAGCATTTGCGCGGCCTGCATGTAACCCTGGCCGCGATCCGGCGCCAGCCGAATCAGGTCTGCGAGCTCGGCAAGCGCGGCCGCGCGATCGCCGGCGTCGATCTGCGCGTAGGCACCGATCTGCCGCGCCCTGGATGAGTCCGGGTCCAACTCCGCCCACAACCGGGTGGCACGCACGGCCGCTTGGGGATTGCCTAATGACAGCGCCGCGCGGGCGGCAAGCTCGGCCATGGCCGGATCACGCGACAAACGAGCAGCATGGAGGTAGTGCGTAAACGCCATGCGATGATCTTCGCGTTGCACGGCGACCTCTCCGACCAAAACCGCGTAGACCATATCCGCGGTCAGTTCCTCGACGGCGGCCGCGCGATGCTCTGAAGTGGCATCGGGGGCTGCAACCGCCTCGTCAGGGGCCGCCGAATCAACCGCTGGCGGCGGGTAAGGGGTGAACGGCGGCCCGGACTCGGCCGCGGGAAGATCCGCCGCGCCGGGCCGGTCAGCGTCAGACGCATCAGCCCCCGCTTGGGCGAAGGCACTGGACGCAGCGAGCAGGGCCGCGGCCAACAACATCGGCAGCGCAACCGAAGGGGTGGCGCCGAGCAGGGCGCCGCTGGAATTTTTGAACATAGCAGGTACCGGTTTTCCGGGCAGTTGATCGCGATCAGCCGTCACGCACGTTTGATCGCAGTATACTGATGCAGTTCCGCCATCGAAATGGGGCTGAAGCACCGCGGCCAGCGCCCGTGCTAGCAAGCCGGGCAAACCCGACCGATCAGCCGTGACCGAAGTCGCCGCGGCGCGATGCGATCTGAATAAGACTCAGCGTACATCATGACGATATTGACCCTTGGCCTGAACCACAAGACGGCGCCTGTCGAAATCCGCGAACGGCTCTCGTTCGGTCCCGATGTCATCGTCGGCGCGTTGCGCACGATGACCGAACAAACGCCCGCCAGCGAGGCCGTGATCCTGTCGACGTGCAACCGCACCGAACTCTATTGCGCAGCAGACGAGCGTGAGGGCGAGACCCATCTGCGCAACTGGCTAGGTCGTTTCCACGGCATCGAGCCACAACTATTTGCGCCGCACCTCTACGTGCACCATGATCGTGACAGCGTCTGCCATCTGCTGCGCGTCGCCAGCGGCCTGGATTCGATGGTGCTCGGTGAGCCGCAAATCCTCGGACAGGTCAAGGCGGCGTTTCAGATCGCCTGCGACAGCGGCAGTGCCGGGCGTATGCTCGGACGCCTGTTCCAGCATACCTTCTCGGTCGCCAAGCAGGTACGCACCGACACCGCCATCGGCAGTAGCCCCGTCTCCGTTGCCTTCGCTGCGGTCAGCCTAGCACGCCAGATCTTCAGCGACCTGTCCAAGCAGACGGCGCTGCTGATCGGCGCTGGCGAGACCGTCGAACTCGCGGCCCGGCACCTGCACCAGCATGGTATCGGCCGCATCATCGTCGCCAACCGCACCGTCGAGCGCGCGCACAGTGTCGCCGCACAGTTCGACGGCTACGCGATCGCGCTCACAGAGCTGGCCAACCACCTGCCCGAGGCGGACATCGTCGTTGCCTCCACCGCGAGCCCATTGCCGGTGCTCGGCAAGGGCGTCGTCGAGCGAGCACTGAAAAAGCGTCGCCACCGCCCGATGTTCATGGTCGACATCGCCGTGCCGCGCGACATCGAGCCCGAGGTCGGCCAGCTCAGCGACGTCTATCTCTACACGGTGGACGACCTGCAGGGTGTCGTCGACGAGGGCATGCGCTCGCGCCAACAGGCGTCCGAGCAAGCCATGGAGATCGTCGATCTGCACACCGAGGAGTTTATGGCCTGGATGCGCTCGCTCGACGCGTTGTCGCTGATTCAGGACTACCGCTCTCGTGCGGAACACACCCGTGACGCCATGGTCGAGCGTGCGCAGCGCCAGCTCGCCGCCGGCAAGCCCGCCGACGAGGTCATCTGCCAGCTCGCACACACGCTCACCAACAAGCTGCTGCACAGCCCAAGCGTACGCCTGCGCCGCGCCGGCCGCGAGGGACAATCCGACCTGCTACGGGCCGCCAACGAGCTGTTTCAGCTCCGTCAGGAGCAAGACGGCAGCCAATGAACCCGTCGATTCGCGGCAAGCTCGAAGGGCTGACCGAGCGATTTAGCGAAATCACCGCACTGCTCGCCACCCCCGAGACACAACAGGACCAGAACCTGTTCCGCGATCTCAGCCGGGAGTACGCGCAGCTCGAACCGGTGGTCAACTGTTTCGGTGACTACCTAGGTATCGAGTCGGAGATCGAATCCGCGCGTGAGATGCTCGGTGACAAAGAGATGGCGGAGCTGGCACGGGAAGAACTCGCCGAGGCGGAGGAGCGCCGTAACGCGCTCGAGCCCCAGCTGCACCAGCTGCTCGTGCCACCCGACCCCAACGACCGGCGCAATGTCTACCTGGAAGTGCGCGCCGGCACCGGCGGGGCCGAGGCGGCGCTGTTCGCCGGAGACCTTCTGCGTATGTATCTTCGCTATGCCGAGTCGCGCGGCTGGCGCCACGAGATCGTCAGCGCGAGCGAGGGCGAACAAGGTGGCTACAAGGAGGTGGTCGTGCGCATCAGCGGCAGCGGCGTTTACGCCTGTCTGAAGTTCGAATCCGGCGCCCATCGGGTGCAGCGGGTCCCCGAGACCGAGTCCCAGGGACGCGTGCATACCTCCGCCTGCACTGTCGCCATCCTGCCAGAGGTCGAGGCCGTCGATGAGATCCAGATCGACGCCGGCGATCTGCGCGTGGATACCTATCGCGCCTCTGGCGCCGGCGGCCAGCATGTGAACAAGACCGACTCCGCCGTGCGCCTCACCCATCTGCCCACCGGCGTGGTGGTCGAGTGCCAGGACGAACGCTCCCAGCACAAGAACCGCGCCCGCGCCATGGCCTTGCTGCAGGCCAAACTGCTGGCGCAGGCCGTTGATGCGCAGACCGCGGAGCAGAGCCAGTCGCGCCGGCTACAGGTGGGCAGCGGCGACCGCTCCGAGCGTATCCGTACCTACAATTTCCCGCAAAACCGCCTGACGGACCACCGCATCAACCTCACCCTGTACAAGCTCGACGAGATCATGCTGGGCAACCTATCCCAGGTCATCGAGCCGTTGCAGCAGGAGCATCAGGCGGACCAACTCGCGGCCCTGATGACAGTTTGAGTGTGACGGTCTGAGTGCAAACGCTCGCCGAGGCCCTGCGCGAGGCCATTGCGCTCCTGTCGGCCGGCGATAGTGACTCCGCCCGGCTCGACGCCGAGCTGTTGCTGTGCGAGGCCGCCGGCACCACCCGCGCCGGGCTCATCGCCTGGCCCGAGCGGACGTTGCAACCGGCCCAGCATGCCCGCTTTCTTCAGCTCGTCGAGCGCCGCGCCGGAGGCGAGCCCATCGCCTACATCCTCGGCCGACGCGAGTTCTGGGGTCTGGAACTGACCGTCAGCCCAGAGACCCTGATCCCACGCCCCGACACGGAACTGCTCGTCGAATGCACGCTCCAGGCGCTGCCCGCGCACCGGCCCATCGTCTGCGCCGACCTCGGCACCGGTTCCGGCGCCATTGCCGCCGCGCTGGCACATGAACGACCCGATTGGACCCTGATCGCCGTCGAACGCAGCGCCGGCGCCGCGGCCATCGCCGCCGGCAACGCGCGGCGACTCCAGCTGCGCCAACTGTTCGTCATGCGTGCCGATTGGATGAACGCCATCGCACCAGGCAGCCTCGACGCCATCGTCAGCAACCCACCCTATGTGCGCAACGACGACCCCCACCTCCACCGCGGCGACCTGCGCTTCGAACCCCGCACCGCGCTGGCCGCGGGCGAGTCCGGGCTGGATGCGATCAGCATGATCAGCACGCAGGCAAAGGATCGACTGCGTCCGGGCGGATGGCTCGCCATCGAGCATGGCTGGGACCAGGGCGGCCCGGTGCGCCGCTTGCTGCGCCAGGCCGGTTTCCAAAACGTCACCACGCATCGCGACCTCGCCGGACATGAGCGCGTCACCAGCGCCGCGGCAAAGCGGTCGCGGTGATATTTCGGTTTGCTTCTACGTGGCGCTCGATTAGCATACCGGGACTATGGATATCGCCGAAACAGACCGCATCAAACAGCGGGAGATTCATTTCCGGGATCTGCATCCAGAGCGGAACGATGCCCGCTCCGCGGCAGAATTCCTGAATCAGGTCGACGGCGTGCTGACGACGGAGCCGGTTACTCCGATCCACCTCAACCTCAGCTACGACCTAGCGCGGGTCTGCCTGGAAGAAATCGAAGCGGCGCTGGACGAACTCGGCCTGCACCTCGACAATGGGCTCATGTACCGCATCAAGCGCGCCCTGTATCATTACACCGAGGACACCTGCCGCGAGAACTGCGGCTGCGAACGCGGCGACAGCAACTGCATGAAGCGCGTCTTCGCCAAACGCTATCAAGCCCTGGAGCACGGCTGCCGCGACCACCGTCCGGAGCATTGGCGGCGGTATTTATGAAGCAGTTCCGAGGGCCGAGGGCCGAAGGCGAAGGCGGGCTCGGATGCTTGTGGTCTTGGGCTGAATGCGGCGTCGGACAGCTCATTTGGCGCGCTTGAGGTGCGGTGTGAACGACACGCAACTGCTGCGCTACAGCCGGCAAATCATGTTGCCGGGGTTCGGCATCGACGGGCAGCAGCGTCTGCTCGATGCGCGGGTACTCATCGTCGGGCTCGGCGGCCTCGGCTCACCGGTGGCGATGTACCTGGCCGCGGCCGGTGTCGGCACGCTGCTGTTGGCGGACTTCGATGCCGTGGACCTTTCCAACCTGCAACGGCAGCTGCTGCACGGCGATGTCGATATCGGCCGCACCAAAGTCGACTCCGCAATCGCCACCCTGCAAGCACTGAACCCCGATACCAAACTGGAGCCGGTCAAGGGCAGCCTGAACGCCGATCGCCTTGCGGAACTCGCGCAACGGGTCGACCTGATCGTCGACTGCTGCGACAACTTCCAGACCCGCTTCGCCGTCAACGCCGCCTGCGTTGCCCAGCGCATACCGCTGGTCTCCGGCGCCGCAATCCGCACCGAGGGCCAGGTCTGTGTCTTCTCCGGACAGCCCGGTGAGCCCTGCTACCAATGCCTGTTCCCCGGCCAGGGCGAGCTCGAGGAGAGCTGCGAGCGCAACGGTGTCCTCGCCCCGCTGGTGGGCATCATCGGCAGCGTGCAGGCCACGGAGGCCATCAAAGTGCTCACCGGCCTCGGCGAACCCCTGTTCGGCCGTTTGCTGCTGCTCGACGCGCTGCATATGGAATGGCGCAGCGTTCGTCTACCAGCCGACCCCGCCTGCCCCGTCTGCGGCGGGCGCTGAACCGCCATCGATCTTTCAGGCCATCGATCGTTCAGGATGGCTAGAGTGCGGCGAAACCCATCAGCAGTGAGCATGCGATGAAGATTCCGAAGACGCTCCAACCACTGGTCGATGATGGCCTCATCGACGAGGTCATCCACGCGTTAAAGAGCGGCAAAGAGGCCGCCGTCTATGTGGTGCGCTCCGGCGGGGAGATCCGCTGCGCCAAGGTCTACAAAGAAGCCAACAAGCGGGGTTTCCATAAGCAGGCCCTCTATCGAGAGGGACGGCGGGGGCGCAACAGTCGCCAAAACCGCGCCATGAAGAAGGGTAGCCGGTACGGACAGATCGAACAGGAGGATAGCTGGCAGAACACGGAGGTCGATGCCCTGTTTCGGCTCGCCGCCGCTGGCGTGCGCGTTCCCAAGCCCCACAACTTCATCGACGGTGTGTTGCTAATGGAACTGGTCTCGGATGCAGACGGCGCCGCGGCACCCCGGCTCAACGATCTCGAGTTATCGAGCGATCAGGCGCGGCAGTTCCACGAGCTACTGATCAAGGACGTCGTCCGCATGCTCTGCGCCGGGGTGGTCCACGGGGATCTGTCGGAGTTCAATATCCTGGTCGACGCCGAAGGTCCGATCATCATCGATTTGCCCCAGGCCGTCGACGCAGCGGCCAACAACAATGCCGACTGGATGTTCGAACGGGACGTCAACAACCTCGCGATCTACTTCGGTCAATTCGCGCCCGAATTACTGACAACCAGCTACGCACAGGAGATCTGGTACCTCTACAAGACCGGCAACCTGACCCCTGATATCAAGCTCACCGGCCATTTCAAGGGCAGCCACACGGAGGCAGACCTGGAGAGCATCATGAGAGAGATCGACGACGCGCGGGATGAGGCGCTTCGGCGCAAGGAAGCGCGAGGGCTGCTCGCACGCTGAGACCCGGCCGATTCTGCGGAATCGCAGGTTCTTCAGGAACGCTCAAGGCATCGCCCCGCGAGGTGATGTGATAAGAGGCTCCGGGAAACTCGATACGTCGGGGTCTGACCGCGCGAGGCTAGCGGGCGAGAATGGATGCTGCGATGCAAGACCTGACCGGGGTAGGCTACCTGGTGACGCCGCCGCCCACCTGAACCCGCTGGCCACTGCCCACTACAACTTTCGCTCTCGCCGAGTTTCAGCTTCTTTGCGGCACCGGCGATCGGAACGCCAATGACTTCACGGATTCAGCACAGCTTGGATGATCTCGTTCTGACTCGGCTCTCCGGGCAACGACATGCATGCGCTGTATAAGTCCTCTGAAGGTATAGGAGCGGCCCCTTCTTGAGTAAGCCTTCCTTCGATGACTTGAACGGAATTCTCACAGTATGACTTCTTGCCGGCGGTCATTTCTGGCATCGCCATCGTGCCTTCGAGCTGGGATTCTTCGGTTGCTGCGTCTTGAGCAGCAGCCAACGATGTTATCGTTAGGACTGCCGCAGCGCCTATGGTCGCAATGAGTGCGGACGCTCGGCCAAGACGATTTTTGGAATTTTTTATCATCGGAAACTCTTCTTTGTTTGAACGGCTAACGCCTGGCTCAGCAGAGGCGGCGCATCAGCGCGGTTGGCCGAAGCGCTGTGATATGTTGCTGGCTCCATCATATCAGCGAAGACGGAGGCAAGCGAAGACGGGGTCTTGCGTCCTTCGGGCAACGCGCTAGTCTTCAGGCATGGCGCGCCCACTCTGAATCGAGCTAGCCGGCGCCCTATCCAAATCACCTCGCGCGGCGACGCGCGCGATGAAATCCATCGGGGTGATCCGGACCGGCGGGTCTTTCTTGCGCTGCTTGCCGAGGTCTGCGAGCGCTGAATGAAGGATACAAAAGGCAAGACCGCGCGCATGTGACCCCGCGCGCATGAGACAGAACGCATGGCAAAATCAGTTGTACCGATGCTCGATTCGCGACTTCTCGTTGTCAACCGGCTCGACTGTGACCTGATCTCCGAGCGGCTGCGCGACCGGTCTCTGTTGACTCGCCGCCGATGAGCTAGCCGGGCATGTCGCACCGGCGCCCCACCCGGCCGCGGTGCTGCTCCCGCTGTTCCAACTGGACGGGCGTTGGCGGCTGCTGCTGATACGCCGAACCGAGCACCCGAAAGACCTGCATAGCGGCCAGGTCGGCTTTCCGGGCGGGCGCGTGGAGCCTATCGACGCGAACGCCGATGCCGCGGCACTGCGCGAGGCTCAGGAGGAGATCGCGCTGCCGGCCGACCAGGTTCAGATACTGGGCCGGCTGCGCAAGCTCCGCACTGTCAGCAACTTTCTGGTTCAACCGGTCGTGGGCTTCATCCCCTGGCCGCAGCGGCTGCGTGCCGAGCCGGGCGAAGTTGCGCGCATCTTCAGCATCCCGCTGGACTGGCTAGCGGCCCCGAGCCGTTTCCGGGTGGAGATCTGGCCTCGGCCGAACCATCCGCAAGGGCGGCGGCTCGTCTTCTTCGACGAGCACGACGGCGAGCTGCTGTGGGGGGTCAGCGCGCGCATCACGCTGGACCTACTCGATGCGTTGGGCTGTCTGCCGATCGGCGAAGACCCTATACCGATTCACGATTGATGCTGCAACTCGGCCCGGAGCCTGTTGTAGCGGCTGCCCAAAATGTGAACGTGCTGCCTTATGATATATGGCAACATCGGCAGCCGGTGCTAAAGGCGTCTTCGGATACACTGTGTACCTGGTCGACTTCATCGACGACAGGCTGTTTCCGTATCTGGGCTCATTCCGGCAGTCGGCGAGCAGTGCCCGGACCATCGAATACAAGATCGGCGAGGTCTTCACCGAGCTGCGCAACAAGTTCCGCTCCGGCTACATCCTGCGCGACGTGTTGGAGATCGTCGACGGGCTGTCGTTCAACACCCAGGCGCAGCGCTACGAGCTCTCCGGGCTGTACGCGACGCGCATCCGGTGCATGGGCAACGCCAGGCGCAATGGTGGTGAGTATTACACCCCGCGTCCGCTGATCCGGGCGATGGTGCGGGTGACGGCGCCGAGGATCGGCGAGACCATCTACGACGGCGCGGTCGGCTCCGCCGGCTTCCTCAGCGAGACCTATGCCTACCTCTACAACGACCGACTGACCGCGGCCGAGTACGAGACGCTGCAAACGCGGACCTTCTTCGGCCAGGAGAAGAAGTCGTTGGCTTACATCATCGGCATCATGAACATGCTGCTGCACAGCATCGAGGCGCCGAACATCGTCCACACCAACTCGCTGAACGAGAACGTGATGGACATTTAGGAGCGCGACCGTCACGACGTGATCGCGGCCAATCCGCCCGTCGGCGGCGGCGAGCGCCGCGAGGTGCAGCAGAACTTCCCGATCAAGACCGGCGAGACCGCCTACCTGTTCTTGCAGCACTTGATGCGCAAGCTGCGTGCCGGCGGCCGCGCCGCCGTGGTGATCAAGAACACCTTTCTCAGCAACACCGACAACGCCAGCGTCGCGCTGCGCGAGGACTTGCTTGAGAGCTGCAAACTTCACACCGTGCTCGACTGTCCGCAGGGGACGTTTCAGGGCGCTGGCGTGAAGACCCTGGTGCTGTTCTTCGAGAAGGGCGCGCCGACCCGCGACATCTGGTTCTATCAGCTCGACCCCCGCCCCAGTCTGGGCAAGACCAATCCCCTCAACGACGACGATCTGGTCGAGTTCGTGAACCTTCAGCGGACCTTGCCGAACTGCGCCGATCCCTGCTCCAACAAGCCTGCGCCTGCGAGCAGGCATGAGTCGACGTCGAGATGACCGCAACGTCTTTGAATATTCGCTACTGAAAGGCCTGCAGCAGAAGGCCCCGAGAATAGGTGCAAGCATGCCTTCAATCTCGATGTTTTATGGACTGATCGTTTACATGTTTTTCATGGACAAAAAGCAGGACAAACTGCCTCACATCCACGTCAAATACCAAGACGATGAGGTGATCGTGCAAATACCCGATGGCTCCGTGCTCGATGGAAGCATCCCGAATGTAAAAATGAAGTTGCTTCAGGCATGGATCGAACTGCACAAGGACGAGTTAATGGCGGACTGGCAGCTGGCCGTCAGTGGAGAACAACCGTACAAGATTGATCCTTTGAGGTAGAGACGATGAATCCCAGGGTGAAAAGTGTTGCCACGCTGTCAGCGGATCGCTTGAGACTTCATTTTTCCAACGTTGAAGAAGGGATTTATGACTGCTCACACCTGCTGGACTTTGGCGTTTTCAAAAAACTGAACGACGAAGGCTACTTCAAGCAAGCCAAGGCCCTGGATGGCACTGTCGTCTGGCCTCATGAGCAGGACATCTGCCCAGACACGCTCTACTTGGATTCGCAAAAGATCGCAAAGCAGCGCGCTTGATTCGAGCCGGTCGACCTGACCCTTCGCGCCTTCGCGTGAGACATTCCTAACCGGATGAGGAGCACATGAACGAAGAGTCTCACGCAAAGGCGCAAAGGCGCAAAGGACCCGGCGCGGAAACAGAGCGGAGTGCCACACTGCTCCGCTCCCAAGGGCCGAGGACCAATCATGCTGAGTATCGATCATGACCAAACTCACACAACTCTACGAGCAGGATTACACCGCCTGGGCCGAGGCCAACGCGGCCTTGCTGAAGGCAGGCCGATTCGATGCCATCGATAGCATGCCCCTATGCCGATGAGGCAATCCTAGACAAGAACTTTTTCCCACCGAATGAGCCGAGGTCGGCAGAGGATGCGGCCGGATGACATGGCTGCGGAGCTTTCGCGCGGGAATCGGTCAAAGTGAAAGGCGAATAAGGTGAGGCGCGAAACCCAGCAAGTCAGTCGCCCAAGCTGGGGATAGGCTCGTTCACCCTAGCGTACAGGTCTTTTTCCAGAGGAATCAAGGCATGGCAACGATCACCTTCGACATGCTGGAATTGGTCGAAAAACTTAAGGCTGCGGGCTTTGCGCAAGAGCAGGCAGCCTTGATCATCGTTCCGGCCGGCTCAGCGACCAACTCTGTAGTCAGGCCATCCTGGCCTGATAATGTCTGGGCTGGAAGCCCTCACTACAGACCGCGCACAAGCGATCGGCTGGAACGATGATCGAGGCCGAGCAGGCGGAGGCGGTGGTACGGGCGATCGGTACGGCCCAGGAGCAACTGGTGACCAAACCGGACCTTCAGGAGGCCCGCGCACCGATCCATACCAAATCTAACGCTACTGAAATGGATGATGGGCGCGCTCCTGTTCTTCACCATCTTCCGGACCTTCATGATCGGCGGCGGCGAGCCGGTGTGAACGGCGAGCTAAAGGCGTTACTGCTGAGCATCCTCAAGGCGTATGAGACCGGCGGCGAGCAGGAACTGACGACGACCAAGCTCGGACAACTGCTGGTTGCGCGTTATGGGAGTGTCGGTGAGGGCCAGGCCAAGCTGGGCGAATTGTCGCAGGTGAAGGCGCGGTTTAAGCAGATGCAGGCGGAGTTGTATGCCGGATGACCAAACAGATCGGCGAGGTCCTCGGGCGTTGGTCATCGAACTCGGAGGTCTGTCTGCCGGCGGACCCCATCTTCGGCGGGTGCTGATCGTTCAGGCCGAACTTAACAGTCAGCCGCGATCATCGGATCGTCGTCTGTACAAATCGGTCCGCGCGTCGGGGCACCTTCTGCTAAACCTTTCGTACCCAAACGGTACTAATTCTTGAGCACAGTTCTGATGAAGAGCATCCCCGCACAAGAGATCAAGCGCCGCGGCATCTCCGTCGTCGACGAGCTATTGCAGGACGGCCCGGTGCAGGTCATCAGGCACAATCGGCCGCGCTACGTTGTGATGACCATCGACACCTACGAGCGGATCACCGCCGGGGCAAGTGCCTGGGATTGGCTGGATAAGCCCGCCGACGGACGCGGCTATGCATCGCGATCGAAGGTCGACATCGATGCAGCCCTGCGACGAGAACGCGATGCCTGGGACGAGGATGCATGATCGGTCTGCGGCATCGCCTCGCTAGCGACTAGCGACTAGCGACTAGCGACTAGCGACTTTTCGATATACCCTGCCCGATTCTTCCGCCCGCAGAGACCCTTGCCCGCCCATGCGTTTCGAAGTCAGTGACCGCGATATCAAGAAGGCCAATATCCCGCATGAGATCTTTCTGACCAATCTCATCGGCAACCACATCCTGATGGCGGTGGCCGCGGGAGGCGTGGCCGGTAGTTTTCCGTGGGTGATGGCGTTGATACCGATCATCTCGTTCGCGATGCTCGGCTATACGCTCTGGCGGGCACGCCGTTCGCTACGCATTGACCCTTGGTACGTCATGTGCCACTGGCAGGTCTGCGCACGACGCAGCCGCATCTTCATCGCCATGCTGTCGCTGCTGCTGACGGTGATGGCCCTGGGCTGGGCCAGCCACGTCTACGGCGGCATGATGAAGGAGGCAGTGATCGCGCTCGTGGTCGGCGCCGGCATCCTGCCGGTGATGGGAACGGTGCTGGTACTCATCATTATCGAGTCCGACGCGCTGTACCACGCGAACCAGGCAAAGCTTCCTGACTGGGTGGTTGCGCGCTTTCCGAATCCGGATGCGAAGGTGATCCCGGACGATACACCGGCGCCGGCCGCTGGCTAAGACGATCAGCCGCGTCGTATAGTCGAGTCCATTCGGTAGCGGCGAAGCTGGGAGCGAGGCGAGTCAATTTCCTCGTTGTCGTTGTCGTTGTCGTTGTCGTAATCGAAACGCCCCCAGCCGACGGGAGCCTGCAAAGCGCGTCATAGCTTCACATCAACGGCTTTATGCATACATTGCATTGCCACTCGAAGCGCGACAACGAGCACGACAACGACAACGATTGGTGCGCTGCGCTAACCAGCGCCAACCATGACTCGTTGGTCTGAGGCGATGCCTCGCTACTGCTTGCTGCCCTCGACGACGCTCTCTTCTGCCGGTTCTGCCGCAGCGGTATTCGCGGCTTTCGCCTTGATCTCTTCAGCGACGAGTTGGTTCACCACCTCAAACATCTTCGCATTGCTGCCGGTCTGCGTCGCGCTGGTGACGTACTTGCCGTTGATGACAATGGCTGGTACCCCGTCGATGTTGTAGCGACGCACCAGATCGCCGGACTTGCGCACCTGCATGTCGACCGGGAACGAGTTGTACGCCTTGCGGAAGGCGTCCGCATCGATGCCCTGCTCTGCGGCAAAGGCAATGATTTCATCGTCCGTGACGATCTTGCGTCGATCGTCGTGTAGCGCCTTGAACAACGGCTCATGCAACTTGTCCAGTTGGCCCAGCATCTCCGCGGCGTAATAGGCCTTGGCATGGGGCACCCAGCGTGGTGAGGCGGCCGCCGGCATGCGTCTGAAGGTGACTCCGTCGGGTTTGGTGGCAAGCCACTGCTTGATGGGACCCTCGAGGTGATAGCAATGCGGGCAGCCGTACCAGAACAGTTCCAGCACCTCGACGTCATCGCCCTCCTCGGCTCGGGCGGGCTGTTCCACGAGGCGGTAGTCGATCCCCTCGTCGATGGGCTCCGCCAGGGCCGGTGTCGGCGCCAGCGCGGAGCCGGCGAGGGTCATGACCAGCGCCAGGGCGCCGAGCGAGCCACTGAGCAGGGTCGAGGCAGCGGGTCGTGCAGTCATCAAGACATCTCCTGTGATAATGGGTCGCCAGCGCGCGCCGCAAACGGGCCGCGCCTGGCGATGGGAATGTATGGGCGGTTTAGGCCATAACCGAAGCACGCGGGCTTTATGCGGTGACCGGGTGCAGCAGGTAGTCGAGCACCAGCCCGAGGAAAATGGCCATGCCAAAGTAGTTGTTGTTCAGAAACGCAACGAAGCATGGCCCCGGCTCGCGCTCACGGATGAGCCACTGTTGCTGCAATGCCAACAGGGCAGCCGCGACAAGCCCACCGAAATAGGCCCAGCCACGCCCCGCGGCGAGGCCGACGTACACCAGCAGAGCCAGCATCAGCAGTTGCAGCAGGCCGATGATCAGACGGTCGTACCGACCGAACAGGATGGCCGTGGACTTGATACCGATCTTGAGATCGTCGTCGCGGTCGACCATCGCATATTCGGTGTCGTAGATCAGCGCCCAGATCACCGTGCTCGCGAACAACACCCAGGCCCAGCCCGGAATGCTGCCCTGGATGGCGGTGAAGGCCATTGGCACGGCCCAGCCGAAGGCGGCGCCGAGGAACAGCTGCGGCACGTGGGTGAAACGCTTCATGAACGGGTAGATCATCGCCAACGACACCGCCACCACGGACATGGCCACGGTCTGCCAGTTCAGCAACAGCACCAGCCCGAACGCGGCCAGGCTCAGCAGCAAGAACACGGCGATTGCCTCGGCCGGCGTGATCAGCCGCTGCGCCAGCGGTCGCGTGCTGGTGCGGGCCACATGCGCGTCGAAGTCGCGGTCTGCGAAGTCGTTGATGGCACAGCCCGCCGAACGCATCAGCACCACGCCGGCGACGAAGATCACGGCCACCTGCCAGGGCGGCTGTCCCTCGCCCGCCAGCCACAGCGCCCACAGCGCAGGCCACATGAGCAGAAAAATGCCAATCGGCTTGTGCAGGCGCACGAGTTTGACGTAGGCGTCGAGTCGTTCACGCCAGGTAGGCAACCGAGGGGTTCCGATCTTGATCTCCGGGAGGGGCATGCGGGTCGGCGAACACTGCTGTCTGACGGAGAGCGGGCCATCATCGCGGTGCTGGCCCGTTAGCAAACGGCGGATTATCGCATAGCGAGGAGCGCTGCCGCAGTGCCAGCGGCTCTTTTCCGGCATGCTTCATACCCGACCGTACTCCTCGCGATCGCCGAGCCAGCGACGAATCATCGGCGCCACATGCTCCGGCCACTGCGCCAGCATGCGATCGGCCCCCTGCTGCGCGGCCTGCACCAGATCCTTGTCCCGCAGCGGGTCGGCGAGCCGGAACTGGGCGGTGCCGGCCTGCCGGGTACCGAGCACCTCGCCGGCGCCGCGCATCTTCAGATCGGCATCGGCGATGGCGAAGCCGCTGGTCTCACGACGCAGGATCGCGAGCCGATCGCGGGCGGCGGCGCTGAGCGGCGGGTGATACAGCAGCAGGCAGAAGCTCTCCACCTGACCGCGTCCGACGCGCCCGCGCAGTTGATGCAGTTGCGCCAGGCCGAGGCGTTCCGGATTCTCGATAATCATCAGGCTCGCGTTGGGCACGTCCACGCCCACCTCGATGACGGTGGTCGCCACCAGCAGATCCAGCTCGCCGGCCTTGAAGGCGGCCATCACCGGTTCGCGCTCGGCGGCCTTGACGCGCCCGTGCACCAGGCCGATGCGCAGTTCCGGCAGGCTCTCGCTCAAGGCCGTCGCGGTGTCCTCCGCCGCCTGCGCCTGCAACGCCTCGGACTCCTCCACCAAGGTGCAGACCCAATAGGCTTGCCGACCGCCGGCACAGGCATTGCGCACCCGTTCGATGACCTCGTCCCGACGGCCGTCCGGCACCGCGACGGTGGTGATGGGCGTGCGCCCCGGCGGCAGTTCGTCGATCACCGACAGATCCAAATCCGCGTACAGGGACATCGCCAGCGAGCGCGGGATCGGCGTCGCGGTCATGATCAGCTGATGCGGCGTGATGCCGTCGCGCTGGCCCTTCTCGCGCAGGCGCATGCGCTGGTGCACGCCGAAGCGGTGCTGCTCGTCGATGATGGCAAGGCCGAGCTTGGCGAACAGCACCTCGTCCTGGAACAGGGCGTGGGTGCCGACCACGACCCAGGCCTCGCCGCTGGCGATACGCGCCAGGATGGCGTCGCGCTCGGCGCCCTTGTGGCGACCAGAAAGCCAGGCGACGTCAAGCCCGAGCGGCGCGAGCCAGCCGCGCAGGCTGTGCAGGTGCTGCTCGGACAGCAACTCGGTCGGCGCCATCAGCGCCACCTGATGGCCGGCTTCCACCGCTTGCAGCGCGGCCAGCGCACCGACCACGGTCTTGCCGGAGCCGACGTCGCCCTGCAGCAGGCGCATCATCGGCAGCGGCTGCGCCAGATCCGCGGCGATCTCGTCGACCACCCGCTGCTGCGCGCCGGTGAGCCGGAACGGCAGCGACGCCAGCAGGCGCCGACGCAGCTCGGCTGTCACCGTTGAGCGCAGGCGCCGCGACGTCGCGTCGGCGCCGGCGCAGCCGCCGCAACGCCAACTGATGCGCGAGCATCTCGTCGAAGGCGAGACGCAGGCAGGCCGGATGGGTGCGCTCGAGCAGCGCCGGCACTGGCGCATCCGGCGGCGGCCGATGCAGGTAGAACAGGGCCTCCGCCAGGCTCGGCAGCCGCAGCGGACCGGCGATCTCCCGCGGCACCCAGTCGCGCAGACCGTCCGGCGACGCCGCCAGCAAGGCGAGTGCCTGGTCCATCAGGCCCCGCCAAGAGATCTGCTGCATGCCTTCGGTGGACGGATAGACCGGTGTCAGCGCTTCACCAACGGCCACCGCATCCGTGTCCTGTTGCTGCTGCACCTCCGGGTGCACCATCTCCAGGGACTGGGGACCTTCGCGCACCTCGCCGAAACAGCGCAGCGCGCGACCTGGGCGCATGGCCTCGGATTGCGCGGGCGAGAAGTGGAAAAAGCGCAGCATCAGCCCGCCCCCGGCGGCATCCCTGATCCACACCTTCAGGGACCGACGCCGGCCAAAGGCGATCTGCGCATCGCTGATCACGCCCTCGACCAGTGCCTCGTCGCCGGCGCGCAGCTCGCCCAGTGGGCGCAAGCGGGTGCGGTCCTGATAACGACTGGGCAGGTGGAACAGCAGATCCTGAACGGTTTCGATCCGCAGCCGTTGCAGACGTTCCAACATGCGCGGCCCGACCCGCTTGAGTCGGTCGACCGGAATCTGATCCAATGCGACCTGATGCGGAGTTTGGGGGGAGTCCGTCGCCACCTGGGTACGGACCGACTCAGTTGGCAGCCGGAGCCGGACGATGATCGTTCAACAACACATCGAGATCGCGACCCGTGGGCGCGGCACCTATGACATCACGCGACAGGTGGCCGACAACGTGCGCGACAGCAGGATTCGCACCGGGCTGTGCCACGTGTTCGTGCATCACACCAGCGCGTCCCTGATCCTGTGCGAAAACGCCGACCCCACCGTGCGGCGCGACCTGGAGGCCTTCCTGGCGCGACTGGTGCCCGACGGCGACCGGCTGTTCGATCACACCGACGAGGGACCGGACGACATGCCGGCGCATATCCGTGCCATCCTCACCAAGATGGACCTGACCATCCCGATCACCGCCGGGCGTTGCGCGCTCGGAACCTGGCAGGGCATCTATCTGTACGAGCATCGAACCGGAGCGCACCGCCGGCGGGTAACGGTTACGCTGCAGGGCG
>CAVOGV010000004.1:0-17484 GCA_963695445.1 uncultured Gammaproteobacteria bacterium | reverse complement strand
TCGCGCTCACGGATGAGCCACTGTTGCTGCAATGCCAACAGAGCCGCCACGACAAGACCGCCGTAATAGTAACCGCCGACGCCAGCCAGGCAGACCCACCCCGCTCAGCATCCCCAACATGTCAATTGAAGCACGCCGACGATCAGCCGGTCATGCCGGCCGAACAGGATGGCAGTAGACTTGATCCCAACCTTGAGATCGTCTTCACGATCAACCATCGCGTACTGCGTGTCGTAAATCAATGCCCAAATCAAGGTGGTGGCAAACAGCAGCCATGCAAGAGGCGGCAGCTGCCTGACCGCGGAAAAGGCCATCGGCACCGCCCAGCCGAACGCCGCGCCGAGAAACAGCTGCGGCACGTGGGTATGGCGCTTCATAAACGGGTAGATGATCGTCAACAGCAGCGCAACCACCGACAGCGCGACCGTTTGCCAATCCAGCAACAGCAAGAGCCCGAACGCACCAGGCTCAACGCCAGAAACACGCCAACGGCCTCCGCGGCGCGGATCAGGCGCTGGCCAACGGCCGATCCTTGGTCCGCTCCACCTGCCCATCGAAATCGCGATCGGCAAAATCATTGATCGCGCAGCCCGCTGAGCGCATCAGCACCACACCGCCGATGAAGATCAGCACCACCTGCCAGGGCGGATGGCCCTGGCCCGCCAGCCACAGCGCCCACAGTGCCGGCCACATCAACAGAAAGATGCCGATGGGTCGATCGAGACGGACCAGGCGCACGTAGGCCGAAACCCTGCCCTGTCAGCTGAAGGCACTGGGGGATGCAATCTCGACACCGGGAAATTTCGGTAACGGGTCCGGCGGAGGTGGTCATGCCTCGATCCTGCAGCTGCTCAGGATAGGAAATTATCGCACAGCTTGCGCGGCCAGCGCCACCGCTCGCTCGCAACCCGCCCATAGTCCTCCCGCTCGCCGAGCCAACGATCGATCAGGGGCGCCACACCGGCACGGTCGCGCAGGATCCGGTCCGCAGCCTGCTGGGCCGCCGAGAGCAGGCCCTGGTCGCGGATCGGATCGGCGACACGGAACTGCACGCTGCCGGTCTGACGGGTCCCAAGCACCTCGCCTGGCCCGCGCATTTTCAGGTCCTTTTCGGCGATCTCGAAACCGCTGGTCTCGCGCGCAGGATGGCGAGACGATCGCGGGCGGCCCCGCTGAGCGGCGGATGAAACAACAAAGGCACAAGCTTTCCACTGGCCGCGGCCGACGCGGCCGCGCAGCTGATGGAGCTGCGCCAGACCGAGACGCTCCGGATTCTCGATGATCATCAGGCTGGCATTGGGCACGTCGACGCCGACCTCGATGACCGTGGTCGCCACCAGCAGATCCAGCTCGCCGGCCTTGAAGGCGGCCATCACCGGCTCTCGCTCCGCGGCCTTGACGCGACCGTGCACCAGGCCGACGCGCAGCTCGGGCAGCGCCTCGCTCAAGGCCGCCGCGGTGTCCTCCGCCGCCTGCGCCTGCAGCGCCTCCGACTCCTCGATCAGCGTGCAGACCCAATAGGCCTGCCGGCCGCCGCCGCAGGCCTTGCGCACCCGCTCGATGACCTCGTCCCGGCGGCTGTCCGGCACGCGACGGTGGTCACCGGCGTGCGCCCCGGCGGCAGTTCGTCGATCACCGAGAGATCGAGATCCGCGTAGAGCGTCATCGCCAGCGAGCGCGGGATCGGCGTCGCGGTCATGATCAGCTGATGCGGCGTGGAGCCGTCGCGCTGGCCCTTCTCGCGCAGCGCATGCGCTGGTGCACGCCGAAGCGGTGCTGCTCGTCGATGATCGCCAAGCCCGAGCTCGGCGAACATCACCTCGTCCTGGAACAGGGCATGGGTGCCGACCACGACCGCGGCCTGCCGCTGGCGATGCGCGCCAGGATGGCGTCGCGCTCCGCGCCCTTGTGGCGGCCGAAAACCACGCGACCTCGATCCCGAGCGGTTCGAGCCAGCCGCGGAAGCTGTGCAGATGCTGTTCCGACAGCAGCTCGGTCGGCGCCATCACGGCCACCTGATGACCGGCTTCGACCGCCTGCAACGCGGCCAACGCGGCCACCACGGTCTTGCCGGAGCCGACATCGCCTTGCAGCAACCGCATCATCGGCAGCGGCTGCGCCAGGTCGGCGGCGATCTCGGCGACAACCCGCTGCTGCGCGCCGGTCGAGCTGGAACGGCAGCCCCCAGCAAGCGCCGACGTAACTCGCCGTCACCATCGAGCTGCGGCGCCGCGACGTCGCGTGGCGCTGACGCAGCTTCCGCAACGCCAGTTGATGGGCCACCAACTCCTCGAACGCGAGTCGCACGAACGCGGGATGGGTGCGCTCGAGCAGCGCCGGCTCGGGCGCCTCCGGCGGCGGCCGATGCAGATCGTACAGCGCCTCCGCCAGGCTCGGCAGCGCAGCGAATCGCGATCTCCAGCGGCAGCAGTCGGCAGACCGTCCGGACGCCGCCAGCAAGGCGAGGGCCTGATCCGTCAGCCCCGCCAGGAGACTGCTGCATGCCCTCGGTCGTTGGATAGACCGGTGTCAAGTCGCTTCCCGGAGTGCGGCCGCATCCTCGTCGTAACGCTCCTCCTCCGGATGCACCATCTCCAACGACCGGGGACCCTGACGCACCTCACCGTAACAACGCAGACGCGCGACCTCGGCACATGGCCTCGGTACCGCGGCGGAAGTGAAAGCGCGGCATCGACCACCCGCAGCAGTACCTGCAGATCCACACCTCAGCGACCAGGCGCCGGCCGAAGGCGATCTGCGCATCGCTGATCACGCCCTTCCACCAGCGCCTCGTCGCCCGCGCGCAGTTCACATCGGCGCGAGCAGTACGATCCTGATAGCGACTCGGCGGTCGACGGCGATCCTCGGACGGTTTCGATGCACAGCGTGCAGTTGATCCAGCATCGCCGGCCCGACCCACTTCGTCGGTCAACAAGAAGATCTGATCCAGATCACCCTGATGCGGAGTTTGGGGGGAGTCCGTCGCCACCTGGGTACGGACCGACTCATGGCCCCGGCTCGCGCTCACGGATGAGCCACTGTTGCTGCAATGCCAACAGGGCAGCCGCGACAAGCCCACCGAAATAGGCCCAGCCACGCCCCGCAGCGAGGCCGACGTACACCAGCAGAGCCAGCATCAGCAGTTGCAGCAGGCCGATGATCAGACGGTCGTACCGACCGAACAGGATGGCCGTGGACTTGATACCGATCTTGAGATCGTCGTCGCGGTCGACCATCGCATATTCGGTGTCGTAGATCAGCGCCCAGATCACCGTGCTCGCGAACAACACCCAGACCCAGCCCGGAATGCTGCCTTGGATGGCGGTGAAGGCCATTGGCACGGCCCAGCCGAAGGCAGCGCCGAGGAACAGCTGCGGCACGTGGGTGAAACGCTTCATGAACGGGTAGATCATCGCCAACGACACCGCCACCACGGACATGGCCACGGTCTGCCAGTTCAGCAACAGTACCAGCCCGAACGCGGCCAGACTCAGCAGCAGAAACACGGCGATTGCCTCGGCCGGCGTGATCAGCCGCTGCGCCAGCGGTCGCGTGCTGGTGCGGGCCACATGCGCGTCGAAGTCGCGGTCTGCGAAGTCGTTGATGGCACAGCCCGCCGAACGCATCAGCACCACGCCAGCGACAAAGATCACCGCCACCTGCCAAGGCGGCTGCCCCTCGCCCGCCAGCCACAGCGCCCACAGCGCAGGCCACATGAGCAGAAAAATGCCAATCGGCTTGTGCAGGCGCACGAGTTTGACGTAGGCGTCGAGTCGTTCACGCCAGGTAGGCAACCGAGGGGTTCCGATCTTGATCTCCGGGAGCGGCATGCGGGTCGGCGAACACTGCTGTCTGACTGAGAGCGGGACCATCATCGCGGTGCTGGCCCGTTAGCAAACGGCGAATTATCGCATAGCGAGGAGCGCGGCCGCAGTGCCGGCGGATTGTTCCGCATATTTCATACCCGACCGTACTCCTCGCGATCGCCGAGCCAGCGACGAATCATCGGCGCCACATGCTCCGGCCACTGCGCCAGCATGCGATCGGCCCCCTGCTGCGCCGCCTGCACCAGATCCTTGTCCCGCAGCGGGTCGGCGAGCCGGAACTGGGCGGTGCCGGCCTGCCGGGTACCGAGCACCTCGCCGGCGCCGCGCATCTTCAGATCGGCATCGGCGATGGCGAAGCCGCTGGTCTCACGGCGCAGGATCGCGAGCCGATCGCGGGCGGCGGCGCTGAGCGGCGGGTGATACAGCAGCAGGCAGAAGCTCTCCACCTGACCGCGTCCGACGCGCCCGCGCAATTGATGCAGTTGCGCCAGGCCGAGGCGTTCCGGATTCTCGATAATCATCAGGCTCGCGTTGGGCACGTCCACGCCCACCTCGATGACGGTGGTCGCCACCAGCAGATCCAGCTCGCCGGCCTTGAAGGCGGCCATCACCGGTTCGCGCTCGGCGGCCTTGACGCGCCCGTGCACCAGGCCGATGCGCAGTTCTGGCAGGCTCTCGCTCAAGGCCGCCGCGGTGTCCTCCGCCGCCTGTGCCTGCAACGCCTCGGACTCCTCCACCAAGGTGCAGACCCAATAGGCTTGCCGACCGCCGGCACAGGCATTGCGCACCCGTTCGATGACCTCGTCCCGACGGCCGTCCGGCACCGCGACGGTGGTGATGGGCGTGCGCCCCGGCGGCAGTTCGTCGATCACCGACAGGTCCAAATCCGCGTACAGGGACATCGCCAGCGAGCGCGGGATCGGCGTCGCGGTCATGATCAGCTGATGCGGCGTGATGCCGTCGCGCTGGCCCTTCTCGCGCAGGCGCATGCGCTGGTGCACGCCGAAGCGGTGCTGCTCGTCGATGATGGCGAGGCCGAGCTTGGCGAACAGCACCTCGTCTTGGAACAGGGCGTGGGTGCCGACCACGACCCAGGCCTCGCCGCTGGCGATACGCGCCAGGATGGCGTCGCGCTCGGCGCCCTTGTGGCGACCAGAAAGCCAGGCGACGTCAAGCCCGAGCGGCGCGAGCCAGCCGCGCAGGCTGTGCAGATGCTGCTCGGACAGCAACTCGGTCGGCGCCATCAGCGCCACCTGATGGCCGGCTTCCACCGCTTGCAGCGCGGCCAGCGCACCGACCACGGTCTTGCCGGAGCCGACGTCGCCTTGCAGCAGGCGCATCATCGGCAGCGGCTGCGACAGATCCGCGGCGATCTCGTCGACCACCCGCTGCTGCGCGCCGGTGAGCCGGAACGGCAGCGACGCCAGCAGGCGCCGACGCAGCTCGGCTTCACCGTTGAGCACAGGCGCCGCGACGTCGCGTCGGCGCCGGCGCAGCCGCCGCAACGCCAACTGATGCGCGAGCATCTCGTCGAAGGCGAGACGCAGGCAGGCCGGATGGGTACGCTCGAGCAGCGCCGGCACTGGCGCATCCGGCGGCGGCCGATGCAGGTAGAACAGGGCCTCCGCCAGGCTCGGCAGCCGCAGCGGACCGGCGATCTCCCGCGGCACCCAGTCGCGCAGACCGTCCGGCGACGCCGCCAGCAAGGCGAGTGCCTGGTCCATCAGGCCCCGCCAAGAGATCTGCTGCATGCCCTCGGTGGACGGGTAGACCGGTGTCAGCGCTTCACCAACGGCCACCGCATCCGTGTCCTGTTGCTGCTGCACCTCCGGGTGCACCATCTCCAGGGACTGGGGGCCTTCGCGCACCTCGCCGAAACAGCGCAGCGCGCGACCTGGGCGCATGGCCTCGGATTGCGCGGGCGAGAAGTGGAAAAAGCGCAGCATCAGCCCGCCCCCGGCGGCATCCCTGATCCACACCTTCAGCGACCGGCGCCGGCCGAAGGCGATCTGCGCATCGCTGATCACGCCCTCCACCAGCGCCTCGTCGCCGGCGCGCAGCTCGCCGCAGTGGGCGCAAGCGGGTGCGGTCCTGATAGCGACTGGGCAGGTGGAACAGCAGATCCTGAACGGTTTCGATCCGCAGCCGTTGCAGTCGTTCCAGCATGCGCGGCCCGACCCGCTTGAGTCGGTCGACCGGAATCTGATCCAATGCGACCTGATGCGGAGTTTGGGGGGAGTCCGTCGCCACCTTGGGTACGGGCCGACTCAGTTGGCAGCCGGAGCCGGAAGATGATCGTCCAACAACACCTCGAGGTCGCGACCCGTGGGCGCGGCACCTATGACATCACGCGACAGGTGGCCGACAGCGTGCGCGACAGCAGGATTCGCACCGGGCTGTGCCACGTGTTCGTGCACCACACCAGCGCGTCGCTGATCCTGTGCGAAAACGCCGACCCCACCGTGCGGCGCGACCTGGAGGCATTCCTGGCGCGACTGGTGCCCGACGGCGACCGGCTGTTCGATCACACCGACGAGGGACCGGACGACATGCCGGCGCATATCCGTGCCATCCTCACCAAGATGGACCTGACCATCCCGATCACCGCCGGGCGCTGCGCGCTCGGAACCTGGCAGGGCATCTATCTGTACGAGCATCGAACCGGAGCGCACCGCCGGCGGGTGACGGTTACGCTGCAGGGCGAACCCTGATGCCACCTGGGAGCGCACACCCGCTCGCTCAACCCGCCGGCTCAACCGCCGACGGTTGCTGCGTCATGCGCAGGGTCGGCCCGCCGCCACCGCGGCGGGCGCGCAGGGACTGGGCCAGCTGATGCACCGTCATCGCATAGTAGGTGCTGTGGTTGTAGCGGGTGATGACGTAGAAGTTCTCGAACCCCAGCCAGTATTCGTAGCCGCCGGCGGCATCGAGCCGCAACAGGCTCACGCGCTGATCCTGCGGCAGCGCGACGGCGGGACGCAGCCCCTGTGACTGCAGACTAGCCACCGAGTAGCTGGTCTTGAACCCCGTATCCATGCTCTGGGGCAGACCGGTGCCGCCGGAGGCCTTGGCCGTCACTTGCTGCCCGGTCTGCCAACCGTGCTTATTGAAGTAGTTGGCAACGCTACCGATGGCGTCCTCCGGATCCCACAGATTGCGATGTCCATCGCGATCGAAGTCCACCGCGTATTTCTGATAACTCGACGGCATGAACTGCCCCAGCCCCATGGCCCCGGCGAAGGAACCCACCGGCTGGAACGGGTCCACGCCCTCGTCCTTCGACATGATCAAGAACTGCTCCAGTTCGTCGGAGAAATACGCCGAGCGGCGCGGATAGTCGAACGCCAGCGTGGACAGCGCATCGACGATGCGATGCTTGCCCATGTAGCCGCCCCACTTGGTCTCGATGCCGATGATGGCAACGATGTATTCCGGCGGCACGCCGTACTGCTGCGAGGCTCGGTTCAGCGTCGCCGCATGCTGGTTCCAGAACGCAGTGCCTTTACCCAGCATGTCCCCGGTGATGTGCTTGGAGCGATACCGAGTCCAAGCGCCGGTGGGACCGGACGCGGGCTTCCACTGGCGATTCATATATTCCAGTATCCAGGGATCGCGCTTCACCCGAGAAAACACGGCCACCAGTTCCGCACGACTCATCCCCTTGCGCTGCATGCGATCGATAAAAGCTTCCACGTCCGCGCGACCGGCATAGTCGCCGGACACCAGCCGCGGTCCATCCGAGGCAGCGGAACCGCCGCCGCGGGTCCGCTCGGCATAGACATCGAGCCGCGCCAGCGAGGTATCGCCGGCGGCGCGCTCGGACAGCGAGCGGCTGACATCGCCACGAACCAGACGCGGCTTGGCTTCGACGTTGGACACCGTCGTGTCCTTGGTGGGCTTGGACCCGCACCCGGCCAGCGGCACGACGATGCTCAACAAGGCAATCAACGATAGCGAACGCATGAGTTCCCCCGAGGAATAAGCAACTTGCCGCGTAATAGTAACAGCGAATGTTAGATCAAGCGCCAAGCACCATCACCGCGTCCATCTCCACCGCGGCGCCCTTCGGCAGCGAAGCGACGCCGATGGCGGCGCGGGCCGGATAGGGCTCGTTGAAATACTCGGCCATCAGTTGATTCACCAGCGGAAAGTGCGCCAGGTCGGTGAGGAAGATATTCAGCTTCACCACGTCCGACGAGATCACCGCCGGTGGCGCGCGCCACCGCCTGGAGATTGTCGAAGACACGCCGAATCTGCGCCTCCATGTCGCCGTCGACCAGCTCCATGGTGGCCGGCACCAGCGGGATCTGCCCGGATAGATAGACGGTATCGCCAACGCGAACCGCCTGCGAATAGGTACCGATGGCCTGGGGCGCCTGATCGGTGTGGATGATCTGTCTTGTCAAGGATTGCCTCCGGTTTGCGGTGATCAGGGGCACAGGACGAGAAACACATCGCGAGCAACGCGTCTTCCGCCAGGTGCTAGGTGCTAGGTGCTACGTAGGTAGTTCAATCTGACCGGTCTTGCGCTTGTTCGGCTCACGCAGTTTTTGTTCGTTGCGATGATGCATTTTTTAACTTTTATATCAATATCTTGCGTGGCCTCATGAGGCGCCCTGTCGTCACAGGCCTGTGGGACAAAAGAGTGCGTGCAAAGCGCCAAATTGAACACCCTAGGTGCTAGGCCTTTTTCCGAGACTGCGCTCGGAAAAAGTGGTTCGCCTGCGGCGAACAGTCAGAGGGCTAGGCCCGAACAACTCCGGTACCATTAGCGACAACGTATTGTCGCTTAGGCTACCTTTAGTGGCTAGTCGGCCCCCGCCGCAGGCAGCTTCGATTCGCCACAACCCCCGTGCTTCACAACGGGCCCTCAAGGGCGCTACCGCGCCCTAGCCGACCGGAGGTCGGCGCTCCATGGGTCCGCCGACTTCCAGTCGGCCCGCCGCCGGATCGACGGTGTTGGGGTGACGCGGCGCCGCTGATCGGCTGCACGCCCTCAAGGCCGCTACCGCGCCCTGGCCGACCGGAGGTCGGCCCTGCATGGGACCGCCGACTTCCAGTCGGCCCGCGGCCGGATTGACGGTGTTGGGGGCACGAGGCGCCGCTGATCCGCTGCACGCCCTCAAGGCCGCTACCGCGCCATAGCCGACCGGAGGTCGGCGCTCCATGGGTCCGCCGACTTCCAGTCGGCCCGCCGCCGGTTTGACGGTTTTGGGGTGACGCCGCTGCGCTGATCCGCTGCACGTCCTCAAGGGCGCTCCAAAGGAAAGTGGTTCGCCAGCGGCGAACAGTCAGGAGGATAGCCTCGTACAACTCCGGCACCGTTCGCGACAACATGTTGTCGCTAACGGTGCCCTAAGCGGCAGGTGCTAGTGCGCCGCTGCGGAAGTTCCGAGGCCGTTGGCGTGACCCTCAGCGCTGTGGGAGCGGCTTGCAGCCGCGATGCGGTCATGCAGGCACCACCGGCGCATCGCGATTGCAAATCGCTCCCACAACCGCAGCTGGTCTCGGCATTTTTGCAGCGAAGCACGAGTTGCTGGGCCAAGGTAATCAGGCAATCGACTTACCCAGGCCGTCTTTGCTCCGCAAGATAGGCAACTGATCGCAATGGGTCAACGGAGGGCAGCGATCATCCGAACAACCGCCGCCACCAACGCCGCCGCCCCTTCGGCACCAGCCGCGCTCGCCGGCAGGTCCACCGGCGGCAGTTTGCTCATGACCCAACCCGGCAGCGGCGGATTGTCGCTATAGCCGCAGACGACACCGAGGTTGTTCGGGTCGTAGATCTTGATCAGCGCCGGGGCACCCAGATCGTCGGCATAGACGATGCCGCAGAAGTCCTCGTCGTGCTCGGCATGGAGCAGCCGGTCGATCTCATCGATGAAGCGCAACACCTGCGCCGCATCCGCTGGGTCCTGTGGCGGTTCTTCGCCGATGGCATACAGATACCAGCCATCCCCCGCCCGCTCGCGCACCCGTTCCCACAGCGCGTCCAACTGGTGCCAGCGTAACGCCGAGGTGAAGCTGCCGCGGAAGGCTTGCAGAAAGGGGAGCGTGTCATCGGTGGGCTTGTTCATTCGCGACAACCTAACACCAAATCAAGACCGCGAGTCATACAGCAAGGTACCTGAATGCCCCCGGAAATACCCCGGACGATCGATGTTGCGAATTGTAGCCGAACGACAGCATATCCGACTTCAGTCGCCGCGCTGCTCGGTGCAAATTGCAGGAACAAACTGCAATCTGTATGCTCCGACAATGATTCCGCGCACCGCTAAAGCAACCGTCCTCCGCCTTGCGCGCGGCTTTCCGATCGTCGCCATCACCGGCCCACGGCAATCCGGCAAGACGACGCTCGCACGCTCGGCCTTTGCCGAGTCACACCTATGTCTCGTTGGAAGACCCGGAACAGCGCGAGTTCGCACTGTCCGACCCGAAGGGCTTCCTGGCTCGGTTCCGCCAGGGTGCGGTGATCGACGAGGCACAGAACGCGCCGACGCTGCTGTCCTATCTCCAGGGCCTGGTCGACGAGCGCAGACGGATGGGGGAATTCGTGCTGACCGGCTCCCAGCAGTTCGGGTTGATGTCGGGCATTACGCAATCACTGGCCGGACGGGTCGGACGCGTCGAGCTGCTGCCATTCTCGCTCGCGGAACTGGCTGCCGCGGACTTACTGCCCGAAACCCTCGACGCGTTGCTATGGCGCGGCGGATATCCCCCGCTCTATGACCGGCCAGTGGACCCTCAGGACTGGTTTCCCAACTACATCGCGACCTATCTTGAGCGCGATGTGCGGCAATTGCTGGCGGTCCGCGATCTAAGCCTGTTCCAGCGCTTCGTAAGGCTCTGCGCCGGGCGCAACGGACAGTTGCTCAACCTCTCGGCACTTGCCAACGATTGCGGTATCTCGCATACGACCGCACGCGAGTGGATGTCGGTCCTACAGGCGAGTTATCTGGTCCATCTGCTGCCGCCGTACCACGCCAACTTCGGCAAGCGGCTGGTCAAGGCACCCAAGCTGTACTTTCTCGACACGGGGCTGGCCGCCGCGCTGCTCGGCATCAAGGACGCGGCGACGCTGAACCTGCACCCAATGCGCGGCGCCTTGTTCGAGGCGCTGGTGGTCGCGGAATTCGTCAAGCAGCGATTCAATGACGGTAAACCGGCCGCGCTGTACTTCTGGCGCGACAGCACCGGCAATGAAATCGATCTGCTGTTCGAGGTCGGAACCGGGCTGCAAGCGGTCGAGGTGAAATCAGGCGCGACCTTCGTGCGCGACTGGCTGCGCGGACTCCGGCGCTGGCAGGGGTTGGCCGGAGATCAGGCCTTGCCGCCCTGGGTCATCTATGGCGGAGACGCGGGCTATCGCCGCGAGGGGGTCGAGGTGATTCCGTGGCGCGGGGTCGCTGCCGCGGCGGCGCGGTGACGCATCGTCATAGCCGATGCACTTGGCATGCCTAAAGGGCGGCGGCGATGCCAGTCCGGCACTGCACCGACCTCGCGCAGATTCCCTACGATAACACTCAACGACCTGCCGTTCACAGTCGCCTATGGCAGGCGTCTCAAAAGCAGGCGCATGCCGGCAAACGCGCCGGCCTCGCTGGACGTCAAACGACGGAGTAGCATCAGGGCAGGCAAGTCACCGACGTTACGACGCCAGTGGCGATGACCGCTCCGGTGTCGGAGTCTTCCTGCCAACAGAGACCGCCGGTACCATTCTGGTAGACGCGCCATGTATAGCTGCCGCCGGTGCCGTAGTTGTAGTTCACGGTCTCCTCGCCGACGGCACCGACGATCTCCCAGCTACCTACCGACACTTGCGGGTCCACCGGGTCGGTTGGGCTGACGCCGACTTTTTGAAGATCGCCGGGACTCGTGCCACAGTGGATCTCTTTCCAGTTCTCACCGCCGGGGGAGTCTGCGTCAATCGAGTTGCCGGTGATGGCGTCGGTGAGCGTCGGTGAGCTAGCGCTTGTGAGCCGCGTCGTGTAGTCCGCATCCGGACAGCCTCCCGTCGAGGTGGGGCAGACGCTCGACGTATCTGTCACGACAGGCCAATAGTAGTGAAGGGTCTCATTTGGTTCATGGTTTAGCGACGTTCCATTTGCAAGATCGTACGGGAACGACCGGTTAGTATTCTGCGTATCCGAACTCCAATATACTCCGGGAACATAAATACCGACGATCGCACCATTTCCAGACAGTTGAGGGTACAGCAACGCGTACTGTGCAAGAGTTGGCAAACCCCCGGAGGGGGGGGGAAGACTGCCTCGGCGTTTCCTTTCGCCGTGCTCCAGCTGGCTGCCGTAGATCCACCCGGTGGACTCCGCTGCCACCGCAGGTCATTATCATCGTCCAAAAAGGTCCCGTCACCCAAGTCGCACAGCGCCGCCCAAGCGCCGCCTGCGAACAGCAGACCACAGCTTCCGATCGTTACTATCGCAATCTTGCGCATCTGCAAGTTCCTCATTCTCTTTTACAGTTTAAACCACGCTGGGCGATGCTAGCACGCGGGTTGACGGTTTTCTATCGTCCCATGACGTCAGTGAAGTTGTTCGCCGACCAACCGTCGGCGCATGAAAACAGCCGCCACACAAGTGCTTGTGATCACTTGCAGCCAGGGCGCGTCCGAGTCGATTGCCGAGCCGAAACCTCGACGAGCGACTTGTAGCGGGTCGCCCGGAAGAAGGCCCGACTCGACCCAAATCAAGGATCGGCGCCGTGATCGCTGACATCACTGAGGCATGGGCGACGTTGGCCGGGTCGGCAGACCCGGCGACTCGCTGCCGAAAAGAGGGCCGATTCATGGTCAACGTCAGAAGCTGGATGCGACCGGCGAGCTGCTAAAGCGCACTCCGGTACTGCTGGAGCTGGACCCGGACGCACGGCGCAGCGTCCGGCCTCGCTCCTCGCTACTCGCTACTCGCTACTCGCTACTCGCTACTCGCTACTCTCCGGTATAGTCGCAACAGCCCAACTGGAGACGCAACCGCAATGTCAGCGCTTTATCAGTCCCACCTCGACGACCTGCCCCTGATCAACCGGGGCAAGGTCCGCGACATCTATGGCATCGACGACGCTCACATGCTGATCGTCACCACCGACCGCCTGTCCGCCTTCGACGTGGTGCTGCCGCAGCCGATCCCGGGCAAGGGTGAGGTGTTGACACGGGTTTCGAATTTTTGGTTCGGACGCACTGCCGAACTGGTACCGAACCATCTCACCGGCATCGACCTCGTCGAGGTCGTCCCCGACGCCGACCAACGTCGTCTGCTCGGCGATCGCGCCATCGTCGTACGCTGCCTGAAACCGTTGCCGGTGGAGGCGATCGTGCGCGGCTACCTGATCGGCTCGGGCTGGAAGGACTATCAGCGCGGCGGGAGCGTCTGCGGCATCGCGTTGCCGGCCGGCCTGCGCCAGGCGGATCGGCTGCCCGAGCCGGTCTACACGCCCTCCACCAAGGCTGCGGTCGGTGACCATGACGAGAATGTCAGCTTCGCCCAGACCGCCAACCTGATCGGCGCCGAGCTCGCCGAACAGATCCGCGACGTCAGCCTGCGCATCTACCAGCAGGCCGCTGCCTATGCGCTGACCCGCGGCATCATCATTGCGGACACCAAGTTCGAATTCGGCGTCGACGACAGCGGCACGCTGCACCTGATCGACGAGGCCCTGACCCCGGACTCGTCCCGCTTCTGGCCGGCGGACCAATACCGCCCCGGCATCAGCCCGCCGAGCTTCGACAAACAGTTCGTGCGCGACTACCTGGAGACCCTGGACTGGGATAAGACCGCGCCGGGGCCGGAACTGCCCCAAGCGATCATCGACAAGACCGCGGCGAAATATGCCGAGGCCGAGCGGCGGCTGATCGGCGACGCCTAATACCCGCGGCGCCGGGCTCGGTTACTGATGTCCTAAGAGACCGTTCAGAAACAACATGAACATCACCGCGGACAGGAACAAACTACAAAATGCGGTAGAGTAGAGGCCAGGGTTTCCCCTGGCCCCCCTCATCGAACGCAGCATGCAGATTTCCCGCACTACGCTCTCCTGTTGCCTTCACATCATTGCTGTCGCAAGGGAGTGTCGCGCTCACAGTTGCACCAAGCCAAGTTGCTTGTAGAGATGCGCATACCATGAAACCCCGTCCGGTGGTCGGTAGGGGCGCTGACTTCGACGCTTGAGGTGCCGCACCATGCGCTGTTGCAGGTACCAATTCAGGGCGCGGAACGCGGGGCGGCTGCGACCATGTCGGAAATAGTTGGCCCATCCTCGGACCTGGTCGTTCACTTCAGCGATCAGCACCGGAGCCGGCATAAAGCAGCGTCGGGCAGTGATCGTCTCTCGCAGCTTGGCGCGCTCTCGGGCACACGCCTTGGCACTCGGAACCCGGTTGAGAAACCGCTGTGGTCGCCCGAATTTGTCACGCTCGTAGCGGAAGGTGTAACCCAGAAAGTCCAGGCTGGCACCCGCCTCCTTGAGCCGAACGACGGTTGTCTTCTCGCGGTTGATCTCCAGGCCCATCCAGTCTTCCACGGTGGCTTCGACCCACTCGGCGATTCGCCGGCCCTGATAACGGGCCAAGATCACGAAATCATCGGCATAGCGCACGAGTTGCGCTCCGGCAAACTGCGCCGGTCCATCCCTGCCGTGGAACCGCTTGTCCATCCAGTGCAAATAGAGGTTGGCCAACAACGGACTGATGACTCCCTGAACACAAAAGGTAACTTCGCCTTTGATCGCACAGTTGTGCTTGATCGGGGCCAGACTGTGCTTGACCTACGTCGTAAGAAGTAATATTTATATGACACATGCCGCGCTCCACCGATTCGCAAAAGAGGCAACGGCTCAATGCGGCCTATGGATTGCTTGCCCGCGGACTCAGCGTTGCGGAGGCTTCTGTGTCGCTCTCCGGTCAATTCGCCCTCTCGCGTCGTCAGGCCTACCGTTACGTGCAGGAGGCGCAGTTGCTATCGGCGCCGTTGCCACTGAGCGAGTCAGCCATTGCCGTCACGTTCAAGTTGCCGCCGAGCCTCATCCAGGCAGGGCGGGCGCGTATAAATCGTCAGCCGAAGACGACCTTAGCGCGATAGTCATCGTTCCAGGTGGCCTTGCGTCGCTTCTTGGCCAAGCGAAGCTTGGAGGGTTCTTGTTCGAACAGGTTCATGCAGAGGTGGCGAATCGTGGTCAGGATTGCCGGGGCATTACCTTTCCGGATGCGATTGGCATCTTCGCGGAAGACGACATCCAGGCGCCAGTGCAGGCGGTTCTCCACGCCCCAGTGGCCGCGTACCGCTTCGGCGAAGCGCTTGGCATCGGCCTCGATGGAGTTGATGAAGAAGCGCCGTTCAATGCTGTGACTTTGCTCGATCCAGCACTCGCGCTCCACCATGCCAATGCTGCACAGTCCCTTCCAACGCGCGCTGTCGGACAACGTGGCCAGTTCCTCGGCGATCCAGTACCGACGCACTTCCAGGCGCCCGTGATCCTTGTCGGTCTCCTCGGTGTAGTCATGCTTCACCGCCGCAAAGTCGCCCTCGAGCGCGGTAGTGAAGAACTCCTCGACCTCCTCATGCAGCGTGCTCTGATTGCCTTTGAGTCCGAGCACATAGTCGCCGCCTTGCTCGATGATCTGCGCGGCGATTTTGGTCTGACAACCCATCGCATCGATGGTGACGATACAGCCTTTGAGTTCCAGCAGTTCCAGCAATTTTGGAATGGCCGTGATCTCGTTGGACTTCTCGTCGGTGGCCTCTTGCCCCAGCACCAAGCGGTTGCGACTGCCCCACGCGCTGACCATATGCAGTGCGCTCCGCCCGCGGCGCCGATCGCGGGAACCGCGTGCCGTCTTGCCGTCTACCGCAACCACCTCGCCGTTGGTAGCTTGGGCGACCGCGCGCGTCCAGCTGATAAAGCAAGCCTGAAAGGTCTTCGGGTTGAGTCGTGAGATCACGTTGGCGATGCAGTCGTGGGAGGGGATGCCGTTGGCAAAGCGCGCAAACTTGCGTAACCAATCGAGTTTCTCCTTGCCGAATTCTTCCATGGCTTCCCAACCATCCGCCCCACTGGCGGTGGCACAGACCACCAGCAGCAGGATCTCCATGAGCGGATAGAGTTTGTTGCGCTCGACCCGAGGGTCGCGAACGGCACCAAAATGTCCGGTGATGCTGACAGCCATGAGAAACTCCTGCAGTTGTTTCTCGATAGCCTGCCTCAACTACATGTGGTGCCATTGCCCGTTGGCTTACCGAGCAAGGTGTTGCCACCCGTCGGCAGGCGCCGCGCTGGGAGCGCTCCACGGTCTGGGGCATGCTGCGCAACCCGGCTTATCAGGGCACGGCCTATTTCGGCAAGACGCAAACCGCGCCGCGCCAGCGCGTCACCCGTGCGTTACGTTTGAACGGGCGCTCCCGACGTGGCGAGACGACGAGCGCTAAGCGCGCCCGCGCCGAGTGGATCGAGATCCCGGTGCCAGCGCTGGTCTCTGAGGCGACGTTCGCGTTGGCGGCACAACGGCTTGAGGAGAACAAGCGCTTTGCTGCGCGACGGACCCTGACCCCGAGTCTGGTCCAGGGGATGGTCTCCTGCAAGCACTGCGGCTACGCTTTGTCTCGGACCTCGACGCGCAGCTCGGCACGGCTGATTCACTACTATCGCTGCATCGGCTCGGAGGCCTGGCGACACTTGAATGGACCGCTCTGCAGCAGCCGCCCGATTCGCCAGGATTTGCTCGACGAACTGGTCTGGAGCGAGGTGTTGCGTTTGCTGGAAGATCCCACCTTGATCGCCGCCGAGCTGGATCGACGGCTCGCCGCCGCCCAAGCGGCCGAGCCCACACAGCAACAGCAGCAAGCACTCGAGCGTGAGTTGGTGCGTTTAGGCAAGGCCATGGAGCGCTTGGTCGTTGCCTATCAGGAGGAACTGCTGTCGTTAGAGGAACTGCGCCGTCATCTCCCGGAGCTGCGCCGGCGCGAGCAGGCAACACGCGCCCAATTGCGCGCCCTCGTCGATCAGAGCGTCGAGCGCGCCGCCACACTGCGTTTGGCGGAGACGCTCTCGGGCTTTCTTGCGCGGGTGCAGGCACGTGCCGAGACACTCGATATCGAGGAACGCCAACGGATCGTGCGACTGCTCGTTAAGGAAGTGCTGGTGGGGGAGGAGACGATCGTGATCCGTCACTCAATTCCGCTGCAAGCTTCTCAAGGAGGCGCAGGTGAGGCGAGCCCTTTTGTTGAGCAGGGGGCACCCTCGCCGGATGGAAGTTACCTTTTGCGTACGGGGAGTCATCACGCCCCCTTGCGGGGTTCCGCTGCGCGGGTAGACCTTCCTCGGCGGCTGATGCCGATCCTCGGGTTCTTCCATGATCGGCGCACGCAACCAGTGGCGGATCAGCTTGAGCACCGCGCCATCGGCGATCCGCTGCTCAACACAAGCCATGAGTTTGTCGTGCGGGATACTGTCGAAATAGCCTTTTAAGTCGGCATCGTAGACGGCCGTTAGTCCCCTTTCCAATGCCTCCTCGATGACATCCAGTGCATCCAGCGCTGAGCGTCGCGGGCGAAATCCGTGCGAGGCGTCGAGAAAGTCTGCCTCGAAGATCGGCTCCAGCACCAGCTTTGTCGCTGTCTGGACCACCCGATCCCGCACGCCGGGGATG
>CAVOGV010000003.1:0-114816 GCA_963695445.1 uncultured Gammaproteobacteria bacterium | reverse complement strand
TGCTGCTTTTTCAATTTGCCTTCACCTACCTGCCGCCGATGCAGGCCCTGTTCGGCAGGGCCGCCATCGACGCCGGGGTTTGGCGCGCATCGTGCTGGTCTCCGCGTCGGTGTTGTTCATCGTCGAGCTGGAGAAGGCCCTGGTACGGCGCCGGCTATCAGCGGCACGCGATTAAAACCACCCCGCCAGCAGTATGGAGCGAGCAGCCGCCGTTCGCGGCGTATCGCAGTGTGGATGCTGCCCGAAGGTCGCGGCGACGCCCTGGCGTTCGGCATGCCCTTGATCATCACCGCGGCGCTGCCGAGCAGCGTATTGAAATTGCCGACCTGCTCTGACGCCGGGTGTGTTTCCTCGGGGCCTGTATGAATCGAACGGGCCGATCTCAAGCGAGCGGATGGTGCAACGTCCCCTATGTCTACAAACCGAGGAATCGCCACTTGCTGCGTGCGGCGCGCTGTCAGTCCCCGGAAAAGCCAGTCATTCCAGCGTCCAGTCTTCGAGCGCCAACTCGCCGATACGGCCGAAGTCGCGTGTGTTGCGGGTAACGAGGACTGCGCCATGACTCAGCGCGATGGCAGCGATCTTCGTATCCTGTGCACCGATCCTAAGCCGTCGACCGGTAAGGTCGGCGTAACGCCGCTCAGCCTGCGCATCGAACGGCAAGACCCGAAAGGCTCGGAAGAACGTCAAGGTCTTGTCCAGCCAGGTATACGCCCGGACCTAATCTGCGCCGGTGGCGGCGCAACGGACCTGCGCCAGTCGTCCTTCGCACACCCCCTAACGCTGACGATACTGATAGCAATCTGCGTCGCCGGTATCGCCTGGATGCGCGGCAAGAGTGTGGGGTCATACCCCGCTGGAACAGGCTGAGGTGGTCGGTATCGAAAACCCACAGCGCCATGGTGAGCCTAGTCCGGCGGACCGTCGCGTTCCTGACGGTAAGTAGCAATCTCAGCCTGCCAATCGTGCGAAGGTCGGGTCGTCGGCAAAGCTGCCGAAGTGCTCAAGCAGTGAGGGGCCATCGTTGGGCTCGCCGAGGTCTAAACGCACGAGTTCCACCCGCGCGAAATAGGCCCGCAGCCGCCGCTCGACCCCGCGCAACGCGGCCTCGCGGGTTGCCTCCTTGGCGCGGATCTCCGGCAGACCGCCAACCTGTGCCAGGTAGCCGCTGCCCCGTTTGCTGAGGATGATATCGACCTTCATGGAGTGGATACTGCCGACGCCACGGTATGAGACCAGAATCTGACGCTAACATCCGCGCCGACAGCAGGCAAGCTCCAAGGCTAAGCGCACGTGAAAGCTTTGCTTGGACGGGAACAGCTTGAATCTTGCCGGCATCGGGAGACGGCTCGACGGTCTCTGATGGCGCCGCCATCCGCGTCGAGCCATACGCTGATGGGCGGCACATTGGCGCAACCAGCAGAGGCGGCAGAGCCGCCAACGGCGCGTGCCGAGGCAGAGCCTCGGCACGAGGAAAATACTGAGGCGGCCGGCGTGCCGATCACCGCCTGGACAACATCGCGCGTAGGCTTGATCTTCACGAGCCCGCGTAGCCCCGGAACGCGTTAGCGGTTCTGCCCCCTCGGCGCGGCGATCAGCCAATCGGCTGTTTCAAACCGATCCTTTCACCCTCGGCGGCGGTCGCAATGGCGGATCGCGCTCGCTTTCACTGGGGGAGTTGGGCAAACCGGTCGTGGCGCTGCTGGGCGTGACCGTTCAGCGCATCCAGCACAGCCTGATTTCGCGACTCGGCCACTGGCGCAGCCGAATGCGATCGCACGTCTCGTCGGTCTCTTCAGCCTAGACAGAGGTTCAACCGGGGCCTTTCAACACGGCCTCGCTGCCGCGGAGGCCGCGCTGCGCATCTGGCGCACAGCCATCGTACTGGTGCTGACGACCGCCGCTCTTGCCGCCCCTGATCTTGTTGATCGGAGCAAGCGTCTTGGGCGATTGCTAAGGACCTGCTTACGAGAGAGTTTTCGCCGTAGACCGACGAGAGCACGGCGCCGTGTTGCAGACCGCTACAGCTAGGCTAAGCTTAATGATTCGCCACGACTCCGTCCTTAAGGACAGGGCCGTGCGCCCCGAGGAGCATGCCCCATGAGCAGTAACCAATCGACTTGGCACAGCCTATCCATCGATCAGTCCAAGAGCGTCTCGCAACCGGTCCGGATGGCTTGAGCGCCGCCGAGGCGGCCGAGCGCCTTGCGCGTGACGGCGCCAAAGAGCTGCCGCGCGCGGACACGATCTCGCCCTGGCGCATCCTGGCCGAGCAGTTCAAAAATCTGCTGATCATCATCTTGCTGATCGCCGTGACCCTGTCCGCCTTCCTCGGCGAGGTGCTGGAGTCCATCGTCATCGGCGTGATCGTGTTGTTCGCCATCGTACTCGGCTTTGCGCAGGAGTTTCGAGCCGAGCGCGCGATGGAGGCCCTGCGGCGCATGGCCGCGCCAAATGCCCAGGCAATCCGGGACGGGCGCGAGCAGGTGCTGCCTGCGCGCGAGCTGGTCGCAGGTGACAACGTGCTGCTCGCTGCCGGCGATCGCGTGCCGGCCGACGTGCGCCTGACCGAGGCGATGAACCTGCGCGTCAATGAGGCGGCACTGACCGGGGAGTCGGTGGCCGTCAGCAAGCATACCGAGCCGCTGGCCGATGCCGAACTCGCCATCGGCGACCGCGTCAATCTGGTCTATTCCGGCACCGATATCGCCTATGGCCGCGGGCGCGGCGTCGTCGTCGAGACCGGGCTCGGCACCGAATTCGGTCGCGTCACCGGCATGTTGGCCGGGGTCGAGCAACAGCGCACACCGTTGCAGCAGAACCTAGACAAGGTCGGTCGGGTGCTGGCCATCACCGCCGGTCTCGTGGTGGTGCTGATCGCCGGTCTCGGCGTGCTGCGCGGCGAGCCGCTGTTGGACATGTTCATCTTCGGCGTCGCGCTGGCGGTCGCCGTGGTGCCCGAGGCCTTGCCCGCCGTGGTTACCATCTCGCTGGCCATCGGCGTGCAGCGCATGGTCAAGCGTCATGCCCTGGTACGACGGTTGCCGACGGTCGAGACCCTGGGTAGCACCTCGGTGATCTGCTCGGACAAGACCGGCACCCTGACCCGCGACGAGATGACGCTGCGCGCGATCTGGACCGATGGCCGGCTCACCGCGGTGAGTGGCAGCGGCTATGCCCCGGACGGCGAACTGGCCGTGCCCGGCGGCGACCCTGCCCAGCGTGCGCTGGTGACGCGGCTGCTGCGGGCCGCCGCGCTGGCGTGCGACGCCCACCTGGAGCGCGAGGCCGACGGCGGGCAGGCGGTCTGGAAACTCTATGGCGATCCCACCGAGGGCGCGCTAGTGGTGGCCGCGGCCAAGGCCGGCATAACCAAGGCTGCGCTGGAGGAGCAGGCGCCGCGCATCGATGAGATCCCGTTCAGCTCCGAGCGCAAGCGGATGACGACGCTGCATCGGCAGCAGACCGACGAGGGCGAACCGGACGACCACGAGACCGTTGCGCATGCCAAGGGCGCCGCCGAGATCATCCTCGCTGGCTGCGATCGGATGCAGACCGCCGACGGCATCCAGACGCTTGATGCCCAAACCCGAGCAGCGATTGAGCAGGCCGCGCGCGACATGGCGCAACAGGCCCTGCGCGTGCTGGCGGTGGCCAGCAAGCCCGGCGTCACCGGCAAGCAAGACGCCGAGCACGACATGATCTTCCTCGGCCTCGCGGGCATGATCGACCCGCCGCGCACCGAGGCGAAGGCCGCCATTGCCGACTGCGAGCGTGCGGGCATTCGCCCGATCATGATCACCGGCGATCACCCGGACACCGCCAGCGCCATCGCCCGTGAGCTCGGCATCCTGCGCGATGGGCGCGTCGTCATCGGCCGTGAACTCGATGCGATGAGCCAGGAGCAACTCGACGCCGCCATCGAAGACATCGAGGTCTACGCCCGCGTATCGCCGGAGCACAAGCTGCGCGTGGTCACCGCTTGGCAGAAGCGCGGGCGCATCTGCGCCATGACCGGCGACGGCGTCAACGATGCGCCGGCGCTGAAAAAGGCCGACATCGGCATCGCCATGGGCATGACCGGCACCGACGTCAGCCGCGAGGCCGCGGACATGACGCTCACGGACGACAACTTCGCCAGCATCGTCGGTGCGGTCGAGGAAGGCCGCGGCATCTTCTCCAACATCAAGAAGTATCTGATGTACCTGCTGTCGTCCAACATCGGCGAGATCGGCCTGATGGCGGTCGCGACCCTGGCCGGGTTGCCGTTGCCACTATCGGCGGTGCAGATCCTGTACGTGAATCTGGCCACGGACGGCCTCCCGGCGCTGGCATTGGCCTTTGATCCGCCCGAAAAGGATCTGATGCAGCGCCCGCCGCGCGACCCCCGCAGCGGCATCTTCACCGCACCGGTGGTCTGGCTGATGGCGATCGGCGGTGTCTGGTCCACCATCGTCAACGTCTCGCTGTTCGTCTACGAGCTGAACAACGGCAAGGCGTTGGGACTGGAGCCGGGCCAAGCGCTAATGCACGCGATGACCATGACCTTCATCTCGCTGGTGCTGATTCAGTTCTTTAAGGCCTACAATTTCCGGTCTGACCGTGAGTCGGTGCTGCGCCAGCCCTTCGCCAACAAATGGCTCAACATCGCCATCGCCTGGGAGCTCATGCTACTGCTGGTCATCGTCTACGTGCCCTTCCTGTCCGACGCCTTCGGCACCTATCACCTGCCGGCGGAAGACTGGCTGATCGTGCTCGCCGGCGCCTTCAGCATCGTGCCGGTGCTGGAGCTGACCAAATGGGTCATGCGCCGGATGGTGCCGCTGGACGTCGTCCGCGACGTGCATGCCCCGGCCTAGGGTCCGCTGCGCGGACGGTCTTCGATGTTGCTGTCGTCAAGAACCTGCAGCGTTCGCCGTCGCGTAAGCGGTCCGCACAGCGGACCCTACGGGCCGGAACCCCAGGCTATGCGGGCGCTTAGCCGACCCAGTGATCGATGCCATACCTCCGGTGTGCACTATGTCACTCGCTGCCCCTTTCGTTTGTCCGTAGAACGATGGTTCTATCGCCGGACCAGTTGATGCCTCTTCGATGCGCAGAGGGCTGCCCGCTGAATGATTCCGGTCATCCTGCCCTCATGAGGTGGCGCCGTGACCGCACTCAGCAAGATGTCTCGTCCTGATCGATTGCTCGTCAAACCTGCTTTGGCTCGGCTGGACACCGGTCATCGGCGTATAGGATCTGCTGCACTCCGCCACCGGCTTGGCGGTCTTTGATGCCGGCACCAGCGAGGGCTTGTTTCTGCGGGTGTTGTTCGAGACGGCCTATTTCCTGTTTGCCGGCGTCGCGTTCATGCTGATCTTGCGGTGGCTGCAGGGCCGACCCCTCTGGGATCGGGTGTTCGTGGGCCGTACCCTGGTGCTTGGCGACGGCCCCTATGTCAAGAATTTGCAGTCGCAATATGTCAGCAAGCTGTTCTCGCTGGCCTACGAGTTTGTTGGCTTTGCCGGCATTCATGCCGCGAACACCCGTTCCGGTGAGATGCTGCATGCCTATGGTCATCGCATCACCCGCGGCCTGTTGCTCTATCTGGGCCTACCGGATGAACGCTGGCCAGGCCGAGAGCGTGCCGAGGCCGCCGTTTGCATGACGTCCAGTCAGGCGCGCGGCGTACAGAGCATGGGCACCGGCGCGCTGGTGTTCGGCATCGGCCATAATCCGGCCTCGGCGTGCAAAGTGGATCGCTTTGTCCAGCTGGGTCTTTCCGCGCGTCCTGCCGAGTCGCTGCCTTGGGTCTTGCGTGGCGATTTGTCCAACCTGGCGCGGGGTTACAGGAGTCGCGGTTTGCATCCTTCGAACGGCTGCTGGCCTCGTATGTGGTGTTCCATACCGCCGCCGCCACCACACGCGACCTGATGAACCGTCTAGCGAGGCTGCGCCTCAGACCGACGAGTCATGGTCGGCGATGGTTAGGGCAGCGCGCTGATCGTTGTCCTTGTCGTGCTCGTTTTCGTGCTTCGGGCGGGGGCAAGTTTCGATTACGACAACGATAACGACAACGAGAAGCTTGACTCATCTGCAAGCATTCTGCGCACTCAAGCAATCTAGTCCCGCTGGCCAATCTGCTTTGGGCACCGGTGTTCTACAGCACGAAACTGTTCACCGGCGGGCGCGTGCGCGTGCGCTTCGGCTACTGGGATCTCGCTCGCACGCAGAGCGGCACCCGTATCGCCACCACCACGGCGCCGGTGCCGGCGGTGCCGGCGACCAACATGGCCCCGGAAGACTATCTGACGCCCGCGGAACGCTATGCCGCCGAGGGAACGCCCCGTGCATTGTGCGTCGATTCGCAACTCGCCGCGCCGGCATCCCCGGCGGGGGAGGTGAGGCTGGTGGTCGTAGCGACGGCAGTAAGCGCTCGAGCACGAAGAGCGTGAAAGCACGGGCAGGCTGCGCCTGAGCGCCGGCATGTGCCGGCGCTCCCATTGGTGCCGCTCGAGTAGCGCGCCCCGGAGCTGTTACCGCCTGAGCCCGGCTGAGGTGTCGGCGCGTTTCTCGCTGGCCGAACCCTGTCGTCGGGGTTAGAATCGCCACTCCAGCATCACTGCGCGCTCAATTTGGCCGATGCTCTCCGTTTCGGCCCAGCCACACGCCAAATTCTCCCCCCAACGCTTCCGATGAGCCTTTCTTTCCCCTCCGCTCCGGACTCCGTTGCTCCGGACATGATTCGGCGCGTCGTCGACGCCTGGGTTGCGGAACAGGCCGGCACGCTCGACGAGCCGTCGCGTCTGGCGCTGGAGCAGGAGCATCCCGAGTGGCGGGCGCAGGCGACACGGCTCATCGCCGAGGGGCTGCTCGCCTATGTGGCTGTGGAGATGGTCGTCCCAGACCTGGCCATCGCCAACAGCAATGCTCAGCACGGCGTCGACGACGCCGAGCTGGCCGCTCGACTTGGTGCCCACATGCGCGACTTCGTCGACTATCGCGGCGAGCTTGAGATCTTAGGCTCGCGCCGGGGTCAAGACCACGGCGGCGACCATCCCCACGAGCACTGACACTTCGAGCATGTGCATCCGCTTCAAGACCGGACCGGCCCGTTGACAGGCCACGACAGCATGACAGACGACAACGATTTCGAGGCCCTGCTTCGGGAGCTGGAAAAGACCGAACAGGCCGTTGCGGCAACCTTGCCCAGGGTCGGTGACCAGGTGAAGGGAACCATCATTTCGGTGGGTGCTGAGCAGGTCTTCGTCGACCTCGGTGGCAAGGCCGAGGCGAGTATGGATATCGAGAACCTGCGCGGTGAAGATGGCACCGTTTCCGTCCAGGCCGGCGACGAACTGAGCGCCGTGGTCGCCAGCATCGACGCTGAGACCGGTGCAGTGATCCTCGGTAACCGCCATGGCAAGCACCTTCATGGTGGCGAGGAACTGGAGGCAGCCTACCAGCAGGGCCTGCCGGTGGAGGGCCACATTACCGGTACCACCAAAGGTGGGCTGGAGGTCCAGATTGGCGGCCATCGCGCCTTCTGCCCGGCGTCGCAAGCGGATATTCGCTTTATCGAAGACCTGGGTAGCCTGGTGGGTGAGCGCTGCGCGTTCCGTATTACCAAGTTTGAGGGCGGTCGACGGCTCAACATGGTCGTCTCACGGCGTGTTTTGCTCGAACAAGAGCAGGCCGCCCGCGCCACCGAGACGCGCGAGCAGCTTAAGGAAGGCGCGGTCATGACCGGCACCGTGACCGGCATGAAGGACTTCGGCGCCTTCATCGATCTGGGCGGTGTCGAGGGCATGGTGCACATCAGCGAGTTGGCACTCGGTCGCGTCGGCCACCCGCAAGAGGTGTTGCAGTTGGGGCAGGAGGTCGAGGTGGTCGTGCTGCGCGTCGAGCAGACCGACAACCCAAAGCGCCCGGAAAAGATTTCCCTGTCCATTCGCGCGCTCGCAAAGAACCCCTGGTCCGACGCCGCCGACCGCTATCGCCCCGGCACCCAGGTCGGGGGCAAGATCACCCGCACGCAGCCCTTTGGTGCCTTTGTCGAACTCGAGCCGGGTATCGAGGGCATGGTGCACATCAGCGAGCTTGGCGCGGACCGTCGCATCAACCACCCCGACGAGATCGTCAGCAGCGGTCAGCAAGTACAGGCCACGGTGCTGGTGGTGGAGCCCGAACGACGCCGGATTGGCCTCACCCTGAATCCGGCCAATGCACCGCTCAGCGCCGAGGATATGCAGTCCAAACCCCGCGATGACAGCGGATCTGGCTCTGGACCTGGACTCGGCACCTTCGGCGACCTATTGCAGGCCCAACTCGACAACCGCTCGGACAAGGCATGAAGGCAACGATCCGCAATCGCGAGATGATGGCATTGTTGTCCCTGTTAGCTGATCGGCGACAATGCCCCCGCTCAGGCAAAGCGGTCAAAATGTCCCGTTAACGATCAGCGCGGAGAACGAGATGTCAGACCAGGCCCAGCAAACGCCAGAGAAGGCGCCCCAAAAGGCCCCATGGATCACCTACCGGCCGGAACTCAAGGTGCTCGATTGCACCATCCGTGACGGCGGGCTGGTCAATTCCCACCAGTTCAGCGACAGCTTCGTCCGCGCCGTTTACGACGCCTGCGTCGCTGCCGGCGTCGATTACATGGAAATCGGCTACAAGAACTCGAAGAAGACCTTCCCGGTCGAGAAGTTCGGGCCCTGGCGCCATTGCGACGAGGCTGACCTGCGACGCGTGGTCGGCGATCACGACGTCGACGCCACCGGGCTCAAACTTGCAGCCATGGCCGATGCCGGCAAGAGCGACTGGGAGACCGAGATCGTGCCGGCCGCCGACAGCCCGCTGAGCATGATTCGCGTCGCCTTCTACGCCCACCAGGTGTCAGAGGCAGTGGATATGATCCGCCACGCCTCCGAATTGGGCTACGAGACCACCGCCAACCTGATGGCGATCTCCAACATCACCGAAGAGGAGATCGACACCGTGCTCGAGGCGGTCGCCGACACGCCCGCCAGTACCATGGTCATCGTTGACAGCTTCGGCTATCTCTACCGTGAACAGATCGACCGTCTCTACCATAAGTATGCGGCGGCCATGGCCGGCACCGGCAAGGAAGTCGGCATCCATGCCCACAACAACCTACAGCTGGCCTTCGCCAACACCATCGAGGCGATCATTCTCGGCTGCAATCGGGTCGACTCCACTATCTACGGCTTTGGGCGTGGTGCCGGCAACTGCCATACCGAGCTGCTGCTCGGCTTCCTGCGTAACCCCAAGTTCGACGTGCGCCCGATCATCGACGTAATCCAGCATCACATCATGCCCTTGCGCAACGAGATCGAATGGGGACCGATGGTGCCGTACAACATCACCGGTCAGCTTAATCAGCATCCGCGTTCCGCCATCGAATGGCGCGAGGGTCCGACCCCGGACGACTTCCTCGCCTTTTACGACAAGGTCGTCTCCGAAGTCTAAGTTCCGTCAGTACAATAGGAACGGCCGGCGCTGCTCGCGCCACAGGGTCTCGTCCGGCGTCAGCCGATCGTCCAGGTCGGCTGGCTCCGCGGTATTGTCGTCGATCCATTCGCGCAGGAAGGTACCGCCGGTGAGCAGGTCGATGGCGAGACGCTCGGTCTCGTATTCGTAAGCGAAGTCGCGCCAGATGACGAAGTCGGGGTATTCCTGGCGCAGTGCCTTCAGTAGTAGCGCGGTGAGCCGGTAAGGTGTGAAACGGCGATGCTGGTAATGAATACTGTCGGTGTGAATCTGGATACCGTGGCAAAGCCGACCCTGATGCTTGTGGAACGTGGGTTCGAAGCCGCAACACCGCACCAGGGCGCCTTGCATCCATTCCGCCTGCAGCGACTCCATGCGTTTGAGCAGTCGACAGATATCGATCTCCGGCGCGCCCATGACCTCCAGCGGGACCGTGGTTCCGCGGCCCTCGGAAAGCGTCGTGCCCTCCAGCAGTACCGTCCCCGGGAAGCAGCGGGCCATGTTTAGGCTGGAGGCATTCGGGCTCGGATTGACCCATGGAATCTCATCGCGCGGCCAGCCGTAGCCGGGGCCGGCATCCGGATCGTAGCCTTCCATCTGCATGACAACCAACTCTAGGTCGAGCCCCTTTTGCTTGGCCAGCCAGCCGGCAAGCTCGCCCAGCGTCAGTCCGTGTCGCATGATCAGCGGCCCGGCACCGACGAAGCTCTCCCAACCGCGTTCGAGGATACTGCCCTCGATTGGCCGTCCGACTGGGTTGGGCCGGTCCAGCACCCAGACCGCCTTGCCGTGGTTGGCGCAGGCCTCCAGCACATAGGCCAAGGTGGTCACATAGGTGTAGATTCGGGTGCCGATATCCTGCAAGTCCACCAGCAGCACGTCGAAGGTGTCCAGCATGGCGTCGGTGGGATAGCGCACGTTGCCGTACAGGCTGAACACCGGTATGCCGTGCAGCGGGTCGGTGTAATCGCCGGACTCCACCATGTTGTCCTGCTTCTCGCCGCGCATGCCGTGTTGCGGGCCGAAGGCGGCGGTGATATCGAGCCCGCCGAGGGCCATCAGCGCGTCGAGCGAATGGCGTCCGACGTGGTTGACGGAGGCGGGGTGGCCTAGCAGCGCGACGCGACGGCCTTGCAGCGGTCTGCGTAGTTCGCCCTCGGCAAGCAGGCGGTCGATTCCTAGTCGCATCGTGGGCCTATCTCCACGTCGGTGATCGGGAAATTGATCCTGCCATAGTCCGGCGTCGGTGGCGAGCGGGGCGAGGCCCAACAGGCGAGCGCCAAAGATGGAATAAGTTTATTGCGAAATTCGAATAAAGTGAGATCGGTCAAGAATGCCCTTCGATTCAGCGGCTATGCTCAAGAGATCGTTACCCGGCGGGCCGCCATGTCAGCTTCCATCGACAATCGCCATTTTCTGTTGCGCCGCGTGCACTCGCTGGTCGGGCTGGTGCCTGTCGGTGCGTTTCTGGTCTTTCATCTGTGGGAGAACTCGCAGTCGCGCCTGGGCGCCGAGCACTTCAACCAACAGGTCGTCGGCGCGTTGCAGGGGCTCAATTATCTGCCGGTCATCGAGATCGTCTTCATCGCGCTGCCGCTGTTGTTCCATGCCGGCTATGGGCTCGCCATTATCGGCAGCGGTCGCGCGGAGCCGTTGCGCTATCGACTATGCGCGCAATCGCTTCTACTGGCTGCAACGCCTCTCCGGCATCGGCCTGATCCTGTTTCTGCTGCTGCACGTCGGGCTGACGCGTATCGCCGGGCTCATCGATCCGGCCATCCGCGCCGACCTGTTCGGTCACATGCAGGCGGCGCTGTCGCAACCGATGCTGTTCTCGCTCTATCTGGCGGGCCTGCTGCTGGCGGTGTTTCATCTGGCCAACGGCTTGTCCACCGCGGCCATCGTCTGGGGGCTCACGACCAGCGCTGAGGCGCAGCGGCGCTTCGGCTGGTTTTGCGCCGGGTTCGGGCTGCTGCTCGCGGCGCTTGGCGTGCATGGGCTGATCGGCTTTCTGACCGCGCCTGGTTTGGAGACCGTGTTATGAGCGGGCGCCAGGTCATCGTCATCGGCGGCGGGCTCGGCGGCCTGTGGACGACGCTGACCATCGCCGAGGCGGGCCATCGGGTGCAGCTGTTCTCGCTGTTCGAGGTGATGCGCTCGCACTCGGTCTGCGCGCAGGGCGGCATCAATGCGGTGCTGGACATGAAGGGCAGCACGACAGCGTGCAGCAGCACATCGTCGACACCATCAAGGGCGGCAGCTACCTGGCCAATCAGCCGCCGATCAAGTCCATGTGCGAGGACGCGCCGGGGCTGATCCGCACCTTCGAGCGCATGGGCGTGACCTTCTCGCGCACGCCGGAGGGGCTGCTGGACCAGCGCCTGTTCGGCGGCGTCAAGAACAAGCGCACCTGCTTCGCCGGTGCCAGCACCGGCCAGCAATTGCTCTACGGCGTCGACCAGCAGGTGCGCCGGCTGGAGACCGAGGGCAAGGTCGAGAAACACGAGTGGTGGGAGTTCCTGTCCATCGTCAAGGACGCCGACGGCGTCTGCCGCGGCATCGTCGCGATGGACCTGCGCAGCCTGGAGGTGCGCGCCTTCCGCGCCGACGCCGTGGTGCTCGCCACCGGCGGGCTGGGCCAGATCTACGCGCCCAAGACCACCTGCTCCACCAACTCCACCGGTGCCGCCGCGAGCCGCGTCTATCAGCAGGGCGCGCGCTTCGCCAACGCCGAGTTCTTCCAGTTTCACCCGACGGCCATGCTGGGGGAGGACAAGACCCGGCTGATGTCAGAGGCCGCCCGCGGCGAGGGCGGTCGCATCTGGGTGCCGAAGGACCCCGCCGATCGCCGCGCGCCGCTGCGCATCCCGGAATCGGAGCGCTTCTATTTCCTCGAGGACTGGTATCCCGCCTACGGCAACACGGTGCCGCGGGATATCGCCTCGCGTGCCATCTGGAAGGTGACCCGCGAGCTGGGGCTGGGCGTCGGCGGCGCGGATGAGAACCGAGACCGGGTCTATCTGGACCTGACCCATCTGGATCGCGACTTCGTCTCCACCCGGCTCGGCGCGATCCTGTCGATCTATCGCAAGTTTGCAGGCCAAGACCCGCTGGATGCGCCGATGGAGATCTTTCCGGCCGCGCACTACGCGATGGGCGGGCTCTGGGTGGACTTCGAGAAGGACGAGACCAGCGGCGGCATGAAGCCCGGCAGCCCGCGCAACCACGCCACCAGCATTCCGGGCCTGTACGCCTGCGGCGAGTGCGACTATGCCTATCATGGCGCCAATCGGCTCGGCGCCAACTCGTTGCTGTCGGCGTCCTACTCCGGGCGCGTCGCCGGTGAGGCCGTGACCAGCTATCTGGCGGGGCTCGAGACGGCGGCCGAGACGCGTGCCGGCCGGAGGCCTTCGACGCCGAGGTCGCGCGCCAGGCCGACATCAACCAGCGCTTCATGCGCTCGAGCGGCGATCAGAACCCCTACAGACTGCACCACGAACTCGGCGCGCTGATGACGGCCAAGGTCGGTGTCGTGCGAGACAACGCGGAACTCGATGCCGCGGCCGGTGCGCTGACGGAGCTGGAGCAGCGCTTCTCACGGCTCGATCTGTCGGACAACAACACCTGGGCCAACCAGAGCCTGGCCCACGCGCGCCAGGTGTTCGACATGGTCAAGCTCGCCCAGGTCATCACCGCCAGCGCGCGTGCGCGGGACGAATGCCGCGGCGCCCACTACAAGCCCGCGTTCGAGCTCCCGATGCCGGCGGACAAATACCCCGGCGACCCGGAATTCGAGGCCTATCGGGAACAATGGAAGGCCAAGAACGAGCGACTGGCTGAAGACCACCGTCGCCGATCACGGCCCGGACGGACCGCGCATCGGTTTCGAGCCGGTGGACCTGAGTCTGCTGCAGCCGGAACAACCGCGTGATTATCGTTGAAGAGAGGGCCGAGGGGCCGAGATCATGCGCCCTCGGCCCTTCCCCAATAGGTTGATGACATGAGCGACACAAGCAAAGGCACCACTGTCGAGCTGCGCATCCGTCGTCAGGATCAGCCAGGCGGGAAATCCTATTGGCAACAGCTTCGAGGTACCGGTTCACCCGGGTGCCAATGTCGTCTCGGTGCTGATGGACCTGCGCGAGCGGCCGATCACCGTCGACGGCGCGCGGGTCGACCCGGTGGCCTTCGAGCACAACTGCATGGAAGAGGTGTGCGGCGCCTGCGCCATGCTGATCAACGGCAAGCCGCAGCCGGCCTGCTCGGCGCTGATCGACGACCTGGAAGCGCCGATCCGGCTGGAGCCGCTGCCCAAGTTCCCGGTGGTGCGGGACCTCATGGTGGACCGTTCGCGCTTGCTGGAGAACCTCAAACGCGTCAAGGCGTGGGTGCGCATCGACGGCCCCTGGGATATCCACGAGCGCGCTCCGCGTCTGTCCCCCGCGGACTGGGCCGCCAACTATCTCTACAGCCGCTGCATGAGCTGCGGCTGCTGCATGGCCGCTTGCCCCCAATTTGGCAGTCAGCTCGGCAGTCTGTCCGACAATCCGGCTGGCGATCGAAGCGACGATCGCAGCTTCGTCGGCCCTGCGCCGCTCGCCCAAGTCAGGCTCATGAATGCCCACCCCACCGGCCACTACGACCGGTCCGAGCGACTGCACGCCATCATGGGTGACGGGGGCTTGAGCGACTGCGGCAACGCGCAAAACTGTGTCCGCGTCTGCCCGAAGGAGATACCGCTGACCACCGCGATCGGTGAACTGGGCCGGCAGACCACGGTGCAATTGCTGAAGGACCTGTTCGGTAACGCCTGAGCGGCCGACGGCGCTGCCGGAGTGCTCCCTCCAGTCGGCGCTACTAGATTCCCGGCTGAACTACGAAACACGCGAAAGCGCGAAAGGCATAAACCGCGCTCAGGTCGTGCAGCGTGCGTCGGCACTTGTCGGTCTAGGGCAGCGCCTTGCGACGTCTTACTCGTCCGGTGCCAGTGCGCGCTGGGGCATGCTCAGCGATCACACCGGCCGGATCTGAGGCCTCGCGACCGGGACGTTGCGAACGTCATCAGCGCGGGGCCGGTCACCAGCCCCCAGAGCACCAACATGATCCAGGGTTCGCTGAACAGACTCTCGACGCCGTAGATGGAACCGGTCAGCAGACCGAAGCCAACAGCAAGTGTGAGACCAATGGCAAAAGGCAACATGCGTGTATCCTCCATACAACGTTACTGGAGGTAATATTAGTAGTTGCTTAAATACTTAGCAAGGTGGAAATGCCTTAAAATACCCGATCGTTACACTTTTTTTCTTTTTTGCTTAGAAAGTTACGAGTCGTAACAGCTTCGCGCACCAATTCTGCACAACACTGCGCCAACGCGGTGCTGCTGTCCCGCGCGGCGCGATGGCGCGGTGCATCCTTGCAACAACGCGCCTCAGTTCCAACCCACGACATCGTGGCCGCGTTCTCGCAGGCAGCGGTTCACGTAGCTCTTGAAGGTGCTGCTGGGTTCACTGGCTTTGACGCCGCCGCGGATCAATCCAACCGCGGCACCGGCTGCGGCGCCGGCCGCGGTGCGATTGCCGACGTCGCTGTATCCGCGCACGGCACCGTAAACGCCAGTCGCCGCGGCGCCCATTGCGGCGCCGGTGGCGGTATCGCGCACGACTTCGCCGCCCTTGCTCGCATCGGCACCGCCCTGACGTGCGAGGCGCATGCAGTCGTCGATATCCTGCTTGGCGGCGGGGCCGCCTTGGTAGATGACTGGCCGTGTGGCGCCGCAGCCGGTGACCATCAGCGCCGCCGTCAGCAGGACCATCAGGCCCGTGCCGAACCGGAAACGGCGTGTCGGCTGGTTATGCTTGCAGCGAACAAATGCTTGCGTTGACATCGGATTACCTCTGACGATGCGATGGCTTGGGTTCAGAAGAGAAACTGTTCAGCGCATAGCGGGGCCCGGCTGTTACTGTTGCATATCCTCGACAACAGCCGCACCCTGTCGACTGCCGTGCGGATCGGCAGTTCCTTTATCTTCGACGACTGGCACAATGTCGGCCAGCGCGCTGACGTTTGCGCAGATTCGAGGTCTTACTCGAATCGGGGCAGCGTCACGACCGGCCAACCCGGCAGCCGCGCGTACGCTACCCGGTGCCCTGAACAACCCTGATTTTACCCATGAGCAACCATCCCGACAGCCTGCATCGTTTCCTGTTTGAACGCCTCGGCGTGCGTGGCGAACTGGTGCGGCTGGACGCCAGCTTTCGCGCCGTGCTGGAGCGCCACCCGTACCCCGGTCCGGTGCAGCGCCCCCTCGGCGAGGCCATGGCCGCGGTGCTGCTACTAACCGCCACGCTCAAGTTCGAGGGCTCGCTGATTCTGCAAGCCCAGGGCGAAGGACCGCTGCGGACGCTGGTTGCCCAGGGTACCCACAAGCGCACCGTGCGCGGCCTGGCCCGTTGGGACGGCGAGGTTCCCCATGGCGACCTCAGACAACTGTTTGGTGAGGGCCATCTGGTGCTGACGCTCAATCCGACCCGTGGCGAGCGCTATCAGGGCATCGTGCCGTTGGAAGGCGGCGGACTTGGCGCCGCCATCGAGGCGTACTTCGGTCATTCCGAGCAATTGCCGACGCGGCTGTGGCTGGCCGTCGACGGGCATCGCGCCGTCGGGCTGATGCTGCAGCGCATGCCCGGCGACAGCGAGGATGAGGACGGCTGGAACCGCACGACGATGCTCGCGGATACCGTCACCGATCAGGAGCTGCTGACCCTGCCGGTGGAGCAACTGCTGCGCCGGTTGTTCCATGAGGAAGACGTGCGCCTGTTCGAGCCGGAACCCGTGGCATTTCGTTGCGATTGCTCCCGCGGACGCATCGCCGACACGCTGCGGGGCATCGGCCGTCAGGAGGTCGATGCGATCATCGCCGAGCAGGGCAGCGTCGAGGTGACCTGCGAGTTCTGCAACCGCGACTACGCCTTCGACGCCGTCGACGCCCATCAACTGTTTGCCGACTCCGTGGTGCCGGCGGGTGCCAACAGTAGGGAGCATTGAATTGGCAGTGGCGAGTTGCGAGTTGCTAGTGGCTAGGAGCCGTGATGGCACCAATTGCTTAAAGCACGAAGGGCCAAGGGCCGAGCGCCTCGGGCCGCTCGTGCGCAACGGCGCTGAACAGCGGCCCTGGGTCCTCGGCGCTTGGCCCACCTGAAGTGAATGCACTGGTTGAACGTCAAGGCCACGCGCTCTCGTCCACCTGCGGCATCGCCTCAATAGCGGGCAGTCAGAACCTCGTACTCACTCGAAACTCGAAACTCGAAACTCGCCTTTCACACCGGACCCAATTGTATGCCTTACGTACTCGTACTCTATTACAGCCGCTATGGTGCCACTGCCGAGATGGCCCGCCGCGTGGCGCGCGGTGTCGAGGAGGGCGGGCTGGAGGCGCGCCTGCGCACCGTGCCTGCGGTTTCCGCGGTCTGCGAGGCGGTCGAGGACAGTGTCCCCGAGCAGGGCGCGCCCTACGCGAGCTATGACGATCTCGCGCAGTGCGCCGCGCTCGCGCTCGGCAGCCCGACGCGGTTCGGTAACATGGCCGCGGCGATGAAGTATTTTCTCGATGGCACCTCGCCGATCTGGCTCAAGGGCGCGTTGGCCGGCAAGCCGGCCGGCGTGTTCACGTCGACGTCGAGTCTGCACGGTGGCCAGGAGAGCACGCTGCTGTCGATGATGCTCCCCCTACTGCATCACGGCATGCTGGTGCTCGGCCTGCCCTATAGCGAGACCGACCTGGTGCACACCAAGGCCGGCGGCACCCCCTACGGCCCGTCGCACGTTGCCGGCGTCAACAACGACCTGCCGCTGAGCGACGCCGAGGCGCGTCTGTGCGTGGCCCTGGGGCGTCGGCTGGCGCACACCGCCGTGGCGTTGCAGTCCTGACAAGGCCATGGGCCGCTTCGCGTCCCGGCCGCGGTCTTCGGCGCCAGCCTGACATGAGCCTCATGGATCAGCTCCCCCTGGCGCTGCGACTGCCCCCAGCCGGCGGCTTCGAGTCTTTCGTTGTGGACGGCAACGACGAGACCGTCGCGGCCTTGCGGCAGTGGGTGAGCGGTATCGGCCATCGCTACCTGTTTCTGCATGGCGCCGCAGACAGCGGCAAGAGTCATCTGCTGCAGGCTGCCTGCCACGCCATCGTTGCAGACGGCGCGACGGTGCTGTATCTGCCCCTCGATCGAAAGGGTCTGGCTCCGGAGATGCTGGAGGACCTGGAATACCGCGATGCCGTGGTGGTCGATGCGATACAGGCGATCGCCGGCGATGCCGCCTGGGAGTGCGCGCTGTTCGACCTCTACAACCGGCTGCATGACGCCAATCGACGTTTGTTGGTCGCCGGGCGGGTGCCGCCGCCGATGCTCGGGTTGGGGCTGGCTGATCTCACCTCGCGGCTCAGCGCCGGCCCGGCCTACGTGCTGCGCACGCTCGACGACGAAGGCCGCGCACGGCTGCTCGATGCGGCGGCCGAACAGCGCGGGCTGCGTCTCGACTCGGCGTCGATCCGTTACATTCTGAACCGCTGCCCCCGCGACCCAGGCTGGTTGCTGCGCCTGCTCGATGACCTCGATCGGCTGTCCCTGCAGCGCCGGCGTGCGCCGACGGTACGCCTGATCGGCGAATTGCTCGCCGAGCGCGCCGCGGACGACTGAACAACGGCGCCGTCGATCACCCCTGATTCACGCGGCGCGGGACTTGCGCCGCTCCCTATCTGGTGGACAATGCCGGGCCGGGCGTGCAAAGTCTCGCATCCGCTCCGTGCTTGCAGGCAATGCAACGCCCTTATCATCCAGTACAGAACAGGCATCCCGATGTTGTTGATGATCGACAACTACGACTCCTTCACCTACAACCTGGTGCAATACTTCGGCGAGCTCGGCGCCGACGTGCGCGTGGTGCGCAACGACGAACTGTCGGTGGAGCAGGCGCTGGCCTTGGCGCCGGAGCGCATCGTCATCTCGCCCGGACCCTGCACGCCCAACGAGGCCGGTATCTCGGTGCCGCTGATCCGTGCCGCCGCCGGGCGCGTGCCGATCCTCGGCGTCTGTCTCGGGCATCAGTCCATCGGCCAGGCCTTCGGGGGCGACATCGTCAAGGCGCGCGCGGTCATGCACGGCAAGACATCGCCGATGCATCACGACGGCCGTGGTCTGTTTACAGGGCTAGAGAATCCCTTTGAGGCGACCCGCTACCACTCCCTGGTGATCGACGCGGCGAGCCTGCCGGCGGAGCTTGAAGTGACCGCCTGGACCAGCACCGCGGATGGGGAGCGCGACGAGATCATGGGTGTGCGTCATCGCGAACTGCCGGTGCGGGGCGTGCAATTCCATCCGGAGTCGATCCTGACCCGGCATGGGCATGCCTTGCTCGAGAATTTTCTCAACGATCAACCCTAGCCGAAACGGCCCCTGGCTCTCGCTCAATGGCTCCCATGGTTGGCTCCCTTGGCGTTTGGCCGGGGCGCCAACCCTGTCGGGCCAAGTAACGCAGGTACAACCAACCCATGGATATCAAAAAAGCCATCGCGCGGGTGATCGAGGGCCACGACCTCGCCGCCGACGACATGACCTCCGTGATGCAGGCCATCATGACCGGCGGCGCGACCTCGGCGCAGATCGCCGGCTTTCTGGTGGCGCTGCGGCTCAAGGGCGAGAGCGTGAGCGAGATTGCCGCGGCGGCAGGCGTCATGCGCGAACTCGCTGCCGGCGTCGACATCTCCGGGCTTGGCGCATGCCGTCGACATCGTCGGCACCGGCGGCGATGCCTCCGGCACCTTCAACGTCTCCACCACCAGCATGTTCGTCGCCGCCGCGGCGGGTTGTCATGTGGCCAAGCACGGCAACCGCTCGGTGTCGTCCAATTCCGGCAGCGCGGACGTGCTGGAGGCGGCCGGTGTCCGGCTCGACCTGACCCCGGAGCAGGTGGCGCACTGCGTGCGCGAGGTCGGCGTCGGTTTCATGTTCGCACCGGCCCATCACGGCGCCATGAAGCATGCCATCGGCCCGCGCCGAGAGCTTGGCGTGCGCACCATCTTCAACATACTCGGCCCGCTCACCAACCCCGCCGGGGTGCCCAATCAGCTGCTCGGCGTGTTCAGCGAAACAGCTGCTCGAACCCCTCGCCGAGGTCTTGCAGCAACTCGGTTCCCGGCATGTGCTGGTGGTGCACTCTCGCGACGGGCTCGACGAGATCAGCATCGCCGACCGCACCGATCTGGCCGAACTCAAGCACGGGCGCATCGAGCGCTACAGCATCGCCCCGGAGGACTTCGGTCTGCAGCGTGGCAGCCTCGATGCGATTCGCGTCGACGGTCCGCAACAGAGCCTGGCGATGCTGTGCGGTGTGCTCGACGGTGAGCCGGGGCCGGCCCGCGACATCGTCGTGCTCAACGCCGGCGCGGCCATTTATGCCGCCGGCCTCGCCGACACGCTGGCGGCCGGCACCGAGCGAGCGACCCAGGTCATCGCCGGCGGCTTGGCACGCAAGCGACTCGATGCCCTTGCGGCAATGACCCAAGGCTTTTGAGGCGCTTTTGAGGCAGACGATATGGCAGATACTCCAGACATCCTGAAGAAGATCCTGCACCGCAAGGTGGAAGAGATCACCGCCCGTGCCGCGCAGTTACCGCTGCGGGAGCTGACCGAACGCATGGAACATGCGCCGGCCACGCGGCGCTTTGCCGATGCGCTGCTCGCGCGCGTGGGCTGCCGGCGAGGCGGCGGTGATTGCCGAGGTCAAGAAGGCGAGCCCGAGCAAGGGGCTGCTGCGGCCTGACTTCCACCCGGCCGAGATCGCCCGCTCCTACGAGCGTGGCGGCGCCACCTGTCTGTCGGTGCTGACCGACGTGCAGTTCTTCCAGGGCAACGACGCCTATCTGCACCAGGCGCGCGATGCCTGCACGCTGCCGGTGATCCGCAAGGATTTCATCATCGATCCGTATCAGGTGTACGAGGCGCGCGCCATCGGCGCCGACTGCATCCTGCTGATCGCCGCTTGTCTCAGCGACACCCAGCTCAGCGAGCTGACCGGACTCGCGCACCACCTCGGGATGGACGTGCTGATGGAGGTACACGACGCCGCCGAGCTGGCGCGGGCGCTGGCGATACCGGGGCGGCTCATCGGCATCAACAACCGCAATCTGCGCACCTTCGACGTCAGCCTCGACACGACCCTCGGCCTGCTCGATCAGATCCCCGCCGATCGGCTGACGGTCACCGAGAGCGGCATCCATAGTCGCGACGACGTCGCGCTGATGCGCCGCAACGGCGTCAACGCCTTCCTGGTCGGCGAGTCGTTCATGCGCGCACCGGACCCTGGCGAAAAGCTGGCGGAGTTGTTTGGGGAAAGGCGAGTGGCGAGTGACGAGTGACGAGGCTGGACGACGTTGACCACCTCGCCCTCGATACTAGCCCCTCGCACTAGTCACTCTCTTTCACCTCGTCCCAAACACGACGATGGTCTTGCCCTTGACGCTGATGTGGTTCTGTTCCTCCAGGGCCTTCAGCACGCGCCCGGCCATCTCCCGCGAGCAGCCGACGATGCGGCCGAGATCCTGGCGGGTGATGCGAATTTGCATGCCGTCCGGGTGCGTCATCGCATCGGGCTGCTTACACAGCTCCAGCAGGGTGCCGGCGATGCGGCCGGTGACATCCAGAAAGGCCAGGTCGCCCACCTTGCGGCTGGTCTGGCGCAACCGCGTCGACAACTGCAGCCCGATGGCGAACAGCAGGCCCTTGGCGTGGTCGCGTAGCTCGCGGTCGCAGCAGCTGATCCAGGCGCTTGTAGCTGATCTCGGCCACGCGGCAGTTGGTGCGCGTGCGGACGATCACCGAGCGGGCTGAGTCGGGCCGGAAAAGCCCCATCTCGCCGATGAACTCACCCTTGTTGATGTAGGCCAGCGTCAGCTCGCGACGGTCTTCGTCCTCGATCAGCGCGGCCACCGAGCCCTCCGACCAGGTAGTACAGGGTCTCGGCGGGCTCGCCGGCGCGAATGAAGTCGACGCGTTTATCGTACTGCTTGGTGTGACAATAGCTCAGGAACGGGGCGAGCCATTCCGGATCGGGCTGGGGCGCGTAGCTAGGCATGATGTGCGTCATCGCTGATTGTTGTGAGCCTGATCACGATTCTAACAACGTTTTGGGCTTGTCGATCCGTGATAGCCTTTTTCGGGCGTGGCGGTTGCGTCCGCGCGGTTCCCGCAGATGCTCCAACCGTCCATGGGCTCGGTTGACGCCCTGAACCCCGTCGAACCAGTGAACCGCCGAGGTTCAGATGCAGTTTGGGCGAAGCCCGAGAGGAGAAGTCATGAAAGCACGAGTCAAGTGGATCGAAGGCGTCGCGATGCTGGGCGAATCCGGCAGCGGGCATGGACTGGTCATGGACGGCCCGCCGGATCTGGGCGGGCGCAACCTGGGCGTGCGTCCCATGGAGATGCTGCTGCTCGGCATGGGCGGCTGCACCCAGTTCGACGTGCTGCTGATCCTGCGCCGGGCGCGCCAGGATGTGACCGACTGCGTGGTGGAGCTGGAAGCCGAGCGCGCCGAGTCAGACCCCAAGGTGTTTACCCGCATCCATGCGCATTTCATCATCACCGGCCGCGATCTGAGCCGTCGCCACGTCGAGCGGGCCATCCAGCTCAGCGCGGAGAAGTACTGCTCGGCCTCGATCATGCTCGGCGCCAGCGCCGAGGTCACCCACGACTTCGAGATTCGCGATGTCTGAAGCGGCGGCCTTCGACCAACTGGCGCAAGAGTTCTTTGACGTCTGGTTCCGGTTTCATCCCGATGCCGCGCTGCGGGCCGGCGTCGCCGACTTCGGCGCACTGCTTGCCAGCCCAAGCCGATGACGATCAGGCCGCGCTGGGCAACTGGCTGGAGACGCTGATCGTCGCGCTGGAGGAATTCGACTACGCCGCGCTGGACCCGGCGCGGCAGATCGATCTGCAATTGCTATTCGCGCTGGCGCGGGTCGAACACCGCGAGATGCTGGAGCGGGACTGGCGCCACCGCGACCCGGTGCGCTTCCTGCCGCTGACGGCCATCCACCAGCTGACCCTGCTGCGCCCGGAAGGCATGCGCGATGCCCTCTCCGCGCTGCTGACCGCCGTCCCAGCCCATCTGCGCCTCGCCCTGGCGCAGTTGCAGCCGATGGCCGGCCTGGTGCCCGCGGTGCTGGTGCAGGAGTCCATCGAGGCGGCCGAAGACGGCCAGCGCTACCTGCGCGCGCTGTGTCGGAGCCGCTGGCTGCGGAGTCATTGCCACGGTTGTGGCGAGCTTGAGAGCCAGGCGGAGACCGCCGGCGAGGCGCTCCGCCAATACGCCGCGGCACTGGGCCGGGAGATCGCCCCGGTGTCGGCCGGCAATGCCGGCTGCGGCGCCGAACATCTGCGCTTTCTGCTGCGCCACCGACACCTGCTCGACGTCGACCCCCGCGCTTGTGCACCGCTGCTGGAGCGGCTCGCGGCGGAGTGCGAGGCACGACTGGCGAACCTGCCGGCACCGGCCTACGGCGTCGCGGCGCTCGCCCCAACAGGCGGCACCGCGCGACCTGTTGCGCGCCGAGTGCGGGGCCATGGCCGAGCGCGTCGAGCGCACGCTTGGCATTAGCCTGCCACCGGTGCCGCTGCGCATCGCCGGCGGGCCGGCCTGCCCGCGCCCAGGCGACGGACGGATCGACTATGTGCCCGACCTGGGCAACGCGGAGGGCGTGCTCTACATCCCAGACGGTGACGAGCCCTGCATGGGCGACTCCACGCCGGCCGAAATGCGCCTGCGCTGCTCAAGCCTGGGCTGGGGCGGTCGCCACGCGCTGACCTTCAGCGGAGGCATGGCCGCGCGCTCCCTGGCGCGCAGGCTCGCCGCCGCGGATACCCTGAGCGGCGGCTGGGCGCTGTATCTGGAGCGGCAGCTGTTCGACGCGACCGGCGACGATGCGGAACGGCGCGCGGCGCTGCTGCGGCGCCGTCAGGCCATCGCCGCGGCGCGCGTGGACCTCGACCTGCACTGCGGCAACATCGATGCCACGGCGGCCGCGGCGCGGATGCAGCAGCCGTCCGAGCCGCCAACATCCAACCCGTTGCATCAGGTCGCGCAGGTCGTGCGGCATCCCGGCGATGCGCTCGCGGTGGTGTTGGGCTGGCAGTTGATCGAGGCGGCGGCAGCGCTAGACGGCGGCCCCGAGGCGGCCGTCCTGCACCAGCGATTGCTGAGCCAGGGAGCGATTCCGCTGCCGCTGGCGATGACGCATGCAGTCGGCGAAACGCACTGGCAGGCCGCGCTGAGTGCAGTGGGTATCGGCGCCGATGCCAGCGCTCATCACGCGGCCGAATGATCATCCGCGTGCCCGTTGACCGCTTGGCACTTGAAAAACAGGGTTGGTCCGAGTAGGTTGCGCGCCCTGACCAACGGGACTCTGCCGGCCGTTCGCGTCCGTTCGGCGGCAGACACCTCGTTCTCGAGTTGAAACCCTCGAGCCACGAGCGCTGATGCGGGCTCCCCGCAGCGACCAGACGGCACGCAAAGCGCCGCCGCTCTCTCCGGAACAGTGTCATGCCCACATCGTCGAAGCGCCTGAAGCTGCATGGCTTCAACAACCTCACCAAATCGCTGAGCTTCAACATCTACGATGTCTGCTACACCGACGCGCCCGAGCAGCGCGCCGCGTACATCGCCTACATCGACGAGGCCTACAACGCCGAACGGCTGACCGCGATTCTGACCGACGTGGCCAACATCATCGGCGCCAATATCCTCAACATTGCTCGTCAAGACTACGACCCCCAAGGCGCATCGGTGACCATGCTGATCGCCGAGGAGCATGTCCAGGATGACGCGATCTCGAACACGGCAACACCGGGGCCACTGCCGGATGCCGTGGTTGGTCATCTGGACAAGAGCCACATCACCGTCCACACCTATCCGGAAAGCCATCCGCACAACGGCATCAGCACCTTTCGCGCCGACATCGACGTGTCCACCTGCGGCCTGATCTCACCGCTGAAGGCGCTGAACTACCTGATCCACGCGCTTGGAATCGGACATCGTCACCATGGACTACCGCGTGCGCGGATTCACCCGCGACGTCAACGGGCGCAAACACTTTATCGATCACAACATCAGCTCGATCCAGAACTATCTGTCGCGGGACACCAAGAACCGCTACCAGATGATCGACGTGAATGTGTACCAAGAGAACCTGTTCCACACCAAGATGGTGGTCAACGACTTCCGTCTCGATGACTACCTGTTCTGCATCAAGGCCGCCGACCTACCGGAGCGAGAATGCCGCCGCATCCAGCGGCTGGTTCGCCGGGAAATGATGGAAATCTTCTACGCGCGCAACCTGGGGCGGGACATCGCCGCGTGGAGTTTGCCGAAGGGGTGTTCGAGGGGCCAGTAGCGAGGGGCCAGTAGCCGGCGGAGTGACGAGTGGCGAGCAGCAGAGCAGGTCGCCTTTGACGACGGGCCATGATCACTCGTTGCGCAGCACTGATCGCGCCGCCGGGTCCGCCGACTTCAGTCGGCACCTGGGGAGGCGACTTCAGTCCGCCGTGCCGGCGCGCGACGGACGACTGAAGTCGCCCATCGCCGGGTCTGAAAGCCGCGTACCACAGGGGGTCGCCGCGAAGCGACGTCGAATCGCGACAGCGACGAGCGCTAGATCGCCGCGCTACCTCCCCGCCTCAAACCCAATAAACCCCCTTCGTCATCACCTTCGACACCGTCTTCATCGCCAGCCTCACGGGCGCGGGCAGTTCGGCGCCGCCGGCCGCTTGGGCGACGTCCGCGTGGTGGATCTCATCCGCCTTCATCTGCTCCATGATGGCGCGGGTGCGCAGATCGTCCGCGGGTACCTGGGCCATGTGATCCTCCAGGTGATCCTCTACCTGACGCTCGGTCTCGACCACGAAGCCAAGGCTCCACTTGTCTCCGGCGAGTCCCGCCGCGGCGCCGATGGCGAATGATCCGGCGTACCAGATCGGATTCAGCAGGCTCTTGCGTCCGCCCAGCTCGTCGATGCGCTCCTCGCACCAGGCCAGGTGATCGTTCTCCTCGCGGGCGGAGCGCTCCAGCCGTTCGCGCACGTCGGCGGTGCGCGCGGTCATGGCCTGACCCTGGTAGAGGGCCTGAGCGCAGACCTCACCGGTATGGTTCACGCGCATCAGCCGGCCGATATGCCGACGCTCGTCGTCGTTGAGATCGACGTCCTGATGAAGCTCGGCGGGATTGCGTCGCTCGGTCACCCGGGGGCGCCCGAACAACGTACGGACGGCCTGATCCAAATTGACCAGCGCATGATCGAAAGGGGTGAGATGGCGTTCGTGCATGCTGCTCGCTCCGGTCATGATTTAAGGATTTGGTACAGAAACACCGAACAACTGCGCGGACGACAAGAAACTACGAAATACACGAAATGACGCGAAAAAACAGCGCCTACTCATTTGGATCGTTGGCCTTTTCGCGATTTTCGCGTGTTTCGTAGTTCTAAGAAGATGTACCGGTCGTTCTTGAATCGTTACTCATGGAAATGAGGGTCACTTCAATTGCCGCTGGATCAATTCCACCGGATGCAGCACCTCGATCGTCAGTCCCGCTGCCCGTATCCGGGCGGCCAGATGTGCGGCACAGCCGGTATTGGTGGTCACCAGGTAGCGCGGCGCGAGGGCGGCGAGATGTCGAATCTTGTCGTCGGCCAGCGTTTGCGCGGTGTCCGCGTGTTCCAGAAGATAAGTTCCGGCAGCGCCGCAGCAGGTTTCGTTCCCGTCCAGGGAGACAACCTCAAGCGCTGGGATGCGGGCCAGCAGCGCATAAACCGCCGCCGTATCCCGCAGCAGATTGCGATGCGAGCAAGGCTCGTGCACCGCAACCACTTCCGGCAGCGCCCGCGGTGACAACGCCTCCGGCCAGTGGGCATCGGCCAGGAAGCGGCAGAGCTCCGACGGCGCTGCAGCCCCTGCTGGAGTTCGGCGACACAGGCACTGGCGTAGCCGACGACGGTGCAGTCCGCGAATGCTGGCTGCCCGAAGACCGCGCGGTTGCGGGCCAGCAACGCGTCGGCCGCATCCGTATGTCCATTGTGCCGATGCATGGCACCGCAGCAGGTCTGCTCGTCCGGCACGCGGACGTCAATTCCGAGCCGCTGCAGCACGTCCAGGGCCGCCTGCGCGGTGGAGGACTGTAGCCCGCGGGAGACGCAGCCGAGAAACAGCGCGGCCTTGACCCTGTCGGTCTCGGCATCGACCTCGGGATCGAGCTGACTGACGTTCCCGGCATCGCGCATCCGCAACGGTTGTGGCCAGCGCAATTGCCGCGCGAGCCCATCGAGCACGGCCAGCCGCCCTCCGCGCAGTAGTCCAAGTCGCGCCAGCAGCCAAGATAGGCCCATGCGTCGGTATAATCCAGACAAGAACGCCAACGGCGCAAGGGCGCGCGGATTGCTCAGCAGGTCCAGCCGCAGCCTGAGCAGAAAGCGCCGCCAACGCGGAAGACGCGCGACACGCTCGGCCCGAACGCCGTCCATCAGCGCGCCGAACTGCACCAACGACGGGCAAGCGGGCTCGCAGGCCAGGCACTCCAGGCAATTACCGAGATGGACACCCAGGCGCTCGCTATCGTCGAGCTCGCCGGTCAGCAGGCCCTGGATCAGCGCGATGCGCCCGCGGGGGGATTCCGCCTCGTCGCGATAGAGCCGAAAGGTCGGGCAGTGCGGCAGGCAGTAACCGCACTTGACGCATTGATCTGCCAGCCGCAAAAGGGGTGATTGCTGCAAGGTAGCGAGTTCTTTACGAGAGACGGGGCGGGGTTGGAGTCGGCGCGAAACCAAATCGGCCGCACAGCTTAGGCGATTGCCAGCGAAAAACGTACCCTTCAGGTACGCTTGCCCGCCGCGAGGTCGGCCCTAAGGCGATTTCTGTCAATCTCCGGCAATCGCCTAAGCTACCCGCCGGACCGACACCGCAGATTCAATCGCAGCCCAGAGGTGACCATTGTGTCCTACTACAAGCATCATGTGTTCATGTGCACCAACGAGCGCCCCGACGGCAGTCAGTGTTGTGCCCAGTGCAACGCCCAAGCATCGCGGGACTTCCTGAAACAGCGCACCAAGGAACTCGGCCTGACCGGCAAAGGCGGCGTGCGCGTCAATAACGCCGGCTGCCTGGACCGTTGCGCCGAGGGGCCGGTCGCCGTCGTCTACCCCGAGGGCATCTGGTACACCTACGTCGACAACACCGACCTCGAAGAAATCCTGCAGCAGCACCTGATCAACGGAGAGCCGGTCGAGCGGCTGAAGCTGCCGGGCTGAGGCCTCGAGCTTGCTTGAGGGCGCCAAACGTTTGCAGATGCGTGGAGCTTCCTGGCGACAACGCGCCTGCCCGGCGAAGGGCCGAGCGCCAAGGGCCTGGGGCCAAAATTGCGCAATCGTGCTTCACAGCGGCCCTTGGCCCTCGCTGGCGCTTGGCCCACTTGAAGCAACGCAGAGTCTGCGCAAAGCGGCGCCTGGCGCTCGTCGGATGCTACAGGCATCACCTCGCTCCCCCTCGTAAATCTGTCGCCAAGGGTTGCAAAGCCTAAACTCGCTACGCTATTATTCGCGGTCTTTCTCGACGACGGTCCAGGCGCGTGATTCGCCGACCGACGAGTCAACGGTTAACGGGTCTGGAGCGACGGACATGACGACACAGAGCGCAAAGCCCGCCGAAGTGCGGCGCGCGTGGTATCTCATCGACGCGGAGGGCAAGACCCTCGGACGTCTGGCCACAGAAATCGCGCTGCGCCTGCGCGGCAAGCACAAGCCTCAGTACACCCCGCACGTCGACACCGGCGACTACATGGTCGTGGTGAACGCCGAAAAGGTGCGCGTGACGGGCAACAAGCTTCAGGACAAGATGTACTACCGGCACACCGGCTACATCGGCAACCTGCGCTCGAAGAACCTGGCGGACATGCTCAACGAGCATCCGGAGCGCGTCATCGAATTCGCCGTCAAGGGCATGCTGCCGCGCAACCCGCTGGGTCGCGCCATGTTCAAAAAGCTCAAGGTCTACGCTGGCCCCGAGCATCGGCACCACGCCCAGCAGCCGCAGGCGCTCGAGCTCTGAGGCCAGTCGATCTCTGAAGCCAGCTGCTCTGAACCAGCAGCTCTGAGCCAACCGGCTCCCGGCGCACGATCAAGCAAACACTGAATCAAACGGATAGTCACGATGTCGGAAATGCATTACGCCACCGGACGACGCAAGAGTTCCGCCGCCCGCGTCTTCTTGTCGCTGGGCAGCGGTAACATCACCGTCAACGGCCGCGCCCTCGATCAATTCTTCGGTCGCGAGACCGCCCGCATGGTGGTTCGCCAGGCGCTCGAAACCGCTGAGATGGGCGAGCGCGTCGATGTGCGCGCCACCGTCGTCGGCGGCGGCACCACCGGCCAGGCCGGTGCAATCCGCCACGGCATCGCCCGCGCCCTGGTCCAGTTCGACGAAAACCTGCGCAGCCCCCTGCGCCGCGCCGGATTCCTGACCCGCGACGCCCGCGAGGTCGAGCGCAAGAAGGTCGGTCTGCACAAGGCGCGTAAGAGGCCGCAGTTCTCCAAGCGCTAATGCGCTTGGAAGAAGGGCCTGGGGCCGAGGGCCTCGGGCCGTTCCGTTGAAGTGCTGGATGCGGTCGGCATGGAATGCTGGATGCGCTGCGCAACCTGGACGTTTGGAAGCGAGCTTGTCGGCTGTCTGTCAATGTGTATCACTTGACATCCAGCTGCAGTCAGTATCGCTATCGGGACCAGGTTACGCGATCCGCGTTGTCCATCGCGTCGAACATCGCCGAAGGGTACGAGCGAGATACGCTGAAGGACCGCGTCCGGTTCCTCTACATGGCGAAAGGTTCGTGCGGAGAGTGTTGGACGCAACTCCTGATCGGCATGGAGGCAGCCTTGATCGACAAGGACCAAGCGCGAGCATCGATCGCAGAAGCGCATGAAATTTCCAGAATGCTGCGGGCGCTCATCATAAGCCTGCAAGAGTAACGCCGCCTTGCGCAGCAAGGCAGCTCCGGCCCTCGGCCCTAAGGCCCTCGGCCCTCTCTTCTTGGGGGATCGTCTAGCGGCAGGACTACGGACTCTGACTCCGTCAACCAAGGTTCGAATCCTTGTCCCCCAGCCAAATTTGTCAGATCCGATGACGCCGGCCTCGCGCCGGCGTTGTTGTTGGCGGCAACAAAGCGCTCGATGCTCCAGGGTGACGGCGGGCGTTACCCTCTGCATCCGATCGGTTGAGCCGCGAGGCCGCCGACGGGCCCGAAAAAATTCGAGCGGAGCGGTGCAATCCGCGTTCGCCGGCCATAGCCTCGCGGCTGACAGAAACCCGGCCCTAGGCCCTCCGGCCCTCGGCCCTGCCGCGTGCCACCTCGCGCGAAGCCAGCAACAACGCGCAATCTCCGCTATCGCGCCGCCTAATGTTGCAACAACGCAACGCACGCGGCATTTGTCTCTTTTTTTGTAAAAACTGTTGCGCGATGTTGCTTCCTGGTCTACTATTCTCTTCGCAAGACATGATTGCGTGCGTCCAAAGCAGTCTTTCAATATTTTCACAACAGCGGAGAACATGATGAACAAAAAGCTCATCTCCCTGGCAGTCGCAGCGGCCCTCGCCGCGCCGGCAGCCGCGATGGCAGAGGCTACCCTGTACGGTCGTTTGGGCGTGTCCCTCGACTACGAAGACGTCACCAATCGATTCCGCCGACGTTTGCGACGGTGCCGACCGGCGCGATCGCTTCGCGGGAGAGCTAACCTACGACAATGTCGACGGAGCTATCACCATTACGGACGCCTACGAAGACGGCGATGGTGGTACGGTTCCTGGGAACTCGTGACCAACCAAACGCTCCTGGAAGCAAACGGTTTCACGTTCAACGACGACGGTGACCTGACGCCCAGCAAGCGTAGCGAGCGCTAGCAAACGTACCGATCATCCAGCTCGACGCGAACGGTCGGCCGATCATTGGTACGCCTGGTCAGGACTTCGACGGCTGGGGCGCAAACCAGCAAGGCCTGCTGCTGGGGCGCGGGTCCGTCCAACCGTGTCGGTGTCAAGGGCTCCGAGGACTTGGGTAACGGCCTGAAGGCGATCTACCAGCTCGAGTTGGGTGTTAACTTTGGCGACAACAACATCCCAGGCGGCCTGAACGGCGGCGTCACCATTCGTAACAGCTTCGTCGGTCTGGCCGGCGGCTTCGGTACCGTCCTGATGGGTCGTCATGACACCCCGCTGAAGATCTCCACCGGCAAGCTGGACCTGTTCAGCGACACCATGGCTGACTACAACGGCACCGTCGGCTTCGACGACATCCGTGCCGACAACGCCGTTGCCTACATCAGCCCGAGCTTCTCCGGCTTCTCGTTCATGGGTGCGGTTGTTAGCTCCGGTGGCGGTACCGCTGGATACGGCAACAACATCAACTCGGACCAGATCGCCGGTGCCTACTCGTTGGCCGCGATCTACAACAACGGCCCGTTCTACGCGTCCGCTGCCTACGAGTCACTGAACAGTGAAATGTTCATGGACTCGGAAACCTCCAACGCCGGTCAGTGTCGACGCCGACTGGCGCTTGAGCTGCAGCTTCGTCGCGACGACTACAACAAGTGGCGCTTCGGCCTGGGTCTGCTCGACTGGAACGGCTTCACGCTGACCGCGATCTATGAGAATCAGGACAACTTGCCTGAAGGTCAGACGCGTAACACTGTTGCGCTGATCGACGCCGACGGCAACATCAGCCTGGGCACCAATTCCAATTATGACAGCCAGCAGCTTTGGCAAGTGCAGGCTGGTTACGCCTTTGGCAACAACATGTTCAAGGCCATGTACGGTTCGGTCGACCGCGGCGACGTCCGTCTGCTGAACTCGACCCGCGACGAAACGATTGCCATCAACAACCTGGGCGGCCTGACCGATGCGCTTACCAACGACCTGGCTGGCGACAAGAGCACCTGGGCCGTTGGCTTCGACCACAACTTCAGCAAGCGTACCCAGGCCTACGTGCTGTACACCTCCGTGGATGACGACAACGACGACAACATCCTCGGCAGCGACCGCGAGCTGGAACGGCTTCTCGATCGGTATGGTCCACAAGTTCTAATTTCGGTTAGATCTTGGATCTAAAAACGGGGCCTTCGGGTCCCGTTTTTTTTGGTTGAGATCAGCAAGACCGAGCGGGACTTTGCTTGCCGTCATGTCCGCATGGTCCTGAGATGCGGCAGCCGCGTCCAGCCCACCCGGGTACGCCGGATTTATCCGACTGCTGGGGACGGGCGACTTCAGTCGCCCGGGTGCGCCGTGATGGCGGACTGAAGTCCGCCGCCCCAGGTGCCGACTGAAGTCGGCGGACCCGGCAGCGCGGTGACCGGAACAACGAGCGAGGTCGCTATTGCGTGGTAAGGAACCGGTTGGCGTCTCCCGGACATGCCCTGGCGTCTGAGGCGGGGGATGCTGCCTCTACGCGGTGATGGTCCTCGGCCCTGCCGCCGCCCCCAAGATCAGCACATCCGCCGGGCGCAGCGCGAAGATGCCGACCGTGACCACGCCGGCCAGGTTGTTGATCTGCTGCTCCAGCTTCATCGGCTCCATGATCTGCAGGCCCTGCACGTCGAGGATGACGTTGCCGTTGTCGGTGACGAAGCCCTCGCGCCAGACGGGCGTGCCGCCGAGCTTGACCAATTCACGCGCGACATAGCTGCGGGCCATCGGGATCACCTCCACCGGCAGCGGGAAGGCGCCAAGCACGTCCACCAGCTTGCTCTCGTCGGCGATGCAGACGAACTTGTCGCTGGCGGCGGCAACGATCTTCTCGCGGGTCAGCGCGCCGCCGCCGCCCTTGATCAGCTGCAAGTGGTGATTGGACTCGTCCGCGCCGTCCACGTACAACGACAGGCTGCCGGCCGCGTTCAGGTCCATCACCGGGATACCGTGCTGCCGCATGCGCTCGGTGGAGACCTCCGAGCTGGATACCGCGCCTTCGATACGGCCCTTGATGGTGGCAAGGAAGTCGATGAAATGGTTCACCGTGGAGCCGGTACCGACGCCGATGATGCCGCCGTCGACGTAATCCAGCGCGGCCTCGGCGGCCTGTTTCTTGAGCGCATCCTGGTCCATGACCGGTCCTCTGTAGGGTTGATACAACAATGCTTATGATAGCAAAGGCCCGCGTGGGCATTCTCGCGTATGCTGTCGCGTTAGTCCGTCGTTGAACACCGTTGTCATGCCGCAGTCCTATATCGAGCGCATCCTTCGCGCGCGCGTCTACGATGTTGCGTCCGAGTCACCGTTGACCCTGGCCACGGGCCTGTCGCGTCGCCTCGGCAACCAGGTCTTTCTGAAGCGCGAAGACCTGCAGCCGGTGTTCTCGTTCAAGTTGCGCGGAGCCTACAACAAGCTGCGCCATCTGAGCCCCGAGGCCCTAGCGCAAGGCGTCATCGCCGCGTCCGCGGGCAATCACGCCCAGGGCGTGTCGATGGGTGCATCCAAACTTGGCATTGAGGCCGTGATCGTGATGCCGCGGACGACGCCGGGCATCAAGGTGGACGCGGTGCGCGGCTGGGGCGCGAAGGCGGTGCTGCATGGCGATTCCTTCGACGAGGCCTATGCCCATGCGGTGGAACTGATGGAGCAGCGCGGCCTGACCTTCATCCATCCGTTCGATGACCCCGACGTGATCGCCGGCCAGGGCACCATCGGCATGGAGATCCTGCGCCAGCACCCGGAGCCGCCAGAGGCCATCTTCGTGCCGGTGGGCGGCGGCGGGCTGATCGCCGGGGTGGCGGCCTACGTGAAGTATGTCCGCCCGGAGGTCAAGATCATCGGCGTCGAGCCCGAGGAGGCGCCGACGCTGCATGCCGCCATGGCCGCCGGCAAGCGCGTCACGCTGAAGGAGGTCGGCCTGTTCGCGGACGGCGTCGCGGTGAAGCAGATCGGCAAGGAGACCTTCCGGATCGCCCGCGAGACCGTGGACGAGATGGTGCTGGTCAGCACCGACGAGATCTGCGCCGCCATCAAGGACATCTACGACGACACCCGCGGCATCGCCGAGCCCGCCGGCGCGTTGTCGGTCGCCGGACTCAAACGCTAGGTGGAGCGCGAAGGCGTCTCCGGTCGGCACCTGATCGCGATCGAGAGCGGCGCCAACATCAACTTCGACCGATTGCGTCACGTCGCCGAACGCGCCGAACTCGGCGAGCGCCGCGAGGCCCTATTCGCGGTGGGTATCCCGGAGCGTCCCGGCAGCTTCCTCGCCTTCTGCCGCGCGCTGGGCAAACGGCAGATCACCGAGTTCAACTATCGCTATGCCGACCAGCAGGACGCGCAGGTCTTCGTCGGCGTTCAGACGGGCGGCGGCGCGGCGGAGCGCGAAGAACTCGCGGAACGCCTGCGCAGCAAGGGTTTCTCGGTGCTCGACATGAGCGACAACGAGACCGCCAAGCTGCATATCCGTTTCATGGTCGGCGGTCGCGCGGCCGGCGTCGACAACGAGCGCCTGATCCGCTTCGAGTTCCCGGAGCGCCCCGGCGCGTTGCTGAACTTCCTCAGCGGCCTCGGCCGTCGCTGGAACATCAGCCTATTTCACTATCGCAACCACGGCGCCGCCTACGGCCGCGTGCTGATGGGCATCCAGGTCCCCGATGCGGAGCGTGAGGAGCTGAAGCAGATGTTGACCGGCCTCAACTACCGATTCTGGGATGAGACCGACAACCCGGCCTATCTGTTATTCGCTAGGGGGCAGCGTCGAGGGTCCGAGGGGTAGCGGGGATGTGCCTTCGAGCGATCCGAGCCGACAGCCAATTCTGCATGATCTCCTGTGGGAGCGATTTGCAATCGCGACGGCAAAGACAGCGGGTTCCAGCGCGGCCTAATCGCGGCTGCAAGCCGCTCCCACAGGCGTTGTCGTCGCGAGACGTCGCCCATGTGTGCAATCCCGCCCTAGTCACTCGCTCCTCGCAACTCGACACTCTCTCCAATATATCCCCTGCTCCGTCACCACGGCGTCCAGCGGCACATCCCACGGCTGGCGCTTGATGGCATCGACGCGTTGGCACTCGTGTGCCAACCCAATCAGCAGCGGGCGATGCCAATACCGGCGCTCAAGTAGAAAGGCAAAGCTGCGGTCGTAGAACCCGCCGCCCATGCCGATGCGATTGCAGCGCAGATCGAAGCCCACCAGTGGCATCAGCACCAGGTCGAGCGCGTGGGCGGGGCAGAGTTGATGGCCGCGCCGCTGAGGCTCCGGTATTCCGAAGCGGTTAGGGCGCATGGGGTCGACGGGCCGGTAGTGCGCGAACCAGAGCCTGCCGGGGCGAAAGGGATGTAGAACCGGCAGGTACCAGCGTCGGCTAACTCGTGGCAGACGCGCCATCAGCGGCCAGGGGTCGAGTTCGCCATCGGCGGCGCGGTACAGCGCAATGCGTTTTGCGTTGCGGAGCCTGGGAATGCGTGCGAGCCATCGCGCCGCGGCGGCGGCATGCGCGCGCTGCCGAGAGGCCCCGAGCCCCCGTCGGGCTGCGCGCAGTCGATACCGCGGCGATTCCGGCGATCGGTTCAATGCAGGGTCAGCTTTCTCGCCCCAAACCACGCACGCGCGACGGTAGGCTGGGGTGAGGAACGAACCCCAGCATTCTCGGTTGGGGACGCGACTGGGGCGGGACACGTCCCTAGTCTGATCCCGGATGGCGGGGACGAGGCCACCGAGCGCGATGATTGGAAAAGGATGAAACGGAGACAGGAGGGACATCCCCCGCCTGTGCCGATGCGGACCTTCGTTCTTGAACCAGGCGGTTCAAGTGGGAACGCTCGGTTGGGCTTCAGGCTTCCCGCTCGAGGCGGACATGCACAACGGCCCTGCTTGGGCGTCCCCGGGGCATGCAATAGGCTCAAGAAAATACCCAGGCCACTGTCGAGCACTGCAGGGGATGTCTTGGAATCGAGACTATACCGATTCGCCGGAGACGTCCACCCCCGGCCGTCGGTGCCATTCCTTATGTGGCTGACGCGCCGCGTGCCACCTTGTTGGCGGCAGCGGGGCTATCCTCGTCGGCGTTAGCAGACACCGCAGCGGAGACCCGCTCATGCAGCGTGGCCAGGCGATCGGTGTCGACGCTGCGCCGGTCGCGCTGCTGCATCATGTCGTACAGCAGGTTCAGCGCCGCCATGACGGCGATGCGATCGGCGCCGATCACACGCCCATTCTGGCGGACTTCACGCATGCGCTGATCGAGCATGCGGGCGCACTCCATGAGGCCATGTTGCTCATCCGGTACGCAGGCGATGCGGTATTCCTTGTCCAGGATCTGGACGGTCACAGGCATGGAGTTGGGGTCTTGATTCATAGCTGTTCCTCCATCGACTTGAGGCGCTCGACCATGGCCTCGACCTTGCTGCGGGCCAACTCGGTCTTCTCGATCAGGTCGGCCCGTTCCGAGACGAGATGTTCTCGGCTGGCACGCAGCGATGCATTTTCTTCGCGCAGGCGGTCACAGGTGCGGATCAATTCGTCGATCTGCCGCTCTAAGGTTTCTAGATCGAAATCAGCCATGAAGCAGGCCCTTCCTGAACGTTGACGACGCACTATAGATTCGCACCCCATTCCGGTCAATCGTGCCGAGTCATCTGGGATCACCACGGTCTCTGTCGCGTGCGCGAGTTGCCGACATCGGCGTGCTATCATCGTTTGTCTTTGCCGGAACCCGATTCGATGCAACCCGCAGCCCCCGACTACGACGATCTGGGCCGTCTGCTCGCTGTCAGCGAACTCTCCCCCAGCGCCGCGGAGGCGCACGGCTTCTATTGTGGCCTACTCGCCGCAGCACCCCCACAGCGGGGTGATGACCCGGAGCTGCGCTGGCTCTCTGAGCTGCTGCCGTCCGGCGCGGACACCGATGTCCATGCCAATCCTGATCCAGACCATGGCCGTTCAAATGCAGAACGCCAGCATGCCGCGATTGATCAATGTCGGGCACTCCTGCATGACCTGGCGGCGCACACGCGCGCGCAGATCAGCGGCCCGGCGCTCGGCTTCGACCTGTTCTTGCCGTCCGACGATCGCCCGCTGCGTGAGCGCGCGGTGGGCGTGCACGAATGGACGCGGGGTTTCCTGTTTGGGCTCGGGCTGGCCGGTGTCGACGCCGCGCGGCTCGCGCCGCAGACTCGCGAGGCCTTCGACGACCTACTGGAGGTGACCCGCATGGACCTGAACGACCTCGAGGACGATGAGGCCAACGAGCAGGCCTTAAGCGACGTGGCCGAGTTCATCCGCGTCGCGGCCATGTTGCTGTACGAGGACGATACTCCCCCAGAAAACAGCCCCCCAGAGAATAGCCCCCTGGAGAACGCCCAATGAGCGCGGCTGCTTCCGTCAAGGAACTGAAACGCCGTCGGCGCGCGGCTGCCAAGGCCGTCGGAAGCGACGGAGTGCTGATCCTTCCCGCGGCGGCGGAGGTCATCCGCAACCGCGACGTGCATTACCCGTTCCGCCAGGACAGCGACTTCAGCTACCTGACCGGCTTTCCGGAACCGGACGCGGTCGCCGTGATCGTCCCCAAGCGCAAGCAGGGCGAGTTCGTGCTGTTCTGTCGCCCGCGCGACCCCGAGCGCGAGGTCTGGGACGGCCATCGCTTCGGCGTCGATGGCGCGGTCGAGCACTTCGGCGCGGACGAAGCGCATGCGCTGGAGGACCTGGACGAGAAGCTGCCGGAGTTGATGGCCGACCGCAGTCGTGTGTTCTATCCCCTCGGCACTGACGCGGATCTGGACCTCGCGGTGATGGGCTGGCTGCGCGCCGTTCGCGCTAAGGCCCGCGCTGGCGTGCGTGCACCCACCGAGCTGGTCACCTCCAATCGCATCGTGCATGAGCAGCGGTTGATCAAGACCAAGCCGGAGCGGCAGGTGATGCGCCGAGCCGCCGCCATCTCTGCCGCCGCCCACCAGCGGCTGATGCAGCGCTGTCGGCCGGGGCTGAACGAGCAGCAGCTCGAGACCGAGTTCTTGCATACCTGCGCCGAGCGTGGCGCCCGTTATCAGGCCTACTCACCGATTGTCGGCGGTGGACGTAACGCCTGCGTGCTGCACTATGTCGATAACGACGACGCGCTGCGCGACGGCGACCTAGTGCTGGTGGATGCCGGCTGCGAGCTGGACGGCTACGCTTCCGACATTACCCGCACCTTCCCGGTCAACGGTCGCTTCACAGCGCCCCAGCGCTCGCTCTACGCGCTTGTGCTGGAGTCGCAAAAGGCCGCCATCAAGGCCGTGCAGCCGGGCAATCGCTGGGACGCGCCGCACGCGGCCGCGCTGCGCGTTCTGACACGGGGGCTGGTAGAGCTGGGCCTGATCGAAGGCAGTAAGAAGGATGTGCCGCGGCTGATCAAGGAGGAAAAGTACAAGCCCTTCTACATGCACCGCACCGGCCACTGGCTGGGGATGGACGTGCACGACGTGGGCGATTACAAGGTCGATGGTGAATGGCGAAAACTGGAGCCAGGCATGGTGCTGACCGTCGAGCCGGGGCTTTACATCGCGCCGGACGCCGAGGTCGCGGACGCGGCGGCAGCGCAGTTCCGCGGCATCGGCATCCGCATCGAAGACGATGTGCTGGTCACCGAGAGCGGTCATGAGATCCTGTCCCGCGACGCGCCGAAGGAGATCGATGAGATCGAGCAAATGATGGCGACGGCGGATCGGGCCGAGCAACTGGAGACGCACTGATGCATGAGTACGACGTCGTCATCATCGGCGGCGGTCTGGTCGGCGGCAGCCTGGCTTGCGCCCTGCGGGGCAGCGGGCTCAAGATCGCCGTGGTGGAGGCGGTTGCCGCGGGTGCCCCGTCACATCCCAGCTACGACGAGCGCGTCATCGCCCTGTCGCTGGGCAGCCGGCGCATCTTCGGCGGTATGGGCATCTGGGAATCCATCGCCGCAGACGCCGAGCCCATCCGTCACGTGCACGTGTCCGAGCGTGGCCACTTCGGTTTCGCCCACCTCGATGCCGCCGACGAGGGCGTCGAGGCGCTGGGCTATGTTGCCCCGGCCCGCGCCATCGGCCACGCCATAGAGCACTGCCTGGCTGATGCCGACGGAATCGAGCTGCTGCGCCCGGCGCGGCTGGTTGGCCTGCATGAAGAGCGCGACCTCTGGCGACTGGAGGTGGCCGTCGCCGGCAGCTCCCAGATGGTGCAGGCACGGCTGCTGGTCGCCGCCGATGGCGGCGACTCCGCCGTGCGGCGGCGGCTCGGCCTCGGCGTGCGCGAGCAAGGCTATGGCTACGACGCGATCATCTCCACCGTGACGCCGGAGCGGCCGCGGCCCGGCACCGCCTTCGAGCGCTTCACCGACAGCGGCCCGCTGGCGATGCTGCCGATGACCGGCGGCCGCTATTCGGTGGTCTGGACCGCCCGCGACGGCGACACCGCGGGCATCCTGGCGCTGGACGACGATGCCTTCGTCGCCAAGCTGCAAGAGCGCTTCGGCCAGCGCATGGGCCGCCTGCGCAAACCCGGTCGGCGCATCGCCTATCCGTTGCGGCTGGTGCTGGCAAAACAGCTCACACAGCCGCGGCTGGTGCTGATCGGAAACGCCGCCCACACGCTGCATCCGGTGGCCGGTCAGGGCTTCAACCTGGGCCTGCGCGACGTCGCCGAACTCGCCGAGTTGCTTGAAGACGCTCAGCGCACGGGGCAGGACGCCGGCGGAAATACTGTCGTCGACGGCTATCGCAAGCGCCGCACACCCGACCAGCGGGGCGCCGCGATGCTCACCGATACTCTAGCTCGGCTGTTCGTCAATCCCTGGGCGCCAGTACGCGTCGGCCGCAACCTGGGTATGCTCGGACTGGACCTGCTACCGCCGGCGCGGCATCTGCTCGCCCAACGCTTCATGGGCACCGGCGGCCGGCAACCTCGCCTCGCCCGCGGCCTGCCGCTGGCGTGAGGTCGCGCCAAGAAAAGGCGCCAAGAAAAGCGCCGAATCCGGGGTCAGTACCCTTTTCGTATCACGGCTTGCGCACTTAGGCGCCTCTATCCTCGAAAAGGGTACTGACCCCTTTTCTTGGTCTTGATACTCGATACTGAACCTAACATGACCCACGCGAAATCAGCCTTCGACCTCATCATCGTCGGCGGCGGTATGGTCGGCGCCGCCATGGCCGCCGCCTGTCGTGGTCAGGGCTGCCGGGTCGCCGTCATCGACGGCCAGCCGCCCCAGCGGGAGTGGCCCGTCGGCGAGGTGGATCTGCGGGTGTCGGCGCTGAGCCGCGCCAGTCAGCGCATCCTCGAACGGCTCGGGGCCTGGGAGCGCATCGAACAGCTCGGCGCCAGCGTCTACCGCGAGATGCAGGTCTGGGACGCGGTCGGCGGGGCCGGTATCCATTTCGACAGTGCGGACCTCGGCCAACCGGACCTCGGCCACATCGTCGAGAATCGCGTTACGCGCCTGGCGCTGTGGGAGCTGCTGGAGCAGGCCCCCGAGATCGACCTGTTCTGCCCTGCCGCCATCGCCGCCCTAACGATCGACGACGATGCCGCAACGGTGCGCCTCGCTGACGGTCGCGAACTGACCGCCGCGCTGGTGATCGGCGCCGATGGCGGACGCTCCTTCGTGCGCGAGAGCCTCGGCATCGAGACCGGCGGCTGGGCCTATGACCAGCGCGCCATCGTCGCCAACGTCGAGGTCGAGCACTGGCACCGCGAGACCGCCTGGCAGCGCTTTTTGCCCACCGGGCCGTTGGCCTTTCTGCCGCTGGCGGATGGGCGCTGCTCCATCGTCTGGTCCGCCGAGGACCGACGCGCCGACGAACTGCTGGCGATGGACGACGCCGAATTCATGCGGGCGCTCGAAGACGCCTTCCAGCAGCGCTTGGGGCCGATCCTGTCGGTCGGGCCGCGGGCGGCCTTCCCGTTGCGCATGCAGCACGCGCTGCGTTACGTGCAGCCCCGCGCGGCGCTGATCGGCGATGCCGCCCATGCCATTCATCCCCTGGCGGGGCAGGGCGTGAACCTCGGCCTGCTCGACGTTGCCGCGATGGCCGAGGCGTTGGAGCATGCCCGCATGAAGGGCCGCGATATCGGCAACATCGCGACGCTGCGCCGCTACGAGCGCGCCCGCCGTGGCGAGAACCTGGTGATGCTCGGCGCCATGGATCTGTTCAAGCGCATGTTCAGCAACAGCATCCCGCCGCTGGTGGCAGGCCGCAACCTCGGACTGGCCGCCGCCGATCGCATCGCGCCGCTGAAGCGCATCTTCATGTCCCAGGCGCTTGGCCTCGGCGACGAACTGCCACCGTTGGCGCGCGCGGCTGGGGACGGGCGTCTGGCCCGTACTGCCGCGGCCGGCCGCTGACGGCATCCGACCATGGAGGCGAAAAAACTCAAGACCGTCGACGACCTGGTGGCCTGGCCGGAAGAGCACGTCGAGATCGATTGGGCCTTCGTGTTCGGCGTTGCGCCGGAGCCTTCGAACTGAATCCAAGATGGCAGTAAGACGAAGCTATCGACGCGTCCACGTTCGCCGGCACAGCTAATGCCAATCCTCACCCTCGCCCTCAAGAGCCTGCTGAACCGTCGCTTCACGGCCTTGCTGACGCTGCTGTCCATTGCGTTGAGCGTGGCGCTGCTGCTAGGCGTCGAGCGGGTGCGCAGCGAGACGCGGGCGAGCTTCAGCAGCACCATCTCCGGCACTGACCTCATCGTCGGCGCGCGCAGCGGGCCGGTGCAGTTGTTGCTTTACTCGGTGTTTCGCATCGGCAACGCCACCAATAACATCTCCTGGCAGAGCTATCAGGACATTGCCGCGCATCCTAAGGTGGCCTGGACGGTGCCGATCTCGCTCGGCGACTCCCACCGCGGGTTTCGGGTGCTGGGTACCACGCCGGGCTATTTCGATCACTATCGCTATGCCCGCGACCGTCGCCTAGAGTTCGCGGCGGGTGCGCGCTTCGACGATCTGTTCGACGCCGTGCTCGGCGCCGAGGTTGCCGACGCGCTCGGCTATCGGACTGGGCGACGAGATCGTCATCGCCCACGGCGCCGGCGACGTGCGCTTTGCGCGGCACGACGACAAGCCGTTTCGCGTCGCCGGCATCCTGAAGCGCACCGGCACCCCGGTCGATCGCACCGTGCATGTCAGCCTGGAGGCGATCGAGGCCGTCCATCTGGGCTGGCAGGGCGGCGCGCCGATGCCGGGCCTGACGCCGACTGCGGCGCAGGTGCGCGCGATGGACCTGACGCCGGAGGCGATCACGGCGGTGCTGGTGGGCCTGAAGTCGAAGATCGCCGCCTTTGCCGTGCAGCGCTACGTCAACGACTACCGCGAAGAACCGCTGCTCGCGGTGCTGCCCGGCGTGGCCCTCGGCGAGCTGTGGTCGCTGATCGGTGTCGCCGAAGGAGCGCTGCTGATCGTCTCCGGCTTCGTCGTGCTGGTCGGGCCTGATCGGCATGCTGACGGCGCTGCTGATCGGGCTCAACGAACGCCGCCGCGAGATGGCCATCCTGCGCTCCGTCGGCGCGCGTCCGGCGCAGGTGCTGGCGCTGATCATCGGCGAGGCCGCCTTTCTGACCCTGCTCGGCATGCTGCTCGGGATCGCGCTGCTGTACGGCCTGCTCGCCCTCGGACAGCCGCTGATCGAGTCGCGGCTCGGGCTCTTCATCGGCATCGGCGCGCTGTCGCCGCACGAATGGCTGCTGCTGGCCACGGTGCTGGCGGCGGGCCTGCTGGTGGGGCTGGTGCCCGGCTGGCGTGCCTATCGCATGTCGCTCGCGGACGGATTGTCGATTCGTGTCTGAGCGGAGGCGCTGACGTGCATGGACGCGGACCCGCCAGATATTGGCAAGGCATCGAGTGGTTTGGACCGATCGTCAATACTTGCACAGTCACGACGCGCTATCATCCGCGTCCGATTCGGCCGCGGTTTACCGCATGCTTTCACTGGAACCCTAGCGCATCGACTAAACTGCTCCGATGTTCAAGGCTCTGCTGCCCGGCCCGCTTGCGCTCTTGCTGGCCAGCTGCGGCCGAAGCAGAAGAAAAGGGGTCAGTACCCTTTTCGAGGCCAGAGACAACACATTGCGCCAGACCGCGAAGCGAAAAGGGTACTGACCCCTTTTCTTCCGGGCCTGCTCATCTTGGTGTTGACCGGCTGCGGCGAGCAATCGAACCAGCCGCCGGCAACAACCGATGCGGCGGATCAGGCCGGCACGCAGGCGGAGCAGACCATTCCCGCCATCGCTGATGCGGCGCCCGGCGAGGTGCCGGAACTGGAGTGGGACGACCTGATTCCGGCCGACTGGCAGCCCGAAAAGTTGATGGCCGACTACGACGCGGACAACCTCACCGATGATGATCCGCGTGCCGATGAATTGATGGACAAGCTCAAGGCGCTGTGGGCGGAGGCGCCGGTGGTGCGAGGCATTGGACGGCCAGCGCGTGCGTCTGCCGGGCTTTGTCGTGCCGTTGGAGACCGACGCCACCGAGATCGCCGAGTTCCTGCTGGTGCCCTATTTCGGTGCCTGTATCCATGTGCCGCCGCCGCCAGCCAACCAGACCGTGCATGTGCTGACCGCCGACGGCGCCGCCTACCGAGGCGAATTGTTCGATACGGTGTGGGTGGAGGGGCGCATGCATGTCACACCGTTCAGCAACGAGCTGGGCGATGCCGGCTACCGCATCGACGACGCCGAAGTCAGCGCTGTATGAGGACGAGGGCTGAGCCGGTGGCCGCTGGCCGTCGGTGCTTGACTCGGTTTTGCCTCGGGTCTTGACGGTGCTGCTGTGCGCCGGCCTGCTGATCGGTGCCAGCGGCGATCTCATGGCAAAGACCAGTTGCCACGTCCACCCGCCCGCGGATGCGGGGGCCGATGCCGCATCGGCCCCGTGCCCGCCACGATCGGCCCCTACGGCGACCGCGACGCCTGCGAGCAGGCCAGACGCGAGTTGTTCGGCCAGCTTGGGCGCTGCCATTGCACGGCCGGCTTCACGCCGGGGTGGGTTGGCAGTGAGTCTGGCGGCGGACCAATGCCGCCGGGGCTTCCGCCTGGCGCCGCGATGCCCTAGCATCCCCGGAACACCAAATGCCTGCAGCGGCGAAGTCAGCGTAGCGTAACTCAACCTTGCACGGCTCTCCCCGTGGGAGCGGCTTGCAGCCGCGATGGGGCCGCGCAGGCGTTCGGCGTTGCTGCCGTCGCGATTGCAAATCGCTCCCACGGAGATTGCCGATGCCCCCTGGCGGAGTCTGCCGGACGCCCTGTGCTCGTCGGCCTGAGGTCTAGCCTCGGTCGGCATGGTCAAATTAAGGAACCGCGAAAGAGGATGGCGCCGATCAGCAATGCCAGCAGAGTCGCCCAGAGGCCGATGTAGAGCGCTGTCGACTGCGTGGCCTTGGTGCGCTCGAGCCAACGTCGGGGTCTGACGCCGCGGAGCAAAAAGACCACTTTCGCCGCGAGCAACACACAAACCACGTTGACGGCGAGCAACAGTCCGGCACTGGTAGCCAGCTCCCAACGAGCGCTGCCGAGCAACATCCCGAGCACGGCCGTCGGCGGCAACAGCGCGACGGCCACCATGACGCCCACCAGCGTCGTCGACAGACCCGTGGTCAGCGACAGCACCGCCGCGGCGCCAGAGGCGAGCGCCAAGGCGACGCTGGCAAGGCCGACATCGGTGCGCGACAGAATCTCGTGGCTTTGCAGGTTCACCGGCCAGACCAAACCCATCGCCATGGCCAGCAGCATCGCCAGACCGAGCCCGGTGCAACCGGTGATCAGCGAGCGCGTGGCCAACGCACGGTCGCCCAGCGAGGTCGCAAAGGCGAAGGCGATAATGGGGCCGAGCAGCGGCGCGATGACCATGGCGCCGATCACCACCGCGACGTTGTCCTCCGCGAGTCCGATGGTGGCGACGACGGTGGACAGCAGCACCAGCAACACGTAGTTCCAGTCCAGCAACGCGCCCTTGGCAATCTCGGTGTAGAGCTCTTCACGGGTCGTGCGGACGGAGTCGTTGCGGTCCTGCTCCGCGTCGCCGTTAGGGTGCTCCGACTCGTTGTCCTGGCCGATGTCCGGACGCGGCAGCGTCGCATCGACGGGCATCACCACGATGCGTGCGCTGGGCTCCGGGTCGAGCAGGCTTTGCAGCGCATCCATCAGCCGTTGCCGGGCGACATCCGGCACCAGCATCCGAAATGCCTGACGACCGTCGGCGTTGGGCGGGCCCCACCAGGTGTCGATGGCGCCATAGAAACGGGCCATGCCGATCAGTTCCTTGGCGTGCCGCTCTGGGGCGATGACTTCAACGAGTACGCATAGGCGTCTACGCGGATCACGTGGGGGTAAGCCGTCAAGAATAAGCGCGGCCATTGCTGGCGGGCTGGTAACGGGATGGCCCTCCGCTACCCGCGCCTGTGTGTCGCGAAACCGGGTATCGAGCTTGGATCTGCCTAAGACCACGAGCGTATGGCGCTCTCAAGCAATCACGGAATCTAGGGACCAGCCTAGGTCGCCCCTTTCAGCCCGCGCGCGATCTGGTACACGCGCTCCATAAAGTGCTCCATGCCGACGCGACGATTGCTGCTCAGGTATTCGGCGAGGCCGAGCTTCGCGATGTAGTCGCGGGCGTCGGTCTCGAGCACGTCCCGCGGTGACTTGCGCTGGAACGGCACCAGCAGCAGGGCCACGAGTCCGCGGACCAGCGGCGTCTCGGCATCGGCTCGGTACTCGATCACGGCTGGATCACCGGAGGTAAGGCTGCCGATGAGCCAGGTCTGGGTATTGCACCCCTTTACCAGATTCGCGTCGATCTTTTCGCTCTCCGCCAGCGGCAGTAGTTCGCGGCTCAGATCGCCGATGAACTCGTAGCGTGCCTCCCAGTTGTCGAGCAGTTCGAAGGCATCGAGGACATCTTTGGTATGCATCTGAATCTCTTGTCTATCCGCTCGCGGAGCGCTGGGTGCGGGTCGCAACGGCGTTCCGCTGCGTGCTGAAGAGATCGGGGCGACTGCGGTCAAGGCAACGCCCGCCGCGGCTTGCGCTGTTCGGCGGCAAGCGCAGAGGGCGCCAAGTCCGGCTCCATGTCCTGCTCGGTAACCGGACGACTGATCGGGCCCACGATCTGGCTTGCGATTCGGCCCAGGATTCGGCCCCCCATGACGCTCCGGCAAGGCTCGTGCTTCGGCTAGTCTCAGGCCCGGTCATCGCCGAGCCTCGCGGGGCGAATCATGCCGAGACGCGCGTCCGATTCTGGAGCTTGCGCATCGCCGTCGACCACACGCGCATACAGGCCGAGCATGCGGTGGGCCATCGCCGTCGACGACCACCCTTGCGCATAGCGCACGGCCTTGGCGCTCAGTTCATCGCGCAGGGCGCGGTCCGTCAGCAGGCGCACGCAATTTGCGGCGAAATCGGCCTCGTCGTCCTCGGCGATCAGGCAGCCTTCGCCGGCGCGCAACACCTCGCGAGTGCCCATGACGGCGGTGGAGACCACCGGCGTACCCAGTGCCTTGGACTCCAGCAGCACCAGGCCCTGCGTCTCGGTGCGCGACGCGAACACGAAGGCATCGCCAGCGGCGTAGAAGTCTTCGAGCGAGCCATCCCGATCCAAATAGCCGATAAAACGCACCTGGTCGCCCAGGCCCAAGCGGCGCGCGAGGGCCTCCAGTTGCTTGCGGGCCGGTCCTTCGCCGGCGATCAGCAGCAATACGTCCGGCACCTCGGCCTTGACACGCACCAGCATCCGCAACAGGAAGTCGCAATTCTTCTCGAACGCCAGCCGCCCGGCATGCACCAACAGCGGACGATCGGCGGCGATGTCCCAGGCCTTGCGGAAGCGCGCCCCATCGCCCCCGGAGAACTGCTTCAGATCAATGCCCGTCGGTACCACCTCCGCCGGGGTACGGATGCCGTAGCCATGCAGCACCTCCAGCATAGCGAGCGACGGCACCGCGAGCGCGTCCACATCGTTGCACTGCGCGGCGGAGAAGCGCCGCGCCATCAGGCGTAGCCAACTACTCGGCACCAGCGGGACGTACTTGTCGAGGTATTGCTCGAAGAAGGTATGATAGCTCTCGACCACCGGCAGACCGAGCCAGCGCGCCAACGCCAGCCCGGCATAATGGGCAATGAACGGCGTGTGGATGTGCACCAGGTCGAAGCCCGCCGCCCGCAGCCGCTGCCGATGCGCGCGGATGCGGCCCCAGCGCAGGATGCGGTCTTCCGGGTCGAACGCAAAGTAGCGCGACGGAATGCGGATGACCTCAAACGGCTCTGGTGCGTTCTGACCGTAATCGGGTGCCAGCAGGGTCACCGAGTGGCCGAGGGCCGTGAACTCCCTGGCGAAGGTCTGGATCGACGTCGACACGCCGTTGACCCGCGGGAAATAGACATCCGAAATCATCAACACGCGCATCGTTGGTTCCAAGCAGGGGCGGCGTCCATCGGCTCAGGCGCAAAACCTGACATGTTACCAGCATGGGCGCCCCTGATATCCTTATCGGTATACAACCTGACGAGATTGCTTGCGGGCGCCTAATGGTTGTCGATGAGTGTGCTGCCCTAACCAGCGCCGACTATGATTCGTCGGTCTGAGGCATCGCCTCGCTAGATGGAGAGTATTGTGAAGCTGACCCTTTCCAACCCGACTGTCGTTGCCACCCTCTGCAGCAGCCTGCTCTTGCCAGCCGCTTCGGCCGCCGAGCCCCAGCTGTGGGGCTACGGCGTGCGCAGCTGCGGCGACTACCTCCTCGCCTGCGACGCGGAAGAGGCCGGCGACGCCGCCGAGTTCCAGCGCTACGAGGACTGGCTGACGGGGTTCATCACCGGGCTGAACCTCGCCACCGGCGAGGACGCGCTGCGCGGCTCCGGCATCGAATCGGCCATGCGCCGCACCCGTGCCCACTGCAAAGGCCATAAAGACGACGACTTCTTCAACGCGTCCATGGACTTCGTGCGCTCCCTCAGCAGCCTGAAATGAGCGCGGGCGGAAATGAAAAAGGTGGCACCCTTGGGTAGCGCCCAATCGGCTGGTCCTTGAAGTCCCGGTGGGAGTCAAAATCAGAACTGCACGTTGCAGCCTTCGTTGAAGTAGACGGTGATGCTGTCGTCACCTTGGCTGTCACGCTTGTCGCGATCGCCCAGCGTCAGGCCGTCCGCGCCCTGCACGCTGCATTCGGTCACCGGGACCATATAGCCTGCTCATCAACACCAAGGCGGGTGGCACCGCGGTGCCCGGTTCCGGCCGCGCTGGCACTAATGGTGCTGGGTCTGCTTGGTGTTCGCGGCTTCCGCGCCCGCCGAGCCTAATTCCGCTGGTTTGGTCCAATCCGAGTGCTCAAGGAAGAGCCTCGCTATTCGCCACTCGCTACTCGCCACTTCCTACGCCGCCCGCGCGTCCTGAATCATCTCGTAGGCGCGGCGGATCTCCTGGGTCTTTTGCGTCGCCAGCTTGATCATGTCCTCCGGCACGCCCTTGGAGACTAGCTTGTCCGGGTGGTGCTGGCTCATGAGCTTGCGGTAGGCGCGTTTGATGGCGGCGTCGCTGTCCTTCGGGCTGACGCCCAGCACCGAGTAGGCCTGGCCTAGTGTCGGCCCCCGCGCAGGTGAAGAACCGCCACCGCGCGCGCCCTGCGCCAGCACCGGACTGGCGTTGCATCCGCACCAGGTTCTCCAGTTGCCGAAAGATCAGCTGCGGGATGCGCAGACCCTCGCGGATCTCCTCCAGTGCCCGGCGTTTGGCCGCGGACGGTTCGCCGTCGACATAGGCGGCCTGCAGCTGAATCTCGAGGAACAACTGCACCAGCGTGCGTCGTCCCAGGCACTCGCGGCGGAAGCGCTCGACCACCGCGCGCAGATCGAAGTCGGCCGCCTTGCCCTGGCGGAACAGCGCGATGGCGGCACTGCGTCGCTCGCCGGTGAGCTGCAGCCGGGCCATGACTGCCTCCGCCAGCGCGATCTCCGCGGCCGACACGCGACCGTCGGCCTTGGCCAGGTGCCCCATGGTGGAGAAGGTGGCGGTGAAGAAGACGCTCTCGATGCGTTTGCGATCGCCCAGGGGCAACTGCATGTCGTCGGCGAGCTTCTGCACGCCGCGGTCGACGCCATGGCCGAGGGTTGCGCCCAGCACCGCGCCAATCGGTCCCCCGGCGGCGAAGCCCAACAGCCCACCGACTACCTTACCCAGCCAACCCATGCGTGCGACTCCTTAAAATGCTTATGGAAATACGGATGGCTCGGTGCCACCCCGGACGATGACGCATTCGTTCTCCGGAGGGCGGAACCGCGAGCGAAACGGCTACTTGCCCTTGAGGTACTGCTCGTCCGAGAAGGAATAGACCCACTCCGGGCGAAACGCCACCAGGATCACCATGATCCAGCCGTTGAGCATGGCCTCGGGCATGAACATCAGTGGAAAGAACGGCAGTACCGTCTGACTCAGCTGGGCAAAGGTGTAGGCGCCGCTGCCCACCAGCAGCCAGGCCGCCATGTAGCCCATGGCCACGCCGACCAGCCCGGCGGTGAGGAAGCCGTTGACCAGCACGTAGACGAAGAACTGCTTGGGCAGATAATACCGGATCAGCACCAGCATGATCTGCGTCAGCGTGATCGGCAGCACGCCGCTGAGCAGCGCGTTTAGCGCAAATCCCTCCCAACCGAGGCCGCCGTTGAGGTAGACGCCCAGCAGCGCGAGGGACGCCGCGATGACCGCGAACGACCAGCCGAAGATCAGCGTGACCGCGGTCAGGCCGAGCAGATGGTAATTGAGGCCGGGTTGCACCTGCGTATCCATCTGCCACAGGAACAGCAGCGCCACGCAGGCGCCGAAGAAGACGTGGGTCAGGCGCGCCTTCAGCAGCGTGCGCCAGGGCGCCTGCACCAGCGCCAGCGTCAGACAGGCCAGATACAGGACCAGCGCTGTCCAGATGGCGAAGGGCGAGAATAGGGCGGGGTCGATGGTCATAATGGATCGCCAGGGGACAGGGCGGCGGTGGTCGGTCGACCGCCGATGCTCATTGAGGACTGCTCGAAGACCGACGGCAGACGCTATTAGGTCAGGTTTCGATGTGCGATCACAATCCGCATGTAGAGCGCCAACGGCCGCAATGCGGCAACGAATCACCGACATCAACGCCATACGTGCCAACGCCGAAACCGGCGGACCGGTAACATCAGAGGCGACATCAGACAGGAGCAGAGATTATGCGCTACCGTCCCCTGGGCCGCACCGACATCCGTGTCAGCGAACTGTGCCTCGGCACCATGACCTTCGGCGAGCAGAATACCGAGGCCGACGCCTTTGAACAGCTCGACCGCGCCGTCGACGTCGGCATCAATTTCATCGACACCGCGGAGATGTACCCGGTTCCGCCCATGGCGCAGACCCAGGGCCTAACCGAGACCTACATCGGCAACTGGCTCGCGGCCCGCGGTCAACCGCGACCAGCTGATTCTGGCGACCAAGGTCGCGGGCCCGGCGGACTGGATGCCCCATCCGCGCGGCGCGGGCGGGCGCCTGGACCGGGCCAATATCGAGGCGGCGCTCGATGCCAGCCTGCGCCGTCTGCGGACCGATTACGTCGACCTGTACCAGCTGCACTGGCCGGATCGGGATACCAATTACTTCGGCAAGCTCGGCTATCAGCACAGCGAGCCGGACAACAGCGTGCCGCTGCTGGAGACCCTGGGCGCGCTCGACGACCTGGTCAAGGCCGGCAAGATTCGCCACGTCGGCCTGTCCAACGAGACCCCCTGGGGCACCATGCACGCGCTGGCTCTGGCGGAACAGCACGGGCTGCCGCGAATGGTCAGCATCCAAAACCCCTACAACCTGCTCAACCGAACCTTCGAGATCGGCCTGGCCGAGGTCGCGATGCGCGAGCAATGCGGCCTGCTTGCCTACTCGCCGCTGGCCTTCGGCATGCTGACCGGCAAGTATCAGGATGGTGCCCGCCCCGAGGGCGCACGCCTGACGCTCTACGCCCGCTTCGATCGCTACTCCAATCCGCAGGCGATCGCGGCGACCGACCGCTACATGGCCATCGCCAGCCGCCACGGCCTAGACCCGTCGCAGATGGCCCTCGCCTGGGTCACCAGCCGGCCCTTCGTCACATCCAACATCATCGGCGCGACCAGCATGGCGCAGCTCGAGGTCAACCTAGCCAGCGCCGACCTCACGCTAACCGACGAGGTCATCGCCGAGATCGAGGCAGCCCACGTCATGCAGCCGAATCCCAGCCCATAAGCGTACGCAAAAAGCGCAAAAAGGGGTCAAAACCGTTTTGCTGCTCTCTAGGAGGCTGTCCGACTTAGGTCATCGACGCGCGCCTACGCGAATTTTGCCGGTTTCGTCGGATTCCAAATGACCAAATTCAGCGTAGCGCGCCGGTCTCAGCCAATTATTGATCACTTTTTGGCCATTTTCGGGACGCGCCCGGCTAAGTCGGACAGCCTCCTAGATGCCGTGGCGGCCGCATTTTTCGCCGGCGATGTGGTTGGCGTGTGCGAGCAGTGCGGCAGTTCGAGTCCGCGCATCAGTCCGTCGATGATGGCGGCGTTGAAGACGTCGCCGGCGCCGAGGGTGTCGACCAAAACGGCTGGGCGATGCGCGGCGGCGAAGACTGGCTCGCCGCCGCGCGCTAGGCCGTAGGCGCCGGTGCTGCCCCAGGGCAATAGGCAGAGGTCGGCATCGCTGTCGGCAATGCGTTGCCGCAGGAAGGCCGTGGGATCGGCCGTGCTGCCTTGCGGCGACATGGCCGCGACGAACGCGCGGGAGAAGATCAGCAGGTCGGCTCCGCGGAACAGGCGTTCGATCGCGTCGCGGGGCTTTTCGATCTCGACCGACACCGGCAGATCGGGCCGCTCGCGGCGCACGCGGGCGATCATCGCCGCGGTCTCGACCGGGTTGCGGCCCTCGAAGTGCACCCAGGCCAGGTCCGCCAGCGGAACGGCGTCGAAATCCCGCGCGCTGAGTTCCCGCAGGTTGCGGTAATGGACGATGGTGCGGCTGCCCGTGGCGCGGCTGAGCGCGATGTAGGAGGTTGGTGTGTGTGCCCCCGAGATGGTCACCGCGTGTTCATGGCCGATGCCGCGACGTGCGAGGTCATCCGCGATCAGCGCGGCGCCGGCGTCGTCGGCGAGGGTGCCGAGCCAGGCGCAGCGCCGGCCGAGTTGGCGCAGCGCGGCCAGCGTGTTGGCCGCGTTGCCGCCGCGCACGATGCGCTGATCAAACGCCCGCACCTCGGCGTCTTCCGGCGGATAGTCGGCCACCAGGTTGACGATGTCGACGGTGGCGATACCGACGCCGAGCACCTGGCCGCTGGCGCGCTGCTGATCCCGTTCGCCGTTGACTGGGGCGCCGGTGCCGGCCGGAGCCCGAGCGCTCTTCAGTTGGCATCACGGGCCACGCGAAAGCCGATGGTGTCGATGCGGGTGTCGGGCTCGAAGGCGCGCCGGGCGAAGACGTGCATAGACTTGGCCGGCGCCTTGAAGCTGCCGCCGCGGGCGACGCGCTCGCGACAGCCGATCTCGGTGACGGCGCTGCCGTCGGTTGGGGCGTCGCTGTAGCTGGGACGATAACAGTCCGCCACCCACTCGTAGACGTTGCCGGCGGTGTCGTAGAGCCCGAACGCATTCGGTCCGCTGAAACCGGTCGGTGCCGGGGCGATGCGGTCGAGGCGAGAACCGCAGTCGAAGCAGACCGCTCGTCCGGCCGGTGCGTCGGAGCCCCACCAGAACAGGGACTGGGCGCCGGCTCGGGCCGCGTATTCCCATTCCGCCTCGGTCGGCAAGCGGTAGTTTCTGCCGGTGATGCGTGACAGCCAGCGGGTGTAGTTCACGGCGTCGGTCCAGGTCACGTCGATCACGGGCTGTTTGCCACGACCGAATCCGTAGTCGTTGGGGCGGCGGGCGCCGGTGGCGCTGACAAAGCGATCGTATTCGGCGAAGCTGACCTCGCGCGCGCCGATCAGGAATGCGCCAAGCGACACATCCCGTGCCGGCCGGGCATCGCTCCCGCTCGCGCCTGCCGGGTTGCCCATGCGAAAGGTGCCGGGATTCAGTGCGATCATCTGCGGACCGTTGCGGTCGCGTACCTTTCCGCGCACCGGCGGCGTCTCGGGCGCCTGCGGTTCAGCACGGGGCACCGTCTCGGCCATGGGGTCTGGCTCGCTTGTGGCTACCGCGCTGGTGTCGTCCGCGGCCGGAGTGCCGGACGCGGCAAACATTGGTGTTGGCATGCGCGGGGCAGGCCAATGACCGCTCCACCAGAGTCCGGCGGCGGTCGCGACCGACAGCAGTGTACCGATCAGTAGGCCGATGAACGCCGATGGGGCCGCACCACGGTGGTCGCTCGGTGCCGGGAGTGGCGTCGGCATCGATGCGGGACGCGCCGGGGGCTCCGGCCGATGCTGGGCGGGGACGTCTCGCGCGGGCGCCCGTGCATGCGGTTGTTGTGCCGATCGGCGGCGCGCCTGCGCCTGATCCAGCTCCAGCTCGCGCTGCTGCACCCGCAGGCGCAGCGCATCGAGTTGCTGGAAGTTGTCCTCTAGCTGATCCTCAAGATCGCGGCATTGCCTTGTCAATTGCTCGATCACGCGGTCCTTTTCGCGCAGCGTGTTGCGCAGGGCCTGGATCTCCTGCTGACCCGCGACGTTCTGCGTCACGGTGACCGGGTCGCGCTGGCTTGGCTGCGCCGAGCGTGCCAGCTTCAGCTCATGCTCTAGCCTCTGCCTTTCCGCCTCGGCCTCCGCTCGCACTTGGGCGAGTTCGGCGCGCAGCGCGGCGGCCGGTTCCAGCGCGGTAGGATCTTCCAGGTAACTGTGCGGTTCCGCCATGGCGATGCTGATTCGTTCGATGCCTGCCCTTTCTCCGGCAGCGAGTGTCCGGAGACCGATACTATAGGCACCATGCAACCGCTGCACACTGAATTGGGACCACCATGACCAGGGCCATCATCGCAGCCGGCCATGAACAGACGGCCGCGGCGGCGGCGGAGGTGATTGCCGCTGGCGGCAATGCCTTCGACGGCGCGGTCGCGGCGCTGGCGGCGGCCTGCGTCGCCGAACCCGTGCTGGCCTCGCTTGGCGGCGGGGGGTTTCTTGCATGCACGCCCGGCCGGCGGTGAGCCGGTCATCTATGACTTCTTCGTGCAGACCCCGCGCGTGAAGGCGGCCGCCGATGGGCTCGACTTCTATCCGATCATCGCCGACTTCGGCGATACGGTACAGGAGTTCCATATCGGCATGGGCTCCATCGCCACGCCGGGTGCCCTTGCTGGTCTGTTCGCGGTGCAGCAAGACCTTTGCCAGCTGCCGTCGTCGGTGCTGCTGGAGCCGGCGCGCCGGCTGGCGCAGCACGGCGTCATCGTCAACGCCTTCCAGCATCAGATCGCCACCGTGGTGGAGCCGATCCTGCGCGCGCGCCCCGAGATCTTCGCGCTGCACGCATCCCGCCGCGACCCCGGCCGCCTCGCCGAGCCCGGGGAACGGGTCACGCAGCCAGCGCTCGCGCAGGCGCTGGCGCAACTCGCGGACGCTGGCGCGCAACTGCTCTATGGCGCTGGTTCCGACGGAGCCGACGCTGGATCGCGTTGCGGCGCCTGGGGTGAACGCCTGGCGGCGGACTGTGCCGCCAACGGCGGCCACCTGAGCGGCGCCGACCTGGCCGGTTATCGTGTCGAGCAGCGCAGCCCGCTGCGGCGCGTCTATCGTGACGCGACGCTGTACCTGAACCCGCCGCCGTCCCTCGGCGGTCTGCTGATCGGCCTCACGCTGGACCTGCTGTCGCAGCAGCGCCTGGATGGTCTGGCTTTCGGCAGCAGCGCGCACCGTCATCTGCTCGCGACGGCGATGCAACTGACCCAGGACCTGCGGGCCGGGCCGGCGACCGACGGCGCCGACCTGGATCCGGCCTTGCTGGCGCAGGCCCGGACGCTGATGCGAAGCGCGACGTTGTTCCGCCGTGGCACGACCCAGATCAGCATCGCCGATGCCGACGGCAACCTGGCGAGCATGACCCTCTCCAACGGCGAGGGCGCGGGCTATCTGTTGCCCGGCACCGGCATCATGCTGAACAACATGCTCGGCGAAGAAGACCTGAATCCCGGCGGGTTCCACCATTGGGCCGAAGACCGACGCATCGGCTCGATGATGTGTCCCACCCTGGTGGAACATGCCGACGGTGGCTGGAGCGTGCTCGGCTCCAGCGGCTCGAACCGCATCCGCAGCGCGATCCTGCAGGTCTTGAGCAATCTCATCGACCTGCGCATGCCGCTGACCGCCGCGGTCGAGGCGCCGCGGATTCACTACGAGGCGGGCAGGCTGAATATCGAACCACCCTGCGACGCTGAGGTGCTGGAGGCCCTACGCGGGCACTGGCCGGAGGTGTTGGCCTGGAGTGCGCGCAGTATCTTCTTCGGCGGCGCGCATAGCGTCGCGATCGGAGCGGACGGCACGCTGAGCGGCGCCGGCGACAGCCGCCGGGGCGGGGTGGTCAAGCGGGTCTAAGCCGGGATTGCCTTAGTTCTAGCCCGCTTACCCCGGAACGCGGAGCGTCAGCGTGTTGCCGCGCTGGATCATCTCGAAGCGCTTCAAGTAGTTCATGCCGAGTAAGACCTCGTCTCCGGGCATATTGGGCATCACGACGGCACGCACATTGCGCGCCGTGAGCCCGCCGAGGCTGACGCTGGAGAGGCGCGTGGACCAGGTCTGCACGAGGCCGTTGGCGGTCTTGCTCATGCCGCCTGGGCGCATGGGCAGTTCCAACTGCCGAGCCAGTTCCAGCGGCAGCGCCACGGATGTGGCGCCGGTGTCGAGTAGAAAGGTCACGGCCGCGCCGTTGATACTGCCCCGCGCCACGTAGTGGCCCATGCGGTTGCGTTGCAGCACCACTTGCGGAAGACCCGCGGCATTGATCTCCAATGACGGGTCCGGATTGGGATTGCGTTGGTGTTCCAGCAGGTTGCTGAAGAACAGCACCAGCAGCGCGAGGCCGACGATCCAGGCGGCGATCAGTAGTGCCTTGCCAAAGCGCGAGGGGAGGTCGTCAGTGCTTGGGAGGTCTCCGTTCATGCAGCCTATATGGGGACGAGACCGGCGGTTCATCACTAACGAGGCGAAGCCTCAGGCGGACAAGCGTGCGGCGCCGTGTTGCTGCGCCTCTGCCTTGCTTCCAGCGGGCCAAGCGCCGAGGGCCAAGGGCCGCTGCACAGCGCGATTGCGCGTTTTTGGCCCTTGTTCCTTGCTTACTGTCAGCGGAGATTGGGCTGGAACTGGGGCGGCATTTGGGGCCGCATTCGAGGTTGGACCTGGGGTTGTGTCTGGCGCTGGGGAGCCGTGCGCTGGTCGAACGCGGTGCGATAGTAGGCGAGCAGGCTGCGCCCTTCCGCGAGCACGTCGTAGACCTTCCAGCCGTCGCCGACGGCATAGAGCCTGAACACGAGCTTGGCGGGGTAGGTGCCAGGACTCATCAGGCCTACCTGGACATCGACGCTGCCGCGCTTGCCGGGCCGCGGGCGCAGATAGCGGACCTTTTGATCGCTGTACTGCACCAGCCGCTCGGTCAAGCCGCCGAGGATGCGGGATTCGAGCTGCGCGGCCAGGGCTTGGCGCTGCTCGCCCGACATCCGCTCCCAGTTGGGGCCGGCGACGAACTGGGCCATGTAAGCGAAGTCGAAATACGGCGCGATCTCGCGGTCGAGAAAGGCCGCCGTTTGCAGCTTGTTCGGCTGCTTGTCGCTGCGCAGGAATTCGAACAGCTTGTCCAGCCCGGCGCTGATGGTGGCGGCGGCTTCGCGGCCGGCGCTGGAGCGCGGCGTCGTCGGGCGCATTGGTCGCGGTTGCATCGGGCTGTAGCCATAGCCGTATGGACCTTGGCCGGGTGCCGAGCCGTCAGCACCCGGGCCAGGTCCAGCTGGCTGGGCCTGGAGCGTCGAGCCGCAAAAAAGCAAGGCAGCGACGGGCAGCCAATAGCAGTGGCGCATGAGAAATCCTCCAGTCTTTTGTGTTTGTCGATCGTGATCAGGCGCCGGCAGATTGCCCTAGCACCGAGGTTTAAGCAACCTGAAAACCCGGTGAGGAGACGTTGCGACCAACGCGACAGTGGTTAGCAACGGGCGGCGATGGAATGCGCCGGCCATAGATCACCTTCGATCCTATCCGGTCCGCACATCTATCAATCGCCGGGCAATGATCCGGTAAACTGTGGGGATTTTCGTCCAGCCCCAACCTGAGTTCGCCGGATCGCGATGTACCGTTCTCTGCTGACCAATCTGTTTCCTTTTCTCCGCTGGTTCCCGATGAGCGGCGTCACGCTGCGCGCGGACCTGGTTGCGGGCATCACCGTCGCGCTGGTGCTGATCCCGCAGAGCATGGCCTATGCCCAGCTCGCCGGGTTGCCGGTGGTCTACGGCCTCTATGCCTCGTTTCTGCCGGTGATCGTCGCCTCGCTCTGGGGCTCGCTGCCGCAGTTGCACACGGGGCCGGTGGCCATGTTGTCGTTGATGTCGGCGGCGGCGGTGTTGCCGCTGGCGCCGCTCGGCAGCGAGGCGTTCATCACGCTGTCGGTGATGCTGGCGCTGATGGTGGGCGTGCTACGCCTCGCGCTCGGACTGCTGCGCATGGGCATTCTGGTCAACTTTCTGTCCAGCCCGGTCATCATCGGCTTCACCAACGCGGCGGCGCTGATCATCGGTCTATCCCAGCTCAGCAAGATCCTGAACGTGCCGTTTCCGCGTACCGACAACTTCGTCGCGGACCTGTGGACGGTGTTCGAGCAGTTGCAGCATTCCCATGTGCCGACGCTGCTGTTCGCCGTCGCGACCTACGCCATCATCGTCGGCGCCAAACGCTACACGCCGAAAGTGCCGGGCGTGCTGTCGGCGGTGGTGCTGACCACCATCGTCAGCTGGGCCATCGGCTTCGAGCGCAATCAGACCGTCAGCGTCGACACCATTCAGGACACCGAGGCACGCGAACTGGCCCTGGGCTACGCCTCGACCGAGCGCGCCATCGGCTCGCTGGCCGTGACCACCGCGCGCATCAATCAGGATATCCGCGACCGTGGCGGCGGCCAAGGATGAGGCGCGCTTTGCCGAGCAGGCGCTGCTGGAGGCGGATCTGCGCGTGTTGAACCGCGAAATGGATCAGCGCAAGCTGGCCAACAACGAGCGCCAGGTGTCGTTGCACAACCTGCGGTTCGAGCATGTGATCGCCCCCGGCGGCGAGGACCTGTTCTTTCGCAAGGGCGCGGTACCGCGGGAGCTGGTGACGGACGGGCGCTACTGGCGCATCAGCAAGGTGAAGGGCGAGACCCTGACGCTGATGGGCGGCGGCGCGGTCGTGGGTGACATCCCGTCCGGCCTGCCGAGCCTGCAGGTGCCGACGCTGGACATGGGCTTCTTCTGGGTCATGTTGCCGTCGGCGCTGGTGATGGCGCTGATCGGCTTCATGGAGGCCACGTCCATCTCCAAGGCCATCGCCGCGCAGACCCGCGAGCGGGTCGACACCAGCAAGGAGTTGGTCGGCCAGGGGTTGGCCAACATCGTCGGCAGCTTTTTTAGTTCCTACACCGTCAGCGGTTCGTTCTCGCGCTCCGCGGTGGCGGCCAAGAGCGGCGCCAAGACCGGCTTGTTCGCCATCTTCAGCGCCATCGCCGTGATGCTGGTGTTGCTCTACCTGACGCCGCTGCTGTACCACCTGCCGCAGGCGGTGCTGGCCGTGATCGTGATGATGGCGGTGTTCGGGCTCATCAACGTCCGCGCCCTGATCCGCGCCTGGCGCATCGAGCGCCAGGAGGCGCTGGTCGGCGTCATCACCTTTGTCGCGACCCTGGCGATGGCGCCGCAGCTGGCCAACGGCATCCTGCTCGGCGCCGGCCTCGCCATCGTGCTGTTTCTGGTGCGCACCATGGCGCCGCGCACCGACATCGTCGGTCGCCAGCCGGACGGCACGCTGGCCGGCATCAGCACCACCGGGCTCGACCCCCTGGGCGAAGAACTTCATCGCCGTGCGCTTCGACGGCTCGCTTGAACTTCGTCAACGCGTCCCGCTTCGAAGACGTCCTGCTGGAGGCGCGCTCGCGCAATCCCCAGGCCAAGGCCGTGCTGGTCATCGGCAGCGGCATCAACGACATCGACGTGACCGGCGAGGAACGCATGCGCGACGTCATCGACAACTTCCGCGACAGTGGCGTGGAGATCTACTTCTCCAGCCTGAAATCGCAGGTCTACGACACGCTCTGCAAGGGCAAGCTGTTCGATGTGCTCAGCCGCGACAACTTCTTCAAAACCAAGGAGAAGGCGCTGACCTTTATGGAAACCACATACGGCTGACATGAACTCCCTGCAACAGGACTGGCTGTCCAACGTCCGCAACGATCTACTCGCCGGGCTCGCCGTCGCGCTGGCGCTGATCCCAGAGGCCATCGCGTTTTCGATCATCGCCGGCGTCGATCCCAAGGTGGGCCTGTACGCCTCGTTCTGCATCGCGACCGTGATCGCCTTTGCCGGCGGGCGCCCGGGCATGATCTCGGCGGCCACCGGCGCCATGGCGGTGCTGATGGTGACGCTGGTCAAGGACCACGGCCTGCAATACCTGCTCGCCGCCACCTTGCTCACCGGCGTGCTGCAGATCATCGCCGGCTGGCTCAATCTGGCGGTGCTGATGCGTTTTGTCTCGCGCTCGGTGATCACCGGCTTCGTCAACGCGCTGGCCATTCTGATCTTCATGGCGCAGTTGCCGGAACTGATCGGCATGGGCTGGGAGGTCTACGCGGTGGTCGCCGCCGGGCTGGCGATCATCTATGGCTTCCCGTACATCACCAAGGCGATCCCGTCGCCGCTGGTGACCATCGTCGTGCTGACCATCGCCGTGATCTTCCTGGGGATCGACATCCGCACCGTCGGCGACATGGGCGAGCTGCCGGACAGCCTGCCGGTATTCCTGCTGCCGGACGTGCCGTTGAACCTGGAGACGCTGCAGATCATCCTGCCGTTCTCGGCAACGATGGCGATGGTTGGCCTGCTGGAGTCGATGATGACCGCGGCCATCGTCGACGACCTGACCGACTCCCCCAGCAACAAGCGTCGCGAATGCGTCGGTCAGGGCCTCGCCAACATCGCCTCCGGCTGTGTCGGCGGCATGGCAGGGTGCGCGATGATCGGCCAGTCGGTGATCAACGTGAAATCCGGTGGCCGCGGCCGACTGTCGACGCTGTCCGCCGGCCTGTTTCTATTGATCATGGTGGTGTTCTTGGGCGACTGGGTCGCGCAGATCCCGATGGCCGCGCTGGTGGCGGTGATGATCATGGTCTCCATCGGCACCTTCAACTGGGCCTCGGTCTGGAATCTGCGCAGCAACCCGAAGAGCTTCAGTACCGAGATGATCGTCACCGTCATCGTGGTGGTCGCGACCCATGACCTGGCCCAGGGCGTCTTGGCGGGCGTGCTGGTGACCGGGTTCTTCTTTGCGCACAAGGTCGGCCAGGTGCTGTATGTGGGCTCGCAGTCCGAGGACGAGGGCCGCGTGCGCTCCTACAGCGTCATCGGTCAGGTGTTCTTCGCGTCAGCCGAACGCTTCGTCAGCGCGTTCGACTTCAAGGAGGTGATCGAGAAGGTCCGCATCGACGTCAGCCGCGCCCACTTCTGGGACATCACCGCGGTCACCGCGCTCGACAAGGTGGTGATGAAGTTCCGCCGCGAGGGCACCGAGGTGGAGGTGATCGGCCTGAATCAGGCCAGCGCGACCCTGGTCGACCGCTTCGCCGTGCACGACAAACCCGACGCCGTCGAACGGCTGATGGACCATTGACCGGAGAGCACCCCAGAGATCGCCAATGAAAACGGAAAACAAGGTCCTCGCCTGCGTCGACCAATCCCATTTTGCCGACTATGTCGCGGACTACGCGGCCTGGGCCGCGCGCCGGATGGATGCCCCGCTGGAGTTTCTGCACGTCCTCGATCGTCATCCCGAGATCGCCATCGGCAACGACCACAGCGGCGCCATCGGCTTCGGTGCCCAGGAGGCGCTGCTGAGCAAGCTCTCCGAGCAGGACGAGACCCGCAGCCGCGACGCCCGCGAACAGGGCCGGATCTTTCTCAATCGGTTGCGCGAACGTGCCATCGCCGCCGGTGTTCCCGCCCCCGACGTGCGGCAGCGGCACGGGGCGCTGGAACAGACGCTGGTGGAGCAGGCGGAAGGCGTGCGTCTGTTCGTGCTCGGGCGTCGCGGCGAGTCCGCCGAGACCACGCAGCGCGATCTCGGGCGCAACGTCGAGCAGATGGTGCGGGCGCTGCATCGCCCCATCCTCGCCGTCACCGAGGGCTTCCAGGAACCCAGGCGCGCCATGGTCGCGTTCGACGGCAAGGCCGTGACCCGCAAGGGCGTGGAGATGATCGCGAGCAGCCCGCTGTTCCGCGACCTGCCGGTGCATCTGCTGATGTCCGGCAAGCAACGCAAGGACGCGGCCAAACAGCTCGACTGGGCCAAGACCACGCTGGAGTCCGCCGGCATCGAGGCCCCGACCGCGCTGATCCCCGGCGACGCCGAGCGCGTCATCGCCCGCTACGCGAAAGATCAGGACATCGACCTGCTGATCATGGGCGCCTATGCCCACTCACCGCTGCGCAGCCTGCTGTTCGGCAGCAAGACCTCCGATCTGCTGCGCTCGGCAAAGATTCCGACGCTGTTGTTGCGCTGACGATGCGTCTGAAATTTTGCGGCGGATGGATGTCGTAGACGTTCGGTATGCACAAACGTCCGACATTGCGAGGGGCGGCTGCCTCTCCGCCATTGGCGGGCGACACGCGAACCCGCCCGAACGAAGAGGTGCGCCAACGGCTCGATCAGGGCCGCAATAGCTTTACCAGTTCCCCAGCGGCCACGGCGCTGGTCACCGACAACAATGTGCCGATGAGGACATATTCGGCGAAGTCGCCCTCGTCCATCTCCTTTAACCGGGCAAAACTCTTGGCGGCCAGGATCAGGCCGATGGCGGCATACTGACCTTGCAGCACGAAGCCCTAGACCAGTAGCCGCTCCAGCATGCCGACGAAGCGCCCGGCATTGTTGTCACGCTTGTCCAGGCGCTGGGGGACGCTACCGGGATGGGCGGGCGGTAGGATGATGATAGTCTGCAATGCTTCGTCGCCCGCGTCGGAGTTGGTTGCGTAACTGGTGTCGGCGTTGCGGCGGGGCACGACGCGAATGACTTGCAGGATCAGCCGAATGGGCAGGTTGGCGTCGTTCAGGACCAGCAGGGCGCCGATCAGCACGAGGACGATCGCGATGCCGTCGGACGCGGATAGCCCGGCGACGTACAGAAAATGCTGACGGAGCCATTCGACGGCAAGCGTCAGCGGGCCGTTCAGCAGCAGCGGGTGGCTCGGCGTGAAGCTGAATCCAGCGACCGTCAGCACGACCATCAGCGCGCCCAGGCGGTAGCCGCCGGCGCGCGCCGGCGTGCGCCGTTCCAGTCAGGCAGCCGACGAGGTTGTTGGCCAGGATCACGACCAACAGCGGCAGCAGGCGCCAATCGGGGACGCCCGTCAACAGCGCAGCGGACTGGGTAAGTGCCAGCGTCAGGGCATGACGATTGGTCAGGGGCTCGTCGCGCACCACCAGCACGACGCGGCTTGTGAGCAACAACAAGAGAAACGTGCTGAATGCCGCCATGGTCAATCTGCGCCCCCGATTCCCAGGGACCGATCCCCCAGGGACTGATCCAATTGCTCTTCGACAGCGGTCAGAAAGCCCACCATGGCGTGCAGATCGGCGGTGCGCACGGTTTTATAAAGGGTTTGCTCACTCTTGCCGAGGCGGCGTGCGATCTCCGCGATGGGTTCGCCAGCCAGCAGCCCCGCCGCCAGGGGCAGCCGGCTGCCGCGGGCGCCGTCGAGGCGACCGAATGCAAGCGTCAGCCCATTGTTGATCAGACTGGCCTGTTGCGGCGGCAGGCCATCGACGCGGCAGCGTTCGCGACCCGCCTTGAGTTGGTCGATACCGCCGCGGGCGCGATGAAAGGCGCTGCCGTCCATGCCGATGGCCTGTTCCGGGTTGATGGCGGTGTCGATCTCGCCGAGCGCCAGTGCAAAGCGCATTTGTTCCGGGTACAGGTCCGCGGAGATCCGCAGCAAGTCCAGAAAGCAACCGCTGGCTTGCCGCAGCAGCACTTGGAATTCGTCGCCGAGGGTGAGTGTGTAGGGGGAGGCGAGCGCCTTTGCCCAGGCGCCCTTCGCGGCTATCTCCGGTACTGCGTCCTCTGGTGCTGCCGACTGGTCCCCGGACCTGCGCTCGGCGTTACGCGCTTCGAGCGTGCGGCGCAGACGGCGCTGGAAAGCGAGCCGATCAGTGATCGCCCGAGAGGCGATGACATCGCCGATGATCGCGAGATAGGAGGCCGCCATGCCGGGCGCCGGTATGCCCTTCTGGTTGAGTTGATAGCAATTAAACCAAAAAAGTTTAATTTAGGCAATAACAACCTTTTAGGCTGATTGTGGTGGGGTGTGGGACGTCGCTGCCGTCGTCCCAGTTCGCTCAGCTCGCCTCCGCCAAAATCGGTGCTTGCTCGTCGCGCATGTCCTCGTGTCCCGTCAGCAACTCGCGCTCGAACGCGTCCCAGTCCACGCGGGCGCCCAGGTGCTCGGCCACCAGGCGCATGTCCTGCTCGGCATTGCCGAGGCAGCTTGTGCCGCCCGGCGACGGGGTCATGTTGAAGACGATGCCGTGGCCGTCGATGATCTTGACCTCGCCCATCTTGAGCTCGCGGGTGTTGCGGTCGATGAGCTGCGGGCGGATGCCGCCGAAGCCTTCCGCGTACTCGATGTCGCGGGCCTCGATGTCTGGCACGATCTTGCGGATCTCCTTCACGAACAGGCGCCGATTCAGGCCGGGTACTTCATAGAGGAAGTTGCGCAGGATATAGTTGCGGATGTCGCTGACCTTCATCAGATCCCATAGCGTGGCGGCCACGTTGTGGTCCATGCGCAGTACTTTGAAGAAATCACGCACGGTGGCGCGGTTGTAGCGCTCCAGCATCGGCAGCATCAGCGCGGTGGGTCCGAAGCGGGTCTTGCCGCGCTCCTTGACGTCGTGATCGCCATGCACGGCGGCAAAGGGCAGGTTCGGGTTTTGCACCGTATAGACCTTGCCGTTCAATGCCTCCGGGGCGAAGTAGAACGATCCCGCCACGGGCAGGCACGAGTACTCGAGACCGAAGCCCATCGCCTGTGCCATGAGTAACGAGTGACCGCCGGCACAGACCACCACCGAACGCGCTAGCATGTCGCCGCGGTTGGTGCTGACGACGTAGTCGCTGCCGTCTTTGCGGATCTTCTTCACCTCGGTGCCGTAGAGCTGGCTGACGTGCTTGTCGCTGAAGCGCTCCTTGTCGCGATCCATGCGCACGCACTGGGCCGAGAACGACTCGGACAGGGCCTGGAAGTCCACCGCGCAGTAGTCGTCCGGGGTGCCGGTGGCGACGATCTCGTCCTTACGCCAGCTACCATTGACCAGGGCTACGTTGGGCTCGAGGTCGGCGATGTCGGCCCGTTCCAGCAGTTGCATGCGCGGATAGGCGTCTTTGAAGGTCTGGTAGCGCTGGCGGATGTAGTCGCACTCACGGGCGCCGACGCCGAGCACCATCTTCGGCATGCGATGCACGATCTGGTCGCGCTCGCGCGCCGGCAGTTTGGTGGCGTAATTGACCACCATCGACGCCGTGCGCTTGACCTTCAGCGCTTTGTCCAGCGTGTAATTGGTCTCGATGTCGCCGCAGTGGATGGTCTGGCTGTTGTTGTGGGCGTGGGAGTTCACCTGCGCCGGGCGGTCGTATTTCTCGACCAGCAGCAGACGTTTGAGGTCCGTGTAGCGAGCCAGTTCGTAAAGCAGTGCGGTGCCGCTGACACCGCCGCCGACGATAATGCAGTCATACCGGGTCGAGGCTGTCATGATGGTACTTCTCCTCAGGCCGATGCCCGTGAATTTGCCAAAGCGGCGGCGGCAGCTTGTCGATCCCTCGTGTAAACCACTGCTGATCTTGGGCAAAAACCCTAAGAAAGAGGGGTAAGCACCATTGTGCACCGCAGCATTTTCACGACAATAATGCAGTGGCCGACTAGGCGAAAGACAATATTATCTGTGGTTTGTATTGGATTTTCGAATACCCTGCCGACCAGAACTGCCGGCGAAGGCCCAAGAATCCGCACGACCGCGGCCGAAAAGTCTCGGTAATTCAACCCCGCAGCCGCAGACTTTGGTAACCTGCCGGTTTACGCTCGGACCCTCGCCCAGAGTCCTGCCAGGCCTGGTGCGAAACCTTGCAGAACCGGAGCTCGCATGAAAGGCGTCGGCGCGCGACCATGCAGTGTCCGCGCGCACTCGCGACTTGCCTTGGCTCCGCGCAGGCCGTAGGCGGGCCGCGCCTCGAACGCACTCCCAGGAATTCAAGCAGTGACCGATTACAAGCACACCCTGAACCTTCCGAAGACCGGCTTTCCGATGAAGGCCAACCTGGCCCAGCGCGAGCCGGAGATGCTCAAGCGCTGGGAGGCGGCCGACGTCTACGGTCAGATTCGCGCCGCCCGCGCCGGTGCCGAGACCTTCATCCTGCACGACGGTCCGCCCTACGCGAACGGCGACATCCACATCGGCCACGCGGTGAACAAGGTGCTGAAGGACATCATCGTCAAGTCCCGCACCCTGGATGGTTTCGACGCGCCCTATGTGCCGGGCTGGGACTGCCACGGGCTGCCGATCGAACTCCAGGTGGAGAAGAAGAAGGGCAAGCCTGGGCAGAAGATCACCGCCGCGCAATTCCGTCAGGCCTGCCGTGAGTACGCCGGCCGGCAGGTGGACGGCCAGCGCCGCGACTTCAAGCGCCTGGGCGTGTTCGGCGATTGGGAGCAGCCGTACCTGACCATGGACTTCGGCTTCGAGGCCAACATCGTCCGCGCGCTGGGGCGCATCATCGAGCAGGGTCATGTACACAAGGGCTCCAAGCCGGTGCACTGGTGCATCGACTGCGGCTCGGCGCTGGCCGAGGCCGAGGTCGAGTACGCCGACAAGGAGTCCATGGCCATCGACGTGCGCTTCGCGGTGCTCGACGAGGAGGCGCTGTTCGCCCGCTGTCATTCCGTCCCCGATGGTCACGGCGACGGCCCCATATCCGTCGTCATCTGGACCACGACGCCCTGGACCCTGCCCGCCAACCAGGCGGTGGCGCTGAATCCCGAGTTGGAGTACGCGCTGGTGCAGACCGACGGCGCGCACGGCAAGGAACGCCTGCTGGTCGCCGAGGGTCTGCTCAAGGACACCATGGACCGCTGGGACATCGAACAGCATCGCGTCATCGCCTACGGTCGCGGCGACGCCTTCGAGGGGCTCAAGCTCCAGCATCCCTTCTACGACCGCGAGGTGCCCGTCATCGTCGGCGAGCATGTCACGCTGGAGGCCGGCACCGGTGCCGTGCATACGGCACCGGGGCACGGCCTGGAGGACTACATCGTCGGCAGCCGCTACCAACTCGCGGTGGACAACCCGGTGGGCGGCGACGGTCGCTTTGTCGCCGGCACGCCGCTGTTCGAGGGTCAGAACGTCTTCGATGCCAATGAGCAGGTGGTGGAGACGCTGAAGGCGCGCGGTGCGCTGCTGCTCGGCTCGCGCTTCCGTCACAGCTATCCGCACTGCTGGCGGCACAAGACGCCGATCATCTTCCGCGCCACGCCGCAGTGGTTCATCAGCATGGACCAACAGGGCTTGCGAGCATCGGCGCTGCGCGAGATCGGCCAGGTGCATTGGATGCCGGACTGGGGCGAATCGCGCATCGACGGCATGGTGCGCAACCGCCCGGACTGGTGCATCTCGCGCCAGCGCACCTGGGGCGTACCCATCGCGCTGCTGGTGCACAAGGACACCGGCGCGCTGCATCCGCGCACCGCGGAGCTGATCGAGGAGGTCGCCGGGCGCATCGAGCAAAAGGGCATCGATGCCTGGTTCGAGCTGCGCCCCGCGGACTTGCTCGGCGAAGCCGAGGGCGCCGACTACGAGAAGGTGCACGACACGCTGGATGTCTGGTTCGACTCCGGCGTCACCCACGCCTGCGTGCTGGAGCATCGCGACGGCCTGCACGCGCCGGCGGACCTCTATCTGGAAGGCTCCGATCAGCACCGCGGCTGGTTCCAGTCGTCGCTGCTCACGTCCGTGGCGATGCACGGCCGCGCACCCTACAAGCAGGTGTTGACCCACGGCTTCACGGTGGACCAGTCCGGTCGCAAGATGTCCAAGTCGCTGGGCAACGTGGTCAGCCCCAGGACGTGATGAAGACCCTGGGCGCCGACATCATCCGGCTCTGGGTCGCGGCGACGGACTATCGCGGCGAGATGGCCGTCTCCGACGAGATCCTGAAGCGCACCGCCGATGCCTACCGGCGCATCCGCAACACCGCCCGCTTCCTGCTGTCGAATCTGAACGGCTTCGACCCGAGCGCGCATGCGGTCGCGCCCGCGGACATGATCGAACTCGACCGCTGGGCCGTGGACCGCGCGCTGCAATTGCAGCAGGAGATCGCCGCCGCCTACAAGGACTACCAGTTCCATCTGATCTACCACCGCATCCACAACTTCTGCGTCGTGGACATGGGCGGCTTCTATCTGGACGTGATCAAGGATCGCCAATACACCACCCAGGCGGACAGCCTTGCCGCGGCGCTCCTGCCAGACCGCGATGTATCACATCGTCGAGGCCATGAGCCGCTGGCTGGCGCCGATCCTGAGCTTCACCGCCGACGAGATCTGGCAGCATCTCCCCGGCACGCGCGACGCGTCGGTGTTCACCGCAAGCTGGTACGACGGCCTGTTCGCACTGGATGCCGGCGACCCCTTCGATCGCGACTGCTGGGCAAAGGTGCTCGGCGCGCGCACCGCGGTTGGTAAGCAGATCGAGGCCGCCCGCAACCAGGGCCTGATCGGCGCGGCGCTGGACGCCGAACTCGATCTCTACTGCGCGCCGGAGTTGAAGGCGGCATTGGAGCGCCTCGGCGACGAACTGCGCTTCGTGCTGATCACGTCCGAGGCCCGCGTGCACGACCTCGACGCCCGCCCGAGCGATGCCGTCGATACCGATCTCGCGGGCCTCGCCGTGCGGGTCAGCGCCAGCGCCCACGCCAAATGCGTGCGCTGCTGGCACCACCGCGACGATGTCGGCGCCAACGCCGAGCATCCGGAGCTGTGCGGCCGTTGTGTGGAGAATGTCGTCGGCAGCGGCGAGGTGAGGCGGTTCGCGTGATGATCCCCTCGCGGTCGGCTTGGATTGGCAGGGTTGCCCCGTCAGGCGGCGAGGGTTAGTCTCGCCTTAGCTAACAACATGTGGCGCTCCGGCCGCCCCATGTCCGTAGTCGACGACGGTGACGTATGCATAACCAGTTCAACATCCATGAGGCCAAGACCCACCTGTCCCAGCTCATCGAACAGGTCGAGGCGGGTGGGGAAATCATCATCGCCCGCGCCGGTGAGCCCGTCGCGCGCCTGGTTCCTATCGGTGCCAACCGATCGCCGCGGGTACTGGGCGCACTCGCCGGGCGCGTGCCGTTGCCGAGTGATTGCAATGCGCCGTTGCCGGACGATGTGCTTGCGGACTTCGAAGGGCGCTGAGTACGATGCGCCTGCTGCTCGATACCCATGTCCTGCTGTGGGCCTTGATCGAGCCCGCGCGACTGCCCGCAAATGCCATGCAGGCGCTCGCCGCGCCGGAGAACGGCATCTACTTCAGTGCCGCAAACATCTGGGAGATCGCGATCAAGCGTGCGCTGGATCGGCCCGACTTCCGCGTGGAGCCAGAGCTGGTTCGAACGGCGGCGCTCAGCACCGGCTTCGACGAACTCGCGATCACCGGCTTGCATGCGGTCAGGGTACGGCAGCTGCCGCTGTTGCACCGCGATCCATTCGATCGCCTGTTGGTTGCGCAAGCCCAGATCGAGCCGCTAATTCTGATGACCGATGATCCTTTAGTCGCTCGCTACGAGGTCAACCTCTGGCAGCTCTGATCCCGCTCGCTCCCGCGCCCGCTCTATTTTCAGCTTCCCTCGTGATCCGAATGAAACACTGGCTCTGGCTCTCCGTCGCCGTCATCTTGCTCGACCAGCTGACCAAGTGGCTGGTCATGTTCAGCCTGTCGCCCTACCAGGTGATCGAGCTGGTGCCCAACTTTAACCTGACCCTGATGTTCAACGAGGGTGCCGCGTTCAGCTTTCTGTCCGACGCCGGCGGCTGGCAGCGCTGGCTGTTCGCCGGCTTCGCGGCCTTGGTGACGGGGGTATTGGTGGCCTGGCTACTGCGGCTCAAGGCCGGCGAGCGACTGCTGGCGGCGGCCTTGGCGCTGGTGGTCGGTGGCGCGATCGGTAACTTGATCGACCGCGTACTGCTCGGCCATGTCATCGACTTCGTGCAGGTCTATCTGCCGTTCATTCCGCTGCCGATGTTCAATCCCTGGCCTGCCTTCAACGTCGCCGACAGCGCCATTACGGTCGGCGTGGCGCTGTTGCTGATCGAGACGTTTCGTGCTCAACCGACGGCGGAGGGGACATCGGCGCGAGGATGATGGCCGTTCAAGCGGCGCGATGCTCGGCGGAGCCTTTGTCGAGGTGCTGTTCGATCCATTCGCGAAGCTGATGGCTCGAGCGGGAGCCGCTGAAGCGACCACGCTCCTCACCGTGCTGGAACAGGATCACAGTTGGAAACCCGCGCAGCCGGTAGTGTCCCGCGAGCTTCATGTTCTCGCCCTCGTCCACCTCGACCTTGGCTAGCGCGATGCTGCCCCCGTGCTCGTCGACGACCCGATTCAGATGCGGCGAGAGTTGCCGGCAGGGTGCGCACCACTCGGCCCAAAAATCGACCAGGACCGGTCGCTGACGAGACGCCTCGATGACATCGGCCTGGAACCGTTCATGGTCAACGTCAAAAGCATAGGGGCTCGGTGCCTGGTGAGTTTCGAACAACATCGTGGTACCGCATATCCTCATAGGCGAGTCGATAACCGCGAAGTCTAGCAGCCGAAGCGAAAAAATAACCAGTAACATCGCGTGGATGGGTGCATGGGCCGGGCGCAGATGGGCGTCCATGGGCATCGGCGACGTCCGCTTTCCCGTTGTCGGCCACCTTGTCCGTAGGCACGGCGAGCCGCCGCACGGACTGGAGAGCACATCGACCTTCGGTTACCCTTACGCATTTATTTCGCTAACCACATTCACTCGGCCAGCTCCACCTGGGTTTCACCATGACCGACGTTCTGCCCAACCGCTCCCCGTACCCCACAACCCGCATGCGCCGGATGCGTCGCGATGCCTTCTCGCGGCGCATGATGCGGGAGACCACCCTGACCCCGGACGATTTTATTTACCCGGTGTTCGTGCTCGAGGGCAGTGGTGAACGCGAGCCGGTGCCGTCCATGCCCGGCGTCGAGCGCATGAGCATCGATTTACTGGTCGAAGAGGCGCAGACCATCGCTGCGCTTGGGCGTGCCTGCCATGGCCATCTTCCCGGTCACGCCGATGAGCGCCAAGTCGCTGGACGCGCGCGAGGCGTTCAACCCGGACGGTCTGGCGCAGCGCGCGGTGCGGGCGCTGAAGGACGCGGTCCCCGATCTCGGCGTCATGACCGACGTCGCGCTGGACCCGTTCACCACCCATGGCCAGGACGGACTCATCGACGACGCCGGCTACGTCATGAACGACGAGACCGTCGAGGTGTTGGTCAAGCAGGCCGTCTCTCATGCCGAGGCCGGCGCCGACATCGTCGCGCCGTCGGACATGATGGACGGGCGCATCGGTGCGGTGCGCGCGGCACTGGAGCAGGCCGGCCAGATCCACACCCGCATCATGGCCTACTCGGCCAAGTATGCATCCAGCTTTTACGGGCCGTTCCGCGACGCGGTCGGCTCCGCCGCCAACCTCGGCGGCGGCGACAAGTACACCTACCAGATGGACCCGGCCAACTCCGACGAGGCCCTGCACGAGGTCGCCCTGGACCTACAGGAAGGAGCGGACATGGTCATGGTCAAACCGGGCATGCCGTATCTGGACATCGTGCGCCGGGTCAAGGATCGCTTCGGAGCCCCCACCTTCGTCTACCAGGTCAGCGGCGAGTACGCCATGCTCAAGGCCGCTAGCCAGAACGGCTGGCTCGACGAGCGCGCTGTGGTGTTGGAGGCCCTGACCAGCATCAAGCGCGCCGGCGCCGACGGCATCCTCACCTACTACGCCAAGGATGCCGCCCGCTGGATGAGTGAGTGACGCGAACCTCGAAGTTGCACTATGACCGACCACTACGCCGTCATCGGCAACCCTGTCGCCCATAGCAAGTCACCGGCCATCCATGCCGCGTTTGCCCATCAGACCGGGCAGCACTTGGAATACGGACGCATCCTCGGCAGTCTCGACGACTTTGCTGGTGACGTGCGTCGCTTCGTCGCCGAGGGTGGGCGCGGACTGAATGTCACGGTACCGTTCAAACAGCAGGCATGGGATCTGTTGGGCGACCGCAGCCCACGGGCCGAGGCTGCCGGTGCCGTCAACACCATCATCGTGCTCGACGGCGGCTTGCTGCGCGGCGACAACACCGATGGGGTTGGCCTCGTCCGCGATCTGGCGGCTAACCAGGGGTTCGACTTCGACGGCAAACGGGTGCTGTTGCTAGGTGCCGGCGGTGCCGCCCGTGGTGTGTTGGGGCCATTGCTCGAGGCGGGTCCGACGGCGTTAATCCTTGCCAATCGCACCGCGGCAAAGGCAGTGGAGTTGGCGGCGACCGCCGCCGATGCCCGTGTCAGGGGCTGCGCGCTCGACGAGCTGTCTGGTCAGCGCTTCGATCTGATCATCAATGCCACGTCCATCGGTCTTGCCGGCAGCACGCCAGCAATCCCGGACGATTGCCTGGCGGAAGGCGGCTGGACCTACGACATGTTCTACGGCGACGAGCCGACGCCGTTCTGTCGCTGGGGGACCGAGCATGGTGCGGCCCGCGCTCTGGACGGGCTCGGCATGCTGGTGGAACAGGCGGCTGAGTCCTTCGCGCTCTGGCGCGGTGTGCGCCCGCGTACGCCGCCGGTGATCGAGCTGTTGCGTGGGGACGCGCCCCGACGTTAGCCACTCGTTAGCCCCACCACCATCGACGCACCCACAACCCGGAGTTTGCGATGAAATCAGCCGTGCTTGGGACCGGTCTCCTCGGCAGCGAAATCGCCATCCGCTTGGCGGCGCGGGGCTTCACGGTCACCGTCTGGAACCGGAGCGCGGACAAGGCCGCTCCGCTGGCCGCGGTCGGTATCGGCCTCGCGGACAGCGCCGCCGCGGCCATCGCCGGGGCCGACTGCACGCTGCTGCTGCTCAGCGATGCCGCGGCCATCCGCGAGACGCTGTTCTCGGCCGCCACCGAGCCGGCGTTGGCTGGTCGCATCATCGTGCAGATGGGCACCATCGCGCCGGACGAGAGCCGCGACATCGCGGCCGCTGTCGCACGTGCCGGCGGCGACTACCTGGAAGCGCCGGTGCTCGGCAGCCTGCCGGAGGCGCGCGAGGGTCGGCTCATCATCATGGCTGGCGGCGATGAGTCGCTGTATCAGCGCTGCCTGCCGCTCTTCGAGGCCCTGTCCCAGGCGCCCCAGCGGGTCGGTGACGTCGGCCAGGGCGCCGCGCTAAAGCTGGCCATGAACCAGCTCATCGCCGGTCTGACGGCGAGCTTCGCCTACAGCCTGGGCATGGTGCGTAGCGAGGGCCTGGACGTCGAGCAGTTCATGGCCTTGCTGCGTCAAAGTGCCCTCTACGCCCCCACCTTCGACAAGAAGCTGGGCAATTATCTGAGTGGTGACTACGGCAGCGCCAATTTTCCCCTCAAGCACTTGCTCAAGGACCTATCGCTGTTCCGCCGCGTCGCCGAAGACAAGCAACTGGACACCGCGCCGCTGGCCGCGTTGGAGGCAGCATTCCTGCGCGCCATGGCAGCTGGACTGGCGGATGCCGACTACTCGGCGATCTACGAGGCGCTGGTGGATGCACGCGGCCCTACCAGCAGAGGCTAGCTTCCGGCCGTCGTCCACCAGCTTTGCCGAGGGCCGAGGGCCGAGGGCCAAGGGCCAAAGTTGTGCAGTGCCCTGTGTAGCGGCCCCTCGGCCCTCGGCGCTTGGCCCGTTCGAAGAAACCGACAGCTCGAGCAACATTGCGCCGCGCTCTCGTCGGTCTCAGACGACGCCCCTCTAATCCCTGGCCCCTAGCCCTAGCAACTCGCTACTCAAAAATGGAACTCCCCTTCACTCACAAACCCGGCCGCCGCGAGCGCCACCTGCTCCGTCGTCACGAGAATCCGCTGTTTGCCTGGCCGCCTGAGGAGGTGGTGCCGGAGCAGTTGCTGGCGGCACAGAAGGCGGACCATGAGGAGATGGAGGCATTTCGCGTGTCGTTCGCCGATCTTGTGCGGCGAACCGCCGAGCTGCCGCCGGACGCCGGCAGCGAGCTCGTGCTCGGGGTCAAGCAAGAGCTGGAGCAACACTACGAGCGCTGCTGCGGTCTGCCCGAGGATCACGAGCGCGAGCGCGCCGCCATCCGGCGCCTGATCGACGTGATCATGCGCACGGTGCAGCGTTATGTTGGCGCCGATCCGTTGGCACAACAGGAGCTCGATGACGAACGAATGGCCCGCGAAGTCCATTTTCGTCTGCTGGAGCAACCCCTGGTGGTCGACCTGTTGCATCGGGAGAGCACGATTCAGCCCAGTGAGCTGACACCGACGCTGCTGAGCGCAACCCCGGCAGAGATCGACGCGGCCTGCGAGATCTTCGATGCCAATCAGCTCGCGGTCGTTGTCGAAGAGGCGGCTGCCCTGCGCGCCCGGCTCGTCGATGTCGGGTTGGACCTGGCTATGATCGATCCAGCCTTGGAGCAACTCAATCACGCGCTGGCGCGGTTGCGCGGCGCCAGAACAAATCACTGATGCCGAATCAATCGGCTGGATAAGCATGCAACGCATCGCCATCGCCCATCGGTGCCGCACCTTATCTAGGCAGATGCTCGAGTCATCTCTGGGATTGTTGCTGCTCACGGTGCATCTGCTGGCCTGGCCGGCAGCGACACCCGCGCAGCCACCAATCGCGACCGAGGGCGCACCCCCGCGGATTAACGACTGGGTACCGCTGGAGTGGTGGTCGCCGGTGCAGTCCGTCAACGGGACGTTGAACGACGATGCGTTCGACGATATCGCCGTGGTGCTGGAGCGCAAGCAAGACGCGCCGGAGGAGAAACGCTTCGGGCGGGGTTCTCTCGCGCTGATGATACTTTACGGAGACGAAGCGGGCGGCTGGAGACGCGGGCCCATGGTGCCGGGCATGCTGCCCTGCACCCTGTGTTCCGACCGGCTCGGTCTTGGCCAGGAATCGGCCCTGTTCGACCTGTCTATCTCCGCCGACGGCATCTTGGAAATCGCTTGGGTACACCAGCGCGAGGGCATGAAAGCGGTACGGCTGTTCATCGGTTGGGACAATGCCTACCAGGGTCTTGGATTGCTCGCCGATGACGTCACCCTGATCAGACCCGTCAGCGGTGGACGCAGCCGCGTACGGCGTGACTATCGCGCTGGCATGATGTGGATCGACGGCGAGCCCCGCAGCATGCCGCCGCGCTTTATCCCGATCGAGGACGTCTCCGCGGAACAGTATTGAGTGGATGTCTAGATTGATCTGATATCTATCGCGCTTCTGATCAAATTCTGGCTTGACCTATTAGGAATATCCCTAATATCTCGGCCAACGTTCAAGCGTTGACCAACGTATTTCCGGTTCAAACTTTGAACAGCGGCGGGGTCTCCCTGGCCGCTGGCATGGATATTCAGCGATGACCCACGAAACCTCTGCTCTCGGCGCCGTGCCCGAAGCCAGCGCCAACGGCTACGCTTGCGACACGCATGGTCGTCTCCCGATCCGTCGCCGCCGACAACTGTTCGCCGCGCTGGTGACGTCCACCGTGCTCGTTGCGGCGATGCTGATGGTCTGGACGCTCTCGATCGGGGGGCTCGGCGCGACCGATCTCGCCCTCATCGTCCTGTTTACGCTGACGCTACCCTGGACCGCGATCGGCTTTTGGAATGCGGTCATCGGGCTCGTCATCATGCGCACGGCCCAGGATCCTGCTCGCGCCGTGTGCCCGCCACTGCTGGACGCCGCCGACCAAACTCCAATCACGACGCGGACCGCGTTGCTGAGCTGCATCCGCAATGAAGACCCGCGCACGGTCGGTCGCAACCTCGATCTGATGATCGACGGGCTGGTGCGTGCCGGCGTCGGTGATCGCTTCGAGGTCTTCGTACTCAGCGACTCGGACTGGCCGGAGGTCATCGCCGCCGAGACGGCGCGGGTGGCCGAGTTGGCCGAACGCTGGCACGGCCACCTGCGCGTAAATTACCGACTCCGCGACGACAACCCGGGGTTCAAGGCGGGCAACATCCGCGACTTCTGCGAGCGCTGGGGTGCCGACTTCGACTTCATGCTGGTGCTCGATGCCGACAGCCTGATGGCGCCGGAAACCATCCTGAGGATGGTGCGAAGCATGCAGGCGTCCCCAAGCCTCGGCATCCTGCAGACGTTGGCGGTCGGGCTGCCGTCGGCGAGTGCCTTCGCGCGACCATTCCAGTTCGGCATGCGCCTGGGCATGAAGAGCTACAGCATCGGCAGTGCCTGGTGGCAGGCCGACGCTGGTCCTTACTGGGGGCACAACGCCCTGATCCGCATCGCGCCCTTCACTGCCCACTGCGACTTGCCAAGGCTGCCCGGTGACGGCCCCCTCGGCGGTTGGGTGTTGAGCCACGATCAGGTCGAGGCGGTGTTGATGCGTCGCGCCGGTTACGAGGTGCGGGTGATGCCCACCGAGGGCGGCAGTTGGGAAGAGAACCCGACCACGCTGACCGAGTTCGTGCGCCGTGACCTACGCTGGTGCCAGGGCAACCTGCAATACCTGAAACTGCTCGGACTCGCGGACCTACATCCGGTCAGCCGTGTTCAGCTCTGGCTCGCGATCCTAATGTTCGTCTCCTCGCCGGCCTGGGTCACACTGATGCTGCTCGGCGCGCTGCGCATGGCCTATGACAGCGGTCAGATCTATGATCCGCTGCCTGGTCAAATCCTGTTCTGGTCGATCATGGTCATGGTGTTCGCGCCGAAGCTCGCCAGCATCATCGACGCGCTGGCCGCGCCGGAGGGTCGACAGCGCTTTGGCGGTACCGCAAGGCTGTTGCTCGGCAGTGTCGCGGAAGTGCTGTTCTCGATGCTGATGGCGCCGATCATGGCCATCGCGCACACCGTCTTCATCGGCGGCCTGTGCTTCGGTCGCGCCGTGGTCTGGGGTGCGCAGCGGCGCGTGCTGCACTGGGTTGGGCCCGCGCTGGCGCTGCGCCGACTCTGGCCGCAGACCCTGGTCGGCGTCGCCGCGTGCGTCTGGTTCGCCGCCTATAGCCCTGATGGCGTGCTGCTGTTCTCGCCGTTCTTTATCGGCGCGTTGCTGGCGGTGCCAATTGCCGTGACCACGTCGCTGCCGGCGCTTGGCTTGCTGTTGGCGCAGATCGGCCTGTGGCGTATCCCCGACGAGGTGGTCCCGCACCCGATGGTGCAAGCCCTGCATCTAACAGCCCTGGCACCGCCGAGGGCGACACGCAGGCCGCGTCGTCCGCTCCTCGCCGAGGCCGCCGCCGAGCCGGCCGAGTGAGCGATCGTCTGGCCGGATCGGAAGCGAGCGACCGAGCAGGACTGCTTGAACGGATGCCTGGCGAATCGGAATCGCAGATCGACTGTCGCGCGTTTTGGGTCACTGCCCCGTCACGCGGCGAAATACGCAATGCGAGCTTGCCGCCGCTGCCGGACGATTGGGTGCGCGTGCGAACGCGCTTCAGCGGCATCAGCCGCGGCACCGAGGGGCTCGTGTTCCGCGGCGAGGTGCCGGCGAGCGAGTACCAGCGCATGCGCGCACCGTTCCAGGACGGTGATTTTCCGGCGCCGGTCAAGTACGGCTATATCAACGTCGGCGAGGTGGAACAGGGGCCCGCCGAGCTGGTAGGGCGTGCCGTCTATTGCCTGTATCCGCATCAGACCCGCTATCAGGTGCCCGCGACCGCGGTCACGCCGTTGCCGGACGGACTACCTCCGGGGCGTGCCGTGCTGGCCGCGAACATGGAGACCGCCGTCAATGGGCTTTGGGACGCCGCGCCCCGTATCGGCGACCGCATCAGCGTCGTCGGCGGTGGCACGCTGGGCTGCCTAGTGGCCTGGCTTGCCGGACGCATCCCTGGCTGTCGGGTGGAGCTGATCGACACCAATCCGGCCCGTGCCGTACTTGCCGAGGCCCTGGGCGTCGAGTTCCGTGAGCCGGCCGCGGCAACAGCCGACGCCGATCTGGTGATCCATGCCAGCGGCGCACCGGCGGGCCTCGCCACGGCGCTGGAGCTGGCGGGTTTCGAGGCCACCGTGCTGGAGCTGAGCTGGTTTGGCAGTCGGCCGGTCACGCTGCCGCTGGGGCAGGCCTTCCACCAGCGTCGGCTGACGCTGCGATCGTCGCAGGTCGGCAGCGTCGCCACCACTCAGCGCGGCCGCTGGGACTATCGCCGGCGTATGGGGCTGGCGCTGTCGCTGCTGGCGGACGACGTGCTGGACCAGCTGATCACCGGCGAGGATCGCTTCGATGACCTGCCGCGGGTCCAGGCGCGCCTCGCCGTCGATCCCGGCGACACCCTGTTGCACCGCATCCGCTACGATTGATCGCCGTAACAACTCCCAGGAGCCCGTATGTATAGCCTCTGCGTCCGCGACCACATCATGATCGCCCACAGCTTCCGCGGCGAGCTCTTCGGCCCGGCCCAGCGTCTGCACGGGGCCACCTTCGTCGTCGATTGCGAGTTCCGCCGCGACGAACTCGACGCGGACGGCTTGGTGGTGGACATCGGCAAGGCATCGATGGTGCTGCGCGAACTGCTCGCGGAGATGGACTATCGCAACCTGGACGAGGAGCCCGCCTTCGCCGGCCAAAACACCACCACCGAATTCCTGGCTCGCGTGATCTTCGATCGCATGGCCGCGCGCATCGCTGCCGGCGAACTCGGCGCCGGCGCCAGCGGGCTCACCGGGCTGCGGGTGACGCTGTCGGAGTCGCATGTGGCCTGGGCCGCCTACGAGGGGCGGATCGAGGTCTAAGGCGATTTCTGTCAACAAACATACCGCCTGGCTTGTCTTCTCGCCCGCCTTCGGTGTCGCGACAGCGGGCGCATAGTTCGACTATGCACCCGCTGCCGCTCCTTGAAGGCGAACGAAAATCCTGCGCCATTCGGTATTTTTGTTTCCGGCAATCGCCTAACGGATTCTCCGGCGAGTCATGAGCACCCTGCACCTGCTGCTACCCGGTGATCTCAATACCGCGACCGGAGGCACCCTCTACGACCGGCACATCGTCGAGGGGCTGCGTGCGCTGGGCTGGGACGTGCGCGTGCGCAGTCTGCACACGAGCTTTCCGGCGCCGACCCCAGCCGCGCTTGCCGATGCGGCGCGTGCGCTGGCCGAGATCGACGCCGGCGCACGGGTGCTGATCGACGGTCTTGCGCTCGGCGCGATGCCGGATATCGCCGCGGCGCATCGCGATCGACTGCGGCTGATCGCGCTGCTCCACCACCCACTGGCGCTGGAAACTGGCCTCGACGCCGCGCAGGCCGCGGCGTTGCGTCGCTCGGAGACCGACGCCCTGCGACAGGTGCGGCGCGTCATCGTCACAAGCCCAGCCACGGCGCGCCTGCTGGACGGATTCGGCGTGGCCGCTGCCGACATCGACGTCATCGAGCCCGGCACGGCCCCGGCAGCGCTGGCCACCGGCTCCGGCCAAGGCCCGCTGCAACTGCTCTGCGTCGGCACCGTCACCCCGCGCAAGGGTCACCTGCTGCTGGTCGAGGCGCTGGCCGGCCTCAAACATCTGGACTGGGAGCTCGCTTGCGCCGGCAGCCTGGAGCGCAGCCCGGACACCGTCGCGGCCCTGCGTCGGCACATCGACGAAGCGGGACTAGCGCAGCGGGTACGCCTGCTTGGCGAGGTGCCGCATGCCGACATGCCAACGCTGTACGACGGTGCTGATCTGTTCGTGCTGCCAAGCCTGTTCGAGGGTTACGGCATGGCCTACGCCGAGGCCTTGGCCCGCGGTCTGCCGGTGCTCGGCACCCAGGCTGGCGCCATCCCGGAGACCGTCCCAGCCGACGCCGGCCTGCTGGTGGAGCCCGGCTCGGCGTCCGCGCTGCGCGAGGCGTTGGAGCGCCTGATCACCGACCCGGACCTGCGTCGCCGACTCGCGGCCGGTGCCCGCCGTGCCCGAGCGCGCCTGCCGACCTGGGCCGACAGCGCAAGCCGCTTCGCGGAAGCACTGCGTCGTGTCTGACTTCAGCGACACCTGGCTCGCGCTACGCGCCGCGGCCGATAGCCGCGCCCGCGCCGATGCGCTGGTGAGCCGACTGCAGTGCGACACCGCGAACCGCATCGATGTCCTCGACCTCGGCTGCGGCACCGGTGCCAACCTGCGACACCTGGCACCCCTACTCGGTGCCATCGGTGCCCGCGATCAGCACTGGATCTGCGCCGATCACGACGCCGCGCTGCTGCAACGTTTGCCTGAGCGAACCGCTGCCTGGGCTAGCGACGCTGGCCACCAGGTGATGCTGGAAGGTCAACGCCTGCGGATCGACGCCGATGGTTGGCGCTGTCGGGTTGAGACCCGGCGCGTCGACCTGTCGACAGACCTGACGACGTTGAATTGGCCCGTCGGCGGCTTGGTGACCGCCTCCGCGCTGCTGGACCTGGCGTCGGCGCGCTGGCTCGACGATCTACTCGGGCATTGCCACGCTGCCGGTTGCCAACTGCTGTTCACATTGAGCTACGACGGCCGTTGCGTGCTGGAACCGGCCCACGTCGACGACGCCACCGTCATCGACCTCGTCAACCGCCATCAGCGCACCGACAAGGGCTTCGGCCCAGCGCTGGGGCCGGTTGCGGCTGCCATCGTCGAGGCTGGTTGCGCCGCCCTCGGCTACCAGGTCGTCGCTGCCGACAGCGACTGGCGGATCGGCCCGGACCAGCCGGCGCTGCAGCGAGCGCTCATCGACGGCTGGCGCGATGCGGCGCTGGAGATGGCGGAAAGGCTGGCGTTAGCACCGGGACTGGAGCCCTTTGGGGCAGGCCGGATCGACGCCTGGCACGCCGCGCGCATCGGGATGATCGACGCCGCAACGTCACGGATTCAGGTCGGGCACCGTGACATGGTTGGCACCATCGATGCTGGGGATGCTGAAGGTCTTGGGCGTACCGACAGCCTCTGAATCAGGCGTCTTCTGACCGCGGTTCGAAACGCACATCTTCATAGACATCGGCGATCGAGCAGCCGAAATCCATCGAAGCGAGTTCCAGGCGTTCGCCCTCCGAGACCGGGCAGAGAAGCCAATGGTCCTCGCGACGGCGAAAGACATCAATGGACGGGCGCTCGGCATCAATCAGCACATATTCGAGCAGGGAATCGAGCTTTCGATAGCGCGCAAACTTGACGCCGCGGTCGTAGGCCTCGGTGGACTCCGATAGCACCTCGATCACCAGCGTCGCGCGCTGTTTTGCTTGGGATTCGCCTGCGTCCGCTGGATCGCAGGTAACGAAGACATCCGGATAGAAGAAACTTTCGGCGCGCGCAACCCGCAACTTCATGTCGGAGATATAGACCCGGCAAGGTCCACCGCGGACATGGGCGCGCAGCATTGCCGCGACATTCAAGGCGATCGTGACATGCGCCTCATTGGCGCCGGCCATGGCGAAGACCTCACCGGCGACATACTCATGCTTGATCGGCGATACTTCCTCGCCGGCGAGATAGTCTTCGACACTGATGAACTGCGGCTGAGCAAGACCAGACATGAGCTTTCTCCAGCAAAACGGTCGGCCCTTGATTACAGCACAAGACGGCAAGTCAGACGACCCGACGATACCCCGGAATTATCTGCCAGACGATCAACACGCCCTAACCAAACAACGGGAGAACCAGCGATGTCGACCAGAAAATCCCTTGGCCTCGCGAGCGCCGCCGCGGTGCTGCTGATGGCCGCGCAGGCAGTATCTGCCGGTGCGACGCTGGACGCGGTCAAGGCCCGCGGCTATCTGCAATGTGGCGTCAACACCGGCCTGCCCGGTTTTTCCAATGCCGACGAGAAAGGCAACTGGACCGGGTTGGACGTGGACCTATGCCGCGCCGTCGCGGCGGCCGTGTTCGGCGATGCCAGCAAGGTCCGGTTCACGCCGCTCACGGCCAAGGAACGGCTCACCGCGGTGCAGTCCGGCGAGGTCGATCTGCTCTCGCGCAATACGACTTGGACCCTGAGTCGCGACACGTCGCAAGGACTGCACTTTACCGGTATTAGCTACTACGACGGCCAGGGCTTCATGGTCTCGAAGAAGTTGGGGGTGAAGTCCGCGCTTGAACTCGACGGTGCGGCGGTCTGCATCCTGGCGGGCACCACGACCGAGCTGAACCTGGCGGACTATTTCCGCACCCATGGCATGACCTACGAACCGGTGGTGTTCGACACCGGCGATCAGACCGCCCGCGGTTTCGAGGCCGGCCGCTGCGACGTGCTGACCAGCGACCAGTCCCAGCTCTACGGCCTGCGCATCAAGCTCGCGGAACCGGACAAGGCGGTCGTTTTGCCGGACGTGATCTCCAAGGAGCCCCTCGGACCGGTGGTCCGCCAGGGCGACGACGACTGGTTCAACATCGTCCGCTGGACGTTGTTCGCGCTGGTCAACGCCGAGGAGTTGGGGGTCGCGTCCAGCAACGTCGATGAGATGAAGTCCAGCAGCAATCCGGAGGTTCGCCGCCTGCTGGGCGTGGAGGGCGCTACCGGCACTGGCCTCGGGCTTGCCGATGACTGGGTCTACCAGGTCGTGAAGCAGGTGGGCAACTACGGCGAGGTGTTCAAGCGCAACGTCGGCGCCGACTCGCCGCTCCAGGTCGAGCGCGGCCTGAACGCGCTGTGGAAAGACGGCGGCCTGCAATACGCGCCACCGTTTCGCTGACCGGGCGCGCCGGCATCTTGCCGGCCACTTCCCGAAGCGCCGTTTTTCTAGCTCTAATTAACAGCATCTTATTTGCTTTTAGCCGGTCCAAGACGCCGCCTCGCGGCGGCGAGCCGGCAAGATGCCGGCGCTCCCAGTGCAGAACTCCTGACTTGGCGCTAAATCTAATGCGACTGGATCGCCTCGAACACGAGGCGAAGATCCGTACCGGGGTAGATCGCCTGCTGGGCGTTCAGGCAGTCGCAGAGAGCGATGAGTGCTTGTTGGGATCGGTTGTTCGCCAATCCGTAAAGGCGCACCCGCAGCTCTTGACGCTCGTGATCTGGGACGATATCGCCGGGTAAGCGGAACACGGTTTTGAGAAAGGCGCGGACTTCATCGTCGCTGCGCGCGAAAAACGGTTCGACGAGACTCGCCAAACAGCTCTCGCTGCGATAGGCGACGACCTTGATGAGCTGGGTGATCGTCTTGCGCTCGGTTTCGTGCTGGACGATCTTGTCCGCCTCCATGACCTTGTTCAAAGGCACGCGTTTGTCCATCCCCTTGATGCGCTCTGCGAGTTCATCGCATTCCCTTGCCAAGCGTTCGATCATCTGCGTCTCTTTCGCCTGCTTGGCCTTTGCGACACCGTCGCGTTGCTGCCCGGCGAGGCGCACGTGGGCTCTGCCGAGCTGGGCCTTCTTGGCCTTGAGCGCTTTCTCTGCTTGCGTGCGCTCGGGATTGGGAACGCTGCGCTCGGGATCGGCCGGTTCGGTGGCATAGGTGCTGAGATGGTCGATATTGAATTCGGCCTGCATGTATTTGAAGAAGTTCTCCTGGCGCCAACGGGAGAACATGCGCTCGGCGATCACCTCAAAGGGCAAGTCCTGGCGTGTCGTGAGGATCGCGGTCTGATGGCCGTCCTTGCTCAGTCGGCGGATTTCGCGCATCCAAAACGCCGGTTTCTTTTTGGTGGCGGAGATGACCTGCACGCTGCGCTCGGCCAGCCAATAGGTCACGGACTTGCCGTCGCGCTTGAGGGTAACGGGCTGAAATGCCTGCGCCTCCCAGGGCACCTGCTTGCCCTTGCGGTAGGTGATGACGTCAACCCCTTGGTCGTGCCAGCGGTTGAAGGATGCGGGGCTCCACGCCTCGCGGTCGAACACCAAGGTGAGCCTGCGTTGCGGACCGATCTGCCGGCGTGCTTCGGGGATGACGTCCTGCTCGATCAGCGCCAAGAGGTGCTGGTTGATGGGGCTGGTGACAAAGAACAAGGGCTCGGCCGCAGCGTTGTGTACCCAGGTGTCGGTCGAGGCGGGCTGACACTGGCGGCGTTTCTGCACGAACGTCTTCGGCAGTCGGTGCTTGCGCCCGGTATAGGGTGTCACATGTCCGTCGATGTAGAGCAAGCCCAACTCGTCGGGCTCGCCCTGCGCCCAGCGCTCGGTCAAGGCCGCGGCGAGCTTCGCCGCCTGCTGTTGCTCGCCGAGCTCGGCGAGCTTGCGGCGCAACGTCTTCACTTCCGGCACGCGATCGAGTCCCAGCAGGATGCCCAACTCGCCGGGTTGATGCGCGCTCAAGCCCTCGATGCTCTTGATCCGCAACAAGGCCATCATGACCAGGCACAGCAGGATCGAATGCAAGCCGTAGAAGCCCGCCTTCAGCGGTTGGTAAATGCGCTCGGCGCTGCTCAGCAGGCCCTCGCCGATCAGCGCCGGCAGGGCCAACAAGACGCCCGCGTTCGCCACGCCTTCCATGGGCTCGAAGTGCGGTGCCGCCTGCGTCAGCTCGCCCTGGCAGGCGAGCAGGCGCTCATCAAGGCGTTTCACCGCGGTACCGGCACCCCGTGCCTGCGCAGCATCGCGTTCGGCACGCTCCCCCGGCGAGAGCGCGACGCGGCGCTGGCGCGGCTGCGCGCCGCGGCGCAGGCGCCCGGTCTTGATCGCATGACGAATCGCCGTCTCACTCACGCCCACCGCACGTGCCGCCGCCGATTGCGAGCCACCTTCATCCAGGCACGCCTGGGCGATCGGTAGCACTTCATCGGTCAGCTTATGCGCCCGCCGCGGTGCACCATGACCTCGCCCATCGCGGATGGCGTCTAGACCGCCTTCGCGATAGAGCTTCTGATTGCGAAACAGGCTCGAGCGGTGAACACCCAAAACCTCGGCTAGGTCCTCACCCTTGGCCAGGCCCTGCGTCATCACCACGGCGCCGATGAAACGCTTGGCCGCCGCATCGTTGCGCGCGCAGCTCATCAGCGGACCGGAGGCATTCATGAAGATGAGCTCCTCGGGCGTCTCCACGACCGCCAACCGCGTGCTCAATGTGGTGGCCTCTTCGGGCAGCAGGGGAAGCTCAACGGTGCCGGGCATAGCGACTTCTCAGTCTCGTGCGGCTTGGCCGCCTGGCGAGCGAATACTTTCACAGTCTCCAGGCGGCTTTCTTGGTATGCGTCTTACAGTGAATGACCTGACCCGCGCATGACAGACCGATCCAGCCCCACTCGCATTCCGCCACGTTGGACCGGCTGGAACGACCCGCGTCTGCGCGCACTGGTGTTTCAGCTCGTGTTCCTGGCCGCGGTGCTGGCGCTGCTCGGCTTCATCGTGCACAACACGCTGGCAAATCTGGAGAGCCGCGGCATTAGCACCGGTTTCGATTTCCTCGGCAACGAGGCCGGCTTTGGCATCATTCAAACCCTGGTCGACTATTCCGAGACCTCAAGCTTCGGCCGCACCTTCCTGGTCGGGCTGCTGAACACGTTGCTGGTGTCGCTGCTCGGCATCGTGCTGGCGACGCTGCTCGGGTTCGTCATCGGTGTCGCGCGCCTGTCCAGCAACTGGTTGGTCTCGCGCCTCGCCGCGACCTATATCGAGATCTTCCGCAACATCCCGCTGCTGTTGCAGATCTTCTTCTGGTACTTCGCGGTGCTGCGCGCCTTGCCGCGGCCCCGCGAGAGCCTGGCGCTGGGTGAGGCCGTGTTTCTGAACCTGCGCGGGCTCTATCTGCCGCGACCGCTGTTTGAGCCCGGCTTCGGCTGGGTGCTCGCCGCCTTAGCGCTTTCGATCGCTGCCGCGCTGCTGCTCGGGGCCTGGGGGCGCCGTCGACGCCTGCGCACCGGCCAATGCCTTCCGAGTGGCTGGATCGGGCTCGGGCTGATCCTGCTGGTGCCGGGGCTGACCTTCCTGCTCGCCGGCGCGCCGCTTGGCTGGGAGCTGCCGGCGCTAAGGGGCTTCAACTTCCGAGGCGGCATCACCGTGATCCCGGAACTCGCGGCGCTGTTGCTGGCCCTGACCATCTACACCGCAGCCTTCATCGCCGAGATCGTGCGCGCCGGCATCCTGGCCGTCCCGAAGGGCCAGACCGAGGCCGCCGCCGCGCTGGGCCTGAAGCGCCGCCACGTGCTACGACTGGTGATCATCCCCCAGGCCCTGCGCGTGATCATCCCGCCGCTGACCAGCCAATACCTGAACCTGCTCAAGAACTCGTCCCTGGCCACCGCCATCGGCTATCCGGACCTGGTCAACGTCTTCGCCGGCACCACGCTGAATCAGACCGGTCAAGCAGTGGAGGTCATCGCGATGACCATGGCCGTGTATCTGAGCATCAGCCTGACCATCTCGCTGTTCATGAACTGGTACAACGCGCGGATTGCGCTGACGGAACGGTGATGCGCATGGCCCGACACGACCCCGAGGCGAATGCGTCGCTGGCCCAGCCGACGCCGCCGCAGTCATCCGCGGCACGACCGCTAAGCATGCGGCCGCGTCTACTGCATCTCGCCACGGCCATGCTGCTGGTGCCCCTCGGCCTGGCCACCAAGTTCTATACCGGGCCGGGTGCCGTCTGGGTCGCCGACTCCGCTGGCGGGCTGCTCTACGTATTGTTCTTCATCGTGCTCGCGCTGGCGTTGCAGCCGCGCTGGTCTGCCGCGGGCGTGGCGTTGTCGGTGCTCGCGATCACGTCGGCGCTCGAGGTGCTGCAGCTCTGGCACCCGCCGTGGCTGGCGCCGATCCGGGCCAGCTTTCTTGGTCACGCGCTGCTCGGCAACACCTTCTCGTGGATGGACTTTCCTCACTATTTGGCCGGCGCGCTGCTGGGCTTTGGCTATGGGTGGTTCGTCCAGCATCGGCTGACCCGGTAACCGGAGGCCCTCGCCCGGCGACTGCATGGGCGCTCGGGAGCGAGCACCTTTCCAGCGCCGGCCGCGGTAAACTCAGCGTCGATCCAAACCGTCGCCCACTGCTCGGCTTACCCAATGTCCGCACTGCACTGGCTGCACCGAAACCTCTTCTCGTCGCCGATGAACTCGGCGCTGACGCTCGCGACGCTATACCTGCTCTGGCTGACATTGCCACCGCTGATCCAATGGGCCGTAATCGACGCGGATTGGATCGGCAGCAGCCGCGACGACTGCACCAGCGGCGGCGCTTGCTGGGTGTTCGTCGGCACGCGGCTGAACCAGTTTCTGTACGGCTTTTATCCCGAGGCCGAACAGTGGCGCGTGAATCTCGGCCTGGCGTTGCTGGCGCTGTTGATGGCGCCTCTGTTCATCAAACGTTTTCAGCAGCAAGTGGCCGCTGGGGCTGACGCTGGTGTTCGGCTATCCGGTGCTGGCCTATCTGCTGTTCTACGGCGGCTGGTTTGGTCTGCCGGTGGTGGAGACGCATCGATGGGGCGGGCTGATGCTGACGCTGGTGCTGGCGGTAGTCGGCATGGTGCTGTCGCTGCCGTTGGGCATCCTGCTGGCGCTTGGACGGCGCTCGCAGATGCCGGTGGTGCGCGCCGCCTGCGTCACCTACATCGAACTCTGGCGCGGCGTGCCGCTGATCACCGTCCTGTTCATGGCCTCGGTCATGCTGCCGCTGTTCCTGCCCGAGGGCGTAACGCTGGACAAACTGCTGCGGGCGATGGTCGGCATCGTGCTGTTCCAGGCCGCCTACATGGCGGAGGTGGTGCGCGGCGGCCTGCAGGCCATCCCGAAGGGCCAGTACGAGGCCGCCGAGGCGCTCGGGCTCGGCTACTGGCAGGGCATGGGGCTGATCATCCTGCCGCAGGCCCTGAAGCTGGTGATTCCGGGCATCGTCAACACCTTCATCGCGCTGTTCAAGGACACCACGCTGGTGCTGATCATCGGCCTGTTCGATCTGCTCGGCATCGTGCAGCAGGCCTTCGCTGACCCGAAATGGCTCGGCTATTCGGTGGAGGGCTACCTGTTCGCCGGGCTGGTCTATTGGGCCTTCTGCTTCAGCATGTCTCGCTACAGTCAGGCGCTGGAGCGGGAGCTGCATCGGGGGCATGAAACGCAGAGAAGCGCGAATACACGCCGGTCCGCTCGGCGGGAGTGGCAAGAGGGTTGATGTGTCAGCTTGGCAACGAAGGCGATTCGCCGAGCGCCCCTGGTGTGCCCAGGATCACGCACCTGCATCGTCGTCCCGCCACCGCGCCGCAGCGTTTTCCTGATAGTGACCGCGGCCGGAACAGGTCAATAACCCGTCTGGTTACGTCGTGCTTCATCCTCGCGCTGACGCTCCTGCTCCTTCTGGTTCTGGTCCACGGCCAGTCCGCCGAGGGCGCCCACACCCGCACCGATGAGAGCGCCCTTGCCGGCGTCGCCGCTCAGGGAACCGATAGCCGCACCGGCAGCCGCCCCGCCGACGGCACCAGAGCCGGTGCGGGACGCCGTTGTCGTACCGCAGCCCACAAGCGCAACCGAGACGGCAACCGCAGCGATAATCAAGCTAAGTCTCATGGAACAATCTCCGTCTTGAATAGTGAACACTTTGACCGGGCGCGTTTGACATGACCAACGGCGCCCGTCTTGACGCCGACCAACGAGGCATACTTACCATGGCCACGCCTTATTTGCTACGCGGGCTGGATGATCCACGCACGAGGCGAGCGCTCGTTTCTTCAATGTTAGCAATGTGTGTCCCTAAGAGCGATAGCCGCCGCCAGCGTGCGACAGCGGGGTTATTGACACTGACAGGTCCGTCACGGGCCAGCAAGCAGCCTCGCGATGCTTGGGGCGTCGTTGTCCCGGCCAGAGGACAAAATGGGCATCCTTAACGGTCTGCAGCGAGGCATCAAGGCGCATATGCAAACTCATAATCGAAACCTCCCCGGCCGCTGAGACTTCAGTGCGCTTCGCGACTGCATATCACTCCTCTCGTCCACAAATGGCATTGCCAATCGAAGCACGACAACGACAACGACAACGACCAGTGTGCCGCCCTAATCAGCGCCGACCATGTCTCGTCGCTCTGAGGTATCGCCTCGCTGGTCTTACAGCCACAAACACCCATTCACACCCGATATGACTTTTTCAACTCAGGACCCGACCGCGGAAGCCGCCGCCTCGCCGATGATCGAGACTGCGCGGCGTGCATAAATGGTTCGGCGAATTCCACGTGCTCAAGGGCATCGACCTGACTGTCGCGCGCGGCGAGCGAATCGTCATCTGCGGCCCATCCGGCTCCGGCAAGTCGACGCTGATCCGCTGCATCAATCACCTGGAGACGCATCAACAGGGGCGGATTTTGGTCGATGGCGTTGAGCTGAACGAGGACATCAAGCACATCGAGCAGGTGCGCAGCGAGGTCGGCATGGTATTTCAGCAGTTCAATCTGTTCCCGCACCTGACGGTGCTGGAGAACTGCTGCCTGGCGCCGATCTGGGTGCGTCGGCAGCCGCGGCGGGAGGCGGAGCGCACGGCGCGGGAGTTTCTGGAACGGGTGCGTATCCCGGAGCAGGCGGACAAGTATCCGGGCCAGCTCTCGGGCGGTCAGCAGCAGCGCGTGGCCATCGCCCGTAGCCTGTGCATGAATCCGCGCGTGATGCTGTTCGACGAGCCGACCTCGGCGCTGGACCCGGAGATGATCAAGGAGGTGCTGGACGTGATGGTGGAGCTGGCGCAGGAGGGCATGACCATGCTCTGCGTCACGCACGAGATGGGTTTTGCCCGCACCGTGGCGGACCGGGTCATCTTCATGGACGATGGCGAGATCGTCGAGGAGGCGCCGCCGGAGACCTTCTTCGAGCATCCCCGGCATGCGCGGACTCGGCTCTTCCTGAGCCAGATTCTGTAACGGATCAGTATTTTCCGGTCGCCTTCATGATCAGCTTGTGGATGCTGTGATAGGACAGGCCGGGGTTCAGGTACATCACCGCGCAGGTGCCGGTGCGCAGATTGATGCCCTTGTCCTTGGCCAGCGCGATCGCCTCCGGCGTGTCGTGGGCCATGTGCACCCAGACATCCTTGATACCCGCGTCCGCGGCCGCCGCGACCCAGTCCTTGGTCTCGGCCTTGGGCACCTCGACGATCAGCCCTTCGACTGAATGCGGCAGCGCACCCAGATTCGGCAAACGCCTTGTCGCCATCGACGTTGTCGGCGCTCGGGTCCACTGGGTAGACGGTCTTGCCCATGGCCTTTAGCCCGCGATAGCTGAGCATTGGGAAGGGTTTGGCCTTGGAGTGTCCGACCACGGCAAAGCTGCCGAGGGTGAAGAATGCTTCGTAGTTGGATGCCATGTGCTGTTTTGGTTGTGTTAAGAGTGTTGCGGCCAGGGGCTGCGGAAGTCGCTGGGCGAACGAGCCGTCTGTGGGGTGAGCAGCGCTGTCGTGCCCGGTGATGGTCCGGCGATGACGGATCGGAGGCCGAGACTTTACTCGGTCGAGGGGGTGTCAGTCGTTGAAGGAGATCAACGGGAGAGGGGTGGTCAACCATGAAGCGGCCAACCACAAGCGCGCAAACACGGACGAACATGGGCAAAAAAAATGGCGCGTCCGTGCGCGCCAAGTGCTGATTCTATCGGTGTTTCCAGAAGCACCGGCCTCTGCTCCTGTCTCGTCCCTGAGGCAGGGTGATCGCGGAGGGCAGTGACAGAGTAACGCCCACACAACCCCTCGCCTTATGAACTAGTTCACACAAAACCTGGCATCGAGTGTGCTTTGTAGATGACACTCAGAGCGTCAGATCGATGCCGCTGACGAGCGCCCCCGGTAGTAGGGCGCTGTCGGAAGATCGACCATCATAGGTCTCGGCGGACAGCACCAGGTCGCGCTCCCGGGTCAGGGCCTCCAGTCGGTCGCCGAGCAGCCGATACAGCGAATCGTCGAAGCGCATCACCGCCAATGGGGCGGCGATCTGACCATCCTCCACCCAGAAGGTGCCGAATCGGGTCATGCCAGTGACGCGGCAGGCGTTGCGATCGGACCAGTTGCAGTACCAGAGATTGCCGATGTAGAGCCCGGTGCCCAGCGTCGCGAGGACATCGTCCGCGGGCAGGTCGCCGGCGGCGACTTCGATGGCCTCCGGGTACTCCGCGGCGGCGTTGACCTCGGCGCCGTACTCTTTGGCACTGCGTGCATCCACCAAGCATTGCCCGAAGCGTCCGCTGTTGATCAGCGGCACGCGTTCGGCCTTGGCAAAGCCCTCGGCGGTGAAGCCCGCGGCGAGGCCGCGCTCGTTGGCCTCGGTGATGTTGAGTGTCGGATGCAGCGCCACCTCGCCGTTGGCGAGGGCCAGCAGCGGTGTCTGGCGGGTGCGATGGTCGCGCAGACCAAAGCCGCCCCACGCCAGCATGTCCATCAGTTCCTGCATCGCGGCGGGTGCCAGGAAGGCGCGGTAACGGCCGGGTTCGATGCGCCGCTGCGGTCTCGCCATGACCTGTAGGCGATCGCGCTGGCGCTTGATCCGCTCCGCCAGTTGGAGCGGGTCCCAGGCAAAGCCGCTATAGGCATCCTTGACCGCCTTGTCACGATCGAGGTAACAGCTCCAATCGAGGTTGAAGCTTTCGCTCTGATGCCAGCAGCGATGGCCGATGGAACTCGCGAGTCCCTCGCCGATGAGGCCCGAGGCCCAGATGCCGACCAGGTCGAGTCCGACGGCCTGGTCGGTCAGTGTGGCGATGGCCTCCGCCGCGTCGGGTAGATCCGCGGCGATGGCGCGGCTGGATTGCATCGGCGTATCGCTGAAGTGCAGGTATGGATCATCGGGCACATGCGGCAGTCGCTCGCGCAGCCGCGCCAGCAGCGACACCGCCAAGGCCAGATCGGCATCGGCGCTGCCGGTCAGTTCGCAGCCGCCTTCCACCTGCTTGCTGCCGTCGATCAGCGTCAGACCCAACCCCGCGCTGCGCACGTTGCCGGCCTGGCGCACATGGTTCTGGTTTAGGCGCACGAAGTCGGAATCCTCGACGTCGAGATTCGCGAACAGCAGCTCGTCGCCCTGGGTGCGCTCGAACAGCCGGTCGGCCAATGCAAAGAATGCCTCCTGATTCATAGCCCACCTCCAAAGACCTCGACGTCGCGGAACAGGCAGGGCGGCGACGCATGGCCGACGTAGACCGACTGATTCGGCTCGCCCTTGCCGCAGTTGCGCACGCCGCGCACCTCCAGCGTCTCGGCGCCGCCGACGCCGTCTAGGCTGCGCCAGAACTCCGCGGAGATGCCCCGGTAGCTCGGGTTGCGCACCAGGCCCTTGAGTTCGCCGTCTTCGATCAGCCGACCGAGTTCGCAGCCGAACTGGAACTTGTTGCGGCTGTCGTCGATCGACCAGGAGCGGTTGGTGTCGAGCAGCACGCCGTGCTCGACGCGCCCGATCAGCTCGTCGAGCCCGCCTTCGCCGGGCTCCAGATTGATGTTGGCCATGCGGTCGATGGGCGGCCGATCCCAGTCGCAGGCGCGGGAGTTGGCGGTGCCGGTCAAGCGGCTGCGACGCTGCGACAGCGCACCGCCCAAGGGTCGCTCGAGGATGCCGTCGCGGATCAGGTGCACCCGCTTGGCCGGGGTGCCGTCGTCGTCGGCGGCATAGCTGACCAGTTCACCGGGCACGCCGGGATCGAAGGTCACGTTGAGCAGCGAGGAGCCGTAGCGGTAGGTGCCGAACATGTCCGGTGTCACAAACGACAGGCCGGCGTAGTTGCGTTCGTCGCCGAGGATGCGGTCGAGCTCCAGCGGGTGGCCGATGGACTCGTGGATCTGTAGCGTCATCTGGCTCGGCAGCAGCACCAGATCGCGGCGCCCGGTCGGACACTCCGGTGCCTCGACCAGCGCGATCGCCTCGCTGGCGACCAATTCGGCATCCTCCACCAGGCCGGTCGCGCTGATCCGTTCCAGGCCGCCTTGCTGGGCATGGTCGGCGCCGCCGCCGCGCCGGGTCTGGGTCTGACCGTCGGCATGGGCCGTGGCCGACAGCCCGCAGTGCACGTATTCCCAGTGCTGTGCGATCTCACCGCCGTCGGAGGTGACCAGCAACTGCACGGTGCGCTGATGGCCGAGCCAGGCCGCGCGTTCGACGATGCGCTCGTCCACATCCAGTCCGGCGCAGGCCTGCGCCAAGACCGCGAACTTGTCTTGCAGGGTCCAGGACTCCCAGGGCTGTGCCACCGCCGCCTGGAACTCGGCGCGCAGTGCGCTGCGGGGGTACTGGCGGGCGTCGAACAGCCCCAGTCGATCGTGCAGCGACGCGAATGCGCAGGCGCGCTTAAAGGCCGCCGCCAGCCCGGCCGGGCTCAGGTCGTTGGTGGCGCCGTAACCGATCCCGGCGCCGACGACGACGGTGACCATGCCGCCACGGGACAGCCCCAAGCTGCTTGGCTCGGCGACGTCGTCGCGCACCGCGAGCCCCTCGCTGATCTGGTCGACCAGGCGCAGGCTCCAGTAGTCGGCCCCGGCTGTTGCCGCCGGGGTGAGGGAAGGTGCCGTCGCGGCGAAGCCGGCGGCGATCTCGTGTAGCTGATTCAGTGGTTCGGTCTGGTCTTTCATAGTGGATGCGTGCAATGGTCTGCCGATGCCTCTACAGCGATGTTTGTCAGAATAGTTCAGCCCGCAACGAACGATGTGGGACCTTTGGTCGCCAATCCTGCGTGATCTGGTATAAAAATCTCCGCCAATCGCCTAACATGCGCGCCCATGCTGACTTATCCCGACATCGATCCCGTCGCCGTCGCCATCGGCCCGCTCAAGGTGCACTGGTACGGCCTCATGTATCTGGTGGGCTTTGCCGCGGCCTGGCTGCTCGGTCGTTGGCGTGCGTCGCGCCCAGGCTCCATCTGGAGTTCGACCTGGACCACGGAGATGGTCGACGACCTCATCTTCTACTGCGTCGTCGGCACCATCGCCGGCGGTCGCTTGGGCTACATGTTCTTCTACGGCTTTGACCAGATACTGGCCAATCCGCTGAACGTGCTCAAGGTCTGGGAGGGCGGCATGTCCTTCCACGGCGGCCTCATCGGCGTGCTCATCGCCATCGGCCTGCTCGCTCGCAAGTACGGGCTGCGCTACTTTCAGGTAGGAGACTTTGTCGTGCCGCTGGTTCCCCTCGGTCTGCTCGCCGGGCGAATCGGCAACTTCATCAACGGCGAGCTCTGGGGTCATGCCACCAGCGTTGCCTGGGGCATACGCCTGCCCTGCGAGCGCTTCCCGCAGTACTGCGCGGGGCTGCCGGTGGACACTGCCTGGAGCCTGCCGCTGCATGCCTCACAGCTCTACGAGGCGACGCTCGAAGGGCTGGTTTTGTTTGTCGTTCTGTGGTGGTTCTCAAGCCGTCCGCGCCCCGTCATGGCCGTGTCGGGGCTGTTTCTGTTGCTCTATGGCCTGTTCCGCTTCGGTGTGGAATTCGTCCGTTTGCCGGATGCCCACATCGGCTATCTCGCCTTCGACTGGCTCACCATGGGCCAGGTCCTGTCGCTGCCGATGATCGTCGCTGGCGCGCTGCTGTTGGGTCTCGCGTACGGTCGCCGTACGGCGCCGTTGGTGCCCTAAAGGCGAATTCGCTCGACCTTCGGCCTGTTTGAGACCAGCATCTATCCGCCTTCATTGGTGAGCTGATCGGCTTCGGCCGCAACGGAGTCTGCGCGCGATGCGGCAGGGGTCGTTTCCGCGGTCAGCCCAGTTATCGCTTGCGTGTCGTCGGTGTCGGCTTTCTGTTCGACGGGGCCTTTTTCACCGCGCGTTGCTTGCGCACCGGCTTCGGCTCGCCGTCGGAGATCGCCAGGACCAGGCCCAAGCTGACGAAGGCGGTTAGCAGGCTGCTGCCACCATGGCTGATGTACGGCAGGGTGATGCCGGTGAGCGGGATGAATTTGGTCACGCCGCCGACGTTGAGGAAGGTCTGGGCGGCGAAGACGGTGGTGATGCCGGTGGCGGTGAGCAGGCCGAAGGGGCTGCGAGCGCGGGCAGCGATGTTGAGCAGGCGAGCGATCAGCAGCAGGAAAAACCCGAGCAGCAGGACGCTGCCAGCGAAACCGAGTTCTTCGGCGATGACGGCGTAGATGAAATCGGACTCGGCGATGGGGGTGTATTGCGGGCGTGCCTGGCTGAAGCCCTCGCCCCAGAGCCCGCCGGCGTACATGCCGGAGAGTCCTTGCAGGATTTGCCAGCCGCCGCCGGTTGGGTCCTGAAACGGATCGGCCCAGGCGGCGATGCGGCGCTGGCCATGGCTGAAGAGCGCGAACAGCGCATAGCCGGCGATGCCCGCCAGCAGTGCGCCGTAGATCAGGTAGCCCGGCTGGCGCGTGCCGGCCAGCAGCAATGCGAGCAGCGCAAGGCTCAAGATCACGATCATGCCCAGATCGCGCTGCCACAGCAGCAGCGCCATCAGCACCGCGAAGAAGGCCAGCAACGGCCAGAGCGTGCGCAGCGGCGGAAACGGGATGGCGCCAGGCCATTTGGCGAGCGCCTTGGCGTGGCGATCGACAAAGGCGGCGGCGAACAGCACCACGGTGAGCTTCAGCAATTCGGTGGGCGTGATGAAGCCAGCGGCATAGACGCCACCGCGGAAACGCTGCCCGGTGGCCAGCAGCAGTCCGACCAGGCCCAACGACAGCAGCGCCCAGAACCAGATGGCAGGGGCCAGCAGACGGTAGCGGCCGTCCATGGCGATGGCGACGGCGGTCGTCATCAGTGCGACTCCGGCGGGAAGCAACAGATAGGTCAGCGCACTGACCTGATCGCCGATGAACACGCCCATGCGGAACTGCGCCAGCAGGCCGATGCCGCACAGCAGCGCGATGATGGCGAGTACGAGCTGATCGCCACGAAAGCCCAGCAGCGCAAAGATCACATGCGCGGCGCCGAAGCTGACCACCAGCGTCAGCAGCGGCAGCAGGTCGATCCAGCCCACCGCATAGCCATCCTTGGGGCCGGCGCCGAGCAGCATCAGAAAGCCGAGCGCGATGGCCACCAGCGCCCACAGCAGCAGCTGTCGCTCCGGGGCGCGCTGCTGCCAGCGCTCGGCGATGGTCTCTGGACGGGCCGGTTTAGCGGGCATGCATGAGCCCCCGTTCCTGTGCCAGCAGCAGCAGTTGCTGCGCGATGGGGGCGGCGACGGTCGAGCCGTAGCCGGCGTGCTCCACCATGACCGCGACGGCCAGGGCGGGGCGGTCCGCGGGCGCGAAGCCGATGAACCAGCTGTGTGCGTCGCCGAGTGGATTCTGCGCGGTGCCGGTCTTGCCGGCGATGGCCAGTTCCGGTACCTCGATGCCGCGCGCGGTGCCCTCGGTGACCACGCGGCGCATCATGCTCGAAAGCCGTGCGGCGGTGTTGCCGGACATGAAGCGCGCCAACGCCTGCGGCGGTTCGGCGGCGGTCAGGCGCGGCCGCATTGCGACACCCCGGTTGGCGATGGCGGCGGTGATCAGGGCCATATGCGCCGGCGTTGTCAGCACCTTACCCTGACCGATGGATGCCTGGGCCAGTCCGTATTGGTCCGACTTCGCGATGCGCGGGACGCGGCCGGTGCGCATAAACTGGCGGCTGGACAGGCTGTCGGTGAGCACCACCCGGCTGTTGAACACAAATCGATCCAGGGTTTGATGGAAGGCCGCATGACCCTCTTGCACGCCGAGCTGTGCAAAGTAGACATTCGATGACTTGCTCAACGCCTTGCTGAGACCGATGCGGCCGAAGCCCCGCCAGGTACTGCCCCGATCGGCGCGCGGAATAGTATTCGTGATCGCGGATCTTCGGGTAGCGCCGCGACGTGGTAAAGCCGTCCGCCGGGCACTGCAATACCGGCTCCTGGCCGGCATCCAGGGTTTGCGCCGCCAGCACCACCTTGAACGTGGAGCCCGGTGGATACAGGCCGGCGGTGGCGCGGTTGAGCAGCCGAGCGTCAGGATCATGACCACGGAACAGCTCGGCGTCGACCTGGTTCGGATCGAACGACGGGCTGCTGGTCAGCACCCGCACGGCACCGTCGGAAGGCACCAGCATGACCACCGCGCCGGGGCGCCCGCCGAGCAACTGATAGGCCAGGGACTGTAGATCGGCGTCCAGCGTCAGCACCAGATCGCGGCCCTTGGCGCGCTTGTCCCGCGTCACCAGCTGGCGACCGAGTTCACCCCATTCGAGCCAATTCTCCGGCGAGCCGCCGTTGAGACTGACGTTGCCGGCCGCCTCCATGCCGGAGGTGCCGAAGCGTGGGTCGGCATAACCGACCACATGCGCAAAGCCGGGCCCGTAGGGATAGACACGCTGCACCTGCTCGCCATCGGTTCCATTGCCGGTCCGGCTCCGGACCACGCGGCTCTCCGCCAGCACCTGACCGCGGTGATCGAGGATACGGCCGCGCTCGATCCAGTGCGCCGGGTTGAACTGGCGCCGGTCGTGTGACTGCATAAAGGCGACGAAGGGCTGCCGCGCCGTCCCGGACAATTGCCAGCTGGCCTGGTAACCGAGCACGCCAACGAACAGCAGGCCGATGCCGACCACGGCGACATTGAAGCCGGCGCGCGGCTTGGCCAGGTGACGCAGACCGACAACGGCGCGCAGATCGAACATCTGCTTCAGCAGATAGACCAGCACCAGCAGAAAGGCGACGTGCAGACCGGCGCGCAGCACGCCCCACGGGGCGGAGAGAAACAGGGAGTTCAGCAGGTCCATTCAGGGCTAGGGGTCGGGACAGACAGGATTCGACAGGGTCTCAGCGGCTCGATGCGTTGAAAGCCCGACGATCATACCCTGGGGCAAGGGCAAGGACACCTCGATCCGCGTTCGCGGCCAGCGCGCTGCCGGGTCCGCCGACTTCGGCAAAGGGATTTGACCGTCGCCTCGTTGTCCCTGACTATGCGCGCTCGGCTACGAACGGTCGGCGTCTCTTTCGCTGAGTCTTTCTGTGGATTCTGGAGGTCTGTCTCGTTATGCAACAGTTGTCTGGCGGAAGACTCAGCGTTCATCGCGTGGCGTCCTACGTTTCCCGGTCGTTCTATTTCTTGGCGAGTCTGCTTTTTATTGTCGCTGCACTGTGCCTTGTTCTGAAAGCGTTTCATGAGATTTACATTTTCGTCATTGTTCATGGAAAAATCGATAAAGACCTGCTGGATTCCATTAGCTACGCCATCATCGCGATAGCAGTGGCGGATGTGGGGCGCTATTTGTTCGAGGAAGAAGTGCAGCGAGACAAGCAATCGCATAGTCCGGACGAGGCTCGGCAGACATTGACGCGATTCATGGTTGTGATTGCAATCGCAGTTGCCTTAGAAGGACTGGTTGGCATTTTCGAGGCGGCAAACAAAGACTTTACGCTGGTGTTGTGGCCGCTTGCACTGATCTTGGCGTCGGTGTTGATTATGGTCGGTCTCGGGATATTCTTACGCCTCGTTTCGGGCCCTGAGACTCCAGCACCGAATACCGAACCATTGGCAGCGAACAAGATCGTCATCCAAGAATCGCCGAGCACGTCTGAGCAATAGCGAAACCCAATTGGGTTTCCTCTGTTCGCTTCTGCGGCTCGGGACGTGAGTCCGCGACCCTCCGTTCGGGGACGGCTACTGGCTTGACACAGTGGGCACGGCAGCCTTGGATTCCTTCCTTGCCCTGATTCGACACCAGCATGACGAAGTTCCTCGCCCGACTCTCCCTTCTCGTTGCCGGCGTCGCGGTGCTTTATCTGAGCGTCGCGAACCTGGCGCTGAACCTGCCCGCGGTGCGGGCGCGGATCGACGCGCTGCAGCCGGACCACTTCTCGATCGACTGGCAATATGCATTCAGTCCCTATCCGCTGCGCGTGCATCTGCACGGGATCGCGATGGACGGGCAGACCGCGACCGAGCAATGGCAGCTCGACGCGTCGCGGGTCGCCGTGTCGCTGGCGCTCCGGCCACTGCTGCGCGGTGAGATCGATGTCGCCGATCTGGAACTGGACGATCTGGACCTGCGCTTGCGCCCGCGCCCCGTGGCCGGTGCCGAGCCCGATCCGCTGGCGGCGTTCTATCCGGTCATCCGCAACCGCGACCCGCACGCGTTGGCGGAGCCGGTGCCGGACGCGGCCCCGACCGCGCTGCAACTGGCCATCGAGCACGTGCGCCTTCGGGGCGAGCACCGCTTTTGGGTGTCTCATCTGCGCGGCACGCTGCCGGGCACGGTGCGCGGCGGCTTTCGGATGGACACCCGGGTCGGCCGCCTGTCGCTGACCGACGGGGCGCTGGACCTGGCGTTGCGCTCGCTGCAGGTTGCGGACCAGACGCCGGTGGCCGACGCCGCGTCGCTCCAGGGGCAGGTCGATATCCCGCCGTTCCTGCTGTCCAATACCGAGGGGCTTCAGTTCATGCGCGTCGGCGACCTGGATCTGCGCATCGACCTGCCGGTGCAGGGGCTCGGCTTTCTGTCGCTGATCGTGCCGCCCCTGGCCGCACTCGACCTGCGCGGGCGTGGCCGGCTCACCGGACATCTGGCCATGTCTCGCGGGGAGGTGCTGCCCGGTACCGACCTGCTGGTGGAGGCCCACGCGCTGGCGCTGCGCCTCGGTCCCTACGACTTCAGCGGCGATGGCTCCGTGGAGTTCGTCGTCGATCCCGACGACGAGGCGCAGGCCGACCTGACCGTGCGCTTCGATCAGGTGCAGGCGGAGATCGAACGGGGCGCGGGCGCGCCCGGCGACTCGGGTCGTCAGCGCCTATTCTCCGGCCGCGGCCTGACCGCGCGGTTGCATGCCGCGGAGACCGACCCGACCACCACCTCTACCGCCACGCGCGCGGCGGACCTGGCCTCGGAGGTGGAGCTGTCGCTGCTGCTGACCATCCCGTCCATGCAGGTGGACGATCTGCGGGTATACAACCGCCTGTTCGCGCCGGACTGGGGCCTAACCCTGCTCGGTGGCACCGGCACCGTCAGCGGCCGCTTCGAGGTCACGCCGCGGCAGCTGACGCTGGACCTGGATCTGGCCTCCGACGATGCCGGCCTGCGCCATGGCGATTATCGCGCCAACACGGACCTGTTGCTGCAACTGCGCGCCCGGGTGGACGATGCCGATGGGATCACGCTGCACCTGGACGGTACCCGTCTGCAACTGGACGACGCCCGGGTGGCCGCCACCGCGACCGCCAGCACCGACGCCGAGCCCTGGGCAGCGTCGCTGCGGATCGACCAGGGCGCGCTGCGGCTGCCCGCGGCGCGCGACAATGCCGCGGACCCGATCCCGGCCATCGCCAGCGCGCTGGCGGAACGCGGATTTGGTGCGCTGCTGGCCAGCGCCAGCGGCCGGCTGGGCGCATCGCTTAAGGTCTCGGGGCTGGACTGGATCGCGGCCTTGCTGAACCGGCCGATGCAGCTCGGTTTGAGCGGCTCCGGCGAGATCGATGCGGACATCGTGCTCGCCGGCGGTCTGCCGACCAAGGGCACGACGCTGAGGCTGCCCGCGGATGCGTTGTCGCTGGCCGTGCTCGAGCACCGCGCCGATGGTCAGGGTACGGCGACGCTCGCGCTGGAGCAGGGCGGCAAGCAGGCACAGGTGCGGCTCGATGTGTCGCTGGCGGATGCCCGGCTGCGCCGCCGCGACGAGGCGGAGCCCAGCATCGGCGAGGTGCGCATGGATGCCGCGCTGGTGGTCACCGACGCCTTCAGCGAGACCGGCGGCGACGCGGAGCTGGCGCTGAAGGTGCACTCGGCCCGCGTCCGCGACCTGCGTGTCTACAACGCCTATCTGCCCGTGAACGCGCCGTTCGAGCTGCTGTCCGGCGAGGCGACGCTGGTCAGCGATCTGCGCCTGGGCGCCGACCGCGCCGAGGGCGAGTTGCTGCTGGAGGCGGACGAGATCGGTATCGGGCTGGCACGCGAGCGGGTCATCGGCGACCTGCGGCTGGAGCTGCAGGTGCGCGACGGTGCCGCCAAGGACATGCGCTTCGACATTACCGGCTCGTCGCTGTTGCTGTCTGACCTGCGCGTCGCCGGGGCGGCAGCGCCGACCACCGACCGGCGCTGGCAGGCGCGGCTGCAATTAGAGGACACCGAGGTGGTCTGGCGCAAACCGATGCAGCTGGACATGAAGGCCGGCGTCACCGTGCAGGACAGCCGACCGTTCATCGCGCTGCTGGACGACGAGCGCGGCCGCCAGGGCTGGTTCGACGACATGCTGAAGGTGGAGAACCTGGCCGGCCATCTGTACCTATCGGTCGACGGCGACCGGGCGGTCCTCGACGACGCCATGCTGAGCGCCCCCGAGATCGGCGTCCATGCCCGCGGGCGGGCGGACGCCGGTGGTCGCGAGGCCATGCTGCTGCTGCGTTGGCACAACCTCAGCGCCGCGTTGGAACTGGCCGGCGACCAGCATCAGGTGGACGCCGTCAACGCCCGCGCCCGCTTCGACGCCTATCGGCCCGGCAGCATGCCGCTGCCACTGTTGGGAGCCGTCCAGCCCGTGGCCCCGCCAGTCATCGGGACCGGATCGGGCGGCGCTGACATCTCTGTCGACCGGGCAGCGGCCCCGGCATCCAGGCATGCCGCACCGGCGCACAAGCCCCATCATCGGCCGCCCCCGCCGCGGCCACCGGTGTCCGAAAACCCGTTCCTCGATCAGGATCTGTAAGCCAGAGGATGGTGCCCGGCCGTCTTGGCCAATCGATTGAGCCCCGATCGCTTCTTACACATTCACAGTCGTCGCGCCGTCTGGCCGCCAGCAGAGATGAAGCATTCGATCGGCGGAACGCCTTTCGTTGCATACGCATCCTGCGACGCTCGGCAATGCGCTGGTATCATCGCCCCGCCAGCCGTCACAGTTCCAACGACAGGCTAACCGATCAGGACCGACCGCTCATGCTCAAGCTGGAAGCCATCAAAAAGGACGCGCAGATCGCCGGCCTCGACCCCAATGGCATCGTCCGCGTGGTCAACGTCGAGCCGGTCGGCATGGATGTGTTCGGTCAGCTCGCCGAGCAGATGTCGCTCCGCACCGACCAGCCTCGTCTGGGTATTGCCGATGTCAGTCGCGGATTCTGATGCGCAGCCGGCGCCGCACAATGGGCTGCCTATGTTCCGGGTGACCTGTTGCGCGGCTTGCGACAGCGAAAACAGGCTGGCGGCAGCTCTGTCGGAGTGAACGGTTGTTTTCGCTAGAGAACCCCGAACGACTGCTTCAGTTCGGCTTTAAGCTCGGCAAGGGTGGGGCGCATGCGGCGCGGACGATGATGCTACCCGAGCTACGGCGGCTTCTCGAAGTCGCAAAAGAGGAGTCGTCGCGAGGCGACTACCGGATGGCTGTCGTCGAGCAGAACGTGCTCGACAAGCCGACGTTAAAGGCGCGCAAGTTGACGTTCGAGCATCTCAGCGACCTTTATGGCCTTGACCCGGAGATCTGTCTCTTTCGCGTACTTCGGAGACTTTGGCCTGCCGATCCGAAGAGCCAGCCCGTGCTGGCGTTGTCGCTGGCTTTGGCGCGGGACGCAATACTTCGAGCGAGCGCGCCCCCGATCCTAGACGCAAAACCCGGAACCCAGGTCACCCGTGAGCAGATGGCGCAGCGTTTCAGCGACTGGGGCAAAGACCGCTTCAGCGACTCGTCTGTGGAAGCCATGGCTCAGCGAGTCAACGGCACCTGGACCCAAGCCGGCTACCTGACTGGACACGTCAGGAAGGTCCGCTCGCAGCCGGTTATCACCCCGGCGAACGTGACCTTCGCGCTGTTCCTGGGTTATCTAGAGGGTCGCCTCGCACGCCGCCTCTTCACCAGCGACTGGGTGCGCGTGCTCGATCTCCCAGAGGAGCGGCTGATCGAACTGACCCAGGCCGCGGCCCAGCGCGGGCTGCTGGTATTTCGCCGCACCGGCGGCGTCATGGAGGTCCGCTTCCCCGGACTATCTGACCGAGCAGGAACAGGAGTGGCTCAATGAGCAGGCTTGACCGTCTCATCGAACGCTACGCGGAGCACATCGCCACGCCTTGGCCCGAGGGGCTGTCCGGCATCGAACGCGTGATCTTCGTCGTCTACCCGCCGGCGGACGAGCTGAAATTTCGCGTCTACATCGACGAGTTCGAGCTTCGCACCCGCGACGCCGGCCACGGCTGGAAGCTGCTCGACCTGACCGACGCCTTCCCGCAGTGGATGGCCGCCCAGCGTTACCGCGACAAATACTTTCGCCGCCCGGAGCTGCTGGCCGGCTATCCCGAGGGCCGGCTGACCGAGTTCACCAAACACCTGGTGGAGCGGACCAGCGCGCAGATCGCGCAGGCGTCGGCGAATGACGTCGTTGCGATGGCCGGGGTCGGCGCCCTGTTTGGCGTCTCCAGCGTCTCGACGGTCGTCGATCAGGCCGCCTCCGCCATCAATGGCCGGTTGGTCGTCTTCTTTCCCGGCGAGGTGGAGGACAAGACCTACCGGCTGTTGGACGCCCGCGATGGCTGGGGCTACCTGGCGCACGCCATCACCACGGACTGAATCGAAGGAGCAGATCATGACCATGCACAACCGGGAAATCTACAGCAAGGACCCCCTAGCCAACCGGCTGATCAACAACGGCGTCGCCGAGGTCTCGGAGGACCGCTCCCAGGCAGCGCTGGAGATCCTCCGCTACGAACTGGACACCTTCGTCTGCGACGGCGAGTACGCCAAGGGCCTGCAGAAGATCCTGGAGATCTATCTCGGCAATCTCGGGCAAGCGCCCGAGCAGCCCGGCGTCTGGATCAGCGGCTTCTACGGCAGCGGCAAGTCGCACCTGGCCAAGATGCTGCGCGCCCTGTGGGTGGACGTCGCCTTCGACGACGGCGCCACGGCGCGCAGCGTCGCCAGACTGCCGACCGACATCACCGACCACCTCCGGGAGCTGAACAACCAGAGCAAGCGCTACGGCGGCCTGCACGCCGCCTCCGGCAAGCTCGGCTCCGGCGCCGGCAACAATGTCCGTCTCGCCCTGCTCGGCATCGTCTTCAAGTCCGCCGGCCTGCCGGAGAAGTACAACCAGGCGCGCCTGGTCATCTGGCTCAAGCGCGAGGGCATCCTCGAAGCGGTCGAAGCGGCCCTTGCGCAGAACGGCACCAGCCTGGAGCGGGAGCTGCCGGAGCTGTTCGTCTCCGACGACCTGCACGCGGCCCTGTTGGCCGCCAAGCCCGAGCTGGCGCCGGACGCCATGCACGTCGGCGACCGCCTCATCGCCCAGTACCCCGAGGTCCAGGACGTCTCCAACGACGAGATGATCCGCGCCGTCAAGGACGCGCTGACCAACGACGACGGCTTCCCGCTCACCCTCATCGTCCTCGACGAGGTGCAGCAGTTCATCGGCGACAGCGGCGATCGCGCCTACAGCATCCAGGAGGTGGTCGAGTCCTGCAGCAAGCACTTCGGCGGGCGTCTGCTCTTCGTCGGCACCGGCCAGACCGCCATGTCCGGCACCCCCTCGTTGCAGAAGATCAAGGGCCGCTTCACCGTGCCGGTGCAGCTCTCGGACACCGACGTCGAGGCCGTCATCCGCAAGATCATCCTGCAGAAAACGCAGGGCGCCGTGCCCGCCATCCAAAAGACGCTCACCGACAACCTCGGCGAGGTCTCCCGGCATCTGCGCGGCACCAAGCTGGAGCACACCACCGAAGACGAGCAGATCATGGTCGCGGACTACCCCCTGCTGCCGGTGCGCCGGCGGTTCTGGGAGAAGGTCCTGCACAAGCTCGACGAGTCCGGCACCATCTCCCAGCTGCGCAACCAGCTGCGCATCGTCCACGAGGCCGCCTGCGCCACGGCGGAGCAACCGCTGGGCCAGGTCGTGTCCGGCGACTTCATCTACGACCAGCTCAGCACCGACCTGCTGCAGACCGGGCTGCTGTCGCGCGAGGTCTACGACCGCATCGGCAAGCTCGCCGCCGGTGACGACGACGCCCGGCTCAAGGCCAGCCTGCTCAAGCTCGTCTACCTGATCGGCAAGCTGCCCACCGACCCGATGGCGGACATCGGCCTGCGCGCCACCGAGGACAGCCTGGCGGACCTCTTGGTCACGGACCTTGCCGGCGGCTCCAGCGACGCTGCGCAAGCGCATCCCGGCCCTACTTGATGAGCTGCACGACAAGGACGGGCTGGTCATGGCCATCGCCACCCCGGCGGGCACCGAGTACCGCCTGCAGACCGCCGAGAGCAGCGCCTGGCACGACGAGTACCGCAAGCAGGTCTCGGAGCTGTCGGCCAACACCCAGCGCCTGGAGATGGAGCGCATCGACCTGTTCAAGGCCGCCTACCGGGATGCGCTCAAGGGCGTGCACCTGACCCAGGGGCAGACCAAAGAGGCCCGCACCCTCACCCCCTGCTACGACGACACCCTGCCGGCGGACGCCGACAAGCAGATCGTTGCCTGGTTCCGCGACGGCTGGAGCAGCTCCGAGGCCGAGATCAAGGGCGACGCCCGCAACGCCGGCCCCACCAGCCCGGCGATCTTCGTCTTCCTGCCGGCCCAGAGCCGCAACGAGCTGCGCTCCGCCATCATCGAGCACAAGGCCGCCCAGCTCACGCTGGAGACCCGCGGCATTCCGGCCACCCCCGAGGGCCAGGATGCCCGCTCCGCCATGGAGACGCGCCGCAACGACGCGGCCCGGCGCATCGCCCAGATCGTCAAGGCCGTCGTCCGCGGTGCCCAGGTCTACCAGGGCGGCGGGCAGACCGTCGACGGCAGCGAACTCACCGACAAGCTCCAGGCCGCGGGCGGCGCCTCCATCGTGCGTCTGTACGGCGACTTCGACACCGCCGATCAGCTCGGCTGGGACAAGGTCATCGAGCGCGCGCGCAAGGGCGAGACCCAGCCCCTGCAGCCCATCAAGCACAGCGCGGACACCGACCAGCACCCGGTCTGCGCCGCCATCCTCAAGCAACTCGGCGCCGGCAAGAAGGGCAGCGACCTGCGCGACCACTTCAAGGCGCCGCCCTACGGCTGGCCCCAAGACGCCGTCGACGGTGCCCTCTACGCCCTGGTCGCCAGCGGCCATGTGCTCGCGCTGAACAACCTCGTCCAAACCCGTCGACGCCAAGGGGCTGGAGCGCCGCCAGATCACCCAAAGCACCTTCAAGCCCGAGACCGTCACCATCAGCCCGGTGCAGAAGATCCAGATCCGCAAGGTCTTCCAGGCCGCCGCCGTCGGCTGTCAGCCCGGCACCGAGATCGACAGGCGCCGGAGCTGCTGCGCACGCTGCGCGACCTCTGCAGCCAAGGCCGGCGGCGAGGCCCCCAAGCCCGCGGTTCCCGATCAGAAAGCGCATCGACGACCTGCAAGCCCTGGCCGGCAACGCGCTCCTCGCCGAATTGTTCAGCCAGCGCGATGCCTTGATCCAGAGCAGCGCGGACTGGAAGACCACCGGCGAGCAGATCGCCAAACGCTGGCCCGTCTGGACGCTGCTGCAGGACCTGCTCGACCACGCCAAGGACCTCGGACCCTACAAGGAGCTGCAAGGCGAGGCCGCGGAGATCCAGAAGCAACGGGCGCTGCTCGCCGACCACGACCCGGTCCAGGCCCTGCTGGACAAGACCGTCGACCTGCTGCGCACCAGCCTCAACCACCACGTCGAGACGTATCGGACCACCTACGACGCCGAGCTGGCCGCGCTGGAGCAGGACAGCAACTGGCAGTCGCTCACGGCCGAGCAGTGCCAGGCGATCCTCGCCAAGCACGGCCTGCATGAGACCGTCTCGGTCGTGTCCACACCGAGCGCATCCTCGACGAGCTGGAACGCTGCTCGCTGTCCCAATGGGCGGACCGCACCCAGGCGCTCAAGGGTCGCTTCGAGCAGGCCCGCCTGGAGGCCGCCAAGCTGCTGGAGCCCAAGGTGCAGCGGGTGGACCTGCCGCGCCGGACACTCACCGACGAGGCCGACCTTGCCGAGTGGCTCGCAGAGGCCGAGGCAGCGTATCCGCGACAAGCTCAACGATGGGCCGGTGATGATTTAAGGGGGTACGCTTGGACCCTGCGCTTCCTTCTGTTGCATGTATCGAGCGCGCCCTGGCTGTGTTCTTAGGCATTGCCAAGTGACAAACATGCGAATCACCGTTGATATCGAGAACGGCCTGCTCCAGCGTGCCCAGGAGCTGAGCGGCATCCGAGAGCCAACGGTCTTGGTGAATGAGTCGCTCAAGGCCCTGATCGAGCGCGAGAGCGCGCGCCACTTGGCACGGCTTGGCGGCTCTGAGCCACAGCTTGAGCAAACGCTCGATTGGCTCCGTCGCAAGGTCTGGTCTCTGCCGGAGCTTGATCAGCGCAGCGACGACGAGATACTGGGCTACAACGCAGATGGTCGATGTGATTGACGGCGGTCAACCAACGCTAGATGATAAGCAGCAAATCACCTGTGTTTTGGTTGCCCTCATGCCTGCCGTCACCATCAAGAACCTGCCAGATGGGCTCTATCAGCGCCTCAAAACCAACGCCCAGGCGCATCATCGCAGCATCAACGGCGAGCTGATCGCGACCCTAGAGCGGGCACTGCGCGTGCAACCGACCGACCCGGAGCAGCAGCTCGCCCAGATCCGCGCCTTGCGCTCCGGACTCGACCTGCCGCCCCTTGACCCGACGAGATCCGCACCGCGATCGAGTCTGGTCGGCCATGATCGTCGTCGACACCAACGTGCTTGCCTATATGCTGCTGCCGGCCCCGATGACGGCGGCTGCCGAGACCCTGTATCAGAGCGACCCAGCATGGGCTGCGCCAGTGCTCTGGCGCTCGGAGTTTCGTAATGTCCTCGCGCTTTACCTGCGCAAGGGCTTGCTCCAGTTGGACCGAGCCTTTGCCGTGCAAGAGCAGGCCGAGCGTCTGATGGCCGGTCGCGAGTTCCAAGTCCAGTCCGACGCTGTCTTGCAGCTGGCCGAGACCAGCGGCTGCTCCGCCTACGACTGCGAGTTCGTAGCCGTTGCCCAGGATCTCGGCACCCGGCTGTTCACGGCCGACAAAGGTCTACGCACGGCGTTTCCTGACATCGCGCGTGCGCTCCCGGCTGGAGACTGAAGCGCGCGCCAGCACAAGCGCTGCTCGACCCACCACCAAGGAGCAGATGCCTCATGGACTGCCTCGCCAAACCCCTGCGCAAGCAACTGGAAGACGCCGTCGTCGCGGCCCGCGACATCGCAGAAGAGGCCGCCCGTGCCGCGCTGATGCACCTGGGTGTCGGCGACGCGGACCTCCCCAAGCACCTGACCGACGAGGAGCGCGCCCTGCGCCGCCGGCTGCGTGCCCACGGTCGCCAGCTCGGGGATCAGCGACGGCCGGACGGGCATCCAGGCCATCGACAAGCTGGTGCAGGAGACCGCCTACGAGCACTGGCACCGCATGCTGTTCGCCCGCTTCCTGGCCGAGAACGGCCTGCTGATGCACCCGGACGGCGTGCCGCTGACCCTGGACGAATGCGACGAGCTGGCCCAGGACGAGGGCGCCGCCGACGGCTGGGAGCTGGCCGGGCGCTATGCCTCGCGCATGCTGCCGCAGATCTTCCGCCCGGACAGCCCGGTGCTGGCCATCAAGCTCGCCCCCGAGCACCAGCGCGCCCTGGAGAATCGGCTGGCCGGCCTGCACCCGGACAGCTTCCAGGCATCCGACAGCCTCGGCTGGGTCTACCAGTTCTGGCAGACCAAGCGGAAGGACGAGGTCAACGCCTCCGAGGTCAAGATCGGCGCCGATGAACTGCCCGCCGTCACCCAGCTCTTCACCGAGCCCTACATGGTGGCCTTCCTGCTCGACAACAGCCTCGGTGCCTGGTGGGCCGCTCGGCGCTTGAGCGCGGACGACCTGCAAGATGCCGAGAGCGAGGACGCGCTGCGCCGCAAGGCCGCCATCCCCGGTGTGCCCCTCGAATACCTCCGCTTCGTCCGTCCCTCAACTGCAGCCAGCGCTTCTACTGTAGCCAGGGCTTCCACTGTAGCCAGGGCTTCCAGCCCTGATTTCCCAGGCCAAGATGGCCTGGCTACAGTAATGGCTACAGCACAAGGCTTAGACGAAAGCACCCTAAACAAGACCCACGGCGAAAACCTGCCCCATTGGACCTGCGAGAACGCCGTTTACCACATCGTTTTCCGTCTCGCCGACTCCATCCCAAAGACCAAGCTCCAAGCCTGGGCCGCGGAACGCGACGCCCAAGCGCAGGCGGCAGAACGCGACGGTCGCCAACCCACCGATGCCGCGCGCAGACAAATCACGAATCAATACCGAGAAAGGATCGAGACCTATCTCGACGCCGGCCATGGCGCCTGCCACCTTGCCAAGCCCGAGTTCGCCGAGATCATCGCCAACGCCCTCAAGCACTTCGACGACCAGCGCTACCGACTGCACGCCTGGTGCGTCATGCCGAACCACGTCCACGTCATTGTCGAACCGCTGCCCGGCCATGAACTATCCAAGATCATCCACAGCTGGAAATCCTTCACCGCCAATACCATCAACAAACACCTAAACCGCACCGGCACCTTTTGGCAAGAAGACGCCTACAACCACATCATCCGCAACGAAAAGGAATACGACTTCCAGATCCGCTACGTCTGGCACAACCCCGACAAGGCCGGCATCGCCGACTGGCCCTGGCGCGACGCCGCCACTGTAACTGTAGCCAGGGCTTCCACTGTAGCCAGGGCTTCTAGCCCTGGAGCCATACTCAACGCTCCCAACCCAGACTCACCAGGCCAAGATGGCCTGGCTACAGACCCAGGCCAAGATGGCCTGGCTACAGAGAAAGACTGGACCCCCGCCGCGGGCACCTTCGACGCCTGGCCCGAGCACCTCGGCGAGCTGAAGGTCATGGACCCCTGCTGCGGCTCCGGGCATTTCCTGGTCGCAGCCTTCCAGATGCTGGTGCCGATGCGCATGGCGCTGGAGGGACTGAGCGCGCAGGAGGCCGTCGACGCCGTGCTGCGCGACAACCTGCACGGCCTGGAGCTGGACCAACGCTGCGTCGAGATCGCCGCCTTCGCGCTGGCCCTGACCGCCTGGCGCTGGCCGGATGCCGGTGGCTACCGCCCACTGCCGACGCTGAATCTCGCCTGCTCCGGCCTCGGCATCAACGCGCCCAAGACCGACTGGCTGCGCCTCGCCGAGGGCGACCGGGACCTGGAGCATGCGCTGGAACGGCTCTACGACCTGTTCAATGACGCCCCGACGTTAGGCAGCCTCATTAACCCGCGGCGAGTGTTCAGCGAGGATCTGCTTGATCTTGGCTGGGAGCGAGTTGTACCGCTGGTCAAGCGCGCCCTGGTGTCAGAGGACGATCAAGAGAGGGAATTGGGCGTCGTCGCGGGGAATCTGGCGGTGGCTGCACGGCTACTCTCGGACCAGTACCACTGGATCATTACCAACGTTCCGTATCGAGGAAAAAACGATTTTCACGCAGATCTAGCAACCTTCGTCGACGAGAAGTTTCCGCTTGCAAGCACCGACCTCGCCACCTGCTTTCTCGAACGGTGCCTCGCGTTCTGCTCACCAGGCGGAACGGCAGCCATCGTCAGCCCCCAGTCGTGGCTGTTCCTTGGACCCTACAGGAGGCTCCGCAAGAAGCTGCTTATGGGTTTCAGGTTTGAATTTGTCGCACAACTTGGAAAGCGGGCTTTTGAAACGATCTCTGGAGAGATTGTTAACGTAAACCTTTCGGCGATCTCGATGGCCCAACCTTGCGCCGCTGATGCTCTTCTCCAGATTGACGTTAGTGATCGGCAAGACGCGCAAGGTAAGCTTATCGCGTTGCGAACTACGTTTACGGAGAAACTACTCCAGAAACATCTACTTTCAAATCCAGATCAGCGAATTTCCACTTCGCAACCCGGCGAGCATAAGTTGCTCCGGGAATTCGCAGAATCCTACAAGGGAGTGGCGACAGGTGACCTGGAGAGGTTCATTCGCTCATTTTGGGAAGCATCAACACTGTCGGGAGGCTGGCGTCCGTTTCAGGTAAGGCCAGAAGTGACGGGTTTGCTGCATGGAGGAAAAAGCAAAACGATCCTCTGGGAAAACGGTAGGAGCCAACTGTACGGCTTCGTATCTGGACGATTAGGAGAGAATGGTGTTGGTGCTTGGCTGAGAGGTGAAGATGCTTGGGGAAAGAATGGACTAGCGATTGGCCAGATGACTAGTTTGCCCTGTTCTTTGTATTCTGGTGAATTATTCGACGAGAATACCGCTGCCGTTATTCCTAAGCAAGAGGGTGATTTGCTTGCGATCATGGAATTTTGCAAATCGCAAGACTACAGAGACGCTGTGCGTGCAATAGATAATAGCTCTCTGAAAATTCCGAATCTCACTCTTGTTAAAGTACCATTCGACATTTTGTATTGGCGAGTCGTCGCCGCTGAACGCTATCCCAACGGTCTCCCCGAACCCTACTCCGACGACCCCACCCAATGGATCTTCCACGGCCACCCCTGTGGCTCGGTGATCTGGGACGAGGCCGCCAAATGGACCGCCATCGGCCCCAAGCGCACCGACGCGACGGTGTTGCAGACCGCCGTCGCCCGCCTGCTCGGCTACCGCTGGCCGGCCGAGACCGACACTGCATCTGTAGCCACCGCTTTCACTGTAGCCAGGGCTTCCAGCCCTGGGTCTCCAGGCCAAGATGGCCTGGCTACAGTCCCAGGCCAAGATGGCCTGGCTACAGTTCCGGCTACGGAGACGGGCACACAGCTGGAGTTGTCGGACGAATCCCGCATCCTGGTCGCCGAGGCCCGCAAGCTCGACGCCTTCAGCGACGACGACGGCATCTGCTGCCTGCCGGCCATCCGCGGCGAGCCCGCCGCCCACGAGCGCCTGTTGCGACTGCTGGAAGCGGCCTACGGCGACGACTGGACCGCCGGCACCCTGACCAAGCTGCTGGCCGAGTCCGGCGCCAAGGGCAAGGGCCTGGATGTCTGGCTGCGGGACGCCTTCTTCGAGCAGCACTGCAAGCTGTTCCATCACCGCCCCTTCATCTGGCACATCTGGGACGGCCTCAAGGACGGCTTCGCGGCCCTGGTCAACTACCACAAGCTCGACCGCGCCAACCTGGAGCGGCTGATCTACACCTACCTCGGCGACTGGATTCGGATGCAGGAACGCGCCGCCGCCGATGGTCAGCAGGGCGCCGACGAGCGCCTGGCCGCCGCCAAGGGCCTCAAGACCAAGCTGGAGGCCATCCTGGAGGGCGAGGCCCCGCTCGACATCTTCGTGCGCTGGAAGCCCATCGAGGCGCAGCCCATCGGCTGGGAGCCGGACCTCAACGACGGCGTGCGCCTGAACATCCGCCCCTTCCTGCTCGCCGGCGACGTCGGCAAGAAGGGCGCCGGCATCCTGCGCGCCAAGCCCAACATCCACTGGAAGAAAGACCGCGGCAAGGACGTCGAAAGCGCCCCCTGGTTCCACCGGTTCCAGGGCGACCGCATCAACGATCACCACCTGACCCTGGCCGAAAAGCGCGCCGCGCGGGGAGCAGCCGAGGCCGGAGAGACGACATGAAGCCAGTGACAGCCCCGACGCAGCTTACCCGGCTCGTGCTTAAAGGCTACAAATCCATCCAGGCATGTGACCTGGAGCTTGGCGCGCTCAACGTGCTGGTTGGTGCCAATGGGGCGGGAAAGTCGAACCTGATCGGCTTCTTCAAGCTGATCCGCGAGATGACGGATGGGAACCTGCAGCGGCATGTTGCCAAGGCGGGCGGGCCGGATGCGCTGCTGCACTTCGGGCGCAAGGTCAGCGAGTCGCTGCGCTGTGAGCTGTACTTCGGTCACAATGGCTACCAGGCGACGCTGGAGCCCACGCTCGACAACCGATTGATGTTCTCCTATGAAGCCTTCTGGTGGGACGTGTCTGGTCCCCGTCAGATCGGCGCGGGTCATTTCGAGAGCAAGTGCAAGGAAGGCACCCGCACCGGAATCGATGAATACGTGCTGCCGGCCATGCAGAGCTGGTCGGTCTATCACTTCCACGACACTAGCGACGAGGCGCGAGTCAAGCAGCCCCACGCGATCAACGACAACGACTACCTGCGCCCGGATGCGCGGAACCTGGCGGCCTACCTCTACCGCCTGTATCAGACCGAGAGAGCCCATTACGACCGCATCGTTCGGACCATTCAACTGGCGGCGCCTTTCTTTGGCGATTTTTACTTACGGCCAAGCCCCGCGAACAAGGAGTTCATCGAGTTGGAATGGGTTGAGCGTGGTCAGGACTTCCCGTTCAAGGCCCATGTCTTATCCGACGGTACCCTACGCTTCATCTGTCTCGCTACCCTGCTCTTGCAACCGGAGCAGAACCGACCTGACAGCATCCTTGTTGATGAGCCCGAGCTTGGGCTGCACCCATACGCGATTACTGTCCTGGCATCGCTGTTCAAGTCGGCAGCTAAGAAGAACCAGATTATCGTCTCTACCCAGTCTGTCGAATTGGTAAACGAGCTCGATGCCGAGGACTTGATCGTCGTAGATCGAGATCGAGGCCGTTCGACATTCCAACGCTTGGATGCATCGGGCTTACAGGATTGGCTGGAGGAGTACAGCCTTGGCGAGCTTTGGAAGAAGAACGTCATCGGCGGGAGACCGACGCGATGACGCGAGTGCACGTGATGGTGGAGGGGCAAACGGAGGAGACCTTCGTGCGCGAGCTCTTGTACGACCAGTTGGTGAATCGCGGAGTCTTCCTGTATCCGATCCTGCTGCGCACGAGCGCCCAGGGCAAGGGCGGGGTTGTTTCCTATGGCAAGGTCCGTTCTCAGGTTTTGCGCCAGTGTCTGAGCGATGCGAGCGCCAAGGTCACAACGATGATCGACCTTTTTCGGCTCCCGAAGGACTTTCCCGAGAAGCAGGCTTGCGCGGCCGCACAGCTCTATTCGCGGGTCGATTGTCTGGAGCAGGCGTTCGCGAGTGACATCGGTTGCGGAAACTTCGTTCCTTACCTGTCGGTGCATGAGTTCGAGGGCCTGCTGTTCTCGGACGCCACACAGTTCGCAAACTGGTTCGACGAACCGGGTCCGCTGCAGCAGCTCAACGCAGTCGCGACGGGCTTTCAAAACCCGGAACACATCAACGACGGTGCGCAAACAGCGCCATCCAAACGTATCGAGTTGAGCCTGGGCAGGCTGGGCTACCAGAAACCGGTGCACGGTCCGCTGATCGCCATGGACATAGGGTTGGACTGCATCCGTGCCCAGTGTCCACATTTCGATGCTTGGGTAACGAAGCTTGAGGGTCTTGGAGCATGAATATAGGATATGGTAGATCCGCCATATACGGCCTAAGCTTGCATGATGTCAGGAGCCAGTTTCGAGTGGGACGAGGCGAAGAACCTCGAGAACCAGCGCAAGCACGGGGTCTCGTTCCAGCAGGCGCAGTGCGCCTTTCTGGACAGGAAGCGTGTGATCGCGGAGGACGTCGATCACAGCCTCGGCGAGCAGCGGTACTACTGCTTCGGACTTGATCGCGAGGGTGCCGGTTTGCTCACGGTTCGTTTTACCTACCGGGAGGGGCGGATTCGCATCATCGGCGCCGGTTATTGGCGGAAGGGTAAGAAAATCTATGAGCAAGCGAATTCAGTACAGCGATGAGCCCATCGGAGAGGTCCGGCTGGTGCCCGACTTTCTCCCCTCGCCGGAGGAGTTGGCGCTGAAGAACGAGCAAACCAAGGTCACCATCCATCTCAGCTCGGAGACAGTTGCGTACTTCAAGGCGGCTGCGGACAAGCATCAGATGCGGTATCAGAAGATGATTCGGCAACTGCTCGACGAATACGTCGCGCATCAAAAGCAAGCGGGGCAGTGATGCCTCGTCCGGCGCCGCCGGTTTCTCCCGGCGAGATGCTGATGGAGGAGTTCCTCAAGCCGCTGGCGCTGTCGCAGTATGCGTTGGCGCGGGCGGTGCATGTGCCGCCGCGGCGGATCAACGAGATCGTGCATGGCAAGCGCGCGGTGACGGCGGATACCGATCTGCGTCTGTGCCGTTTCTTTGGCCTGTCGGAAGGTTGGTGGCTGCGCCTGCAGGCCGACTATGACATTGCCCTGGCCAAGGAAAGCATGACCGAGGTGCTCAGCGACATCGTGCCCTTGCCCCGTGATCGTGAGGCCGCATGAGCCGGGCAGGTGTGCGGTGCCGATGACTGAGACCGTCTTAGACCGCCTGCTCGACTCCCTGCGCAGCGCCGCGAACGTCAGCCGCGCCGAGCAGGTGCGGCCTGCCGCCGTGCTCTGGACGGATCATGACGGGCAGTGGCGAGCGGTCGCCGAGCGGCTGCGGGAGATGATCCCGGAGTTGTTGGTGCTCGGTGAGCACGCGCCGGCGGAGCGCCGCGGGCCGGCCATCTGGGTCAAGTGCATGCTGGCACGCACCCTGGAGGAGGCGGACTGGCCCGTGAGCTCGGTGCCGATCATTTATCTGCCGGGCGTGTCGCGGGCCGACCTGCGCGCCATCGAGACCTGCCCGCGGGCGTTGCAGCCACTGGCGGAGCTGCAATACCGGGGTCTTTTCTGGAGTCAGCTCAATGGCCGCGATTGGACGCTGAATGCGTTTCTGTCCAGCAGTCGCGGCGGACTGAACCTGGACCTGTCGGCGGACCAGGGCACCCAGCACGCCATGCACCGGGCACTTGATGTGCTAGTCGACATCCCCGTGGAGGCTCTCAAGAGCCGGCGGCTGGAGGCGTCGGACTTCGATGCCCTGTTGAGTGCCGATCCGGTCCGCGACCTGCTGACCTGGATGAACAACCCCGAGGGCACCGCGGAGGAATGGCAGGGCGCCCGCTGGGATGCCTTTCGCAGCCGCTGCAAGGCGGACTGGAAGCTTGACCCGAAGACCGACGGCGCGCTGGTCGCCGCGGAGCGCATCAGCGAGGGGCACCAGGAGTGGGATGCGGTTTGGGAGCGGTATCAGTCGGGCTGGCGGTCCTTCCCGTCGGTGATCGAGCGGCTCCGATTGGCGTCTCTGCCGGTGCATCGGGACCTATTCACTGACCTCAGCCGTTACCCCAGGGCCAACGATGAGGCGGAAGACAAGCTCCGGTCGGCTCTGGTTGGGCTCGCGGGCGCCAGCCAAGCT
>CAVOGV010000002.1:0-50899 GCA_963695445.1 uncultured Gammaproteobacteria bacterium | reverse complement strand
CCACGATAACTAACAAAAAGAAGCCACCGTTGACGTCGTCATTTTCTCCATTGTACTTGGTCTTCGTGTCTCGTCCCTGTTCCGACGGTGCGGACCCCTCGCCTCAGACGGTTGTGCTCATGCTGCTCGGGCTCATCGGGCTTCTGCCTTTTCGCATACGGAAACGTTACGACCAATCCGAAGAGCAAAGACTGGCCGCCGATTCGGCCGACAAGTCGGCAAGCGCGTGCAACAGGCTCGGCAGACTGCGCTGAGCAGCCTCCCATACGATTGCATCGTCCACTCTCGCATAGCCGTGGATCAGCACGTTCCTGAATGCGATCGCTCTGGCAGCACCGGGCAACTGCGCGACCAGGTCCGATCGCTGCTTGTCGAGTTGGAAAAGCGCCTCGCCCAGGATCTCAACCGCCTCTTAATGGCCGCGCGTAGGATCTCGTCGTTAAGGTAATCGTCAAACGTCTTCGCAGCCAGAAAGCGCTCGATCGCTTGGCCGCTGGAGCTTGCGTCCCAGAGCAAAGAGCGGGCATCACGCGCCATGCACCAACTCCCGGCTGTGGTTGATGGAGGCACGGACATAGGGATTGCGTACGGCGTTGGCGGAGATGAGGTCCACATCGCGGCCGAGCAGGCTCGATAGGGCATCGCGCAATCGTAGTAGGCGTCAAACAGTCCCATTGGCGGGTGTGGCTCAAACTCGACAAGGAAGTCGGCATCGCTGACAGCGGGATCGAAGTCATCTCCACGGGCCGGCGCAAGCGAACACTTCAAGCCGTCGCACATGGAGTCGCCGGCAAAGGCTCCGAGATCTGTTCGCGCTTTTCTGCGATGGACGGGTGCATCGGGTTCTGCTTAATGCGTCGGAGTTTTTGTCAGCCGAAAGCATAGCGCAGTACCTGGTTGCCCGGCACCGCGTTGTTTTCTTCAGCTGCCGCCTAGGCGGACCTTGCGCAAAAAGCCGACGGGGTCAAAAGCCGACGGGGTCTTTCCTTTTGCCTCCGTGGGTCGGACCAGAGCCTCGACGGTCGGAAGCACGCGCAGGTTGGGGGGAGTTGCGAACCCTAACAATGAGCGCGACAACGCTCCCGTGCCGTGGCCGTTGTTACCAAAGCCCGTTAGCGATCCCGGTCGGCCCCCGCATGACCGGGACAGTAAATGGAACTTGTTCACTGACCGAGTCAGAGATCAAGAACCGGGGCATAAACACCGTCGCTCCGAGGCTTCGGTCGCGACGATGCCTCAGCGTCGTCGCACCTCCTGCAGCGCACCACAACGCCGGGTCCGGCGTCCCGCAAGGCATCAGGGCGGTTGCGGGGCCTCGACAGGTAAGGCTGGCTCGCGGGAGCAAGCTACTAGGTGCTTGTTGATTGCTCGACGAAACCCTGCCCCGCGGTCGGCGGGGGCAATGAATGGTTCTCCACGCGCTTGAGCAAGCGCAACCATTCATCGACGATGTCGCAAAGCTCTGCGTACACCTCTAGGTCATTATCACCATGGCAACATGGCCCATGATTCCCGGCATCGGTCGACGAAGCACTGGCTGTCCTCGTCCCACCACTCGACGGTCTTGAGATCGTTGGCGCTTTCGTTCACCGCTTGGCCTCTGCGATTTTCCGCTGGACTTCGCGTTCTTGATGGGTCTGGCGTCGTCGCCCGACAGACCGGAGAAGCACCAGCGTCGGCAACCGGCCGACTGCGGGCAGTGGCCCGTGTCAGAGCGGTCGCCCTCGCCCTTCTGGCTTCGCGTGATGCAGAGGCGGTATGGACGGTGTCTACCTCCACGGCGCTAACCATGGGGCGGGCTTGGCCCCATAGCCTGCGAGAACTTCTTATCTCGGCCATGGACGCCCCGAGCAAATAGCCTCGACGAGGTCCAAAAACGACCTGGAGCAGCGCATCGGAGACGAACACGGGGTCTACAGCGCGTGCATGCACGAGAAGACACGACATCTCATGGTCGTGGACTTCGATCCGACGGAAGTTCGGCCGAGCGGGATCGTCCGGTCGGTTCGCGGCTGCGGGTTGCATGCGGAGATGGTCGGTTCTTCCGACGCTTGGGCACGATCGCCGGGATGCACCCGGCGCGTCTTACAGCTTCCGGCATTTGGAACAAGGTGGCTTTGGCGGGTCGCCTTCTGGTTCGGCTATGCAACACCAGCACCTGCACCAGACGCGTAGGGAACTTGCAACAGGCCCAGCGGTTCGGCGAAAGCGACGAAGAACTGGCAAGGCCTAAGAACTGACAAGACAAGTGCCGTACAATCGGGGCATCCCAGGATTCACCGAGAGAGGCCCCAATGGCAAAACCCAATTACGCGTTCGAGAAGCGTCAGCGCGATCTGGCAAAGAAGGCCAAGAAAGAGGAAAAGCGCCAGCGCAAGACCGGCTCGCCTGAAATCGCCAGGTGCGGACAGCCCTGAACCGGCTGCGCCACCGCCGACAACCGATGGAACGACAGCTTCGTGATACCGCCAGGGATCGACTGCTGAGTCGAGACAGACCGGTCGCGCATGAACGCGGCCTCCGTGGTGGGGCCATCGCATCGGCTCAGGTGCCTGTCCTTCAAGGCTCGGCGGAGCTCTAAATCGAGTCCGGTGCCCGCTATCGGGTCCAGGGCGAGTAATAGAGCGGCCCTCCGGGACCCAACGGCCAATCTGCAATGACCCAGAGCCCGAGCAGCAGTGACCACACGCCCGCGAACACCAGCGCATAGGGGAGCATCAGCGCCAGCAGGGTGCCGAGACCGGCCTGCGGCTGATAGCGCCGCAGGAAGGCCAGGATGATCACCAGGTACGGATTGAACGGCGTGATGCCGTTGGTCACCGAGTCACCGACCCGATAGGCCGCCTGGGTCAGCTCCGGGCTGATGCCGACCTGCATGAACATGGGCACGAACACCGGCGCGAACAGCGCGTACTTGGCCGATGCCGAGCCCATGATCAGATTGCCCGCCATCACCAGCGCGACGAATGCCAGCACCAGCCGTGCGTGGTGGGCAGGTGCAGCCCCGCCAGCCAGCCGCCGCCGGTGATGGCGAGCATCTCGCCGAGTCGGGAATGCGCGAAGCAGGCGATGAACTGGGCGGCGAAGAACGCGAGCACGAGGTATGGCCCCATGGTCTTCATGGTCTCCGCCATCATGTCCACCGCGTCGCGGTCGTTGCGGATGCTGCCGGCGCCGAGGCCGTAGGCGATGCCGGTCGCCAGGAAGAACAGCAGCAGCAACGGCACCAGTACCTCCATCCAACGCGGAAAGTGCTCACCCTGGCCCGCCAGCGGCGCGCCGGGGATCGAGCACCGCGGCGAGGATCAAGACCGAGAGCACCAAGCACGTCAGCCCGGCCCAACGCAGCCCGCGATCTTCCGTGCTGGCGGTCATCCGCCGCGTCCGGCGCCTGATGGACCTGGGGCTCGGGCTCTGCGGTTCGGGCTGCCGCGGCAGTGCCGGATGCCAGACGCGGCTCCACCACGCGCACCGTCACCAGCGCGCCGGCCAGCGTCAGCACCAGGGTCGAGGCGATCATGAACCACCAGTTGGCACTGATCGCCACCCGGTAGTCCGGATCGAGCAGCGCCGCGCCGGCGGTGGAGAGGCCGGCCAACAGCGGGTCCAGCCCGGTGATGAAGAGATTGGCGGAGAAGCCGCAGGTGACGCCGGCCGTGACCGCCGCGATGCCCGCCAGCGGCGAGCGACCCGCGGCGAGGAACAACGCCCCGGCCAGCGGCGGCAGCACGACATAGCCCGCGTCCAGCGCCAGCGACGACAAAATGCCGACGAAGACCGTCGCAGGCACCAGCAGTGCCGACGGCGTCGCCGACAACAGCCGCCGCAGCAGCACCGGCAGCAAGCCGGAGCGTTCGGCGACGCCGATGCCGAGCAGCCCGACCAGGACCAGGCCGAGCGGTGGAAACTGAACAAAGTTGTCCACCAGATGCGACAGCCACCACCAGAGCCCGTCGCTGTCGAGCAGGCTCACGGCTCGGATGGTCTCGACCTGGGATTGGCCATCGCGCTCGACGCTGCGCTGCACCTGCCAGCCGAGCCAGACCGCCAGTTGCGACAACAGCATCAGCAGCAAGGTACCGAGCGCGAACAGCGTTGCCGGGTCCGGCAAGCGGTTGCCGGCGCGCTCGACCCGATCGAGCCAGCCGCGTGCCGCCGATGTCGTTCATTGCGGACCTACTGGCTTGCATCGAGCGGTAGGGCGGCGCTTCGTTGTCATCGCGCAGACCTGGATCTTGCGCGCGTCTCCATGTCGCCGGTTCTGCTCAGTCCATGCTCGCCCTGAGGTCGACCAGCGCCTGGTCGAAGCTGTCGACCTTGATCAAGCCAAGGCGCGGGTACTCGATATCGATGATGATGTAAACCGCAATCGCCATGACGGCCGGGAAGGCGATGACGTGAAGCCAGCTGCGTGAGCGACCGCCGGCCATGCCATAACCGGCCAGCAAGGCGCTCGCCATGGCCAACAGATAGAGCAGTCCGTAGATGACCATCGGCGGATGCATCTGGGCCGCCATGGTCCGCGAACTGGCGATGTCGAACATGTCGTTCAGGGCGGGTAGCAGCAGCTTGATCGCGTCCGGCATTGCGCCGGTCTGTTGGCCGTCAGTGAGGGCAGCATTCCAGATGTCCGTTTGCAGGTCAGTCGCCGTCTTGAGCGCGGCATAGGCGGCCTGCACATCGGGTAGTTTGCGATAGATGTCCAAGCGGGCATCCAGGTACTGCCGAAACATCTCACGCATCGCCGGCTGGGCGTCGGCCGGCAGTAGATCGAGCCGCAGATAGGCGGTACCGATTGCATTGCTCTCCTGGACGACGAGATCGCGGCGCGCATCGAAACGCGACGCGGCTCCGGAGAAGGTGAACGCGATCAACAGACCCAGCAATGCAAAGACGGCCCCTTCGACGGCGCCTGTGCCGGCGCGCGCACCTTCTGGATCGTTGGCGAGTTCGCTTGTTACCGACACGGCGGCCCACCTCCAATAAGACCAGCATCGCGATAAACAGGGCGACGGCAATCAGCGATGTGTTGAGGGCTTGGTGCATTCAGGGAATCCGGTTCAATCTGGAGGGGTGGAAAGGTTCGTTGTCCGGCAACGCCTGTGTCTGCCGGTGTCGTTGTCAGGCCAGCGATTCACCGATGATGTTCTTGGTGAGCATCAAGGCAGCGATGGTGGTGGCGATGAAAATAAGCGCCAGCAACCAGTGCCAGGCGCGTGCGAACAGTCGCTTCAGGCGTTGCCAACCGCGCACATCGGCGTCTGGGAAACGCCGGCACATGTTGGAACGTCAGGATGAAGACGTAGCCGCACAGGCACCAGACCAATCCGGCGATGGCGGGCAACAGCAAGTGGTCGGTGCGAGGGGCTTCCGTCAGCAGCAGAAGACCGATGCACAGCAGCAACAGCGCGAGGCCCGCGAGCGCGAGCATCGGCGCTGCGGGGCGCATCCAGCGAGCGAGGCGTTGCAAGGTGTCGAGCATCGGGCGGGTGTCGCTACCAGCGGTGATCTGCATCGCTTCCCGGCCGCGCACTGGGGCAGCGCTGGTCAGGTGAACAGCGGGGCGTAGGCGGTCAGCGTGCGCTCCCGGTAGCGCATGCCGTTGATCTTCTTGGGCGATACGGTCGACGGTAGCGCGATCCACGTCATCCAAGGCGAGCACGGCGGCGACCTTACTGGCATCGCCCTCGTTGTTTAGCGTGATGTTGACTTTTTCGACACCCGCTTCGGTGAGCACCTTGGTGATTTCCTCGACGGTCACATCCGCCGGCAGGTTGCCGATCAGGATTTTTTGGGTCATGGCGATGTTGGTCCTTTTGAGTCGGTGGGTTGGCGGTCAGCTGGCGTGCACGAAACTGTCGTTGTCGTTGTCGTAATCGACTCTTCGGACGACGACGAGCACGACAACGAGCGCAGTTTTCGACCATGCTTGTTGTCGGTCTCCGCCGGGTTAGGCTAGTGTTGCTGACTCAGTTTAGCAGCGGGCGGAAGCCCTGCGCGATGGCCGCGTCGAGCTGGTCGGCATCGATGCTGTAGACGTTGATTGCACCGGTGCCGGCGCCACAGACCGCGGGGCGCATCAGACCGTCATCGGCCTTGCGCTCACTATGCACGGCGATGCCGGCATCCGTCAGCGTCTTGCGCATCTGTTCCAGCGGGATCGCGCCGCCCGGCTCGCACTGCACGCTGCCGTCCGGCCGATAGACCTCGATTTGCTCGTCGATGGTTGGGCTGGACCCGGCCGTGGGCTCCGCCGCTTGCGCGATCGGTGTTGTCGTAAGCAAGGCCATAAGGCCGAGTCGCGCGACGAGATTTGGTGGAGTCGGGATGCTCATGCTTGGCCTTGCTGGGGTTGACGTCTTGACATCGGCATGATCCATCAGCCGCGCTCAATGCGCAATTTGATCACGGCTCGGGCATCGGCCTCGATCACCGTGAAACGCCATCCAGCCTCGCGCACGCTCTCGCCCTCGCGTGGGATGTGCCGCAGGCGCGTCTCGACGAAGCCGCCGGCGGTATGGAACTCGGTGGCCGGCAGGTCGATGCCGAGCAGGGCGTTGAGTTCCGAGATCGGCACGCGCGAGTCGAAGACATAGAGACCGTCCTCGACGCGCTGAAAGTGGCGCTTGCGCTTGGGATGATAGACGTCGAAGTCGTAGCCCACTTCGATCTCGCCGACGACCTCTTCCAGGATGTCCTCCATCGTGATCATGCCGATCGCGGAGCCGAACTCGTCGACCACGATGGCCATGTGGTCGTCGCGTTCGCGCAGCAGCGGCAGCAACTCGTCGATGGGCTGCAACGGCGAGCAGTACAGTGGCGGCTGCACCAGATCGCCGAGGGGGCGGCTGGTGACCGCCTCGTCCATCAGGTCCCAGACCGTCAGCGTGACGATGCCGATGACGTTGCCGATGTTGCCGGCATGCACCGGTAGCCGGTTGAAGCCGGACTGGCGCACCAACTCCACCGCATCGCGGGTGCTGCGCAGATGGTTGAGCGCGGTGATCTCGGCCAGCGGCACCATGGCCTCGCCGACGGTGGTGTTGCTGAAGCGGATGGCGCGTTCGATGCGCTTGCGGTCGAACAGGTCCACGTCGGCGCCGCGGTCGGCCATGTCCACGAGCGTGCCCACCTGTTGGCGCGTGATGAACAGGCTCGACGCGGAACTCGGCCCGCCGGCGATGCGCGCGGCGGTGCGAGCGACCAGAGAGAACAACCAGACCAATGGGTACAGCAGCCAGGTGAACAGCCGCAGCGGGTAGACCACGATCGGTGCCAGCTGATCGGCCTTTTGTTGGTAGACGCTCTTTGGCACGATCTCGCCGAACACCAGCAGCAACGGTGTGAACAGCAAGAAGGCGTACAGCTCGCCGAGCTCGCCGAATAGCTGCATCATCATCAAGGTGCCCAGCGTCGTCAGCGTGACCACGGCGATGTTGGTACCGACCAGCGTGGTCGTCAGCAGCACCTCAGGGTGCTCGAACAGCTTCAGCGCGAACTGTGCACCGCGCTCGCCCTGGCTGGCGCGGGCGCGCAGGCGTAGTTTGTCCGCGTTGACCAGCGCGATCTCGCTGCCGGAGAAAAAGCCCTCCAGCAGGAGCAGGATCAGCATGATGGCGGTGGCGAGGAGGGGGTCCATGGGGAAAGTTTGAAGGTTGAAGGTTGAAGGTTGAAGTTTGGGCTTGTGGGGCTTTTTTCCTGGCTGTTCGATGTGGGTCAGTTGTTGCGTGTCGTCTCTTCTTGGCTCCGGGTTTCTGATGGCTCAGGCGGCGACGGCTATCGGCTCCGGTTCGGATTCTGCGGTGATGCCGCGGGAGACGCGGACTTGGGCGATGCGTAGGCCGTCGAGTTGCAGCACTTCGAGCGTGCAGTCCTCGACGTTGACGCGGTCGCCGACGCGAGGCAGACGGTCGAGGTGGCGGAAGGCGACGCCGGCGACGGTGGTCATGCGGGGGTCCGAGATGCCGAAGTTGGTCAGGTCCTGGAAGTCGGTCAACTTCATATCGCCGGGCACCTCGTAGACGTTCTCGTCGCGCTCGTGGTAGAGCGCCTGGCCCTTGGCCTCGCCGGACAGGTGGCCGAAGATAAAGGTCAGCACGTCGCGGATGCTGACGATGCCCTCGACACCGCCGAACTCGTCGATGACCAGCGCGGCGCGCGTCTGGTTGGCCTGGAAGAAGTCGAACATCTCGTCCACGCGCTTGGTCGGCGGTGCCACCACCAGCGGGCGCAGCAGATCGTCGAGCCGTTTGTCCGAGAGGTCGGGTTCGTCGAGCACCAGCGGCAGCACGTCTTCCAGGTGCAGAAAGCCCACCAGGTTGTCGACCTGTCCGCGATAGACCGGCACGCGCGAGTGGCGCAGGGCGCGGAAGCGTTCCAGGGCCTCGGTCAACGCGCTGTCGCCGTCGATAAAGGCCATGCGCGTGCGCGGGGTCATGATCTCGACGATCTCGGTGGCACCGGCATCGAGCAGGTGATAGATCAGCGTGCGCTCTGAGGCATGGATCTCGCCGTCGTTGGCGACCTCGTCCACCAGGCTGCGGAATTCGTCGATCTGCAGGATGTTCTCCGGCGCCTTCTCATGGCCGACGAACCAGGTGGTGACCCGGTCCGAGACCACGCGCAGCACCACCCGCAGCGGCGTGACGATGCGCACCCACAGCGCCATCGGTGCCGCGACCAGATCGGCGCTGACCCGCACCGGATTGGAGATGGCGACGGTCTTTGGCGTGACCTCGCCGAACAGCAACAGCAGCGGCACCATGATCAGCACGTTGATGACGCCGGCGCGCTCGTCGTCGTACAGCGTCACCAGGATGCCGGTCATGTTGGCGACCGCGGCGATGTTGATCAGCTGATTGCCGCACAGCACGGAGATGATCAGCCGCCGCGGCTGGTCCAGCAGCGCCTGCAGGGTGTCGATGTGTCGGTGTTGGCGTCGGCGAAGCTGCTGCAGATCCAGCCGCGACAGCGAGAACAGCGCGGTCTCGGAGCCGGAGAAGAAGGCCGAGCCGAACAGCAGGGCCAATTGCAGCAGGATGCGGGCGAGCATGTCCGGCGTGCCGAGCAGCGCAGGGTCGAACGCGAAGAAAGCGCTCAGGTCCAGCCACCAATGCTCGAACAGTCCGAGCAACCACGGCAGCCAGATCGGCGGCAAGATCGTTGCCAGTGAGTACGTCGTTCGGCGTCGACAAGGGGCCGGCTGCGTCGGCTGCGGCGAGGGTCGGCGGGTTCAATGGGATGTCCAGCCGCGGGGGCATTGAAGGTGGGGCAAGCGTAACCGAGCGGGCGAGCTTGCTACAACTGGCGCGGTGATGGCTGGGGTCGGTAAGAGCGCGGCGCCGTGTTGCTCCGATTGGATAATCGATGAGGGCTGAGGATAAGAAGGACAGCAAGGACGCCAAGGACATCAACGACAAGAAGAAGAAAAGATTTCGATTTCAGCTTCTTCTTCGTGACTTGGGGAATACTTGCGCGGTCTCATCGAGTGGGGTGGTGCGGGTATCGGCCATCGGTTGCATAACCGCAGGCGCAGCACGATATCTCCGCCATGTTTACAGAACCTGCCGCGATTGCGTTATGACCGCCGTTCACCTTAGCGCCCCCGACATCGATCCCAGCGAGGTCGAATATTTCGAGAAGCTCGCTCACCGCTGGTGGGACGATCAGGGCCCGTTCTGGCCGCTGCATAAGCTCAACAGCTTTCGCGCGGAGTTCGTACGCGACCAGCTCTGCCGCGCATTCGGCCGTGATCCGCAGACCGACAAACCGTTGGAGGGGTTGCGCGTTCTCGATATCGGGTGCGGTGGCGGCATCCTCAGTGAGTCTGTTGCGAACATGGGCGCGAGCGTCACCGGCACCGAGATCACCGACAAGAATATCCGCGTCGCGCAGATCCACGCCGATTGGAGCGGGCTCGATATCGACTATCGACTGATCACCGTCGACGACTTGGCCGCCACTGGCGAGACCTTCGACGCGGTGCTGAACATGGAAGTGGTCGAGCACGTCGAGCACCTACCGGATTTCCTCGCCAGTTGCGCACAGCTGGTCCGTCCCGGTGGCGTCATGGTGGTCGCCACCATCAATCGCACGCCGATTGCCTGGCTCATGGCCATCTTCGGCGCCGAGTACGTACTCCGCTGGTTGCCGAAGGGCACGCATCACTACCGCAAGCTGGTCAAACCCGCCGAGCTGACGGCCGGGCTCGGCGGTGAGTATCGGCTGGTGCATCGGACCGGCGTGCGCGTCAATCCGTTCAACCGGGCGTTCTCGTTCACCGGGTTCGAGGGGGTCAATTACATGATGCTGTTTCAACGCGAGCAGGGGGCTTGATGCGATGGCAGACCAGAGCAACAGGCAGATCGCCTTGTTCGGCGCCACCGGCGGCACCGGCAAACAGGTGTTGGAGCAGGCCCTGGCGCAGGGTTACCGCATTCGTGCGTTGGTGCGCGATCCGACCAAGCTCGCCGCGCGCGATGGCCTGACGCTGATTCAGGGCGATGTGCTGGATCAGGCTGCGGTGGATCGTTGTGTCGAGGGCGGTGATGCCGTGATCTGTGTCTTGGGTAGCCACGGCAGTGCCGAACCGGTGGAAGACCGTGGCACCGAACGCATCCTCGCCGCCATGAAAAGCCATGGCCAGCGCCGCCTGATCGCGGTGACGTCCATGGGTGTGGGCGATAGCATCGAGCAGGTGGCCGCGTTCTTCCGCGCCATCATGAAACTGACCCTGAAGCGCGTCATGGAGGCCAAGGAGCGCCAGGAGCAGGCCATCATGGCCAGCGACCTAGACTGGACCATCGTCCGCCCCGGCGGCCTTACCGATGGACCACGCACCGGCAGCTACCAATCGGGCCTGGACAAGTCCATCAAAGCCAGCCGCGTCTCCCGCGCCGACGTGGCCGACTTCATTCTCCGGGAACTCTCGGCGGGCGACTATATTCGCCAGACCCCCGCGATCAGCTGAATCAGGGCGGCCCGATTTGACGAAGTCGACGTTGACGCACTCACGCCTGTGGGAGCGGCTTGCAGCCGCGATCAGGCTGCACGGAAATTTGCTGTCCTAGCCGTCGCGATTGCAAATCGCTCCCACGTGTTCGTCGCGGCGTCTTGCAGCGGCGCTCGGGATGCGGGAGATCCGTCGTTGTGCTATTGCTCGCGGATGCGCGCTTGCCAGCGGCGCGCGGAGGCCAAAATCGCGCCTGGCTCCAGCGTCAGCGGGTGGCCGTCGCGGATAACCTGGCGGCCGGCGACCCAAACCTGAGACACCTGATTGCTGCTTGCCGCGTAGACCATCTGCGAGCACGCATGATAGAGCGGCTGCGTGTGCGGGTTGCGCAGGTCCACGGCGACGATGTCCGCCGCCTTGCCGGGTTCCAACGAGCCGGTCTCGTCGTCGATGCCGAGCGCCTTGGCGCCGTTGATGGTGGCCATGCGCAGTGCGGCCTCGGCGGGCACCGCGGAGGCCGAGCCGGCAACGCCCTTGGCCAGCAGCGCGGCGGTGCGCATCTCGGCCAGCAGGTTGAGGTCGTTGTTGCTGGCGGCGCCGTCGGTGCCGAGGGCGACATTGACGCCAGCGGCGAGCAGCCGCGCCACCGGGCAAAAGCCGCTGGCGAGCTTGAGGTTGGACTCCGGGCAGTGCACCACGTGGCTGCCGGTCTCGGCCAGGCGGGCAATCTCGGCGTCCTCGAGCTGGGTCATGTGAACGGCGACCAGCTGCGGGCCGAGCAGGCCGATACGATCGAGCCGTGCCATGGGGCGCTCGCCGTGGTCGCGCAGGGACTGCACGATCTCGTCGCGGGTCTCGTGCAGATGGATGTGGATCGGCACGTCCATCTCATCGGCCAGCGTTCGCACGCGTCCCAACGGTTCTTCGGACACGGCATAAGGCGAGTGGGGCGCGAACGCGGTGCGGACCAGGCCGTGGTCGCGATAATGGTCGTGTAGTTCGAGGCCGCGGCGTAGATAGTCATCGGCGGACTCGGCATAGCGGGTCGGGAAATCGACCACGATCATGCCCGCGATCACGCGCATGCCCGCCTCGGCCGCCACCCGGGCCGTGACCTCCGGGTAAAAGTACATGTCGTTGAAGCAGGTGATGCCGCCGCGCAGCATCTCCAGTGCCGCGAGCCGCGTGCCGTCGGCGACGAACTCGGTGTCGACCCAACGCGCCTCCGCGGGCCAGATGTGCTCGTGCAGCCAGGTCATCAGCGGCAGGTCGTCCGCAAGCCCCCGCAGCAGCGTCATCGGCGAGTGCGTGTGGGCGTTGATCAAGCCCGGTATCAGTGCGTGGCCGGACAGATCCAGCACGCGTTTGGCCTCGATCTGCGCATCCGCCTCGGCCCGCGGCAGCAGCGCCGCGATGCGCCCCTGGTCGACGGCAATGCTGTGCTGGGCGAGGGTGCGATCGGCGGCATCGACCGGCAGTATCCAGTCGGCGTGGATCAGCAGTTCTGCGTGCATGGGCGTGGTCTCGATGGGGTTTGGGGCCTGCGGTTCGATGCCCCTTGAGCCCGGCTGCGGAAAGGCCCTATTGAGCCCGGCTGCTGAAAGGCAAACAATAGCGCGCTACTTTGCCACAAGGGTCCGAACCATGGAAACGCCTGCCACCCTCGATATTCACCCAGACAACGCCGTCGTCTGGCGCGATCACAAACTCTATTTGCTCGATCAGCGCGTGTTGCCGACCGAGACTCGCTTTGTCGTCTGCACCTCAGCAGCGGATACCGCCAAGGCCATCAAAGACATGGTGGTGCGCGGTGCGCCAGCGATCGGGGTCACAGCCGCCTATGGCGTGGTGCTCGCGGCCCAGGACCGTTTTCTGAACGACGCCGGCAATTGGCGTGCGGGGCTGGACCAGGATATCGACCTGCTGGCGGCCGCGCGGCCGACCGCGGTCAACCTGTTCTGGGCGCTGGAGCGCATGCGCCAGCTGATCGCGAAGCTCGATCAGCTCGACCCGGTCCCGGCCCTGCTGGCCGAGGCCACCCGCATCCATGTTGAAGATGTCGCGGCCAACCGTGCCATGGGCGAGTTGGGTGCCGCGCAGATCCAGGGTCCCACCGATGTTATTACGCATTGCAATGCCGGGGCGCTGGCGACCGGCGGTTATGGCACCGCATTGGGTGTGGTCCGCAGTGCCTATGCAGCCGGCAAGATTCGCCGCGTCTACGCCGACGAGACGCGTCCATGGCTGCAGGGCTCCAGGCTGACCGCCTGGGAGTTGCAGCAGTCGGGTATTCCGGTGACCGTGCAGGCGGACAACGTCGCCGCCAGTCTGATGGCCCGCGGCGAGGTCGGCTGGGTGATTGTCGGTTCCGACCGCATCGCCGCCAACGGTGATGTTTGCAACAAGATCGGCACCTACGCCTTGGCCGTTCTCGCCCGATATCACGGTGTCCGATTCATGGTCGCGGCGCCGACCTCGACCATCGACATGAGCATCGCCAGCGGCGCCGACATCCCGATCGAGGAACGCGCCGCAGACGAGGTGTTGGCCTGCGGCGGCATCCGCGTCGGTCCGGACGGAGTCGATGCGCACAATCCAGTATTCGATGTCACGCCGGCGGCGTTGGTGGACTGCATCGTCACCGAGCGCGGCGTGGTCGAGCAGCCGGATGCCGAGAAGATGCGTGCGCTGATGGAGCAATAAACGTCCGTATAGGGCGCTCCCACGCGTTGTGGGAGCGGCTTGCAGCCGCGATTAGGCTGCGCAGGAATTCGCTGGCGTAGTCGTCGCGATTGCAAATCGCTCCCACGCGCCTGTGGGAGCGATTTGCAATCGCGATCGGGCTGTCAAGACCAGCCTTGCCGCCGCCGTGCGCAGAGGTCGGCATTCGAGGGACATCCCTGTGCCGAGGCGACAGGCTCAGCCGTCAGTGAGACGCGGCCCATTCGGCGCCGATGCCGGTTTTCGCAAGGCACGCGCTGCGCTTCGAAGGCCAGCCCTTCTTGCTGGGCGCGCTCGGACTCGGCAGAGTCGCTGCCGTGGTGCTCCGTGGCATGCTAAACTCTCGCTCTTTTTGTTAGCCCGTCCGGCAGCCTGATTCATCGGTCGCCGGCGGCCCGGCATGCCGCCACAGCAGTTGCCTCGCAGACCGAACCATGGCCGATTTCGCGAAAGAAGTTCTGTCCGTCAATCTCGAAGACGAGATGCGCCAGTCGTATCTCGACTACGCCATGAGCGTCATCGTCGGGCGCGCGTTGCCCGATGTGCGCGACGGACTCAAACCCGTGCATCGCCGCGTGCTGTTCGCGATGAACGAACTCGGCAACGACTGGAACAAGCCCTACAAGAAATCCGCCCGCATCGTCGGTGACGTGATCGGTAAGTATCACCCGCACGGCGACACTGCCGTGTACGACACCATGGTGCGCATGGCGCAGCCATTCTCGATGCGCTACATGCTGATCGACGGGCAGGGCAACTTCGGCTCGGTGGACGGCGACTCGCCGGCGGCGATGCGCTACACCGAGGTGCGCATGGCGCGCATCGCGCACAGCCTGCTCGAGGACCTGGACAAGGAGACGGTCGACTTTGCGCCCAACTACGACGAGTCGGAGCACGAGCCGACGGTGCTGCCGGCGCGCTTCCCGAACCTGTTGGTGAACGGCTCCTCTGGCATCGCGGTCGGCATGGCCACCAACATCCCGCCGCACAATCTGGGCGAGATCATCGATGCCTGTCTGGCGGTCATCGAGGACCCGCTAGTGGACGTCGAGCGGTTGATGGAGATCGTGCCGGGGCCAGACTTCCCGACCGCGGCCATGATCAACGGCGTGCGCGGTATTCGCGAGGCCTACCGCACCGGTCGCGGACGCATCCAGATGCGTGCGCGTACCCACACCGAGACCGAAAAGCGCAGCGGACGTGAGGCGATCATCGTCGATGAGCTGCCGTATCAGGTCAACAAGGCGCGCTTGCTGGAGAAGATCGCCGAGTTGGTCAAGGAAAAGAAGCTCGAAGGCATCGCCGAGCTACGCGACGAATCCGACAAGGACGGCATGCGCATGGTCGTCGAGGTCAAGCGCGACCACTACCCGGACGTGGTGCTGAACAATCTCTACCAGCACACGCAGATGCAGAGCGTGTTCGGCATCAATATGGTCGCGCTGGTGGACGGCCAGCCGCGCATCCTAAATCTCAAGCAGATGCTGGAGTACTTCCTCCGGCATCGTCGCGACGTGGTCACGCGCCGCACCATCTTTGAGCTGCGCAAGGCCCGCGATCGCGCCCATCTGCTGGAAGGCTATACCGTTGCGCTGGCAAATATCGATGAGGTCATTGCGCTGATCAAGGCCTCCGCCAGCCCGGCCGAGGCCCGCGAGGGGCTGATGGCGCGCACCTGGGCGGCGGGCGCCGTGTCCGGCATGCTGGAGCGCTCCGGCGCCGCCGAGACCCGCCCGGACGATCTCGCGGCCGGTTTTGGACTCTCCCCGGACGGTCAGTACCGTCTCAGTGAGCGGCAGGCGCGCGCCATCCTCGATCTGCAACTCCAGCGCCTGACAGGACTGGAGCAGGACAAGATCATCAAGGAATTCGAGGAGATCCTGAACAAGATCGCGGATCTGCTCGACATCCTGCGCAATCCGGACCGGCTGATGCAGGTGATCCGCGACGAACTCACCGCGATCCGCGAGCAGTATGCCGACGCACGCCGCACCGAGATCCTGCTCGACCATACCGACCTGACCCTGTTGGACCTGATCGCGCCCGAGGACGTGGTGGTGACCATGTCCCACGCCGGCTACGTCAAGGCGCAGCCGTTGTCGGAGTATCAGGCCCAGCGCCGCGGCGGCAAGGGCCGCAGCGCGGCCAGTACCAAGGACGAGGACTTCATCGACCGACTGTTCGTCGCCAACTCCCACGACACCGTGCTGTGCTTCTCCAGCCAGGGCAAGGTCTACTGGCTAAAGGTCTACGAGCTGCCCCAGGCCGGCTACAATGCCCGCGGCAGGCCCATCGTCAACCTGTTGCCGCTGGACCCAGGTGAGCGCATCAACGCAACCCTGCCGGTGCCGGAGTACGAGGAAGGTAGCTTCGTGTTCATGGCCACCAGTAAGGGCACGGTGAAGAAGACACCGTTGTCGGATTTCTCCCGCCCGCTGGCGCGGGGCATCATCGCGATCGATCTGCACGAGGACGAGCACCTGATCGGCGTCGCCGTCAGCGACGGCCGGCAGGACATGATGCTGTTCACGTCCGGCGGCAAGGCGGTGCGCTTCAATGAGTCCGAGGTCCGTTCCATGGGCCGCACCGCCCACGGCGTGCGCGGCATCCGGCTCGGCGAGGGCCAGCGCGTGATCTCGCTGCTGGTGGCCGAGCCCGGTACGGTGCTGACACTGGCCGCCAACGGCTATGGCAAGCGCACCCCGGTGGAGGAATTCCCGACCAAGGGCCGCGGCACCATGGGGGTAATCTCCATGCGTGTCAGCGAGCGCAACGGCGAGCAGGTGGGTGCGGTGCTGGTGCGCCCCGGCGACGAGATCATGCTCATTACCGAGGCCGGGACGCTGGTGCGCACCAGCGTCGACGGCATCTCGGTGCTGAGCCGAAATACCCAGGGCGTGAAGCTGATCAATCTTGGTGAAGGCCAGCGTCTGGCCGGTATCGAGCGCGTGGTCGCCCTCAACGGCGATGGCGATGAAGACAGCGACCCAGACTCGGGGCCAGATTCGGACCCAAATCCGAACCCCGATTTGGGCCCAGATTCGGACCCCGATTTGGGCCCTGATGTGGGACCCGATTTGGACCTAGATGCGGGCGTTGATGCGCCGAGCGATCCAGAACTGGATACCGACGACGGCAGCGATGCCCGCGATGAGCCCGACGCCGAGCGCTAGGCCGGTGCATCCGACGACAACGCCTGATCGCGCACGCCACGGTGGATGTAGGCCGCGGCCTGCATCCGCCTTGGCCGATTTTTTGACCAACTGAACAATCACACACGTCAAGAGACGGAGTAGAGAACATGTCTCGACCCTACAATTTCAGCGCCGGTCCGGCGATGCTCCCCGAGCCGGTCCTGCGCCGTGCCCAGGAAGAGATGCTCGACTGGCACGGCAGCGGCATGTGCGTGGCCGAGATGAGCCATCGCGGCAAGGAGTTCATGTCTATCGCCGAGCAGGCCGAGGCGGATCTGCGCGAGCTGCTCGCGGTGCCGGACGGCTACAAGGTGCTGTTCCTGCAGGGTGGGGCATCGAGCCAATTCGCGATGGTGCCGATGAATCTACTCCGTGGCGGCGCCGGGGCCGACTATCTCAACACCGGCAGCTGGTCCAAGAAGGCCATCGCCGAGGCACGCAAGTTCTGCGACGTTAACATCGCCGCCACCACCCAGGACGACAAGTTCTCCCGCGCCCCGGCCCAGGACGAACTTGCGCTGTCCGCCAATGCGGCCTACCTGCACTACACGCCCAACGAGACTATCGAAGGCGTGGAATTTCCGTACGTGCCAGAGACCGCCGCGCCGCTGGTGGCGGATATGTCCTCCACCATTCTGTCGCGCCCCATCGACGTGTCGCGGTTCGGGTTGATCTATGCCGGCGCGCAAAAGAACATCGGCCCGGCCGGCTTGACCATCGTCATCGTCCGTGAGGACCTGATCGGGCAGCCGATCGGCGGCACACCAGCGATGTTCGACTACAAGGTGCACGCCGACAGCGACTCCATGTACAACACGCCGCCCACCTATGCCTGGTATCTGGCGGGCCTGGTGTTTCAGTGGCTGAAGGACCTCGGCGGGCTGGCCGGCATGGCCGAGATCAACCGGCGCAAGGCGAGCAAGCTCTACGCCGCCATCGACGATTCCGGCTTCTACGCCAACCCGGTGGAGCCGGCGTCGCGCTCGTGGATGAACGTGCCCTTCACGCTGGCCGATGCGGCGCTCGACGCCGACTTCCTGTCCGGCGCCAAGGCCGCCGGGCTGCTCACGCTGAAAGGCCATCGCTCCGTCGGCGGCATGCGTGCGAGCATCTACAATGCGATGCCGGAGGCGGGCGTCGATGCCTTGATCGCCTATATGGCAGAGTTCGAGCGTATCAAGGCATGAAGATAGTGACGAGAGTCTAGGTTCGAGGGACGAGGCGCGTCTTCGTCGCTGCTTCTTCCTCGCCCCTCGTTACTCGCAACTGGATTTTCCACATGTTCAAAATTCAAACTCTCAACAATATCTCGGTCGCCGGCCTGAATCGACTGCCGCGTGAATCCTACGAGGTCGCCTCGGAGCTATCGCACCCGGATGCCATCCTGGTGCGATCGGCGAAGATGCATGACATGGAGATCCCGGAAACGGTCAAGGCCATCGGCCGCGCCGGTGCCGGCGTCAACAATATCCCGGTCGCGGAGATGAGCGCGCGCGGCATCGCGGTGTTCAATGCGCCGGGTGCCAACGCAAACGCGGTCAAGGAATTGGTCATCGCCGGCATGCTGCTCGCGGCACGCAACATTGGTCAGGGCTGGCACTTCGCGCGTGGTCTCGATGGTGATGACGCCAGCATCGGCAAGGCCGTCGAGGCGGGCAAGAAGCAATTCGTCGGCTTCGAACTGCCCGGGCGCACCCTCGGCGTCATCGGCCTCGGCGCCATCGGTGTGCTGGTGGCCAATGCCGCCCGCGCGCTGGGCATGAAGGTCATCGGCTACGACCCCAGCATCACGGTGCGCAGCGCCTGGAAGCTGGAGGCCGACGTCGAGGCGGCGCTATCCATTGACGACTTGGTGTCGCGGTCGGACTTCATCACCTTCCATGTGCCGCTGACGGAACACACGCGGCACATGATCAATGCCGAACGCATTCAGACCATGAAGGACGGCGCGGTGCTGCTGAACTTCTCCCGCGACGGCATCATTGACGACGATGCGGCGGTGACGGCGTTGGACGCCGGCAAGCTCTACGCCTATGTCTGCGACTTTCCGAGTAACCTGCTGAAGAACCATCCGCGCGTCATCACACTGCCCCATCTGGGCGCTTCCACCTGCGAGGCGGAGGACAACTGCGCGGTGATGGTGGCGGAGCAGGTGCGTGCCTATCTTGAGGATGGCAATGTCAGCAACTCGGTCAATTTCCCGGAAATCAACCTGCCGCGCAACGGCGGCTACCGCATGGCGGTGGTCAACAGTAACGTGCCGAACATGCTGGGCCAGATCTCTACCGACCTGGCGGCGGCGGGGCTCAACATCGTCGATATGCTGAACCGCTCCCGCGGCGAGCTGGCGGTGACGTTGATCGACATCGACCAGCCCTGCCCGGAAGACACCGCGCGGCGCATCTCTGAAATCGAGGGCGTGTTGTCGGTGCGCTGTCTCGGCGGTAAGCCCTCCGCCTGAACAGCGGCCTGAACAGCCGCCTGAATAGCGATTTAGCGCCGCTGCGACACATGGCTGAAACACTGGATTAACTCGAAGCTGAATGGGGGGATGGCGCAGCGATGAGCGATGACGAACGCCTGAAACAGGTCCGTGATCGCATCGACGCGATCGATGCCGATCTGCTGCGCCTGATTTCCGAGCGCGCCACCTGCGCTCAGGATGTCGCCAAGATCAAGGACGAGCGCAATCCAGGGGGCCGGCACTACTATCGGCCCGAGCGCGAGGCGGAGATCCTACGCCGCATCAAGGAGCAGAACCCGGGACCGCTCGATGACGAAGAGGCCGCGCGCCTGTTCCGCGAGATCATGTCCGCCTGCCTGGCGCTCGAGAATCCGCTGTCGGTAGGCTACCTCGGCCCCGAGGGCACCTTCACCCAGGCCGCCGCGCTGAAGCACTTCGGCCACTCGGTACAGACGCAGCCCTTCGGTGCCATCGGCGACATCTTCCGCGAGGTGGAGGCGGGGTCCTGTAACTTCGGCGTGGTGCCGGTGGAGAACTCCACCGAGGGCGTGGTCAGTCACACCCTCGACATGTTCATTCGCTCGCCGCTGCGCATTGCCGGCGAGGTAACGCTGCGCATTCATCACCACCTGATGAGTCGGGCGACGGAGATTGGCGCCGTGCGTCGGGTCTATTCTCATCAGCAATCCCTAGCCCAGTGTCGTGGCTGGCTCGATCGCTATCTGCCCAACGCCGAGCGCGTGGCGGTGGGCAGCAATGCCGAGGCCGCGAAGCTGGCATCGCGCAGCGGCGACAGCGCCGCGGTGGCAGGAGAGGCCGCGGCCGATCTCTACGAGGTACGCATCCTGGCGCGGCGCATCGAGGACGAGCCCGGCAACACCACGCGCTTCCTGGTCATCGGCCCCGAGGACGCGCCGCCGAGCGGTCGCGACAAGACCAGCATGCTGCTGTCCTGTCGCAACGAGTCCGGCGGTCTGCACAGGCTGCTGACCCCGCTCGCCGCGCAGGGCATCAGCATGACGCGCATCGAGTCGCGCCCGTCGCGTCAGGGCGTCTGGGATTACGTCTTCTTCGTCGATATCTGCGGTCACCGCGCGGACCCACTGGTGGCCTCGGCGCTGAACGATCTCAAGGATGCGGCCAACCTATGCAAGGTGTTGGGGTCCTATCCCGAAGCGGTCTTGTGAATGAGTGGCGATTTGCTAGGCTCGATCTTCTAGGGGTAAATGATTGATGGCGGAAGATAATCCCTTCTTGCAGTGTGCCGCGCCGCATATCGGCCGGCTCACGCCCTATGTGCCCGGCAAGCCGGTGTCGGAGCTGGAGCGCGAGTTCGGCATCAGCGACTCGGTCAAGCTGGCGTCCAACGAGAATCCGCTCGGCTGCGGCGAGCAGGCGCGGGCCGCGTATCTGGCTTGCGCCGACGAACTCGGCCGCTATCCGGACGGTGGCGCATTTGCGCTACGCCGGGCCATTGCCGAATACCATGGCGTGGACGACGCCCAGGTCACGGTGGGCAACGGCTCCAACGACGTGCTCGACCTGGTTGCCCGGACCTTCCTGCACCCAGGGCGTGAATCGGTGTTCTCGGAGCACGCCTTTGCGGTCTATCCGATCGCGACCCAGGCGGTTGGGCGCGACGGCGCGGGTCGCCACGGCCGAAGCACTTTGGCCACGACCTGGACGCGCTGGCGGCGCTGATCACGACCGCAGCCGCGCGTGGTCTGGATCGCCAATCCGAACAATCCCACCGGTACCTGGCTGGCGGCAGGGCCGTTGCGCGATTTCGTCGCGTCGCTGCCGAGCAGCTGTCTCTGCGTCGATCGACGAGGCCTATTTCGACTACGTCGACGAAGCGGATTATCCGGACACCGCCACCTGGCTGGCCGATTTTCCGAACCTCATCGTCACGCGCACCTTCGCCAAGGTGCATGGGTTGGCGGCGCTGCGGGTGGGCTATGGCCTCAGCCATGCGCATGTCGCGGAGCTGATGAATCGGGTACGGCACCCGTTTAACGTCAACGCACCGGCCCAGGCGGCGGCGATCGCTGCGCTGGGCGATCAAGACCACGTGGCGCGCTCCGTCGCCCACAACCGGGCTGAGATGGAGCGACTGACCGCCGGACTCGACAGACTGGGTTTGGACTGGATTCCGTCCGTGTGTAATTTCGTCACCGTCGACCTCGGCCGGCCGGCGGCGGCGGTGGACCAGGCGCTGCTGCATGCGGGCGTCATCTGCCGCCCGGTGGCCAACTACGGACTGCCCAATCACCTGCGTATCAGCATTGGTCTGGCGGACGAGAATGATCGTCTGCTCGCCGCTTTGGAACGGGCGCTCGCGACATGATCGAGCGGCTCGCGATCATCGGCGTCGGACTGATCGGCGGCTCCCTTGCGCGCGCATTGCGGGCGGCCGGTATGGTCGGCGAGGTGATCGGCTGCGGCCGCTCCGCGGAGAATCTGGAACTGGCCTTCGATCTCGGCATCATCGATGGCTGTACCAGGGACCCCGCCGCCGCCGTCAGGGACGCGGACATGGTGCTGCTGGCGGTGCCCTTGGGCGCGATGCGTTCGACGTTCGAACGCATGAACGGCGCACTGCGCGCTGATGCCGTCGTTACCGACGCCGGTAGCGTGAAGGGCAGTGTGGTCGCCGACGCGGCGGCCGTCTTCGGTCAGGTGCCCGGCTGGCTGGTGCCGGGGCATCCGATCGCCGGCACCGAGCGCAGCGGCGTTGCTGCGTCCTTTCCGGAGTTGTATCAGAATCGACGCGTGATCCTGACGCCGCTTCCCCAGACCGATCTAGCCGCTGTGGCAAAGGTGCGCGCCATGTGGCAGGCGGCGGGGGCGGAGGTGACCGAGATGGACGTCGCTCATCACGACCAAGTGCTGGCTGCCACCAGCCATCTGCCGCACATGCTCGCCTTCGGGCTGGTCGACACGCTGGCCCGGATGCAGGACACCGACGAGATTTTTCGCTACGCCGCCGGGGGCTTTCGCGACTTCACCCGCATCGCGTCATCGAACCCGGTCATGTGGCGGGACATCTGCATCGCCAATGCCGAGGCGTTGAGCGGCATGCTGGACCGATTCGGCGACGAGATATCTGATCTGGCGCAGACCATTCGTCGCGGGGATGGCGATCACCTGCTGGAGATCTTCACCCGTGCCAAGCAGGCGCGGGACTGCTTCGTCGACGGCGTCGACATCAAGTAGCCAAGGGATTCGAGGGCGTCTTGAGCGACGCCGACCTCCACATCGATATGCCGCCATTTTGCGTTAGTGGCGGCAACCGTCGAGCCGTTGGCTCGCGTTCGGCAACAGCGCATCCACGAACACCACGGCCAGCACGACAGCGCCTGTCAGCACCAGCAGCAGGGAGAGCTGGCTGGTCGGCACCGCGAACGGCGTGCTGATGGCAACGACCCCGAGGACGATGCCGAACCCCAGCAAGATCGCGGACAGGATCACGGCGACACGCATGGCACTGCAATTGAGCATGTCTGCACTCCCTTTTAGTTAGTTAATAACCAAATACTAATATACGAAGCCCGCGATGTCCAGGTAGGCTTCGCCTCGGGCCGACCCGAGCGCGGCGCCCTGTGGCTCGAACTGTGCGTTGCTTCAAGTGGGCCAAGCGCCGAGTGCCGAGGCGATCAAAGCCCGTTCGTTTCCGCCCACTCCTTGAGTTGCTCAAGCATCGTGTTGGACCGCAATTGACGCTGAACGCGCTGCTGGCGGGTCGGAAGCGGCTTACCGAGCCGAGGGCTGCAACCACTTCATGATTCGCGAACTGCTGCGCCCGGGCCGTTGTTCAGCCCGGTTGCGCACGATTGGCCCTTGATGCTCGGCCCTTGGCGCTGGACCCTTCCCTCACGATGCGCCAGCAGAAACATCACGCGGCGGGCGATCGACTGCGACGGGGGTAGCTCGGCGAATGCGGGCACGCGGACTGGCGCGTAGCCGAGGGAAACATAGGCGCCGATGATCTGCTCGCCAAGGGCGTGCGCCTCGCCGTCGTCTTCGAAGCGCAGGCCGTCTTGGGCCAGCGGCAACCCTTCCAAATAGAAGATGTGTCGGTAGCGGTAGGTGCCGGCGCGCTGGATCATGTCGCCGTCCGGAATGCGCAGGCGCCGGAAGTAGGCGAGGCTGTCCGGCAAGGCCCGGTCCAGGAACAGTGGTTGGAGGGGATGCAGTCCGTTCTCGACGACATGCTGGCGGTTGGCGATGGCCTGCTGAATCTCGACCTGCAGCGCGGCGTCGGCGGCGATCTCGGCGGGGGACTTGCCGAGCGTTTCGATGTGGGCGCGCGCGGTCTCGCCGACGATGCGATGGCCGCGCGCGGCGAGGGCGTCGAGTACCGAGGTCTTCCCGGCCGACGGTGGACCGGTGATGACGCACCAGTCCGTCGCCATGGGTTCCGCGGTGCGCAGGGCGATGCCTCCTGGCGACTGCAACGGATCAATCACTGTCTCGGCGCGCGCCGATGCCGTGCTCGCGGGCGAAGTCGAGCATGCGCTGGATCGGCAGCACCGCGCGCTGGCGCACGGCCTCGTCGATATGGATCTCCTGGTCGCCGCGGAGCAGCACTTGCTCCAGGTTCTGCAGCGCGTTCATGGCCATCCAGGGGCAATGGGCGCAGCTCTCGCAGGTGGCGCCCTCGCCGGCGGTGGGGGCGGCGATCAGCGTCTTGCCGGGTGCCAGCTGGTGCATCTTCCAGAAGATGCCCTCGTCGGTGGCGACGATGAACTCCTGGTTCGGCATCTCCGTGACGGCCTTGATGAGCTGGGTCGTGGAGCCGACCACGTCGGCCTGATCAACGACCTCTTCCGGTGATTCCGGGTGCACCAGAATGGCGGCTTCGGGATGCAGCCGACGCACCCGGTCTAGCGCGAAGCCCTTGAATTCCTCATGCACGACGCAGGCGCCGTCCCACAACAACATGTCGGCGTCGGTCATGCGCTGCACGTAGTGGCCCAGATGTTTGTCCGGCGCCCACAGCACCTTCTCGCCGCGCGCGTGCAGGTGCTTGACGATCGGCAGCGCGATGCTGGAGGTCACCACCCAGTCGGAACGGGCCTTGACCTCGGCCGACGTGTTGGCATAGACCACCACCGTGCGGTCCGGGTGCGCATCGCAGAAGGCGCTAAAGGCGTCCGCCGGGCAGCCTTCGTCCAGCGAGCAGGTCGCCGCCAGGTCCGGCATCAGTACGCGCTTCTCGGGATTCAGGATCTTGGCGGTTTCGCCCATGAAGCGCACACCGCAGACCACCAAGGTGCTGGCGTCACTGTCCGCGCCGAAACGGGCCATCTCCAGGGAGTCCGCCACGTAGCCGCCGGTCTCTTCGGCTAGGGCCTGCAGGTCTCCGTCGACATAATAGTGAGCCACCAGGACGGCATTCTGCTCGATCAGTAGTGCCTTGATGCGCTGCTTGAGTGCGGTCTTGTCGGCATCCGCCAGCGGCGGCCATGTCGGATGTTCCGGAACCTTGATCTTATCCCGGGCCAGGCTATCGGTTACTGCGGTGTTCATGGTCGTCTCCGATTCCGGTCCGTCCGGAACAGGGCGGGCGTGAGGCCCAGCCAAAGGGTCATTTGAGATACGCGACACGGCCGCGTTCGGTCATGCGGTAGACGCGGGCCGGGCGATGGTTACCCCGCCGGCGCAGTTCGCCGGTCTCTTCGATCTGCGGCAAGGCAACCGCCCATTTGCGGAAGTTGCGCTTGTCGATCGCCACATCAACCAGGATCTCGTAGACGCGTTGCAGCTCGCCGAGGGTGAAGGTCTCGGGCAGGAACTGGAACGCAATGGTCGAATAGTCCAGCTTTGCGATCAGCCGCTGGTGGGCGACCCGGATGATCTCGGCGTGATCGAAGGCCAGGGCCGGCAGTTCGCTGAAGGCGAACCAGCGGGCATCGGCCGCGTCGTCACCGGCCTTGAGTGTCAGTTGCTGCGATGGCGCCAGTGCGAAATAGGCGACGCTGATGACGCGCTCGCGCGGATCGCGGCCCACCGCGCCGAAGGTGTAGAGCTGCTCCAAGTACAGCGCGCTGACACCGGTTTCTTCTTCCAGTTCGCGAGCCGCGCAGCGATCAAGGTCTTCGTCGATGTCGAGGAATCCGCCCGGTAATGCCCAGCAATCCTGAAACGGTGGCCTGCCGCGGCGAATCAACAGCAACTGCAGGATCTCGTCGCGGATCGTAAACAGCACCACGTCCGTGGTCACGGCGGGGTGTGGGTAGGCATAGCAGTGCGGGCGGGCGTCGGACATCGCGCGAGCCATCGTTAGCGTGGTTGTGGCTTCTGTTGCTCAGGTGAGTGATACCTGAACCATAGTGTATCGCTTACACTTTGGCAATCAGCGAACGCGCTTGCCGCGAAGCCCGACATCAGGCGATCGCCGAGCCCGTGCTACCAGAGCCTGGCGGCGCCGCGTACGCCGCTCGAGTCGCCGAAGCGCGGCGGGACGATGCGCGTGGCGAGACCGTCGGAGAAGATGTGGCGGCTGATCAGCAGCGGCAGGTTGCGGTAGAGCCGACGCAGGTTGGACAGGCCGCCGCCGAGCACGATGACCTCCGGGTCGAGCAGGTTGATGACCGATGCCAACGCGCGGGCGAGCCGGTCTTCATGGCGTACAAGGGCGGCTTCGGCGTCGCTGTCACCCTGTTCCGCGGCGAGCACGATGTCGGGGGCTTGCAGCCGGCGGCCGCTGACGCGCAGCAGGTCCGCGGCCAGGCCGGGGCCGGAGCAGAAGGTCTCGATACAGCCGTGCTTGCCGCAGTAGCAGGGTGGTCCAGGGAGCTCGTCGGATCGTGGCCAGGGCAACGGATTGTGACCCCACTCGCCGGCGACCGCATTAGGGCCTTGCAGCAAATGGCCGCCGATCACAATGCCGCCCCCGGTGCCGGTGCCGATGATGACCCCGAACACGCTGCTGGCGCCCGCGGCGGCGCCGTCGCTGGCCTCGGACAAGGCGAAGCAATCGGCGTCATTGGCTAGCCGCAGCGGTCGTTGTAGCCGTTGCTCGAGGTCTTGGCCCAGGGCACGGTCATTGAGCCAGACCGAATTGGCGTTGCGCAGCCGGCCCGTGAACGGAGACAGGGCGCCGGGTGTGCCGATGCCGACGCTGGCCCCAAGGCCGAGTTCATCCTCAACATCAGTGACCAGTGCGGCAATGGCCGATAACGTCGCGTCGTAGTCATCCCGCGGGGTGGCGACGCGGCGGCGCAGCAGCATGTGACCGTCCGCGTCGAGCGCCGCGGCCTCGATCTTGGTGCCGCCGAGGTCGACGCCGATGCGCAGTTCTGGGCGTCGCAGTCGGCTGGCGGGTCATGCGCGGTTAGGCCTCGGTCTGAACGGGTAGCGCCTCAGTCTTGAAGCCCTTTCGGGTTGGTGAAGCGCTCATTCAGGCTGCGCACATAGGATTCGCAGTCGTGCAAGACCTTGGCGACGCGCCCCTCCGACCAGCTGTTCCAGCTGTCGGGTTTGCCCGTCAGCACGGTCCGCCAGCGTTGCGTGTTTTGAAGAAACGCCTCGATCACGTTGCCCGGGGGCTGCTTTTCGGCCACTTGCTTGCGCAGCCAGGGCATGACGGTTGCCGCGGCCGCCTTGCGGACGACGAAATGGGCCATCAGCAGCAGGATGATCGCCATCGCCTCGGCACCCTGCAGCCCGTATCTGATGCCGTGATCCTCCACCCATTGGAGCCAGCCGGGCTGATAATTCAACCCCTCCCAGTGACCGGCGTTGATGCTCCAGAACAGGAACATGAAGATCAACGAGGCGATGATGAGGCCGTCTACAAATAGAGTTCGAGAGCGCCAGCGCCGAACGGCTTCGCTGAGCAACGGAATGGTCTCGTCGCTGAACTCGGTGGCGGTCTTGCGCAACGCCGCAACGATGCGGTAGGCCCGCTCTACTTCCACCTGATCCATGCGCTCGTAGATCTCGTTCAGGTCCGCGTCGCGCTTTTTCTCGAAGCGTTCGCGCCGCACCGGGTCATCGATGGTGGGGGCTGAGCGGCTGAAGATGGTGTAGAAGCGCCCGGTGGTCATGCCGACCTCGCCCAGTGCGCGTAACCAGGCCGCGACGATGTCTTCCGGGTTGTCCTCCTTGGACGACGTATCGAGCTGGTTCAAGATGAACAGGAACTTGCTCGAATCCGGCCGCTTCATGGTCTCGACCACGAGATGTTGCAGCGTGTCGCGCATGGCGCCTGGCTCCGGGTGGCGCGCGTCGAACATCACCAGCACAAGATCGGACAGATCGGTCATGTGGTCGGTGATGCTGAGGATGGCGGTGCGCTGCGCGTCGGCATCGAAGCCCGGCGAGTCGATCAGGATCTTGCCGCGCAGGCGATCGCTGCGGCAGGTCTTGAGCTGCAGATAGGCATCGATGCGCTTGCCCTCGCCGCCGTCGACGCTCTCGATGCGGCGCGACATCTGATAGAACGGGAAGCGTGGATCGGAGTCCAGCGAGACGCCCGGCAGCGCATGACTGCGTGTCTCCGGGCTGTAGACGATGACCGTGAAATGATCGTCGACGGCCTGGTTGCCCGTGCGCTGTATGGCCTGACCGAGAAAGTCGTTGATGAAGGTCGACTTGCCAGCGGAGAAGGTGCCGAGCACCGAGATCAGCGGCCACCAGGGAATGCGGCTGGCGAAGGACTCGTTGTTCGGTAGCAGGCCCATCTCGTAGGCCACGCCATCGAGGGCGCGGAAGCTTTGCACTGTATTGAGCAGGACAGGGTTTTCCTGTTCCAAATGCGCCTCGAGTTCACCGAGGCGTTGCTGAACGGTTTCCGGTCCGGCCGCTGAAGGCATCGTGCAATCTCTCTGGTCGGTAGTCGAGCGCCCGAGGCGAATCCATCCGGGCGCTTGTCGTGTCGGGCGTTCCGGCCTGAACGTGCGCGCGGGCGCTCGATTTGTGCTAAATGAGCGCGGGGATACTATACGCTTTGTGCGTCGGGCGGTAGTCCGGCGACCGGCAACCCTGGCCCCTAGAACCCGCGAGAGCCCGAAATGTTTGCAGAGCATCCCATGGACTTGCGCCAAGGTGGGGCACAGGCTTCACGTGGCTGTTAAGCTACTGACGCGCATGGAGACGCGGTGCCTCCCGAGGCCTTCCAGCGAGCCTCCAAAGCGCGCGTTTCGGCTGAACTAAGAAACTGATTTGGATGGCTTAAATGCCTCAGTTGCTTGATCTTTCAGCGCGTTTTCGCGATACTTGCCAGGCTGACTCACGCACATTATTAGACGGCGAAACGAGGACAAGCGCTTGGGTCTGTGCACTGCCTCAACGACAAACGACGACCAAATGGACGCCGCCTATCACGCGAACTCGGCCCGTACCCTGCCTATGCCGCCTCGCGGGACGTGTCGTCGTCGCGAATCACTCACGGCGCAAATTGCATTCCGCTGCTTTCAGGTACCCGAACTCATGGGAAAATCAATCGAACGCGCGATCACCGCCGCGCCTTTGCTGCTCGTCTGCTCGATCTTGTCGCCGGGTCTTACCGCGGCCGCGGACGACGTCTATGTCGTCAAACAGGCGGAAGGTCTGCCGACGGTTTCCGTGGGTGGAACGGTCATTCCGTACAAAGAGGTCACCATGGCCGCGCAGTTGCCGGGACGGGTCAAGTACCTGGCGGGTATCGAGGGCGATTCCTTCAAAGACGGCGATCTGCTCGTGGCCATCGACGACACTGAACTCATGGCCAAGCGCCATGCGTTGCTGGCGCAAATCGCGACCGCCGATGCGCAAGTGCGCAATGCGGGTGTGCAGTATTCCCGCGAACTCTATTCGCCGCGGGCGCGCTCGTCGCCGGGCGGTATGGGAATGCCCAATCTGTTCGACCAGTTCTTTACCCGGCCGATGGAGGATTTCGTCGGCGACCGCGACCAGGGCGCTGAGATGTCGGCGGATCTGTTCGCGTCCAGCACGCAGATTCAGGAGGCCCGCAATGCCATGATGCGGTTGCAGGCTGAGCTGCGAGGACTCGACTCGAAGCTGCGCGATGCACGCGCGATCGCGCCGTTCGACGGCGTGGTGGTCAAAAAATTCATCGAGGTGGGAGATACGGTACAGCCGGGGCAGCCGCTGCTCAACTTCGCCGATGTCGAGTACCTGCAGGTGGAGGTCGATATTCCCGCCCGACTCCGTCCCGGTCTGCGCGAGGGCATGATGTTGCGCGCCGAGCTCGATGTGCAGGCGCAGATGCCGGCAGCGGGCGCTGGCGGTGTGCCGGTGCGCGTCGCACAGATCTTCCCGATGGCCGATCCCCAGCGGCACACGGTCAAGGTCAAGTTCGACCTGCCGCAGGGCGTCTCGGAACCGGGCATGTACGCGAAGGTATTGGTGCCGGACTTCAACGCGCCGGCCCGGGTCAACCCCGTGATCCCGCGCTCGGCGATCCGCTTCAACGGCAGTCTGCCGGGCGTCTATGTGCTGGATGACAACGGCAATCCGCAGCTGCGCCTGATTCGGGTCGGCGAGCCGACGCCGAGTGGCGGCGTGACCGTGCTGAGCGGACTGCGCGCCGGCGAACGCATTCTCGAGAATCCCGGCCCCGGCGTGACCACCGGTTGGTCGAAGGACGCGGGCCAGGGTCGCTAGGCCGAAACACCTCTCTTTCAGCGCTAGGCAGCCGCCATCGCGGCGCTGTCCCAGCGAATCGAGCAACTGCCGCCCGAGCGGACCAACAGCCGAAATGATGCAAACCACATGAGCCAGGACGACAGTCTCCGCCACTCTCCAGACGACGGCCCTAAGTACGATGAGGAGAGCCTCGGCCTCGCGGGAAAAACCGCGCGCTTCTTCATCCGCTCGCCGCTGTCGCCGCTCTTCTATGTGGCCATGTTGATGATGGGTCTGCTCGGCCTGATCGCGACGCCACGCCAGGAAGACCCGCAGATCTCGGTGCCCATGATCGACATCATGGTGCAGTACCCGGGCGCCTCCGCCGGCCAGGTGTCGAACCTGGCGATGCAACCGCTGGAGCGCATGATCAGTGAGATACCCGGCGTCAAGCATGTCTACTCCGCGGCCCAACGCGGCCAGGGCATAGTGACGGTCCAGTTCGAAGTGGGCGAGGCGATGGGCCCGTCGCTGGTGAAGGTGAACGACAAGCTGGCGTCCAATATGGACAAGGTTCCGCCCGGGGTTCTGCCTCCGCTGGTCAAGAGCAAGGGCATCGACGACGTTGCCATCGTCACGCTAACGCTGTGGTCAAAAGACATGGACGACAACGGCAAGCCGGATGTGGACGATGGCCAGCTTCGGCTGCTGGCCCAAGACATGCTGCAAGTGATCAAAGAGGTGCCCGATACCGGTAATGCCTTCATCGTCGGCGGGCGACGCGAGCAGATCACCGTCGACGCCTTCCCCGAGCGGCTGTCCGGCTACCGCATCAGCCTCGGCGACGTCGCCAACACCATCAAGACCGCCAACGCCGAGACCACTGCCGGCGGTGTAGAATCCAGCGGCTCGCATTTTTCTGTCACCACCGGCTCGTTCCTCAGGAGCGCGGACGAGATCGCACGTTTGGTGGTCGGCACCTTCAACGAAATACCGGTCTACGTCTACGATGTGGCGCGCGTCAGCCAGGCGCCGGAGGATGCGTCCCAGCTCGTGGCTTACTACACCGGAGCAGCGGCGCCCAAGGGGGAGCTGGCCAACGGTGTGCCCGCGGTCACGATCGCGATCGCCAAGAAGGAGTTGACCAACGGCGTGACGGTGGCGGATGCCATCATGGAAAAGGTCGAGGAGCTGAAGGGCAGCCGCATTCCGAACAACGTCGAGGTCAGCGTCACCCGCAACTATGGCGAGACCGCTGACGAGAAGGTCTCGGAACTGATCTTCAAGCTGTTCATCGCCACCTTCTTCGTCTTCTTGTTGGTGCTGATCGCGTTCCGTGCGCTGAAGCCCGCCATCGTCGTCATGCTGGTCATCCCGGTGGTGCTGCTAATGACCATCTTCATGGCCTGGGTCACCAACTACACCATCGACCGGGTCAGCCTGTTTGCGCTGATCTTCTCCATCGGCATCCTGGTGGACGATGCCATCGTTGTGGTCGAGAACATCTACCGGCGCTGGTTGGAGGAGGGCCGCACCGACGACCATACCGCGGTTGACGCGGTGCGCGAGGTCGGCAATCCCACCATCCTGGCCACCTTCACCGTCATCGCTGCGTTGCTGCCGATGGGCTTCGTCAGCGGCATGATGGGGCCGTACATGGAGCCGATCCCGGCGCTGGGCTCGGTGGCGATGCTGATCTCGCTGTTCGCGGCGTTTGTCTTCACGCCCTATCTGGCCATCTCCAAGTGGTTGCGTCCGTCGATGCGCTATCTGGAGGTTGCCGAAAAGCGCGAGCATAAGGAGGCGGAAGGGCTCGAGAAGCTGTACGTGGCGGTGCTGACGCCGCTGATCGAGAACAAGCGCACGCGCCTGATCTTCAAGCTGGTGATGTGGGGAAGCTTCCTGTTCACGTTGTCTTTCTTCTACTTCAAGTGGGTGCCGGTGAAGATGCTCCCGCTGGACAACAAGCCGGAGTTTTCGGTCGTCATCGATATGCCTGAGGGCACGGCGCTGCCCGTCACCGCAAACCTGGCTCATCGCATGGCTGACCAGATCCGCACCATGCCCGAAGTGACCGCGATCCAGCTCTATGCCGGCACCGCGCGCCCCTTCGATTTCAACGGCATGGTGCGTCATTACTATCTGCGCTCGGACCCCTGGCAGGGTGAATTGCAGGTGCAGCTCACCAACAAACACGACCGGCATCGCAGCAGTCACGAGATCGCCACCGCGGCGCGGGAGCTGATCAAGCCGCTGCTCGAGGAAAGCGGGGCGCATGCTGCTGTGGTCGAGATGCCGCCGGGGCCGCCGGTGCTGCAATCGGTGGTAGCCGAGGTGCATGGGCCGACGGCCGAGATCAGGCGCGCCTTTGCCCAGGATCTCACCGATATCTTTAAACACGCGGAGAGTGCCCGCGACGTCGACAATTACATGCGCGAAAATTTCGACTACTGGCGCTTCGATGTCGATACCGAAAAGGCCGTTCGGCGCGGGATTTCGGTCGATACCATCAACCAGAACCTGTCCATGGCCCTCGGCGGGGCGCCGCTCGGCGACGTCAAGATGAAGTCCGGGCATGAACCCGTGCGCATCGTCGTCCAGGTGCCACTGGCGGAGCGTTCCGAGATCGATCGCCTCGGCGATCTGCCCATCCGCTCCAATGAGGGCTTCACGGTGCCGCTGCGCGAACTCGGTCGCTTCGACCGGGTAGCCGAGGAGAGCATCATTTTTCGCAAGGACCTACGCGCGATCGAATACGTCGTCGCCGATGTGGGTGGCACTCTTGCGGCGCCGACCTACGCGATGATGCAGGTGCAGAACCGCCTCGACGAGCTTGGCTATGTCGCACCGGACGGTGTCAAGCCCGAGGCGTACTGGCTTGGACCGCCCCCCAGCGATACCGTCTCCGCCTTCGAGTGGGCGGGCGAGTGGACCGTCACCTACGAGACCTTCCGGGACATGGGCGCGGCCTTCATGGTGGCGCTGGTGCTGATCTACATCCTGGTGGTCTGGGAGTTCGGTAACTTCCGTATCCCTTTGGTGATCATGGCGCCAATTCCGCTGACGTTGCTTGGCATCATTCCGGCGCACTGGCTGGCGTTCCAGTTGGGCTTCGGCGGTGAGTTTACGGCGACCTCGATGATCGGCTGGATCGCCCTTGCCGGTATCATCGTGCGCAACTCCATTCTGCTAGTGGATTTTTCCATCCACGAGGTGCAGAAGGGCGTGCCGGTCGCGGAAGCCGTCATTCGCGCGTGCAAGACCCGGACGCGTCCCATCGTCATCACCGCGCTGGCGTTGGTGGCCGGCTCGAGCGTGATCTTTACCGATCCGATCTTCCAAGGCATGGCCATCTCGCTGTCCTCCGGTGTATTGGTATCGACGCTGTTGACGCTGATCGTGATTCCACTCGGCTGCGTCGCGGCGAGCAAGGACCTGTGCGAGGTCGCGGTCGCCAGCGCTCCAGCTGGTATGGTCGTGCCCTGCGCCGAGGGGCTGGTCGGCGAAGCTCATGAGCAATCGCAGCGGTCGGGGGCGAAACCAGCCGGTTCCCCGGTACTGGCGAAGATTGGCAACATCCTCGTGTTGGTGCTGTACGGCATTCGTGGCTTGTTCTTGTTGCTGTTCGACTGGATACAGGGTTTCTTCAAGAAGAAGCGGCCTCGTGCGACTCCGCCTCGCGGGTCGAGTCCGCCCAGTTCGAGTCCGCCTAACTCGAACCCACCGACATCGCAGCAAGGGCCGGCCGGTTCAGACGCCGGCGCCGCGAGGGCTGGCGAGGCGGTACCCAACGCGCTCAAGACCGCTCCGCAACGCGCGGCAGCAGAGGCGCCCGCCGCGGGGGGCGTGAAGCCGGCGCCTGAGCCTGCCAGCATGGCACCGCCAAAGGCAAAGCCAAAGCAAGAGCCAGAACCAGAGCCGGCGCAAAAGCCTGCTTCCGCTCCGGCGCCCGCCGCGGCCACAACAAAGAAGGTCGCGAAGAAAAAGGCCAAGGCCCGGCCGAGCAAGGCGGGCAGCGAGACTAGAACGACCGCCGCCAAGGTACAGAAGAAGGCGCCGCGCCGCGGCATCAGGCTCAAGACCGGAGACGGCGATCAGAGCAGCTTCGATTGAGGGACATGAAATCTCTTCAGATCATCCTGGCGTGGAGTTGGCTGGCGATCCTGCCGATCACGCCATCGTCTGCTTACGACGGTACGTCCCCCGATCCGGGGTCGTATCGACAGGGCAGCTCCGCGCGCGACTATGGTCGTACCTCCGGGTCCAGTTCGGACTATGTTAGCGGGACCTATGGCGGTCCGGGCTCCGACGCCCAGACCTATGGCCGAACCGACTATGGCAGCTCCGACTATGGCAGCTCCGACTATGGCAGCTCTGACTATGGCAGCTCTAACTATGGTCAAGGGCAGCGTTCAGACTGGTACTCGTCCGATTGGTATTCGGATCAGGTCGGCGGCAGATGGCGCGGCGGCGAGGACAGCTGGGCCGCGCCTAAGAGCTCGCCAAGCCAGAGTCTGGAGTCCGATTATTCTGATTCGGATCCCGGTTATGGCTGGCGTGAATACGCCCGGCCCGGCGATCACGCTCCGGCCAATGAAGAACCCCGGTACGAGCGTCCGCAATACGACGCGCCCCGTTATCGGGACGACCGCTACGACAATGCCCATCGGGATCAATGGGCAGCCCCTGCTGAGCGACCACGTTATCGCTTTCGAGACGATCCCAGCCTCAAGAATCGAGGGCTCGCCAGCGGCACTAGCGGCTATCGGTTCCGTCCATTGACGGATAAGGAGCGTGAACGTCACCGCGACTCGGCCGATGTGACGCAGTTTCCGCGGTCGAGGCGGGATCAGGGTCGCGATTCCGGGTCTCGTAGCGGCGAGGCCTTTGGCTACGAGCCGGATGCAACGCCGGGCAGCTTTTACGATCGGTACTACCGCAGCGGCCCATAGCATCCTTGAGAGCGCCAAATCTGTGCAGATGCATCAAGTTTAGCAACGACAACGCGCTCGCTGGTGCCTGAGCAACCGGCGCCGTTGTTATTCGAGTCTCCGCCAAATCCAGTAGTTGCCAAATCCAGTCGTTTTAGGAAATCTGCAGTCATGATCACCGTCATCGGGACACTGAAGGGGGGCTCTGGAAAGAGCACGCTGACGTTCAATCTCGGCGTGTGGCTCGCGATGGCCGACGTGGACATTCAGCTGATCGACGCAGATCCCCAGGCCACCCTGTCGGATGTGGTCGAAGTGCGCACGGAGGAGGGGTTCGATCCGGCGATCTTGGTGCGGGACCGATCGGCGCTGACGAAGAAGGGCCTCCTGGAGCACGAGGAAACGCTGATCGACATCGGCACCTCAGACATGGAAGCGGTGCGCACCGCGCTCGCGTTGTGTGATCGGGTGGTGGTGCCGGTGCCCCCCTCGCAGGCGGATATCTGGTCGACCCAGCGCTTCATTCGGCTGGTGAAGTCGGTCGAGCGGGAGACGCCGCCGGACATCATCGGGTTCATCAATCGGGGTGATACCCATCACGCCGTGCGGGAGACCAACGAGGCGGCGGCGGCCCTGGTCTCGCTGCCAGACATTCGCTACATCAAGCCGCGGCTATCGCAGCGAACGGTGTTTCGACGCTCCTTCAGTGAGGGACTCGCGGTCTTCGAACTCGAGTCGAAGGGCAAGGGTGCCAGGGAGTTTTATGCGCTCGCCGCGGCCCTGTTCCCGCATCTGCTAAGCTGAGGCACCCACGTGGCTCGGCCGCCCGGCCGAAACCCGTGCCGCATGCAGCGAGGTCGATCGTGCGGGCGGTCCGCCCATGCAGGAACCGCGCGGCCATGACTGGCGTCTAACCCTTTGTACGGACGAGCGAATCTCGTGTGGTGGCCTTAGGCTGATGGTGTAACCGAGCGTTTGTGTTAGTCTTTCCGGCAGACGCAGGTCGGGGCTCGCGAGGTCGACACCACTTTCCTGGAATCAAACATAACAGCCGGCAGGATCGTGCTGACGCGTTTGTCAGCACATCGGCATAAGAGTTCGAGGCGGAATTTCCCATGGTGGAGAACAATCAAGATCGTCCAGGCCGGGGTTCGGCCGACGCGGAAATGCAGGCCGAGGAAGCTGCAACGGACGTGCAGGCAAATGCCTTCGCCATGGACCGGCTGTCACAGGCATTCGAGAACAGCGCCCGCCGTTGGGAACTGATCGTTTATCCGTCGCTGTTTGCCTTTATCATTCTCGCCGCCTATGGTTTTTACCTGGTGTTCAGTCTGGCCAAGGACGTGCACTATCTCGCCATCAGCGTCGATTCGAATATGACCGTGTTGGCCAGCAACATGCAGGCCATCTCTGACAACATGGGGCAAATCAGCTCCAATGTCCGCACCATGGCGGTCGGTGTCGACTCCATGGCGCGCGATGTCAGCACCCTTGAGCCGATGCTGACGACGATCCAGGGCATGGATCAGTCGATGCAGTCGATGACCTACACGACGGCAAACATGCGCGATGATCTTGGCGTGATGAACCGCAACATCAGCCGACCCATGCATTTCATGAATAGTTTCATGCCCTGGTGACGGGGCCATCTCCCGCCGATGATCCCGGTGCGGTCGGCAACCTCAGTGACCGAAATGCGGGCCGCGCGCAGTGCGGGGTCAGCAGCCCATCGGACGTGGCAGCGATGACACCGCAGCAGCGCGCCGAGATACCCGACTTGGGCATCCGGTTGGTAGTGGCCATCTCCTCGCGGGCGTTGTTCGACCTGAGCGAGTCGCATCGGGTATTTGTCGAACAAGGCGTCGATGCCTATCACGCGTACCAGGTGTCCCATGAGAACGACGTGCTTGCGCCCGGTGTCGCATTTCGCCTGGCCAGGAAGCTACTCGCGCTGAACGAACAGCTCGGCGAGCGGGGCAGGGTGGACGTGATCCTGCTCTCGCGCAACAGTTCGGATACCGGGCTGCGGGTCTTCAATTCGATCCGTCATCATGCGCTCGACATCACCCGGGCGGCCTTCACCGGCGGCGAGAGCCCCTACCGTTATGTCGGCGCCTTTGGTGCGCATCTGTTCCTGTCCGCGGACCCTAGCGACGTGCGCCAAGCATTGGAGGCGGGTTGTGCGGCGGCGACCCTGTTGCCCGCGCAACCGCTTGGCGAAGGTGCCGCCGATTCCCCGTTGCGCATTGCCTTTGACGGCGATGCCGTGCTGTTCTCGGACGAGTCAGAACGCATCTATCGCCGCGACGGACTCGATGCATTCAACGCCAACGAGATGGCCGCAGCCTCGGTGCCGCTCTCCGACGGCCCGTTCAAGGGATTCCTGATGGCCCTGCAGCGCATTCAGGCGCTGTTTCCAGCCAGGCAATCGCCCCTGCGCACAGCGTTGATTACGTCTCGCGGCGCACCCTCCCACGAGCGTGTGATCCGCACGCTCCGGGCCTGGGAGATTCGCATCGACGAGGCCTTGTTTCTGAGCGGCGCCAACAAGGGACCGTTCCTGAAGGCGTTCGATGCCGACATCTATTTCGACGACCAGGAAAATCATTGCCTGGATGCGCGCGACCTGGTCGCAACCGGGCATGTGCCGCACGGCGTGGCCAACCAGCGCCGACCATGACTCGTCGGTCTGAGGCATCGCCTCGCTGGGTATGGCCATGCCGTGCTCATGTCGGTGCATCGAGGTTCGGGAGTGCCCGGTGTAGGAAGTTGCCCTGAACGTAGTCGATGCCGGTGCTCCACAGCAGCGCAAGGGAGCGCGTGTCCTCGACTCCGGTCACGATCGTCTTTACGCCGCGCTCCTGGGCAATGTTGATGAGTTGCAGTAAGCGCTTCTGTATCACCTGGTCGGTTGCGAACCCGATTGCGAGTTCAGGCGCAAACTTGATGAAGTCCGCCTGCATCGTTTCCATGCCGTGCTCGGTGTCATCCATCAGACCAACCTGGTTGACGCAGATTCGGCATTGGATCTTCTTGAGACCGTCCGCGAGGAGGGTCCACTTGTCCCCCAAGGCGAGCGCCTCGGACTGCTGGAATTGGAATGTAATCCAGCTGCCGTGAATCTCGAACTCGCGTAGCGAATCGCAAATCGAGATCAACAAGCGTTCGTCCTGGACGATTTCTTTCGACAAGCTGAGAAACAGACTGACCTTCTGCCCGAGTCTCCGCCGCCTTGCTTGCTCGTGAAATGCGCGTTTCAGCACCCAGCGGTCGACGTCTGGCAAGCTGCCCGCACGCGCGGCTGGGCCCAGTAGTTCGCGGGCGGTGACCAACCGGTCGTGTTCACCGCGCAATCGCAGCAGCACGCTGTAGTGTTCCTGACTGTCCCCCATCAGGCTGATAATGGGTTGGTACATAACCGTGAAACCATCGGTTTCCAGCGCCCGCTCGATGCTGGCGGTGAGGCTGTCATCGAGTATTCCATCGTCCAGCCTGGCGCTGTACGGGGCGATGTTTTGGTCTAACGACAGGGATTCCGAGTCGGAGTCGGCACTGAAATGGCCAATGGGATCGGAACGGAGATCAGGCTTCGGACCTCGTCCTGATTCGAATTCAGGTCCAAACCAAGATCCACGTTCCGGCTTAAGCTTGCGACCGACTTCCGGAATGAATTCCGGTCCAAGCTTCAGCTCGACCGCGGCGCCAGATGCCGTCGCCACTTGCCCGCCGGACTGCCGCCCGGATGCTGAGTCGGCCGTTCGAATGCACGTCGATGGGCGTTCGCAGGCCCAGCATCATGCGGCGCTAAAGCGTTCGGTGCGAAGGGTAATTCCGGCAGTTGCTCAGCGTCCGCCCGTGTCCGCGGCTCAGCTTGCAACGCCTTCAGACACTGCGCAAAGGCCTGATCGAGCAGTGACGAAGCGGCAATCTCCCCAGGCCGCCCGGATGCAACGCCCAGAGTGAGGGTGGGCGTTGCCCCGTTCGGTGCGACTTCTGCAAGGCGCGTCATCAGCCGCCCGCTGATCCCATCCGGTGTCAGCTCGCCGGTGTCTTCCATCAGGATGACGCAGGCGTCGTCGGCAATGCGGGCGGCGAATGCATCCTCTGGCATGGCGGCACGGATATGGGACGCGGTGATCGCCGCGTGCTCTAGGCCCCGAGTCAGTCCGTAGCCGCGGCAAACCGCGTCGAAATCCTCCATGCGCGCATAGAGCAGGGTGATGCATCGATCCTGCGACGCATCGTCGGCGAGTCGCTGTGACAGTAGCCTCGAGCAGTGCACGTCGGTCTGGAAGTCCGGTTTCGGCGTCGATGGATTGATTCGCCAGCGCGACGGGGCTGGGGACAGTGTTCGATCGACGCCTGTGAGGAGTCGCTGCATTGGGTCGCTTGCTCGTGCAGCTCTGACAGGCGCACCGCTGCATCGGCTTGCTCGACCCAGCGGCGGACCAGTGTGGGGAGGCGACCGTCGTCGAGATCGCGGATCAACCCGCAAGCGCCGGCGGCCATCAGCTCGACAAGTTCACCGGGATCGCATCCGTCCTGATCCAGGATCAACATCGGCGTTTGCAGGTCCGTTTCTCGGTAGACCGCGGCGACTTCAGCGGCGGCGATCACGCCGCCGAGGCGGACCAGGATCAAATCGCATGGGTGCTCGCTCAGCAGTGCGCGCAGTTTGCTGGGGTCTTGCGTGAAGAGACCACGCACGCGCGGCAGTGACGCTTGCAATCGCTTCAAGACGGCTTGTGCCTGCCCCGGCTCGGCGGCGACGATAAGTAGTCGGAAAGGGTGAGCGCCGCCTGCCATAGTCTGTCAAGAATTGCCGCGTTAAATGGAGTTGGAACTGAGGCAACCACCTCATTCGGTCATAAAGTATCGGACTTGTGGCGTTGTTTTGAAACAGCAGTGTATGGCGTCAGCACGGGTCGACCGTTTGGCCTTTTTTCCTGCCCGATGCAAAGTCAGCCCAAGGGCGTCTTGTGCGTCGCGCCGGCCTGCTCGCGCACAAGGCGCGGAACCAGGTAACCGGGTAAACGTCGTCGCAGCTCGTCTTGGAGCAGCAACGCGCGGCTGTCGTCCACCTCGAAATGCGCGGCGCCGCAGACGCGGTCGAGCTGGTGCAGGTAATAATTGGTGACGCCCAGGTCGAACAGCCGCTCCGCCAGTGTCGCCAGCACGTCGGCGTCGTCGTTGATACCCCGCAGCAGGACGCTTTGGTTCAGGAGTGGGATGCCGGCGCGGCCGAGCCTGCCGATAGCAACAGCCGCTGCGTCGCCGAGCTCCGCTGGATGATTGACGTGGATCACCAGCACCGCACGCAGCTGGCCGCCACTTAGGAGTCGGCACAGCGCTGGCGTGACGCGGCTGGGCAATACCACCGGCAGACGGGTGTGCAGTCGCAGGCGCTGCAGATGATCGATCGGTTCCAGACGCGCAACCAGGCTGGCCAAGGCATCGTCGTCGAGCATCAGTGGGTCGCCGCCGCTCAAGATCACCTCACGCACATCGGCGGACGCCTGCAGCGCATCCAGCGCGGCGTCGAAACGCTGCCCGGACGCATGCTCCGCGTACGGAAACTGTCGCCGGAAGCAGTAGCGACAGTGCACCGCGCAGGCGCCGGTGGCCAGCAGTAGGGCGCGCCCGGCGTACTTCTGCAGCAGTCCAGGCGCGCGTATCGCGCCCGCGTCGCCCACCGGGTCGGCGCAAAAGCCTGCTGCTGGGAACAATTCCGCCGCTTGCGGCAAGACCTGAAGCAGCAACGGGTCGCTCGGATCACCCGGCTGCATCAGCGCCGCGAAGCCACGTGGGACCAGCATCCGGAACTGCTCGGATGCCGCCATGGCTCCTGCCAGGTCTTTCTGCGCCAGGCCAAGGTACCGCAGCAGGTCGGCCGGTCGCGTGAAGGCCTGGGCCAGTTCCGTCTTCCAACCCGGCCTGCCTGGTTCCGCGTTGAGCAGGTGTGCCGCGGTGTTGGCTAGACCAGCGGCGGCGCTTGGTCCTGCGGTCGCCGTTTTCGGTCGCGGCGATGACGGATGAGCCGCGCCGAGAGCGCCTTGCATTCCCTGACAGTCGGGCTTCACCAGCAGGGCGCGGCGAGGCTGGACATCGCACCGAAGGCGTCCCAGGGTGTCGGCATGGGCATACCGCCCCAGGGACCGCCAGACTTGACCCGGATCAGGTACTCCGCCCATTGCAACGGACGCGGGAGATAGCCGACTTGAGCCGCGATGCCCCGCAGTTCCGTCACGAACGCGATGTCGCAGTGCTTGTTCGGCCCCGGCCCTGCCGTGCAGAGATCGTGACGCATGCAGGCGGCGTCGAAGGCATCCACGGGAGGCGGCCAGCCCCGGGCCGGATAATCGATGCCGCACCAGTTGCCGTAGATGGGCATGCATTTGAAGGCAAAGGACTGTGTGCCGAAGCTGGACAGCATCAAGCCGGTCAGGCATGCGAGAATGACGGAACGGGTCATCGGGGGTCCTCGGTTGGGCGAAATTCGTCCTCCATGTTAGCCAAAGCGGGCGGTGGCGGGAATCTGTTGATGCACTCGCAGGCAGGCTCGTCGATACACGGCCCAATTTCCCAAGCGCGTTCTCCGCCGGCCGGGGCATGCCGACCTGCGCTTGAACCTCATTCATTGTCGGCACCATGAGCGAGCCTAGCAACAATTCCAACATCACGGACCGCCTGACCGCCTACCAGGCCTGCTTCGCGCAATCCTGGCGGGACGATACGGCCCTTGAGCGGGTGCGCTTCGTCGTACTCGACTGCGAGACGACGGGCCTGGACGCGCGCCGCCATCGCATCGTCAGCATCGGCGCGGTCGGCGTCGTCGATTGCCAGATCGATCTCGCCGACAGCTTCGAGGCGTTGCTTCGCGTTCGTTTCAATACCGACGCCACGGTGGTGCATGGCATCACCCGCGACGAGAGCCGCACCGGCATGAGCGAGGCCGATGCCATGGCGAGCCTGCTCGACTACCTGCGTGACGGTGTCATCATTGGGCATCATATCGGCCACGATCTGGCCATGCTCGACGCTGCGCTTGGCCGACACAGTGACGGCCGCATCCGCAACCGCTCGATCGACACCGGCGAGTTGTTGCTGCTGCTCGAACGCGACGGTGCGTTTGGTGATCGCTCGGCCTTGACCGACCTGTCTCTGGACGCAGTCTGCGCGCGCTTCGGCATCTTGCCCTACGACCGCCACACCGCGCCGGGCGACGCCTTTCTCACCGCCCAAGTGTTCCTGCGCCTGCTGCGCCTCGCCGCGCGACAAGGTCGCGGCACACTCGCCAGCTTGTGCGAGCCCGCGCTTGTGTCATCTGGCGGCACGCCTGCCTCTGGTCCCGGGATTTCCGGATAGGTCCCCCCGCCTGCGACGCGCCTGCGAGCGGCCTTAGATCTGTAATCCGGTTTTGCTCCTGCTACAAGATGTTCACGCGCGAGGTGCTCGACTCCCTGCGGGTGTCGGCCAACGATTTCGGCTTCGAGACGCAGTTCAAGGTTGTCTTGGCGTGGCGGTGGGGCATCGACGAACTCGGCATCAGCCATGACGGGCGCATCTTCGACGAGGGCACGCAGATCAACTGGCGCGACGGTCTGAAGGCGCTGTGGTAAGTGTTCAAATACCGGTTCTCGCCGTGACCGCGCTGAGCTGGTCGATGCGCCGTTTGTGCTGCGGGGCGAAGTACTCCGCTTTGCCAAGGTCGGCACCGTCGGATTCATCGCCGCTGCAAGCCGCCCCCAGGGAGTGAGGGAGCGATTTGCAATCGCAACAGCAACGACAACGAATTTCGACGCAGCCCAAGTGTAGGAATCGCATTGGGGCTTGGGTGGTACTACTGACCGGGCGATAGCCGAACAGGGCGTTCAAATGGTGCAGCAGGGCGTGGCTGCCCTCCGACCGCCAGATCGCGTTTAGCGAAACGTCGATGGCCCGCCGAACACTGGCAGGCACAACGCCGCCTCCTGCTCGCCGACACCATTGATGTGGCGCGCTTCATCGCCGACGCCATTGTCGACCATCCGCGAGCGCCGCGCCAAACGCTCGCCGACGGTGCGGCCTGAACCGCATGTGCGGTATTGCCGGATGGTTCGATGTGCAGTCACTGGGCAACAGCACTGGCACCGGCGATCACGCCCAAGCCCGCCTGCAAGCCACGATCGACGCGATCGCCCATCGCGGCCCGGACGGTCGCGGTGCCTTGCTCACGGAGCATGCCGCCCTTGGCCATGCACGGCTCTCCGTCATCGATATCATCGGCGGCGAAGGCCGAGCGACTTGGGCGAATCGTATCGCAGGCCAAGCAGGCAGAATCCGCCCATGCGGACGCGTCGCGCCGCAGCCTAAACGCCGACGAAACAGTGTTGGTCTAAATTGTGGTTGAATCGTCACTTGCTCCCCAGCGGCGTCAACGCCGGATTCCTCAACGCCATGACTTCCTCCGCCACACGCGCAAGCACCGCGGATCAGCTTGCGCCCTAGGTCGAGCTGATCGATGGCCTGATCCGCTCTCGGGTGCTGCCGGGGCTGCAGTTCCGCATCGACGATCTCCTGCGCCAGTCTGATCTCGACGGGATCCGCAACGACCCGGTCTACCAGTCTTTTGTGTTGCCCGAATGGCACGACGCCGAACAGCGTGCTGAAGCCGAGGCCCAGCGCGCGGAGGACGCGATCCGCGCACGTCAGTCAGCCGAACGCCGGGCACAAGCGGCCGAGGCTGTTCACGGCGTCTGCTTCCCGGCTTGCGCGTCGCCCCGTGACCCCATCGTCCTGACCATCACTCCAACATCGCCGCCAAGTCCAACTCCATGGCGTCGAACGGCGGCACCCGCACGCGTCTGTGCTCCGCCGCGTTCAGCGTGGCAATCGCCCGATAGCCATCCCCTTCCAGCGCATGCGCGATCAGCGCCCGCTCCTCCGGCCAGATTAGCCAGAACCAAGGCACCCGATGGCGCTGCAACAGCAGCGGAATGGTCACCGTGTCCTTCTTCTCGTGGTCCGGTGAGACGATCTCGCAGACCCAGTCCGGCGGAAGGTCAATGACGCCATCCGGCGGATCGGGCAGCCGTTCGCGGCGCCAGCCGGCCAAGTCATGAGACGGACACTCGTGGACCTCGTAGGCGACGCTCACTTCGGTCAATATCCACCAGCCGCCCCCAGCCCCACGACCCTGCGTCAATCCGTGGAGCGCACCGCGGGTGCCGCCCTGCGCCCGCGCGTGAGCAAACCGCGTCATCGGCCGGCGGACGATGTCGCCGCCGATCAGCTCCACGCGCTCCTCCGGGCTCAACAGCAGGTCATCAACGGTCTTGAGCTTGACGGCTTCCATCTTGGTTCTCTGGCCTCGTCGCGGAAGGATTCGCAGAGAAACGTAGACCACCCTAAAGCAGCGGTCAATACCAACCCGATCCAAGCCGCCACGCTAGATGATGCGGCCGGTGCCGCCGCCCGGCTTGCGCGATGACGAGATCGCCGCAGCGCGCCGCGGCACCGTAAGCGACCTCAACGCAATTCGCCTAACGGTTGACTCCACAACCACCTTACCCCGGTATGCGAAGATGAGATGGCCTTCAAAGGACGGTACGCCGTTGAGTTCTTACGCAATCTGCCAGCCAGGGAAAGTCAAAGGGAAAGACCCCGTGACCGCGTCCCGCATAACGAACCCTGCGCTGGGTGTTCGACGATCAACCCATCGAACGCCTGCGCACCCTGCTGGCGCTGATCGAGCAGGTGCGCGACAAAGACACCGCCGTAGCGATCCTGGAATCCCTGTTGCGCTACTCTATCCAAGGCGACCAAGCGCATCGAAGAAAACGACGTACGGGAACTGCTCCAGCAGTCGACCAACACCGGAGACCCCATCATGCAAACCTTCATCGACCGTTACATTGAACAGGGCGTGCAGCAGGGCATGCAACAAGGTAGAGCAGACATGCTCCTACGCCAAATCGAACGCCGCTTCGGCCCGCCCAGTGACCAGGTGCGCGAACGCGTCACCCAGGCCGATCCGAACACGCTGCTGCGATTGGTCCGATCGCATCCTTGATGCCAACAGTCTTGACGAGGTGCTGCACTGAGCTCCGCTTCGCTTGGGCGCGTTTTCATCATGCCAGTATCCGGGATGCTAGATGCCGCCGCCAAAGCCGCGCTTCGGGCGTTTCGCGTCCGGTTGCAGGAACGCTTCGGCTCACACCGGCACCCTGCAGGCCATGCTGAAACAGCTCGGCCTCATCGAACACGACCTTCGACCATGCAAAGCTTTGTTTACCCCGTCGCACTTGCTAAAGCCCCGAGGGCGGCTCCATCGTCACCTGTCGTGATCTGCCGAAGGTCATCACCCAAGGCGATATGCGCGAAGATGCCCTAGAGGCAGCCGAGGGCGCATTGCAAGCGACCACAGAAATGCGGATTCAGGATGACGAAGACATCCCGGCGGCAATTGAGGCGCGGCTGGACGAGGTACTGGTCGCCGTGCCGATCGGCACCGCGATGAAAGCCGCGTTGTGCCTCGCCATGCGCGAGCAGGGGGTCAACCAGTCTGAGTTGGCTCGCCGTCTGGGGGTGGACGAAAAAGAGGCGCGTCGAACGCTCGACTCCAAACATGGCACCAAGATCCCGGCACTCGAGTGCGCATTACACCTCCTTGGCAAGCGCCCCGAATTACGCATTTGCTGATCCTAATTCCCGATGGCCTTTATCGCAATGAGCCTTTATCGCAATGAGCAAGCGATCGAGTTAGCCACGGATAGTCGCAGATAAACACAGATAAAAACCGGACAAACCTGTCGGTGCCATCCGTGAAAATCCGTGCTCATTGACCGAATGATCCAGCGCACCAAATCCGCCATCCGCGCCATCCCGCCCAAGAAGGCCGTCGCCCGCGACGTGAGCGTCGTGGTCGGCGGCACAGCCGGGGCGCAGGCGGTCCCGGCAGCCGTCAAAACCGTCTATCAGATTCGAAACGCCGCCCCGCAAGGCCTGCAAGGCGACGATCATCCGTTCTTCAAACAGGCGAGCTGAAACCCGGGAGCATGGACTTTACCGCCCACCCCACCGCCATCATTGACGAAGCCGCCCAAATCGGGGCGGGCCATCCGGCTTCGCAGCAATTTAGGCTTGTTCCCCATTGAGCCGAACATTCAAAAGAGTTCGTCGTACGCACCGTTGTCCAGCGCCGACATGCTCCTCGCCGACGCCGCTCTGGTAACCTTGGCGCGCCAACAACGGGTGCCCGGCGGGAGCAGCCTTTCGTTTGGCGCCTTGCCACAATGCGAGCGCCGAGACTTGCTCAATTGGGCGCCCACGCTATCACCTTCATCGCGCTGGAGAGCCGAACGAAACCGTGCAAACCAAGCTACAACCCTCGTCCATGCTTGCGAGGCGTCCGGATCTGACGGCGCTGATACTGTTGTCCACCGTGCTGCTCGCGGCCTTCCTGATCTACCAGCCGGGGCTCAAAGGACCGCTGCTGCTCGATGACAACATGTATCTGCCGCAGAACCAGGTCAGCAGCCTGTCGTCCGACGTGCTGCTGCAGAAGGCGCTAAGCGGCAAGCACGGCTTCTCGGCCTCGCGCGCCATCCCGCGGCTGAGCTTCGCGGTGACTCAGTTCTGGAGCGGGCCGGATGCCACCTACCGACTCAAGCAGCAGAACCTGCTGCTGCATCTGATCAACGGTTTGCTCGTGTTCTGGCTGGTCTGGCTGATGGCTCAGCAGCAATTACGCGCCGCGCAGACAGCGGGCTCAGGGGTCGTCACGCCATCAGCCGCTCCAGCCTGGTTCGCGCTGGCGGTCGCGACCCTTTGGCTGCTGCATCCGCTGCAGGTCAGCACCGTGCTCTACGTCACCCAGCGCTTCGTGCTGACCGCGGCGCTGTTCATGCTGGTCGCGCTCATCTGCTACGTGAAGGGCCGGATGCTGATGCAGACGCGGCCGATCGCCGGCATGCTGGTCGCGCTGCTCGGCGTCGGTCTGTTCGGCACGCTCGGTCTGCTCAGCAAGACCATCGCCGCCCTGCTGCCGCTGTTGATCGCGGCCATCGAATGGTTCTTCTTCGTCGGCCGCGGAGCGTTGCGTGAGCGTTGGCCAATGGTGGTATTGCTGGTGTTGCTGGTCATCCTGCCGCTCGCGCTCGGTGCGCTATATGTCGTGCCGCGGCTGGACAAATGGCTCGGCTGGCACCCCGGCCGCGGCTTCAGTGGCGTCGAGCGCTTGATGACCCAGGTGCACGTCGTCGCGCTCTATCTGAAGCTGTACTTCCTTCCTGTGCCCGGCACCATGTCCCTGTTTCACGACAACTTTCCGGTCACGCGCCAACTCGATCTCAGCACCGTGCTGCTGGCGTTGGGCTACGCGGCCGCCGTCCTAGGTGCCGTCGCGGCGCGAGCACGTGCCCCGTGGATCGGCCTCGGCATCCTCTGGTTCTTCATCTGCCATCTGATGGAGTCGATCATTCCGACGCTCGAGCTGGTCTTCGAGCACCGCAACTATCTGGCCATCCTGGGCCTGACGATCGCGACGCTCAGCACAGGCTGGCTGCTGCTGAGCCGCTTCGCCATCCAGCGCGTGGCCGTCCCTGTTGCCTTGCTGCTGATCGCGATCCTCGGTACCAACACGGCGCTCCGCGCCGCCGACTGGGGCAGCCTGGATCGGCTGCTGGCGATCGAGTATCGGCGCGATCCGGCATCGCCGCGGGTGCTGACTGAGCTCGTCAATTTTTCGAGCGCGCAGGGCAATCAACAGGCCGCGTTGGGTTTCCTCGATCAACTGCTTGCACTCGATCTGCCGGAGGCCAGTGCCGAGCTGGGCGCGATGCAGCTCTATTGCCGGCGCGCGGAAATGCCCGGCGAGCTGTACCAGCGTGCGCTTGGTAAGTTGCAGGATGGGATCGTATCGCCTGGCGCGGTCGGCCGGCTCGGATTTCTAGTTGATGAGGCGTTGCGTGGGCGTTGTCCCGCGCTGAGTCGCGCGCAACTGCTTGAGCTCACCGAGGCGGCCCGTACCAGCAGGAAGGCGCGGTCAGCTGGTCATGCCTGCGGCGCGGGCGAGTTGCAGGTGCGTCTGCTGGTGGACCAAGGCAACTGGGAGGACGGCGGTCGAATCATGGGCGAAAGCATCGATCGTTGCGGCCCTTCCGATCCGATGATGGTTCAGCTCATGCTGGATAATGTGCTGTTTTTTGGTCATTCGCCGAGGCCGACTGGACGAGACTCGGAGGATGATCGAACTGATGGCTGGAAGCGGGGAGCGCCGCCGCATGCTGGATCGAATCTATTTGGCCGCGGGCGGGTTTAAGTTGAACAGGGTGTTGACGAAGGTGAAAGGGGAGTGATCATCGATTTTTGCTGTATGAGCCTAACCGTTGGCACGTCGCGGCACATACCGGACTAAAGCCAATTTTGTTAGCTTTCCCACTAGAAAGAAAAGGCGCCCTTTTAGGGCGCCTTTGTCAAGTGGCGCACGACATCCTTTCGTGCTCTCCAAATGATTACTCTTCCTATGGGCCCGCCTCGGCGTCGCGGCACGTGCCGGGCATAATTGCATCGTTAGTTCCGCCGCACAACCATGCACTGATGTGGAAGGCAGAAATTTCAGGTTGAAGATAAACAGTAAGGGCGTCGCCCAGATTTCCTTCGTTAGCTACAACGGTAATCAGACCGCCAGTATTACCGTCTGCATCGAGATCAGTGACGCTCAGACTATCGACATATTGAGTCGTTTGGAAATCGTCGTCGCAACTAGATGTGGTCGTTGCGCCGCTTTGGGCCAGCTCGGATACGCAGGTGCGGGCGGCGCTGGCTGCCAAGACCACCTCTGACACCTTCGCCCGCTTCGTGTAGTCCATATACGACGGAATGGCAATCGCCGCCAGGATGCCGATGATGGCCACGACGATCATCAGTTCGATGAGTGTGAAGCCGGATTGCTGATAGCGTTTCATGTCTGGTCTCCGAATCGATTGGTGTTCGCAATGTGGCGGCCTGCCGACGGTTTCTTGGCTCCCGGTGAGGCCGCCACGGCCGGGAAACCCCTGCGCCTTAAGTGAAAGCAAGCGCGGTGCCATCTCGATGGCCGGGACCGCAGTTATCGGGTTTTTTCTTTTAACTCATTGAATAAATGGGGGCGAGGCAATGCCATGTTGGTTTCCGCCAGATCGCCCTGCGCTGAGCGCCGAGTAGAAGGAGCGGCGTTAAATGTCCGAGAGTGACATTTTTTGCCACTATCGAGAGGCCCTTGTTGCTATGGCACACAGCAAAGCACGGGGCTGATAGGTTTGGCGCGGCAGATTCCTTGTCTAACTGGGGCGTAGCGGGCATCGATACTGACTCGGCAGGGGTTCTTCGCTTGCCGTATCTCGAGGCAGCGAATGTTGTCGGTCGCATCGGCAATGAGCGTCGCAATCGCGGATAGGGCGTTCGGCTGTCGCGGCTATCTCTGTGTTTTGGCCGACGGCGGGGACGCCGACGACGCGGCATCGAACCGCGTCGTCGGCGAGCCGGCAAGATGCCGGCGCTCCGACTGGCCGATGCCCAATCCCGCGACGCTGTCTGCGGGGCCGTCGGGGCTGGGGACTGTATGCCGATGAGGGAGGGGCAAGTCCATAGGGGCGGCGCCAGAGTGAAGCCGATTCGGAATGCCGATTGGGAGCGCCGACTTCCAGTCGGCTCGCCGGCCGCGCGGCTCGATGCCGCGCGGCCGGCGTTCGGGCGGGCGTCTTCGGTGCTGGGCTGGGTGCGCGTGATGGACGTAATCGGCGCGTGTGCCGGGCATCGAGCCCGGCACACGCGCAGCCGACAGGATGTCGGCGCTCCCGAGGGGGATCTTGGGCCGTTTCTCTTGGAGCGATAGGGGGCGACGGTGCTGCCTGCCGAGCTTCGTGCGTCAGGGTTTGGCGGCGATTTCGGCCATGGCGGAGTCATAGCGTTCGCGCAGGCTGTCGCGCAGGCGCTCTGCTTTGGCGCCGGCGCAGCCGCCCATGGCGCGCAGGCGTTCCAGGAAGTCGCGCTGCATGCGTGCCTGGGCGTCGCGGTAGTAGCCCTCGGGGAAGAGGTCGTCTTCCACGTCGAGCACGGTCATGCGGAAGCGGCTGGCGAGTTCCTTGTTGAGATTTTCGGTGCGGCGGCCGGATTGATCGCTGCGGCAGCGGTTGTTGAAGAGGTCGAGTTCGAAGGCGGCCTCGACGGCGTTGACCAACAATTGCTCGGTTTGCTCGTCGAGCATCGTGCCGAGCGGGCGGACGCCCGTTGTGAGGAGTGCGAACAGGGCGATGCTGGCGACTCGTCGGATCGGGCGTGGGAGCAGTGTCTTGGGGCATGAGGATCAACTGCGTCCGAAGACTGGGATGGCGGCGCCGGTGACGCAGCGGGCTGCATCGGAGGCGAGGAACAGGATAACGTCCGCCAGTGCGGCCGGCGGTACCCAGGTGGCATGGTCCTGATCGGGCATGGCTGCGCGATTCTGCGGCGTGTCGACGGTGCCGGGCAGGATGCAGTTGACGGTGATGCCGCTATGCTTGGTCTCTGCGGCGAGGGTTTCCGTCAGCGTGATGACGGCGGCCTTGGAGGCGCAGTATGGCCCCATGTGGCCCTTGCCAGACAGGGCGGCGCGGGCGGAGACATTGACGACGCGCCCACGGCCGGCATCGCGCATGACCGGCATCACGGCGCGGCACATGTTGAACACGCTGCGGGCGTTCCGGTCCATCATCAGGTTCCAGGTCTCGTCGGGCGTGTCTTCAAGGGACGGCCCCATGCTGAAGCCGCCGGCGACATTGGCCAGGATGTCGATGGTGCCGAAGCGTTCACGCACCGCGGCAATGGTCGTTGCGACGGAGTCGGCATCGATCAGGTCGGTCGCGAATGTCTCGGCGTCGGTGCCGGCGGGAAGCGCCGCTTGGCAACGCGCCAAGGCATTCTGGTTAAGGTCCAGCATCGCGATGCGCGCGCCTCGCACGGCGAGCGCGTCGCAGACGGCGGCGCCGAGATTTCCCGCGGCGCCGGTGACGACGGCAACCTTGCCTTGGAACTCACTCATTCAAACTCTCCGGTGACATGACAA
>CAVOGV010000001.1:0-199727 GCA_963695445.1 uncultured Gammaproteobacteria bacterium | reverse complement strand
TGCCGCCGAGTGTCCCTGCGGGGCGATCAAAATGGTGCCCGAAGAGATTTAGCGAGGTCGGCGTTTCCGCCCGCGACAGGACCGCAGATCAATCCTGGCCCCAGACCAGTTTGCCGCTGTCGCTGAGGTCGTAGCCGCCGAGCAGCGCGGCGAGGTCGGCGGTCTCCGGTTTGGCAAGGCAGGCGATGAGTTCCTGGAACAGTGCCGCGGAAGTAGATGCCGCGCTCCAGCGCGAGGTCGAAGGACTCCCAGCCGGTGCTGACAAAGCCGAGGCCGTGCTCGCTGGCGGCGGCGCGGGCGCCGGGGGCGATGTCCGCTTGGCCGAGGCAAAGCGCGGCGGCGGTGTCGCGCTCGGACAGCGTGGTGGCGCTGACGTCGAGGTCTTGCTCGCGCAGCTCGTGCTTGGACAGGGTTTCGAGCAGGAAGCGCTTGGCGCCGGCGCCTTCCTGGCGCATGGCCCAGCGCAGCGGGTGCCGCAGCAGGTCGGTCAGCGCGGTGTCGGCGGACAGGTCCGGGCGCAGCATCAGGCCCTGCTCGCGGTGACAGGCGCGGATCAGCACCCAGCGGCGGTGGCCGGCGTATTGACTCAGCAGCGCGGGGTGGCGCAGGTGGCTCTCCTGCTTCGGGCCCCAGTGCAGGGCGCAGGCGTCGGCGCGGTGGGACTGAAGCAACTCCAGCCCGAGCCGGGTGCCGGTGGGCGAGTAGCTGACCATGGCGCGGGCGCCGGTGTCGCGGGCCAGGTTCTGCACGACGCGATGCAGCAGCGGGTCGTCGCTGCCGGCGAGCATGAGGCGGTCGGTGAGCAGGCCGCCGTGGCTGGATTCGAGCATCCAGCGGTCGATGAGTTCGCGCGGAAAGATCCACTTGCCGGTGACCTTGGTGCCGGGGATGCGGCCCTCGGAGACCAGCGCGTAGATCTTCTTTTCGTTGAGGTTCAGGTATTCCGCGGCCTGCTTGACGTCGAGGAAACGCGGCAGGTTGTCGATGACCGCGGCCATCGGGTCAGGCATCGGCACCGGTGCCGACGCCGGTGGAACTGACGTGGCCGGGCTGGGCGTGCCGAGAACCGTCCTTGCTCCCGCGCCGGGTGTGCCCGCCGGAATGGCGTCCGGGAAGAGGCGCCGGCTTGGCGTCGAAGACGACGCGCTCGGCGCCGTTGTAGACCAGGAAATGGCTGCCCTTGGCGCGGGCGATCATCGTGACGCCGATCTTTTGCGCGAACTCCAGCCCCTTCTGCGTGACCCCGGAGCGCGACAGCAACACCGGGATGCCCATCTGTGCGACCTTGATGACCATCTCGGAGGTCAGCCGGCCGGTGGTGTAGAAAATCTTGTCCGCGCCGTCGATGCCGTTGAGCCACATGTGCCCGGAGATGGCGTCGGCGGCGTTGTGGCGGCCGACATCCTCGACGAAGAGTTCGATATCGGCAGCGCCGTCCGCCGTTTTGGCGTCGCCGTCGACATTGGCGCCAGCACAGAGCGCGCAGCCATGCACGGCACCGGCGCGACGGTAGACCTCGTTGTGGGCGCTCAGGGTGTCGAGCAGCGCGTAGAGGCGTGACTGATGCAGCGTGACCGGCGGCAGGCGCACCTGGTCGAGCCAGTCGCTGATCCGGCCGAAGACGGTGCCCTGACCGCAGCCGCTGGTGACGGTGCGATGCTTGAGCTTTTCGTCCAGATCGCCAACCCCATCGAAGGTGGTGACGGCGCAGGCATCGGTCTCCCAATCCACCTGCACGGACCGCACCGACTCCAGGCTGGGCACCAGGCGCTGGTTGCGCAGGTAGCCGAGCACCAGCAGTTCCGGATGCGTGCCCAGCGTCATCAGCGTGACCACCTCGCGCTTGTCCAGATACAGGGTCAGCGGCTGCTCACCGGCGATATGGCCCTCTCGCGGCTGGCCGAACTCATCGACGGCGACCACGGCATGCGACGGCTTGAGACCGGCGTGCGACAGCGCCGGGCGGTGTGGCTGTGTCGCTGCGGCGCTGGCCACGGAGGTTTGCATCGGCTCAGCCTCCGGTGGCGTTCATGTGGCGGAAGATGATCGGCTGCTCCTTCAGATCGAAGTCATGCCCGCGGGGCTTGATGGCCATGGCCGCGCGGATGGCGCGCTTGACGCTCTCGTCATCCAGCGGGTTGGCGCGCAGCGCGCGGCGCAGGTCGGTCGAGAACTCCTGGCCCAGGCACAGCAGCAGCCGGCCCTCGGCGGTGACGCGCACGCGGTTGCAGTCGCCGCAGAAGTTGTGGCTGTGCGGGGAGATGAAGCCGACCCGGTTGTCGAAGCCCGCGGCACGGTAGTAGCGCGACGGCCCGCCGGTGGTCTCGGTGGTGGGGAGCAGCTCGAAGCGTTCGCCGAGGTCGCGGCGGATCTCGTCGCTGGAATAGTAGGCCTCGGCGCGGTCGTGGTCGCCGATCACGCCGAGCGGCATCTCCTCGATGAAGCTGATGTCCATGCCGCGGTCGAGCGCATAGGCCACCAGATCGGCCACCTCGTCGTGGTTGCGGTGTTTGAGCACGACGCTGTTCAGCTTGACGCGCTCGAAGCCCGCGGCCAGCGCGGCGTCGATGCCGGCCAGGGTCTTGCTCAGCTCGCCGTTGCGGGTGATGGCCCGGAAGCGCTCCGGCTTCAGGCTGTCCAGACTGATATTGATACGGGTGACGCCGGCATCCTTCAGCGCCGTGGCGTAGCGTGCCAGCTGGGTGCCGTTGGTGGTCAGGGTCAGGTCGCGGATGCCCGGCAGCGCGCCGAGTTGCTCGAACAGCCAGATGACGTTGCGCCGCACCAGCGGCTCGCCACCGGTGATGCGCAGCTTGGTCACGCCCAGTTCACTGAAACAACGGCCCAACCGGGCGGTCTCCTCCAGCGTCAGCAACTGCTCGCGCGGCAGGAACTGCATGTCTTCGGACATGCAATAGACGCAGCGCAGATCGCAGCGGTCGGTGACGGAGAGGCGCACATAGGTGATGTGGCGACCGAAGCGGTCGATCAGCTGGTCTGCGTTGTCTTCGGTCATCTGGGGCATGGATCGGTCTTCTTCGCGGTGGTTCTGGGTAAGAAAGCAAGAAGCGTTCCCTGCGCGGTGGGGCTGGTCTGGGGCAGGGCGCGGAATCGTTGCGGATGGGGCAAGTTTCGCAACGATAACGTATTTGCGGAAGAAGGGCCAGGGCGCGCCGAGGGCCAGCGTGCGCAATCGCGCTGAACGGCGGCCCTCGGCGCGTTCTCGAAGCACCCAAGGGTTGAGCAAACGGCCGCGTGCTCTGGCTAGTCTGAGGATCGCCGGCTAACAATGCGGGCGAGCGCATGTGTTGCAACGGACGGGTCTTTCGGACAGAACGGCGCAGCCCTGTTTTCCAATCGGTACAAACTGTCCCGATTCCCCCACTGTCGTTATTGGTTCGTATTTTCCGACCTGCCGCCCGTTTCCTGCCGCTGGCGTCCGTGTAGACGAGAGTGGTACGCATCTTGCCGACGCTTCGCGGAATCGACGTCGAAAGCCAACCGATGACCACCGGAAGACTGAACTGCATGTGGAGTCCGAACGCTATGCCCGACCTACGCGAAATATCGCACGCGCGCACCGGCGACCCGCGCCGCGCGCAACGACGGCAAGCCGAGCCTGAATCGGCCCCGCCCAGCCGCTTCCCGGTCAGCGTGATCATGGAGCGACGCCGGGTCAGCAATAACCGTTGGTTATCGGAGAGCTGGCACGCCATCGGCGTCACCGTCGGCGGCGACCAGACGGATGCCGACGCCAATCCCCAGCTCATCGTCGAAGGACCAGACGCCGCGCAATATCTATGGCGCGGACTAACGGTGGAGCTGTTCGTCGACGAGGCCGAGAGCTACTACCACAACCTAATGGTCGGCACGCCCGGCTGCTATATCGTCACGCGTCAGCGCGCGGACGGCATGCCGGAGCCGGTGCTCGTGAGCCTGAGCTTCGACGCCGGACAGGCCTATTCCGAAGGTGACGAGACCGTGCACAACGTGGCATTACCGGCGGAGCTGTACCGCGCCGCGGAGGCGTTCGTGCTGGCGCACTACGTGCCGGAGAAGAAAAAAAAGCGCAAGCGGACGGACTGGAAGGAACAGAACAGGGAGCAGCCCCATGGAGGAGTCTGAGGGGGGGCAAGGGGCGGATGCGGAAACGTACGACGGCGCGGATCCGGGGCAGGACGACGGCTTTCTTGCTCGTTGGTCGCGGCGCAAGACGCTGGCGCGGCGCGAGTCTGATGTCGAGCGGCCCGGCACCTGCGCCGGCCTGGACAAGCGGCGAGACCGCGATGCCGAAGGCCGCGGATGCCGATGTCGATGCCGAGCCGGAGCGACTCCTCACCGACTCGGACATGCCACCGCTGGAGTCGCTGGGCCCCGATTCCGACTACTCCGGCTTTCTCTCCCGCGGTGTTTCCGAGGCGCTGCGTAAAAAGGCATTGGCCCGACTGTTCCGCAGCCCAGCCTATAACGTCGTGGACGGTCTCGACGACTATGCCGAGGACTTTACCAAGTTCGCGCCGCTGGGCGACCTCGTCACCGCGGACATGCGCCATCAGCTCGAGCAGCGACTGAAGCGCCTCGCCGACACCGAATCCGACACCGAAACCGAGACCGAGACCGAGACCGAGGCAGGCAAGGGCACGGGCATCGACGACTCAGACGAGGCCACGCGGCTCGGTCAGGTCGACGGCGACGGCGCCAAACAATCAGACCAGATCGCCGAGCCTTCGGACCTGCCAAACATCCAAGTCGGCCGGAGCAAACCGCCGCCGCAACAGCACCCAGACCGCGTCGAGCATCGGCACGCAGGAGACACCCCATGAGCGCCCCCGCATCACGAACCCAACCGACGTCACCGGCGCAGCGGCCATTCCTCGACGCGCCGCTGCCCACGAGAGCCGACGCTTCGGCCAACCGCGCCGCTCGCACCCACGCGCTGGAGGCACTCGCCGCGAGCCCGGTGCAGGCCACCGGGCTGATCGAGTACGACGCCGGCAACCGCCTGCTGGTGGTCGGCGATGACCCGGTGCTGGTGGAGCGTGCGGTGCGCGCGGCCGGCACCCGCTTGCAGGCCTCGGCGTTGGTCATCCTGGCAGCGGACGACGCATGGCGAGCGCCGATCGCGGGCGTCACGACCTGGTATGTCACCCGCGCGGACATTGATTTGCATGGCTGGCTCGGCGGCTTTCGGCTGCGACTGGCCAGCCAGGGCGACGGCGAGGCCCGCTTCGATCAGGTGCTCGACCTGTGCGCCACGCCGCTACTCGGCACCGAACTACCGCCGCCCGGTTACCTGAGCGCGGACGAAACCGACATCGAAGACCGCATCGAGACCCTGGGCGACCTCATCGGCCAGTTCGAGAAGCCGAAATACTTTCGCTACAACGCCGATATCTGCGCCCACGGCATGAAGGGTGCCACCGCCTGCACGCGCTGCATCGACGCCTGCCCGGCAGGCGCCGTCACCAGCCTGGTCGAGCGCGTGCGCGTGGAGCCACACCTATGCCAAGGCGGCGGTGCCTGCGCGACCGCCTGCCCCACCGGCGCCATGACCTACAGCTATCCCAGCGTCGAAGACAGCCTGGAACGGGTCCGGCGCATGCTCCGCGCCTATCACGACGCTGGCGGCGAGGCACCGCTGTTGCTGATCCACGACAACGAGGGCGGCGCCGACGGCGCGCAGGCCATGCTGGCCGACGACGACGAGGCATCAAGCCGCCTGCTGCCGCTGGCCGTCGAGGAGGTCGCGAGCCTGGGGCTGGAGGCCTGGCTCACGGCGCTCGCCTACGGCGCGAGCGGCGTGTGGCTGATGGACCGCCCCGGAATTCCGCGCGGCTCCCGTGCGGCGATCGACGAACAGCTCGTGCTTGCCGACGACATCCTGGGCGGCATGGGCTATCCCTCGGGTGTGCTGGCCTGGGTCCGGGCCGATCAAGCGGGGCGCGTCGGCGAGTTCGTCTCGGGGACCGCCTCCCAGCCCATTTCCGAGCCCATTTCCGAGCCAAGCCCCGAGCCAATATGGGCCCCGGCCACAGACCAATCGACCGCGCCCAACGGCACCCCGGCACCGATGCCCGCCATCGATCCGGCGCGTCACGCCGCCATCGGCGATAAACGCCAGATCCTGTTCCAGGCCATCGATCATCTCTACGCCCAAAGCCCCAATCGCGATGCCCCCGCCGACACCGCGCTGGACCTGCCGACCGGCGCTCCGTTCGGCACCACGCTGGTCGACAAGCAGGCCTGCACCCTCTGCATGGCCTGTGTGACAGTTTGTCCGGCCAAGGCCCTGCAACATGGACAGGATGTCCCACAGTTGCGCTTTCGCGAGTCCAACTGCGTGCAGTGCGGACTCTGCGAGCAGTCCTGCCCCGAGCGCGCCATCTCCATTAGCCCGCGGCTGCTGCTCGATACCGATGCCCGTAACGCCGTGCGACTGTTGAACGAAGACGCGCCGTTTCACTGCCTGAGCTGCGGCAGTGCGTTCGCGACCAAATCGGTGATCGGTCGCATGGAGCAACGCCTGGCCGGTCACTCCATGTTTAGCACCTCCGCCGCACGCCGTCGGCTGCAACTGTGCGGCGACTGCCGCGTCGCCGACATGATGCAGGCCGGCGAGTTGTGAGCGTTCGGACGGCAGCGCGCGGGCGCTTGGTCGAATCCCTGTCGATTACTCCCTGTCTTCCCGCGAAGACTGGCTTCTTCCTTGCTGAATACTGCGGAAACAGAAATCGATGACCGGACACCCGTTGAACGCAACCGCGGCCCAGCTACATTTCCCCGACGACGCGCAAACCAGCGTTCAGAGCACGATTGCGCCGGAAGACGCGGCCCGCGCCGGCGTCTACGCATTGCTCGGGGCTTTGCTACGCGGCGTGCCGAACGCGGCGCTGCTTGAGCACGTGCGGTCGCTGCCGCCCGCCGAAGGGCGGGGCGAGTTCGCGCTGGCCTGGGAAGGAATGCGTCTGGCGGCGGAGCAGTTGCGCCTGGAGGAAGTCGACGACGAATACCATCAGCTGTTCATCGGTCTGGGCCGTGGCGAACTGGTGCCCTACGGCTCCTGGTACCAGACCGGTTTCCTGATGGAGAAGCCGCTGGGCGTGTTGCGCGACGACCTGTGGGCACTGGGTTTCGAGCGCGGTGCGGACGTGCACGAGCCGGAGGATCACATCGCCGCCCTGTGCGAGGTGATGGCGGCCTTGGCCCAGGACGCAGAGGTCCCCGCCGTCCTCAGCCTGACGCGGCAACGGGCCTTTTTCCAGACACACATGGCGGAGTGGATCGGCCGTTTCTGGCGCGATCTGGAGAACGCCGAGTCGGCGCTCTTCTACCGTTCCGTCGCGCGGCTCGGGAGCGCGTTTACCGCACTCGAGGCTCGCTATCTGGAGCCGGGAGCTTGAGTGTCTCCAGGCCGCGTCGCGAAACCGCGGTGCGGATGGGGACCGGGCGCTTGGGCTCGGACCACCAGACTTTGACCGCGGGCTGCATCCAGCGGACAGTCATCAACCAACGAGGAAATTGTTATGCAGCGTGACAGCGACCAACCTAACGACCGCCGCCGCTTCCTAAAGACCACCGTTGCAGCCACTGTCGCGACGGGCACCGCCGCGCTGATCCCCGACGCCGCGGTGGCCGGCGCGGTCGAGCCGAGCAAACCCGAGCAGAAGCCCGAGGGCTATCGCGTCACGCCGCATGTGCTCGACTACTACCGATCCGCGAAGCTGTAGCACCTCTTTCGCCACCGCCATTGCGGACACCAGAACAACGAATCCGACTCAGCTCCCTCATCGGAGCACACCAAAAGAGGCCGCACGCAAGCTCGCGTGACGGTTGCAGGAGTGGACCCATGAAACTGACCAAAAAATCCGCTACGCCGCGCCAGACCTCCGCAACGCCAGCGACGCTTTCGGCGCCCGCAGGGGCACCTGCTCGGGCAGAGGTCACCGGCCTCGCGCTGCACCGTCGAGATTTCTTGCGCAACAGCGGGCTGCTGGCTGGTGGGGCGGTGCTGGCCACGGGGCTGAGCCCCGGCATGGTCCGTCGGGCCGAGGCCACCGATGCACCGGCCCCGAGCGGCGGCGAGACCAAGACCGTGCGCACCATCTGTACCCATTGCTCCGTCGGCTGTGGCGTCTATGCCGGTGTGCGCAATGGCGTCTGGACTGAGCAGGATGCCGCCTTCGACCATCCCTTCAACCGCGGCGCCCACTGCGCCAAGGGTGCATCGCTGCGCGAGCACGGTCACGGCGAGCGGCGCCTGAAGTACCCGATGAAGCTTGTCGACGGCAAGTGGAAGCGCGTCGACTGGGACACTGCGGTGAACGAGATCGGCGATCAGATGTTGGCCATCCGCGAGCAGTCCGGGCCAGACTCGGTGTATTGGCTCGGCTCCGCCAAACACAACAACGAACAGGCCTATCTGTTCCGCAAGTTCGCGGCCCTGTGGGGTACCAACAACGTCGACCATCAGGCCCGCATCTGTCACTCCACCACCGTCGCCGGCGTCGCCAATACCTGGGGCTACGGCGCGATGACCAACTCCTACAACGACATTCACAACTCCAAGGCGATCCTGATCATCGGCGGTAACCCGGCCGAGGCGCATCCGGTGTCGCTGCTGCACGTGATGCGTGCCAAGGAGCGCAACAATGCGCCGGTGATCGTCATCGACCCGCGCTTCACCCGCACCGCGGCCCATGCCGACCACTTCGTGCGCATCCGCCCTGGCACCGACGTGCCGCTGATCTACGGCATGCTCTGGCATATCTTCGAGAACAACTGGCAGGACGACGGCTTCATCTCCCAGCGCGTCTACGGCATGGACGACGTCAAGGCCGAGGTCGCCAAGTGGACCCCGGACGAGGTGGAGCGCGTCACCGGCGTGCCCGAGGAACAGGTCTATCGCGCTGCCAAGCTGATGGCAGACAACCGTCCCGGCACCTTCATCTGGTGCATGGGCGGCACCCAGCACACCATCGGCAACAACAACACCCGCGCCTACTGCATCTTCCAGCTCGCGCTCGGCAACATGGGCGTGGCCGGTGGCGGCACCAACATCTTCCGTGGCCACGACAACGTGCAGGGCGCCACCGATCTGGGCGTGTTGTCGCATACCCTGCCCGGCTACTATGGTCTGTCGGAGGGCGCCTGGAATCATTGGGCCGGCATCTGGGGTGTCGACATCGACTGGCTCAAGGGCCGCTTCGACAGCGCCAGCTACGAGGAAGAGGGCGGCAAACCGGCCACCGCCATGCACACCAAGGGCATTCCGGTCTCACGCTGGATCGACGGCGTGCTGGAGGACAAGGAGAACATCGCGCAAAAGGACAACGTGCGCGCCATGGTGCTCTGGGGCCATGCCCCCAACAGCCAGACCCGCGGCCCGGAGATGAAGAAGGCCATGGAGAAGCTGGACCTGATGGTCATCATCGATCCGTACCCGACGGTGTCCGCGGTCATGCACGACCGCACCGACGGCGTCTATTTGCTGCCCGCCTGCACGCAGTTCGAGACCCACGGCTCGGTGACGGCGTCGAACCGCAGCATCCAATGGCGCGACCAGGTGATCGAGCCGCTGTTCGAGTCGCTGCCGGACCACACGATCGCCTATAAGCTCGCGAACAAGCTCGGCTTCGGTGACGAGCTGTGCAAGAACATCGCGGTGGAGGGCGACGAGCCGGTCATCGAAGACATCACCCGTGAGTTCAACCGCGGCATGTGGACGGTCGGTTACACCGGCCAGAGCCCGGAGCGCCTGAAGGACCATCAGCAGAACTGGCACACCTTCGACTTCACCACCCTCAAGGCCGAGGGCGGCCCGGCGGACGGCGACTTCTACGGTATGCCCTGGCCCTGCTGGGGCACCGCGGACATGAAGCATCCGGGCACGCCGAACCTGTACGACACCTCCAAGCCGGTGTCCGACGGCGGGTTGTGCTTCCGCGCACGCTTCGGCGTCGAGCGCGACGGCGTCAACCTGCTGGCCGAGGACTCCTACCCGGCGGGCTCCGAGATCGAGGACGGCTATCCCGAGTTCACCGCCGACATGCTGAAACAGCTCGGCTGGTGGGACGATCTGACCGACGCCGAAAAGCAGGCCGCCGAGGGCAAGAACTGGAAGACCGACACCTCCGGCGGCATCCAGCGCGTCGCGATCCAACATGGTTGCGCCCCGTTCGGCAACGCCAAGGCGCGCAGCGTGGTCTGGACCTTCCCGGACCCGGTGCCGATCCATCGCGAGCCGCTCTACACGACCCGCCGCGATCTGGTGGAGCAGTACCCGACCTACGAGGACCGCAAGTCCTTCTACCGGCTGCCGACCCGCTACGAGTCGATCCAGGCGACGGACTATTCCGGCGACTTCCCGCTGATCCTGACCAGCGGCCGGCTGGTCGAATACGAGGGCGGCGGCGACGAGACCCGCTCCAACCCCTGGCTGGCGGAGTTGCAGCAGGAGATGTTCGCCGAGATCAATCCGCGCGATGCCAACGACAACAACATCCGCGACGGCGCCGATCTGTGGCTGGAGACCCCGGAAGGCGCGCGCATCAAGATCAAGGCCCAGGTCACCCGGCGCGTCGCCCCCGGCGTGGTGTTCACACCCTTCCACTTCGGCGGCCACTTCCAAGGCAAGGACCTGCGCGACAAGTACCCCGAGGGCGCCGATCCCTATGTGCTCGGCGAGGCCTGCAACACCGCGTTCACCTATGGCTATGACTCGGTGACGGCGATGCAGGAGACCAAGTGCTCGCTGTGCAAGATCTATCCGGTCTAAGAAGAGGGCCGAGGGCCGAAGGTGTCTTGCGCTGTCCCTGAGCGGTGCGCTTGGCCCTTGGCCCAGTTCGAGCGTCGGCCGCGGCATGCTCGTTGAGTAAAGACCTCGCCTCGCCAGACTTGACCGCATACAACGAAAGAATCCGGAGTTACCACCATGGCTCGAATGAAGTTCTACTGCGACGCCGAGCGTTGTATCGAATGCAACGGCTGCGTCACCGCCTGCAAGAACGCCAACGAGGTGCCCTGGGGCATCAACCGCCGGCGCGTCGTTACGCTGAATGACGGCGAGCCTGGCGAGCGCTCGCTGTCTGTTGCCTGCATGCACTGCTCGGATGCGCCCTGCATGGCCGTCTGTCCGGTCGATTGCTTCTATCAGACCGAAGACGGCCTGGTGCTGCACGACAAGGACATCTGCATCGGCTGCGGCTACTGCTTCTACGCCTGTCCGTTCGGCGCGCCGCAATTCCCCACCGACGGCGCCTTCGGCTCGCGCGGCAAGATGGACAAGTGCACCTTCTGCGCCGGCGGCCCGGAGGAGACCGGCAGCAGCGAGGAACAGCGCAAGTACGGCGCCAATCGCCTGGCCGAGGGCAAGCTGCCGGCCTGCGCCGAGATGTGCGCCACCAAGGCCCTGCTGGCCGGCGACGCCGACGAGGTGGCGGACATCTACCGCGAGCGCGTCGCCTACCGCGGCGCCAGCGGTATGTCGACCGGCTGGGGCGTGGGCTTCGGCAAGCCGGGCATTCGCAGCAATACCGTCGACCTGACCGGCAAGGCGACCGGTCGGCGATTGAGCATGCGCCTGCGTCAGGCAGGCCATCCTGGCCTGGCATTTCCTCGCCCGGCTCTGGATTCTCCAGGTGCTGGAAGCTCCTGGCTACGCGAAGAGGTTCCTCGCGCGTGCGGCGGATCGACGTCTTCCGCGCCTAGGATGCACTTGGCGTTGAGACGCACCCGATTCTCAATCTCGAAGCGTCCATCAACCTCCGTTGAGAAGATCGCCTTCTATGTCCAAACAACACCGCTACCGTCGCGCGCTACGCTGGTCTCTTCTGCTGCTGGCGCTGGTCCTGATCCTGCCGCTGATCCCCTACGCGATGGCCGCCACCGCGACGCAGTTCAACAACCCCGGCGTCGAACTCTGGAACGCGGTCCGCGATCGGGTGCAGGAGCCGATGACGACCCAGGTCGACGGCGTACAGAGCAACCAGCTGATCAATTACTGGGGCGATCAGTGGCGGCTGTTCCGATGCCGAACTGTTGGTGCCCATCGGCGGCATCATCCTGCTCGGGATGCTGGCCACCATCACGCTGTTCTTCCTGATCCGCGGGCGGATCAAGATCGAGCACGGGCGCTCCGGCAAGCTGGTGCCGCGCTTCTCGGTCAACCAGCGCGTGGTGCATTGGCTCGCGGCCGGCGTGTTCGTGCTGTTGGGGCTGACCGGGCTGGTGCTGCTCTACGGCCGCTACGTGCTGGTGCCGATTCTGGGGCCGGAGGGCTTCGGCATCACCGCGTCCGCCTGCAAAGAGATGCACAACCTGTTCGGACCGCTGTTCCCGGTCGCGGTGATCGCGATCATGTTCTCGTTCGGCCGCGGCAACAGCTTCAAGGCCATCGACTTCAAATGGTTCCTGAAGGCCGGCGGGCTGTTCGGTCACAGCATGGCCGACTCCGGCTACTACAACGGCGGCCAGAAGACCTGGTTCTGGCTCACGGTGCTGTTCGGCATCGCCATCTCCGTGTCGGGCCTGATCCTGCTGTTTCCCAACTTCGGCCAGGGGCGCGAGATCATGGGCGGCGCGCATGTGATCCACGGCGTCGTCGCCATCGTCTTCATCACCGCCTCGCTCGGGCACATCTACATCGGCACGCTTGGGCATGGAAGGCGCCGCGGAGTCCATGACCCAGGGCTATGTCGATTCCAACTGGGCCGCCGAGCATCACAATCTTTGGCTGGCCGAGATGGAGGCGGCCGGCATGGTCGGCGTCTCGCCCAATACCATGGAGGAGGTCAAGCGGCATGACGACCGCGACTTCCGTGGATACGGCCAACCCAGCGCCCGCGCCGTGAAACAGACCGCGGCGGAGTCGTCCGATCGCCTGCCCGGCGGCGCTCCGGCCCAGGCCGCCAACCCGAGCAGCCGCAAGGAGTCCTTATGAGCTTTACCGAGTTCGTCGATGGTCCGTTTTGGTACTTCTCGTTATCGGTGTTCGTCATCGGCATCCTGTGGCGGCTGATCGGTCTGCTCGCCATGTCCGGCCATACCGACCTGAGCCGCAAGCGCGGGTCCGCGTTCGCGGGTGGAATGCACTCGGTGATGTCGCGCTTCATTCCGCTAAATACCGTTCAGACCCGTATCAGGGTGCGCACGGTGGCGAGCTATCTGTTCCACATCGGTCTGTTCATCATTCTGCTCTTTGCCGCGCCCCACGTTGCCTTCTACGAAGACCGGTTGCTCGGCTTCGGCTGGCCGGCGATGCCACACTGGACCTTCGTTGCCGTCTCCGCGGTCACCTTCATCGGGCTGATCGTGCTCTGGCTGCACCGGATCATGTATCCGGTCACGCGGATGGTGACATCAAACGCCGACCATATCGCCACCGGCCTGGTGTTTTTGGTGATGCTGACGGGCTGCATGGCGCTGGGTGAGTCTTTCGAGGGGCTGCGGGTGCTGCACCTGTTTTCCGCCGAGTTGCTGCTGCTGTACTTCCCGTTCAGCAGCCTGATGCACGCGTTCTATTTCTATATCGCCCGCGCCCGCACCGGCGCCCATTACGGGCGTCGTGGCGTGAAAGTCTGAAAACGGCTAGTGCAGAACGGCAGATATGTCGAGACCGTTCGTTGTCGTTGTCGTAATCGTGGTCGTAGCCGAATTCCTTCTCGATCGTCGATGACGACAACGACCACGACAACGAAAACGACCTCGGAATCTCCGCACTGCTCCACGACTCCCGGCCGCACGATTCGGCGCACCATGCCATGAGGCAAAAGGCCATGAGGCAATCGCTATGTCAGTGAATATGGAAGTCTTCCGCGGCTTCGCCGGGCAGATCGCCCAGCTCGGGCAGATGGCCCAGCCCACCGACTATCCCGACGACGAGCGCGTCGCGCGCGCCAAATCGGTGTTCGACGAGAAGATCGACCAGACCCGCGCGACCTATCTGGAATCCTGCGTGCGCTGCGGCGTCTGCGCCGAGGCCTGTCAGTTCTTTCTCGAGACCGGTGATGCCAAATATGCGCCGGTGCTGAAGATGGAACTGCTGCAACGCCACTACCGGCGCGAGAAATCGCCGATGCGTTGGCTGCTTCGGCTGTGGACCAAGGACATCACTGCCGACGACCTGATGAACTGGCAGGAACTGGTCTACGACGGCTGCACTGAATGCGGTCGCTGCATGATGGTCTGTCCGATGGGCATCGACATCGCCGATCTGGTCAACGTCATGCGCCAGGGCATGGCCAAGGCCGGCCTGGTGCCGGCGGAACTGCGCGCGATGGAACAGGAGCAGGCCGGCTCCGGCAACATCTTCCACACTGGCGCCGATGGCCTGCGCCAGATCGCCGCGGAGTTGGAACAGGAAGGTATCCCGATCCCGCTGGACAAGGAACGGGCCGACTATCTACTGGTCACCTCCGCGGTCGAGATCCTGCTGTTCAAGGATGCCCTGCGCTCCGCCGCCCGAGTCTTAAACCATCTCGGGCTGGACTGGACGCTGCAGAGCTGCGCCTTCGAGGGTGCCAACTTCGGCATGCTGTCCGGCTACGAGGACGTGCAAGACAATCTCGCCAACCGGCTGATCGGCGCCGCATGGAGCGTCGGCGCCAAGACCGTGATCATCCCCGAGTGCGGCCACGCCTATCCGGCGGTGCGCTGGTACGGCGCCGAAGCCCACGGCTCGGAACTGCCGTTCGAGGTGCTGCACCTGTCGGAGTTCCTCGGCCGCGAGGTCGAGTCCGGTCGCCTGAAGCTGAAGCCCATCGAGGGCAAGCGCGTTGTGACCTACCACGACCCCTGCAAGGTCGGCCGCCACGGCGGTGTCTTCGACGAGCCCCGCGAGGTTCTGCGGGCGCTGGGTCTCAAGCATCGAGAGATGCCCGACCACGGCACGATGAACTTTTGCTGCGGCGGCGGCGCCGGCAATTTCTTGATCAACAGCGCTGCACCGCTGCGGCAAAAGACCTTCGAGCTCAAACGTCGCCAGGCCGAGGCTGTCGGTGCCGAAGCGCTCGTCACCGCCTGCTCCAGCTGCCGCATGAACTTCCTCGGCGGCGCCGACGCCAGCGGCTGGGATCGCCCCATCGAGAGCCTGGTGGAACTGGTCGGCCAGCAGCTGGATGACGGGGCGACGACAACGTCTCGGCCCTAACGACGCAACACGGACAATGCAAAACGAGAGCCGGTAGGCGTCGCGGCCAATGAGATCCGAACGAGATCCCAGCTGTCCGACGTTGCGAGGCTGAGCAAAATCGTGCAGTCTCCGCGGTCGAACTAAAACGACCGAGACTACCACTGGGCCACGGATGCAGAACTTCGGCGAGGCCTTCGTGCTGGCCTTTGGGCTCGTCTTGCAGGCGGACCCCGATCTGATCGAAATCGTATTGCTGTCACTGCGCGTCAGTCTGGCCGCGGTTGTGTTGTCGTGCGCGATCGGCCTGCCACTGGGCGCGCTCCTGGCCACCACGCGCTTCGCAGGACGAGGCGCTTCGATCGTCGCGTTGAATGCCCTGATGGGACTGCCGCCGGTGGTGGTAGGCCTGCTCGTCTATCTGATGCTGTCCAATGCTGGCCCGCTGGGCTGGCTGCAACTCCTGTATACGCCGACAGCGATGATCATCGCCCAGACTCTGTTGATCACCCCCATCGTCGCCGCGCTGACCCGCGAGGTCGTAGAACAACTGCAACACGAGTACGACGAGCAGTTCCGCTCGCTCTGCGTGCCGCCGGGCGTTGCCGTGCGTGCGCTGCTGTGGGATTCCCGCTACGCATTGCTGACCGTGGCGCTGGCGGGCTTTGGACGCGCGATCGCCGAGGTCGGCGCGGTGATCATCGTCGGCGGCAATATCGACCATCTCACACGGGTCATGACGACCGCGATTGCGTTGGAGACGTCCAAGGGGAACTTGGCGCTGGCCTTGGCGTTGGGCATCGTGTTGCTGTCCCTGGCGCTGATCGTCAACGCACTAGTTATGAGTCTGAAGACCGGAGCCAACCATGCCCATGGATGAGGCCGCCGCATTGCATCGCGAGCCGACCGTGGCCGCGGCTATCCCCACAATCATGGCCGACGGCAAACGCCCATTGCTGCCGCTGGAGGTACGCGGCCTGGTCTATCGCGCGGGTCTCCGGAACCTGATCGACGAACTCGACCTGACCCTGCACGCGGGCCCGCTGAGCGTGATCATGGGGCCGAACGGGGCGGGCAAGAGCCTGCTGCTGCGCCTGCTGCATGGGCTGCTGACACCAAGCTGCGGCGAGATCCGCTGGCATGACGCGGCCGGTCAGGGGGAGGACGTGCGCCGACGCCAGGCCTTGGTGTTCCAGCGCCCGGTGTTGCTGCGCCGATCAGTGCGTGCCAATCTGGACTTCGCGCTACACGTCAGCGGCCGTCGCAGCGCCGCCCGACGCGATGAGTTGCTGCGCCATGTGGGCCTGTCAGAACGAGCGCGGCAGCCGGCACGACTATTGTCCGGCGGCGAACAGCAACGGCTCGCGCTGGCCCGCGCGCTGGCCACTGAACCAGAAGTATTGTTTCTGGACGAGCCGACGGCGAGCCTCGATCCGTCCGCGACCGCGGCCATCGAGGGGCTGGTGCGTCAGGCCCATGCGGCGGGCACCAAGATCGTGTTCGTCACCCACGACCTCGGCCAGGCGCGCCGGCTCGCCGGCGAGGTGGTCTTTCTGCACCACGGTCGCGTCGCGGAGCAGACCGACGCGATGCGCTTTTTCGACCAACCGGAATCACAGGCCGCGGCGGACTACCTGAGCGGCCGGCTCGTGTTCTGATAATCGAGCGGCGCCCTGACGACCATTCGGCATAGATCATGCTGAAACATTGCGGCGCCCGGTCCAATCGCGACCGGCGACGCCGAGTCAGGATTCGGTCAGCACCCCCGAAGACCGACCAGAAACCAGACAGACCAGGAGACATCTATGCGGCAAGCAACTCATCCGATCAGATACTTGCGGACCCTGGCCCTCGGCATCGTTGTGCTCTGGAGTGCCGGCGTCAGCGTCGCCATGGCGGCGGAGTCGATCATCCTGCAGTCGACCACGTCCACCGCCAATTCGGGACTTTATGACGCAATCCTGCCCCAGTTCACGGACAAGACCGGCATCCAGGTCAACGTCGTCGCTGTCGGCACGGGTCAGGCCATCAAGAACGCCGAGAACGGCGACGGCGACGTTCTGCTAGTGCATGCCAAGCCGGCGGAGGAGCAGTTCGTTGCCGACGGGTTCGGTGTCGAGCGGTTCGATGTCATGTACAACGACTTTGTCATCGTCGGGCCGGCGGCCGATCCGGCCAAGATCGCCGGCAGCAAAGATGCCGCAGAGGCGCTGAAGACCATCGCCGATTCTGGCGCCCTGTTTGCATCGCGCGGTGACAACTCCGGGACGCACAAGAAGGAAAAGGCGCTATGGAAGGGGGCCGCCGTCAATCCGACCGATGCAAGTGGCCAGTGGTACCGGGAGACCGGCTCCGGCATGGGTGCAACTTTGAACGCCGCCGTCGGTATGGGCGCCTACACACTCACGGATCGCGGCACCTGGATCAGCTTCGGCAACAAGGGGGACTACGAGATCCTGGTTGAAGGCGACCCGAGTCTATTCAACCAGTACGGCATCATCCTGGTGAACCCGGAGAAGCACCCGAAGGTAAAGGCCGAGGCCGGTCAAGCCTTTATCGATTGGATCCTGAGCGACGAGGGGCAGGCGGCAATCGCGGCCTATAAGGTGGACGGGCAACAATTGTTTTATCCGAATTACCGACCCTAGCGCGGCTCTGACTCACGCCGATGGGGGTGCGACGCCGAGCTGCTCAAACTTGCGTTGCTTCGAGTGAGCTAAGCGCCCACGGCCGGGGATCGGAGTAACGCAACATTGCGCAGCTTGAGACATCGGCCCCTTCTGTCGCCAATCGTTCCGGACCGAATAAGGCCCCGGTCAGGCAGACACGCTGCCGCCGGCCCTGGGGTTGTGACCCAATTAGTGGTCCACACCGATCATCACGTTGGACGCCTTGATCACCGCGAACGCCTCGCCGCCTTCCTTCAGGCCCAAGGACTGAACCGACGACATGGTGATGATGGACGTGATGACGACACCCGGCGCCACCTCGATCTCCACCTCGGCGTTGACGGCGCCGGGGGTGATCTTGCGGATGGTGCCGGCTAGGCTGTTGCGGGCGCTCAGCTTCATGGAAGATGTCCTCTGCGGAGTTAGACCAAAAAGGGTTGGGCAGCGCATCATAACCATCAGCGCGGAAAATGCGTCGCCATAACGCAATGACCGGCGCCCGCTGAGCGGGACGCTCAGGTGCGATTCGGCGTTTCCCCGCGCTTTGCTGCAGACGCCGATCGTTGGCCCTGATCGCGGGGGAATGGGCCGAGGATGTCATCCTGGTTCCGAGCTCAGCTGGCGGCGGCGCTATACTCGGTCTTGGAGCCGGTCAAATCCCACGCAAAGGTGCAGTCCAGGTGCGACAGCACCGAGATCAGCCCGCTCTCGCCGTCTTCGACCATGACGGCAATGGGTGCACGCTTGCCGAACTGCTTGTTGCCACGCTTGACCCACATGTCCCGCATCTCCGGGTTGCGTGGGAAGTAGGTGCCTAGCGCCTCCTCGATGCGCAGCAGGTAGCCGACGCGGCGATCGACGTTGACGTCCGCCGGGAACGCCATTTCATCGCGAAAGCGGGAGATGTTGCGGGCCTTGATCCCTTCCGGAAGTTGCAACAGCATGATCATGTCCTGCGCGCTGAGATTCCAACTCTCGAGCAGGCTCATGACGCGACGGGTCAGGGAAAGGCGTTCATCGGCTGTAAGTTCTGCCATCGAAATAACCACTTGGCTGCGCCTGCGCGGAACTGCGCTTTGGCAAGATGCTGATACAGTGCAGGCGAATAACCCAGGATGCAACCCGGAAAATGGCGTGTATTGCTCGACAGGTCAGCGACTGGGATCGATTCGAGTCGCGTCCAGACCAATGCCGATCGGGCCGCGCGGCAGCAACAACTCGACGAGTTCTCTACCACGACGCACCGTCACCGGTACCAGTTCCCCGCGTTCACCGTCGCTGGTGGCGGTGCGCAGGTCGCGGAAATCGTAGACCGGCTGATCGCCATAGCGCTCGATGACGTCTCCGTGCAGCATGCCGCTGTCTTCTCCGGCGGAGCCCGGAATCACGGAGTCCACCAGCACGCGGTTGTCCTGACCGGTCTCGAACAGATAGCGGTCGTAGGCGTCGACGCCGATTTCGTCGCGCATAGAGACGCGTTGCTCGTTGATCTTCCGCAGTTCCTCGCGATAACGGTCGGTGTTGAGCCAACCCTCTCGGATGGCCTGGTCGCGCAGATCGAGTCGTTCCAGCGACACCTGCGCGCGGCGCCAGATGATGTCCTCAGCCACATCCGCGGTGACGCCGGCGCGCAGCAGCGCGTTTCGTTGCTCGTCTGGCGTGTTCGGGCGTGAGGGCCGGTTGTCAGCGGTGCCATCCTGTGCCGCGGTCTGGGCGCCGCGCTGCTCCAATTCACCGATACGCTGGCGCAGCGTCGCCAGTTCTGCCTGCATGCGGCCCCAGCCTTGACTGATGTCGTCGATACGAGCAAGCAGCACAGCGACCTCCGGGGCCTCTGCATCGGATGGAGGCGCATCGCTGTCCGCTTCGATGGCGCGAACTGCGGCGATCGTGGACTCCGCGGTCGCGGCAGGCGCCGCTTCGGCTGGCTCAGACGATTCCGTCGCCGACTGCACCGGATCAGCGCCGGGTGATGGTGCTGGCTGCGAGAACACCAGCGCCCCGGTCAGCAGGCCGATGGCGAAGGTGGCGGCGGAAGTGATGAGGGTGGTTCGGTTCATCGTCATTCGTTGTAGGGTCTCGGTTGCTGAGGGCGCAACGTGTTTGCAGATGCGTCAAGTTTTACGGCGATAGCGCGCTTGCTGTTGGAACGGCCGAGGGCCAACCGTCCGCAATCGCGCTGTATGGCGGCGTCCGGCCATCGGCGCTTGGCCCACTCGCGGGAACATACAACTTCAGCGCCGCGGCGACGTGGTCTCGCCAGTCGGAGACATGCCTAGAGCCAGATTAGGCCAGTAACGCTCTGCTTCGTTCCCACGCTCGGTTAGTGAGGCAGGGACAGCTCTCGGTGACGAAAGCAGTCGGTCAGATGATCGTTGACCATACCGGTGGCCTGCATCAGCGCGTAGCAGATGGTGGGGCCGACGAAGCGAAAGCCGAGCTGTTTCAGGTCGCGGCTCATGGCGTCGGATTCCGGTGTCGTTGCGGGCACCTCGTCCGGGTGCGTCCAGCGGTTGTGGCGTGGCTCACCGTCGACATGCCGCCACAGCGTCTCCGCCAGCGTTGCCCCCGACTGCTGCAACCTGAGCAACGCGCGCGCATTGCTTACCGCCGCGTCGATCTTGAGCCGATTGCGGACGATGCCGGCGTCAACCCGCAGCCGAGCGATGTCGATCGCATCGAAGCGGGCGATGCGCTCGGCATCGAAGCCATGGAAGGCGCGGCGGTAACCCTCGCGCTTACGCAGGATGGTCAGCCAACTCAGACCGGCCTGGGCACCCTCCAGGATCAGAAATTCGAACAAGCGCTGCTCGTCGCGCACCGGTAAGCCCCATTCCTGGTCGTGATACGCGACGTAGAGCGGATCGGTGCCGCACCAGGCACAACGTTTGGGAGGGTTTGTGGTCATGTCAGAATCTGCCCGAAAGCCAGATGGCCGAGCAATCGCTCATGCTTGCTCCCGACGACTCTGCGGGACATTAGTCCGGCAACCGGTCTAGCACGGTCTCCAGCAGCTGATTGATGCTTGCGTAGGTATCGATGTCGGCCTCGTGCATTTCGGCCGCGGTCTGAACCGTGGGGGCCGGCACCAGTTCATCGGCACAGTGGGTGCAGATGGCCGCGATACTCTCTGGCGTCGATTCTAGATGAAACTGCAGGCCGAGCACGCGGTCGTCGAACAGGAACGCCTGTTGCTCGCAGTGGGCGCTGCGCGCCAGTTGCACGGCCCCAGGCGGCAGCGTGAAGGTGTCCCCGTGCCAATGAAAGACCTCGGCTGTTGCGGGGAGCCCGTCGCACAACGGTTGCGCCAGGCCGGCCTCGGTGAGCTGGATCGGGAACCAGCCGATCTCCTTCACCGGGTTGCGGAAGACGCGTGCGCCGAGTGCCTCGGCGATCAACTGCGCGCCAAGGCAGATACCCACCACGGACTTGCCAGCGGCAATGGCCTCCTCGATGCGGGCCTTCTCGTGGCTGAGCCAACTGTGTTCCGCTTCGTCGCTGACGCCCATTGGCCCGCCCATGACGACCAGCCGATCGAAGCTGTCTAGATCCGGCAACGAATCACCGGCATAGAGATGACTGATCGTGAGCGGATGCCCGCGCCGAGCGGCCCAGTCACCAATTCGCGCCGGGCCTTCGAAGGGGACGTGTTGTAAACAGTGGATACGCATGGGGAAGTTTCGAGTGGCTAGTAAGGCGATGCCTCGGGCCGGCGAGCGTACGGTGCCATGTCTTTGCGCCAGCGCATTCTTCCGAGTGGGCTAACCGCCGAGGGCTAGGGCCTCCGTACAGCACCATTCCGCAATATAGGCTCCAGGCCGTTGGCGCTTGGCCCTTTGGAAGGGTGCGCATCCATGCGCGTTCGTTTGCGGCTCGATCTCTTGATGATCTTGTCGGTCTCGATCTGCTCCCTGATAGGCGCCAGCTCAGCCCGCTGCCGCGAGCGCCTGGTCGAGGTCGGCGATGATGTCGTCGATGTGCTCGATGCCGATGGACAGCCGCACCAGGTCCTCGGACACACCGGCGGAGGCCAGTTCTTCCGGTGACAGCTGGCGGTGGGTGGTGGTGGCCGGATGGCAGGCCAGGGTCTTGGCGTCGCCGATGTTGACCAACCGCACCGCGAGTTGCAATGCGTCGATGAAGCCCGCGCCGGCCTGTTTGCCGCCCTTAATACCGAAGGACAGGATCGAGCTGGCCTTGCCGCCGTCCATGTACTTCTGCACCAGCGGATAGTCCGGGCTGTCCGGCAGGCCGGCATAGCGCACCCATTCCACCTTGGGGTGATCCTTCAGATAATTGGCGACGGCAACGGCGTTCTCGCAGTGGCGGTCCATGCGCACCGGCAGGGTCTCGATGCCTTGCAGGATCAGGAAGCTGTTGAACGGCGAGATGGCGCTGCCCATGTTGCGCAGCGGCACCACGCGGGCGCGGCCGATGTAGGCCGCCGGGCCGAGCGCCTCGGTGTAGACCACGCCGTGGTAGGAGACGTCCGGCTCATTGAGCATCGGAAAACGATCCGCGTGCTCGGCCCAGGGGAACTTGCCGGAATCCACCAACACGCCGCCGATGGTGGTGCCATGGCCGCCCATGTACTTGGTCAGTGCATGCACGACGATGTCGCAGCCGTGCTCGAAGGGCCGGCACAGGTACGGGCTCGGCACCGTGTTGTCGACGATGACCGGCACGCCGTGGGCATGAGCCATGTCCGAGATCGCGCGCAGGTCCGCCACGTTGCCGGCCGGGTTGCCGATGGACTCGACGAACACGGCCTTGGTATTGGCGTCGATGTTCGCGGCCATGGCGTCGATGTCGTTCGGCGCCACCAGGCGCACCTTGATCCCGAGTCGCGGCAGCGTATGCGCGAACAGGTTGTAGGTGCCGCCGTACAGGGTCGAGGTGGCGACGATGTTGTCACCGGCCTGGGCGATGGTGAAGATCGAATAGGTGACCGCCGCCATGCCCGAGGCCAGCGCCAGGCCGCCGACACCGCCCTCCATCGCTGCCGCCCGCTTCTCCAGCACATCGCTGGTGGGGTTCATGATCCGGGTGTAGATGTTGCCCGGCACCTTCAGGTCGAACAGGTCGGCACCGTGCTGGGTGTCGTCGAAGGCGTAGCTGGTGGTCTGGTAGATCGGCGTGGCCACCGCCTTGGTGGTCGGGTCCGGCTCGTAGCCGGCATGGATCGCGAGTGTCTCGAGCTTCATCGTCGTCTCCTCTGGGCGGTCTTCTGATTGGTGCTGTGCGTGCGTCCGACGATCGTTCGCTGCCGGTCGCATGCCGGGGCGATAGCATAGCCGATCACGTCGCCATCGCCGCGGCTGGATGACGCCCAGGTTTTCCGGCAAGACCTGCAGGATCTAATAGAATTAAAACAACCGGGAGCGGCCCGCAAAGGAGGAACCATGGTCCAGATCACACACAAGCAGACCGGCGACGTCCTTGCCACTATCGACGGCGATTCACTGGCGGGGGCAGACCTGCGCGACATGCGCCTGAACGGGGCCGATCTCGTCGGTGCCGATCTAAGCAACGCAAACCTGGAGTTCACCGATCTGGTGGCGGCCGACCTCGGTGGCGCATCACTGCGCGGCGCGCGACTCTTGAGCGCCCATCTCAACGACGCGGACCTGAGCGGTGCCGACCTGGCACGGGTGCGCGCCGGCTCCAACCGCACCGCCAATGCGGCCGTCTTCACCGGCGCCAATCTGAGTCGAGCCAACCTGGAAGGCGCCGACCTGCGCAATGCCGAGATACGCAACGCCAATCTGCAACAGACCAACCTGCGCTGTGCGGACATGCGCGGCACCGATTTCTCCCACAGCAACCTGTGTCACGTCACGGCGCCCAAGGCACTGTTCATCCAAGCCAACCTGCGTGGCACCAACCTCTGCAGCGCGGACCTGCGCGACTGTCACCTCAACGACGCCAACCTGGCCAAGGCCAGCCTGCACGACGCCGACCTCACCAGCGCCCAGCCGGACGGCTTCACGGTGGTAAACCTGGCCAACTTCGAGGGCGCCGACCTGCGCAACGCCAAACTGCGCAACGTCTCGGCCCAGGACGCCAACTTCCGCAATGCGAACCTCAGTCACGTCGACTTCAGCCACGCGGTGCTCGGCGGAGCCATCCTGCGCGGCGCCAACGTGGAAGGCGCAAACTTCAGCGGCGTCGAGCTGGCGAGTGTCACCATGGAGTTCGCCAACTTCTCCAAGGCGCTCAACGCCAAGGTGCCGAGCTATAAGCAGAACCTGCGCTAGTCGGTCCGCCGCCGCCAGGCGGCTCGGGCTTCGCGCGGCTCCGCTCATCTGCGGTGCGTCCTCAAGGGCGCTAGCGCGCCCTAGCCGACCAGAGGTCGGCGCTCCATGGGACCGCCGACTTCTAGTCGGCCCGCCGCCGTCAGGCGGCTCGGGTTTCGCGCGGATCCGCTGGTCTGCGGCGCGTTCTCAAGGGCGCTAGCGCGCCCTGGCAGACCGGAGGTCGGCGCTCCATGGGGGCGCCGATTTCTGGCTAGGCGATAACTGAGACCGACGGAAGCACTGTGCCATGTTGCCTCGGCGCATGCATCAGTCGTCGCCTTCTAGGATGCGCCGCTTTCCGTCGAGAATGAAGCTGATGGCCCGCTCCAGGTCGCGCAAAGCAACGATGCGTTGCTCACCCGCCCGCATGGAGGCATAGGAGGCCGCCAGTAGCACCGCGTTCTGTATGTCGCCACCGGCGGCACCTTCCGAGAAGCGGGCCAATTCGTCCAGGTCCACGTCCGGCGCCAGCGGCAGTTCCTTGGGCAGGTGACATTGCCAGATGGACTTGCGCTGGTCCGCCGCGGGCGGCCGGAAGGCGACGTGGGCCAGCATCCGGCGCAAAAAGGCGGTGTCGTAGTTGCGTACCAGATTGGACGCAAAGATCACCACGCCGTCGAAGTTATCGAGCTCGATCAGCGTCGTGCTGCGCGCAACGTTGATGCCGTTGTCGGCGGACTGGTTGATGCTGGTCAGGCGCTTGCCGAGGATCGAGTCGGCCTCGTCGAAGAACAGCAGGGCATTGTGCTCGGCGGCGCGGGCGAAGGCCGCCTTGATGTTCTTTGGCGTCTCGCCGACGTATTTCGACTCCAGTTCCGCATAGCTGATGACCAGGATCTCGCGTCCGAGCAAGTCGGCGATGGCATCCGCGGCCAGCGTTTTGCCGGTGCCGGGCGGGCCGTAGAAATTGAGCGCCACGCGTCGCCCGGTACGCGCCACCGATGCCAGGTTCCAGGCGTCGAACAGCAGGTCTTGCGACACCAACACGTTGACCGCCTCGTGGATACGCGCCAACGTGTCCGCGTCCAACACAAGCTGATCCAGGCTATGGCGTGGCTTGCGGGGGCGTAGAGTCTCGAGGGCCGTATCCGACGCCGCATCGGGGTCTGGCTGCGGCCGCGTCGCCTGTTGCTCACCCGCCCGACGCTCCAAGTCGTAGATGGCCCCAGCGGGTGCGACGGCACCCTCCGGCAGCGCGCGGGACGGGTTGAAGTCGACGCTGACCCGAGGGCGTTGCAGAGGCGCCGGGAACTCACTGGTCTCGATCAATCGCTCCAGCTTGCGCAGGAACGCGTTCGATGCCGCCGGCTCCACCTCCACCGACGTATCTCGCCGCTGCTCGTGACAGTCCGGGCAGTACAAGATCGGCGCCCCGCGCACGTCGAGATATGGCGAGCCGATGTTGGACTTGGTGCCATGGTGCGACAGGATCAGTTCAGCACCATGCACGGGACAGGCAGGGCGTTTCTTCAGCAAGGACATGGATGCGAAAGCTCCAAACCACAGAAACTAAGGCGATTGGCGGAGATTTTTCTCTGGCGCAGCGCTTCCGCCAAGTCCCCTAACCTTAAACTGCCGCTTCCTGCCGTGTGCGGATGAAGTCCTTGGCCGGGAAGCCCTTTTCGGCAAACTCCGCCAGCCACTGCTGCACCTTGTCCTCAGGCGGACGCGGATCACGGCTCAGTACCCACCCGCGGCGGCGGGTGGGCTGACCGACCAGGGCATACTCGTAGTCGTCGCCGAGACCGAGCACCCAGTAGTCGTCCCACAGAACATGCACGCCGTAGAGGGTACGGAAACTGATTTCGAAGCGGGAGTTGCTGGCGGTGTCGACCACGCGCGCCAGCGCCTTGGCTTGGCCCAGCACGCCATCCTTGCGGGTGCAGCGGTTGGTGACGTACATCATGCCATCCTCGCCAAGCGCGTACTCGGCATACACATCCTTCACGCAACGCCGCTGCGTGAAATAGGGCAGCCGCGCGATCTCGTACCACTTGCCCATGTACCGCGGCAGGTCCACGTAGGGCACCGTAGACGGCGCCATCAAGTGCACCTTCGGTTTGCGAATGCGGGTGCTGACGACGACGCGGGCATCGACGTCGTCGGCCCGCTCGTTGTCCGTTTGCGGTGCGGAGTAAATCTCCTGCGCCCAGGCACCCTGGCCCGCCGGTCGCCGCTTGCGGCTGGTGCTGCCCCGTGGTCGACCGCGCCCGCGCGTCACCGTGCGAGGCTGTTCCGCGTCGTTGTCGTTCTGCGACGGGGTATCGTCCGTCGGGTCTTTCTTAGTCATCCTGACGCTGGCTCATCTCAAGCCCGGCCGAGCGCCTGCTGGGCATCGACTCGCAAGCGATGGACGACGACGCGCCCCGGAACAGCACTGCGCCGACGGGCTGCCGAGCCAACTGCCCGCAAAAGGATCCGTTCCGTTTGTTGCTCATATGCTGTAGTAGCCTTTCGGCAAAACCACCAGTTTAACCGTCGGGTGCCGTGACGTGCCAACCCCAGACAGGTCGCACCGCGTCGGGGGAGGTTGAATCCGCTTGGCCGGCCGCCAGGTGCGCGGTTTTGGGTATACTCGGGGCTGTCATGCGTAGGGGTTGATCATCTGATTTCCCTTGGACCTGCCCGAACCGATCGACTCGAACCGATGAACTTATCCGAAGGTTGGGCCCGGACGGGAGTTTGAACCGAAACCGCGCAAGCGCAGTCAATGATGAAAGTCTTTCTGTGCTAGGGCGATTGTTGAAAACTGCCTAACCCGGAGCTTTCGACCCGGACTTGCAGCTTGCGTTCAGTCGGCACCCCTGCCGCAGACCCTGCCCTCATCATCAGCGACGCCAGAAGATCATGCGTTACGACACAGACGACCTCCGTATCCGCGACATCAAACAGGTCATTGCACCGAAGGACCTGCATCGCGAATTCCCGATCACCGACCGGGCGGCGGAAACGGTCTATCAGGCGAGGCGGGACATCCAACGTATCCTGCATGGCGAGGATGACCGACTGCTGGTGGTCGTTGGGCCCTGTTCCGTGCACGATCCGATCGCGGCGATGGAATACGCCAACCGCCTCGTCGAGGTACGCCAGGCCCTCACCGATCAACTCATGGTGGTGATGCGTGTCTATTTCGAAAAACCGCGCACCACGGTAGGCTGGAAGGGTTTGATTAACGACCCGAACCTCGACGGCAGCTTCGAGATCAACAAGGGGCTCGGTCTGGCACGCCGGTTACTGCTGGACCTGAACGAGCTCGGCGTGCCCGCCGGTACCGAGTTCCTAGACCTGATTAGCCCGCAGTACATCGCCGATCTGGTTAGTTGGGGCGCTATTGGCGCCCGTACCACCGAGAGCCAGGGCCACCGCGAGCTTGCCTCCGGACTGTCTTGCCCAGTGGGCTTCAAGAATGCGACCGACGGTGCCGTCAAGGTGGCCATCGACGCGATGCACGCCGCCGCCCGGCCGCATGTCTTTATGTCTCTCACCAAGGACGGCCAGTCCGCCATCTTCAATACCGGCGGTAACGAGGACACGCACATCATTCTGCGCGGCGGCAGTCGGCCTAACTACGATACCGAGAGCGTCAACATCGCGGCTGAGGCTATCGAGAAGGCGGGCCTAGTGCCGAAGATCATGATCGACTTCAGTCACGCCAACAGCCGTAAACAGCACGACAAGCAGATCCGCGTCTGCGAAGACGTGTCCGGCCAAATCGCCCGCGGCGACCGGCGCATCATGGGCGCGATGATCGAGAGCCACATCGTCGCCGGCCGCCAGGACCTGAACGGCGTCGACGACCTCGTTTACGGCCAGAGCATCACCGATGCCTGCGTGAGCTGGGACGACACGGTGCCGATGCTGAACGAATTGGCGGATGCCGTCGCCAAGCGCCGCCTGCCGAGGCATCGCTAGCGAATCGTTGGCTCGATCAGAGCACGACGCCGCGTTGCGAAACCCGCGAATCGCTTAACCGTGGCCGAGGGCCGAGGGCCGAGCGCCGCCGTTCAGCGCTATCGCACTGTTGCACCAGCTTGGCCCTACGCCCTAGGCGCTCGGCACTTCGAATGGCAAGCGCAGTTCTCGTTTCTCCATTGCCTACTTCTCGTCGAAGCCCGCGCGGTGGTACCACTTACGGGCTTCGTCCATGTCCCGTTCGACGCCGCGGCCTTCCTCGTACATCATCGCCAGCGTCGTCTGCGAGCCGGCCAGACCCTGCTCGGCGGCCTTGGTAAACCATTCCACGGCGCGCTTCGGGTCCTTGTCGGCGCATTCGCCCTCCATGAACATGAAGCCGAGCCCGTGCTGCGCGACGCTCAAGCCGCTCTCTGCCGCCGCGCGCATGTACTTGTACGCCAACAACGGGTTCTCCAGCATTCCGAGCCCGTTCTGGGCCATGATCGCGACGCGATACTGGGCCTCGGGGTCGCCTGCCTCCGCTAGCGGCGCTAGCAAGCCGGCCGCGCGGGAGAACTGCTTGGACTCGAACGCGGCAATGCCGCTGCTGAGTTCCATGTCTTGGTCGGTGATCTGCTCGCTCATCGTCTTACCTCTCTCACTCGCATCATTTCCGGGAGTCGTCGGCCCGCGCCTCGGGGCGGCATGCCGCGTTGAGAGTCGGAACTGAGGGCGAAGACGACGGTTTCACAGTCACGGGCGCGCCGGGTCAGCCACGCAGCGGCGGCGCGATGAAGGCCAGCCAGCGCTCGAACAGGCCCTGATCGGCCGCCGCAATGGCGGCACGCTTGTCCAGCCCGACACCGCTGAGCGGCGCGCGCCCTGGGGCGAAAACAGCGCCGAGACCACGCCGGCCTCGTCCGCGATCAAGCGCCCGGCGGCGTAGTCCCAGAGACTCTGTCCGCCATGCAGATAGAGCTGATAACGCCCGGCGGCGAGCCAGCACCAATCCAGTGCCACCGAGCCCAGGTTGCGCTGCGAGCGGAACGACTCGGCATCGAACAGCCGCGCGATGCGCTCCGTCGGCAGCCGCTTGAAGTCCACCATGGCGAGACAGTCAGACAGCGCGGCACCCGGTGCGAACGGCGCGATGGGCTCACCGTTCAGAAACGCGCCACCGCCGCGCGCGGCAGTGAAGCACTCATCGCGCACCGGGTCGAGGATCACGGCCAGCTCCGCGCCACCATCGCGCATCAGCGCCAGCGAGATCGCAAACCCCGGAAAGCCGCAGGCATAGTTGCTGGTGCCATCCAGCGGGTCCAGACACCAGAACGCGGCGCTGCCGTCGCCCACCAGGCGTTGCTGCTCCTCCGCGGACATCTCCTCCCCGAGCAGCGGGATATCGGGCCATCGCGCACGACAGGCCTCCAGCAGACGCCGCTGAACGGCCAGGTCCGCCTCGGTGACCAGGCTGCCGTCGGCCTTGGCCGAGGAGCCCGAACGGCCAAAGCGCGGCATGATCTCCTCGCGCGCGACCTCCCGCAGCAGGTCGGCCAAGATATCGAGATCCGCGGCATCGGGTTTTGTGTGCATCAGATAGGCTTCCGGCGGGCGCGTTCGCAAAACGACGGTCAGCGTCGGGCATCGAGCCCACCGTCGCGGGAATTGCCGCATTGTACCTTCCGGAGCTTTGCTGCCGAGCGCCGGCAACCTGCCATCGCCGCCTTATCCCGATCTGATAGGATTCAGGGTTAGTTTGCCGAGGGCCAGCGAACGAATCGATCTAGGCCGAATATCCCAAGTGCCAAAACTCAACAAACGCTAGTCTGACTCCGTTGTTCCTGCTGCCGTTTTTTCTGGTGGCGTTGCCGGTCATGCCGGCCGTGGCCGATACGCTAAGCGAGCAACGCGGCGCCTTCCTCGCCGCCGAGCAGGCCCTCGCCGCGGGCGACCGGGAGACCTTCGATGAGCTGGCACCCCGGCTCGCCGACTATCCGCTGTATCCGTACCTGCGCCTGGCCGATCTCATGACGCGGCTCGCCAGCGCGTCGGCGGACGAGGTGACGGTGTTCCTGACCCGCTATCGCGGCACAGCCCCCGGCGAGCGCCTGCGCCTGAACTGGCTCAAGCAGCTGGCGAGCGAGGGCCGCTGGCAGGCCTACGTCGACGCCTATGTCGACAACGGCTCCGAGACGCGGGAGTGTCTGTACCGGCGGGGCCTGCTCGCGACCGGCGCGACCGGGGCCGCGTTCGAGGGCCTCGACGCGCTGTACCTGACCGGAGCGTCGCTGCCGGACGCCTGCGATCCCCTGTTCGCTGCCTGGTCGGAGTCCGGCGGACTCACGGCAGACCTGGCCTGGCAGCGCATCGACCTCGCGCTGCGCCGCGGCAACGCCGGCGTCGCCCGCTTCCAGCAGCGCTATCTGCCACCCGAGCAGCAGCCCTGGCTGGATCAGCTGCTGCTGATTTACGCGCAGCCGCGGGAATTGGCGGCAGCGGAACTGCCTGCCGACCAGCAACGGCGCGCCGCGCTGATCGTGCTCGGCATCGAGCGCCTCGCCCGTCGCGATCCTTCCGCGGCGGCCGATCTTTGGCGGGAGATGCAGGATCGTTTGCGGCAAGCGCGCGCAACACTGCCGGAGCTGGCGCAGGACCGCATCCACGCCGCGATTGGCGATGCGCTGGCACAACGGCGCGATAGCAGCGGACTGGTCTACCTGCGCCGCATCGTCCCCCGCGACGACAACATCGATCTGCAACACCAGCGGCTACGCGCCGCGCTGCGCCTGCGCGCCTGGCCCGATCTGACGGCATGGGTCGAGCAGCTACCCAAGGCGGCGGACGAAGACGGCGAGTGGCGCTACTGGCAAGGCCGAGCGCTGGCCCGACGCGGCGACCTGCCGGGCGCCGCGCATGCCTTTGCCAGTGCCGCCGAGGCGCGCAGCCTGTGGGGCTTTCGCGCGGCCGAGTTGCTCGGCCGGCCTCCGGCGCTGGCGCATCGGCCAGCACCGGTGGACGATGAGCAGCTGCGGGCGCTTGTTCGCCTCCGACACCGTCGCCCGCATTCGCGAGTTACAGGCCCTCGGCCGCGGCGTCGACGTCAGCCGGGAATGGCGCGAGCTGACCCGCGCGATGTCGCCGGCGGAACTGGTGACTGCCGCGGCGCTGGCGGCGCGTCTCGGTCTGGTGACGGAGTCGATCTTCACCCTCGCCCGCAGCGACTACTGGGACGATCTCGATCTGCGCTTTCCGCTGCCGCACCGCGCGCTGATCGCCGCCGCCTCTGCCGAGCGCGACCTGCCGGCGGACTGGGTCTACGCGATCATCCGCCAGGAGAGCGCCTTCGATGCCGACATTGCCTCCCACGCCGGCGCCGTCGGCCTGATGCAGCTGATGCCGGCGACGGCGGCGGAGGTGGCAGCAGACGCGGGCCTGGGACGCGCCATCGACGCTGGCCCTGACCGACCCGCAATTGAACGTCGAACTGGGCAGCCGTTACTTGGCAGCGATGCGGCAACGCTTCGGCGGCCAGACGGTGCTGGCCACCGCCGCCTACAACGCCGGCCCCGGCGCCGTCGGACGCTGGCTGCCCGAACAACCCATGGCCGCGGACCTGTGGCTGGCGGAGATCCCCTATCGCGAGACCCGCGACTACGTCCGCCGCGTGCTGACCTATCGGGTCATCTATGCGCACAAGCTCGGTCGCGACCATTTCCGCCTCGGCGCATTGCTGCGCCCGGTAACGGCGGAGACGAGTGCGATAGTGGCTAGATTGCTTGAAAGCGCGAAATGTTTGCAGATGAGTCAAGTTTCTCGTTCGTTGTCGTAATCGAAACTTCCTTCACCGACTGGAGTTCAGGGCGCTTGTGGCTTACATCAACGATCTCACGCGCATATTGCATTGCCACTCGACGCACGAAAACGACTACGACAACGATCGGCGTGCTCCTGACCAGCGTCACATGACTCCTCGGTCCGACGCGCAGCCTCGCTAGCCCCTAGCAACTCTTCCCCATCAACGCAACTGCTTGCGCAGCCCCGCGGAGATGGCCTCGTCGACGATGACTTCGAAATAATGCCGATGCTCGGGCTCGATGTCGCCGATCTCGCGGCCGTTCCAGTCGCGCACCGGGGCGCAACGCACGGCGACGGGGAACTCCCGGCCGAGGCTGTCGCTGTGGTTGCCGAGAAAATAGAGCCCGTCCTCGTCACCGGGCACGCTGAGGCGCGCCTGCCGCATTGGGATCTCGCGCTGCAACGCGAAGAATGCCGCCTGCTCCAGATGGATGCCGTTGACGTTGAACGAGAGCAACGCCTCTGCGCCGCCGCCCAACATCGGCGTGGAGGCATTGCGTAGCACCAGCACCCGCTGCCCCTGCCCCGGAGGTGTGACGCCGGCGGTACGCAGCGCGGACGCGCAACTGGAGAGCCGGTCGGCCGTGTTGATGGCGGACGAGATCACGATGCGCCGGCCCTCGTCGTACAGAAAATGCGGCTCGCGCGGCGAGAACGCGATGCCGAGCCCAAGTTCCAGCTCCGGCAGCCCATGCTCGCGGTTCTGCACGTTCTGCAGCGCGACCAACTGCAGGATGCGGCTGGCCAGTCCGCAGGCGCGGGCGACTGGATGCACGCCCGAGGCGCTGCCGGCCTGGCTCTCGTATTCGTACAGCGCCATGATCACCGCGTCGCCCTCGACGAACAGCTTCTCGGCGCCGAACTCCGGTAACAGCCGATTGACCGGATGAAACAGATTCAGAGCTGAAGTGCGACGCCGGATTCAGACCGCGCGTGGCCAGTTCGTCGGTGATTCGCGTCGAGCCGCGGATATCGGCCTTCACCACCGCATGGGCACGAATGCGGCGCAACAGCGGCATCGCCTCCTTGCGGTCGACGAACTCATGCAGGCTGCCGTTGCTGCGCGACAGCTTGATGTCGTCGTCGTGCTCCAGCAGCCGCAGGCGATCCATGGCCTCGTAGGTCTTGTAGGCCAGCTTCAGGTCACGGCGAAGCACCAGAAAATCGGCCAGAAAGCGGTCCAGGTAGGGCGCCCGATCCGCTTCGCCCATCTGCCCAAGGCCGTCACGTGCGCGTTCCAGCGCCTGCATGCCCGCATCGACGTCGATGCCGAGCGCGGCGAGGCGCGGCGCCGGAGTTTGCCGCGGCAATCGGCCGATGCAGTGCTCCACCAGCAGCGAAAACGGCAGATCGGCGCCAAGCTGGGCGCGCAGCGTCGGCAGCCAGAAACAGAGCACGATGCGCTCGGCAAGGCCGGCGTGTTCCAGACGCCGGTGCAGCAAGGCCCGCGTTTCACGACGAAACAGCTGCCAGCGTGGGGACGCGCCCTGCGCTGGCCCCTGCGAGGACCCTGGCCCCGATGTGTCATCGTCGTCGCCGACGTCGGCCTCGGGCAGGGCCAGAAAGCGACGCAGGTTCGCCGGCTCGTCGAGCCAGGAGACCTGGCCACTGCGATACTCCTCCGCGGACAGAAACCCGCTCAACAAGAGCTCGCTGCCGAGCAAGCCGCCCCGCAGGCTCTGATCGCGCGGGGCGCGGGTGATCGACAGCAGTTCCCGCGACGCGCGTTCGCCGCGCGGCCCTCGGTGGCAGAAATCCGGCAGATAATCGCTGAACACCTGCACCAGGGTCGTGTTGGCCAGCTGCAGCCAGGAACCATCGTTGTCCTCGCCGAGGCTCACGACCGGATAGTCCGCGGCAAGTGCCTGGATGTCGCCGGGCTCCGGCACCATCAGCACCGGATTGAAGAATGCCTGCTGCGGCAGCGGCCAGGCCTCCGTGCTGACCGAACTGCGCAACTTGCTCAGTGGGCCAGCTTCCAGCCTGCGAATCTGGCGGAACAAGAGCTTGAGCACGCGGCGGTTGATGGCGGGGGCCTGACGTTTGAGCAACTCCAGCGGTTTGTGCGATGGGACATCGTCGTCACCGCCAGGCAACGGCGACGCCGGCTGCGCGTGCTGGTACTCCTGCTGGAGTGCTTGATTTTCGCGCTCGGCAACGCCGAGCAGCCAGCGCAGCAGCGCCAGTTGCAGCAACACCAACAGCTCGGCGGACAGGGCGGAGCGATCGCGCTCCAGCGCCGATTCGAACAGACGCATATAGCGCCGGCGAAATTGCTCCAGGTCCGCCGCGCTGACCAGTTGCACCGGCGCCTGGTGCGCGGACGCGCTCAGGTCTTCGGCAATCAGGTTGCGCACCACCTGCACCGTCAGCTCGCGAAAGCGTGGACTCAGGTGCACGTCGACGTGGACGTTGTCGATACCCGCGCCGAAGCCGCCGGCGTCAAAGGTCCAGCCGGTCGGCGCTTGCATCGCCTCCAAAAATTCCAACAGCCCCGGACGCCAAACGCTCACTGCATCTCCAAAGCCACTGATCTCGAAAATGGTCATGACGGCCGCGAGCCGGTCGACACGAACAACGACAGCATACACGGGAGCAGCGCCGGCAGCGGTCCATCGTGCGCGGAACCTTGATTCTGAACCGATTCTGGGCCGATCGCGCCAGAAAAGCATGCCAACAGTCACCAGCGATCATCGCGCCCCGACATTGCCATGATCGATGTCGTCGCGGTTGCAGCGGCGGCATTTGCTATGCTGGCTGTCTGGCACGGCCGCCTAATCAGAGGCCCCTGCCGACAGGTTACGATCCAACGTTGAACCCTGGCCGATGCTCACCGCTGCTTTCGCCTCAAACGGGCCCGCGCAAACGCGACCAAGGCGGCAGCCGGCAACTCGCCAGAGGGACAACGGCCGCAGGCGATGACATCCGCACCCCGCAAGCGAGCGCACATGCAACCCCATCGTTCCGCGCACTCGGTCCAGCTTGACCTTGCTGCGCCAATTGCCCGAGAGCCCCAGGTCATCCAACCGCGCTGCCAACCGGCAGGCGATGCCGCATGCAAAGCGCGCGGCTTGACCGTCGCGCGCATCGCAAGCGTGGTGCTCGCTGCCGCGCTGCTGTTGCCCTCGGCGTTGTTGCAGGCCGACGGTAGCGCGCGCAACGCCATGGCCGATGCCATGGCGCGCATGATGGAGGCCATGGGCTTTCTCGGAAACGACACACCCAGCGGCAGCATGCCAATGAACCCAGGGCCGATGAATCCCGGCAACTTCTCCATGCCGGGCATGATGCCCGGCATGAACCAATTTGGCATGAATCCCTTTGCCCAACAGCCCTGGTCCTCGGCCCTGACCAACCCGGCGCAGACCTTCGGCATGGACCAGATGATGCAGCAGCTACCCGGCATGCAGCAGATGCCGCAGGTACCGGGCATGCCAGGCTGGCAACGGACCGCGCTCGACGGTATCTGGGAAGGCCGCGGTGGCAGCCTGCTGATCGTCCAGGCGCATCGCTTCCGGCTGTATTCGTCCCAGGGCGGCTATGTCGATGGGCTGATCCAACAACGCGGAGATCGGCTTGCGCTCTATGATCCGCAGCAGGACACGGCGCGCCCCTTCGAGTATGCCGAGCATCAGGGCCGCCTTGTGCTGCGCGACCCGGAAGGGCAGGTGTATCTGTATCGGCGGCTCTGGCTCGACGATGACGGCGGTGCGGGTGCGTCGACCTCGCGCTGAGCAGCCACCGGAAACGTCGGCTAGCGGGCTGGCCCTTAGCGGCGATCAAGCAACCAGCAAACGCAGCCCGACCACGAACAACAGCAGGCCGAAGATGCGTTTCAGCATCCGCGTCGGCAGCCGATGGGCCAGTTGTGCGCCCAGCGTCGCCATCGGCATGCTCGCGGCCATGATGGCCAACGCGGCCGGCCAATAGACGAAGCCGATGCTGTGCGCCGGCAGCCCCGAACGCCCCCAGCCGGCCACCATGAAACCAATGCTGCCGGCCAGGGCCAGCGGAACGCCGCAGGCGCTCGACGTGGCCACCGCACGCTGCATCGTTATCCCGTGCCGGGTCAGAAACGGCACGATCAAGATGCCGCCACCAATGCCGAGCAACGCCGACAGCGCGCCGAACGCGGTGGCGAAAGCGCCGACGATGCGCGTCGACGGCAGCGGACGTGCGGACTTCGCGGCGCTTAGAGAACAACATGCGCAGGGCGTTGTAGAGCAGAAACACCGCAAACAGCCGCTTCAACCACAAGGCCGGCAGCCAGCCGGCGACGAAGGCACCGAGCCAGGCCCCGATCAGCAGCCAGGGCACCAGACGAACGAACAGCTCCCAACGCACCGCGCCCCGGCGGTGATGACTCCAGGCCGACGCCGCGCCGCTCGCGATCACCGTCGTCAGGGACGTGGCCACCGCCTGATGCGGTATCCAGGCATCACTAAAGCCGAGCTGGCCGAACAGCAGGATCAGCGCCGGCACGATCACGGCGCCGCCGCCGATACCAAGCAGACCGGCCAGCAACCCGGCAACGGTGCCGACGGTCGCGAAGGCGAGAAAGACGACGAAGGTCGGAATAGAGCGGTTCCAATGGTAACGAGTGCAGCGAGGGGACAGGAGACGGGATGGTCGCTAGCAGCCGCGGACAGCGCCGATAGCCGAGAAACGTACCGTGGCCGATTTCCGCCGGATGGCGATAGCGCGGACAAAGCCTGCCAGGACGATGAGGCATAATACCGCGCTCGCGGCCATCGGCGTTGTGCTGTCACAGCCGACATTGATGCCTTTCATCCGTTGCGCCATGCGGTCGACCATTGACGTCGCGCCATGGCCCCAACGGCATGATCCCGAATCACGAGCCAGCACCACAGCCCAGAACTGAGGTCCCAGCACGTGGCCCAGAAATGTGGCCCAGAACTGCGGGACCCAGCACCACCAACGGCAACAGCAGCGAATGAAGCAACAACAAGCCTGTATCTTCGGCGGCACCGGCTTTGTCGGGCGGCACCTGGTCCGACGTCTCGGCGACGCCGGCTATCATTGCATCTTGCCCACGCGCCGCGGCCAGCGCCACCGCGACCTCCAGCTCTACCCCGATGTCGAACTGCGCGCCATCGAAGACCTGAGCAGCGAGACGATGGCCGACTGCCTGCGTGGCTGCGACCTGGCCGTGAATCTGATCGGCATCCTCAACGAGGAAGGCAACAGCAGTTTCCAGCGCGTGCATGTCGAGCTGGTGCAGCGCATCGTCACCGCTGCCACCCGCGCCGGTGTCCCGCGCTTGCTGCACATGAGTGCGCTCAATGCCGATGCCACGCGAGGCAGCAGCGCCTATCTGCGCTCCAAGGGCGAGGGCGAAGATATCGCGCTTGCCGCCACCGGGGACGACGCGGCATTGACGGTGACCAGCTTTCGCCCGTCGGTGATCTTCGGTCGCGGCGACAGCTTCTTCAACCGCTTCGCGCAACTGCTGGAACTGGCGCCGGGCGTGCTGCCGCTGGCGTGCCCGGACGCGCGCTTTGCGCCGGTCTGGGTCGGCGACGTCGCCGAGGCGATGCTGCGCAGTATTACCGACGAGCGGGCTGCCGGGCGTCGGTACGACCTGTGCGGGCCGCGCATCTTCACGCTCGCGGAACTGGTGGAGTACACCGCGCAGAAGACCGGCAAGCGCCTCTGGCTGGCGCATCTGAACGACAAGGCGTCCCGGCTCCAGGCAAAGCTATTCGGCCTGCTGCCCGGCAAGCCGTTCACGCTGGACAACTACCAATCCATGCAGACCCCGAGCATCTGCGGTGAGCACAACGGACTGCTCGAACTCGGCATCCACCCGACGGATATCGAGGCGATCGTGCCGATGTATTTGGGGAAGTAGCTAGGGGCGAGGGGCTAGTTGCTAGGGAGGCGATGCCTGAGACTGAGCGAAGTGCGGCGCTGTGTTGCACTGCCCGCACTTGGCTTCAAGTGGGCCAAGCGCCGCTGCGGTCAGTTACGATTGCCCGGATATCCCTGGCCCCTCGCCCCTCGCCCTTAGTCACTCAAGACACTATCCGCCCACGCAAATCCCGCAGCGAAAACCCACACCAGCCGTCAGGCTCCGGCGGCTCCAGGTGTTTGCTCAGGGCCAGCACCTGGAAGCGCTCGCCCATCGCCGTGGGGAGCAGCAGTTGCTTGACGCCGGCGGTGAGGTCGAGCATCGCGGCGGGGTCGGCGGCGGATTCGGCCAGAAGTCGGTCGAGACCGCAGCCGAGTAGGAAATTCGCCTGCGTCGTGTAGCCGGCCAACGATAGCCCGCACTCGGCGCCGGCGTCGGCAAGCGCGCTGAAATCGACGTGTGCGGTGATGTCCTGCAGGCCGATGTGCACGAACGGGTCCGCATGCGCCTGATGGCGGAAGTGACACATCAGCGTGCCGCCGCCGCGCTCCGGCAGGTAATACTCGGGGCCGGGATAACCGTAGTCGATCAGCAGCGCGAGACCTGCCGCGAGGCTGTCGGCGACGGCCCGCACCCAGGGGCCGAGCCGCAAATTGATCTCGGAACAGAAGCCGGGCTCCAATGCTCGGCCGTCGGCCTTGGCGCGGGCCTGAATCAGTCGGACGGCATCGACGAGTCCCGCCGATACCGGGGCGCCGGCGCGGACGCCGAAGCCGTCGCCATCGGTCTCGACGAACACCTCCAACACGGCACCAGCGTCACCGATGCAGAACCGATGCACCGGCATCGCGTCCAGCACCTCGTTGGCCAGCACCACGCCACGCAGCCCCGCGGGCAGCGCATCGATCCACTGCACCAGGCCGCACAGCGCTGGCGCGCGCGCCTGCAAGAGCGCGCGCTGGCGTGCGGCCAGTTCCGGGCTCAATTCCAGGATCAAATAGCGCTCGGGTAACGCGTCCGCAGCGGCCAGCGCCAGCAGCAGTTCCGCCGCCAAGGCGCCGGAGCCGGCGCCGAACTCCAGCACATCGCCGCCGCCGAGGGCCGCTAGGGCCTCGCGGCATTGCTCGGCAACGCAACGCCCGAACAGCGGCGAGATCTCGGGGGCCGTGACAAAGTCGCCGGCCGCCCCCAACTTAGTTGCGCCAGCGACGTAGTAGCCCAGCCCCGGCGCATACAGGGCGAGTTCCATGAAGCGATCGAAGGGCAGGGCGCCGCCGGCATCTGCGATTGCGCCCCGGATCAGTCGGGTTAGGCGCTCGGCGTGGGCCTGAATGTCCTCGGGCGCGGCGGCATGTTCGTGCATCATTATCGTTAAGGGCCCCTGGTGACAGCGGGCAGGCAGTCTACAACAGGGGTCGCGAGACTTGATCGAATCCACACCCGTTTCGTCCGCATCAGACCGGCAGGCAGCGAGCGCAGCCAGTCGTACGCTGCACGGCAAGGTCGCGCTGATCACCGGCGCAGCGCAGCGGATTGGCGCACAGATCGCCCGGCTTATTGCATGCCGACGGGGTCGACCTGGTGCTGCACTACCGCAGCTCCGTCGATGCGGCGCAGGCCCTGGCGGACGAACTCAACGGTGCGCGTGCCGAGTCGGTCCGGCTGGTGCAGGCGGAACTGCTCGACGCCGATGCGCCGGAGCTGCTGATGGACGCGGTGCAGGCATTTCGTGGTCGGCTCGACATCCTGGTCAATAATGCCTCGAGTTTTTACCCGACCCCGCTGGCGCAGGCCACCGAGGCGCAGTGGAACGAGCTGATGGGTTCGAACCTAAAGGCGCCGTTCTTCCTGGCACAGGCCGCGGCACCGCTGCTATGCGCGAGCCGCGGCTGCATCGTCAACCTGGTGGACGTCCACGCCGAGCGCCCGCTGACGGATCATCCCATCTATTCCATGGCCAAGGCCGGCAACGCCATGATGGTCAAGGCGCTGGCGCGAGAGCTGGGCCCGGATGTGCGGGTCAACGGCATCGCCCCCGGCGCCATCCTCTGGCCGGAGCAGGGGCTATCCGGCGACGCGAAGCGCGAGATCCTCGCACGCACGGCGCTGGAGCGCCCGGGCAGCCCCGAGGACATCGCCCGCACCCTGTTGTTTCTGGTGCGCGATGCCGATTACATCACCGGCCAGATCATTGCCGTGGACGGCGGTCGTACCATTCAGCAATAAGGAGTCATCATGAGCGACAACGACAAGGCCATCCTGCACCTCGGCGATGCGCGCAGCTCGCCGTACCCAACGAGCCGCCTCGCACCGGCCTTCCATGCCCCGCAACTGGCCGAAGAGGTCGCCCGCGCGGAGTCGATGCTTAACGCTCGCACCTCGGCCAAGCTGCGCGTGATCGCAGATCAGATCAAGGCGCTGCAGGCAGAGGCGCGCAAGGCACTTGACGAGGCCCGAGACGAGCAGGCCCTGACGCGTGCCCAATGTGCCTTCAAGCGCATCCCCGGCAAGCTCTACCACCTGTACACCAAGGCCGACGGCAGCACCTATTTCTCGATGCTGTCGCCGCAGGACTGGCGCGGCCAGCCGCCGGATGCGTTCGCCGGCTCGTTCCGGCTCGAGGCAGACTATTCCTGGACTCCCGCCGAAAAGCTGGACCAACCTGACGACACCGGCCAGGTCGTGCAGCAGTTGTTACGTATCGGGGGACTTGCGGCGGAACAAGACGGCGATCGCTGAGCCTGCCGGGCAAACGCGTTGCCGCCGCTGAGCTTGACGCATCTGAAAACGCCTTTTGCTCTCAAGGAGTCTAGCGACCTTCGGCCAAAGCGACGGGATGCAGTGGTGGAGCCAAGGGCATCATCTCCAACCACAGTTGCGCGTAGCTGCGACCGTCGGCGGGATGGCGCTCGTCCGGCGCCACGTCCGCCAGCGGCGCCAACACGAAGGCGTACTTGAGGATCTCGTCGCGCGGCAGTTCGTAGCCGTCGATGACGCCGACGGCATCGCCCCAGGTCAGCAGGTCCAGATCGAGGGTGCGCGGCGCGAACCTTTCCGCGTCGCGCAGTCGGCCGCGGCCTTCTTCGATGGCCCGCAGCGTGCGCCGGATCTCCGCCACCGTCTGCTCGGAGCGGATGCCGACCACCAGGTTGTAGAAGGCGTCGCCGTCGAATCCCACCGCCTCGGTCTCGTAGACGGGAGAGATCACCAGCGCGCCGTAGGCGTGGCGCAGGTCGTCGATGGCGCCGCGGATGGACGCTTCGCGTTCAACGTTGCTGCCAACGCTGATCCAGCAGCGTCGCGGCGCGGACTCAGGGCCTGCGGCGTCGAGGTTCAAGGCCGTTCGCCGCGCTCGATGATCACGCCGACGCCCTGGGCATCGGACACGGCCCCCACCTTGTCCAGCTTTAGCCGCACCCAGCCGACGCCGAACTCCTCGCGAATGATCGCCGCGCAACGCTCGGCCAGGGTCTCGACCAGTTCGAAGCGGGACTCGCTGACGAATTGTTTGAGCCGCTTGGAGATGGCCTTGTAGTCCAACGTATCCTCGATCTTGTCGCTCGCGGCGGCGCGGGCGATGTCGCCGGCCATCTCGATATCGAGCACCACCGGCTGCTTGATCTCCTTCTCCCAGTCGTAGATACCGATCACGGTCTCGATGCGCAGGCCGCGCAGAAAAACAATGTCCATGCTGATGCCTCAAACTCGCGTGATGCGCCGCAACAGGCGCTGGGCTAATCGTCTGGGCATGGTGGCGGCAGGCACCGGCATTGCAACCCGCCTGCCACCGCCCGCCGGATGGCCTTGACCGCGACCGCCGCGGACAGTCCAATAGCGCGCCATGAACATGCTGCCCCTTGTCGACATCACGCTGGTCATCGGCGCCTACCTGCTGGGCTCCATCTCCAGCGCCATCCTGGTCTGCCGGCTCATGGGCCTGCCGGACCCACGCACCCAGGGCTCGAACAACCCCGGCGCCACCAATGTGCTGCGCATCGGCGGCGCCAAGGCGAAAAAGGCCGCCGGGCATCACGCTATTTGGCGACAGCGTCAAGGGCCTGCTGCCGATGCTGGTGGCGCATGCGCTCGGCGCCGGCCCCTGGACGCTGGCGGCGGTCGGCGTCGCCGCGTTCGTCGGGCATTTGTATCCGGTGTTCTTCGGATTTCGCGGCGGCAAGGGCGTCGCCACGGCGCTCGGGGTGCAGTTCGGCCTGTACTGGCCGGTCGGGACTGTGCCGCGCGGCGTCTGGCTATTCGTCGCCAAGGTGCTGAAGATCTCGTCGGCGTCGGCGCTGGTGTCCATGGCCCTGGCACCGCTGTTCGTCTGGTGGTTCTGGCCGCAGCCCGCGTTAGTGGGCATGCAGGTGGTCATCACGCTGCTGCTGTTCTACCGCCATCGCAGCAATATCCGCAATCTGCTCAGCGGCAGCGAGGGCAAGATCGGTGTCGACGACGCCGGATAGGCGCTGCCCGTGCGCCAAGTGTTTGCAGGTGAGTCCAGTTTTATGGCGCCAACGCGCTTGCGCACCGAAGGGCCGAGCGCCAAGGGCCTGGGGCCTCAATTGCACAATGGTGCCTTACAGCGGCCCTCGGCGCTTGGCCCGCTCCGAGCGTCGAACGGGCTGATCAACAGAGCGCCGAACGCTCGTCGGTCTGAGGCATCGCGTTACTGGAACTGCAGAGCGCTCAGGGCGCCGGCAGGCTCTCCATCGGCCAGCGGGGCCGGGCGGAGAAGGCCAGCGGCTCCGACTGGCCGGCGGCCAGCCGCTGGTGGCCGGCAAACGCGATCATTGCGCCGTTGTCGGTGCACAGCACCGGACGCGGGTAGAAGGCGCGCCCACCCTCCGCCTGCATCATCTCGTCCATGCGCGCGCGCAGCCGCCGATTGGCGCTGACACCCCCCGCCAGCACCAGGGTACCCACGCCCACCTGCCGAACCGCTCGGCGACACTTGATCAGCAGCGTGTCGACGACGGCCTCCTCGAAGGCGCGGGCGATGTCGGCGCGGGCCTGTTCGGGATCATCACGCGCGGCCAATTCGTCGCGCAGCGCGTTCATCGCATAGGTCTTGAGTCCGCTGAAGCTGAAGTCGAGACCTGGCCGATCGGTCATCGGCCGCGGAAACCGGTAGCGGGCCGGGTCACCCTGCTCCGCCAGCTTCGCCAGCGCCGGTCCACCCGGATAGGGCAGGCCGAGGATTTTCGCGGTCTTGTCGAAGGCCTCGCCGGCGGCGTCGTCCAGCGACTCACCGAGCAGCTGGTACGCACCGACGCCGGTTACCTCTACGAGCTGGGTGTGCCCGCCGGAGACCAGCAGCGCGACAAACGGGAAACTCGGTGCGGGGTCTTCGAGCATCGGCGCGAGCAGATGCCCCTCCATATGATGCACGCCGACGGCGGGCACGCCCCAGGCCCAGGCCAGCCCGCGGCCGAAGCCGGCGCCCACCAGCAGCGCGCCGACCAGACCGGGGCCGGCAGTGTAGGCGACGCCGTCGATGTCGGATTCAGTCAGCCGCGCCTCCGTGAGCACCTGCCGCGTCAGCGGCAACAGCTTGCGAACATGATCCCGAGAGGCGAGTTCCGGAACCACGCCGCCATAGCGGGCATGTAGCTCCACCTGGCTATAGATCGCGTGCGCAAGAAGGCCGCGCTCTCCGTCATAGACCGCGACGCCAGTCTCGTCGCAGGAGGTCTCGATTCCCAGCACCCGCATCGGCATGCTCCGTCGTGTCGTTCGAACAGTGACGACGATCGACCGCGTGAGAAGAGCACGCGGGTTGCAACCGCCGATGAGCGGACAGTATAATGCCGGATTACCTATAACCAAACCGCCTAGCGGAGAACATTCAAAGGACCCTTCATGCCTAGCGTTCGCGTTAAAGAGAACGAGCCGTTTGAAGTCGCCCTGCGCCGATTCAAACGCTCCTGCGAGAAGGCTGGCGTCCTCGCCGAGGTACGTCGCCGCGAGTTCTACGAGAAACCTACTTCCGAGCGCAAGCGCAAGAAGGCAGCCGCGGTGAAGCGGCACCACAAGAAGCTCTCCCGTGAGGCACGCCGCTGGGAACGCCCATTCTAGGCGCGTTCCAAGCTGTTTCGAGTCGGTTCTGAGCCCGTTCTGAACAGGCAACCCGGCCACGTGAACCGGCAGACAAGCCATCGGCGCCGTGCCGCTCCACCACAGCTGTACAGACCATGCTGAAACAACGCCTGCAAGATGACATGAAGGCCGCGATGAAGGCTGGCGACAAACGCCGGCTCGGCGTCGTGCGCCTCATCAACGCCGCCATCAAGCAGCGCGAGGTGGACGAGCGCGTCGAACTCGACGACACCCAGGTGCTCGTCGTGCTCGACAAGATGCTCAAGCAGCGCCGCGATTCGATCTCTCAGTACGAGCAAGCCGGCCGCGAAGACCTCGCCGCTCAGGAGCGCTTCGAGGTCGAGGTCTGCCAGGCCTACATGCCAGCTGCACTGTCCGACGACGAAATCGCGGGCCTGATCGCCGAGGCCATCGACAGCACCGGCGCGTCCGAGCATGCAGGATATGGGTAAAGTCATGGCCCTGCTGAAGCCCAAGCTGCAGGGCCGCGCTGACATGGCCGCGGTGAGCAAGCAGATCAAGACGCGCCTGACTGGCTGAGGCTCCGCGGAGTCGAGGCAAAGACCAGCGCCAGGCGTCGGGGTCACCGTGGCGCAACGTTAGATCTGGTTCAGGCCGAGCCCGCATTCGGCTCGGAGCAAGCCGACTCCGTCGGCGTTCCGGCTGAACCAGAGACAGTGCAGCCCATATCCCTGCTGACCAATCGCTGCGGAGGCAGAGGCCCTGTACCCGCCATGGCGTACAACATCACCCCCGAATTCAAAGAGCGCCTGTTGTCGCGGGTCGACATTGTCGACGTGGTCGGCCAGCGAGTGACCCTCAAGAAATCCGGCAAAGAATTCTCCGCCTGCTGCCCGTTCCACAGCGAAAAGACCCCCTCGTTCACCGTCAGTGCCGACAAGCAGTTCTACCACTGCTTCGGCTGTGGCGCCCATGGCAATGCCATCGACTTCCTAATCGAGTTCGACCGTCTGAATTTCCCGGAGGCCGTCGAAGAGCTGGCTCAGCACGTCGGCATGGAACTGCCGGCATCTGACCAGTCCTTTGCCAAAGGCCCGGACCTAGCCCCCGTTTATCGCGTCCTGGAGCAGGCCGCTAGCCTGTACCGCCGGCAACTACGCGAGCATCCTGAGGCCGCGCGCGCCGTCGACTACCTGAAGCGGCGCGGCCTCAGCGGCGAGATCGTTCAGCGCTTCGGCATTGGCTTCGCGCCGCCGGGCTGGGATTTTCTCTTGCGCGCACTTGGCGACACCCCCGCCGATCAAGAGCATCTGCTCAGCGCCGGGTTGCTGGCGGAGCGAGACGGTAAGCGCTACGACCGATTTCGCGATCGCATCCTGTTTCCGATCAACGACCGTCGTGGTCGCGTCATCGGCTTTGGTGGGCGTGTGCTCGGGGACGGCGAGCCGAAATACCTCAACTCGCCGGAGACTCCCGTCTTTCACAAGGGCCGTGAGCTCTACGGTCTGCGTGAGGTGCAGCAGGTTCTGCGTCAGCCGCCTCGGCTCTTGGTGGTGGAGGGCTACATGGATGTGATCGCGTTGGCCCAGTTCGACATCCCCTATGCGGTGGCCACCCTCGGCACCGCCACCACCCCGGAGCACATTAAGCGCCTGCAGCGCAGCGCGCCGGAGCTGGTTTTCTGCTTCGACGGCGACCGTGCCGGTCGCGACGCCGCCTGGAAAGCACTGCAGACCACGTTGCCGCTCGCCACCGGTCAGCAACCGATTCGCTTCCTGTTCCTGCCGGACGGCGAAGACCCGGACACGCTGGTGCGCAAGGAGGGCCGCGACGCCTTCGAGCAACGCCTGAGTAACGCCACCCTGCTGTCGGACTTCCTGTTTCAGCACCTGACCGCCGATCTCGACCTGACCAGTGCCGAGGGGCGCGCCAAGCTCGATGCCGACGCCCGAGGCTTGATTCAGACCATGCCCGCCGGCACTTTTCGAGGACTACTCGAAGCGCGCTTGGCGGGCCTGGTCGGAATCGACAGTCATGCCCGCGGCGGCGGCAACCGCTGGTCGGCAGGTCAGCGCCACACCGCCCCCAACGCCAGAAACCAAGCCCAGGCCGGAGCTCAACGTCTAACCCCGCTGCGCCTGGCGGTGGCCTTGCTGCTGGATCAGCCAGCACTGGCGCGCCAAGCCGACGCACAACCGCGTGATTGGCACGCCCTGGACAATCCGGGCATCGCCCTGTTGCGCCAACTCATCGACACCGCGCTGGCCTATCCTGAGATCACGCCAGCGGCGATGTGTGAGCGCTGGCGCGATAGCGAGCACGAATCCGCGATTCGACGTCTCTCGGATTCCGGGCTGATCGCCCATATCCCGGCGGAAGGGAGGGAAGCTGAATTCATCGGTGCCCTGGCCTCACTCAATCGCACGCTGGAGCGAGAACGCCGCTGGCACATGATTCAAAACGCCAGAAAGCCGGCCGAAGACGGCGAGCACAACGACGCAACGAGGGATTTCAGTGACGCCGGATAAGATTTCCACGCATAGAGAGATCCTTGCTTTCCTGCTATACTAGAAAGTTAACTAAAACGTCTCCACATTTTCTGACCGCATCGTCTCCGCCAAGCAGGTATCCGCATGGATCATGAACAGCAGCAAGCCTCTCAGCTCAAGCAACTGATCGCGAAGGGCAAAGAGCAGGGCTTCTTGACCTACACCGAGGTCAACGACCACCTGCCGGACGGCATCATCGAGCCGGAGCAGATCGAAGACATCGTGCGCATGATCAACGACATGGGCATCACGGTGCACGAGACCGCCCCGGCGGAGATCGACTCGCTCAGCAACGATTCCGCGGTCGCGGACGACGAGGCCGCTGAGGCTGCTGCCGCTGCCTTGGCATCGGTCGACAGCGAATTCGGCCGCACCACCGATCCCTGTGCGCATGTACATGCGCGAGATGGGCACGGTCGAACTGCTCACCCGCGAGGGCGAACTGCGCATCGCGAAACGCATCGAAGAGGGGCTGAACCAGGTGCTGGCGGCCCTGTCGATCTATCCGCGCGCGGTCGAGGGCCTGCTCTACATCTTCGAACAGGTGGAAAAAGAAGAGCGGCGACTGACTGACGCCATTTCCGGCTTCAACGATGGCGACGACGAGCCCGTGCCACCCCCGGCGCCACCCGTTGTCAAGGCAAACGCCAACGCCAACAACGACAATAGCGGCGACGACGACGAGTCAGAAGAGGCCGTCGACACGGGTCCCGATCCGGAAGAAGTCGCCCGCCGCGTTCAGGTTCTGCGCGAGCACTTTGGCGAATTCGTCGATCTGCTCAAAGAGCGCGGTCGCGACGACGAGCGCTCCCGCACCGCGATGGCCAGCGTCTCCGAGGACTTCTCTGCAGTTCAAGCTGGTGGCCAACGTGTTTCAACGAGCTGGTCAAGATGCTGCGCGACACCATCGAGCGCATCCGCGGTCAGGAACGCCTGATCATGGGCCTGTGCATCGACACCGCCGGTATGCCGCGCAAGGACTTCATCAATTCGTTTCCAGACAACGAGACCAATCCGGACTGGGTCCGCGAGCAGATCGACGCCGGCAAGGCCTACTCGTCGCGTCTTGCGGAGGTCGAGAGCGAGGTGCGCCGCGCACAGCGCCGGCTTCAGGATCTCGAGCGCGAGAACGTGCTCACCATCGGCGAGATCAAGGAGATCAACCGCAAGATGTCCATTGGCGAGGCCAAGGCCCGCCGCGCCAAGAAAGAGATGGTCGAGGCCAACCTGCGCCTGGTGATCTCCATCGCCAAGAAGTACACCAACCGCGGTCTGCAGTTCCTTGATCTGATCCAAGAAGGCAATATCGGCCTGATGAAGGCGGTGGACAAATTCGAGTACCGCCGCGGCTACAAGTTCTCGACCTACGCCACCTGGTGGATTCGCCAAGCCATCACGCGCTCCATCGCCGACCAGGCCCGCACCATCCGCATCCCGGTGCACATGATCGAGACCATCAACAAGCTGAACCGCATCTCGCGACAGATGATTCAAGAGATGGGTCGCGAGGCGACGCCGGAAGAACTCGCCGAGCGCATGGAGATGCCCGAAGAGAAGGTCCGCAAGGTGCTCAAGATCGCCAAGGAGCCGATCTCCATGGAGACCCCGATCGGCGACGACGAAGACTCGCATCTGGGTGATTTCATCGAAGATTCCGGCGTCATCTCCCCGGTCGACTCCGCAACCGCCGAAGGGCTGCGCGAGGCCACGCAGAACATGCTCGCCAGCCTCACCTCCCGCGAGGCCAAGGTGCTGCGCATGCGCTTCGGCATCGACATGAACACCGACCACACGCTGGAAGAGGTCGGCAAGCAGTTCGACGTCACCCGCGAGCGCATCCGCCAGATCGAGGCCAAGGCCCTGCGTAAGCTGCGCCACCCGACCCGCTCGGAAAAGCTGCGCAGCTTCCTCGACTCAGACTGACGCTCGCTACTCGCGACCAACGCAGCCGAGGTCGCGAGCACTGCTCCACAGCGGGCCGTTAGCTCAGCGGTTAGAGCAGGGGACTCATAATCCCTTGGTCGTAGGTTCGAATCCTTCACGGCCCACCACACACGAAGCATCTGTCGATCCACGCGCCCGTCCGGCGCGTGGATCGACGGAGTGATACTGGGTGCGGATCGCCTATCTGACCTTCATCCCCGGCTCTGCGCCGGCGTCCGGACTCAGGATGAACAGGTCACTGCCGCCGGGTCCGGCGGCCAGCACCATGCCTTCCGATACGCCGAAGCGCATTTTTCTCGGCGCCAGATTGGCGACCATAACGGTGAGCCGGCCTTCCAGATCCGCTGGATCGTAGGCTTTGCTGATGCCGGCAAAGACGTTGCGGGTCTCGCCGCCAAGATCCAGACTCAGCTGCAGCAGCTTGTCGGCGCCCTCCACCCGGGCCGCCTTAGCGATGCGCGCAATGCGAAGGTCCACCTTCGCGAACACGTCGAAGTCGATGGTCTCCGCGATGGGATTGTCCGTCAGATGACCCTCTGTCGCCGTCTCCTGGGGGCGGGTCTTGCTGTATTCCGCCGCGGCCAGATCCTCTTTCGATGCCTCCAGCATGGCCTCGATCTGTTTCGGGTCGACGCGCGTCATCAATGGCTGGAATTTGGCGATCTCATGGTCAAGCAGCGGTTCCACCAGGGCCTCCCAGGTCAGCGGAGGGATACGCAGAAACTGCTCGGCGGCCTCGGCGGTGCCGGGTAGGATCGGCCGCAGCCAGCCCATCAGCAACCGGAACAGGTTCAGACCCTGGGTGCAGATGGACTGTAATTCAGCATTGCGGCCCTCCTGCTTGGCCAAGACCCAGGGCGCTTGTTCGTCGATGTACTGGTTGGCGCGATCCGCCAGGGCCATGATCTCCCGCACGGCGCGGCTGTATTCGCGCTTGTCGTAGGCGTTCGCGATGGACTCGCCGGCGGTGACGAACTCGGCGAACAGCGCCGGCTCCGGCAGTTCCGCGCTGAGGCGGCCGTTGAAGCGCTTGCTGATGAACCCCGCGCTGCGACTGGCGATGTTCACCACCTTTCCGACGAGGTCCGAATTCACGCGTGCCTGGAAATCGTCCAGGCTGAGATCAATGTCGTCGACGCCCGGGCCAAGCTTGGCGGCGAAGTAGTAACGCAGGTATTCCGGGTTGAGGTGGTCCAGATAGGTGCGCGCCTTGATGAAGGTGCCGCGGGACTTGGACATCTTTTGTCCGTCCACGGTCAAAAAACCGTGGGCAAAGACGGCGGTCGGTGTGCGGAAATCGGCGCCGTACAACATCGCCGGCCAGAACAGCGCATGGAAGTAGATGATGTCCTTGCCGATGAAGTGATACAGCTCCGCGGTGCTATCGGCGGCCCAGAACTGGTCGAAGTCCAGGCCGGGCGTGCGGTCGCAGAGGTTCTGAAAGCTGGCCATGTAGCCGATCGGCGCATCCAGCCAGACGTAGAAGAATTTGTCGGGATGGTCCGGGATCTCAAAGCCGAAGTACGGCGCATCGCGGGAGATATCCCACTGCTGCAGGCCGGCGTCGAACCATTCGTCGAGTTTGTTTGCCACCTGCGCCTGCAGGCCCCCGCCGCGCGTCCAGTCCCTAAGCATCCCCTCGAAGTCGGCGAGTTTGAAAAAGTAGTGGTCGGACTCGCGCTGCTCCGGTATCGCTCCGGACACTGCCGAGCGCGGATTCTTCAGCTCCGCCGGCGAGTAACTGGCGCCGCAAACCTCGCAGTTGTCGCCATACTGGTCCGGCGCACCGCATTTGGGGCATTCACCCTTGATGAATCGATCCGGCAGAAACATCTGCTCGACCGGGTCGTAGGCCTGCTCGATGGTGCGTTTGGCGATGTGGCCCTTGTCGCGATTGCGCTCGTAGATCAGGCTCGCGAAGTGCCGGTTCTCATCGGAGTGGGTCGAGTGGTAGTTGTCGAAGCCGACGCGAAAGGCAGCGAAATCCGCCTTGTGCTCCTCGGCGACTCGGGCGATCAATTCCTCCGGCGAGATGCCCTCGGTACGCGCCCTGAGCATGATCGGTGTGCCGTGGGCGTCATCGGCGCAGACGTACCAGCAGTTGTGCCCCCGCATCTTTTGGAAACGGGAAAAGATGTCGGTCTGGATGTACTCCACCAGGTGACCGATATGAATCGGTCCGTTGGCATAGGGCAGCGCACTGGTGATCAGGATATCGCGGCGCCCTTCTCTGTACGGCTGGGCAGTCTGGCTATTCATGGGGACTCGCTGGCGACTTCGGTCATGGACAGGGGATCTGAAAAGCGGATCATTATGCGGCAAATCGCAAACAACGTTCAGGGCCGAGCAGGGCGAGCGGAGGGCCAGAAAGAGTTTGATTGCCTGCCAGGACGCTCTATCCTGGATCGGTATGAGCGCACGATTGCTGATTATCGAAGACGATGGGGCGCTGGGTCAGATGCTGGCGCTGCACTTTGAGGACGAGGGCTGTGAGGTTGATGTTGCGGAGACCTGCGCGCTGGGGCTGGAGCGTGTGGCGCGGGGCGGCATCGACCTGGTGCTGCTCGATCAGCAGTTGCCGGACGGTGCCGGCAGCGATCTGCTGGTGCAGTTGTTCGCGGTGAGTCCGGACTTGCCGGTGGTGATGATGACCGGTCAGCACGACCTAGAACTGGCCATCGAGGCGATCCAGCGTGGCGCCGCCGATTTCGTGCACAAGCCGGTGCAGGCCGAGACCTTACAGCGGACCGTCGAGGCGCTGCTGGAACGGCGTCGGCTCGCGCGCCACGCGATGCCTCGGAATACGGCCCCGACGTCACCACCCCGCGATCTGATCGGTCGCAGCAGTGCCATGCTGACGGTGAGCAAGGCGATTGCACTGAGCGCGCGCGGCAGCGCGACGGTGCTGATCAGCGGCGAGTCTGGTACCGGCAAGGAGGTCGTCGCGCGGCTGATTCACCAGCACAGCGGCGTCTCCGGGGCCTTTGTGGCCGTCAATTGCGCCGCCCTCGTGGATACGTTGCTGGAAAGCGAGTTGTTCGGCCATGAGCGCGGCGCCTTCACGGGCGCTCAGGCGCGCAAGCTCGGAAAACTGGAGCTGGCCCGTGATGGCACGCTGTTTCTGGACGAGGTGGGCGAACTGGCGATGGCGCTACAGGCCAAGCTGCTGCGCGCGTTGCAGGAACATGCCTTCGAACGCGTTGGTGGGACCGAGACGCTGACCAGCAATGCCCGCATCATTGCCGCCACCAATCGAACGCTCATGGTAGAGGTGGCGGAAGGTCGCTTCCGCGAAGACCTGGCCTACAGGCTGCGTGTGGTGGAGATCGCGATGCCGCCGCTGCGGGACCGCCGCGAGGATATTCCGCTCTTGGCGGACGGGCTGCTGGATCGCATCTGCTCGCGCTTCGGAAAGCCGCGCATGGCGATGACCGACGCCGCGCTCCATACCCTGATGTCCTATGACTGGCCCGGCAACGTACGCGAGCTCGAGAACAGCCTGACGCGCGCGGTAATCGGCGTTCGCGATGGGATCATCACGCCGGAGCTGCTGGCTCTGCCGGTCGCCGCGGCGTCGCCGCCGAGCAGTGAGCAGGACGCGACCCCGCTGCGAACGCTCCATGAGGTCGAGTCAGAGCACATTCAACGTGTGCTCGATCATACCGGCGGGCAGAAGGCCCGAAGCTGTGAGATCCTCGGTATCTCGCGCCCGGCGTTGGACCGGAAGATCGCCAAATTCGGCCTGAACGTGCAGCGCGCCGGGCGTTGATCGTCGTTCATTTCGTGGTTGCGCGCTCATTGTTGGTTCAAGTCCCTAGGGCCTTCTGCGAGCGCTTGCGGAAGACTTGCATCTCCTTGGCGGCTTGCACGTCGCCCTTGTCGTTGGCGGCGGCGATGCCCTGGTCGAAGGCGTCCATCGCCTCCGCGTGACGGGAATCGGCTTGCAACGCCTTTCCGTAGAGCTTCCAGGCGGCGGAGTAGTGTGGGTCGAGCCGAACGGCTTCGGCCAGGTGTTCGATGGCCAAGGCGTGCTCGTCGCGCTTCAGATACTCATTACCAAGACCGTAGCGCAATAGTGCGGAGTCCTGTCCGCGCGCGCGCATCGCTTCTAAATTTTCGATGATGCCCATGCATTACCTCGCATGCGTCAGTGCAGGGTGCCAGAGGGTCCGATGCCGTCGTTCTTGACCGGCAGCAGCTCGGCGAAGCGGCCTTCCGCCGATGCAAAATGCAGAAAATGGGGTTCGCCGAAGGTGCGACCGCCATTTGCCGCGGCCAACGGCTCAATCGGCACCTGCGCCACCCAGATGCCATGCCGCGTCTCCAGTGCCAGCGAGACCACGTCGAGGCGGTAGGGCGACTCGCCGATGGAGCCGTAATGGTCGATGATCGCATCGAATTCATCGATGCGCTCCGGCGGCAGCGACCAGGCCTCCATGATGGTGAAGACGAAGTCGGCCTGGTGCAGCTCAGCCAGTTGCTTGACGGCGCGCGCGGAGTTGTCCTTTTCCTCGTCGCTGCCGGTGGCGAGCATCACCGGGAAGGCGCCGCCGCCGGATAGGTTGGCGACGAACGCGAACGGTGCCAAGGTCTCGCCATCTTCGACGAAGCCGCGGGCGGCATCGATCAACGGGTCGATCAGGTTCCGGTAGCTGCTCGGGATCGCATTCATGCGCTTCGCCTCTCTGCTTGTTGGATGCGTTGGTGCGGCTCGCGTCAGCGCCGCCAGAACGCAGGTGTCAACAATACCAGCAATGTGAAGATCTCCAGCCGCCCGAGCAACATGGCAAAGCACAGTATCCAGATGCCGGTGTCGTGCATGTCATAGTAGTCGGCACCAACCGTGGCCAGACCTGGCCCCAGGTTGTTCATGCAGGCGGCGACCGCCGAGAATGACGTCAGCAGGTCCAGTCCAGTCGCCGCCAGCGCCAGGTACATGAAGGTAAAGGCCGCGACATACAGGGAGAAGAAGCCCCAGACCGCATCGATAACGCGGTGGTTGATGACCTTATTGCCGACGCGCACCGGCAATTGGGCGTTGGGATGAATCAGTCGGCCGATCTCGCGCAGGCCCTGCTTGATCAGCAACAGAAAGCGGATCACCTTGATGCCGCCGCCGGTGGAGCCCGCGCAGCCGCCGACGAAGGCCAGGAACAGCAGCAGGATCTCGGTAAAGGGCGGCCAGTAGTAGAACTGCGCCGTGGTGAAGCCGGTGGTGGTGCCGATGGAAACCACCTGGAACAGGCCCTTGGTAAAGGACTCGCCCCAGTCGATGTAGGTGTCGGTCCGGTAGAGCGTGATGGTGACGATGGCGGTGACGAGCACCATCAGGAACAGATAAAAGCGAAACTCGCTGTCGCGGGCATAGATCGCGAGTGGATTCTTGCTGCGCAAGGCGATGAAGTGCAGCGCGAAGTTGACCCCCGAGAGCAGCATGAAGACGACCGCGATCATCTCGATCAGCGTGCTGTCGTAATAGCCGATGCTGGCGTCATGGGTGGAGAAGCCGCCGATGGCCACCGTGGAAAAGGAATGTCCGATGGCGTCGAACGCGGACATCCCGGCGGCCCAATAGGCGAGACCGCAGGCGATGGTGAGCCCGAGGTAGATGTACCAGAGTGCCTTGGCGGTCTCGGTGATGCGCGGCGTGAGCTTGGTGTCCTTGATCGGTCCGGGTGTTTCGGCCCGGTACAGCTGCATGCCGCCGACGCCGAGCATCGGCAGCACCGCCACCGCCAGCACGATGATGCCCATGCCGCCGAGCCACTGCAGCTGCTGGCGGTACCAGAGCATGGAGTGCGGCAACTCATCGATGCCGAGGATCACCGTCGCGCCGGTCGTGGTGAGACCGGACAGGGACTCGAAGATGGAGTCCGTCAGCGACAGGTCGGGCACTGGCGAGATCCAGAACGGCAAGTGCGCCGGACAGTCCCAGCACCACCCAGAACAGCACCACGACCAGGAAACCGTCGCGCAGGCGCAGCTCCTGATGTTTGGTCGCGACCGGCAGCCAGATCAGCGTGCCGACGCCGAGGATGACGGCGAAGGCGTAGACAAACGGCATGCCCGCGCCGTCGCCATAGAGCACCGACACCAGCGCCGGCGGCAGCATGGTCACGCTGAAGACCATCAGCAACAGCCCGAGCACCTTTTGTACGGCGACGAATTTTTTCATGAGGAAGGGCCGAGGGCCGAGGGCCGAGGGCGGAACCGAAACGGCCCTCGGCCCTTGGCCCTCGGCGCTGCGATGGCTTGCCCGTGATGGAGATCACCGCGAGCGCGCTATGGGTCGGCGAGCATCCGCGAGGCCTATGCATCAGAAGAAGGTGATTCCCACCTGGAACAACTTCTCGACCTCGGGCACCTTGAGCTTATCCTGCAGGAACAGGATCACGTGGTCCTCGGCCTCGATGACGGTGTCGTGGTGGGCGATGATGACCTCGTCGCCGCGGACGATGGCGCCGATGCTGGCCCCCTTGGGCAGATGGATGGCCTCGATCGGACGGCCGACCACCTTGCTCGAACTCTGGTCGCCGTGGGCAATCGCCTCGATGGCCTCGGCGGCGCCGCGACGCAACGAGTGCACCACCACCACGTCGCCGCGGCGAACGTGCTTGAGCAGGCTGCCGATGGTGGCCTGCTGCGGCGAGATGGCGATGTCGATCGGTCCGCTCTGCACCAGGTCGACATAGGCGGTGCGGTTGATCAACGCCATCACCTTGCGCGCCCCCAGGCGCTTGGCCAGCATCGCCGAGAGGATGTTGGCCTCGTCGTCGTTGGTGACGGCGCAGAAGACGTCGGTATCCTCGATGTTCTCCTCTAGCAGCAGCTCTTCGTCGGCGGCGTCGCCATGCAGCACGATGGTGCGTTCCAGGGCCTCGGCGATGTGCTTGCAGCGATCCAGATCCTGCTCGATGACCTTGACCCGATAGTCGCGCTCGGTGGCGCGTGCCAGGCGCGTGCCGATATTTCCGCCGCCGGCGAAGATCACCCGCTTGTAGGGCTTTTCCAGCCGTCTGAGTTCGCTCATGACCGAGCGGATGTGTTTCGGCGCGGCGACGAAGAAGACCTCGTCGTCGGCCTCGATGACGGTGTCGCCCTCGGGCTGAATGGCGCGGTCGTGACGGTAGATGGCCGCGACCCGGGTGTCCACGTGCGGCATGTGGTCGTAGAGCGTGCGCAACTCGTGGCCGACCAGGGGGCCGCCGTAGTAGGCGCGCACGGCCACCAGACGCATGCGTCCGCCGGCGAAGTCGGTGACCTGCAGCGTGCCGGGGTTCTGGATCAGGCGCAGGATGTAGTCGGTGACCAGCTGCTCCGGGCTGATGCGCACGTCGATGGGCAGGCATCGGGGCCGAACAGCTTTTCTTGTTCGAGAAAGCTCGGCGCGCGCACACGGGCGATCTTGGTGGGCGTATGGAACAGCGTATAGGCGACCTGGCAGGCGACCATATTGGTCTCGTCGCTGTTGGTCACGGCGATGATCATGTCCGCGTCCTCGGCGCCGGCGCGCCGGAGCACGTCCGGGTGGGCGCCATGGCCCTGCACCGTGCGCAGATCGAAGCGATCTGCCAGCTCGCGCAGACGCGCGCCGTCGGTATCCACCACGGTGATGTCGTTGGCTTCGCTGACCAGGTTGGCGGCGACCGAAGTACCGACCTGGCCGGCGCCGAGGATGAGGATTTTCATTCGGAAGAAGTATCGAGGTTCGAGTGTCGAGGTGCTAGGGGGGGCTGCTGCATTGGTTGCTCGTCACCTTCTTGCTCGATACTCGCCACTCGAAACTTCAGCATCTCAACGCCTTTCCTTGATCTCGATGCCCAGGGATCGCAGCTTGCGGTAAAGATGCGTCCGTTCCATGCCCGCCTCTTTGGCCATTTTGCTGACGTTGCCGATGTGTTTGTCGAGCTGGTATTCCAGGTAGGCCTTTTCGAACTGTTCGCGGGCCTGCCGCAGCGGCTGGTCGAAGGACACCATGCCCTCCAGCGGGAGCGTGGGCACCGGCGGCGTCGAGCCGAGCGCGGTCTCCACCTCGGTCTGCGTGATCTCGTCGCCGGCGCCGAGGATGAGCACGCGTTGGACCAGATTCTTGAGCTCCCGGATGTTGCCGGGCCAGCTGTAGTTGCGCAGGAAGTTCTGCGCGCCGACGCTGAAGCGCCGGTACGGCAACTTCTCGTGGGTCGCGAAGTAGTCGACGTAGTAGCTGAGCAGGTCCGGGATGTCTTCGGCGTGCTCGCGCAGCGGCGGGATGTTCAGCGGCACCACGTTGAGGTGGTAGAACAGGTCCTCGCGAAAACCGCCGCAGCGGACCTCTTCCTTCAGGTCGCGCTGGGTAGCGGCGATGATGCGCACATCGATGGCGACCGGGTCGCTGCCGCCGACCCGCAGGAAGGAGCCGGTGTCGAGGGCGCCCAGCAGCTGTCCCTGAGCCTCCAGGTCCATGTCCGCGACCTCGTCGAGCAGCAGGGTGCCGCCGGCGGCCTGCTCCAGACTGCCGTAGTGCACGTGGCCGCCTTCCTCGCTGCCGAACAGCTCCCGCGCCGCATTGCCGCGGGAGATTCCGGACACGCCAAGGTCGATGAACGGCCGTTCCTTGCGCGCGCTCTGGGAGTGCAGGAAGCGCGCGAAGGTCTCGCGGCCGGAGCCGGCCTCGCCGGTGATCAGCACCCAGGTGTCGTGCTGAGCGATGCGCTTGACCTGCTCGCGCAACCGCTGCATGGCGGCGGAGCGCCCCGCCGGCTCGTGCACCAGCGGCGCACGGCGGCGCAGGCCGACATTCTCGCGCTCGAGCTTTTCCGCTTCCAGGGCACGCTCGACGGTGAGCAGCAGCTTGGCCATGGACAGCGGCTTTTCCAGGAAGTCGTAGGCGCCCAGGCGGGTGGCCTCGACCGCGGTTTCGACATTGCCGTGGCCGGACATCATGATCACCGGGCAGGGCAGGCCGTCGTCTTCGGCCCATTCCTTGAGCAGACTGATGCCGTCCAGATCGGGCATCCAGATGTCGAGCAGCATCAGGTCGGGCTTGCGGTCGCGGAGCGCGTGCCGAGCCGACTCGCCGTTCTCCGCATTGGCGACGGTGTAACCCTCGTCCTCGAGGATGTCTTGCACGGTTTCGCGGATGTCGGGCTCGTCGTCCACGACGAGTATATGTGTCGCGCTCATGGTTCTCCTGCTTGCCGGATCGGCGTCACCGTCGCGGATGGGTCTTCGCGCCAAACCGGCAGCCTGGCCGTGAAGCGCGCCCCGGATTCCGCGTTCTCTGCGGTGATGATACCGCCGTGTTCCTCAATAATCTTCTTGACGATGGCCAAGCCAAGCCCGGTGCCCCTGGATTTTGACGTCACATAGGGTTCGAACAGTCTGTCGATCAGATCCTGGGGGATGCCGCCGCCGTTGTCGTCGATGCTGAATTCGACGGCTGGCGATTCGCTGTCTTGGATCAGCCGCGTTTGCGACGCGGATCTGGCCGTCGTCTCGGCCCTCCAGGGCCTCGCCGGCATTCTTGAGCAGATTGTGAATGACCTGTCGCAGCCGTTTGGAGTCGCCGCGCACCAAGGCGCCCTCGGCACCGAGGTCCGACGAGATTTTATTGGCGCTGGCGCGGTACAGTTCCAGCACCTCGGCCACCAACTCGTCGAGCTTGAACGGGTGATCCTGCATTTCCGGCGCGCGGGCGTAGTTGGCGAAGTCGTTGACCATGGCCTTCATGGCTTCAACCTGCTGCACGATGGTGTGCGTGGCTCGGTCGACCACGCGGGCGTCGGGCTCCGGCAATTTTTTCAGCAATTTGTGGCGCAGCCGTTCCGCCGAGAGTTGGATCGGCGTCAGTGGATTCTTGATTTCGTGGGCCAGGCGGCGCGCCACCTCGCCCCAGGCCGCGTCGCGCTGGGCGCGGATCAGCGTGGTGATGTCATCGAAGACGACGACGTGCCCGACCGCCTCGCCGCTGGTGCTGGTGAGCGGGCTGCCGCGGCACATCAGCACCTGGCGTCCGTCGTTGCCGAACAGTGTCACTTCTTCGCGCCATTCCTGGCCGCCGGCGATGTATCGGCGCACCGTCTCTCCCCAGTGCATGAGTCGCGGATGGGCTGCCTCCAACTCATCCAGCGAGAGCTGTTCGTCGGTCGCCTCGTTCAGGCGCAGGATCTGGCGTGCGGCGGGGTTCAGGGTGCCCAAGTTCTGCGCCTCGTCGAACGCGATGACGCCACTGGAGAGTCGGCGCAGCACCGTCTGCAGATAGCTGCGCTGCTCCTCGACCGCGCGCTGGCTGCGGGCGGTCTGGTCGCGCGCTTGGGCGATCCGCTTGGTCATGGCGTTGAAGGACGCCACCAGAAACGACAGCTCGTCGTCATGGGCCGGCAGCGGCAGTTGCTGCTCGTAATTTCCCTCTGCGACGGCGCGGGTGCCGCGGGCGATGTCCGCCACCGGGGCGGCCAGCCGTCGGGCGGTTGCGAAGGCCGCCAACAGCGCGGCCATGAGTCCGAATACCAGGACCAGCGACAGGGTGAGCGAGAAGCTGAACTTCAGCGAGCGCCGTAAATACGACAGCTCGCTGTAGCGGTTGTAGGCATCCTCCAGACTCAGGGCCAGCTCGCTGATGCGCGCCGAGGTCGGAAAGATGGCCTGCAGCAACAGCGGGCGGGCGCGCGGGTCGTTGACCAGCACGCGCACGATCAGTTCGCCGTCGTCGCCGGTCTCCAGCCCGACATAGTCGGCCCCCATGCGCAGCCCCTGCATGACCTCGCGCTCGGGATGGTCGGGTACCAGCTGTGTTGGATCGTCGATGGCGGTACCGATCACCTGTCCATTGGGTTCGTAAACGGTCAGCTCCAATGCGCCGGCCTGGCGGCGCAGATCGTCGAGGGTCAGCGCCAGCGCCGTTGCCGAGCGGTCCTCGATACCGGCGAGCAATTGCGTGCTGTACTTCATCAGCACGCGCTGGTTCAGGTCCAGCGATGCCTGGTTCAGCGTCAGCGCATCGGCCATGGCACTATCGATTTCGACATCGAACCAGCTGTCGATACCGCGCATCAGAAAGCCCAGCGAGTAGTAGTAGACCACGCCCAGCGGCAGCAACGCGATCAGCGCGAACAAAAAGACGATGCGCGCCGTCAGTCGCGATCCGGCCGCCTGGCGCCGATAACTCAGCACCAGGCGGGTGACGTTGACGCCGACCATCAGCGCGAGCGCGAACAGTCCCAGCAGCACCAGCCCCAGCAGCGGCACGAAGGCGCGACTCAGGGATTCTGAGTTCTGCACCGCGTTGCTCATCAGGTGCAGCGCAACCAGCAGCGCGACCATCAGGAAGCCGACGCCGATCGCGCCCGGGTGGCCGATCCGGCGAGCCCAGGATTTCAGGGTGTTAACGGCCATTTGGTCCACTCGCTGGATTGCTTCCAGGACGGGTATAGGTAGGCCATCGGCCGCAACGGTAGCGGTAGCTCCTCAATGTCGAGGGACGCGCGGATCTGGACCTCGTAGGCCACATCGGGCTCCAGCCGGCTCTGGTCCAGCAGCTGCAGGCCCTTGATCTCGCCCAGCGCCGTCACGGCGGCCTCACGGGTCACGTAGGTGCGACCGTTCTCGCCCGGCAGTCGCGAGACCAGATAGCGTTCCGACAACGGCTTGTAGCGAATGCGATAGCGCATGCGCTGATCGACCAGGCTGTTGTCCCAGATCCAGTCGTCCTCCGGGCGCACCTGTATGTGTACTTCCAGCGTCAGCGGCACGCCATTGTCGAGGGCCTCCAGCGCGCGCTCGCTGAAGTCGTAATCGATTTGCGCATCCATGACGTAGGTGCCGTCGACCAGGCGCGTGTTGACCTCGGTGACGTTGAAGCCGTCGGCGGCGAAGCCGGCGACGAGACCGAGCATGAGGGCCGCGAATGCGAGGTATCGCCAGGTCCGGCGCGGTCGCGGGGCCATCACGACGCCTTCTCCAGCAGCGCGTAGTAGAAGCCGTCGCCGCCGCCCTGGGCGGGCAACAGTTGCCGGCCGGGATGTCGCGGCAGGCCCCAGGTCGCCGCGATGGGCCGCTCGCTCGCGTCGTCGTGGGCGGCCAGGAAGGCGCGCACCTGGGCGTCGTTCTCGTCCGGCAGCACGGAGCAGGTCGCGTACAGCAGGCGCCCGCCGGGAAGCAGCAGCGGCCACAGGGCCTCAAGCATGTCGCGCTGGGTTTGTCGCAGCGTGGCGATGTCCGAGTCCCGGCGCAGCCATTTGATGTCGGGGTGGCGGCGGATCACGCCAGTGGCCGAACAGGGTGCGTCGAGCAGGATGCGGTGGTAGGGCGCGCCGGGCCAGTCCGGGTTGGCGTGGGCGGCATCGGCCGTGAACACTCGGGCCTGCAGGCCGAGTCGTTCGAGATTGCTCTGCAGCGTCTCGAGCCGTGCCGGATCGATGTCTACTGCGGTTACGTAAGGGGTCACGTCGGGGGCGACTTCAGCACCGCCACCGGCGGCGGGACCGCGTTCCAGAATGTGCGCGGTCTTGCCGCCGGGGGCGGCGCAGGCGTCGAGCACGCGTTCGCCGGGCTGCGCGTCCAGTAATACCGCGGCCAGCTGGGCTGAGGCATCCTGGATCGACACGAGGCCGTCGGCGAACCCAGGCAGCGCGCGCGCGGGTAGCGGACGGTCGAGCGTGAGCGCGTCCGCGAGACCCGGCACTGGCCGCGCCGATAGGCCGTTGCCGGCGAGCAGTTCGGCATAGGCGCGGATATCGCCGCGCCGACGGTTCACGCGCAGGGTCATCGGCGCCTGTTCATTGCTGGCGTCGACGATGCTCTGCCACTGCTCGGGCCAGCTTTGCCGCAGCCGTGTCAGCAGCCAGTCGGGAAACAGCCAGCGCGCGGCCGGATCATCGTCGATGCGTGCCAGCAGCGCCGCGCGTTCGCGCTGGAAGCGCCGGAGCGTGGCGTTGATGAGCCCGGCCGCACGAGGTCGACCGAGGCTGCGCGCGGCACCGACCGTGGCCGCGACCGCGGCATGCTCGGGTATGCGCATCGCTGTCAACTGGTACAGACCGACCGCCATGAGCGTCTTTGAGTATGCGATCGCCGCGTTGCAGCGGTCGCGTCAGCAGCAGTGCCGTCAATGCGTCCAGTCTCGGCAGCAGGCGCAGGGTGCCGAAGCACAGCGCCTGCAACAGCGCGCCGTCGCGTTCGTCGAAGTCCGTTGTCGCGTCCTGCAGGGCATCGGTCAGCGAGCGTCCGTCCACGCGCACGGCATGCACCACCCGCGCGGCCGCCGCGCGCACCGCGGCGCCGCTGGCGTCGGTCTCGCGCCCCGTTGGCTTTCCGACGCGCGGCGACTGGCGGCGTGGCGACTTGTGGCTTGGTTCAGGCAAGCCGGGCACCGTCGAGGTTGCGGGCATTGATGAAATCCAGCGCCGGCATCGGTCGCTTGCCGGGCGCTTGCAGCATGCTGATGCGCAGCAGCCCGGAGCCGGTGGCGACATCGATGCCGTCGCGGTTTGCGGCGACGACCCGCCCGGGGTCCGCGCGTCGGCCGCGTCTTGCAGCGCATGGGCGGACCAGATGCGCAGGGTCTCGGCGGCGAGCGCGGTCTGTGCCACGGGCCAGGGGTTGAAGGCGCGAACCTGGCGCTCGATGTCGGTTGCCGGCTGAGTCCAGTCGATGCGTGCCTCGTCCTTGCCGAGCTTCTTCGCGTAGTTGGCCAGGCTGTCGTCCTGTGGTGTCGGTCGCAGACTGCCGTCGAGAATGCCGGGCAGCGCCGCCAGCAAGGCCTCCGCGCCGAGCGGCGCGAGCCGGTCGTGCAGGCTACCGCCGGTTTCGTCGGCAGCGATGTCGATCTGCCTGTCGAGATAGACCGGGCCGGTGTCCAGCCCGGCCTCCATGCGCATGATGCTGATGCCGGTGCGCGCGTCGCCGGCGAGGATGGCGCGCTGGATCGGCGCTGCGCCGCGCCAGCGCGGCAGGATCGATGCGTGGATGTTGACGCAGCCCAGACGCGTCGCGGCCAGGGCCGCGGGCGGCAGCAGCAGCCCGTAGGCGGCGACCACCATCAGATCGGCATCCCACGCCCGCAGCGTGCCCAAAGCCTGCTCGTCCTTCAGCGAAACCGGCTGCTGCACGTCGATGCCGGCGTCGAGGGCGGTCTGTTTGACCGGCGAAGGTGTCAGCTTTCGACCACGTCCGGCGGGCCGGTCCGGTTGGGTGTAGACAGCGATCACGTCGTAGTCTTCGGCGAGCAGCGCCTTCAGCGGCGCGACGGCAAAGTCTGGCGTTCCTGCGTAGATGATGCGCGGGTTGGGCATGGGTGTCTGGGTGGCGGGGACCTGTCAGATGCTGCTGGCGTGAAGTGGTGCGGTGGCTGGGTGCGAACCTGGGCGCCAAGCGAACGCGAAATGAAGCGGGGCGGCACAGGGCGCGGAGCCAGGTGAGATGATCGATCCGGTAACGGGCGCCATCGCTGTACGAGGCCCGGCAGCTTGACCGCTCGCCCGTCGACGCGGTTCAGATCGCGCGCCTGCGATTCGATGCTGTCGGCCTTCGGCTCCGGCTGTGCCTGGCGCTGTTCCTTCTCCAGCTTCTTGCGGATACGTTGGCGCTTCAGCGACGAGATGTGATCGACGAACAGTCGCCCGTCGAGATGGTCGATCTCGTGTTGGATGCAGACCGCAAGCAGTCCGTCGGTGTCGAGCTCGAAGGGCTGGCCATCGCGGTCGAGCGCGCGCACCGTGACGCGCTCCGCCCGGGTGACGGTCTCGTAGAAGCCCGGCACGGACAGGCAGCCCTCGTCCATTTGCTCCTCGCCGCTGCGCGACAAGATCTCCGGGTTGATCAGGCACAGCGGCTGGTCCTTTTCGTCGGAGGTGTCGATGACGACGACCCGCTTGGCGACATCGACCTGGATCGCGGCGAGGCCGATACCAGGTGCGGCGTACATGGTTTCGAGCATGTCGTCGACCAGCTGCCGTATGGCGTCGTCGACCTGCTCGACGGGCTCGGCACAGCGCCGCAGCCGTGCGTCGGGGAAGGTCAGAATGTGCAGTTTGGCCATAATATGTCCGAAATTTTGTCAGGAATGCATGGGGCTGTGGTCGGCCGCCGATACGTTGCGTTAATATCGTGATGATACACCATCATGCAAGCCTGCTCCGTGCTGCCCTGCGATCCTGGAAAATGACTTCTGGTCCAATCGCTTGCAGTCGACGTCGCGCGCCGCACCCAAGCCCAACCGCGAACTACCGGACATCAGGAGTCGATATGAGCATTACTCTCGTTCCATGGTTCCGCGCGGAGCGCCCGACATTTTCGGTCGCGCTCGCGGCCGCGGTGTCGGGCTCTGCTGTTGCTGATTCTGCTGTCCGCCGCGGGGCCGCTGGCGGCCCAGGTCGAACTCGCCCCCGATGCACCGCAGACCTATGTCGTGCAGTCCGGCGACACCCTCTGGAGCATCGCCGGGCGCTTTCTGCGCGAGCCCTGGCGCTGGCCCGATGTCTGGCAGGCCAATCCGGGGGTGAGCAATCCCAATCGGATCTATCCCGGCGACGTGCTCGAGCTGGTCTATGAGGGCGGCAGCCCCCGCATCCGCTCGTCGCGCGGCGGGTGGCGGTATGCGCACGGTCAAGCTATCGCCGCGGGTACGGGTCACCGAGCTGGATCGGGCGATCCCGACCATCCCGGTCAATGCGGTGGCGCCGTTTCTGTCGCGCCCGGTCGTGACGGAGGCCCGCGAGATCGACGATGCCCCCTACGTGGTCGGGTTCCCGGACAATCGGCTCCTCGCCGGCGCGGGCGGCACCATCTTCGTCCGCAGCATCCTGTTCGCCGAGAGCGATCGCTATGAGGTGTTGCGGCCTGGCCAAGAATTACGCGACCCGGATACGAATCGCTTGCTCGGCTTCGAGGCGACCTACATCGGCAGCGCGCGCGTCGAGCGCCTCGGCGATCCGGCGACCTTAATCATGACGCGAACGCAGCGGCAAGTGGCGATCGGTGACCGCGTGCGACCCGCGCGCGACGACCAGCCCATCCGCAGCTTTTTTCCGCGGCCGGCCCCGGCCGGCGTGCAGGGTAAGATCATCTCGGTGCTGAACGGCGTGTCGCAGATCGGCCAGTACGATGTCGTGGTCCTGAGCCGCGGCGCGCGGCAGGGGGTCGACGTGGGAAATGTCTTCGAGGTCTACCGCGGCGGCGAGATACGCCGCGACCCCGTGCGCAACAAGCGCAACGACTGGAACTGGAGGAACGAGTCGCCGCTGGACACGTCGTTCTGGTACGGCGACTGGGAACTCGACGGCTGGGATCGCGACAAGCCCGCCCCGAATGTGCCGCTGCACCGCAGGGCGGTGCGCAGGGACGACACCTACATCGTGCCTGATTCACGTTCCGGCGTGGTCATGGTGTTCCGCGTCTTCCCCGAGGTGAGCTTTGCCCTGGTGATGTCCGCGACCCAGGCGATGCATGTCGGCGAGATCGTCGCGCCGCCCCGCGATCTCTAACCGATGCCGATGTCCGCGCCGACACCCTCGCCCGTGACCGCGAGCGAACGCCAGCGGATCATCGATTGGCTGGCCCTGGCGCAGGCGCCGGGCATCGGTCCGCGGACCGTCGCGCAACTGGTGCAGCGATTCGGCAGTGCCGCCGCGGTGCGATCGGCCGACCGCGCGGCACTGGCCGAGGCGGGGGTCTCCGCGGCCGCCGCGACGGCATTCGAGACGCCGGATCAGGCGGTCATCGACGTCGCCCTGGAATGGGCCGAGCACCCGGGGGCCGCGATCCTCACCCCGGACCATCCGCACTATCCGCCCCAGCTCGCGACGCTGGCCGCGCCACCGCCGGTGCTGTACGTGCGTGGGGACGTCGCCCTGCTCACCGAGCCGCAGCTTGCCATCGTCGGCAGCCGTAATCCGACCCGCGGCGGGCTCGACACCAGCCGCGAGTTCGCCCGCTATCTGGCGGGCTTGGGGCTGACCATCACCAGCGGGCTGGCGGTTGGTATCGACGGTGCGGCCCACGCGGGCGCGCTGCAGTCCGGCCGCACCATTGCCGTGCTCGGTACCGGCCCCGATCGGGCCTATCCGGCCGCGCATCGCGCCCTGGCCAGACGGATCGCCGAGGTGGGCGCGTTGGTGACGGAGTTCGCGCCGGGGGTGGGCCCGCATGCCAGCCATTTTCCGCGCCGCAACCGGCTGATCAGCGGCTTGAGCCTCGGTACGCTGGTGATCGAGGCGGCACCCCGCAGTGGTTCGCTGATCACCGCGCGCTATGCGGCCGAGCAGGGCAAAGAGGTGTTCGCGATCCCCGGCTCGATACACAATCCGCTGGCGCGCGGATGCCATGAGCTGATTCGCCAGGGGGCCAAGCTGGTCGACAGTGCACCACAGATCCTGGAGGAACTCAGTCCCCAGTTGCGACGCTTCTTGGTGGAGATTCCCGCCGTCAGCGACGACCCTGTCGATGCATCGGGCCCGGCCCCGGTCATCGATCCCGAGTATCGTCTGTTGCTCGACTGCATGGGCCATGACCCGCTTGCTCCCGATGAACTGATCGCCCGCTCCGGCCTGCCGGCGCAGGCGGTTTCATCGATGCTGTTGTTGCTGGAGTTGCAGGGACATGTATCATCACACCCCGGTGGTCGCTATAGCCTGTGCAGGGATGGGCCAAGCGCCGAGGGCCAAGGGCCGGCCGGTGCTTGCGCGGACTGATCCAGAAATTGCCCTGAACCGTGGCTGTAGCTCATCCCCGCCCCGACGCCCGCGGGCTGGTTGCAGTCGATCCGAAAACTGGCCCACGGCCGCCCCGAGGTTGGTGCATGTACGAAAACATGGTCGACGTCCTGATCTACCTGTACGAAAACTACATGGATGGCGAATCCCATCCCCCTGTCGATCAGGACGAACTGGAGAGCGAGCTGTCTGACGCCGGCTTCTCCAGCAGCGAAATTTCCGAGGCATTGACCTGGCTCGACGAGTTGGCCAGTCGCATGGCCAGCACCCGCATGGCCAGCCCGGAAGACCCGCCCCGCGGCGTCGATGCCATGCGCATCTACACCGACGCCGAATGCCAGAAGCTCGACCTCGACGCCCGCGGCATGCTGCTGTTCCTGGAGCAGAGCGGCATCCTCGACCCGCTGAGTCGCGAACTGGTCATCGATCGCGCCATCGCCATCGAACAGAATGCCGTCTCCGTCGACGAGCTGAAGTGGATCGTCCTGCTGGTGCTACTGAACCGCCCTGGCCGCGAATCCGCGCTGAGCGAGATGGAAGACCTGATCTACGGCGATCCGGTGTATTTGCATTAGGAGAAGTTTCGAGGTTCGAGTATCGAGGCGCTAGGAAGGCGTCCTCAGCGTGACGCGCGTTGTTCGGTTTGTTGCGGCGGTCGATCCTTGCCATGGGAGCAACCCCGAAGCGCCGGCTGCCGCAAACGCAGCCCTCGGCCCTCGAAACTAGCCCCTCGCCACTCGCCCCTCGTCTTTCCCCCTTGACCGCGGTGCCCTTCGATCCCTACCTTGATGCGACCCAGGGGTTTCGTATCTTCTAACAGACCCCGCCGATCTGCTTGCCAAGGTCCGCCATGAATCTCGTCGTCGTCGAATCCCCCGCCAAGGCCAAGACCATCAAGAAATACCTCGGACCCGAGTTCGAGGTGGTTGCGTCTTATGGCCACGTCCGCGACCTGGTGCCCAAGGAGGGCGCCGTGGACCCGGAGCATGGGTTCGAGATGAAGTACCAGATCATCGACCGCAACGAGAAGCACGTTCAGGTCATCTCCAAGCTGCTGAAGAAGGCCGACGCCCTGTATCTGGCGACTGACCCGGACCGCGAGGGTGAGGCCATTTCGTGGCACCTGTACGAGTTGCTCGCCAAACGCAAGCAGATCGGCGATCGGCCGGTCTACCGGGTGGTGTTCAACGAGATCACCAAGCGTGCGGTGCAGGATGCGGTGGCGAACCCGCGCGAACTGTCGCTGGACCTGGTCAACGCCCAGCAGGCGCGCCGGGCGCTGGACTACCTGGTCGGCTTCACCCTGTCGCCGCTGCTGTGGAAGAAGGTCCGCCGCGGCCTGTCCGCCGGGCGCGTGCAGAGCCCGGCGCTGCGCCTCATCGTCGAGCGCGAGCTGGAGATCGAGGCCTTTGAGCGGCGCGAATACTGGAGCGTCGAGGCGGATGCCAAGGCCGAAGGCGACGGCACGCCCATCGTCGCCAAGTTGATCGAGTTCGACGGCGACAAGATCGAGCAATTCAGCATCACGGACGCGGACCGTGCCCGTGTCGTGGAGCAGGCGTTGCAGCAGGCGGCCGGCGGCAAGCTGAGCGTGGACAAGGTCGAACGCAAGCAGCGCAAGCGCAACCCGGCGCCGCCGTTCATCACGTCAACGCTGCAGCAGGAGGCCGCGCGCAAGCTCGGCTTTACCGCGCAGCGCACCATGCGCACCGCCCAGCAGCTCTACGAGGGCGTCGACATCGGCGGCGGCGCGGTCGGCCTGATCACCTACATGCGTACCGACTCGGTCAACCTGGCCCAGGAGGCGCTCGCGGAGCTGCGTGATTACATCGCCGAGCGCTACGGCGCCGATCACCTGCCGCCCGAGGCGCGGCTGTTCAAGACCAAGTCCAAGAACGCCCAGGAGGCGCATGAGGCGGTTCGGCCGACCTCCATTCGCCACCTACCGAAGGAGATCGAGGCACACCTGACCAAGGATCAGTTCCGGCTCTACGAGCTGATCTGGAAGCGCACCATCGCCTGCCAGATGGCCCATGCGGTATTGAATCAGGTCGCCATCGATTTCGGCGCGGGCGAAGGCAACCGCTTCCGCGCCACCGGTTCCACCATCGCCGAGCCGGGCTTCATGGCGGTCTACCTGGAAGGCCGCGACGATGCCAAGTCGGCGGACGACGACGAGGAGCGCATGCTGCCGAACCTGAAGGAAGGCGAACAGGTGGACCTGACGGCCATCCGGCCCGAGCAGCACTTCACCGAGCCGCCACCGCGCTATACCGAGGCATCGCTGGTCAAGGCGCTGGAGGAGTTCGGCATCGGCCGCCCGTCCACCTATGCGTCCATCATCTCGACGCTGCAGGAGCGCGAGTACGTGCTGCTGGACAAGAAGCGCTTCACGCCGACCGACGTGGCGCGGGTGGTCAACAAGTTCCTGACCGAGCATTTTACGTCTTACGTCGACTACGACTTCACCGCCCGATTGGAGGACGAACTCGACGCGGTCTCCCGCGGCGAGGAAGACTGGATTCCGCTGCTGGAACACTTCTGGAAGCCGTTCAAGGACCGCATCGAGCACACCCAGGAGAACGTCGACCGCAAGGACGTCACCCAGGAGATCATCGACGAGGCCTGCCCGAAGTGCGGCGGCCAGTTGTCCAAGCGCCTGGGCCGTAACGGCTTGTTCATCGGCTGCACCAACTATCCGGAGTGTGACTACACCCGCGACCTGAACGCCGACAAGGCCGAGGCCGAGGAGCCGGAGATCATCGCCGACCGCAGCTGTCCGGACTGCGGTTCGACCGCTTTCCATCAAGCGCGGGCGTTACGGCAAGTTCATCGGTTGCACCGCATACCCGAAGTGCAAACACATCGAGCCGCTGGAAAAACCCGAAGACACCGGCGTCGCCTGTCCGCAGTGCAAAAAGGGCAGCCTACAAAAGAAGAAATCCCGTCGCGGCAAGATCTTCTACTCCTGCTCCACCTACCCGAAATGCGACTACGCGGTCTGGAACGAGCCCATCGCCGAGCCCTGCCCGAAGTGCCACTGGCCGGTGCTGACGCTCAAGGTCACCAAGACCAAGGGCGCGCAAAAGGTCTGCCCGCAGAAGGAATGCGGCTATGCCGTGTCGGTGGAGGAGGCGGATGAGGCGGTCTCGGCGGAGTCCTGAGCAGCGGCGTTGCGACGCCGCCGCTCAGACCATTGGAGATCGGTCCGTTGGAGATCGATCCCGCAGCGTTGGCACATCCGCCCACGCGCTGCGGACCGCGGCACGGGCCATTGGCGCCGGGGCCGTGATTGCCTACCCCACCGAGGCCGTCTATGGGCTCGGTTGCGATCCCCGTAACGCCCCCGCGGTGCGCCGCATCCTCGCGATCAAGGGCCGTGACGAGTCCAAGGGCCTGATCCTGATCGCGGCGGACTTCTCCGCGCTCGAGCCCTTCGTCGAGCCCTTGGATGCCGATACCATGGCGGCCATCCAGGCCACCTGGCCCGGCCCGAACACCTGGCTGCTGCCCGCCCGCCCGGAGACGCCGCGCTGGCTCACTGGCGCACATGACACCCTCGCCGTGCGCGTCACCGCGCATCCCGTTGCCGCCGCCCTGTGCCGCACCTGGGGGCGCATCGGCGGCAGCGGTGCGCTGGTCTCTACCAGCGCCAACCTCAGCAGCCGGCCTCCCGTTCGCACCGCGCTCGGCGTGCGCCTGCAACTCGGCGACGCACCGAACCTGCTCGTCAGCGGCCCCTGCGGCGGCGCGGATCGACCGTCGGTGATTCGAGACGGACGCAGCGGTCGCGTGTTGCGGGGTTGACGCGTCTGCGTGGGAGCGATTTGCAATCGCGACGGCCACGACAACGGATCTCTGCGCAGCCCAATCGCGGCTGCAAGCCGCTCCCACAAGCCCGCGCTTGTTTCTGATGCCGACGGTCAATACTTGGGCAGTTGTGGAATAACAGACGACAACGGAGCAGAGCATGCCGATTTCCGAGGCTAGGATCATCGATTGGGTCGAGCGCGGGCGTGTGCCCGACGCCGTCATTCGCGCTGGCATTCGTCAGCGGTTGCGCAAGACGCTCGCCGAACTGCCCCAGGACGAGTGCGAGGCGGCCCTCGATCACAAAAAGGCCTTCATCGCGATGATGGACGCGTCGCCCGTGGCGGCGGTACCGGAGCGCGCCAACGAGCAGCACTACGAGGTGCCGGCGGCATTCTTCGATACCGTGCTTGGCCCGCGACGCAAGTACAGCAGCTGCTGGTGGCCGCAAGGTGTCGACACGCCTGGAGCAGGCAGAGGAGCGGTCACTGGCGGCCACGGTGGAGCGCGCCGGCATCGCCGCGGACATGGATGTGCTGGAACTCGGTTGCGGCTGGGGCTCGCTCAGCCTGTGGTCGGCGGAGCGGTTTCCGCAAAGCCGGTTCACCGCGGTGTCCAATTCCGCGTCGCAGCGCGCGTTCATCGAGGCCGAGGCGGCTAAGCGCGGCATCGACAACCTGCGCGTGATCACCGCGGACATGAATGCCTTCGACAGCGAGGCCCGCTTCGATCGCATCCTGTCGCTGGAGATGTTCGAGCACATGCGCAACTGGCGCGAGCTGTTCGGTCGCGTGCACGGCTGGCTGAAGCCCGGTGGGCGCTTCTTCATGCACGTGTTCTGTCATCGACTGCATCCCTATCCCTACGAAGATACCGGTCCGGACGACTGGATGAGCCACTATTTCTTCGCCGGCGGCATCATGCCCAGCGACGATCTGCCCCTGCATTTTCAGGATCAGCTCAAGCTGGTCGACCGCTGGCGCTGGAACGGCCAGCACTACGAGCGCACCCTCAACGCCTGGCTGGCGCGCATGGACGCTGCGCGGGATGAGGTCTGGCCGATCCTTGAGCAGACCTATGGTGCTGATCAGGCAGGCGTCTGGTGGATGCGCTGGCGCCTGTTCTTCATGGCCTGTGCCGAGCTGTTCGGGCTGCACGAAGGCCGTGAATGGTGGGTCGGCCACTATTTGTTCGAACGCCCCGCCGCCTGAGGCATGACTTCAACCAGGGCCAACCGCCTCGGGCCGAGGGCCGCTGTACAGCGCGATTCTGCCGTGTTGGCCCTCGGCGCTTTGGCCTTTTCGGCAGCAAGCGAGACACGTGTCGGTATATAGTTGATACGGTCGAGGGCGCGCCATGCCGGCGCTGCCGCTGCTAGCGTCGGGGAGTGCCATGAAGATGAGATCTGCGGGGTTGGGGACCGTGTTGGTCGCGGGCTGGGCGCTGTCGGCGGCAGGCTGTGGCAGCAACGCCGCAACGCGGGACTACAATTTGGTCTACACGAGCGTTGACCCGCTGGAGTATGCACGCATCCTCTGCAGCGGCATCGACATGCTCGATCGGCACACCTGCCTGACGTCGGTGATGCAGCACAATAAGGAGATGCGTGATCGCGATCTGACGCCGGAGGAGGCGGTTAGCGGCCCGTTCGTGGTGGTATTGCAGGACGATCTTTATCGCGGCAGCTATGTCTCCCAGCCCTTTGCCTCCGCCTTCACGGTCAGCAACGGAATCAATATCTGCCGTGGCCGCTATAACGCCTTCGCCGGCGACACCAAGGCGATCTTCAAGGTCTTCTGTGACGATGGGTCGCGCGGCACCGCCAACATCATGCTGGATACCGGTGGCCGCAACGGCGTCGGCGAGGTGACCATGGACGACGGCACCCGCGGCCAAATCGTGTTTGGGCACGCCGCCGTCGGCGGCGCGTTTCTCTAAAACACCAAGTTGAGCATGGCCAGCGAGACCACCAGGAACAACACCGTCATGATGCCGCCAGCGCGCATGTAGTCCGGTACCCGGTAACCGCCGGGACCCATGATCAATGCGTTGACCTGATGCGTCGGAATCAAGAACGAGTTGGACGTCGCAATCGCGACGGTCAGCGCGAAAACGGCGGGATTGGCGCCGGCGCCGATGGCCATGTTCACCGCCAGCGGCACCAGCAGCACGGTGGCGCCGACGTTGGACATGACCAGCGTGAAGAAGGTGGCCAGCGTCGCCAGCGCGGCCTGGATCACCCAGATGGGTACGTCGCCGAGGGCGGTCAGGGTCTGATTCGCGATCCAGGCCGCGGTGCCGCTGCTCTCCACGGCGAGCCCGAGCGGGATCAGCGACGCCAGCAGGAAGACCGTCTTCCAGCTGACCGCCTCGTACGCCTCGTCGATGGACAACACGCCACTGAGTACCATACCGAGGCCGCCGGCCAGCAGTGCCACCGACAGGCGCAGATCGGTCAGTAGCACCAGGCCCAGGGTGATGGCGAAGAATAGCAGCGCCATCGGCACCTTGTGTGGACGGAGTTCCTCGTGCGGATACTCGGTGGTCACGATGACGAAGTCGCGGTCCTTCTCCAGCCGCGCCAAGTCGACCCAGGTGGTGTGCACCACGAGGGTGTCGCCGGGCTTGAACGGCAGATCGCGCACGCCGCCGGTGGCGAAGGTGAGGGTCTCGTCGCCGCGGCGGATGGCCAGCACCGACAGCCCGTAGACCTTGCGTAACCAGACATCGCGGGCGGACTTGCCGAGCAGGCCAGAGCCTGGTGGGATGACGATCTCGGCGATACCGGCCTTGCTCGAAGACAGGGCCTCGGAGAAGGTCTCGACATCCGGTTTTACTTGCACCCCGGTCTCGTCGACGAACGTGTCGAACATCTCCTGCGCGCCGAGCAAGGCCATCGAGGTGCCGGCTTCGAGCCCGATGGTGCGGTCTACAGCGGACGCGCCGAGGCGAATTCCATCGCCCTTGTCCACCGCCACCACGCGCACATGCCAATGGCGCTCCATGTCGTCGACGCTGGTTCCGACCAGGGCGCTGTCGTTCGGCACGCGGACCTCACGGATGAGGAAATCGCTGAAGCCGTAGGTCTCGCCGTAATAGGTCATCGGGTCCGTCGCCTCGGTCTTGTCCGTGCCGCGCGACGGCAACACGAAGCGCCCGGCGAGCACGAAGTAGACGATGCCGCTGGCGAGCAGGGCGAGACCGATGGGCGTGACGTCGAACAGCTGGAAGGTTTGCATGGGCGCAATGCCTTCCGGTAGCGCCTTGTTCGAGGTCAGAATCAGATCGTTGAGCAGGATCAGCGGGCTGGAGCCCACCATGGTGATGGTGCCGCCGAGGATGGCGCAGAAGCCCATCGGCATCAGTAGGCGCGACATGGGCAGCTTGGTGCGGGCGGAAATGCGGCTGACCACGGGCAGGAACAGCGCCGCGGCGCCCACGTTCTGCATGAACGACGAGATCACGCCGACGGTACCGGAGATCAGCGGGATGATGCGTGTCTCCGTGCGGCCGCCGATGCGCATGATGAAGGCCGCGACCTGTGACATGATGCCGGTCCGGTCGAGCCCGGCGCCGATGATCATGACCGCGATGATCGAGATCACGGCATTGGACGCGAAGCCGTCGAACAGGTGTGCCACCGGCACCAGGCCGGTCTCCAGGCCCATCCAGGGCGCGAGCAGGCTGGTGAGACCGAGCAGCACCATGACCGTCAGCGCGGCGACATCGACGCCCACGACTTCGAACGCGAACAGAAACACGGTCAGCACCAGGAAGCCCATCACCCAGGCGATCTCCACCGATGGCACGACCCCGGCTAGCCAGATCGCGAAGACCGCGAAGACCGCTGCCGCGACATCCCGCGTGGATAACCCCCTTGTCAACAAAGTGCCCATATCACCCCCTCGTCGCATTCAGAGCCACCCGCATGTGGTGCATCCGGGCGAAAATCTTGTTGATCGGCGCCTTGTCTCGGTGCGGCGCCTGTCGCCATATCCTAACTTAATCATTTGCTGATCTGCTTGGCTTTGTTAGGATTTTGGACCGTTCGCCGTGTTTTCGCCCCTGCCCCTTTTCCAAGATCTTCGCGCCGACCCGGTGCCGTTCCGCGCGGCCGGTGTGCCAGCGCGTAGCAATGCCGACGTTGATCAGGAACAACCGCTCGCCTAGTATCAAACAGGGCTGTTCGTCACCATGATCAACGAAACGACGCGCTGGCCGCGCCCTTGCGTTAAACTAAACAGGAATTGTTCGCATTCTTGTTCTTTGCCCGAGCCAAGACGCTAACGATCACGGTGCGCGGCCACCGCGGAGCACGCAGCGCTTGGCGACGCACCCAGACTCTCCACTGGACTTTTTACGCAATGCAGCAGTCCGCTTTCAAGTCCCATTCGCTTTCCGCGCTGCCGGTGGGTGCGCGGGCGCGCATCGTCGAGATCCACGGCGGTCGCGAGTTGGTGCGCAAGCTGCTGGCGCTTGGCCTTCGGATCGGCAGCGAGATACGCGTGGAGCATCATCGTGGTCGCGGCCTCGTGGTTTCCGCTGGCGCGGCGCGGGTTGCCCTCGGCGGCGGCATCGTCGAAAAGGTCATGGTCGTGCCGTTGGATGCCGGCGGTAACGGCGCGCCTGTTGACGTCTCAAATGACTTGCATGCCTGACCCGACCGCGTGTCACGACCGTCGGCGCATCAAACGCGCTCTCTGCCGCATGTAAAGCCGGATAGATCCCCGATGAACGCCTTCGATGCCTCCCGCGACGCCCCTGCTCCGACCGGCCGACCGCTGACCTTGGCCCTGGCGGGCAACCCCAACTGTGGCAAGTCGGCGCTGTTCAACGCGCTGACCGGCATTCGCCAGACTACCGGAAATTGGCCGGGCGTCACCGTCGAGCGCAAGGAAGGCCGCTTCGAGTTGGATGGGCGAGCGGTGCGGGTCATCGATCTGCCCGGCATCTATTCACTGGACGCGGGCTCGCTGGACGAAGCGGTCACCCGCGACTATCTGCTCTCCCGCGATGCGGACCTGATCGTCAATGTGCTGGATGCCTCCAACCTGGAGCGCAATCTGTACATGACCGTGCAGCTGCTGGAGATGGGCGTGCCCATCGTCATCGCGCTGAACATGATGGACGTGGCGCGCAAGCGCGGCGTCGAGATCGACACCGAGCGTCTGGCCGACCAGCTCGGCTGTCCGGTGGTGCCCGTGGTCGCCGTCACCAGGGAAGGCATCACGGAACTCAATGCACGTGCGCTGGCGGTTGCCGCGGGGAAGGAGCGCGGTGGTTTTCCGCTGGCCCACGAGGAGTGTGTCGATCAGGCGGTGGCGGAGTTGGCGCCATTGCTTCGCGCGCATGGCAGCAACGGCAACGCCCGTTGGCTGGCGCTGAAGCTGCTGGAGGGTGATCCGGCCGTCGAGCAACTGATCAACGCCCGGTCCGGCGACGACTTGTCCGAGCGTGTCGGGCATTGGCGTCAGGCGATCGCCGAGCGCTCCGGCGAGGATGCCGACATCCATATCGCCGACACCCGGTTCGGCCATGCCCATGCACTGGCAGGGCGTGTCGTGCAGCAGCGCGGGCGGGCTGGCCGCACCCTGTCCGATGCCATCGACCACGTGGTGCTGAGCCGCGTTTGGGGCATACCGCTGTTCTTGGCCGTGATGTACCTGATGTTCGTCTTCACGATCAACATCGGCGGGGCCTTCATCGACTTCTTCGACGGCGTCGCCACCGCCCTGTTCGTCGACGGACTCGGTGCGCTGTTGACCAGTCTTGGTGCGCCTGACCTGCTGCGGCTGCTGCTCGCGGACGGCATCGGCGGCGGCCTGACCGTGGTCGCCACCTTCATCCCGATCATTGCCAGCCTCTATATCTTTTTGTCCGCGCTTGAGGATTCCGGCTACATGGCCCGCGCGGCCTTTGTCATGGACCGCTTCATGCGCTCCATCGGTCTGCCCGGTAAGGCGTTCGTACCGCTGATCGTCGGCTTTGGCTGCAACGTGCCGGCGGTCATGGCCACACGCACGCTGGAGAACGACCGCGAGCGCAAGCTGACCATCCTGATGAACCCGTTCATGTCCTGCGGCGCGCGACTGCCCGTGTACGTGCTGTTCGCGGCGGCGTTCTTTCCCAACGCGGGGCAGAACGTTGTGTTCGCGCTCTATCTCACCGGCATCGCCGTGGCGCTGCTGACCGGTCTGGTCATGAAACGCACGCTGCTGGCGGGTGCCAGTACCGGCTTCATGATGGAACTGCCGCCCTATCACATGCCGACGTTGCGTGGCGTCATGCTGCGCACCTGGGACCGCGTCAATCTGTTTCTGCGCGAGGCCGGCCGCGTGATCATCGTCATGGTGGTGGCGCTGAATCTGCTGGGCGCCATCGGCACCGACGGCGGTCTGGATTCCGGCGACAGCGATGCATCCATCCTCGCCGCCGCCAGCCGGGTGGCCACGCCGCTGTTCGCACCCATGGGCATTGAGCAGGACAACTGGCCGGCGGTGCTCGGCGTCGTCTCCGGCGTGCTTGCCAAGGAGGTCATCGTCGGCACTCTGGATGCCGTGTATGGCCGCATCGCGGCCGAAGATGCCGCGACGGGAGCCGACCAACCCTTCCACCTGGGGGCCGCTCTGGCGGCAGCGGCGGCGACGGTGCCGGAGAACCTAGCCTCGGTCGGCCGCAGTCTGACCGATCCCCTCGGCCTGCGGGTCGGAGACCTCAACGATCGCGATGCCGTCGCCGCGGAGCAGTCCGTTGCCAGCGGCACCTTCGGCGCCATGGAGGCGCGCTTTGATGGTCGCGCTGGCGCCTTCGCCTATCTGTTGTTCGTGCTGCTGTACTTCCCGTGCGTGGCCACCATCGCCGCCATCGTGCGCGAGACCGGCACCGCCTGGGCCGGCTTCGTCGCAGCCTGGACCACCGGCATTGCCTACATCACCGCCACGTTCTTCTACCAGGCGGCAACCTTTGAGCGCCACCCCTGGACCTCATCGGCCTGGATGCTCGGCTTGTTGCTGTTGCTGATCGCGGTCTTCGCGGGGCTCGGCCTCTGGGCTCGGCGCGGTAGTCGTGGCCAGCTACGACCCGTCCAGAGCGGTGCCTGACGATGTTGGCCGATCTGAAGCACTACCTTCGCGAGCGTCCCATGGCCAGCCTCGCGGACATCGCGCTACATCTGGACGTGGAACCAGCCGTCGCCCGCGCCATGCTCGATCGCTGGATCAGCAAGGGTTCCGTGCAGCGCATCGTCAGCGAGCGCACCTGCGGCGGCTGCGATCTGTGCCAACCGGGCACGCAGGAGCTGTATCGATGGGTTGCTGACCGCTGATTTCTGCCGCTTGCACAAGCGTGGGAGCGATTTGCACTCGCGATGGCAACGTCAGCCAATGCGCGCGAAGCCCGCCCGGTGGAGACGAAGATTGGATTGCTTGGCAGGTGACGTTGGGTCTCGACAACATGGCGCAGCATTGCGCAGTGTCAGATCGAAACTTTCGTCCAAGACGGACCGAGAATTTCTGCGAAGGCCAGGTCCGAACGGCGGCGGTTGGGGTTGGCCGGCATGGCGCCGGGGCCGCATACCAGCTAGCCGCACCCCGAGCGCAAAGTCTACCCCTATCTGCTGAGCGGTGTCGTGGCCACCCGGCTCGACCAGGTTTGGAGCACCCATATCACCCACATCCGCTTGGCGCTGGACATGGTGCACGCGCCAGCCGCCGAAGACCCGACCCGAAAATCTATTTCCACCCGTTTACCCGTGAATCACCAGGCTGTCGCGGCCCAGCTCGACGAATCGATGCGAGGCAAGGGCATCGTCCAGAACCTGGATGTTGGCGTCCAGAACGTGTTTCAGCTCGGCGTTGCCCACGTTCCCTATCGCCATAAGCAGCAGCCTCGGCGGTCGCCCTGTCAGCAAGTGTGAGCTGACGAAATCAGCGGCTTTGGTGACCACGATACGGTCGTCCCGACACGCGAGCTCTATCGAGCTCTATGATTACCTCGTCGGGCGTGCGATTTCCGTCCGCCAGACCCAGCGTCTGCAATACGTCGTGACCGCGCCCGACAAGCCAGCGTGCAAAGCGGCTTGGCGAGCAGGGTGACAGCGGGCCGCGGCTGGAAAAAGCCGTCCAGTCTTGAGCGGGTCTTGGCGCGCTAGAGCGCTCATCGAAGGAAGCGGCGAAGGAATGTGGGACGCACCACGAATCTGCCCCCCGGACCGCTCATTGCTCTCGACATAGCGGGGTCCGGCGTCCTTTGGCCGCACCCGCTCCTAGTCGACGCGCTGAAAACTGGTTCAGGCTACCTGATCCGGAATCGGCTCTCGCAAGGCATCCCCGCCCAAGACAGCGCACATCACGCCGAGCGCGGCGGCAGCTCAATATTCCGCGGTTGTGCCCAGAACCAAGGACCTGGACCGACCGCGGTTGTCCGGAAGGTATACCTCCCTACGGATTTGGGCTGAGCTTGCCGCGCAACGACGCTGCGTTGTAGCCCCGGCTTACGACGACACGCAAGGCACACCAACATCAGCGAACGCCACGAAAAAAAGCGGCGCGCGCTCGCTCGGCAGGCGAGCAGGACGCGTCCCGTGGTCTACAATGGTATTAGCGTTCACTAAAGTACCAATCAGCTGTGCCCTCGCGAACGCGGGCGTTGCGCTCGACGCTCGGGCACGCGGCGCACGGAGGTGTGTCTGCGATGAAGACCAAGCGCGGCTACCGCGTGCGTCGCTTCGGGATCATCTCGAAGATCCTGTATTTCTTCGTCGATTCTCCGCTGACCCCGTTGTTGATCGTCGGCTCGCTGCTGCTCGGCGCGCTGGCCGTCTATCTGCTTCCGCGCGAAGAAGAGCCGCAGATCGTCGTGCCGGTGATCGATGTCTTCGTGCAGATGCCGGGCTCGAACGCACAGGAGGTGGAGCAGCGCGTTACCCGTCCGTTGGAGAAGCTCGCTTGGGAGATTCCCGGTGTTGAGTACGTCTACTCCACGTCGAGCCCAGGCCAGTCCCTCACCATCGTGCGCTTTCTGGTCGGCTGGGGCGAAGAAGAGGCGATCGTTCAGCTCTATCAGAAGCTCTACGCCAACCTCGACCGCATCCCTGACGGCGCGTCGAGGCCGTTGCTCAAGCCTCGGCGCATCGACGACGTGCCCGTACTGGCGCTGACGCTGCACGGCGGCGGCTCTGACTTCTACGCGCTGCGCAAGATCGCCGCAGCGGTTGACGACGCCGTCAAACAGGTCCCCGATGTCTCGGAGACCAGCCTGATCGGTGGTCAGCGCCGCCAGGTGCGGGTGGAACTGGACGCGACGCTGCTCAGCGCCTACCAGATCGATCCGACCAACGTCCTGCGCATCCTGCGCGCTGCCAATCGCCAGAACCGGGCCGGCAGTTTCCCGCTCGGCGACACCGAGACGCTGATCGAGACGGGCGGCTTCCTGCGCGACCGACGCGATGTCGAGATGGTCGTCGTCGGCGTGCACATGGGTCAGCAGGTCTACCTACGGGACGTCGCCACGATCATCGATGGCCCCGAGGAGCCAGAGACCTATGTGCTCTTCGGCCGCGGCGCGCAAGCCGAGGGGGCCGACGCGGGCATGCCGACCGAAGAGCCCGCGGTGACTCTAACCGTCGCCAAGCGCAAGGGCACCAATGCCGTGAGCGTCGTTGCGGAGGTCATGCGCAAGGTCGACCTGCTGCGCGGCAACGTCATCCCCGATGGCGTCGAGGTGACCGTGACCCGCGACTATGGTCGCACCGCGACGGAGAAGTCCGACGAGCTGCTGTTCCACATGGGCCTTGCGGTCGTCGGCGTCACGCTGCTGGTGGCGATCGTGCTGGGCTGGCGCGAATCCGCTGTCGTCGCGATCGCCATCCCGACCACCCTCGCGCTGACGCTGGCGACCTTCTATCTGCTCGGCTTCACGCTCAACCGCGTCACCTTGTTCGCGTTGATCTTCTCCATCGGCATCCTGGTGGACGACCCGATCGTCGACGTGGAAAACGTCGTGCGGCATTTCCGCCTGCCGGAAAACCGCAACCGGCCGCTGAAGGAGGTCACGGTCGAGGCCGTCAACGAGGTGCGTAGTCCGTTGATCCTGGCCACGCTGACGGTGATCGCCGCGGTCCTGCCCATGGCCTTCGTCCAGGGACTCATGGGGCCTTACATGCGCCCGATCCCGATCGGCGCGACCGCCGCGATGCTGTTCTCGATGGCTGTCGCCTTCGTCGTCACGCCTTGGGCGGCCTACCGCATGCTGCGCTGGCACGCGCGCCACGGGGGCCAGGCCGGCGAGAAGGAGGATTGGACCACGCGCCTTTACCGCCGCGTGATGGGACCGATGATCCATCGGCCGATGCTCGGCATCGGCTTTCTCGCCGGCATTACCCTGCTGCTGATCGCCGCCTGCGGGATGGTCGCCACGGGCCTGGTCAAGGTCAAGATGCTGCCCTACGACAACAAGAGCGAGCTGCAGGTCATCATCGACATGGACGAGGGCACGACGCTTGAGCGCACGCTGCGCGTGGCCCAGGACCTCGCCGCACAGATACGTACCGAGCCCGAGGTGCTCGACTACCAGATCTATGCCGGTACCGCGGCGCCCTATAACTTCAACGGCTTGGTGCGGCATTACTTTCTGCGCCAGGGGCCTGCTGTCGCCGACATCCAGATCAAGTTCGTGTCGAAGGACGAGCGCGACTGGCAGAGCCACGCAATCGCCCGGCGCATCCGCGAGAAGATCACCCCACTGGCAGAGCGCCTCGGCGCCCGGATCAAGGTCGCGGAGGTCCCGCCCGGACCGCCGGTGTTGCAGACCATCGTCGCCGAGATCTATGGCCCGGACTATGACGAGCAGATCCGCATCGCCGACCGAGATCCAAACCCTGTTCGAGGAAACGCCCGGTGTCGTCGACGTCGACTCCTATGTCGAGGCCGACCAGCCGCGGCTGATCCTGCAGTTCGACCAGGAGAAGGCGGCGCTGAACAACATCGGTGCGGAGCAGGTCGACCAGGCTGTCCAGATCGCGCAGGCCGGCGCCACGGCCGGTCTGCTGCACGCGTCGGGGGAGCGTGAGGATGTGCCGATCGTCGTTCGGCTTGCGTTGCGGCAGCGCGCCGATCCTGGCGAGATGTCGCCGATGCCACTTTGCCTGCCGACGGCCGGCATGGCCGGTCCGGCATGGCTGCAGGGCGTCGGCAGCGATGGCCAATGCGTGCCCCTGGGTGAGGTCACCCGCATGGTGCCGAGTGTCGGTGAGAAGAGCATCCACCGCAAGAACATGCTGCCGGTGGTCTATGTCACCGCCGACGTCGCCGGCGCGGAAGAAAGCCCCGTCTATGCCATCCTGCGGCTCAATGAGAAGATCCGCGAGTACGTCCCGGAGGGACGCGACGCGCCGCTGACAGTCTGGAACGTCCGCCAGCCCTTCTCGACGCAAACGCCGAGCATGAAGTGGGACGGCGAGTGGCAGATCACCTACGAGGTGTTTCGTGACCTCGGCGCCGCGTTCGCCGTGGTGCTGGTGCTGATCTACACGCTGGTGGTGGGCTGGTTCCGCTCGTTCCGCGCGCCGGTGATCATCATGGCCGCGATCCCGTTCTCGCTGATCGGCATCCTGCCGGCACACTGGGCCTTCGGCGCCTTCTTCACGGCCACGTCGATGATCGGCTTCATGGCTGGCGCCGGCATCGTCGTGCGCAACTCCATCATCCTCGTGGACTTCATCAAGCTCCGGGTCAAGCAGGGCATGGCGCTGTCGGAGGCCGTCATCGACGCGGGTGCCATCCGCTTCCGTCCGATGATGCTGACCGCCATGGCCGTCGTCGTCGGCGGTAGCGTCATCCTGTTCGACCCCATATTCCAGGGACTCGCGATATCGCTGATGGCCGGCGAGGTGGCTTCGCTGTTCATCTCGCGCATGGCGGTTCCGGTCATCTACTTTCTTTGGATGCGCCACGGCCATAAGGACGCGGGTCAGGGGGTCGCGCCGGGGCATACGCCGGATGACGGGGAAGGCGCGCTCGCAAGTGGGTCCGCGTAGAGGCGATCCAGCGTGGGCAGGCCGATCCGCGTTGACCAGTTCTGACCCCCATACGAAATTGGGATCTATGTGAAATTGGCCTACCGGTTACGGCACTACCGGCGTCGGAGCCAGCAGTTCTTACACATCGTTTATCGGCTGCTCTTGGCAAAAGCCGACCTAGCATGATCGGTTTGCAATCCGTGGCGTCGGTAGCATTCGTCTTGGCGAGGGGTTTCGTGAGAGGCGTCCAGACACCCTGGAAGGGGCATACAGCTGGCCCAGCGCGTCGCTGGGCCATTTCGGGGCACTACTTCTTCGGGGAGCCCGTCTTTTCGGGGCTATATTACTCGTTTCGGAACTCTGTTATGAAGAAATACAGTGATCGGCTCAGCCGTAGTTGGCGGCGACGAAGTCCCAGTTGATCTTGCCCCAGATCGCTTCGAGGTACTTCGGGCGGGCGTTGCGGTAGTCGACGTAGTAGGCATGCTCCCAGACGTCGACGGTGAGCAGCGCGGTCTTGCCTTCGGCCAGCGGGGTGCCGGCGTTGGAGGTGTTCATCAGGTCGACGCTGCCGTCGGCGTTCTTGATCAGCCAGGTCCAGCCGGAGCCGAAGTTGGTGGCGGCGGACTGGCTGAAGGCCTTCTTGAACTCGTCGAAGGAGCCGAACTTGGCGTTGATGGCGTCGGCCAGCGCGCCGCTGGGCTCGCCGCCGCCGTTCGGGCTGAGGCAGTTCCAGTAGAAGGTGTGGTTCCAGACCTGGGCGGCGTTGTTGAAGATGCCGCCGGATGCCTTCTTGACGATGTCTTCCAGCGACAGGTTCTCGAACTCGGTGCCCGGGATCAGGTTGTTCAGGTTGGTGACGTAGGTCTGGTGATGCTTGCCGTAGTGGTAGTCGATGGTCTCGGCGGAGATCACAGGCTCCAGGGCGTTCTTCTCGTAGGGGAGTGCTGGCAGTTCGTGGGTCATGGTTGTTAACCTCCAGGTCGTGACTGAATGGGTGGGCTTCTGACTCGGGCTTGAAAGGTTGTGCCCGGCCGGGTTGATGTCAAGCGGGTCGGATGGATGGCGCGACTTGGCGCCCTGCCGAGCGCGTGCGACGATGCCGGTTTCGCCCGCTCGGGCCGCGCCCGAAGCCGTGCCAGAAGCCGTGCCAGCCACATGACCGCAGCCAGTCTCAACGCCATCGAACTGAGCCTTTTCGTCAGCCGTCTCGAGGCGGTCTGCGACGAGATGGGTGCGGTGCTGCGCAATGCGGCGCTGTCGCCGAATATCCGCGACCGACTCGACTTCTCTTGTGCGGTGTTCGACGCCGACGGCGCCCTGTGCGCCCAGGCGGCGCACATCCCGGTGCATCTGGGGAGCATGGCGTTTGCGATGGCTGACCTCGTGGGCGGTCTCGATTGGGCCGACGGCGACATGGTCATCGTCAATGATCCGTACCTGGGCGGGACGCATCTGCCGGACGTGACCGTCATTGCGCCGGTGTTTGTGGCCGGCGCGCTGGTCGCCTTTGTCGTCAATCGGGCGCATCACGCGGACATTGGCGCCAGCACGCCGGGGTCGATGCCGATCTCGCGCAGGTTGTCGGACGAAGGGGTGGTGATCGCGCCTCGCCATCTGCTGCGCCAGGATCGGCTCGATGAGACTGCGCTTGCGGAGCTCACCGGCGGCATGCGCAATCCGGACCATGCGCGTGGCGACTTCTTTGCCCAGATCAGCGCCAATCGGGCCGGCCGTGCGCGGGTCGCGGAGCTTGTGGACGGGCTCGGCGTGGACGCCTTCCGGGCCGGGCTGGAGGCGATGAATGCCTATGGCGAGCGCCTGGCGCGGGCCGCGTTGACCGAGATCCCGGACGGCACCTACCGCTTTACTGATTGGATGGACGACGACGGTCAGGGCAATTGCGACATCCCGATCAGCGTCACGCTGCGGGTGCGCGATGGCGAGGTCGACTGCGACTTCAGCGGCACCGGCAGTCAGGTGCCGGGCAACATCAACTGCCCCTTGGCGGTGGCCGCCGCCGCGGTCTTCTACGCTTTTCGCTGTCTGATGCCGCCGCAGACGCCGGCCTGCGCGGGGAGCTTGCGGCCGATCCGACTGCGCGCCCCGTTGGGCTGCCTGGTCAACGCCGAGCGCCCCGCCGCGGTGGCCGCCGGCAACGTCGAGACCAGCACCCGCATCGTCGATGCGGTGCTCGGCGCCTTGGCGCAGCCGTTGCCTGAACTGATCCCCGCCGCCAGCCATGGCAGCATGAACAATCTGGCCATCGGCGGCGAACTGGAGAACGACGGCGGCTGCCGCGCCTGGGACTACTACGAGACCATCGGCGGCGGCATGGGCGCCGGCAAACACGGCGGCGGCCTATCCGGCGTGCAGACCCACATGACCAATACGTTGAACACGCCGATCGAGGTCATCGAGTCGCACTTTCCGCTGCGGGTGACGCGCTACCAGCTTCGGTCGGGCTCCGGCGGCGCTGGCCGTCGTGCCGGCGGCGACGGACTGGTGCGCGAGTTCGAATGCCTGTCGCCGGCCCATGCCACGCTGATCGGTGAACGTCGGCGGCATGCCCCCTGGGGGCTCGCCGGCGGTGCGGATGGCCGCCCCGGCGCGCAATGGCTCAACGACCGGCCGCTGCCGGCGAAGGTGGCGTTGGAACTGGTCGCCGGCGACCGGTTGCGGATCGAGACGCCTGGCGGCGGGGGATGGGGAAAGACCAGTGGCGAGGAGCGAGTGACGAGTGACGAGGGGCGAGGTGCCGCATGTCCGCGTCTGGCCTCAATGTCTGTGCTTCGTTTGCAGAAATCGTCGCTTTGCTGTACTCGTGGGCAGGACAAGACTGACCACTGACCCTGTCGACACCCCTCGAGACTCACCCCGAGCCACTCGTAACTCTACTTAAGGAACCAACAGCATGTGCGGAATCTGCGGTGAACTGCGTCTGGACGGCGCGCCGGCGGACCTGGACGCGGTGTCGCGCATGATGTCGCGGCTGGTCAAGCGGGGGCCGGATCATGGCGGCAGCTACAGCGACGGTCCGCTCGGCTTCGGTCATCGGCGCCTGTCCATCATCGATCTATCGGTGCGCTCGAACCAGCCGATGGTGGACCAGCAACTGGGTCTCGCGCTGGTGTTCAACGGCGCGATTTACAACTATCCGGAGCTGCGCCGCGAGCTGCAAGGGCTGGGCTATCACTTCTTCTCCGACGGCGACACCGAGGTGATCCTGAAGGCCTGGCACGCCTGGGGCGAGGACTGCGTCGCGCGCCTGCACGGCATGTTCGCCTTCGCGCATCTGGGATGCGAACAAACAACTGCTGTTTCTGGCCCGCGACCGCTTCGGCATCAAGCCCCTGTACTGGACCGACGACGATGCTCGGCTGCGTTTCGCGTCCAGCCCGCAGGCGTTGCTCGCGGCAGGCGGCGTCGACACCGGCATCGACCCGGTGGCGCTGCACATTTGTTCACGCTGCATGCGGTGGTCCCGGCGCCGCGCACCATCCTGCAGGGCGTGCGCAAGCTCCCGCCCGCGCACTGGCTGCGTATCGACGCGGACGGTCGGCGCACCGAGCGCGCCTACTGGCAGCTTGGACGCCACCCGTCCCGCCGAGCCGCTATCCGACGCCGATTGGATCGACGCGATCCACGACGCCTTGCAGAACGCCGTGCGCAAGCGCCGCGAGATCGCCGACGTGCCGGTGGGCGTGCTGCTCTCCGGCGGGCTCGATTCCAGTCTGCTGGTGGCGCTGCTGGCCGAGAACGGCGTCAGCGATCTGCATACCTTCTCCGTCGGCTTCGAAGACACGCCGGAGGAGGCCGGCAGCGAGTTCGAGTACTCGACGCCGGTGGCCGAGCGCTACCAGACTCGCCATCACCGCTTGCGCGTGCCCAACAGCGACGTGCTGGCGCGCCTGCCGGAGGCGGTCGACGCCATGGCCGAGCCGATGTTCGGTCAGGACGCGGTGGCCTTTTATCTGCTCGCCGAACGGGTCTCGCAGGAGATCAAGGTGGTGCAGTCCGGCCAAGGCGCGGACGAGGTGTTCGGTGGCTATTTCTGGTATCCGCGCATCGCCGCCGAGACCACTGGCGCCGCCGTCGATCGGCTGCGCAAACACTATTTCGATCGCGACCACGACGAATATCTGCGCATGGTGTCGGCCGGCTACGCCGGGCCGGATCATACCGCGGAGTACATCGCCGCGCGCCTCGCCGAGCCCCTCGCGGACGAGCTGATCGACGCGGTGCTGCGCCTGGACGTGACCACCCTGATCGTCGACGATCCGGTCAAGCGCGTGGACAACATGACCATGGCCTGGGGCTTGGAGGCGCGGGTGCCGTTCCTGGACCACCAGCTGGTGGAGATCGCCGCCCGCTGTCCGCCTGCGCTGAAGCTGCGCGATGGCGGTAAATATCCGCTCAAGGCCATTGCCCGCGGTCGGCTGCCGGATGCGGTCATCGACCGGCCCAAGGGCTACTTCCCGATGCCGGCGCTGAAATACGTGCGCGGGGAGTTCCTCGAGTTCATGCGCGACATCCTGGATTCTTCCGCCTGCCGCGAGCGAGGCATCTATCGTCGCGACTACGTCGACCGCCTGCTGGCGGCACCGGACATGCACCACACCCGCATCCAGGGCAGCAAGCTCTGGCATTTGGCGCTGCTGGAGTTCTGGTTGCAGCGGCACGTGGATGGAGCTGCCCGCGGCTGACTTGAGAAGCCGTGGGCACACCCCGACTTCCCGCTGACGGTAGATCAATGACACCCCTAGATAAACTGAGGTAACGCAATGGACGTCATCGAGCGCATCGATCAGCAGGTAAAGGGCAACCCCGTCGTCATCTATATGAAGGGCACCCCGCAAATGCCCCAGTGCGGCTTCTCCATGCGCGCCCGCAGGCGCTTGGGGACTCCGGCGTGGAATTCGCCTATGTGAACGTGTTGCAGGACCCGGAGATCTTCGAAAACCTGCCGCGCTACGCGGATTGGCCCACCTTTCCCGCAGATCTACATCGACGGCGAGCTGGTCGGCGGCTGCGACATCACGCTGGAACTGCACGCGTCCGGCGAACTGAAGACCATGATGGAAGCCGCCGCGGCCAAGGCGCAGGGACAGGGCGCGGACAGCTGAGAGCCGCGCCGCGATGGCGTTCAGGCAAAAGGCGCGATTAGGCAGGGGCCGGGCGGACACCGGAGAGATCGCGCCGCTCCAGACAAACTGTCGTGTAGCGGCCTGTGGGGCCGCGAGCCGTTTCGGGCGCCCGGGCTGTCATCAGGCAACCGAGCCTGGGTAACCGCTGCTCAGATCGAGCATGCGCCATCGGTTGACGATGGTGCAGAACAACTCGGCAGTCCGTTCGGCATCGTAGATCGCCGAGTGGGCGGCGGAGTCGTCCCAAGCCAGTCCCGCCGCTCGCACGGCTTTGGCCAGAACGGTCTGACCGTACGACCAGTCCCGCCAGCGAAACCGTGTCGAAGACGCTGAATGCATGAAACGGATTGCGCTTGTAGTTGGTTCGCTCCACCGCCGCCTTGACGAAACCAAGATCGAAGTGGGCATTGTGGCCCACGAGAATGGCGCGGTTACATCCGCTCGTGCTCACCGCCTTGCGGATTGGGGTCAAGATGCGGTTCAGCGCATCCTGCTCGGCCACCGCGTCGCGAAACGGATGCTCCGGATCGATCTTGTTAAAGGCCAGCGCACGCGGGTCCATCTCCGCTCCGATGAACGGAAGCACGTGGCAGGCCAGTGTCGGTCCGGGTTTCAGCCAGCCATCGGCCTCCATACGGATGACGACGGCGGCGATTTCGAGCAGGGCGTGACGCTGGGGGTCGAAGCCCCCGGTCTCCACGTCCACCACGACGGGCAGAAATCCGCGGAAGCGTCCGGCGATCGGGTGTCGGTTGACGTTGTTCTGTATCCATCCGGTGCAGCATAAGAGCCGCGCCTGCAAATGCCAAACGCGCTGATGACTTCGGCCATCGATCTGATCATCATCTTGGCGAGATCTGGGCGAGTCTGGCGAGTCGGCCCGAGGAGAACAAAGTTTCGATGACTGCGACAATGCAGTCCGGAGCCTCTGCTGCTTGGCGCCGTTTGCTGCTGTGGGTGTGTTTGCTGGCGGTTTGGGTGTCGCCGGCCTGCCTGTTTGCAGCGGACGGTGAGTTCGACAACGGCTTGCTGTTTCGCGTCGTTCCGCCCGAGGGGGGACCTGCCAAGCTATCTGTTCGGCACCATCCATAGCGAAGACCCCCGGGTGCTAGCCTTGCCGGCGCCCGTCCGCATGCATCTCGATCGGGCTCGGGCATTCGTCTTGGAGGTCGTGCCCGACGCCGAAGGCGATGTCAGCGTCGGTCGCGGCCATGACCTACGACGATGGTCGCGTCCTATCCGACATGGTGCCCGAGGATGTCTATCGAGACAGCATCGCGGCGCTTGCCGGGCGTGGACTTCCGGAGGTTGCGGTGCGGGCCTTCAAGCCCTGGGCGGTGATGACGCTGCTGAGCATGCCGGTGGCCAAGACCGGTCAGTTTCTCGACCTCGAACTCTATCAGCGGGCATTGGCAAACGGCACCCCGGTGCTCGGGCTCGAGACCATGGACGAGCAGTTGGCAGTGTTCGAGGGTCTGGGGCTGGACGATCAGGTGTCGCTGTTGCGCGAGACGCTGGCATCGCTCCCCGAGATGCCTGGCATGTTCCAGTCGCTGGTCGACGCCTACGAGCGGCGCGATCTGGCCGCGCTGATGCAGCTGGGCGATAGCTACCTCGGCAGCGCCGACGCGGCGTTGGCTCGACGGTTCCGTGTGGCACTGATCGACACGCGCAACGCACGAATGGCGCAACGCATACTGCCGATGATCGGCCAGGGCGGGCACTTCATTGCCGTCGGCGCGCTGCACTTGCCGGGCCGCGGCGGAGTGCTTGATCGTCTGGCGGCCGCGGGATGCGACATCGAACGCCTGTACTGACCAATACCCGCCCGATGCCTATGCTAACATCTGCACAGCTGCGGCCAATCAGAACAACGGGCAGAGGTTGGAGTTGGAGATCAAGTACATGCACAACAGGCTCGGTGTCGTCATGGGCCTCTGCTTGGCCATTGGAGTGGTCGCAGGTTGCAGTTCAGTGCCGGCGGAGTACCGCGACCCGCGTGACCCCTGGCAGGGCTACAATCGCGCCATGCACAGGTTCAATACGGATTTCGACAACGCGTTCTTGAAGCCCGCCGCCAAGGGCTATCAGTACATCACGCCCGAACCGGTCGACCGCAGCGTAACCAACTTCTTCAACAACATCGCGGATTTCACCTCCGCGGTCAACAATGCGCTCCAGTTCAAGCTGTCGCGGGCCGCCAGCGACGTGGGCCGCCTTGCGGTCAATTCCACCGTCGGCATCGCCGGACTGTTTGATGTCGCGTCTAATATCGGTCTGCCAAGCTACAAGGAAGACTTCGGTCAGACACTGGGCTACTGGGGCTTTAACGCGGGGCCCTACTTCGTGCTGCCGATCTTTGGCCCCGGCAGCCTGCGCGACAATATCGGATTCGCTGGCGATATTGCGCTTGATCCGTTTTTCAGTATCGAGCTGAATGAGGTCTACTGGGGCTTCATCGGGCTTCGAATCGTCGACCGCCGTGCGGATCTGCTGGTCGCCGGCGACCTGATGGACGAGGCGGCAATCGATCCGTACTCGCTGGTTCGCGACGCATATCTTCAGCGTCGGCGCAGCCAAGTCTACGATGGTAATCCCCCCGCGGAGGACGATGAGGCATTCTTTTGGGACGATGAACTGCCGCAGTGACGCGGGTCGCGGATGTGGAAAAGCCAGTAACCAGGAGCTAGGCTCAAATTCAGAGGATTCACGGTAGAGGTAGTCGATTGTCGTCTTCAAGGCATTATGCGGCGGGCGTGCTGAGTCTGCTGGCGGCGTCAGCGGCAAGTCCAGCCGGGGCCGGAATGTTCGCAACGGAAGCGACGCTTGCCGACTTTACCTTCGCCGACGGACGCGTTGTCTACGCGATACCGTCCCTGGACGACGCTTCGCTGGAGTTGACCTCCGAAAACGCCGTGCAGATCAGGATGCCTGATGCAGGTGCAAATAGTGGTGCCTTCGACCCCCAAGCCGGCTTCACCGCACAGCTCAATCTGGGCGCCAAATTGGTGGGTGCGGCTCCGTCCGCTGGCAAATTCATGATCTTCGGCAGCATTCCGTCGACGACGGACGCCGATACCAGTGATCTGACAAGCGGCACGTTCGATGCGATGCAGGTGGACAGCAACGACGAGTCGCTCGGGTTCCTGCTCGACGACAAGGCCGTCACCGGCAGGCTTGCCCGCAAGTACCAGAGTATCGGCATTTATGCGCGTGTTGGCGGTATCGACGATGTCGAGTGGATCCGCCAGTACGATAGTTCCGCGTCGATCATGAACCTCGCGACCGACGGCATGGAGACGGACGCCGATAGCGAACTGTCCGCGCCTGCCACGCCGGTTCCCGCCACCGCGCTGCTGATCCTGTCGGGGCTGTTCGGGTTGCGCTATCGTTGTCGTCGGTCTTAGCCTCCTCCCACTTCCCTCGCAAAGCCGTTGACCGGCGGTGGCCGGTGCCGCTTTCTCGATTGCCGCGTATACTGTCTTTATTGACAGTCATTCGGGTTGCTGTACTTGAGCAAAACCACCACGATCGACTACGCGGAGCTTTACTGCCGTAGCTGCTTCACCTTCCTGCGTGCCGCCTCCCATCCCTGCGAGTTGGTGCAGACCGCCGCGCGTCTAGGTTATCGCGCCCTGGCGATCACCGACGATGGCTCCCTGGCCGGTGTCGTCAGGGCGCATGAGGCGGCGCGTGGCCTCGGCCTGCACCTGCTGATCGGCAGCGAGCTGCAGATTCCCGGGTGGGCTGCGTCTGGTCGCGTTGGCGGCGGACCTGGCTGGCTATCAGCATTTGTCGCAGTTGATCTCCACCGCGCGGAGACGGGCGCCGAAGGGGCGACTACCGTCTCGAGTTGGCGGATCTGGACGACGCCTTGCCCGGATGCCTGATGCTGTGGTTGCCGGACGAGACCGACGCATCCATGCGCACGGCGCGACAGTGACCGCGGCCGCTGGCTGCGCGCGCGCTTTCCCAACCGTTGCTGGATCGGCGTGGCGCTGCATCGACGTGGCGATGATGCAGCGAGGCTGCGGCGGCTGCGGTTGCTCGGCACGCGTGTCGGCCTGCCGCTGACCGCCGTGGGCGAGGTCTGCATGCATGCTCCCGAACGCCGGGCGTTGCTGGACGTGATGACGGCGATCGCGCGCGGCGTCGATGTGGCCGCCGGCGCTGTCCCACGGCAGAACCGCGAGCAACACCTGCGCCCGCGGGATGTGCTGGGTCGCTTCTATCCGCGCGACCTGCTCGACGAGAGCGTACGCATCGCGGCGCGCTGCACTTTCGGTCTTGAGCAATTGCGCTACGAGTATCCTCTGGAACTGACCCCCGACGGCGAACTGCCGGACGCCTATCTGCGTCGCCTCACCTGGGAAGGTGCCCGCGAACGCTTCCCGGACGGCACCCCAGGGCATGTCCGACAACAAATTGAGCACGAGCTGTCTCTAATCGCGGAGCTGGGCTACGCCCCGTTCTTTCTCACCGTGTTCGATATCGTCCGCTTCGCCCGCAGCCGGGGCATCCTGTGCCAGGGGCGCGGCTCCGCGGCCAACTCCGCGGTCTGCTATTGCCTGGGCATCACCGAGGTGGACCCGTCGCGGATGTCGATGCTGTTCGAGCGTTTCATCTCCCGCGAACGCGGTGAGCCGCCGGACATTGATGTCGACTTCGAGCACCAGCGCCGCGAGGAGGTGATTCAGTACATCTATCGCAAGTATGGCCGCGATCGTGCCGCGCTGGCCGCGACCGTGATCAGCTATCGGCCCAAGAGCGCGGTGCGCGATGTCGGCAAGGCGCTGGGCATGCCGCCGGACCAGATCGACCGCCTGGCGCGCAACATCAACTGGTGGGACGGTCAGTCGGTGCCGCCGGAGCGGTTGCGCGAGGTCGGCCTGGACCCGTTCAACCCGCAGATCCTGCGCCTGATGCGTCTGGTGCATGAACTGATCGGCTTTCCGCGCCATCTGTCCCAGCACGTCGGTGGCTTCGTGATCGCTCGCGACAAGCTCTCGCGTCTGGTGCCCATCGAGAACGCCGCCATGGATGGGCGCAGCGTCATCCAATGGGACAAGGACGACCTCAACGCGCTGGGTCTGCTCAAGGTGGATTGCCTGGCGCTCGGCATGCTGAGCGCGATCCGCCGCGCGCTGGACCTGATCAATGCGTTTCGCGGCACCCGCCTGGGCGTCGCCGACATCCCCGCCGAGGCCCCGGAGGTCTACCGCATGATCCAGCGCGGCGAGACCACCGGCGTGTTTCAAATCGAGTCGCGCGCGCAGATGGCGATGCTGCCCCGGCTCAAGCCCGCCTGCTTCTACGACCTGGTCATCGAGGTGGCCATCGTGCGGCCGGGGCCGATTCAGGGCGACATGGTGCACCCGTACCTGCGCCGTCGGCAGGGCTTGGAGCCGGTGTCCTATCCGTCGCCGGAGGTGGAGGCGGTGCTCGGCCGCACCCTGGGCGTACCCATCTTCCAGGAGCAGGTGATCAAGGTCGCCACCGTCGCCGCCGGGTTCGACCCCGGCGAGGCCGATCAGGTCCGCCGCTCCATGGCCGCTTGGCGTCGACGTGGCGGGCTGGAGGCGATCCACGGCAGGCTCGTCGGTGGCATGCTCGCCCGCGGCTATACGCGCGCGTTCGCCGAGCAGATCTACAGCCAGATCCTCGGCTTTGGCGAATACGGCTTCCCCGAGTCGCATGCCGCCAGCTTTGCGCTGCTGGTCTATGTCTCCGCCTGGCTCAAGCACCATGAGCCGGCGGCCTTCTTCGCCGCGCTGATCAACAGCCAGCCGATGGGGTTCTACGCCCCGGCGCAGTTGATTCGCGAGGCGCGCCGTCAGGGTGTTGAGGTGCGCGCGGTGGACGTCTGCAGCAGCCTTTGGGATTGCACGTTGGAGCCTTCGGGCTCCGGGGCCTCGGTGCAGGATCCAGCACTGCGACTGGGACTGCGGCTGGTGAAGGGGTTGTCGGCGGCCGGTGCCGCGCGGCTTGCGGAGGCGCGATCAGCCGGGCCTTGGCAATCGGTGGACGATCTGCGCACCCGCGCCCGGCTGGATCAGCGCGATCTCAAGGCCCTGGCCGGCGCCGATGCGCTGGCCGGTCTGGTCGGCAATCGCCATCTGGCGGGTTGGCACGTGGCGCTTCGACAGGAGCCGCTGCCGCTGGCCCCGGCGGTCGGCGAGTCCGCGCTGCCGCTGTTGCCCAAGCCCGCCGAGGGCGAGGAGATCGTCGCCGACTATGCCAGCCTGGGCCTCAGCTTGCGCCGCCACCCGCTGGCGTTGCTGCGGCCACGCCTGACGGCGCTCAAGCTCATGAGCGCGAGCGAGATGCATCAGGCGGCGCCCGGTGCGCGGGTGCGTGTCGCCGGATTGGTGATCAACCGTCAGCGACCGGCGTCCGCCAACAACGTCACCTTCGTGACGCTGGAAGACGAGACCGGTCATGTCAACCTGGTCGTTTGGAAACGGCTTGCCGAACGTCGCCGAGCGGCGCTGCTCGGCGCCCGTCTGCTCGGCGTCAGCGGCGAGATCCAGCGCGAGAGCGGTGTCACGCATCTGGTCGCGAAGGGACTGATCGACTATTCGGAGCTGCTTGGCGGGCTCGTGGTCAGCTCGCGGGATTTTCAATGAGGAAGTGCCTAGAGGGCGAGGGGCTAGGAGGTTGAGGGCTTGGATAAGGAGTAAGGTCCTGGTCAAGTCAGGTCGGACGACCCGAACTCGGGTTCGGGTCGCCCGGCTTGCTCGGTCAGTTCTCGGACTTGCTGCTGGACTTCTTGCCGCCCTTGTTACGGCAATAGCCGTCCACCTTGACGCCGTCCTTACGTTGGTAGCTGTCCACCCAGGTGCAGCTGCCGTTGCTTTCGCACTTGTTCTTCTCCATGCCCTTGCACTCGGCCGCGGAGACGGGACTTTGCAGCAACATTAACGTGGTTGCGGCGATGGCCACCGCCGCAGATTTTCGCAGAACGCGCTGAATCTTCATTGGCATGATCTCCATAACGTGGTCACAATGAAAGGGTCAAAGTCGGCGCATACTGCATCGCCGTGTACGGACCATAGCCGGATAATCGCCCAGATTCAAGAGTTGGGTGCATTTTTTTGCAGCTGCGTCCGGTTGGTGCTGGCCTGGACGTCCAGCAGAACGTCGAACACGGACTTCTGGCCCCGCGCCAAACGCGTGACCAATTCGGCGCAGGCGACGGCGACCATCCCCGGCAAGATGATGTTGGGATTCGCCGTCAGTTCCAGCAGTGCCGTCAGCGCCGCCAATGGTGCTCGCAGCGTCGCGCCCATCATCGCCACCATGCCGATGGTGGCATAGAAGCCGGGTGAGGCGGTGTCGACGGCGGCGAATTGCGCAACCGCCAGGCCAACCGCGGAGCCCGCGGCGCCGCCGATGAACAGCGTCGGACCAATCAGCCCGCCGGGGACGCGCAGCCCGATTGCGCAGCCGGTGGCGACCAACTTGGTCAGCAGCATGGCCACGACAAAGAGCAGCTCGCCCTGCCCGTTCAGCAGGCGGTCGAGGGTGTCGTAACTGGTCCCCATGATCTGCGGTGTCCAGAGCGCCAGCACGCCGGTGATGAGTCCCGCGAGCGGGAAGCTGACGCTGCATCGCCAATGGCCAGTGCGTGCGGCGACGGAGCTTGTCAGGCCGATAAAGCCCACCGCCAACAGGCCGGTGACGCTGCCGAGGGTCAGCAGGGTCGTGTATTCCCAGTTCGAGCCCAGGTATTCCGGGATGACGGCGAAGCCCGGTTCGGTCAGCGAGAAGGCTCGACTGACCATGGCGCCGACGACGGCGGCGACGATGACCGGCAGATAACGGCTCACCTGATAGCGGATGCGCAACACCTCGATGGCGAACACCACGCCTGCAAGCGGCGTATCGAAGGCGGCGGCAATGGCCGCCGCGGCGCCGCAGGCGGCCAGCGTGATGTCCTCCTCCGCGGTCAGGCGCAGTCGTTGTCCGACAAAGCTCGCGCTGGCGGCACCGAGATGCACCGCCGGCCCCTCCCGGTCCACCGAGTGACCGCCGACGATGGCAACCACCGCACCCACGAACTGGACCAGCATATTGCCCGGCGGCAGCCGCTCGCGGCCCGGCGTCTGCAGGCGTTTCAGTACATGGGTAACGCCGACCTCGCGCAGTTCTCGCGGTAGCCAGTCGAACAGCAGGCCCAGCAGTAGGCCGATGCCGACCGGCAGCACGATACGCAGCCAGGGCGCCAACGCCTCGTAGTTGCCGCTGCCTCCGGGCGGCAGCAACAGTTGCTGACCCCAGTCGACGGCGACGCGAAACGCCAGCACCACCGTCCCTGCCAGCAACCCGCTGAGCAGGCCAAGCAGGGTCAGACGCAACCATTTAGCGCGATCGTCGTCCATCGCCGCATTGTAGCTCAAAAAGGGGTCAGATCCCTTTTTGCTGCTATCCTGATGCATCCGCCACGATTTGCGAGGCCATCCCATGCCAAGAAAACCGAGGTTCTTCATCACCGACATTCCCGTGCATATCGTGCAGCGCGGAAACAACAAGCAGCCCATCTTCTTTGCGGAGCGCGACTACCGGGTCTACCTTGATTGGTTGCAGGATGCCTCGGTGAGCTGGGGCTCCGCCATTCATGCCTATGTGCTGATGACGAACCACGTGCACTTGCTGACCACGCCGTCGGACGCTGAGGCGATCAGTCGCATGATGCAGACGGTCGGGCGCCGCTATGTCCAGTACGTGAATCGCACCTACAGCCGCAGCGGCACGCTGTGGGAGGGGCGTTTCAAGTCCAGCCTGGTGCAGCAGAGCGCGTATCTGCTCGCCTGCTACCGCTATATCGAACTCAATCCGATTCGCGCCGCAATGGCGGCAGCGCCGGAAGACTACTGCTGGTCGAGTTATCGGCACAACGCCCTTGGCGCAGTCGATCCGCTCATTACCGGGCATGCCGACTATCTGGCGCTTGGCTCGACCGATGAGCGGCGGCGACAAGCCTATCGGGAACTGATTACGAGCGGGCTGGAGGACGCCGTCGTGGCGCAGCTGCGAGGCTGCGTCCAGACCGGCACGCCGTTTGGCAACGACCGCTTTCGCGAGCAGATCGAGCAGACGCTGGGCTGCAAGGTCGGCTTCTCGCGGCGAGGGCGCCCGCGGCGTTCAACGGAAACATCCGCCGATGCGCGTGCCGAGGCACAACAGACTGGACTCGACGCCCACGCGTGACAATCGCTGCGCTCGGGATCTCAGGCTCCAAAAAAGGGATCTGACCCGAATGGCACTAAGATAAGCGAGGTCGCATTGCGGTGATCTGGATACGTCGATTGATTCAACCGTTGTTTTTTCGGGTGTCCATGTTCGCGGACCTCAGCGCGAGCGGCCTTTCTCGGTTTGGTCAACAGCGGGTAGGCGTTGGCGCGACGTTTCAGCGCTCGGGGCTCGATGCGACCGGGTCGCAGTCCGACGCACGGCTCGGCAATCAGGCTGAGTACGGCAAGGATGCAGACGCCGTCGGAGGTTGCGCCGCCGCGTTGCTGCCAGGACAACCAGACTTGCACGGTGTGCTTGAAGCTCAGTTGCCGGGGGACTTGATCGGCTAGCAAAGCGGCTTGGGCCATGAGCAAACGGATCAGGTTGTAGGCCAGCAGGTAGACCCACAGTTCCTTGACGACCATCGCCGGGGTCTTGCAGCGCAGCCGCGCCATGCCGAGGGTGGTCTTGATGTTGCGCAGATCCAGTTCCACGTTCCAGCGGCGCAGGTACAGCACCTTCAATTTGTTCTTCGGAGCCGCTTTGGCATCCAGGAAGGTGGTGACCATGATCTTTCCATCGGCCCAGAAAAGTGCTACCAGCCACTCGCGCACCTTCAGCGTTGCCGGAGCTGGTGCGTACTGCTCCGGCGTCATCCAATCCAGTCGCCTCAATGGTTTCTCCAGCACCACCAGATGATCACGTACGCCGAGCTTCTCCCCGGTCTTGAAGTCGGTGCTGCGGTTGCGTGCACCGTACTGCTCGAACACCCCGTTGACGCCACGTCGCACCAGATCGCAGAGCAGAAAGTAGGTCGGGTAGAAGGCGTCGCCGAGCAGGATATCGTCCGCCTCAAGCGCATCGAGTAGGCCGCGCAGCCAGGTCTGCTCGTCGCTGCCTCTGAGTCCACACTGGCCTTCGCACGGGCCGGTGGCGGCATCGAGCAGCGCGCCACTGCCTAGGCAGATCAGCGCCACCATGCGACAGATCGGAAAGCCCAAGCCGGGTTTCTGGCTGCTCGGCTGCGGATAGACGGCCTGATTTGGCTCCGTGTCCGCCATGGTCATGGTCGCGCCATCGACCAGGCGTACCGGGCGATTCCACGCATGCCACCAGCATCGGTGCACCTGCGCCGATCATGCCTCCCACCTGCCGCGCCAGCGTCGAGATCACCTTTGTCGGCAAGCGTCCGCGCGCCTGGCAGTACGCGCTCGTGCTCGCAGCGCAGCCCGGCAGACCGCCAATGATGCGCTTGATCACCGCCTCATCGACCGCCTGTTGGCAGCTGCCATCGGCCGAGAGTACCTGCGCCAGAAACAGCGACAACGTCTCCGTTGGCGGCCTAGTTTTCGATCAGGCACCGTTCACGATGCACCGGCAGCAGTTCCTCTGGGCCATGCTGCTGGCGCGGCTGTTCGAGTCCCTACCGTTGGTCTGCCCCAACTGCGGGGCGGACATGCGCATCATCGCCTTCATCACCGAGGCCGCTCCCGTCGAGCGGATTCTCGACCACATCGGTGAGCCGTCACGCCCGCCCACGATCGCCCCGCCCGCGGACCGCCCGCCTGGGACGATGCTCCCGAGCCGATGCCCGACTGGGACCTCTTCGGTCAGCCCGAGCCCGACGTCGAGTTCGATCAGCGCATCGCCTGGTAGCCGTCTCTTCCCGCAAGAGAGGGTGCAGCCGCCCCTGTGTTCGCCTGTCCGCTGAGCCCGCAGATTCTCGCCCCAGCACCCCGGAACGCGCGCTCGTGCACCGCTCGCGACGTCCGTCAGCCCCGCCGCTGGGTGTTGACGGCCCATCCCGCCCCCGCTAGCCTCCTGTCTTGGGCCAACCTGGACGCTCAGGGTGGCTTGGATTTCCTAGGAGCGGCCGGCAAGGCCGCGAATCTTGGAGGGTGAAAGTCCCTCTACCGTCAATTGCTCGATTCGGACGGTTAGCATATCCACTGCTCGGGGAGGTAACGAACCGAGTTCTGCGTGGACGTAAAAGTCACGGCTGCCCTGGGCGGGTCGAGAGGCCAGCCCGGCGGTGGGAACGACCTGGGTGGCGAGCAAACCCGGGGGCCTGAACATGAGTGAATGACTGCAGCCTCGAAAACCAAGCTCCGCACGGAAGTCGTTGTGCGGATTATTGTGCAGTGCCGACCTTGTTAGGAAAGGGGGAAGGCCGACGCCCAGCGGGAAGTAACGAGCACGTGCACCGTGGGGACGACCGGGGTAAGGGTCCAGGCACCTGGGGAAAGATTCGCGGAGATAACGCCGGGAACGGCCTCCTTCCAGCAGGGGCACGCAGCAACCTGCAAAGACTCAGGGTACAAGGGTAGAACCGAGGCCGTGAGAGGATTGAGGTCGGGCGCATGAGCCCGTAGGAGCGAGAAAGCCGGGGTAATGCCTGGCGACACGGGTGTCAGTCCCGTGCCGAGCGGCGGTCACACCGACCCTCGGGCGAAGGGGCTCTCGGTACAGTGAGTGCCCGGAGGTTGGCAGCGCCATGGGACACAGTGCCCAAGTAATGGCGGTTCACGGCACCTCGGGCTAGTCGTCGGGTAAACCGCTCGGGTGAGGGGCGTATGTGTGCGTGCACTTGAGCTTCCACCCGCTCGGGAAGGCGCGGCGATGAATAAACCCGTGCTCACTGGCCGCCAACCGGACTCGGGAAATCCGACCGTCCGGGATGAGAGGGGGGCTTGCGGAAACGTGAGCGATGGTGTGGGCTAAACGGGCACGTACCGCGGAAACGCCGAAACAGCCAAGCCCGCACCTAAGGTTGCGCGCGCCGTATTTCTACCCGACTCCGCGGCCAATTCCCATTACAAGAGAATCTACTCAGCGCGGCATCTTGATGGAAGGTACTTAGCGATAACTGTGCCTTCGTTGCATCTCCATTCTATACCTTTGCCCGAAGACACTGGCGAGAATATAACCGTGTTGTTGTTCTTGAGCGCTGGCATTCCAAAGGTAATAATTAGACTGCCGGGAGTCGGCGTTTCTTTTACCATCACAGAGGCAATAAAATCATTACCGTATTCCGCTGGAACGCGCAGCCCCGCCTGTGCATTTGAAACGGGCAGAGTCTGATGCTGATAAAAATACTCTTCGATCTGCTCAAGAAACGGCCTGCATTCAGCAAGCGCCGCGACGATACTGGCACGTATTGCCGTGTCGGTATAGGCGGGCAATGCGAGCACGAAGAGCATGCTGACGGCCGTAGTGACTATCGTGAACTCGATCAGTTGGGAACTGCTTCGCAGCTTCTTAGCCATTTCACCAGACGGCTGGCTTATCCGCATTCTATCTATTAACCTGTGTTGTCGCTTCGCGTCTGGAAGCGGTCTAGATGTCTCGCCCCGGATGACTAAAGTGCCTCAAAGAGACCCTCCCATCATAGTCCGGGAGATGCCGGAGCGCATGGGAAAGTGATCGCAGGCCAACATGTTGTCCGGGTGCTAGCGCGATAGTGCCTGCCGCGTATCACCCGCCTACGTCTTCCGCGGCCTGCTAGGCGGGGCGTCCGTCGAACCGCCGACCGGCAAACGCTAAGAGGGGTGGCAGAGCGTCAATCTGCATTAGCGGACCAACGACCGCGCGGTCCCGTTTACCATGCGTGTCCGCATTTCCGCTTCGCAATCCGCTGTACGCGCGCCGACACTGCCATGTCCGATCTCGCCGAAACCCTCGCCTGCCTGCTGAGCCAGGTGCAGCGCCTGGGGACTTCTATACCACCGGGACCGTCGACATCCACCCGCCGCGCCTGGAGGGCGCGGCTGTTCGAGTCCTTACCGTCGTTCTGCCCCAACTGCGGGGCGCACATGCGCATCATCGCCTTCATCACCGAGGCCACTCCCGTCGAGCGGATTCTCGACCACATCGGTGAGCCGTCACGCCCGCCCCCGATCGCCCCCGCCCGCGGTCCGCCGGCCCGGGACGATGCCCCCGCGCCGCTGCCCGACTGGGACCTCTTCGGTCAGGCGGAGCCCGACGTCGAGTACGATCAGCGCATCGCCTGGTAGCCGTCTCCTCCTGCAAGAGAGGGTGCAGCCGCCCCTGTGTTGCGCCTGTCCGCTGAGCCCCGGATTCTCGCTCCAGCCCCTGGAACGCGCGCTCGTGCACCGCTCGCGACGTCCGTCAGCCCCCGCCGCTGGGTGTTGACCGCCCAGCCCGTCCCCGCTCGCCTCCTGATCTTGGGCCAACCTGGACGCGCAGGACGGTCTGGATTTCCTCTCCGTCTATCCGTTGGCATCCAGCACGGGCTGAACAAGACGGTCAAACACCGCGACCCTTTGGCGCGCGTGGAGCGTCTGTTCAACCGCTGGGAAGCGGCCGTGCTGGTGATTGCGCGCTTCGTTGACGGCCACCGCCATCAGCGAATCACCGGTGGAACAGTTCTGCCCAGATCGGCCGGTGGTTTACGGATTACGGAGAGCAACAACACTTGGTCTGGTACCGGTTTGGCCGCGGCCGCCGGCCGGCGGCTTAGGAATGCGCCGCCAACGGGGAACCCCAGCGAGCGCCTACTTCCTCCAACAACGGACGTCCGACGGCGTCTTCTGAGTTACCTGGTTCAGCGTCATGACCCCACAAGGATCACTGGACTGTGCGCCTTTGGGTGCGGCCCTTAACGTGAACGTCGTCGCTGTCAGGTTTTGAACCGTGTGATCATAGTACTTTGTGCCGCCGTCCCGAGGCGATTCGACAATCGGCAGCGTCACACCTGCGTCGCTGTTGGGGGACGCGCAGCGCCTGTCGGCCCCAGGATTGAAGCATCCTGTTTCCGTATAGAGTCGCTGCAGGTATTGGGCATTCTCGAGCAGTGCGCCTTGCGCATCCGTACGGCGTGCCTTCTGAACATGCTCGACATATGAAGGATAGGCCACCGCAGCGAGTATCGCCACTATAGCCACGGTGACCAAGAGTTCAATTAGCGTGAAACCCGAGTCGTGCGGATTGCATTCAGTCAAGATAACCACTTTTTTGTTTGGCGAGAATTAAAGAACGGGCGTAAATATCTTATCGAACTGGGATGCTTGAGGGCCCCGACTCTTTGCAGAAGCGTCCAGTTTCGCGGCGCCTAGGCGTTCTGCGGACAAAGGGCCAAGCGCCGAAGCCCGCATTCGCGCAACCGGAATACACAGCGGCGCCCGGCCTTCGGCGCTTGGCCCATTTGGGCGAACGACCCGCTTTAGCAGAACGGCGCTTTTCTCCCGTTGGTCTGAGCCATCGCCTCGCTAGGCTATCTGTCGTTTGCCGGAATGCCGGTTTTCCAGCCGACATTATGACGGCCATCACGGCCGCGCGCGGGCGAGCGGAAGTCGATCGCTAATTGCCTTCTCGAATTCTCTGCTTCCAAGATAACCGCCCGGAGATGAATGACTTCCCCTCCAACAGGGTCGCCATCTGCCCGCTACTTCCGCTCATCAACTTAAACTCCGTTCGCTGATCCCTCCCGATTACGGTCGGCGTCGTCGGAATTCCAATGCCTACATCGACTCCGCTCGCCGGTATCTGATGCGTTTCACCTTCGTCCTCGTATTCCACCAAGTCCAGCCCGGAGATCATCAAGTCCCCGTTGACATCAAACGGCGGCTCGCTAAGCCGGGATCCCGTGAGATAGTCAAGCTCCATCACCCAGCCCGTCCCGCCTGCCGCGCAAGGATCAACATCCGGTATCGACGTGACGAAGACGAAGCGTTTGTCGCGCGGGACTGGATTGTACGCGACTCGCTCGCCAAGCGTTGGCAGGTCCATGAACCACCCCTTCTTTGCCGTGAAATCCACGGCATTCGCGGAGGTCACACGATAATCGGTATTCGATCGCGGGATTACTGCCAGCACACTTTGTTCAACCAGGTCGGCGCGGCCCGCAGACACCGGCGTTACCGACCCGTTAAGGGCAGAGTCCCAGATACCGTAGAGCGTTTGCCGCTCGGTACTGCTCAGGTCGGCCAGTTCCAGGTACTTCCCGGTCCCAAAACCGACCAGATAACCGCCTCTCGGGTGACGCAGGGCCATCACAGCTGTCGTAATGGGTTGCGCGTTTCCCCCGCTATCGACGGCCCGATACAGCAGGCCGCTGGTCCAGTTCGATGGGACCGCGCCTGTCAGGTCGAACTTCCACAGATTTCCGTACAGATCACCAGCGTAGGCGATATCGATATCACCATCGCCGTCCATATCGATTGGCGTCGGCGTCCCCAAGCCATTAGGAATTAATGGGGACCCTGCACCGGTGTCAATCTTGGCGTAATCAGCGGCACTCCAGGAGCCGTCTGCGCCGTCCTCTATGTACAGGATAAACAGAGATGCATGGCCGGTAGCAGAGACGTTGTCGTCCGGCCAGGTATTGTTATAGCCATTTCCGACGATCAGGGCCCATTTGCCGTTATTCATCTTGGCGATCTGAGCCGACTGCCAGGTGTCGTAGTTGACCAAGGGCTGATTGTACGTGTAGCCGAGATCCGGATCGTCTTCATCCGTAAATTCCCACAACACCGTATCCGCCGCAGCAGCGCTGTTCTCCGCGTACGCAGAGGGATCGGTGATATCGAGGGCGTAATATCCCTGACCTCCTGCATTGAGACCACCGGCCAAAACAGTCCTCCAGTTACCGGCGAGTCGGACGTCAGCGGCCATTGGCGACCCGTCGACAAAGTATCGGTGTGGCAGGAGAGTCTGCCCATAATCGGGATCGGTAAGCCGGCTGAGGTTCGCATAGACCGAACTGGGCACATAGGCGATTATTTCTTCGCCCGTTGACGCATCAAAGCCGTGCAGCATGCCGTCGTTGGCACCCACGTAGATCACGTTGTCGCGTGTTCCCATACTCGAAGCGAAGGTGCCGTAGGCGGCGTCGAGATAACCCCCCTGCGGCGGGCCGACATGCAACGGACTTGAGTGAACGATGTCGCCCAGCTTGCTGCCGCGGGCTCGAAAGCCCTCGACGAGCGAACCGCGTAAGAAATCCACTCGCTGGCTACCGCGACCATCGCTTGCGCCAAAAGCATCTGTATTGAGTAGCTCCGCTTGGCGCATATCCGTCTGCGCGGAAATGTCTGTCCATCTGAACGGGATGCCATCTCGCGAATCACGGCCCAGCGTTAGGATCTTCCGAGTCGCCGCCGTCTGGTTCCCCAATACAGTGCCGGCGTCCCAAAGATAACTCGCGGGGATCCGACCGTCGGCTTGCAGGTCGAACGCCAACAGTTGACCCTGCCAAGCGCTGCTGTTGAAGCGCGACTGAAAGACGACGGTTCCGGTGCTGACGGAGGTAGAGTTTGCAGCTACCGAAGACGCGGACGAAATGGCGTCGAGAATCGAGGACAGCACCTGGTTCATCTTTTCGGCGATCTCGTCCGGTGTTTGGGCATTGAGCAACTCCCCCCGACCATTAACTGCCGCATGGTAAAGGTCATCGATCTGAACCGGATTCCGGGCCGCGTCGGGTTCCGGCCAGACCGGAGGCACCGAGTGCGCATCGGCACGCGTGGCATAGGCATCACCAAACAAGGTCCCTGTAACACCCAGGCCGACCCCATAAGTGACCAGATGCAGATTCTTGTTGCAATCGAGAAGCGGGTTTGGGGAAGCGGTTCGGCAGCCGTTGGAGACCGGAACCTCCGCCAATTCCAAATCCGGCCTAAGGTTGTTCTTGTAATAGTACATCGCGACATCGCCCAGCGTGTCACTAAAATTATCCGCATAGGGCACCCCAGAATAATTGTCCTCGTTGCCTATCGTGGAAAGACTGCTTGGTACAGCAAAACCGTCCGTAAACAGGATCGCAAAGTTCTTCTGGCACTGTAACGTCACCGGCGCCGGCTCCGCGGTGCGCCGGAGTTGCGTACCGATGTAGTTGAGCGATTCCCGCGTAGGTGTCCCTCCACTTCCAACAAGAGCCTTCAACGTGTCGAAAAACGATAAACGCTGTGTGTCAAAGTCGATGATCGAAAGCGTCGTTGGACGGTTGTTAAAAGCAAAAACACCGGTGCGGATTCCAGATGCCGTCGAGAACGCGCTCAAAGTGCCACCCCGCATCGCAAGATGACGTTTACGATGGTAGGTAAACCAGTTGGCGAAGTTCTTAAGCTCGTCCTCGTAGCTACGCCCGCTCGGAAAACTCTGACCAGGCTTTATCTCGTGCTTCACCAAGCACCTTCCATCGGGACCAATGGCATCGACCCCACTTGGATGTACCGACGGATCCGCAACGAAGGCCGTGTAATCCGTCGGGGAAGGCGTGGCGCAAACGTCATCCGCAGAGACCGAGTAATAGGTGGCGGGAAAGTAAGTGAATGTTCCATGCTGCGCTTCCGATACGACGTTTCCCGCGGCATCGCGCATACCTGGCTGCAGCCGAAAGGTCCAATTGCTGCTGCTGCGAGTCATATCCCCGGTCAAATCAACTGTTATCGAGCCGATCACCGGGTCTGTTTGCGCTGCGGTCGGTATCGCGTTGTCGAATGTCTGTCCATAGGACGACGGCCAGGGCAGATAGGACTTCTGCGGATCATAGTACCCCCGGTTGTACTCCGCCGCTCGCACGAATGCGAACTCTGGCGTCGGAGGAACGGCGTAGTGATCATAGTCTTCGTCCTGATAAATGCGCGCACCCGACTCCACGCCAATTGGAAAGATATAAACGTACTTCTTCCAGTTCGCGTTCGCTTCGCCAACGTGGTTGTAATTTACTGCACCAGGGAAGTCTTGGTCTCCACGACCTAGCCCAACAAAACTTTCGTTAGCCCTGTTCCACCATAACGCCCCGTCGTTGGTTGGTAGCAAGATCTCCGCATCCATACTGCCAGAATCATCAATCGCCAGAATGACGTTGGGTTTGACGGGAGCGGTAACGAACAAGGGCTCATTGGCCAGGGTCAAAGCCCAAACATCGGGTGTCACGCAGACCAAGGCCAAGCATACGATGAGGTTGATGCGAACGCTTCTCGCGTGTTCCTTGGTCATAACCTCGTTTCTCACTGGTGTAAAGCAAATACACTTTGAAGAAGCACTTCGCTGTTGGTGTCTCTACCCCAACCGAGTGCGGTAATGCGATATAATGTCTTCCGCGCGGCGCTCCCTGTTGGATTAATCTTTAGGCCCTCGATCCAGTACTTCGGTTGACGGTACACCTCTGCGATCGCAGTTCTGCCTGTGAACGTGCCAAGCACTACTCCATTCGGCTCCTTTGTCGCGTCGAGCCACACATCCGATAGTCCGCCGGTCGCGTCGCATAAGCCATCGATGCAGGTCGAATTAAACCCGGTTAAGCCAGTAAATCTCGGGGGCACCGACGAGATGTCGTCCTCGGCATCTCGCAGTGCTGCCTCGGCAGCTTGAAAGGCGAGGTTCAGCTGCCTGAAATTCCCTGCCATCTGCTCCTCAAGTAAGTTCGTTTGCATCGCGTTTACGCCAATGATCGTTGTGACCATCAAGATCAGAAGACTGACAATCAGGACAATGCCCGACTGATGCCTTCGTCGCTTAGCAAATCGGTGGGGAGCCGTGATCATGATCGCTAAGGTAGTCTGTTTCTAAGGCCTATCGTCGTTGTAACTACGCTACGAAGCTTTCTGTCGGCGGGGTCTGTGCTGCTGCCGTTGAAATAATAAGGCTGGGCGTCTGTGGTTAAATTGTCGTCGTTCGATCGCAATAGAAGACTGACCCTTACGCTGCTGACCTGGTTCCACGTCGCAACGTCTGCGGCAGAGACAAACTGATTGATAGAGCTATCGGAATCGGTGTCGATTCCATACAAAACCTGCATCCCCTCAATTCCCTCGATCAGCTCTTCGGTCCGGGTATTCGCACCGGATATATCCGTACGATAGAGTGAGGAAACGCCAGCGGCGTTATCGCGAATGTAGAACGAGCGGGTCGACAAACGGCCCAGTGTGCCGGCCCCCGCGTAGCACGCGCTTAGATTCGCACCCGCGTTTCCAGGGAGGGAACCGCCGGCAGCATGGGCAACCGAGGTATCGGCCAGGGTTGAGATCTGGAACACTGCGGCTGTGCCGCAGTTTCCGGCGATCACGATGTCGCTCTGCATCAGGTTGTCCGAGTCATCAACGACCAACGCCGCATTCTCACAGTTGCCTGGGTCAGCGCTGTCGGTGATGGTCGCCTCCCGGCCGAAAAGGCCCCGGATGGTCAAGACATCGCTGCCGCTCAGTACGCTGCTGATGCTGTTATCCAGCGCTGGCGTCCAGCTGTTGGTCCCGGTGGCATCGAAACCCTGAACCGCGGTACCGAAGTCATACAAAAACGACGAAGAATCCTGCAATTGGTTTGTGATATTCCGCGCGCTCCCCGCGCACCCCTGATAGCCTGCCATGCGGATTTCCCTACTCATCACCTCCGCGCCAAACCTCGCGTTCTCCTGAAGCCGGGCGGAGGCATTGACAACACGATAGGTCTGCTTGTTCGCAAGGTAAACCTGCAGCACCGTGGCGGTGAGAAAGAGTCCAAGTGCGAGGGCAACAAGGATCTCAACCGGAGACAGTCCCGCCTGCCGTCCCGCATTCATGGACGGACCTCAGTAATGATGCGCGTGATGACGGAAATTGGGCTGCCGGTTTGCTCATCAGTCGATAACTCGTCAATAGCCCAGAGCTTGATGACGTATGCACTGCCGTTGTTGTCACAGGCATACTCGGTTGCCTCAACGATGCCGTCGCCGTCGGCGTCGCCGCCGTCATCGGGGGTGTTATCCAAACAAACCACGCCGACACCCTGCGGCAAAATTCTGGTAAGCGATGCTTGCCACTCCCAGACATCATGTTGCGCCATTTGCCGGGGCGTACAGATCGCCGGGTCACTTCCATCCGCGACACAGTCGTGATCCGCAACGGTTGGATTATTGTAGAATCCTCGATCGTAACCGGCCAAGTTCGCCCGCATTCGATCTGCCATGTCGTAGGCGAGGACTGTGGCTTGCGACCACAGGTTGGAGCTGTAATTGCTCTGCAGACCCTTTGCCTGCAATGCGGCAAGTCCCAATAGCCCGATTGCCAGGATCAGCGCCGCGATCAGCACTTCGATCAACGAGAAACCTTGCTGCGGGCTTTTCATGAACAGCCTCCCTCCGGTGCGACTTGAACTCGCCCGGTCGGCGCGATGTTGAGCCGACGTCCAGTCCCTCCACTGCCGCCATCGCAGGTCTTGATCGAGCCGCTTTGAACGCCGCCGTCACCCAGTTGGGTACTGCCTCTCGCGACGTAGGAAACGTAGTTTGATACATCGGTATCGCCAACCATCGTCAGGTTACCTCCGATGACGTCCTGGACCAGGAGAATGCTGTCTGCTGCGCTTTCGTACGTCGTGTTGTTGTTGGAGTCGGTAAAGACTATCCAGCCTTGTTCCCAGCTGCCGTCGCTGGTGCAGGCGGTTCCTGTTGCGCTCTTGCAGACGGTGACTCTCATATTCCGCATGATCGCCTCGCTCCGAGAAAAATTCAGCGATCCAACTAACGCATTATTGGCAACGGCCAGGCGATTGCTCTTGACAATCTCTTGGAATGAGGGAATCCCAAGAACCAACACGATGGAAATTAATGCCATCGTGATCATGAGTTCGATCAAGGTCAACCCTTTGGCTTGAGAGTTCATGCTACCGGTGCCGCTGTCTTTCGCTATTCGTAGTGCTCTTGACGCTGCCCGCTTAAGATCGAAGGGGAGTCGCGCCTGACCCTATTGTAGATGTGAATGTTTAAATTCCTCTGTGGCCGAGACGGATCAGCGCTATGCGAGTTTGGCCGCCTTGTCTGGTCTCGAGTTCTCCTCTGCTGCCGTGCTGCCAGGCTGCGCGTCGTAGCGCCTTGCTTCTTCGCCGCTCGTTGTCTTAAATGCATCGAGCTGACTCTGCAACGTCGCAAGGTGAGCCGAAACATTTTCGCCCGCTGCGAGACGCTGCTGCATCTCGGCTGCGGTATGTTTCAAGTCAATGATTCGCTCCTCGAGGCCGTCAAGGCTATGATTGACCAACTGAACCACGTCACTGAAGTATTCACCTTTTCGTATCGCGATGCGGGCAGAGAAGTCCCCTTTGTCGAGCGCTTGCAAAACGCGCAACATGCCGTGAACAGGGCCGGCGAGCTTCTTGCTCGTCGTGAGACCATGCGCCGCAGCGAGGGCGATGATAACAAGCTCAACAACAGCAATGCCAAATGCCTGGGAGAACGTGAAGCCGGCATATAACAAAGGATCGTAGAAGACGAATGCGTAGACCAATAGCGCGTTGTAAATCAAAATTGCCGCTAATACGGCAAGCAAAATATAGCTTTGCTGAAACTGCTTGTTGACGATCAGTCTGCGACGCTTCCATGTTGTTCGGTCAGTTTTCATTTGGAATGCTTCTGTGACATTTCTGGACAAGGCAATTATTAGGCCGGCAGACAGCGCAAGGCGATCTACGCAGTGCTGCTCGGTTAGGAGTATATGCACGGCTCAGATAGGCAAGTGAGAACGACGTCCCAGTCTCAGTCTATCGGCCATACTCGCAAGGCCTGTCCTGATTACCCACGAGCCTCAGGAGGCTCGCGTTCTGAGCCGTCGGCGCGCGCACACTGGCACCGTGTCCACCCCAGCGGAGCCGACCGATGGCCGAGATATAGAGTGCAATTCCAGAGGGGTCTGAGCCTGCCCGAGTTTCTCGCCGCCTACGGCAGCGAGGCGCAGTGTGCGGAGGCGGTGTTCAGGTGGCGCTGGCCGCGCGGGTTCGTCTTTCCGGGGTGCGGTCGTGCCGAGGGGTATACCAAGATTCAGACACGCGGCCTGCTGCAGTGCAAGCACTGCCGGCATCAGACCTCGCTGACCGCAGGCACCGTGGTCGCCTACAGCAAGTTGCCGCTGACGATCTGGTTCCTGGCCTTGTACCTGCTCACACAGCTACCATTACCGGGCGTCAACCCTACTATGGATGGCTCCGACTTCCACACATCACCGCGCGTGTCGTCGCTATCTACACTTGTTCACGGGTGCCCGCCTCCAGCGGACCAACACGTGGATCTCCCTGGTTGCGACGTGCTCTCATTGTCAGGCTCGACACGGGCTCGGACCCCGGGGAGTACCCGCGTCGCTCGCCGTTGCGCAACGCCGGTTGTTGCCTGCCGGGGGCCAAACCCGTCGGCGCTCTCCAACGACAAAATTTTCTGGGCTCAACACCTTCAAGGTCGGCTCCACCCGTTACCTTTGCACCTCGCCTGCTTTCGTGCCTACGCATCGACGCGCCTGTTACCAGTCGCGCCGCAAGGCTCGATACTGGGCTCGCGGCGCACGATTACCCAGGCGGGATTCCCCCCCCGCTATAACACGCGGCCTTGCCAGGCCGCACTGACCCGAATGGCACTAAGATAAGCGGGGCCGCATTGCGGTGAGCTGGATACGGGTCTGATTTACCGTTTTTTTTTCGGATGTCCATGTTCGCGGACCTCAGCGCGAGCGGCTTTTCTCGGCTTGGTCAACAACGGGTAGGCGTTGGCGCGACGTTTCAGCGCTCGGGGCTCAATGCGACCGGGTCGCAGTCCGACGCACGGCTCGGCAATCAGGCTGAGTACGGCAAGGATGCAGACGCCGTCGGAGGTTGCGCCGCCGCGTTGCTGCCAGGACAACCAGACTTGCACGGTGTGCTTGAAGCTCAGTTGCCGGGGGACTTGATCGGCTAGCAAAGCGGCTTGGGCCATGAGCAAACGGATCAGGTTGTAGGCCAGGAGGTAGACCCACAGTTCCTTGACGACCATCGCCGGGGTCTTGCAGCGCAGCCGCGCCATGCCGAGGGTGGTCTTGATGTTGCGCAGATCCAGTTCCACGTTCCAGCGGCGTAGGTACAGCACCTTCAATTTGTTCTTCGGAGCCGCTTTGGCATCCAGGAAGGTGGTGACCATGATCTTTCCATCGGCCCAGAAAAGTGCTACCAGCCACTCGCGCACCTTCAGCGTTGCCGGAGCTGGTGCGTACTGCTCCGGCGTCATCCAATCCAGTCGCCTCAATGGTTTCTCCAGCACCACCAGATGATCACGTACGCCGAGCTTCTCCCCGGTCTTGAAGTCGGTGCTGCGGTTGCGTGCACCGTACTGCTCGAACACCCCGTTGACGCCACGTCGCACCAGATCGCAGAGCAGAAAGTAGGTCGGGTAGAAGGCGTCGCCGAGCAGGATATCGTCCGCCTCAAGCGCATCGAGTAGGCCGCGCAGCCAGGTCTGCTCGTCGCTGCCCCTGAGTCCACACTGGCCTTCGCACGGGCCGGTGGCGGCATCGAGCAGCGCGCCACTGCCTAGGCAGATCAGCGCCACCATGCGACAGATCGGAAAGCCCAAGCCGGGTTTCTGGCTGCTCGGCTGCGGATAGACAGCCTGATTTGGCTCCGTGTCCGCCATGGTCATGGTCGCGCCATCGACCAGGCGTACCGGGCGATTCCACGCATGCCACCAGCATGGTGCACCTGCGCCGATCAGGCCTCCCACCCGCCGCGGTAGCGTCGAGATCACCGTTGTCGGCAAGCGTGCGCGCGCCTGGCAGTAAGCGCTCGTGCTCGCAGCGCAGCCCGGCAGACCGCCAATGACGCGCTTGATCAGCGCCTCATCGACCGCCTGTTGGCAGCTGCCATCGGCCGAGAGTACCTGCGCCAGAAACAGCGACAACGTCTCCGTTGGCGGCCTAGTTTTCGATCAGGCACCGTTCACGATGCACCGGCAGCAGTTCCTCTACCCCGTCGAGTAGTTGCGCGCTGGTCAACAGGTTGAAGAAAGCGTAGGAGTCGGTCTCCTCGGCGCGGCGCTGAACGCATTTGTGTTGCTCTAAGGCCGGACGATGGCTAGCATGACTGAAGGTTGGTTCTTCAGGTGGTCGGTGTGATCTGGCAATTTCACCCTATCATCCGGGCCAGCTTTCCCGAAGCTTTTTCAAGTGCTTGCGCTTAGCTTAGTGCCATTCGGTTCTGACCCCTTTTTGAGGGAGAGGTAGTGGTGGTGCAGGCGTGCAACTTGCGGGGTGAGGTCTTCGGTCGCACCGCTGTTGTCGATGACGTCGTCGGCGCCGGCGAGGCGCTCGGCGCGGCTGACCTGGCTAGCCATGATGCGGCGGATTTGGTCTTCGTCGAGGCCGTTGCGGGCCTTGACGCGTTCGATCTGGGTGGACTCGGGAACGTCGATCACTAGCACGCGGTCGGCGAGGTCGCGTTGGCCGGTTTCGAACAGCAGCGGGATGGCGAGGATGGCATAGGGGCCGGCGGCCCGCGTCAGGCGCACCTGCATCTCGGCGCGAATGGGTGGATGCAGAATGTGTTCGAGGCGCTTGCGTGCGCCGGGATCATCGAACACCAGGGCGCGGAGTGCGGTGCGGTCGAGGTTGCCATCGGCGTCGATTAAGTCCTCGCCGAAGGCCGCGGCGATGTCCGGTAGTGCGGCGCCATGGCGGGCCGTCAGCGAGTGGGAGACCTCGTCGGCGTCGATGATGTCGACGCCGAGCCTTGCGAACAACGCCGATACCGTGCTCTTGCCGCTACCGATGCCGCCGGTCAATGCAACGGTGAACGGGATCAAGCGAGCCCACTCCAGCGCAGGTATGCCTGGGTGATGGCATCGCCCCAGACCAGGCTGATCCAGCCGGCGATGGCTAGGAACGGGCCGAAGGCGATGGGCGTTCTGCGCTCGCTGCGACCCGTGGCGATTAGGGCGATGCCGAACAGGGCGCCGGGGATTGTCGACAGCAGCAGGATCTGCGGTAGCGACTGCCAGCCGAGCCAGGCGCCGAACAGGGCCAGCAACTTGAAGTCACCGCGCCCCATGCCCTCCTTGCCGGTCAGTAGCCGGAACAGATGAAACACCAACCAAAGGCCCATATAGCCGGCAACGGCGCCGATGATGGCCGTCTCGCTGTCGACGAATAGGCCCTGAACGCTGAGCAGCAGCCCGAGCCAGAGCAGAGGCAGCGTAATGTCGTCCGGCAACAATTGTGTGTCGACATCGATGGCCGCTAGCGCGATCAACCCCCATGTCAGGACGAGCGCAAAGGCGCCCTGCAGCGAGGGGCCGAACTGCCAGATGACGATCAGCGACAGCAGGGCGGTCAGGGCCTCGATCAGCGGATAGCGCCAGGAGATGCGTTTGGCGCAGTTGCTGCATCGCCCTCGCAGCAGCAGGAAGCTCAGGACCGGGATGTTTTCCCAGGGTTGGATGTGATGGCCGCAGTTCGGGCAGCTGGAGCCGGGGGTGGACAGAGTCAGCCGCTCCGCGCTGTCTACAGCAGCGCCATCGGCGTTGGCTGCATCAGCGAGCAACTCGGCGCATTCCTGGCGCCAGTCGCGCTCCATCATGCGCGGCAGGCGTAGGATGACGACGTTGAGAAAGCTGCCGATGACCAATCCCAGCGCCGCGGTGCTTGCGTACAGCAGCGCCGGCATCTGCGCGAGGGCCTGCGCGTAATCCATGGTTGTCTCCCGCTCGGAATGCGTAACCGCGTTGGCTGCCAATTTGTGCCCCGATCATGGGAATCGGAACGTTGGCTTCAGGCCGATGGCGTCAGACAACCGCGGCCAGCTTGAAGATCGGCAAGTACATGGCGACCACGAGACCGCCGACCAGACCACCAATGACGACCATGATCAGCGGCTCCAGCAGGCTGCTGAGGGCGTCCACGGCGTTGTCGACCTCTTCTTCGTAGAAATCGGCAACCTTCGCCAGCATGTCGTCCAGTGATCCGGATTCCTCGCCGATGGCGGTCATCTGGATCACCATATGCGGAAACAGGTTGCGCTGACGCATGGACAATTGCAGGCTCTGGCCGGTGGCTACCTCCTCGCGCATCTTGCGCACGGCGTCGGTGTAGACGATGTTGCCGGTGGCGCCCGCGACCGAGTCCAGCGCATCCACCAGCGGCACGCCCGCGGCGAACATCGTGGATAGGGTGCGGGCAAAGCGAGCGACTGCCGCCTTGTGTAGGATCTTGCCGATGATGGGCATGTTCAGCGCTGCCCGATCGATGATTTCGCGGAATTTCCGTGACTGCCGATGCAGCTTGCCGATGCCGTAGACAGTCCCGCCAGCCACCACTGCCATCGCCCACCACCAGTCGCGCATGAAGTCCGACAGGCCGATGACGAGCAGCGTGAAGGCTGGTAGGTCGGCGCCGAAGCTGCTGAAGAGGGCCTTGAACTGCGGGATGACGAACAGCAAGATGATGACCGTGACCAGGATGGCGACGATGATGACGGCGGCGGGGTAGAACAGCGCCTTCTTGATCTTGCCCTTGATCGACTCGGTCTTTTCCTTGTAGGTCGCGATTTTGTCCAGCAGGATATCAAGCACACCGGCGGCCTCGCCGGCAGCGACCAGATTGCAGACCAGATCGTCGAAATAATCCGGATGCTTGCCAAGCGCGTCGGCCATGGCCGTGCCGTTCTCGATGTCCTGTTTGATTTCGAGCAGCAGTTCCTGCATCGACGGGTTTTCGTGGCCACGGCCGACGATGTCGAACGACTGCACCAGCGGCACGCCGGCGGACATCATCGTTGCCAGTTGACGGGTGAAGACCGAGATGTCCTGACTGGTGATCTTGCGCTTGCCGCTACCGAACAGGGGCTGCGCCTTCTTGCGGACCTTGAGCGGATTCACTCCTTGGCGGCGCAGGTCGGCGCGCACCATGGCAACGCTGGCCGCGCGTTGGGCACCCTTGACGCGGTTGCCGCGTCGATCAACGCCCTCCCAGGCGAATTCGTACGCCTTTTCTGCCTTCGGCTTGGCCTTTTGGGCAGCGCTAACAGCCATTCGGTTCAGTCCTTCGTAACGCGGTTGAGTTCTTTGAGACTGGTCATGCCGGCCTTGACCTTGGACAGGCCAGACCTGCGAAGATCGGCATAGCCTTCCTTGTCGGCCTGTTCAGCGAGTTGAATGGAGTTGCCGCCTTCCATGATCAGACGGCCCATGTCTTCCGATACCTTGATGACCTGGAACAGACCGACGCGGCCCTTGTAACCGTCCACACATCGATCGCACCCGACCGGTTTGTAAATCGTAACGCCTTCTGCGATCTCGTCTTCACCAAAACCTTCTTCCAGCAGGGCTTCCCGCGGCAGGTCATCCACTTTGCGGCAATGCACGCACAGCCGCCGTGCCAGACGCTGGGCCATGATCAAGAGTACCGCAGAGGCGATGTTGAAGGGAGGGACGCCCATGTTCGCGAGACGCGTCAGCGACTGCGGCGCATCATTGGTGTGCAACGTGGACAGCACCATGTGGCCGGTTTGCGCCGCCTTGACCGCGATCTCGGCAGTTTCCAGATCGCGTATCTCACCGACCATCACGATATCCGGATCCTGACGCAGGAAGGCGCGCAGGGCCGCTGCGAATGTCAGGCCGGTTTTCTGATTCATGTTGACCTGATTGATGCCAGGCACCTGGATCTCCACAGGGTCTTCTACGGTGGAGATATTGATCTCTGGTTTGTTCAGGATATTGAGCGCCGAGTACAGTGTGACGGTCTTGCCCGACCCCGTGGGGCCGGTTACCAGCACCATCCCGTAGGGCTTGTTGATGCACTCCATGAAGTCTTCCTTTTGCTTCGAGTCCATCCCCAACTGATCGATGCCTACGTTGGCAGCGCTGGAATCGAGGATACGCAACACCACCTTTTCACCATAGAGGGTGGGCAGCGTATTGACGCGGAAGTCGATGTCGCGGCTCCGGCTCAACTTGAGTTTGATACGCCCGTCCTGCGGTACCCGTCGCTCCGCGATATTCATGCGGGACATGACCTTGAGCCGGGCCACAAGTCGGCCCGAGATGCTGAGCGGTGGATTCGCCACCTCGTGCAGCATGCCGTCTTGGCGGAAGCGAACGCGGAAGAATTTCTCGTAGGGTTCGAAATGGATGTCTGATGCCTCGGCCGTTATAGCGTCTACCAGCACCTTGTTTACGTAACGCACCACAGGTGCATCGTCGACGTTCAGGTCAGAGTTTTCGCGTGCCTCATCGTCGTCGTCGTCGTCGCCGGAATCAATGCCGAGCTTGCTCAGGTCCGCGTCCATGATGTCGTTCATGGTCGTGTCCTGGGCTTCGAGCACTTGTGTGATCGCGCTCGCGAGCTTGGCCTCCTCTACAAGGACTGCGTCCGTTGCAATTCCAGTATGGAACCGGATCTCATCTAAAGCCCGGTCGTTGGTGGGGTCCGATACGGCGACGAACAGCCGGTTGCCCCGCCGATGGATTGGCAGCGCTCTGTGTTTGCGGATCAGCTTCTCGTCTACGACATTGAACGGCAGCTCAAGCAGGTCCATGGCGTCCAGATCCAACAGTGGGACGCCGAACTCAAGCGATGCCGATATCGCGATGTTGCGGCTGTCGACCAGCTTCTCTTGCACCAGATACTCAATAAACGGCTGGCGCTTGCGCATCGCCTCGGAGTAGGCGAATTGCACTTGCTGTTCACTGAGCAGTTCGTCGCTGATCAACCGGCGTGCAAGTCCAACGGGTTTGATTTGCTTCTGTTCAGTCGCCATGCGATTCCACCTGAGTGTTCCTCGGCCCCCCATGCAAAGCATACCCGCGCGAGACACCTCCCGTGTTCGTTAAGGTGCTCCGATCCTGATGATTCCGAATTGCCGAGGTTTGATCAGCCAACACACGGCATCGGGTTCAGGCCGGCTGAATACGAAGCGTGGGCCATGCTGCCGGCTGCCTTTCTCCGCCAACGGATTGGCCGGGTATATCGAAATCAATGCACCTAACCATGCCACATCCGGCCATCGTGCCCTTTGGTCGATTTGACTGTCGCGAGAGTTTAGCCCGTCGCCCGCATCCGTTCTGCGCGGCAGTTCGCGATTCCGCGTCAGCGATTGACCCCGAATGCAAGCCGTACGTTGTTCGCAACGAGGCCGTTGTCCTTTTGCTCGCTTTCGCTGAGATAGAACTCCAGTATCGTGTCCCGGTTCATCAGCAAATCCTCGCCCACTTCTTCCGCGACCTCGTTGGCGTGGCAGAAAACGCTGACGTACGGTGAGTCGGGCTCGCGCGGGTCGGTGATCCAGAGGTCCGGTGACAGCTTGTCGATAAAGCGCAGGAAGCCGTAACCCTTGTCCGGAAACCATTTGGTGCAGACCCCGCGCACGCAGGAGCCCGGCTTACCCCATTCGTTGCGCGGCTCGTAGGAGATCGGCAGCAAGTCGGGGATCAGGTAGCCAGACCAGAATTCATCCACTTCTTGCTGCAAGTTGCGCGAGATGTTCTTGAACGCGATCAACTCCACGCGGCAGCCGCGGTTCTGCAACGCGTTGACCACTTGCAGAAAATCGCCGTCGCCGGTGACCATGATCACCAGATCGAGTTTCTCGGACTGCAGCATCGCGTCCACCGCCATGTCCAGATCGGCGTTGGCCTTGGTGGAGACGTTGCCGGCCTCATCGGTGTAGCGGCGGACGATCTTGGTCGTGACCTTCCAGCCAAAGTCGCGCACCATCTGCTGGTAGGTCTTTGATTTTTTTTTGTATTCGAAGTCCTCTCGAGCCCGCTCCTCATCGTAGGCGATATAGGTATTGAGTCGTTGAAGGATTCCATTCTCACGGCCGGCGAAGCGCCTGAGCACGTCGTAGCGCATCTGATAGCCGCCGTTGTAACGAATATTCTCGGCGTCGACATAGACGCCGACTCTTTGCGTGGATGCCAAGACTTGAACCTCCTGAAATAGCGCGAAATAAATTGGTGCGCAGCCATGATGCGCTGATCCTAATGGTGAACCCAACCCGATGGATATTCCGGCCGACGGGCGTTCCGGCCGACGGGCATTCTAGGTAGATCCTTTCATGGGCGTGGGCGAGGACCTGCCGTCCTGAGTGTCATTGGTCGGTACGCGAGTGAACGCGCAACGGAGCGTTGGTGTCGCGGGGACAGGGTGCCACGAATGGCGGTGCTGGTCATGGAGTGCAGCGAAGCCCTAGGAACAGGTCGCGAAAACGGCCATGGCCGGGGATGCTGTACCGCTTCCCGTCATGATTGCTATTGCGTTGGATGCGGGGCCGGGTGCGGCGGCCTGCTGATGAGGCCGCCGCTGTTGGCCGTGCCGGCTTACTGATTGGCGCGGTTGCCGATCAGGTCCTCGACTACGGTCGGGTCTGCCAAGGTCGAGGTGTCGCCGAGGGCGTCGACCTCGTTGGCGGCGATCTTGCGCAGGATGCGGCGCATGATCTTGCCCGAGCGGGTCTTCGGCAGACCCGGCGCCCATTGGATGATGTCGACGGTCGCGATCGGGCCGATCTCGGTGCGCACCAGCTTGACCAGTTCCTTCTTCAGCTCATCGCTGGGCTCGACCCCGGCCATCGGCGTGACATAGGCATAGATGCCCTGGCCCTTGATGTCGTGGGGGTAACCCACCACGGCGGCCTCGGCGACGGCCTCGTGCAGCACCAGGGCCGACTCGATCTCGGCGGTGCCCAGACGGTGGCCGGAGACGTTCAGCACGTCGTCGATGCGGCCCGTGATCCAGTAATAGCCGTCGGCGTCACGGCGGGCGCCGTCACCGGTGAAGTAATAGCCCGGGTACTGCTTGAAGTAGGTGTCGATGAAGCGCTGATGATCGCCGTAGACGGTGCGCATCTGGGCCGGCCATGGCCGGGTGATGACCAGCGCGCCCTCGTTCTCTCCTTCCAGGATGGTGCCTTCGGCCGCATCGACCAGCGCCGGCACGACACCAAAGAACGGCCGGCTTGCCGAGCCCGGCTTCAGCGGCGTCGCGCCCGGGAGCGGTGTGATCAGGTGGCCGCCGGTCTCGGTCTGCCACCAGGTGTCGACGATCGGGCAGCGGCCGTCGCCGACCACGTTGTGGTACCACTCCCAGGCCTCCGGGTTGATCGGCTCGCCCACCGAACCGAGGATGCGCAGCGACTTGCGTGAGGTCTTCTTGACCGGCTCTTCGCCGGCACGCATCAGCGCGCGGATGGCGGTCGGCGCGGTGTAGAAGATCGATACGTTGTGTTTGTCGATCACCTCCCAGAAGCGCGACATGTCCGGATAGTTCGGGATGCCCTCGAACATCAGCGAGATGGCGCCATTGGCCAGCGGCCCGTAGACGATGTAGGTGTGGCCAGTGACCCAGCCGACATCCGCGGTGCACCAATAGACCTCACCTTCCTGATAATCGAAGGTGTATTTGTGCGTCATGGCCGCGAAGACCAGATAGCCGCCGGTGGTGTGCAGCACGCCCTTGGGAGTGCCGGTGGAGCCGGAGGTGTAGAGGATGAACAGCGGGTCCTCGGCGTCCATCTGCTCCGGCTCGCACTCCGCGGATGCGCCGGCCATTGCCTCGTGATACCAGACGTCGCGGCCCTCGGTCCAGGCGACGTCGCCGCCGGTGCGGCGCACGACGATGCAGGTATCAACGCTGGGGCACTCCTGCAACGCCTTGTCAGCATTCTTCTTCAGCGGAACATTGCGGCCGCCGCGGACGCTCTCATCGGATGTGATGAGCAGTTTGCATTCGGAGTCGTTGATGCGGTCGCGCAGGGAGTCGGGCGAGAAGCCGCCGAAGACGATGGAGTGCACCGCGCCGATGCGCGTGCAGGCAAGCATCGCCACGCTGGCCTCGGGGATCATTGGCATGTAGATGCAAACGCGATCGCCCTTGGTCACGCCGCGGGACTTCATGACGTTGGCCAGCTTGCAGACTTCCTCATGCAGCTCGCGATAGGTGATCTTGCGGTCTTCGTTGGGATCGTCGCCTTCCCAGATGATGGCCACCTGATCGCCGCGTGTGTTCAGGTGCCGGTCGAGGCAATTGTAGGAGACGTTGAGCTTGCCGCCTTCGAACCAACGGATGTGGACGTCTTCCGGGCCATAGTTGTAGTCCATGACCTTGTCCCACTTCTTGGACCAGGTGACAAACTCGTCGGCGTACTCGGCCCAGAAGCCTTCAGGGTCTTCCACCGAGCGTTGGTACATGCTGCGGTACGTCTCCTCGTCGATGTGTGCCTTGGCGGCAATCTCGGCGGGCACCTCGTAGACTTTTGATTCGGACATTGTCTTTATCTCCTCGACGGTAACGGTGGGAATTATCGCTATGAAGCTTCCTTGCCGACTGGCGGTCGCACGGGGCGAAGGACGGAAGTCTAAACCCTCGCTAGCGGACTCGCTACTGTAGGCGCGTGCGCAGAGTCAATCCTGAGTCTTCTCGAGCCGATGATGGCGAGAAGAAGCGGCAGGTTGAAGCGCACCCTGGCGTCGCGGTCGAACCGCGTTGATACCGCCTCGCGGGGGCTGTCGTCGTCAAATCAGTCTGCGCCCGGTGAGCCTGCGATAGCTCTCAAAGCCCGCCTGTCGGTCGGTGCAGCGCAAGATCGCGCTGCGCCCTCGGGTATGCCGGTCCAACTGCACGTCGACGCCGGCGGCAGCGGCAGCACGCAGGTTGTCGTCGCTGAGGTCGGCATCGCCGAAGATGGAGATGACATAGCCACCGGGGATGGCTGGCGGCACGTCAAACGGCTCACCGTCCACCAGCGCCACCCAGGCGGGGATGAAGTCGGGCCCGTAGAAGTCGAAAAATCCGTTCGACCCGCGCAGGTGCCCCTCGATGGGACGCCCGCCGATCAACTCCAGATTGCAGAGCCCCGTGTAGCCGACCAGGTTCTCGCTGACCCAACGCCGCAACCAGGCCTCCTCGTCGGGCAGGTCGGCGCCGATCTGCCAGTAGACCGGTCGCTCGGCGTCCTTCTCCGCCGACGCGCGGGTGTGTGCGAACCAGATCGCGGCGCCATCACGCACCAGGCAATCGCTGCTCGTGTGGGTGCCGGTGAGTCGTTCGCACCAGAAGTTGCCCGGTGCCATCGGGATCGCGTCGGCGCGCGCGCAGCGTGCGTCCAGGCCCATGCCGGCGAGGTTGGTGATGGGCTTGACGAAGAGCAGCGTGTCGCCGGCAATGCCGAAGTCCGCCGGGTCGACACCGCAGGGCGCAGCCAGCAGGCCGGCATCCAGCGCCAGGCTCAGCTTGTCGTAGACCCGCCGATGGCGCGGGTTGAGCCGCCACGCCGCCGCGTCGCTCACCGCCAGGTTCTGCCGTGGTTCCGGCTGGAACAGGTGTCTACGCTCGGGTAGGACGCCGATGAAAGGCATGGGTTCAAGCGCCTTCGACGGCGCGTTGCACCTGGCACAAGCCGGATTTGAACGGTGGAAAGCCGCTGATCGGGTCCAGGTGGCGGTCGTCGGTGAGCTCGTTGATGTTGGCGTGATTCCAGCCGTGGGCGCAGTGCACGACACCCGGCTTGACGCGATCGGTGACGCGGGCGATGAATCGCACGGCGCCCCGCGGCGAGCTGACCTGCACCGGCTCGCCGTCGCCGATCCCACGCACCGCGGCGTCGCCGGGGTGAATCTCCACCAGCGGGTCCGGCACCGCACGGCGCATGCGCTCCAGATATTGGTGCTGGGAATGTGTCATAAACTTGTTGCGCGCGCCGCTGGTGAGCACTAGCGGATAATCGCGCGCCAGGTCCGGCGTCGATACCGGGCTCTCGGCGGGTTCGCGATAGACCGGCAGGCCGTCGTGGCCGATGGCCCTGAGGTCGGCCGAGTCAAACTCCACCTTGCCGGAGGCGGTCTTGAAGCCCCGCAGCCGGTACAGTCGATCGGCATCCAGATAGCCGTTCTCGACCAGATCATCGATGGCCTCGGCGAAGACGGTCACGCCGTTAGGGTCGTCATAGACCTGTTTTCTGATCTCCTCCGGGATGCCCTCGGCGGCCTCGGCCCAGGAGGCCTCCAGATCGCCCTGCCAGAACTGTTCGCCCATGCCAAGCCGCACGCCGAGCTGCAAGAACACCTCGCCGTCGGGCCGCGCCTCGCCCTTGGGTGCGACCACCGCGCGGCGATAGCGCAGTTCCCCCTGATAGGCGCAGCCGGGGTAAGCGATCAGGGCCGGTCGCTCCAGACCGGTGGCGGCCGGCAGAACGATGTCGGCCATACGCGTGGCCGGGTTGTGGAAGAAGTCCGATGCGGCGAAGAAGTCCAGCGCCCCCAATGCCTGCTCGACGCGCTTGGAGTTGGGCCACATGGCGGTGTTGATGCCCATGGCCAGTAGCGAACGAATGCGCTGAGGTCGACCGTCGAGGATGCAGTCCGGCAGCAACATGCTCTGCGCCGCCGGCCAGTAGCGGGTCCAGATCGGGAACACCTCGTCACCAACCCGTGGTGGCAAGTTGTTCAGGCAATGATCGAACAGCTCGATGGGTTTCGGCATCACCTTGTCGTTGAAGAAGCGGTTGCCACCCTCCCGATCGAGATTGCCAGTCACGGCGGTCAGAAGGATCAGTGCGCGGTGATTCTGAAAGCCGTTGCTGTGCTGCACGGTGGCGGTGGGCGACAGCATGATCTGGGCCGGATGGTTGCCCGCGTACAGGGCCGTGGCGGCGTACAGGTCGACCGTGGCGATGCCGCAGATCTCCGCCACTCGCGTCCGGCGGGAACTGCTGCACATACTCCTGAAATGCATCGACCCCATTGCCCCACTGGTCGAGAAACGCCTGGTCTTGCCAGCCGTTGGCGAAGATCAGGTGATGCATGCCCAGGGCCAGCGCGCCGTCGGTGCCGGGGCGGATCTGCAGATGGACGTCGGCCTGCTCGGCGAGGGGCGTGCGGCGTGGGTCCACCACCACCAGTCGCCGGCCAGGCCTGTCGTTGGCCAATGGGTGACTGTCGAACGGCGGTATCGAGCCGCGCGGGTTGGTCGACCAGACCAGCAGGCAGCGGGTGGCGTTGGAGGCGACCGTGGACGTGGTCTTGATCTTGTACCCAAAGGTCAGCTTCTCCGCCACCATGGTCGCGGAGAAGCAGCAACCGCTCTCGGTCATGTAGTTCGGCGAGCCGAAGGCGTGCGCCAGGCGCTGCAATTGCGGTCGAGCCTCCTTGGTGTAGCCGGCGAAGAAGGCGGCGGCCGGGGCGCCATGCTCGGCGCGGGTCGCGGCCAGTCGCTCGGCGATGGTGTCCAGGGCCTCGTCCCAGGAGATGCGCTCGAACTCACCGCTGCCGCGCGGTCCGCTCCGACGCAGCGGATACAGCAACCGGTCGGGATGATTGCGCCGGTCGAGCTGCACGTAGCAGCGCGGGCAGTCCGGTCCGTGGACCTTGACCGGTTCGCCGGTGGCGTCCAGGTCGACATCGATGGCGCAGTTGGCGTCGCATTCGTAGCAGGTGCTCTTGACAGATTGCATGGCGTGCGGGTCCGTGCGGGGACAAAATGAAGTGAGTTTAGTGGAGGGGAAGATGTCGTCGACGAGTCTCGGTTAAAAGGACCGCGTTGCCGTCTTTGCTGGCCCCACACTGTCCGCCCTGGAACGTCGGCCGACGCACGCGACGTCTGCCCAACACTGGCGGCCCAGCACTGGCGGCCCAGCACTATCGGCCCAGCACTATCGGCCCAGCACTGTCGATCGGCACGTTCGGTTCGGTCATGTCTGTTCGATGCGATCGGTCGCGGACCGGCCGATGCAGACGGAGCGTACGGTCTTTGCCGAGTGTTGCGGACACCCTGCGCTGTCGTTGCCCGGTTCCCGGCGGCCGTCCATGTTTTGACGATTGAAAAATCGCCGTTTGACCATATTTTGTCCACCTCAACTGATGCGTAATTCTCGGAGATCGTCTCATGTCCATCCGCACCTCGACGCTCATCACTGCGGCTTTGCTCGGCTTGGTCCTCAACGCCGGCTCGATCGCTCAGCTCCATGCCGATCACGGCCTCGCGTCGGTCGAGGCCGTCGGCGCCGTTGCATACTGAGTCGGTGGGGTTGGTCGGCTTGCAATAGGCGAAGTCCGATCGATCCGATTAAAACAATCCATTTTTCATATCACCTCGGCTGCCTCATTCTGACACCCGTGCTCAGGGACAACGGCCAACGCCGACGACACCCTGACCCATTTTTCTCAACCCATCGTGCAGGAGACTTCGATCATGCTTCAAGACAAGACAGGCCAGCCCGTCCCGCAAGTGACCTTCCACACCCGTGAGGGTCACGACTGGGTAGACGTGACCACCGACGACATCTTCAAGGGCAAGACCGTGGTGGTGTTTTCACTGCCGGGAGCCTTCACGCCGACCTGCTCCTCGACGCACGTTCCTCGCTTCAACCAACTCGCGGGCGTGTTCAAGGCGCACGGCGTCGACGACATCGTCTGCATGTCGGTGAATGACACCTTCGTCATGAACGCCTGGCAGGAGGCCGAGAAGGCGCACAACATCCGCTTCATCCCGGACGGCAACGGCGAATTCACCGACGGCATGGGGCTTCTGGTCGACAAGGACGATCTGGGCTTTGGCAAGCGCTCATGGCGCTACTCGATGTTGGTCAAGGACGGTGTCATCGAGAAGATGTTCCTGGAGCCAGAAGTCGAAGGGGACCCCTTTGGCCAGTCCGACGCCGATACCATGCTCGCCTACATCGCGCCAGACGCACCGAAGCCGCTCAACGTCACCATTTTCACCCGGCCCGGCTGCCCGTTCTGCGCAAAGGCCAAGGCGATGCTGCAAGAGGCCGGTATTGGTTACGAGGAGCTGCTGCTGAACCGCGATTACAGCGATCTGACGCTGCGTGCTGTCGCCAATGCCACCAGCGTGCCGCAGATCTTCGTTGATGGCGAGAAAATCGGCGGTTCCGACGATCTCGAGGGTTGGCTGGGTCGTCGCAACGGCTGATTGCGGTGAGGATGATTCTCGGCGGCGAGGCCGCCGGCTGAAACCTGACGCAGGGATGCGTCTGCGCCGAAGGTCCGGGTTCGATACCCGCTCGGCGTGCCTTTCGATATTTGGCATGACGCTGCGGCACCTAGGCCGCGTCGCCTGCGCTGATACGAGCGCCCCATGACACACATGCTCGGCTACCATTAACGCTGTGGAAGCGTCGTGTCACAGACCGACAGCCGGCCGCAGATCTCCCATTTCCGTTACATGCTCGATCCGTTCGGAGTAGACAAGATGGACAATCATTTCGATCTCATTGCCATCGGTGGCGGCAGCGGCGGCCTCGCGGTGGCGGAAAAGGCGGCCGAACACGGCAAACGCGTCGCCATCATTGAGGCCGATAAGCTCGGCGGTACCTGCGTCAACGTCGGTTGTGTACCGAAGAAGGTCATGTGGTACGCGGCCAACCTGGCCCAAAATGCCCGCGACGCCCGCGACTTCGGCGTTCTCGCCGACCTCCAGGGCGTCGATTGGAAGGCCCTGGTGTCTGGTCGACAGGGCTTCATCGACGGCATTCTCGACTACTGGAATGGCTATGTGGCCGGCGAAGGCATCACCCATATTCGGGGGCGCGCCCGCTTCGTCGACGCCCATACCGTGGAGGTGGATGGGAAGCACTACACCGCCGATCATATTGCCATTGCCACCGGCGGCCGGCCGATCGTGCCGCGTGTGCCCGGCGCGGAGCTAGGTATCACGTCCGACGGATTTTTCCAGCTGCAGGAGCAGCCAAAGCGGGTCTGTGTGGTCGGCGGCGGCTACATCGGGGTGGAGCTGGCCGGTGTATTGCGCGCGTTGGGATCTGACGTGACCGTGGTGGCGCTCGAGGACCGTGTGCTTGAGACCTTCGATCCGATCGTCAGCGAAACGGTTGCCCACAACATGGCCCAGGACGGGATCGCGATGCATCTGCCGTTCGCGGTTGCATCGCTGGAACGGCAGGCCGACGGCATCGCGGTGTTTGCAGCGGATGGCAGTGCCCTGACCGGTTTCGATACGGTGCTCTGGGCCGTCGGCCGCGCCGCCAATACCGCTGACTTGAATCTCGAGGCCGCGGGTGTTGAGGTCTTACCCAACGGCATCGTGCCGACCGATGCCTTCCAAAACACCACGGCGACAGGCGTTTATGCCCTCGGCGACATCACTGGGCGCGCGCCGCTGACACCCGTGGCGATCGCCGCCGGGCGTCGACTCGCCGACCGGCTGTTCAATGATCAGCCCGAGCGTCGCGTCGATTACCAGAACATCCCGACCGTGGTGTTCGCGCATCCGCCGGTCGGCAGCGTCGGTCTCACGGAGGCTCAGGCCCGCGACAGCGGGCAAAAGGTGACGGTCTACCAAACCCAGTTCCAGCCCATGCGCTACGCGTTGAACCGCCACGGACCACGCACGGCGATGAAATTGGTCTGCGTCGGGGACGATGAGCGCGTGGTTGGCATCCACATGGTGGGCGATGGCGTCGACGAAATGCTGCAGGGCTTCGCGGTCGCCGTCAAGCTTGGCGCCACCAAGGCGGATTTCGACAACACCATTGCGATCCACCCGGTCAGCGCTGAAGAACTCGTCACGCTGAAGGAGCCGCATCCGGACGAGTGACCGACCCGTCGCCCAACGCGGCGTTTCCCCTCCCTCGCCGCGCTGTCAGCGCAACGCAGCAGCGCGGCCATATCGTCGAGCGCGATCCGTATCGGGGTCGCGCTGCCAAAGCCGGCAGCGCGCCGGGCAAACAGCCACTCCAAGTGTGAGGCTTCTTTGCGATTTGTGTATTCTGTCCGCCGGTCGCTCCGAGCTGGATTCCTGTCGGTGTTCGCCAGCAGAATCGTCTCGAGTCCGTTAGTTTTCCGTATCGTGACACCGCGAAGTGAGGCATAGCCCCGCTAGCGTCGGGGTCGATATTTCCTGCCGGACGGTCACCGAAGCACATGCGCGAGGAGCCTGAGTCGATGCAAACGGGAGGACAGGGCGGTCGGCAGCGTGGCTTTACGCTGGTGGAGGTGCTGGTGACGGTCATCATCATGTCCATCGGGCTGCTCGGCGTTGCGGGTCTGCAGCTTGCGTCCATGCGCAGCAACCATAGTGCCTACCTACGCACCCAGGCCACGCTTGCGGCGTACGACCTGATCGATCGCATGCGCGCGGACCCTGCTGCCTTTAACGGCAACCATTTCAAAGTTGGCGCTGACAGCGGTTCCGATGCCTTCGACAACTGGGCGGAAGAACTCGGCAGCCTAAATCTGCGCCCGCCGGACGGCAAACCCCTCGGCGAAGTCAATTGCGCCGCCACCGACAATGCATGTCTTGCCAGCAACTGCCAGGTCGTCGTCCGTTGGGATGATGCGCGCGGTGAGGATGACGCACTGGCCCAGAGCGGTCGCGCAGTCGACGAGACGGTCTTCAGCCTGTGCACCAGACTGCCTCAATGAGACTAGACCAGTGAGACTCATCCCACGAATACGGACCACACGCGCCTGTCGTGCAGCAGGTCATCGCAGGGCGATGGCGGTGCCTGGTTGGTCCGCGGAAACGCCGGCGTTCGATCGACATCCATCGCGGCAAGACGCCCTGTACGTTCGCTACTCCCGGCGGCGGCTGGCCGGTTTTTCGTTGGTGGAGATGATGGTGGCGATCACGATCGGCGGCATCCTCATGATCGGACTTACCGATCTACTCATCGACACCAAATCCGTCTACGTGCGCGAAGACCAGTTTGCCCGGCTTCAGGAGAGCGCCCGTATCGCGATGCAAATTTCCGCCCGCAACCTGCGTGGCAACCGCTCCCTGGGCTGTCGCAGTATCGCGATGGCGGAGAGCGAGGGCCAATTCACCGTCAAGGCTTGTCGGCTGCTGGATACGACCGGTGGCAACTGTGGTCACGCCAACTGGAAGACTGATCGCCATTACTTGGGTATGGATCGCGCGATTGGATACGACAACGCCGACGATCTTGCCACGGCGGCCAGCTACGCGGACCTCCCTGACGCCGCGGCTGATAACATCGCGGCGCGCTGGTTGCGCGGCGACGTGTTAGTCACCTGGGGCGTCGACGATCAAGGCGTCGGTGTGGCGGGCACCCTGGCCGGCGCCATTGGCGACAACGGCGGCTTCGAGGGTTCCGGCGATCTCAACCTGGAGGCCGTGCCGTCCGCGCTTGCCAACGTCGGTCGGCTCGCCTTGATCACCGACTGCGTCAGTGCCGATCTGTTCGAGATCAGCGGCCCGGAAGAGCGCGGCGCCAATGATTTGAGCATCGCTCACACCGCGACGGACGCCGATGGAAACGTCGTCAATGCCGCCGACACACTCGGCCGCGCATACAACTGGTCCGCGGCCAGCGCGACGCGGCAGGTGGCTCAGCCGGTCCACCGTGCCACTGTCTACCCATTCTCCTACGACGTGTACTATGTCTGCTGCGTCGACACCAACAATCGGCGCATCCAGGCTGGCTCCGGCGTGGGCCACTGCCAAGTTGGCGACGGCGGCGACAACGATTTTGATCGTTATCGGCCGTCACTCTGCGTCTGGAGTATGGAAGATGGCGACAGTCAGGCCCTGATTACTGACGTCGCCGACATGCGCCTGACCTTTAGCGGCGTGCTGTCTGACGGTACCAGTTATCACGCGCATGACACCGAGCACCGTGCACACCGCGGCTTGGGTCAGCAGAAACAAGGCTTGGTCCCGCGTGCGCTCCGCGTCGGTGGAGTTGCTGCTCGCCACCGAGCAGGACGGCGTTGTCAGCCAGGCGATGCTCCCGGCCAGGGACAACTGGCCGCCCAACACCGGCAACGGCAACATCGCCGACGACACGCTTGGAAAAGGCTTGCCTGAGGGCAGCCGGCGTTACCAACGCTTCCTCACCAATGTCGCGATGCGCGCCAGTATCCCCTGGTATATCGGGCGTTAGCCGTGTTGCGTTTGCATCACATTCCCGCGCCCTGGCATGCGCTGCAAGCGAGGTTGTCGTTCGTCACCAGCGCCAGTCCAGTCTTGCGGGCAACCCTTGGGGACCCATCGCGGCTCGTATGTTTCGACCGCCGTTCTCCGCGGCGCGCGGGACGCCGGAACGCCGCGTCGGGCGCCGTACTGATCCTCGGCCTGGTGGTGCTGTTGGTCATCACCATGCTCGGCATCACCGGTATCCGAAGCACCGTGATGCAGGAGCGAATGGCCGGCAACCTGCGCCAGAACCATACCGCGTTGCAGGCCGCCGAGGCCGCCTTGCAGGCAGGCCTTGCCTATATCGAGAATCAGACTGCGCCGCCCACCGCGGACAGCAGCGGTTCCGAACATGTCTGGCCCGCATGCACCGTCAACGGCGCAAACGCCGACTTGCAGAATGCTGCATGCACCGGCCTCGCCAGTGTGCTGGATAACTGGCAGGCCGACCTCGCCAACGTCAGCGAGGGTTCGACGTACCAAGAGGTCCTTGGCGAACTCGGCGATTCTGGCGCGCTGCCCGGGGTCGTTGGACAGCCCCGCATCTACATCGAGGTGCGCTACGTGCCGCCACTGGACGCCGAAGAGGCCGCCCGGGGCGCCGGTGTGCACTACTACACCGTCACCGCGCTCGGCTTTGGCGCATCGGCCAAGGCCCGCGCGATCGTGCAATCCACGGTGGCGAAGGTGTTCCAGTTTTAGCGAGATCCGCCATGTCCAGTCATCGACGGTTTCGAGCAAGCGGGCACAAGCCTGGGTGTGGTTGGTTCCTTCGCCGTGTTGCCACCGTGATCTGTGTGTTGCCCACGTTGCTTGCGTCGGGTCATGTCGGTGGTGCCGACATCGATCTCACGGAGGTGCCACCGTTCCTGCTCGCGGGCGTCGCCCCGAATCTTGTGCTGACGATCGACAATTCGCCGAGCATGGGGCGTGCCTTCATGCCAGACGACATTGAGGATGTCTTGTCCATAGAGCCGTTCGCGTCTCCCGACGTCAACCGCCTCTATTACGATCCCTGGAAGACCTACATGCCAGGCCTGGCTGCCGACGGTACGTCGCTTGGCCATGCCGAGTTCTCGGCTGCCGATCAGTTCCCCTATCTTGGTCTGGACTGTTACGCGCCCGACCCGATTAACCTGTCCGATCAATATCGAGTCATCAAGGACGATCGGGAAGTCTCGGCGGACTGTACCGACAGCATCGGTTACTTCAATGCGGATCTGCCACCGGGAACGGCGTTCTATTACCTGTGGGATCCAGGTAACTTCTACTCCACTGATACGAATCAAAAGACGGATGCGCAATGCAACGACGCACCATTTCCGCCACCGCAGACCATCCCGCAGTGGGCCGTTTGCAGGCGCTGCGGCGACGATTTTTCATCCGGGCCAGGTAGTGAAAGCCCCTCCGCATGCTTTACGAAGATCGTCGTCGGCAGCCAGAGCGATATCGATGCCGGTAACTGCCAAGACCTTGCTCCGACCTCCGGTGCGCCCAATCCATCCGGCCTGAGCTTTGTTAATCGCATTCCCGGTGTCAACTGCACGCCGCGGAATAATGCCGCCATCGGACTCGATGGTGCCGCCGCGGCGCGGCGTAATTTCGCCAACTGGTTCGTCTACCATCGCAGTCGTCTACTGATGACCAAGACGGCGTTGTCCCGTGTGATGCACACCCTTGATCCGGGTGTGCGGCTGACCTTTCAGGACATGCGCCACAACGACGAGCTTTGGCCGGGCACGGACGCCTTCGATTGGCTCGACACAGACGACGATGGCCCGCGCTTCAACGCCTTTGCGGAAAATAAAGGGCGGTTTTTCGATTGGATGTTCGCGCTGACCAGCAAAGGCGCCGCCGACACGAATTTACAGGGCTCCCATATTCGTGCGGGCGAGTTCGTCGCCAGCGAGTTGGCGCGTGCTGACGACATTGGTAGCCATCGTGATGATCCCTCCGGCTTTCTACGCAATAGCTGTGGTGTGAAATGCCGAAATAACGTTCATCTGCTGTTCACTGATGGTGTCTGGGAGGATGTTTGGAGCGACAACGCCGGAGGCGGGGAGCGTTCCCCATCCTGGCCCTGCGCTGGCGGGAGTAACGATTGTTGGATCAGTCTCGCGCCGAATCAGGACGGCGTTGCTGCCGAACTGCCGGAAAACAGCTACGGTGTTTCGGCCTATACGCCAAATACTGAAGCGACCCAGGTCTACAGCGATGCCAATTCGGCGATGCTCTCAGACGTCGTCTTCTACTATTGGCGGCGTGACCTCGACGGCGACGAACGCAACAACCAAGTGCCTCCCATCCTCGAGTCTTGGGACGACACGGCCGATGCCGATAGTGCCGCCAACTTCTGGAATCCACGCAACGACCCCGCGACCTGGCAACACCTCAGCTTTTTCGGGGTCGGCCTCGGTGCGGGTGGGGCGGTTACCCCGTCTGATCGCAGCCCGTTCGGCACTTACTCCATCACCAGCGGCGAGCTTAGGAGCGTCGGCATCGACGGCTTCCCCGACGAGGTTGCGATCGATGCATACGGGGCCACCGGCCCGTTCTCCGGGGTCGGTGCGAGCGGGAGTTCCTGGCTCGCGGATCAGATCCCGGCCGCGGCCAAGGTCGACGATCTTTACCATGCGGCCTTGAACGGTCGGGGCAGATTCTTCAGCGCTTCGGCCCCGGATGAGCTCATTCGTTCCTTCGCCGACGTGCTCGACGCCGTCTCCGCCGCGGCGGATGTGGAGGCGTCCAATGCATCCGTCGCCACCAACGCGGCCCAGCTCGACTCCGGCTCGCTCCTGTTCCAGACCATTGTCGACACGGCGCAATGGCGCGGAGAAGTGCGCGCCTATCAACTTTCCGTCGGCTTGGGTCATCCTCCCTGCGCCACCAGGCCCATGGGCGCCGTTATGCCAGTCCGGTGACGCGACCTACTGGACCGCGCCTCGGGCGATGTCGGCGAGCGACCGCGAGATCATTACGCTGGGCGCCGGTTCGCCGCTGGCCTTCGCCGCGGAGAGTTTCGACCGGCTGTCTCGTGACCAGCAACTCGGTTTGCTCGGCTGCGGCGCCGATACCGGCGACGTCTGGAGCGGTGAGCTTGCCTTCTGCAACCTCGGCGTCGATCTGGCGTCCGCCTATCCGGAGCAGGTCACGCTCGCAAAGGCCCGTATCGACTACTTGCGTGGGGACGACAGCGGCGAGACGGGTGACGCAGACGGTTTTCGCGAGCGCGACGGACACTGGCTCGGAGACATCATCGGCAGCAATCCGGTGGTGGTCGGTCCCCCGCGAGGCGTCTTCAACAACCCGGACTATCTGGCGTTCAAGAATTCCGAGTCGCTCAAGAATCGTATCGAGGTCGTCTACTTCGGCGCCAATGATGGCATGCTCCATGCTCTGAGAGCCGCCGACGGCGTTGAGCTGTTCGCGTACGTACCCGAGAGCGTTTACGCGAGACTGTCCGACCTGACCGATCCAGGCTATGGCAACCTGATCCCGAAGCGCGCCTTCGTCGATGGCCCGCTCGTCTCCGCGGACGCCAAATTCACCGACAGTCAGGGAAACGAGGGCTGGAAGACCGTGCTGGTCGGAAGCTTCGGGCTCGGTGCTCAGGGCGTCTTTGCGCTGAACATCACCAATCCCAGCACGATCAGCCAAGGCAACCCGGCTGACCTGCCGCTGTGGGAGTTCAACGACGGCTCCGGCAATGACGAAGACGACGGAGCGTTGGATGGCCGGGATATGGGCTACAGCCGATCCGCGCCCGTCGTCGTGCGGATCGACGACGATCTGGCGGACGACGTCGAGCCCATCTGGGTCACGTTGGTGAGCAATGGCTATAACAACACCAACGAGGTTGGCGAGGTTGCCGGCCATTGCACCGACGAAGCCGCCCTCGGTACCAACTGCACCGTCAGCCAGACCGGCAACGCCGTGCTCTACGTGCTGAATCTGGGCGGAGCGAACGCGGAACGCATCCGCGCGAAGATGGATACCGGGCGTGGCTTCTGCCAAGACCCGCGGGTGGCCGGTGACGCGCCAACAGCCGGCAGCGACTGCGCTGACGCTGAGCAGGGCCGAACCAATGCCCTCGGACCCGTCACCGCCGTCGACGCCGATGGCGACCTGATCGCGGATTTCGCCTATGCCGGCGATCTGTTCGGGAATCTGTGGCGCTTTGATCTTATCGACACAAACAACCCCCCGGTGTTGCTGTTCCAAGCCGTCGACGATACCGGTAATCCCCAGCCCATAACGTCCAAGGTGGTGGCCAAGCGGCATGCGTCCGGCGTTGGCACGATGGTGCTGTTCGGCACCGGGCAGTACCTGAATGCCGCGGACAAATCCGACACCCAGGTTCAGAGTTTCTACGGAATCTGGGACGACAACGGTCTTGTCTTCGCGGCCGATGTCGGTGGCTTTGATGTGCCCAGCCGGGCGGGCGGTGATCTGCTCGCGCAGCAATTCCAGGCAGAGGTCCGCATCAACGATCCCGAAGGTGGGCTGGCCAGCCTCGGCCGAACCAGCACCGATCACCCCATCGAATGGTCCGAGAACGGTTATCGAGGCTGGTTCATCGACCTGGTGTTGGCGAACGGAGATCCCGAAGGTGAGCGTGTCGTTGCCTCGCCCGATGTCAGCGGGAATCGGATCGTCTTTGTCTCGATGATTCCGGAAGACTGCTGCAGCTCGGGCGGGGTGAGCTGGATCAACACGCTGGATGCCAACGACGGCTCTCGGTTGTCGGTGACACCCTTCGACTACAATCTGGACGGCGATTTCGATGCCAACGATCTGCTGCAGACGCCTGACAACAGCCCCGCGATCCCCGGCAGCAGCATTCGCGCACTCGCCGATGGCGGCACCGGCATCTACTCAGCCCCGACGCAGATTGGCCTAGGCAATGGCAACGTGCAGCAGATTGTGTCTGATTCCGAGGGGGATTTGATTCGCCTGCGGGAATCGACTGCGCTAGGTTGGCGCAATTGGCTGCAGTTACGCTGATGCCGATGCAAGCAAGAAGGTTCACGAATGATCAGGGTCGGCTTGGTGTCACGGCCTGTCGATGTGCCCGCGGCGCCTCGAAACCGGTGTCCTGTGTGCGCTCGCGTCCAAGCCGGTCAGGCTTCACCCTGATCGAGGTGCTGGTGACGGTTGCCATTGTCGGCATCCTTGCCGCGATCGCCTATCCGAGCTACACGAACCAGATCGCCAAGGCCCGTCGCGCCGAGATTCAGGCGGAACTGATGGCACTGGCCCAGTTCATGGAGCGCATCTATACGGAAACGGGGTGCTACAACCCGGGGGCGGACATGGATTGCAGTTCCGGCGCCGGCGAGGCCCCCGACATCAGTGCCGCCGACGACCATTTGGGCCATTACAGCATCGCCTTTTCCGGCACCGTCACCGCCGATCGTTTTTTGATTCAGGCAACGCCCATCAGTGGCGGCGCGCAGGCCGCTGACGGCATACTTCAGATCAATCACATCGGGCAGCGGTTCTGGGACGAGAACAACGACGGCGACGTCGAGGATGCCGGCGAGGACGACTGGGAACGGAATTGACGCTGCCTGTCAGGACAACCTGGTCCGATTGCGCACTCGGTGGCCCAAGTGTCCGGAGCGATCACCGGGGCTCCGCGCGACCTACTTAGGTGTTGTCGCTCACCTTAATCCACAGCGTTTCGTCAGCGTAATCCCCGTTGACCCGTCTGGATTTCCCGCACCGCGGTCATGGGTGCCTGCGGGACAGCCGGCCCCTGGGTCATCCCAGCCGGACCTAGCGTCCGCAGTCGGCCAACTCCGGACACTCTCCCGTTCTGTACGAGCGACTGCTAAGCGCCGACAGCCGACATTCGCGAGGTCAATGTGTCGAGCTACTATACTGTGCGCAGGAATTGCCCGGACGCCTCGGATGATTTGATAACAGGTCATTTGTCGGACAAGGCCGCGCAGCTCCGACAACACCTCCGCGAAAAAGGTGTCTTTTGGCGCAAAGTGGCCGTCCGGAGACGCACTCCGTAGTCGCGTTGGACCCGTCACCGGCCGGAGGTGGCCGCAAGGTCCGCTGGGAGACGACACTCGTTTGTAGGCTAACGCGAGCGCTCGAGGGGTCCACACCTCACAGACGAGGTGAGACGATTGCTATCAAGAGGTATCCCAACCCGCTCGTCCTTGTGCCCGTTTGACGCGTCGCGCCCGTCGTCACATAGCGGTGCTGTTTCAACTATCGCTCCTAGAAGGCGAACGAAAAGCACAGAATGCGATACTTTTTCGGATTGCCGATCTGATCAACGAGCTTTGTGTGGTTGATTTCTCACCTATCGCTGAAAATCGCTTGAGCTTGGACCCGCGAGGTATATGTCTGACCTTCTCAAGATCGCCTACGAGGTTGCGGCAGTGCGCAGCGAGTACCTGCGCATCCACCGTAGGGTGTTCCACGTCAGCGCCGGCAGGCTCATCCACAACTTCACCCGGCGCCACACGCGCGGCAGCTTGACGGATCAGCAAGAACTCGACGAATTGAGCCAGCGCCTGAGCCGTGCAATCGACGGTCTGAGCAACTTGAACAAGGAGGACCTGTCGATTCGGCGGGGCAGAGAAATCCAAAACGAATTGAGCGCTTACGCTCAAGCCTTGACCGAGTCGATGGCAGCATTGGCCACTCTGCTGGAGGTGCGAAAGCGACCTCGGAATGGGAGCCATCATGCGCCATCAGGGGCGTCGCAAGCGACGAAGACCGCCTACGACGATGCCGTGCAGTACCACAAACGCTTAGGCGCGCGGCTCAACGAACTACTCACGACCCTGTAACTTCTCCACACCTGATATTCTGCGCGTGGCCACGCTTGAGACTTGTTCGTGAGATAGGAAATCCACGCGGCTGTTCGAGTCCAGGGTGACCAAAGGTCGAGAGTTGCCAAGGGCCGGAGGGTCGGTCAGGGGCCGGAACTGCCGTTCGGCCACAGCCGGGGCAGCGTCAGCAAAGGCTCATGAATCGGGACTCCGGCGGTCCGGAGCCGATCGGCAGCAGTCGGCCAACTGCGATCATTCTCGCTCAGATTGTTATCGTTGAAATCGGCATAGGCGTCCGACTCCCCTCGATAACGACGATGCCGCTTTCGGTCACATGGTAGTGCTTCTTGTCTTCCTCGTGATCGTAGCCGATCACCGAGCCCTCTGGAATACGGACGTTCTTTTGCAGAATACAGCGCCGTAGCTTCGCGTTGCGTCCAATATCGCAGTTGTCGAAGATGACGCACCCCTCGATCTGGCAGCCGGCATGAACGAAGACGTGCCGGCCGAGAACGGAGTCCTTGACCAGACCTCCAGAGATAATGCAGCCCCCGGAGACAACCGAGTCAATCGCCTGTCCCCGACGATCCTCATCGTCAAACGCAAACTTGGCCGGCGGATCGGGATAGCTCGCGGTGCGCAGTGGCCATTCGCGGTTGAACAAATTAAGCTCGGGTGAGATGGCGCGGATATCCATATTGGCGTCGTAAAAGGCGTCGAGGGTGCCGACATCGCGCCAGTAAGGCACCTTGTCAGGTTCCTCGCCGGGGATCTGGTTCGTGTTGAAATTGTAGGCAAACATCTCGGCCTGACCGATGGCCTTGGGCAAGATGTCTTTCCCGAAATCATGGGAACTCGCGGAATCCTCCTGGTCCTCCTCGATCATCTTCAAGAGCATCTCGGTGCTGAAGACATAGTTGCCCATGGAGGCGTAGACACGGCTCGAATCGCCAGGCATGGTGGGGGCATCGGCCCTCTTCTCGTGAAACCCAAGGATGCGTCCGCTGTCCGCCGCCTCGATGACGCCGAAGTCTTTGGCGAACTTCTTATCTGTCGGCAGGGCCGCAATGGTGACATCGGCCTGCTTGTGCTGGTGATACTCGATCATCTCTCGGATGTTCATCCGGTAGATGTGATCGGCACCGAACACAACCACGAGATCTGGGGCGGATTGCTCGATGAGGTTGAGGTTCTGGTGGATGGCATCGGCGGTTCCTCGGTACCACTCCTTGCCCTTGGCTCGCATCTGGGCCGGCACCGGAATCAAGAACTCGTTTTTCAGAATACCCCCGAACTGCCAACCATCGCTCAGGTGCTGCAGAAGGGACTGGCTGCGAAACTGGATCAGCACGTAAATGGAGTAAATACCGGAATTGACCAGATTGCTGAGCACGAAGTCGACAATTCTGTACTTTCCACCAAAGGGGACTGCCGGCTTGGCACGTTCATGGGTCAATGGATAAAGCCGCGTTCCCTCGCCTCCGGCGAGAACAAAGGCGAGAACCTTGAGCTGCATAACTCCTCCTATGCTGTCGGATGTTTGTGATGCCGCGATCGTTGGTCTCGGCCTTGAGGAATTGAAAACCGCCACTCATCGTTGAGGGGCTAACGGATAGGAAATCCAACCGTCTCTGTGCGTCTAGCGACGCGCACTTTGGGAGCCTAGCGAGCGATCGGTGATCGGTCAAGACACCATCTGGGCGCCCAGCGGTCTCGCGGTGGAGCAGAAATTCGGTTCTGCCGAGGGCTCGAACGCGACTCCGGGGGACAGTGGACAGGTGCAGCACAAGGGCGGCCGCACCCCGCCTGCGAGAGACGGCGGCTACCAGGCAACGCTCTGATCAAACTCGACGTCGGGCTCGGGCTGGCCGAGGATGCCCCGGTTCGACCTCGGCTCGGAAGCATCCTCGCAAGCGCTCGGTCGGCGGGCGGCCAAGATCGGCGGCCTCAGCGACGTGGAAGGTGACTCGCGCAATGTCCGCTTTGGGTTGTATTGCCGCCGTTGTTGTTCGCAGGGCCGATGTCAGCTCTGGGTCGTTATGCAGAGTCGAGGATTATGCTGAGCTGCGGAGCGCGAAGCCGGTCCCAGCAGCCGCACCGGCTCCGAACACTCCGCATAAATCAGCTCGGTTGGAGCGATGCGATCAGTTTGTCGGGCATTTGGAATCGCCCGCGTTTGAGAGCCGGTGGGGTGATGGCTGCAATCGCCTCAAGCTTGTCGGTCGGATCGGCGCGCAGGTAGACCTCGGTGGTTTTCATGTCGGCGTGACCCAGCCATAACGAGACTTTGCGCAGGTCTCCGGTCGCCTGCAGGATCATCATCGCGCAGGTGTGCCTCAGCACATGCGGAGAGACGCGCTTGGCCTTCAACGATGGGCACGGCTCGGAGGCGGTGCGTACATGCTTGCGCAGGATGTACTCGAACCCGGAACGTGTCATCGGTTGGCCGCGCGCATTGAGGAACAGCTCGGGTGCCAACGCCTCACCGCGAACCGCCAACCACGCCCGCAGATCGGTGGCGACGTGTTTCCACAGCGGCAGACAGCGTTCGCGTCGCCCTTTGCCTTGGACGCGGAGACTGGGTGATGACTGGAGGTCCAGTGCAGCCAAGGGCAAACCGACCAATTCCGACACCCGCAACCCGGCCGAGAAACACAGGTGCAACATCGCCCGATCGCGCAGACCGTCGCGCACCCTCAGGTCCGGGGCATTGAGGACCGCCTCCATCTCGGCGATGGTCAGGTGGTCGATCAGCGCGACGTCGACGCGCTTGAACGGAATGGCGAGAATGCGCCGGCTCTGCTCAAGCACAGCGGGCTCGCGATACTCACAGAAGCGCATAAAGGATTTGATGGCGGCCAGTCGCGCGTTTCGGGTGCTGGCCGTGTTGCCGCGCTTGGTCTCGAGCTGTTCGAGGAAATCCATGATGAGCGGGGCGTCGAGCTGCTCGAGCGCCAGCGCGGAGGGCTGCACATGCAAGCGTTCGCTCGCATACAGGAACAGCAGTTGGAAGGCGTAAGCGTAACTCTGACAGGTGTGCTCGCTGGCACCGCGCTGGCGCGGGAGGCGCTCGCGCAGGAACGCCGTGATGTGTGGGGCAATCGCGGTCATGACGGTTCTCCCCAGACAAAGTCCTCGCAACGCGCGGCGATGTCGGTCATCAGTTGCGGCGTCGTTTCCAAATACCAGTACGTACTTCCGACATGGGCATGGCCAAGATAGGTGGTCAGCGCAAGCAGCTGAGCGCCGATCTGTTCGCGGGTGCCGGAACAGGCCTGCAGCGCGCGGGTGGCAAAGCGGTGACGCAGATCGTGGATGCGCGGTCGCCCGGGGCGATCTGGCAGGTCGGCCGTGCGCAAAAGTTGCCTGAAGATGCGCGAGACGAGGCACGGGGCGAGGGGGTGCCCGGCCAAGGAGACGAACACATGCGGGTCATCCCCGCCGATGCGCTCGCGCTGCTCCAGATAGTGCGCCAAGGCGGCGCGGGTCGAGTCGTGGATCGGGACCAGGCGGGATTTGCGGAACTTGGTCTTGAGGATGGTTAATCCGTCGTGGGTGATGTCATCGCGGCGCAATGCATAGGCTTCTGCCGGGCGCAGCCCGGTGACGGCGAGAAGCGTTAACAGGGTCGTGTAGGTCTGCGGCCGCAACGAGCCTGGCGGCCCCAGGCGAGCGGCGGCGCCGATGAGCCGGCTCAGCTCCTCGTCGGTGAACAGATAGGGTGTTGGACGTGGGAGATAGCCGCAGAAGACGTGCGCGGGTGGGATCTCATGGCACGGCTCTTCGGCATGGATGAAGCGTGCAAACCCGATCAGGCATTGGTAGCGGCGCTGGCGCTCGACCTCAGTCTTGGCTTCGGCCGCCCACGCGATCGCGCTGTTCGCCAGCACGTAGGTGTCGCCGCGGGCCTCGGCGAAGCGAACGAAATAGCGCAGATACAGCTCGGTGGTCTTTAAAGTGAAGCCGGCTGCACGGCGCACGGCGAGATAGTCATTCACCGCTTGCGTCAGCATGATGCGACCTCCAGCCAAGGCATGCACACCTGCTCCAAGAGATCGACGTCGACCTTGGTGTAGAGCTGGGTCGTCTCAATGGAGGCATGGCGCAGCACGGCACCGATGGCCTCCAGCGACGCACCTTGACGCAACATCGCCGTCGCGGCCGAGTGACGCAGGAGATGCGCCCCGTAGGACGGTGCATCAATTTGTGCGAGGCGCAAGGCGTGCGCCGTAATCGAGCTGACCGTCCAGCGGGAACAGGGCCTGAACGGTGCCACGACAGTGATGAAGACGTGGGACGTGTCCACGCTCGGACGGTGGTTGGCGACGTAGTGCAACAGCGCATCGCCGACATCCTGCGGCAGCGGAAGCGCTGTTTGCTGTCGGTTCTTCCCGGCGACGCGGAACAGCCCTTGCTCCCAGTCGATGTCGTTCAACCGCAAGGCCGCCACATCGCCGGCTCGCAGCCCGAGCCGTGCCAGCAGCAACAACACGGCCCGATCGCGTGCACCCATCGTGGTCGTGCAATCACAGGTGTCGAGCATCCGCTCAACGTCCTCGGCGCCGAGGTAGCTCGGCAGTGCAGCCTGACGCCAGCCTGCGATGGTCGGGATCGCGACGAGCAGCTCCGGAGCGCAGCGACCCTGTGTGATCAAGAAGCGCAAGAACATCCGCAGGACGGTGACGGTCGTCTTGACTTGACTGGTCTTGTTGTCGCGCGTGCGCTCGAGGACGAATTGCCGCAATTGCTTGACCGTGTAGTGCTCAGGCTCCTCGCCGAGGACCACAAGCAAGCGGCGCAGCGCCGGGCGATAGCCCTTGAGGGTCGTCTCGGTGACGCCGCGCTGAGTCTGCATCCAATGACAGAACGCTGTCAGCAGTTCCGGCTCGACCGGCGCCGGGGACGGCGGGACGATACCCTTGGTCTGCAGCCAGTCAACCAACTGGCGAGCCCCGACAAAGCTCCTGCTGTATTCCCCCCGGCGACAGCGCAGGCGACCTTGCGCGTCCAGGCACCGGCCAAACTGCCCGAGTGCCTGCGCATCCAGCGCACTAATCGTCAATCCGGTCTGCGCGGCCCAAGCGGAGAATCGCCCGGCACCGCGCAGATGCGCCCTGATCTTGTCGCGACAGTAGCCTGCGCGAGCGAGCTGAGCAGCGAAATCGTCCAGGTAGGGACCGGCAGGACCGGACCGCAGCTTGCGAAGCGTGAACGGGTGTTCGAAGTAGGTCGTCAACATGCTGTCCTCCTTTCGCCAATGTGGAGAAGGACGGCAGCCTTATGCGGAGTCAATCAACGGACCCGGCGCTGCGACCCATTGATATCGTGAAGAATGCTGCCGTCCGTCAGCGACATTCTCGGCATAATCCTCGACTCTGCATAAAGCCTTTGGGTAACACATGCAGCAGGAACCGGCGCAGCAGTTCGTCGCCGCTGAGCGTCATCACCTTGCGCCGGTTGCCGTCGGCATAGTCCTTATAGCTGAGTTCGACCAAGTTGCCGTCGAAGCTCAGCAGTCGCCCATCGGAGACCGCCGTGCGATGGGTGTAGCGGCCAAGGTAGTCCACCACCGTCTCGGCGCGAGCGAGGCAGGGCTTGGAGTAGACCACCCATTCCTTGCTCATCAGCGTCTGCAGCACACGATCGACTTCGTTGCGATCGGTGATGCGTTGCAAGCGCCCGGCCTCGAAGGCCGCACGCAGGCGACTGACAAAGCCGCCGCGCAGATGCCGCGACAAGGCCCGCACCGGGAACAGATAGGTGCGCTTGGCCGGATGCCAGGTGCCGTCGTCGGCCAGCGCCCCGCCCGGCACCAGGCAGTGCAGGTGGACATGACGCATCGCAGTTTCGCTCTCTTCCGCCAACCGAAGCTCAGCCCCAAGCTGGCTGCGCCGCTGCAACGATCAAGCCGGTCACCGAGCGCGCGTTGCCTCCCTGCCGCTTCTCCGTTAGCACCAGTTTGCGTCCGAGCCGCGCGGCGCGGCGGCGCGCACCTGGTTGAATGGCCTGTTCCGGCTGCTGCGCGGATAGGCCGGCCCAGAGGCCTCCGATGGGTTCGGTCCCCAGCACCTCCGCCGTCTGCTTGAGCTCCTTCAACGTGTGGCCCAGGAACCGGGCCATCACCGAGGGTGCCGCGCTCGGAGGTGACCAGCACAGCCGGCCTGCGTGAGCGCTGCTTGCCCTCCACGAGGTCCCGGCGCAGCGTCGGCGCCGGTCGGCCCGAGGGCCAGTAGGCGTAGCAGATGAGCCCAGCTCCATAAAACGTTTGGTCACGGCGGTCGACACTGCCGAAGTTCGTCGGCGCGGCGAGCACCAGCCCGTCAGCGGCGTCGATGCGTGCCAGCAGTGGCGCCATGGCGTCGTCGAGTTGGCAGGCGCCCCTTACCGCGGGCGCTCTCCAGCGGCGGCGCCGCGCAGGCGCGGCAGTTCATGCAGAAGGCGATGCGCGCATCGATCAGGTGAACCCGCTCGGTGCGGGCGCCGCCGGCCTCGGCTGCGCGGAGCACGGCATCGACGAGCTGGTCGGTGATACCGCCGCGGCGGTAGCTGCCGTCGATGGCGAGGATTTTGGGTCGCTGGTTGGGTGGGGTCGAGGACATGATTTCGCTGCATGCGTGCATGTAAGCGCGGCGTGCCTGTAAAGACGACGGCCAAGACGACGGCAGGCATCGGGCGGAAGGTGCCAAGAGACGCTGACATCAGAGAACTGAAGTTTCCTGAGAATTTTACACCGGCCGATTCTGTCACGCTCAAGCCACCATGCGCAGCAGCAGCTGGACGAAAGGATTTTGCGGGCTTTGCGTGGGTGGAGGGCAAAGCGATTGAAAATCCGGATGCAGTGCCGCCTCGGCGAGGAGTCTTCGCACATCGGAGAAGGCGAAAGCGGAGCGACCGCGGATCTTATGTTTGCGCTCGGGCGCCTGCTGCAGGCGATCGGCGTAGATCCAGGTCAGGGTGGTTGCCATCAGGCAGAAGTTGCAGATGATTGCTGACGGCGTGCGCGGTGCGCGTCTGGGACTTGGCGCTGCCGATGTCCTGCTTGATTTCCTTGAAGCCGGATTCGATTTTCCAGCGCGCGCCATAGAATTCGATGATCTGCTCGACAGCTGAGCGACAGATCGGTGGTTGCCAGAGCGACGTAGCGGGACTGGCGAAACACCCACACCACACGCACCGGGCACTTCATCGTTTTGAGCATCACCACCTGCGAGAACGCCAGCAGCTCGCGTTGCTTGCCGTAGAGCAGCACCCGGTAGGTCACGGCGCACGCCCTGAACGCCAGCGCGCATTGCGCCACGCTGCCGAGCCGCGCGCCGTATTTCCTCGGGCGCCCGCGCCGGGGAGGTTCCCCGCTCGCCGGCGTGGGCATCAAGTCGTAGAGTGTCAGATTCGAGCGCAACCGCGACAGGAGCTGAAAGTCCCCGTCGCGCCCGCGCGCCAAGCGCGACCACAGCCCATCGTTGCCGAACCAGCTGTCGGTCACCACCAGCACCGGTTGGCGGAAGTGCGCGAACACCGCCTTGAGCATCGTCGCCGCCTGATCCATTTTCGTCTCGAACGCAACGACCGCACCATCCCTGCGACACCGTCACGCCTTTCGCCTCGATGTCCTTCTGCATCAGAGTAGAAGCGGAAGTCCAACGGCAGACAGGCCCAGCGCCCCTTGATCCGCTTCAGCAACCCGATGGCCAACATGCACTGCGACCAGGGATAGTCGGACTGATTGCCCTTGGCGGCATGGTCATGGAAATGCCCGCAGCCGAAGATCGTCTTGCCCGTCTTGGTATTGATCGAATCATCCAGCGCCACCATCACCCGCCCCACCGTGGTCGGGTTGGGAATCAACCCCCACAGCACCGGCCAGAGACGCTGCCACGGCAGCGTCGAGCTCGCCATGAAGGCATAAAAGCGCTGCGACTCAAGCTCCAGGCCGAACAGCGTACGCAGGGTCCGCAACACATTGGAGGTGATCGAAGAGGTAAAGGGAACCGCGACCGCCAGCAGCGTATAAACGAACCAGACCTTGCGTTTCTGGCCTTGAGCGGTCTCGGAGAAGGTCTGTTGGAGCGGGGTCAGCAGGTCGCGTAGAATGAACATTGAGCAGAGGGCCTTTCGTATGTAATTTCAATGGTTTGCACCTGAAATTATAGCAAAAGGGCACCCTCTGCTCACGCATTATCTGATTGATTTAGAAACATTTATCGCGTCTTTTCCCGCGTTGCCGCCAATACTTGGCATGAGAAATGCAAACGTTTTCCTTATAGGCCAATAAGAATTATCAATGGGCTCAGGGTTTGCCCGCCCATTCATTGGGGCCACACAAAAATTTTCAGGAAACTTCAGTCAGAGAATACTCTGTATGCCGCCCTAGACTACCCGCCGGTCAGGCATCCTGATCGACACGTCTATCGCTGGGAACCCTAGCCGCGCCGTGAGCCGCGATTGCATGGACGTCCGGCCATCCTCTGGTCGCGGAATTGTGCCATTTCAGTCTGGCTCAGCTGCCCATCGCTGTCGGCGTCGATATCTGCGAACTGTGGGGCGTTGCCGGCGTTGCGCAGGAGCCGCCCCGCGTGGGCGTTGGCGGCCATGCGCTGAGCGCGGAGGGCGGCGTGCTCGTTGGCGCTGACGGCGCCATCGCCATTCGTGTCAATCGCGGAGAAGGCCGCTGATCCGCCGCCGGCCGGGCCGGACTGCCCGCCCGTCCAACCGGGTTGGGCGACGATCGCTGTGGCGGTGCCAAGGCCGAGCGCAGCGAATAACGCGATTTGAGCCAGGCTGCGATTGCGTGACATGGTATTCCTCCGGTCAAGTTCGACGTGAACTCTCGAGGCGGGCGTCACACTGATCGGACCGTTGGATGAACCGAAACCGCATGGCGGCGCCCGCGGCCGTGGTCGCGAGGCGGTTGCATGCCGTCCTGCTCCACTCGAGACAAAGACTAGCGCGCCATTACGCAGCAACCGTGCAGGCCCGGTGCAAAGACGAGGCAAGCTGAGTTACCGAATTAACAGCCTTGCACATTTGAGGGGTGTGGCTCGATACGTCGCATCGCGCATTACCGCTTGGTTTCGTACCGATCCACCGCATAACCGACACCAGCGCCGATCCCGGCTCCAATCGGACCACCGAAGACCCCGCCGATCGCAGCGCCCGACACCATGCGCTGGTCTGTCCGGTCCATACCGGCGCAACCGCTCACAAGAAGCAAGATTAGGAATAAAAGCAAGATGTAGCGAGACATAGCGATTCCTCTACGAACTGGTCTGCGCCCTGACGGCGTCTCGCCCGTGATCGCGTCGTGTCGGCGCGAACGCTTGCACGGAGCGGACTGCGGAGGCACCGCCGCATCACATCAGCGCGTACCGGTATCTTTCACGGAAATCAGGAACTGTGATGAACTCAATCGTCGTAACGACGATGATAGTGACGACGGCGTTTGTCGGGTCTCGGGTCAATTTCGGTCGCAAGCAACGATCCGGCCGCTGCGCCGAGCCCGCCGCCGATGACGGCACCGGTTTGGCCGCTAACCTCCGAACCAACGTAGGCGCCGAGCGCGCCGCCTGCACCGCTTCCCACCGCGGCGCGCGTGCTGTAGCTGTCCGCACAGCCACAAGTCGTGATGTCGCCATGTGCCTGTTTCCCGCGGCCTTCCCCGTCCTCGCCTGGGTGTTCGCGGCAGCTTGCGCGCTCACCACGGCGACCCGCTGGCTTGACGGCTGGCGCGCGTTTTCCGACTAATGCCGACCGCTCGCACAAAGGACCTTTCATGCGCCCGATCCTAGCCGCCCTTCTGCCCGCCCTTCTCGCCTCGCCCGCGGCCGCCGACTGGCAGGCCGTGCTCGACGCCGCGCGGGGGCAGACGGTCTACTGGAACGCCTGGGGGGGCGACCCGCGCACGAACGCCTTCATCGAATGGGCGGGCGAGCGGACGGAGGAGCTCTACGGCGTCTCCATCGAGCATGTGAAGCTCGCCGACACGGGCGAAGCGGTCGCCCGCGTCGTGGCCGAAAAGGCGGCGGGCCAGGACGAGGGCGGCGGCATCGACCTCATCTGGATCAACGGGCCGAACTTTCTCGCCATGAAGGAGCAGGGGCTGCTCCACGGGCCGTTCGTGGCCGACCTGCCGAATGCGCGCTATCTCGACCTCACCCCCGGCTCGGCCGCGACGACGGACTTCACCGTGCCGACGGACGGGATGGAATTCCCCGGCGGCTCGCGCGCTTCGTCTACGCCTACGACACCGCGCGGGTGAGCGCGCCGCCTAGGACGACCGCGGGCTTCGCCGACTGGGCGCAAGCGAACCCCGGGCGGCTGACGCACCCGATCCCGGCGAACTTCATGGGCGCCACCTTCCTCAAGCAGGCGCTGATCGAACTCGCGCCCGACGCCTCGGCCCTCCAAGAGCCCGCGACGGACGCCACCTTCGACGCCGTGACCGGGCCCCTGTGGGAGTGGTACGACGCGCTCCGACCGAACCTCTGGCAGGAGGGCGGTCCTTCCCGGAGAACGAGTTGCTCCAGCAGCAGATGCTGAACGACGGCGAGATCGATTTCGCGATGTACTTCGACCCGGCCGCCCCGGCCGCCGCCATCGCGCAGGGGCTCCTGCCCGAAACGGTGCGCGTCCTCGTCCCCGACGGCGGCACCATCGGCAACATCAGCTTCGTGGCAGTCCCCTACAACGCCGCGAACCGCGACGGCGCGATGGTGGTGGCGAACTTCCTCCTCGATCCCGCGACGCAGGCCGAGATGCAGAACATCGAGGTGCTGGGCAGCTTCTCCGTGCTCGATCCCGCGACGCTGTCGGCCGAGGAGGCCGCGCTCTTCGACGCGCTTCCCTCCTCTCCCGCGCTGCCCCGGCTCGAGGATCTCGGCCCCACGCTTGTCGAGCCGCATCCGAGCTGGATGACCCGGATCGTCGAGGAGTGGGCGACCCGCTACACCGAATGACCCGAGACGGCCGGCTTCTCCGCCTTGCGGTGCTGGCCGCCGTGATCTCGGGTATCGTCCGCCCGTCGCGCTCGGGCTCTGGGAGACCGCGAAGGCGGCCTTCGGGCTTCTGCCCGCCATCGGCGCGGACCGCCTTTCGCTTGCACCGTGGGAGACGCTCGCGGGGCTGCCGGGGCTCGGGACGAGCCTTCGCCTCACGCTCGTGACGGGGTTCGGCGCGACCGTCCTGTCGCTTCTTGTCGCTGCCGGAGCCTCGGCCGCGCTCCTGTCGCGGCCGCGCCTCGCGGGGCGCGTTCTCACGCCGCTTCTCGCCGCGCCCCATGCCGCCATCGCCATCGGGCTCGCCTTCGTGATCGCACCCTCGGGCTGGATCGCGCGCGCGATCTCGCCCTGGGCCACCGGGTGGGAGACGCCGCCGGACGTGGCCACCGTCCATGACCCCTGGGGCGCGGCCCTGATCCTGGGGCTCATGGTGAAGGAGGTGCCCTTCCTCCTCCTCGTCATGCTTGCGGCGCTGAACCAGATCCCGGTCCGCGCCCAACTCGCGGCGGGGCGGTCGCTCGGCTACGGGCGGGGGCTCGTCTGGGTCAAGGTGATCCTGCCGCAGGTCTACCCGCTGATCCGGCTGCCGGTCTTCGCGGTGCTCGCCTTCAGCCTGTCGGTCGTGGACATGGCGGTGATCCTCGGTCCGTCGAACCCGCCGACGCTTGCGGTGGCGATCACGCGGTGGGCGTTTTCGCCCGACACGGCCATGCTGCTGCCTGCGGCGGCGGCCGCCCTTCTCATCGCCGCGATCGCCGGCGCGGGGGTCGCCGGATGGATCGGGGCCGAGCGTCTTGCCGCCCGCGCGGGCCGCTGGTGGCTCCGCCGCGGCGGGCGGGGGACGAGCGCCGAGCCGGGGCTGCGCGCCGCGACCTCGCTTCTCGCCGCGCTCCTCGGCCTCGGCGCGCTGTCTCTCGCGGCGCTGGCGCTCTGGTCCGCCGCCGTGGCGCTGGAGCTACCCCCGCGCCCTGCCCGAAAGCTGGTCGGCCGCGACATGGGCGCGCCACGGGCCGGGGGCGGCCGAGACGGCGCTGACGACGCTCGTCGTCGCGGGGCTCGCCACACTCGCCGCGCTCGCGCTGGCCATCGCGTGGCTCGAAGGCGAGGACCGCGCGCGCCGCGGCCGGGCGGGTTGGGCGGAGCTTCTGATCTACGTCCCCCTCCTCGTGCCGCAGGTGGCATTCCTCTACGGGCTCAACGTGGCGTTTCTCAGGGCCGGGATTTCGGGCACGCTGGCGGCCGTGGTCTGGGCGCATACGCTGTTCGTGTTTCCCTACGTGATGATCGCGCTGTCCGACCCGTGGCGCAGCCTCGACCGCCGGATGCCCGCAACCGCCGCGGCGCTTGGTGCCGGGCCCACCCGCCGCCTCGTCCGGGTCAAGCTGCCGGTCCTCCTCCGGCCGATCCTGACGGCGGCGGCAATCGGCTTCGCCGTCTCGGTGGCGCAGTACCTGCCCACGCTCTTCATCGGCGCGGGCCGCGTGGCGACGCTGACGACCGAGGCCGTGGCGCTGTCCTCGGGCGCGGACCGGAGGATTGCCGGGCTCTACGGGCTTCTCCAGGCGGTCCTGCCCTGGGCGGTCTACTCGCTCGCCCTGCTCGTCCCGCTCTGGGTCTGGCGGAACAGGCGCGGGCTTTCGGGGAGGACCGCGGCGTGACGCTCGACCTCGACCGGCTGTGCGTGGCCCCGCGCGGCGGGGCGCCGCTGTTCCCGCCCCTGTCGCTGACGGTCGCGCCGGGGAGCGTCGTGTCCGTCATGGGACCGTCCGGCGTGGGCAAGTCCACGCTTCTCGACGCGGTGGGCGGGCATCTCGCGCACGAGCTTCGAGGCCTCGGGACGTGTGATCCTGAACGGCCGCGACGTGACGGACCTGCCGCCCGAGGCACGGGGGATCGGCGTGCTGTTCCAGGAGGCGCTCCTTTTCCCGCACCTGAGCGTGGGCGACAACCTCGCCTTCGGGCTCGGGCCGAAGATTCGGGACCGGGCCGCCCGCCGCGCGGCGGTGGAGGCGGCGCTGGAGCAGGCGGGGCTCGCCGGGTTCCACGACCGCGATCCCGCGACCTTGTCGGGCGGGCAGAAGGCGCGGGCCGCCCTGTTCCGGACACTCCTCGCCGAGCCCCGGGCGCTCCTTCTCGACGAGCCCTTCTCGCGGCTCGACGCGGGGCTCAGGGACGAGATCCGCCGGTTCGTCTTCGCCCGCGTGGCCGAGCGCGGGATCCCCGCGCTTCTCGTCACGCATGACGACGCGGACGCCCGGGCGGCCGGCGGGCCGGTCGTGGCACTTGCCGCCGAACCGTGATCCGGGAACTCTGGACAGAAATTCTGACCAATCCGGCTTGCCTCGCGCGTGTCGAATGCTAAGACTGCAATACCGCGATGCTCTCGACGTCTCGACAGAAGACAACGGCATCGTCACGTACGGACACTCGGGGAGGAAATGAATGTCCCAGACACCCAATCTCAATCGCCGCTCGTTCCTTCGGAAGACTGCGCTCGCCGGTGGCGCCGCTGCGGGAAGCGTGCTTGCCGCACCGGCGGTGCTCGCGCAGACGCCGCTCGTCGTGAAGATGCAGACGTCGTGGCCGGCCTCCGACATCTGGATGGACTTCGCCCGCCAGTACGCCACGCGTGTCGAGGAGATGTCGGGCGGCCGCCTCAACGTCGACCTGCTGCCGGCCGGCGCGGTCGTCGGCGCCTTCCAGGTGATGGACGCCGTGAACGACGGCGTGCTCGACGCGGCGCACACGGTGCCGGTCTACTGGTACGGCAAGAACAAGGCCGCCTCGTTCTTCGGCACCGGCCCGGTCTTCGGCGGCAACGCCACCACGATGCTCGGCTGGTTCTACGAGGGCGGCGGCCAGGAGCTCTACCGCGAGCTGACCCAGGACATCCTGGGCCTCAACGTCTACGGCTTCATCGGCTTCCCGATGCCGGCCCAGCCCTTCGGCTGGTTCAAGAACGAGGTGAACACCGTCGCCGACCTGCAGGGCTTCAAGTACCGCACCGTGGGCCTTGCCGCCGACCTTCTCCAGCAGATGGGCATGTCGGTCGCCCAGCTTCCCGGCGGCGAGATCGTGCCGGCGATGGAGCGCGGCGTCATCGACGCGTTCGAGTTCAACAACCCGTCCTCGGACAGCCGCTTCGGCGCGCAGGACGTGGCCAAGAACTACTACCTGTCGTCCTACCACCAGGCGTCGGAGATCGTTCGAGTTCCTGTTCAACAAGGACTTCTTCGACGATCTCGATCCCGACCTGCAGGCGATCCTGAAGTACGGCGTCGAAGCGGCGTCGACCGCGAACACGGCGCTGGCGCTCCGCGAGTATTCGACGGATCTCCAGAAGCTCCAGGACGAATCCGGCGTGACCGTGCACCGCACGTCGCCCGAGATCCTTGCCGGCCAGCTCGAGGCCTGGGACGTCCTGATCGCCGATCTGGAGCAGGACGAGTTCAACAAGCGCATCATGGACAGCCAGCGCGCCTGGGTCGAGAGGGTGGCCTTCTACGAGCTGATGAACTCGCCCGACTACGCGCTCGCCTACGAGCACTACTTCCCGGGCAAGCTCAAGCTCTGACCCTGTGACGCGGCATGATCGGCCCCGGCGGGAACGCCGCCGGGGTCACTTCGTGCAACTGGGGGAAGACCCGTGATCGGATTCATCCGTTTCGCCGACAACCTGTCGGCCTGGTTCGGCAAGGCCTTCGCCTGGCTCATCATCCTGATGGCCGTCGGCACCGGCTACGAGGTCTTCGTGCGCTACGTCCTGAACGCCCCGACCTCCTGGGCGCTCGACGTGTCCTTCATCATGTACGGCACGCTGTTCATGATGGGCGGCGCCTACACGCTGTCGCGCGGCGGCCATGTCCGCGGCGACTTCCTCTACCGGCTCTGGCAGCCGCGGACCCAGGCCAAGGTCGACCTGGTGCTCTACATCCTCTTCTTCTTCCCCGGCGTCATCGCGCTGATCTTCGCCGGCTGGAAATATGCCTCGCGCTCGTGGGGCTACGGCGAAGTGTCGATCAACAGCCCGGCCGGTATCCCGATCTACCAGTTCAAGACGGTGATGGTCGCCGCCGGCATCCTGCTCTTCATCCAGGGCATCGCGCAGGTCTGCCGCTGCATCCTGGCCATGCGCACGAACGAATGGCTGCGCCGCCGACGAGGACGTCTTCGAGACCGAAGACCTCCTGATGCGCGAAGCCGACAAGGCCGAAAGGGGCGACCATCCATGACCGACCCGCAGGTCGCCCTGCTGATGCTGGGGCTCTTCATCGTCTTCGTCTTCCTGGGCTTTCCGATCGCCTTCACGCTGATGGCGATGGGCATCGGCTTCGGCTACTACGCCTATTTCGACGAAGGGCGCATGTGGCGCGCCTTCGAACGGCTCGACGAGACCGCGGGAAGCTGGGACAGCTTCACGCTCTGGCTCGAGGGTTCTTCAACAACCGGATCTTCGACCTCTTCATCAACCAGACCTATACGGTGATGTCGAACGAGGTGCTGACGGCCGTGCCGCTGTTCCTCTTCATGGGCTACATCGTCGAGCGCGCGAACATCGTCGACCGGCTGTTCACGCACGCTGAACATCGCGGCGAAGAACATCCCCGGCTCGATGGGCGTGGCCGCGCTCATCACCTGCGCGCTCTTCGCCACGGCCACCGGCATCGTCGGCGCCGTCGTGACGCTGATGGGCCTGCTCGCCCTGCCCGCAGATGCTCAAGGCGCGCTACGACCCGTCCTTCGCCTCCGGCATCATCTGCGCCGGCGGCACGCTCGGCATCCTGATCCCGCCGTCGATCATGCTGATCGTCTACGCGGCGGCCTCGGGCGTCTCGATCGTGCGGCTCTATGCGGCGGCGCTGCTGCCGGGCTTCATGCTCGTCGGCCTCTACCTCGTCTACGTGATCGGACGGTCGATCCTGCAACCCTCCGTCGCGCCGAAGCCCACGAAGGACGAGGTGCCGGACGTCGCCTTCGGCAAGCTTATGCTGATGATCGTCACCTCCTTCTTCCCGCTGGCCTTCCTGATCCTCGCGGTGCTCGGCTCGATCCTGTTCGGCCTCGCCACGCCGACCGAGGCGGCGGCGATCGGCGCGCTCGGCGGCATCTTCCTGGCCGTCGCCTACCGGGCGCTGACCTGGCAGCGCCTGCGGGAGAGCGTCTACCTGACGGTGCGCACCACGGCGATGGTCTGCTGGCTGTTCGTCGGCTCCTACACCTTCTCGTCGGTCTTCTCCTATCTCGGCGGCGAGCAGGTGATCTCGGAGTTCGTCACCGAGCCTCGACCTGTCGCCGCTGCAGTTCCTGATCCTCGCGCAGCTCATCATCTTCCTGCTCGGCTGGCCGCTGGAATGGTCCGAGATCATCATCATCTTCGTGCCGATCTTCCTGCCGCTGCTGCCGCATCTTCGACATCGACCCGCTGTTCTTCGGCATCCTCGTCGCGCTGAACCTGCAGACGAGCTTCCTGACGCCGCCGATGGCGATGTCGGCCTATTACCTCAAGGGCATCGCGCCGCCCGAGGTGCAGCTGACGCAGATCTTCCGGGGCGTCATGCCGTTCCTGTTCTGCGTGCTCATCTCGATGGTGCTGATGTATACCTTCCCGCAGATCGTCTTCTACCTGCCGGAGCTGTTCTATGGGCTGAGGCACGGGCCCGCACACGGGTCGCGGAGGCCGCCACGTCCCTCGGGGCGGTCGACCTGCGCGACCGGCTCGCCTCGGGCGCGCTCCGCGCGGTCGACCTGGTCGAGGCCTACCTCGCGCGGATCGAGGCGTCGCGAGCCCGAGGTTCGGGCCTGGGCCTGGCTCGACGCGGAACCACGCGATGGAGCAGGCCCGCGCGCTCGACGCCACCGGGCGACCGGGCGGCCGGTCGGGCCGCTGCACGGGCTGCCGGTCGGGCTGAAGGACATCATCGACACGGCGGACATCCCGACCGAGAACGGCTGCGCGCTCGACGCGCGGCCGGGTGCCGCCGCGCGACGCGTGCGTGGTGGAGCGGCTGAAGGCCGCCGGCGCGCGTCATCATGGGCAAGACCGTCACGACGGAGCTGGCCTTCCTGCACCCCGGCAAGACGCGCAACCCGCACAACCCCGCGCCACACGCCGGGCGGGTCGTCGTCCGGCTCGGCCGCCGCGGTGGCGGCGGGCATGGTGCCGCTGGCCGTCGGCACCCAGACCGGCGGCTCGGTGATCCGGCCGGCGGCCTTCTGCGGCGTCATCGGGTTCAAGCCGACCTTCGGCGCGATCCCGCGCCGCGGCATCCTGATGCAGTCGCCCACGCTCGACACCGTCGGGCGTCTTCGCCGCCGACCCGAGTCGGCGCGGCGCTGATCGCCGAGGCGCTCTTCGGCCACGACGCCGCCGACCCCGCGACGCGGCTCCGCCCCCGCATCCGCGGCTGCTCGACACCGCGTCCGACCGGCCGCCGGTCCGGCCGATCTTCGCCTTCGTCCGCCCGCCCGGCTGGGACGAGGCGGATGCCGGAGACGCAGGAGGCCTTCGCGGAACTCGCTCGCCGCGCTCGGCGAGCAGGTCTTCGAGGTCGAGCTTCCGCGCGCCTTCGACGACGCGGCCGCCGAACGCGCAGCGCATCAACTTCGCCGAGATGGCGCGCTACTACCACCGCTACGGGCGCGACGGCGCCGATCTGCTCGGCCCCGAGACGCTGGCGGCCCTGCAGGAAGGCAACGGGACCTCCGCGCGCGACTACCTCGCCGCGCTCGACTGGCGGGCCGGTGCTGAATGCCGGCGCTGGCCGAGATCTTCGCACCGCTGCGACGCGATCCTCTGCCCCGCCGCGCCCGGCCCGGCGCCGGAGGGGCTCGGCTCCACCGGCGAAGCGCGATCTTCAACGGGCTCTGGACCTTCTGCGGGACGCCTGCCGTGACCGTGCCGATCCTCACCGCCGGGAACGGCCTGCCGATGGGCGTGCAGCTCGTCGGCCGAATCGGCGACGACGCGCGCCTGCTGCGCACGGCCCAGTGGCTGTCGGACTGGGCCGCCGCATGACCTCGAGACACAAGGAGCTGCCATGAACCGCCTGCTCGCCCTCTTCGCCTTCGTGGTCCTCGCGGGGTTCCTCGACATCCTCGCAGCCGGGGTGCCCCACCCCGACCTGATCGCGGTCATCCTCCTCACGGTCGCGCTCGTCGCCTGGGACATGATCTCCGTCGAGCAAGAACAAGTCCGACAAGAATGATGGCTAGGCGGGTCCTCTGGATCCCGCGGCGCCTGTCTGACGCGACGCTCGAGCGCGCGCGCCGCGACTACGAGGTGATCGTCAAGGACGACGACACGCCCGGGACGGCCGACGAGATCGTCGCGATGAGCGCCCGCGTCGACGGGATGATCCCCTGCCATTCCGAACGCTTCTCGCGCCGAGGTCGTCGGCGCGCCTCGATCCGCGGCTGAAGATCGTCGCGAACCACTCGGTCGGGTACGGACCACTGCGACCTGCCTGCGCTCAAGGCGCGCGGGATCGCGGTGACCAACACGCCGGGCGTGCTGTCGGATGCGACGGCGGAACTCGCCATGATGCTGATGCTGGGCGCTGCGCGGCACGCCGGTCGACGGCGACCGGATCGTGCGGTCGGGCGGCTGGGAGTCCTGGTCGCCCGCCTTCCTCGTCGGCAAGCAGGTGACGGGCGCGCGGCTCGGCATCGTCGGCATGGGCGGCGTCGGTCGGGCGTTCGCGCGCAAGGCGCGCGGCTTCGACATGGAAATCCACTACCACAACCGCCGCAGGCTCGCGCCCGAAGGACGAGGCGGGCGCGATCTTCCACGAGGACCTCGACAGCCTGCTGGCCGTTTCCGATTTCCTCTCGCTCCACTGCCCGGCGACGCCGGAGACGACTGGGCCTGATGAACGCCGACCGGCTGGCGATGATGCCCAGGGGCGCGATCCTCGTCAACGCCGCGCGCGGGTCGCTCGTGGACGAGGCGGCGCTTCTTGCCGCGATCGACAGCGGGCACCTCGCGGCGCGCCGGGCTCGACTGCTTCGTGACCGAGCCCGGCGGCAACCCGGCCTTCGCCGCCGCACGAGAACATCGTGATGATGCCGCATGTCGGGCAGCGCCACGGTGCGAGACGCGCGACGCCATGGGCTTCAAGGCGCTCGACAACCTCGACGCGTTCTTCGCCGGACGGACGCCTCCCGACCTTCTCTGAGCCTAGAGCGTGTCCTTGTGGACGCGCCCGCCCTTCATGATGAGCCGCAGGTTGGTGTCGGGGTCGCCGAGGAAGTCGAGGTCGATCTCCGGGTCGCCGTCCCACGACCAGAAGGTCGGCATGCGCCCCCTCGGCGATCACGCCGAGCCGGCCCGGATAGGGGGCGCGTTCGCCCGACAGCGCCAGAAGCGTCGCCGGCCGCGCCGGTCGCCATGCGCAGCGCCTCGAGCGGCGGCATGAAGCGGGTCGAGCTTGGCCAGCTGCCGCCCCTGGCTCGCCGCGCCGCGCGGGTTGAACAGGATATCCGTGCCGAAGGCCATGTTCACGCCCTCGGCCCGGCCCTCTCGAAGGCGCGCACCGTGCCCTCGGCCACCTCCATCTGCTTGGCCTGCTGGCGCGGGTCCGACTTGCGGGTTCGCGTCCTCGTCGGCGAGGAACGGCTGGATCGACCACCACGCGCCCTCCTCCGCGCATCATCCGGATCGTGTCGAGATCGGCGAGTTGCCCATGCTCGATCGACCTCACCCCCGCGCGCAGCGCCCGCTGGATGCCCTGCGGGCGTGTAGACATGGGCGCAGACATAGGTGCCCCAGTCGGCCGCCGCCTCGCACGGCCGCCGCATCTCCTCCAGAGGATACTGCGCGGTGTCGAGCGGGTCGTAGAGCGAGGAGACGCCGCCGCCCGCCATGATCTTGATCTGGCTCGCGCCCTTCATCAGCTGCTCGCGCGTGCGGCGAAGAACCTCGTCGCGCCCGTCGGCGATCGCGGCGACGCCGGTCCGTTCGGTGTAGTCGGCCGGATCGCCCGGCATCCGGGGCAGCTCGTTCAGGAGCCGGAAATCGCCGTGGCCCGAGGTCTGCGAGATCATCGCGCCCGAGGGGAAGATGCGCGGCCCGGCGACGGCGCCCTGGTCGATCGCCATCTTCAGCCCGAAGACCGGGCCGCCGGTATCGCGCACCGTCGTGAAGCCGCGCATGAGCGTCGCGCCCGCCTCGCGCCCGGCCATCAGGTGCACCCAGCCGATGTCCTGCGTCATCGCCGCGATCTGGCTCACGCCGACCAGCGTCGCATGCCAGTGGCAGTCGATCAGGCCCGGGATCACGGTGCGGCCGCCGCAATCGATCCCGTCCGCCTCCGCCGGGCCCTGCCCGGCCGGCAGGACCGCCGCGATCCGCCCGCCTTCGACAGGATGTCGCGCCCCTCGCTGCAGCCAGCGTCGCGCCATCGAAGAAGCGGAGGTTCGTCAGGACGAGCGGCCGGCCCGGCGTCTGCGCGCGGGCCTGGCGCGGGGCGAGACCGAAGCCCGCGAACATGCCCCACGACCGCCGCCGCCCCGCCGAGGAGTTCCCGCCGCGAGATGTCGGCCTCGATCCGGGCCATGGCCGCCTGCGTCTCGGGCGCGCCGCAGAGGCAAGCGTCGATCCCCGCCGCACCCGGACTTGCGGCCTCGTAGCAGGACATGCACATGGGTCGGGCTCCCTTCTCCCGTCAGTCGATCAGCGCCGGGTGCAGGAGACCAGATTCTGCGCCCTTTGCGAACCGGCGACCTGTCGCAGGCGCGGCGCAAGGGATGTAGCTCCGGGCAGCAGCATGGGCCGTGCCCGCTGAATTGGCAGGCAAGGTGCGTCTCCGCAGAACGACTCGTCATTTCGTTTTGGTGAATTGCCGGCGGGTTTTACTAATTGGTCAAGAAACGATTCGTCACGCAGGGGGATACACCACATGACACGCCATCTTCTCCGTCCGTCGCGCCGGGCGCTTCTTCTTGGGCGCGGGCGCGCTCGGCCTCGGACAGTTCGTCCTGCCGCGCGGCGCACGGGCGCAGGACACCGCTCAAGGTCGCCGGCATCTACACCGTGCCGGTCGAACAGCAGTGGGTGAGCCGCATCCACCTCGCCGCCGAGGCCGCGGAGGCCGCGCGGCGAGATCGACTACACCTTCACCGAGAACGTCGCGAACACCGACTACCCGCGCGTCATGCGCGAATACTGCCGAGGCCGGGCATCGAGCTGATCGTCGGCGAGGTCTTCGGGGTCGAGGCACGAGGCGCGCGAGGTCGCCGCCGAATATCCCGACGTGGCCTTCCTGATGGGCTCGTCGCTTCATGCCGGACGCGGCGGTGACCCGAACCTCGCGGTCTTCGACAACTACATCCAGGACGCGGCCTATCTGACGGGCATCATCGCCGGGGCCATGACGCAAGCGGCAACATCGGCATGGTCGGCGGCTTCCCGATCCCGGAGGTGAACCGGCTGATGAACGCCTTCATGGCGGGCGTGCGCGAGATGCGGCCGGATGCGACGCTTCCAGGTCGCCTTCATCGGCTCGTGGTTCGACCCGCCGAAGGCCAAGGAGACCGCCTTCGCGATGATCGAGGCGGGTGCGGACGTGATGTATGCCGAACGCTTCGGCGTGTCGGACGCCGCCAAGGAGCGCGGCGTGCTGGCGATCGGCAACGTGATCGACACGCAGGCCGACTATCCCGACACGGTGGTGGCCTCGGCGCTGTGGCATTTCGAGCCGACGCTGGACGCGGCCATCGCGGCGGTGCAGGCGGGCAGCTTCGCGGCCGCCGACTACGGCGTCTATTCGCTACATGAACGCACGGCGGCTGCTCGCTGGCGCCGCTCGGCACGCTTCGAGGGCAAGGTGCCCGCGGCGGCGATGGCGCTGGTGGCCGAGCGCGAGGCGGCGATCAAGGACGGCAGCTTCACCGTCGACGATCGACGACAGCGAGCCGAACTCGTCGTGACCGCTGACGGCGGAGGCCGGGACGTCGTCCTGCGCCTCGACGGCATCACCAAGCGCTTCGGCGCGCTGGTCGCCAACGACGCCATCGACCTGCACGCTGCAGCCGGGGCGAGGTGGTGGCGCTTCTGGGCGAGAACGGCGCGGGCAAGACCACGCTGATGAACATCCTCTTCGGCCACTACGTGGCCGATGCAGGGCAGGTGGAGGTCTTCGGCCAGCCCCTGCCGCCCGGCAAGCCGCGCGCGGCGCTGGCGGCGGGCGTCGGCATGGTGCACCAGCATTTCACGCTGGCCGACAACCTGTCGGTGGTGGAGAACATCGTGCTCGGCACCGAGCCGCTGCTGGCGGCCGGGCGCGGCCGCAGCGGCGGCGCGCGCGAAGTCGAGGCGCTGGCGCGGGACTTCGGGCTCGCCGTCGATCCCGACGCGCGGGTCGGCGAGCTGACGGTGGGCGAACGGCAGCGGGTCGAGATCCTCAAGGCGCTCTACCGCGACGCGCGCATCCTGATCCTCGACGAGCCGACCGCGGTGCTGACGCCGCAGGAGACCGAGGCGCTGTTCGCGACGCTGCGGCGGGCCGTGGCGCAGGGGCTGTCGATCATCTTCATCAGCCACAAGCTGCACGAGGTGATGGCGATTGCCGACCGCTGCATGGTGCTGCGCCACGGGCGGCTGGTGGGCGAGGTGGCGACCGCCGCGACACCGACCGCGAGGCGCTGGCCGCGCTGATGGTCGGCGCCGAGCGCCTGCCCGAGCGCGGATCGCGCACGGGCTGGCCGGGCGCCGGCGCTGCTGCGGCTCGAGGCCGTGACCACCCCGGATCGCGGGCGCGGCGCCGGGGCTGCGAGGCGGTGAGCCTCGCTCTGCGCGCGGGCCAGATCACCGGGCTGGCGGGGGTGTCGGGCAACGGGCAGGCGGCGCTGGCCGAGCTGATCGCGGGGCTCGCCCGGCCAGCCTCGGGCGGGTCGAGATCGGATGGCACGCGCCCTGCCGCGCTGGTCGCCGCGGGCGGCGCTGGCCGCCGGGCATCGGCCGCATCCCCGAGGACCGCCACCGCACCGGCACCATCGCCGACTTCACCCTGACCGAAAACGCGGTGCTGGAAGGCTATGCCGGCGCCGCTTCGCCCGGGCGGCTGGATGGACTGGGCCGCGGCGCGAGGCGCTTCGCCGCAGCGCATCATCGACGGCTACGACGTGCGCTGCCCCGGGCCGGCGGCCCGCATGCGCGCTGCTGTCGGGCGGCAACATGCAGAAGCTGATCCTCGGCCGGGTGCTGGAGGCAGGCCCGCGGATCATCCTCGCCAACCAGCCGGTGCGGGGCCTGGACGTGGGGGCGATCGCCTATGTCCACGGGCGGCTGGTGGCGGCGCGGGACGCGGGGGCGGCGGTGCTCCTGATCTCGGAGGACCTCGACGAGGTCATGGGGCTTGTCCGACGTGATCCATGTCATCTGCCGGCGGGCGGCTGTCGCCCGGCTTTCGCGCGCGGCACGAAGACGCCGGCCGAGCTGGGCCTGTGGATGGCCGGGCAAGGGTTCGACGGGGCCGCCCATGCGGCTTGAGCCGATCGCCCACCCGGCCCTCGCGCGGCGGCTTCGGCTTTCCCGCGGCGGCGCTCGGGGCGACGGTCGCTGGTGGCGTCGCTGCTGGCGGCGCTCGCCGGGGCCGACCCGTTCGCCGTCGCTCGGGCAGATCGTCACGGGCGCGGCGGGCTCGCGCTTCGCGCTGCTCGAGACGCTGAACCGGGCGACGCCGCTGATCTTCACCGGGCCTTGCGGTCGCCGTCGCCTTCCGCGCCCGGCTCTGGAACATCGGGGCCGAGGCGCAGCTTTACGCCGGGCGCCATCGTCGCCGTCCTGCTCGGCACCGGCGCGCTTCGGCAGCGCCGTTCGTGCTGCCCGTCATCGGCGCTCGCCGCGATGCTGGCGGGCGCGCTCGTCCTGCTCGGCCCGGCGCTGCTGAAGATGCGGCTCGGGCGTGGACGAGGTGGTGACCACGCTGCTGCTCAACTTCATCATGCTCCTGTTCGTCAGCTACCTGCTCGAAGGGCCCGCTGAAGGACCCGATGGGCATGGGCTGGCCGAAGTCGCCCGCCCTCGTGCCCGAGGCGCGGCTGCCGCGCATCGTCGACGGGCTGCGCCTGCACTGGGGCTTTGGCCTGGCGCTGATCGCGGCGGTCGTCGTCTGGGTGATCCAGACGCGCACCACGCTTGGGCTACGAGATGCGGGCGGTGGGCCAGAACGTCCGCGCCGCGCGCTTTGCCGGCATGCCGGTCAACGCGTGTGATCCTGAAGACGGCGCTCCTGTCGGGCGGGCTGGCGGCGCTCGCCGGCTTGTCCGAGGTGGCGGGGCTGAAGGGGCACCTCAGCCTCGATCTGTCGCCGGGCTTCGGCTACACCGGGATCATCGTCGCCATGCTGGCGCTCCTGCACCCGCTCGGCGGTGGTCTCGGCGCCCTCTTCGTCGCCGGCGTCTTTGTCGGCGTCGGACGCGATGAGCCGCGCGGCCGGCGTGCCGACCTACATCGCCGACATCCTGCTGGCGACGGCCCTTCTGTTCATGGTGCTGGCGCATCCGCTGTCGCAAGTTCCGCGTGGTGAGGGGATGATGGACGCTCCTCGACATCCTCTGTCACCGCGAGCTTCTGGGCGGCCGTCATCCGCATCGCCTCGCCCCTGATCTTCGCCACGATGGGCGAGCTGATCTGCGAGCGCGCCGGGCGTGCTGAACCTCGGGATCGAGGGGATCATGGTCATCGGCGCCTTCGCCGGCTGGATCGCGGTCTATCTGGGGATGCCGCTCTGGTGGCGGGGTCGCGGTGGCCTTCGCGTCGGGCATGATCTTCGGCCTCCTGCATGCGACGCTGACGGTGCCCCTCGGCCTGTCGCAGCATGTCGTGGGCTTGGGCGTCACGCTTCTGGCCACCTCGCACAGCTACTTCGCCTATCGCCTCGCGCTGCCCGAAGTCACAAGCCCGCCGCGGATCGAGCCGTTCCAGCCGTTGGAGATCCCGATCCTGTCCGACATCCCGATCCTGGGCGAGGCGCTCTTCGCGCAGACGCCCCTGACCTATGCGGCCTTCGCCGTGCGCGGGGCTCACCGCCTTCGTGCTCTACCGCACGCCGCTTGGGCCTTGCCGTGCGGGCGGCGGGCGAGAACCCGCGGCGGTCGAGGCGCAGGGGCTGTCGGTCACCGGCGCTGCGGATGGGGGCGGTGATCGTGGGGTCGGGGCTGATGGCGGTGGGCGGCGCGTTCCTGACGCTCTCGGCCTTCTCGTCGCTTCTTCTTCGAGATGGTGAACGGGCGGGGCTGGATCTGCATCGCGCTCGTCGTCTTCGGCGCGTGGCGTCCGGGCAAGGCGCTGCTCGGCGCGCTGCTCTTCGCGGCGTTCGACGCGCTCCAGATCCGGCTGCAGCAGACGGCCTTGGGCGCGGTCGTGCCCTACCAGATGTTCCTGATGGTGCCCTATCGTCGCTGTCGATCCTCGCGCTGATCGTGATGTCGCGGCGGGCCGAGGTGCCGGCCGCGCTGATGGTGCCCTACAACAAGGGGGAACGCTGACCTTCGATCTGATCGTCCGGGGCGGCACGCTGCCCGATGGCCGTGTGGCCGATATCGGCATCCGGGGGGACCGGATCGTGGCCGTGGAAGCGCGGATCGAGGCCGAAGCCGCCCGCGTGATCGACGCAGGCGGCGACCTGGTCGGCGCCGCCCTTCGTCGACCCGCATTTCCACATGGACGCGACGCTGTCAGCTACGGCCTGCCGCGGGTGAACGCCTCGGGCACGCTTGCTCGAGGGCATCGCGCTCTGGGGCGAGCTGCGCGAGATCGCGACCGTCGAGGAGATGGTCGACCGCGCGCTGCACCTACTGCGACTGGGCGGCGTCCATGGGGCTTCTGGCCATCCGCACCCATGTCGACACCACGCCCGACCACCTGCGCGGGCGTCGAGGCGATGCTGGAGGTGAAGCGGCCGAGTGGCGCCCTACCTCGACCTGCAGCTGGTGGCCTTCCCGCAGGACGGGCTCTACCGCGCGCCGAACGGGCTGCGACAACCTGATCCGGGCGCTCGACATGGGCGTCGATGTCGTGGGCGGCATCCCGCATTTCGAGCGGACGATGGAGGAAGGCGCCGCAGCTCGGTGCGCGAGCTCGCCCGCATCGCCGCCGAACGCGGGCCTGATGTGGGACGTCCACTGCGACGAGACCGACGACCCGATGAGCCGCCATGTCGAAACCATGGCGCGTGAGGTGACGCGGCATGGGCTTGGGCGCGCGGGCGGCGGGCGTCGCACCTGACCTCGATGCATTCGATGGACAACTACTATGTCTCGAAGCTCCTGCCGCTGATCGCCGAGAGCGGGCATGACGGCGATCCCCAACCCGCTGATCAACATCACGCTGCAGGGGCGGCACGACACCTATCCCAAGCGCCGCGGCCTGACGCGGGTCAAGGAGATGCAGGCCCACGGGCATCACCGTCGGCTGGGGGCAGGATTGCGTGCTCGACCCGTGGTATTCGCTCGGGACGGCCGACATGCTGGACGTGGCCTTCATGGGGCTGCACGTCGCGCAGATGACGCATCCGGACGAGATGCGGCGCTGCTTCGACATGGTGACGGTGGAGAACGCCCGGATCATGGGGCTCGAGGGCTACGGGCTCGCGCCGGGGTGCGTGGCCTCGCTGGTGGTGCTCGACGCGGGGACCCCGACCGAGGCGCTGCGGCTGCGGCCCGACCGGCTGGCGGTCGTGTCGAAGGGGAAGGTGATCGTGGAGCGCCAGCGGAACGACGCGCGGCTTGCGATCCCGGGGCGGCCGGCGTCAGTTCGGCGCAGGCACTAGCGCAGTTCGAGGAGCCCGCCGTCGATGGGCATGATCTGGCCCGTCATCCAGCTTGACCGCGACGTGGCGAGGAAGAGGATCGCCTCCGCGATCTCCTCGGGCTGGCCCCAGCGGGGGATCGGGTAGCGGCCGATGACCTGCTGGAGGAGGGTCTGGAACTCCTCCTCCGTCTGCCGCGCGGGCGCGGAACTGCGATTTCGAGAGCGGCGTGCGGACGGCGCCCGGGGCGACGGCGTTGACCCGCACGCCCTGCCCCGCGAAATCGGCGGCGAGCTGGCGGGTGAGGGCTGCGACGGCGCCCTTGGACGCCGAATAGGCGGCGACGCCCTTCATGCCCGCGAGCGCCACTGTCGAGGCGGTGAAGACCAGCGTGCCCTGCCCGTCCGCGACCAGATGCGGCATGGTCGCGCGGGCGGTGAGGAAGGCGCCGGTGGCGTTCACCGTGAGCGCCCGGTTCCAGTCCGCGAGCGAGAGCGACGAGGAGACCGCCTTCGACCATGATGCCGGCATTGGCCACCACGGTGTCGGAGGCCGCCCTGCCAGCGGCCGGCGGCCTCGGCCATGGCCGCGACCGAGGCCTCGTCGGTGACGTCGACCTGCACCGCGAGGGCGCGTGCCGCCCTCGCCGGCGATCTCCTCGGCGACGCCGCCGTCGCCGCCCCGGCGTCGAGGTCGGCGCAGACGACGGCGAAGCCGTCCTGCGCGAAGCGGCGGCGGTGGCCCGGCCGATGCCCGAGCCTGCGCCGGTGACGAGTGCGGCGGGCATGGCTCAGACCGGGTCCGGCGCGAAGATCTGCGGGTAGAGTGAGCGCACGGCGGCCTCGTCGAGCTCGGCCTTGAAGGTGTGGCGGTCCTTCAGCGCCTGCGCCCGCCCGGCTGCGGGGCGGGCGTCGATCTCGCGCATGAGGCGGTCGAGGTTGGGGTACGTCTCCATGATCCGGTCGTCGCCCAGCATGTAGGTAAGCCGCGAGCCCCAGCCCCAGACGGCCATGTCGACGATGGTGTAGGTGTCGCCCAGCATCCAGCGGCCCCTGCGCCAGCCGGTCCTCGACCACCTGCCAGTGGCGACGCGCCTCGAAGTCGTAGCGCTTGAGCGCATAGGCGTTCTCGCCCGGCGCGAAGTTTCGGAAGTGCACCGCCTGGCCGGAGAACGGCCCGACGCCAGAGGCCACGAACATGAGCCAGGAGAGAAGCTCGCCCCGCGCCCGGTCGCCGCCTGGGGGCAGGAACTGTCCCGTCTTGTCGGCGAGGTAGAGCAGGATCGCGTTGCTGTCGAAGACGGTGGTGTCGCCGTCGATGATGGCGGGGACCTTGCCGTTCGGGTTGATCGCGCGGAAGGCGGGCTCGTGCTGTTCGCCCCGGCGGGTGTCGACGGCCACGGGCTCGTAGGGCAGGCCCGATTCCTCGAGGAAGAGCGCGACCTTCATCGGGTTCGGGGCGAGGTTGTAGAAGAAGCGGATCATGGGGCTCTCCGGGGTTTAGCGGTATTCGCCGACGGGCTTGCCCACCACGTCGCGCTTGAGCGTCACGCCGAGGCCGGGGGCGTCCGAGGCGCGCATCCGGCCGTCCACCGCTGCGGCGCGCCGTCGGCGAAGGAGACGGTGACGTAGGAGTTGAAGTCGGTGGCCGAGAAGCGGAAGCGTTCGGGCGTGGAATGCGACGAGCGCGGCGATGGCCGCGGTGACGATGTCGCCGCCCCAGCTGTCCTCGAGCGTCATGGGGTAGCCGAGCGCCACGCAGAGGTCGCGGATGCGGCGGGCCTTGGTCAGCCCGCCGACCTTGGAGATCTTGAGGTTGATCGCGTTCATCGCGCCGTCGTTGTGGGCGGTCATGAAGGCGTCGAGCCCGTCGATATTCTCGTCGAGGATGAAGGGCAGCGAGATGGCGCGGCGGACGCCGAGGCATTCGGCGTAGGTCTTGCAGGGCTGTTCGATCCAGACGTCGACGTCGCGTACCGCATTCGCCACGCGGAGCGCGTCTCCGGACGTCCAGCCGGTGTTGGCGTCCGCCACGAGGACGTCGCCGGGCTGGAGGATGCCCGCCACCGCGTGAATGCGGACGATGTCGTCGTCCGCGCGGCCGCCGACCTTGAGCTGGAACTTCGTGTAGCCCTCGGCCCGGTAGCCCGCGACGTTCTCGGCCATCGCCTCGGCGCGAACCCTGGCGAGATCGCGCGGTAGAGCGCGACGCTGTCGCCGTGGCGGCCGCCCATCAGCGTCACGACCGGAAGCCCTGCGTCCTTGCCCGAGCGAGGTCCCAGCAGGCCATGTCGATCGCGGACTTGACGTAAGGGTGACCGAGGAGCGCGCGGTCCATCACCTGCTCGATCACCGTGAGGTCGCGGGGGTCGAGGCCGATGAGGTGCTGCGACAGCTCGCCGACGCCCGCGCGCGCACCTTCGGCGTAGGCCGGCAGGTAGAAGGGGCCGAGCGGGCAGATCTCGCCCACGCCGGTGCGGCCGTCGTCGGTCACGATCTCCACCACGGTCGAATCGAAGACCTCCACATACTTGCCTTCGGACCAGGAATAGCGGCCCTCCTTCAGCGGCAGGTCGACCTTGTAGGTCCGGATCGCATCGATCTTCATGGGGGCCCCCTAGTGCCTCAGGATCTTGCCGAAGAAATCCCGCGCGCGGTCGCTCTTCGGGGTGTCGAAGATCTCGCTTCGGCGGCCCGCTCCTCGATCACCTCGCCCTGGTCCATGAACACGACGTGGTCCGCGACCTCGCGCACGAAGCCCATCTCGTGGCTGACGAGGATCATGGTCATGCCTTCGGCGGCCAGCCGCCGGATCGTGTCCAGCACCTCGTTCACAAGCTCGGGGTCGAGCGCCGAGGTGACCTCGTCCAGCAGCAGGATCTCGGGGTGCAGCGCCAGCGCGCGCGCGATGGCGACGCGCTGCTGCTGGCCGCCCGACAGCTCGTCGGGATAGGCGTCGCATCTTGTCGGCAAGGCCCACCAGGGCCAGCAGCCGCTCGGCCTCGGCCTCGAACTTCGCCCGCGGGCGGCGCTTGATCTTGAGCGGGCGCGAGCGTGACGTTGCGCAGCACGTTCATGTTCTGGAACAGGTTGTACTGCTGGAACACGATCGCCATCTGGTCGCGCGCGGCGCGGACCGACGCGGCGCTGCGGTAGTCGATGGCGTTGCCGTCGATCTCGCACCTGCCCCGACGTGACGCGGGGTGAGGCCCACCAGCGCGCGCAGCACGGTGGACTTGCCCGACCCCGACGGGCCGACCAGCGCCACGACCTCGCCCTTCTCCATCGAGAAGCTGACGCCCTTGAGGACCTCAAGCGCCGCCGTAGCTTGCGCGAACGTCGCTGACCGCGAGGTGTGGCAAGACGTTTCTCCAGATACTGGCCCAGCATGCTGAGCGGGAAGGACAGGAGGAAATAGCACAGCGCGATGGTGCCGAAGACGAGGACGCCCGAGAAGCCCTGATTGTTCAGCTCCTTGCCGCGGAAGGTCAGCTCGAACACGCCGATCTGGCTGACCAGCGCGGTGTCCTTGATGAACGAGACCGCGAAGGCGATGGCGGGCGGAATGATCACCGGCCAGGCCTGCGGCAGGACGACCGTCAGCGTGCGTCTGCAGCCGCGACATGTTCATCGCCTGCGCCGCCTCGACCTGGGTCTGCGGCACCGATTCGAGCCCGCCGCGGATGATGTCGGCGGTGTAGGCGATGGCGTAGATGCAGATCGCGATGACGGCGATGGTGAAGAGCGAGGCGTCGGTGGCGACGGTCTGGATGAAGAACAGGACGAGATAGATCACCACGAGGAACGGGATGCGGCGGAAGATCTCGACATAGGCGATGCAGACCACGCCGCAGCGGCAGCGCCCAGAGGCCCGGCGTCTGGCGCAGGTAGACCAGCAGGAAGGCCAGGCAGAAGCCGATCAGTGCAGCCCACCAGCGTCATCGCCAGCGTGAAGCCCGCCGCCTCGACCAGAAGCCAGAGGTTGCCCGGCGCGAAGAAGCGCGGCATCTGCTCGAGGATGCGCTCCATCAGAAGATCTTGCGCCTTGACCCGGAACGCCCAGCGGCCCGAGCAAGCGCGAGCCCGATGCGAGGCGATGAAGGTCAGCACGACGTACATCACCGCGATGACCGAGAAGTATTCGAGCCAGCGGTAGTTGACGGTCGACAGGTTGATGGCCTCGCCGGTCAGCTCGTCCACCCCGATCACCGCGCCGATCGAGGTGCCCATGACCAGGACCACGATGAAGAAGTTGGCGAGCGCCGGATAGATCGACTTCGCGATATGCGGCACGATGATGTAGCGGATCTGCTGGACGACCGACATGCCGAGCGTCTGCGCCGGCCTCCAGCTCGGTGCTGCGAACCGACAGGAAGCCGGCGCGCAGGATCATCGTCAGATAGGCGCCGGCGTTCAGGATCAGCCCGATCAGCAGGCAGGCCTCGCTGGACCAGCGGATGCCGACCTCGGGCAGGCCGAAATAGAGGAAGTAGATCTGGATCAGGCGCCGGCGTGTTGGTGATGAAGACGACGTAGGCCGTCGACGAGCAGGCGCAGCGGCAGCGGCCCGTAGGTCTTGATCGCCGCGCAGACCAGGCCGATCAGCAGCCCGCCCGCGAAGGCCAGGACGCCCAGTTGGAACGTCAGCCACGCGCCCTGCAGAAGCGCGTCGAAGTTGTCCCAGACGACGCCGTACTGAAAGCTGTAGTTCATGCAGGGCTCACGGCACGGTCCGCCCGGCGCAGTCGGCCGGGCGGCGGGTCGCAGGCTGGATCAGAAGAACGGGGTCGGCTCGACCTTGCGCAGCATCGGCGCGCCGTAGAACTGCTTCCCACATGCTCGTTGACCGTGCCGGAGGAGTGCAGGTCGAAGAGGATGATGTTCAGCACTTCGGTCAGGTTCTCGTTGCCCTGGCTCGACGCCGATGGCGCAGTAGGCGACGAAGATCGGGTCGTCCGACGACGCGCCAGTTCACGTCCGGGTAGTTCTCGGTGAACGCCATGAAGAAGTCGATGTTCTCGACGATCGCATCGGCCCGGCCCTGGCCGACGAGGCGCACCGTGTCGGCGAGCGTGTCGACGAGTTCCAGCTCGACGTTCGGCATGTTCTCCTCGATCCAGCCGACCGTCCAGTTGCCGCGCATGTTGGCGAGCGTGACGCCTTCCTTGTTGAAGTCCTCCCAGCTGTCGCCCTCGATCTTGTCGGTGGCGAGCACGGCCAGAACCTCGGTGTGCAGCGGCACGGTGTAGTCGATCAGCTTGGCGCGCTCGGAGTTGCGGGTCAGCGCGCCGAGCGAGATGTCGATGCGGTCGGAGACCAGGAACGGCACGCGCTGCGGCGTTTCGGTCGGCACCCATTCGACCTCGACGCCGAGCGCGGCGGCGATGGCCTTGCCGACCTCGATGTCGAAGCCTTCCCAATCGCCGTCGGCGTTGCGGACGGACATGTTGGGGAAGTTCGGGTTGATGCCGATGCGGATCGTGCCGTCGGACAGGATGTCGTCGAGCGATTTGGCGGCTGCTGGCCCGGCCGCGAGGCCGACCAGTCGCAAGGCCGGCGATGCCGCGGCCATGAGGGTCCGTCTGAACATGGTTGCTCCTCCACTGTTGCGGCCCGATCCGCGTTGCGGCCCCCTGCCTTTCGCAGGGGGACGGTTGTGCGCAAAGATGAACTTTTGTACGGAATTGAGCGTCGGACAGATTCCAGCGTCTGTCAATGCCGGCGGGGGCAGGGCGGGCCCTGGGTCAGACGTCTGGATCGACCAGCGCCTCGGCCTCGATCTCGACCTTGTAGCCGCCGATCAGCGTGACACCCGCGATCAGCGTGTTCGCCGGGCGGGTTTCGCCGAAGTAACGGGCGTGAACGGCCGAGACCGCCTGCCAGTCTGCCTCATCGCTCAGGTAGATGCGCGTGCGGATCACGTCTTCCGCACTGCCGCCGAGCGACTCGATGGCGGCCAGGATCTTGTCGAGCGCATAAGACGGCCTGTCCTGCCGCGTCGTCCGGGGCAGACCGGGTCGCCGCCGGGCGTCGGTCGCGGTGGTGCCGCTGACGACGATGCGATCGCCGATCCGCACGGCGCGCGAGAAGCCTGCCCGCTGCCTCCCAGATGGAGCCGCTTTCCGCCCGGCGCCGTCCGCGGCCGGCTGGGCACCGCTACGCGGAAACACCGGTGGCAGCGCGTCGAGATGGTGGCTGAGATCGCCCGACGCGGTCAGGAACGGCGGTTTGCGGTACTCGTCGCCGCAATCGCCGGGAATCGGGTCGAGCGCATCGGCTGCCGCGGTCGATCGAGCGCACGGTCCTCGTCGTCGAGCGCGCAGGTCCAAGGCACGCAGGTTGTCGGTCGCGGTGCTCCGCCTCGCCGAGCCGCGCGCCGATGATCGTGGCGGTGACGCCGGCATGGCCCAGCACCCAGGCCGACGCCACGTTCGAGATCGACGCGTCGTGCTTGCGCGCGACCTCCGCGCAGCGCCGCCAGCAGCGCCTGGAAACGTGCCCAGCCGCCGCGCGGCGTCGATGAACCGCTTGTATTTCATCCGGCTCCAGTCCGGCGATGTCGTCGGGTTCGGGCTGGCACCTGCCCAGCGGTCTGACAGGAAGCCGCCGCCGAGCGTGCCGAAGGCCAGGATCGCCACGCCGTGAGCCTTGGCGCGACCTCCGACAGCGCGCCGGCCGCGCGGCGGTCGAGCAGCGAGAAGCAGACCTGGTTCGAGGCGATCTCGATCCCGTGCGCCAGCAGCATGCCGCAGATGCGCCGCGTCGAAGTTGGTCAGCCCGATCTCGCGGATCAGCCCTTCCTCGCGCAGCCGCATCAGCTGCTCCAGCGCGTCGAGATACTCGGGGCGACTCGTAGCGCCACCAGTGGAACTGCATCACGTCGACCAGCCGGCAGGTCGAGCCGGTCGAGCGCGCGTCTCGACGCCTGCGCGCACCGTGCTCGGGGTCACATCGGCTCCGGGCGGCGGGCACCATTTGGTCAGGATGGTCGGCGGCGTCTCGCCCGCCTCGCGCATCGTGCCGGTGCACCATGCCCGGCGACGATCTCGGCGCTGCCGTAGTGGTCGGCCATGTCGAAGGTGTCGAAGCCCGCCCGGGCATAGGCGAGCAGCGCCTCGGCCGCCGCGTCGAGATCGAACGGCTTGCCGTCGCGTTCCTGGTCGGCCATCTGCCAGAGCCCGGTGATCAGCCGGCGGATGGGCAGGTCTCGCCCCAGCATGGTGCGATCCGGTGCTCGTGTCATGGGACTCTCTCCTAGTAGTTGCGTGCATCTGTGCGCAGTTCGGACGGCGCCGCAACCGGCAACTGCGCGGGCAAGGGAGGCGGTGCGTGCGGATCGGACTGGTCGTCAATCCGGTTGCGGGGCTGGGCGGGCGCGTCGGGCTGAAGGGCACCGACGGTCCCGACACCGTGGCCGAGGCGCTGCGCCGCGGCGCGGTGCCGCAGGCGGGCCGCGGGCGCGGCGGGCGCTGGCGCGTGCTGGCCGCAGCGCGTGCCGGGCGCGGCGATCGCGGCGCCGCCGGGCGCGCTCGGGCGCGGACTGGGTGGACGGGCTGGCGCTGGACCGATGGTGCCGACGCTGCCGCCCGGCCGACGCGGCACGGCCCGCGACACGCGCGAGGCGGTCGCCGCGCATGGCCGAGCGTGATCTGATCGTCTTCGCCGGCGGCGACGGCACGGCGCGCGACGTGGCCGGGCAGCTTGCCGCCGGGCAGGCGATGCTGGGCATTCCCTGCGGCGTGAAGATGCACTCCGGCGTCTTCGCCGTCTCGCCCGAGGCGGCGGGCGCGCTGCTGGCCGATCTGCTGACCGACGCCGGACCGCGTCGCCTGGGACGACGAGGCCGAGGTGATGGACATCGACGAGGCGGCCCTGCGCGCCGGGCCGCATCGCGCCGCGGCTCTTACGGCCATGCGCGCGTGCCGGTGGCGCGCAACCGGATGCAGGCGGCGAAGGGCGGGCCGCGGCCGCGATCGCGGCGTGGCGCTGGCGGCAGCCGCGCGCGAGGTGGTCGCGGGCATGGAGCCGGGCACGCTCTACGTCATCGGCCCGGGCACCAGTGCCGGCGCGGTGATGCGGGCCGCCGGCCACGCGCCCACGATTCTGGGCATCGACGCGCTGCGGGACGGCGCAGGTCGTCGCCCGCGATGCCGCGCGCGGCGGAGCTCGAGGCGCTGGCCGGCGACGGGCCGGTGCGCATCGTGCTGGGCGTCACCGGCCAGCAGGGCTTCCTGCTCGGCCGCGGCAACCAGCAGATCAGCCCGGCGCTGATCGCCCGGGCCGGGCCGCGACGGGCTGATCGTGCTGGCCACCGAGGACAAGCTGGCCGCGCCTCGCCCAGCCCCGGCTGTGGGTCGACACGCGGCGATCCGGCGCTCGACGCGGCGCTTGCCGGGCTTCGTCCGGGTGCGCACCGGCGCGCGGGCGGGAAATGATGATGCGCATCGGCGCGAGTTGATTACGGCTGTGCGATATGCGAACTTTTGTGCAGAATGCCGAGCATCGGCCGGAATCGCACGTCATCGATGAGGAGCACCGATGGCAAGCGAACACCCGCGCCCATCCGTGGATGGCCATTTCGGCGCCCGGCGCGATCGACGCGATGCTGGCCGAGATCGGCGCCGCCTCGGTCGCCGAGCGTGTTCGAGCAGATCCCGGCGGATCACTTCCGCAAGACGCCGCTGGACCTGCCGCCGGCGCTGAACTCGGAAATGGAGCTGAAGCGCGACCTCGTCGCGCAAGCTGAAGAAGAACGCCAATTGCGAGGACAATCTGAGCTTCCTGGGCGCCGGCGTCTGGCAGCACCACGTGCCCGCCATCGTCGACGAGATCGTCGGGCGCACCGAATTCGCCACCAATGTCTGGGGCAGCTACCAGTCCGACCACGGCCGCAACCAGGCGTGGTTCGAGTTCTCCTCGCAGCTCGGCGCGCTTGCTGAACCTCGATGTGGTGCAGCTGCCGGTCTATTCCTGGGGCTGCGCCATCGGCCACGCGATCCGCATGGCGGCGCGGATGACCGGGCGGCGCAAGGTGCTGGTGCCGCAGCTGTCGGACCCGGAGCGGCTGTCGGTGATCCGCACCTATTGCCAGCCGCGCGAGATGGACGGCGCATATCGAGGTCGTGACCGTGGCGGCCGACCCGACCATCGGGCCGGCTCGACCTGGCCGACCTGCGCGGCCAAGCTCGGGCCGGACGTGGCGCGCGGTCTATTTCGAGAACCCCGCCTATCTCGGCACGATCGAGACCGGCGCCGCCGAGATCGCCGCGCCTGGCGCGCGCGGCGGGGGCCGAGACCATCGTCGGCGTCGACCCGATCAGCCTTGGCGTGATCGACGGCGCCGGGCGACTACGGCGCGGATATCGTCACCGGCCCGGTGCAGCCGCTTGGCGTGCACATGAACTGCGGCGGCGGCGTCGGGCGGCTTCATCGCGTCGCGCGACGAGGAGCGCTATGTGCGCGACTACAACGGCTTTCTGGTCTCGATCGCCGAGACGCGTGAGCCCGGGCAGCTACGGCTTCGGCCTGGCCTGCCCGCACCAGAACTCCTACGGCATGCGCGAGCACGGCAACGACTGGACCGGCAACTCCACCTATCTCTGGGCGATCGCCGGCGCGGTCTACATGAGCCTGCTGGGCCCGGAGGGCTTTCGCGAGCTGGGCACAGCTGATCGTCGTCGCGCGCGCGCTATGCCGCGAAGCTGCTGGCCGAGGTGCCGGGCGTCCGGATCGTCTGGCCGGACACGCACGTTCAAGGAATTCGTCGTCAATTTCGACGACACCGGCAAGACCGTGGCCGAGATCAACGACGCGCTGCGCGCCCGTGGCATCTTCGGCGGCAAGGACATCTCGGGCGAGGGGCTCGGCCTCGGCCAGTCCGCGCTCTACTGCGTCACCGAAGTGCACACCGCCGCCGATATCCGCCGCGCTGGCCGACACGCTGAAGGAGGTGCTGACATGACCCGTCTGCCCGAATTCCACGCCGCCAAATGGGACGAGCCCGTGGTCATGGAGATGGGCCGCCCCGGCGGGCGCGGCCAGCTGTTCCCGGCGCCCGAGGCCGAGGTGACCGAGGCCGTGGGCGCCGACCTGATCCCCGCCGCGATGGCGCGCAAGGACCGCCCGGAGCTGCCCGAAATCACCGAGTTCGAGGCGCAGCGCCACTACCTGCATCTCAGCCAGATGACGCTGGGCATGATGGGCGTCAGCCTGTTCGGCACCTGCACGATGAAGTACAACTCCAAGACCGCGCGAATTCGCCACGCTGCGGCCCGAGCTGGCCGAGGTGCACCCCTACCAGCACCCCGACACGCTGCAGGGCGTGCTGGAGATCATGCACGACTTCGACGGCATCCTGCGGTCGCTGTCGGGCATGGACCAGTTCATCTTCCAGGCCGGCGGCGGGGCCGATGCGGCCTACACCATGACCGCCGTCGCGCGGGCCTACTGGGCCGACCGCGGCGATGCTGGACCAGCGGACCGAGATGGTGACCTCGATCCAGGCGCATCCCTGCAACCCGGCCACGGCGGCGGCGGCGGGCTTCAAGGTGGTCAACCTGCCGCTGGAGGAGAACGGCTACCCGTCGCTCGAGGCGCTGAAGGCGGCGGTGAGCGACGAAGACCGCGCTGATCATGATCAACAACCCCGACGACATGGGCATCTACAACCCCGAGATCAAAGAATGGGTGCGGGTCGCCAAGGAGGCCGGCGCGCTGTGCTTCTACGATCACGCCAACTTCAACGGCGTGATGGGCAAGCTGTCGGCGCGCGAGCTGGGCTTCGATGCCTGCATGTTCATGCTGCACAAGACCTTCGGCGCGCCCAAGGCCGGCGGCGGTCCGGCTGTCGGCGCCTTTGGCTGCACCGACGAGCTGGCGCCCTACCTGCCGACGCCCGTGGTGGTGAAGGAGCGGCGACCGCTATCGCGCTCGACGAGGACCGCCCGAAATCGGCGGGCAAGGTGCGCGAGTTCTGGGGCAACGTGCCGCAGGTCGTGAAGGCCTATGCCTGGGCGCGGGCGATGGGGGCCGAGGGCATCCAGCTGGCCTCCGACATCTCGGTCGTGGCCAACAACTACATGGACAAGCGGCTGGCGCGAGATCCCGGGCCTCGCCATGTCGAACCCGGATGTCACGGCGCGGCGGATGGAGATGACGCGCTGGTCGCTCGGGCCGCTGACCGAGGAGACCGGCGTCGGCACGGTCGATTTCGCCAACCGCATGGCCGATTACGGCATCGACCCCTGGTGGATGAGCCACGAGCCCTGGATCGTCGCCGAGCCCTTCACGCCCGAGGCGGGCGAGCTGTGGTCGAAGGAGGACATCGACCTCTGGATCGACGTGGTCGCGCAAGATCGCCGACGAGGCCCGGAGCAACCCCGAGATGGTGAAGACCGCGCCGCACAACCAGCCGATCGCGCAGGTCAAGGGCGACGTCTTCGAGGATCCCGGCGAAATGGGCGATGACCTGGCGGGCCTGGCGGCGCAAGCAGCGCCGCGGCGGACGAGGCGAGCCGCGGCGTGGCCTGATGCCATGCACGCCCGGCCGCGGGCTCAGTCGGCGAGCACCGAGATGCCCTTCGAGCGGGATCGTCGGGTCGCGGCCGAGCACCAGATCGGCCGATCGACCCGCGCGGTCATCGGCCCGGCGCTGAAGCCCGACCCAGGGGAACAGCGCCAGGAAGAAGCCCGGGCAGCCCGGTGCCTCGCCCATGATCGGGCGCCAGTCGGGCGTGCCGTTGACCCAGGCGGTCCAGCTGCGCACGCGCGCGCACCTGCGCCATCGCGGGCACGACGTCGGCGGCCATGCCCATGTTGCCGGCCAGGCTTGCCGGGATCGGTCGCCAGCGTGCCGTCCGGCGCGTACGCGCGCCGGCCAGCCGCCGCCGATGATGCAGCCGCCGTTGGCCACCTGCTTCAGCGACAGCTTGCCGGCGGCGGAATAGACCAGATGCGGGATCAGCGGCGCGACGGGCTCGGTCACGGTGACCTGCAGCGGAAAGCCGTCGATCGTCGAGCGTCACGCCCAGCATCGCCGCGATCCGCCCCGCCGCGCGCCCCGGCGGCGTTGACGACGCGCCCCGCGCGGATCGTCGCCCCGCGCGGTCGCGACGCGATAGCCCGCGCCGTCCCGCTCGATCGCCGGTCACGCGCGGTCTCGCGCATCAGCATCGCGGCCCCGGCCCGCTCGGCCGCGGCCGCGATGGCCGGGGTGGCGCGCAGCGGGTTGGCCTTGCCCTCCATCGCGCAGAAGCCGCGCGCCGATGGCCTCGTCGCGACAGATAGGGCGCGATGTCGCGCAGATCGTCCGCGGTCGAGGATCACGGTCTCGACGCCGACCGACGGCCTCGATCCGCGCCTTGGCCTCGATCTGGCGCATCTGCGCCTCGGTCGCGCCACCACCAGGCCGCCCGCCAGCTTCACGTCGAGATCCTCGCCGACGCGGTCCGGCAGGTCCTGCCACAGCTGCAGCGAGGCCGTCAGGAAGCCGCAGGCATCGGCGCATAGGCGCGCGCCCAGCCTTCGCCATAGGCCACGAATTCGGGGTACTGGATCTGCAGGTGGATCGAGCCCGCATTGGCGCCCGAGGCCTGCGCGCCCAGATCTCGCCGGCCTCGACCAGCGTCACCTCGGCGCCGTCCTCGGCCAGATACCACGCGGTCATCAGCCCGGCGATCCCGCCGCCGATGACCAGCACATCGGTCGTCGCCGCATCACTCGCGCCCATGCCCGGCAGCACGGCGTCACAAGGACACCAGACCATGACCAGACGTTCTCCGGCAGCTACACCGTCACCGTCACGCCGTTCACCGAAGGCGGCGCCGCCATCGACTACGCGGCCTGGAAGCGCTTCCTCGACTGGCAGCTCGCCTCCGGCGTGCCGGGCATCATCATCCTCGGCACCACCGGCGAGTTCCTGACGCATCACCGACGACGAGCGCGGCGCCTTCGTCGAGGCCACGGTCAAGCACATCGCCGGGCGCATCCCGGTGCTGGTCGGCACGATGAACGCCTACACGCCCAACGCGGTGCGCTATTCGCGGCAGGCCGAGGACGCTGGGCGCCGACGGGCTGATGATCATCCCGCCCTACTACTACACCCCCACCGAGGACGAGATCTTCAACTACTACAAGGCGATCTGCGAAGGCTGCGACCTGCCGATCATGCTCTACAACAACCCGTTCACCTCGAACGTCGACATGAGCGCCAAGCTGGTCGGCCGGCTGACCAAGTCGCTTCGAGCAGATCCGCTACATCAAGGAAGCCAGCCAGCGGATCGAGCGCATTCACGACATCATCGTCGAAACCGACGGGCTGATGAATGTCTGGGCCGGGCAGCAGCGTGCTGGAAAGCTACAAGATGGGCGCCGTAGGGCTACGTGAACCCCTACGGCAACTACATCCCGCGCGCCTCGGTCAAGTTCGTGGAATGGGCCGAGCAGGGCCGCTGGGACGACGTCTGGGCGGTGCAGCGCATCATCCAGAAGTTCGACGCGATCATCACCGCAGGGCCATCCGCTCTACGGGCATCAGTGCTATTCCAAGGCGCTGGCCGCCGCCGCGGGCTACCCGGTGGGCGACGTGCGCGCGCCGATCACCACCTTCGAGAGCCTCGGGGCCGAGGGGCGCGAGCGGGTGGCGCGGATGGTGCCGCTGATGGCAGGAGCTCGACGCCGTGGTGGACGCCATCGAGGGGCGGCAAGCGCCGCGGCCGAATAGGCTCATCGGATATAGGCCGCCCCGTTCACGTCGATGGTCGCGCCGGTCAGGTGCCGGGCGCGGCCCTCGGCGAGGAAGACCGCGACCTCGGCGATGTCTGCGGGCGGCACCCATTCGCCCATCGGCAGCGTCGCCGTGACGGCGGCGTCGCCGCCGGTCCGCGCGGCGCTTTCGACCGACATCTGCGTGTCGCACGACGCCCGGCGAGATGACATAGGCGAGGATGCCCTTCGCGGCATAGTTGCGCGCGACGGTCTTGGTGGCCGCCGCGATGGCGGCCTTGGAGGCGGCATAGGCGATGGCGCCGGGGTTCGAGGTGCCGCGCGTCGTGACCCAGCTGCCGATGCCGATGACCGCGCCCGGTCGCGCCGGCCGCCAGCCAGTCGGCGCACCGCATGGCGCATCAGGCGCGCGGGGGCGTGCGACGTTGACGGCCATGGCCTCGGCCCAGACGCGGTCCCAGTCCTCGATCGGGTCGGCGATGCCGCCGGTCTGGCGCATGATGCCGGCGTTGTTCACCAGCACGTCGATGCGGCCCTCCGGCCGCGCAGCGCCTCTGCCCAGAAGCCGGTCGACCGCGGCCGCGGTCGCCGAAATCCGCGCCGATCAGGACGCGCCTGCCCGGGTGCCGCGGCGACCGCCGCCTCGGCCCCGGCCCGGTCGCCGCCATAGTGGGCGATCGACCTGCGCGCCCGCCGCCGAGCATGGCCGCGGCGATCGCCGCGCCGATGCCCTTCGAGGCGCCGGTGACGACGACGGTCTTGCCCTGATAGCTGCCCATGCTCAGTTCCTCGTCACGAAGGGCGTGCCGCGCAGCGCCGGGTTGCAGCGCGCATAGGGCGCGGGCAGCGACGATCTCCTCGCCCAGCGCCACCGCCGCGTGCCAGGTCCAGCGCGGATCCCACAGCATGCCGCGCGCCAGCGCCACCATGTCGGCCTGCCCGGTGGCCACGATGGTCTCGGCCTGCATCGGGCTCGGTGATCTGGCCGACGGCCATCGTCGGCATGCCCGCCTCGCGCCGGATCGCGTCGGCGAAGCCGACCTGATAGCCCGGGCCCGGTGATGATCTTCTGGCGCTGGTCGAGCCCGCCGGTGGAGACGTCGACCATGTCGCAGCCCAGCTCCTTCAGCGCCGTGACAGAACCGCATCGACTGCGACAGGTCCCAGCCGCCCTCGATCCAGTCGGTGGCCGACAGGCGCACCAGCACGGGCTTGTCCTCCGGGAAACGCCGCGCGCACCGCGCGCGAACACCTCGAGCGGGAAGCGCATCCGCGCCTCGAGCGAGCCGCCGTAGCCGTCGGTGCGCTGGTTGGTGAGCGGCGAGAGGAACTGGTGCAGCAGGTAGCCATGCGCGGCATGGCATCTCGACCAGGTCGAAGCCCGCCCGGTCGGCGCGCTGGGCCGCCGTCGACGAAGGCGGCCTTGATCCGCTGCCAGCGCCGCCTCGTCCATCGCGCGCGGCGCGGGCCAGCCGGGCAGATAGGGCACGGCGGAGGCGCTGTCGGTCACCCAGGCCCCGGCGCCTTCGATCGGACCCGCCGCCCTCCCACGGCGCGACGGTGCTGCCCTTGCGCCCGGCGTGGCCAAGCTGGATGCCGACGCGCGCCGTGCCCACCGACTTGCATGAAGCGCCAGGATCCGGGCGAAGGCCGCCTCGGTCGCGTCGTCGTAGAGGCCGGTGCAGCCGGGCGTGATCCGGCCCTCGGGCTCGACGCCCGTCGCCTCGACGAAGATCAGGCCCGGGCCGGATTGCGCGAACTGGCCGAGATGGACCAGGTGCCAGTCGCCCGGCACGCCGTCCGTCGCCGAGTACTGGCACATCGGCGCGACCGCGACGCGGTTGGGGACCGTCAGTCCCCGGAGGTCGATGGGAGAGAAGAGCTTGCGGGCCATGGGCCGCCTTTCACATTCCGATTGAACCGCACAGGTCGTGCGGTATACTAACTTTTGTGCGCGAATTGAACATGCCGCCCGGCGGCTGACAAGCAGAAAGGACCCTATCCATGCCACAACTCGACGTCGCCGCCAGCACATTTCCCTTTCTGTATTCGCACGACGGACTGGGCGCGCTGAAGCACCTGCAAAAGCCTCGGCTACGACAAGTTCGAGATGATGATCTTCCCGCCGCACTGCTGGCCGCGCGAACTGACGATGCAAGGCGCGCAAGGAATACAAGGCCTGGCTGAACGGCGAGGGCGGCAAGATCACGTCCTTCTGCTATCCGCTGCTCGACAACAACCCCAACGGCGTGGACCGGCTGATGCGGGCCTACACGCTCGACCGCTACAACGAGGCGATCGACCTCGCCGCCGAATGGGAGTGCCCCTACGTGGTGGCGATTCCCGGGGCCGGTGAACAGCCTGATCAACCCGCCCCACCAGTGGATGCTCGACTGGTTCGTGGAAGGGATGAAGGAGCTTGTCGCCTATGCCAAGGGCACGGGCGTGCAGCTCCTGCTCGAAAACGTGCCCTTCACCTATCCTGCCCACCGCGAAGGACATGGCCGAGACGGCGCGGCCTGATCGGCCCGGAGGTCGGTGTGAACTTCGATGTCTGCAACAGCGCCTTCATCAAGGAAGACCCGGCCGAGGCGATCCGCATGCTGGGGCGCTCTTGTCAAGAACGTGCACATCTCGGATTCGGGCTATGACGAGTTCAAGCACGAACGGCTCGGCACCGGCATCGTGGAGCCGGGGCCGGCGGCGAAGGCGCTGGAGGACATCGGCTACACGGGCGCGACGGTGCTCGAGATCATCACCGACGCGCTGGCCGCGGGCGCCGACCCGGACGGCGACATCATGGCGAGCCACGACATCCTCGCCGCAGAACGGCTGGAAGGCGCTGCGCCTAGGCGAGCCCCGCCTCGACCGGCAGGACGGACGCCGGTCATTCCCGCCGAGGCGTCGGAGGCCAGGAAATGCGCGACGTTCGCCACGTCCTCGGGCGTGGCGAGGCGGCCGAGCGCCGTCTCCTGCGCCAGCGCGGCCAGCGCCTCCTCGGGCGAAGGTCCGCCCGCCGCGTGGCGCGCCTCGATCCGGCCCAGCAGGGCCTCGGTCGCGATCGGCGCCGGGCGCGAGGGCGTTGACGCGGATGCCGCGCGGCCCGAGGTCGAGCGCCGCGGCGCGCATCGACCCCGATGACCGCGTGCTTCGACGCCGTGTAGAGCACCTGTCTGGGATGCGCCCGGTAGCCGTTGATCGACGCCATGACGACAGCCGACCCGTGCCCGGAGGCTGCCAGCGCGCCGGCGAAGGCGCCGAGCGTGGCGGCCACGCCCCAGACGTTGACCGTCATCACCCGCTGCCATTCGTCGGCGTCGAGCTCGGCCACGCCGCGCCAGGGCGGCACGAGGCCCGGCATTGGCCACCACCATGTCGACCGTGCCCCAGCGCCTGCGCCAGCGTCGCCAAGGCGCGCCTGCGCGTCGCGGCGCCGTCAGGTCCAGCGCCTCGGCCTGCCACTCGCCGGGCAGCGCGTCGAGCGCCGCGGGCAGGTCGACCGCGACGATCGCGCGCCCCTGCCCGCGCCAGCCGCTCCGCGATGGCCCGGCCCAGCCCGCGGCGCGCCCCGGTGACGACCGCGATGCGGCCCGCCAGATCTTGCGTGTCGGCCATGTTGCGCGCCCTCCTGCCGCGGATATCGAGTAGATTGCCGATGTTCGCACTTTTGTGCGTTATGTGAACTCATGCAAGCAGAAGGTGCGCGCGTGCACGGATCGCCCCTGTCCGACGTCGTGATCCTGGGTGCCGGGTCCATCGGCCTCTCCTTCGCCGCCGCGTTCGAGGATGCGGGCGCCGCGGTGACGCTGGTCGAACCCGACGCCGCGCGGCGCGACGCGGTCGCCGCAGGGCCTCGCCGCTGCAGCGCGAGGCGATCGCGCTGGCCGGGCTGACGCGCAGGCGCGCGGCGGGACGCGTCATGACGGTCGCGTCGGCGCACGGAGCGCCGCTAGGCCGCGCGCGACCTGGTCGCTCGAATGCGGGCCGGAGAGCCTCGAGACGAAGCAGGCGATCTTCGCCGGCCTCCTCGCGGCCGCCGGGCCGGACACGGTGCTCGCCACCGCCTCCTCGGCCATCACGATGTCCCGCATCGTGCCCGATCGCCGCGGCAGCAGGCGCCGCTGCCTCGTCGCCCATCCGGTCAACCCGCCGGCGGTCCTGCGGGTGATCGAACTCGTCCCCGCCCCCGGCACCCTGCCCGACACCGTGACCCGGGCCGCGGCGCTCTTCGGCGCGGCGGGCTTCGCCGCCGTGACGCTCGGCCGCGAGATCGAGGGCTTCGTCCTGAACCGCCTGCAGGGCGCGGTGCTGCGCGAGGCCTACCGGCTGGTCGACGAGGGCGTGACGGACGTCGCCGGGATCGAGGCGGTGATGCGGCTCGGCCTCGGGCCGCGCTGGGCCCTGTCGGGGCCGTTCGAGACGGCCGAACTCAACACGCCCGGCGGCATCGTCGCCCATGCCGCCCGGATGGGGCCCGGCCTACGCCCGCATGGGCGAGGCGCGGGGCGAAACGGTGGACTGGCGCGCCGACCTCGTCGCCCGCGTCGCGGCGGAACGGCGGGCGGTGCTGCCCGAGGACGCGATCCCGGCGCGCGCCGCCTGGCGCGCGCGGGCGGTGGCGCGGCTCGTGGCGGTGCGCGACCGGCTTCTGGGGGACGCCGATGACTGAGATCGCCTTCACCTTCGACGGGCGGCCCCTCACCGCGCGCCCCGGCCAGTCGCTCGCCGCCGCGCTGACCGAGGCGGGCGTGCGCGCCTTCCGCGACACCGTGGGCGGCGCGGAGCGTGGCATCTTCTGCGGGATGGGCGTCTGCCAGGACTGTCTCGTCACCGTGGACGGCACGCCGAACCGGCGCGCCTGCATGACGCCCGTTCAGCGCAGGAATGGCGGTGGCGAGGCAGGTGGCCCTGCCCGACTTCAGCCGGCGGCGGAGACGCCCAAGGCCGCAGAGGCGCGCGTGATCGCGCCCGACGTGCTGGTCATCGGCGGCGGCGCGGGCGGGCTTGTCGGCGGCCATCGCTGCGCGGGCCGGCGGGGGCATCGGTCGTGGTTCTCGACGAACGCAAGGTGGGCGGGCGGGCAGTACTACAAGCAGGCCGCCGACGCCTCCGTGCTCGATGCCCAGCAGGCCGAGGGGGCGGCGCTCCTCGCCGCCGCGACGGCGAGCGGGGCCGAGATCGTCCAGGGCGCCGAGATCTGGGGCGCCTTCGACGGGCCATTGGTGATGGCCGACGTGGGGGGCGCTGCGCTGATCGCGCGGCCGAAGACGCTGATCGTGGCCACCGGCGCCTACGAGCGGCCCGTGATGGTGCCCGGCTGGACGCTGCCCGGGGTGATGACCACCGGGCGCCGCGCAGACGCTGTGGCGCAGCTACCGGACCCTGCCGGGGCGGCGGGTGGCGGTCTGCGGATCGGGGCCGCTGAACCTTCAGGTCGCGCTGGAACTGGCTGAAGGTGGAGCGGAAATCGCGCTTCGTGGCCGAGCGCGCGCCAGCGCCGATCGCGCGGCCCGTGCAGGCGCTGCGCTGCTCGCGCTGGCCGGGCCGCGCTCACCTGGAACGGCGTCGCGCATGCTGCACGGGCTGCGGAGGCGCGGCGTGCCGGTGCGCAACCGGACCGAGCTGGTCCGCGTGGAGACCGCGGGCGAGGCGCTGGCCGCCACCTTCGCCCATGCCGACGGGACCGAGACGACCGTGACCGTCGACGCGCTTCTGCATGAACGGCGGCTTCGAGCCGCAGAACGAGATCCTGCGCCTGCTCGGCGCCGCCATGCGCTACGATCCGGACGCGGGCCACCTGCGCACCGTGCGCTCCGAGACGCTGCGAGACCACCGTCCCCGGCCTCTATGCCGTCGGCGATTGCGCGGGCCTCGGCGGCGCGCCCGCCGCGCGGGCCGAGGGGCGGATCGCGGGGCGCGCGGCGGCGGCGCGGGCGGGGCACGGCGACGCCTACGACCTTTTCGCCGACCAACGCGAGCTGCGCCGCCACCGCCGCTTCCAGCGGCGGCTCTGGCGGCTCCACGACATCGCGCCGCGGGCGTGCTGGACCTGCCCGACGACACGATGATCTGCCGCTGCGAGGAGCTGACGGTGGGGCGGCTGCAGGAGGGCCTGGGCGAAGGCCCGGGCCATGCGGGCACGCTGAAGCGCGCGACGCGGGTCGGCATGGGGCGCTGCCAGGGGCGCTACTGCGGGCCGGTGGCCGCGCGGCTGGTGGCCGAAGCGACCGGCAAGCCGCTGGAAGACCTCAGCTTCTTCGCGCCGCGCGTGCCGGTCAAGCCGGTCGCCATCGGCGCGATCCTCGCCGCGCAGGAGGCGCTCGATGCCGCGCCCTGACGTGCTCGTCATCGGCGGCGGGGTCGTCGGAACCGTCGCCGCGATCGAACTGGCCGAGGCGGGCGCGCGGGTGGAGATCGTCGATGCCGGCACCAACGCCGGGTCGAACGCGAACGCGGGCAGCCTGCACGTCCAGATGCAAAGCCGCTTCATGCGGCTCTACCCCGACCAGGTGCCGAACGTGGAGGCCTCGCTGCCCCTTCTATCGCGCGGCGGCGGATGAATGGGTCGCGCTCGAAGGCGCGGCTGGGACCGTTCGAGCTGGTGCGCAAGGGCGGGCTGATGCTGGCCGAAGGCGCCGAGCAGCTGGCCTTTCTCGAGGCAAAGGCCGCGCGCGAGGCGGCGCAGGGGCTCGCGGTCGAGATCCTGGACCGCGCGGCGCTCGACCGGATCGCGCCGTGGCTCGGGGCGCAGATCGTGGGGGCAGAGCTCTGCCGGGACGAGGGCAAGCTCAACCCGCTTGTCGCCAACGCGCGGCTGCACGCGCGGGCGGAGGCGCTGGGGGTCGTGCGGCGCGACGGACCGGATCGTGAGGATCGAGGCGCAAGGCGCTGGTATCGAGGCGATTGCCGAAACCGCCATCTACGCCGCCGATCAGGCGATCCTCGCCGCCGCCTGGGGCGCGGGCGATGTCGTGCGGGGCCTCGGCGTGGCGATCCCCACCGTCGCCGAGCCGCTGCACATGAACATCACCGAGCCGGCGCGCGTCGTGATCCAGCACCTGATCCAGCATGCCGAGCGGTCGATCACGCTCAAGCAGTTCGGCTCCGGCCAGATCGTGATCGGCGGCGGCTGGCCCGCGCGGGGCCGCGGCCCGGACACGCCGCCCGAGGTGATGGCGCCGTCGCTGCTCGGCAACGTGGCGCTCGCGGCGCGGCTGGTGCCGGCCATCGGCGGGCTCCGCGGTCATCCGCACGTGGGCGGGGATGAACACGACGATGGACGGCGCCTCGGTCATCGGGCGGCTTCCCGAGCGCGCCCCGCGTCATCGTGGCGCTGCCGGGGGACGCGGGCTACACGCTTGGCCCGCTGGTGGCGAAGATCGCGGCGGCCATCGCGGGCGACCGCGACGCCGCCGTTCGATCCCGCGCGCTTCTCGCCCGGCCCGCTTCGCGGCCTAGCGCTTCAGCGCCTGCGAAATGTGGCGACGGTTTCCTGCAGCTTCGGCAGGATCAGGTCCACCATCTCTCCCGGCGTCATCCGCACCGTCGGCACGCCGACGTTGATCGCGCCGACGAGGCCGCCGGCCGAGTTGCGCAGCGGCACGGCGATCGACATCAGCCCGGTCTCCAGTTCCTGATCGACCAGCGACCAGCCCTTCTCGCGCACATCCTCGAGCACCTTGCGGAACGCGACGCGGTCGGTCACCGTGCGGTCCGTCATGCGGGTCAGCGGGATGTTCTGGAGCATGCCGGGCCAGTTCTCGGGCGGCTGTGCGGCCAGCAGCACGCGGCCCGTCGCGGTGCAGTGGGCCGGAAATCGCGCGCCCACGGTGATGCCCACGCTGATGACGCGGTGGTACTGCGCGCCGCTCACGTAGACGACGTCGAACTTGTCGAGCACGGCGGCCGAGACGGATTCGCGGATTTCCTCGGACAGATGGTCGATGAAGGGGCGCGCGATGTCCCAGGCGCCCTTGGAGGACAGGACCGAATAGCCCAGTTCCAGCACCTGCGGCGTCAGGTCGAACAGCTTGCCATCCGCGACCGCATAGCCTTCGTGCACCAGCGTCAGCAGGATGCGGCGCGCGCCCGCGCGGGTGTTGCCGGTCTCGGCCGCGACCTCGGACAGCGTCATCTTGCGCCGCGTGCGGTTGAAGGCGCGCAGCACCTCGAGCCCGCGGGCCAGGCGAACTGACGTAGTCGCGCGGGTTGAGGCCGCCGGCCTCGCCGTCATCCGACCAGTCGGGCGCCGCCGTCATCAGGCCGGTGCGGGCGGCAACCCGCGGCCCCGGGAGGCCGTCGTCAATGTCCTTGGCGATATCGCTGCTCATGATGTTCTTTCCGATACAACTGTTCGAACACTCCGCGCCGACCGCGCGAGTGACCCACTGAATACCACAGCCCATGGCGCGCCGCACCACCGACATTGGCAAAAAACACCTTGCACAACTCGTGGCGAACGGGTCTTAAATCGAACAAGAGTGCGCTATGTGAACAATCTCACACCCAGGGAGAGACCGCCATGACATCGACACGCCACTTCGCGAACAGAATGACGCGACGAGGAGCGCTGCAAGGGCCTCGCCGCGACCTCCGCGCTGACCGCGCTGCCGATGCGCGCCCATGCGCAGGAGACGACGCTGCGCTGGTGGTCGCCGCAGGGCGCGCCCGCCCAGGTCGAGGCCTACCAGTTCCAGATCGCCGCAGTTCGAGGCCGCGCAACCCCGGCATCAAGGTCGTGTTCGAGACGACTTCCGACGAAGGCTATGCGCCGCAGCTTGCCGCCGCCTTCGCCTGCGGCGAAGTGCCCGACATCGTCACGCACCTGCCGTCCTTCGCGGTGCAGACCTACTATGCCAACGGCCTGATCGAGCCGTTCAACGACGTGATCGAGGCGATCGGCGCCGACGACTTCTATCCCGGCGCCAACGACGTCTTCCGAGACCGCCGACGGCAAGTATTGCGGCACCGGCATCGGCAACTCGGCCGCCAACATGATCTGGCTGCGCAAGGACCTGATGGAGGAGGCCGGCATCGACAAGGCGCCCGAGACCTGGGACGAGCTGCGCGCCGCCGTGCAGGCGATGCAGAGCGGCGGCATCTACGGCGCGCCGCTGCCCTATGGCCGCAACTCGATGACCTCGCTGATCTTCATCGGCTTCATCCACCAGGCCGGCGGACAGGTCTTCACGCCCGACCTCCAGGTCGCCATCGACAACGAGGGCACGCGCAACGCGCTGGAATTCTACACGCGCGATGCGCGAGCTTCTGCCCGCCGGGTGCGACCAACTACAGCTGGGGCGAAAGCCTGACCGCCTTCGTCTCGGGGGCCACGGCGACCGGCATCTACACCGGCCGCGTGCTGGCCAACGTGCGCGACCAGAACCCCGCCATCGCCGACAGCATCACCTGCGTGACCTATCCGCGCATCTCGACCGATGTGGCGCCCTGGACGTTCAACGACTTCCCGTCGGTCTTCATCCCGGCGCAGTCGACAGAACATGGACGCGGCCAAGGCGTTCGCCGCGTTCCTGTTCGAGCCCGAAGGCTACATCAAGCAGCTGCACGCGGCCCCGGGCCACGTGCTGCCGGTGCTGCAGCTCGATCAACGAGAACCCGATCTACCAGGACAACGAGATCATCCAGAAGTACCCGGCCGAGGTCGACCTGATGGCCGCGGCCGCCGCGGGCGGCTTCAACCTCGGCTACGAAGTCGCCGCGCACCCGTCCAACGACAAGGCGGGCGAGATCGTCGCGCTCGAACGCCATCGCGGACATGGTGCAGCGCGTCGTCCTGAACGGCGAGAATGTGGACGCCGCCCTCGGCGAGACGCGCCGCGGCCATCGAAGAGATCATGGCAAGGCTGACGACCTGCTCGGGCCGCCGGGCAGCGCTCCCGCGCCGGCGGCCCGGCCCTGAAGGACTCACCATGGCCCGACCCGACCAAACCGTTCTCGAGCGCCAGTACTCGCTGCTGGGCCTGATGCTGATCGCGCCCACGGTGCTCGTGTTCTGCGCGGTCATCGTCTATCCGCTGGTCTCGGCGATCTATCTGTCGCCTGTTCCAGATCTTCACGCCGACGCTGGAGGGCGGCTGGGTCGGGCTCGACAACTACCGCGAGCTGCTGGCCAGCGGGCGAGTTCTGGACCTCGCTTGGCAACAACGCTGATCTGGACCGTCGGCACGCTGACGCTGCAGATCGTCTTCGGCGTCGGCATGGCGCTGGTGCTGCACCAGAACATCTGGTTCCGCAGCCTGCGCGCGGTCGCTGATCCTGTTTCCCTACTTCATCTCGACCGTCGTGGCGGTGCTGGTCTGGAAGTGGCTGTTCAACGACCTCTACGGCATCCTCAACCACCTGATGATGGCGGCGGGCCTCATCGACATGCCGCTCGACTACCTGGGCACGATGCCCAACGCGATGATCTCGGTCATCCTGGTCGGCGCGTGGAAGTACTTTCCCTTCGTCGTGATCGCCGTTCTGGCCCGGCTCCAGACGATCCCCGACCGCGCTCTACGAGGCCGCGCGGATCGACGGCGCGGGCCCCATCGCGCGGTTCTTCGACGTGACCCTGCCGCAGCTGCGCGACGTGCTGGTCGTCATCATCATGCTGCGCGCGATCTGGGACTTCAAGGAATTCGACCTGATCTACCTGCTGACCGGCGGCGGGCCCGTGACCTCGACCCAGACCCTGCCGCTGCTGGTCTACAAGGAGGCCTTCGCGCTCAACCAGATGGGCATGGCCTCGGCCTATGCGGTGGTGATGATGCTGATCATGCTGGTCTTCATGATCGTCTACATCCGCAAGACCCGGCGAGGAGGACGCATGATGCAGTCCGCCGCATCGCGCTTCAACCTCTTCGCCTGGGCGCATCGTGCTGGTGGTCGCCTTCCCGCTGTTCTGGATGCTCGTCACCTCGGTCAAGCCGCAGTCCGAACTGTTCCGCCGCCCGCCCACGATCCTGCCCGAGACCTGGACCTTCGAGCACTACTGGCGGCTGCTGTCGGAGCACGAACTTCCTGATCTACTTCCGCAACTCGGTGATCCTGTCCACGGCCACGACGCTCGTCGTCGTCGCCATCGCGACGCTCGGCGCCTACAGCCTGGTGCGCTTCCGCTATCGCGGCCGCGAGAGCCTGGCCTTCCTCGTGCTGTTCACCTACCTGCTGCCCTCGGTCGTGCTGATCATCCCGCTCTATCTGATGCTGGTGCAACTTGGCCTGTCGAACACGATCTGTCAGCCTCGTCATCGCCTACACGACCTTCGCCCTGCCCTACGCGCTGTGGCTGCTGCGGTCCTTCATGGCGGGCATCCCGGAGGACCTGGAATCCGCCGCGCTGGTCGACGGCGCCACGCCGCATGGGCGCCTTCCGCGACGTGATCCTGCCGCAGCTTCTGCCCGGCATCATCTCGACCGCGCTCTTCACCTTCATCCTGTCGCTGGAACGAATACCTCTACGCGCTGGTGCTGGTGAACTCCGACAGTGCGCGGCCGCTGACCACCGGCGTGATGAACATGCTGATCTCGTCCTTCAACATCGAATGGTCGCTGCTGATGGCGGCCTCGGTGATGATGAGCGTGCCGCTGATCATCGTCTTCGCCTTCCTGCAAAGCTACCTGACCCGCGGCTTCGGCGCCGGCGGCGTGAAAGGGTAGCCCATGGCCGAAGTCGTCTTCTCCAAGCGTCCGCAAGGCGTTCGGCGGCTTCACCGCCGTCCAGGGCCTGGACCTCGACCATCGACGAGGGCGAATTCGTCTCGCTGCTCGGCCCGTCCGGCTGCGGCAAGACCACGACGCTGCGCATGCTCGCGGGGCTCGAGTTTCCGACCTCGGGCGAGATCCGCATCGGCGATCGCGTGGTCAACGACGTGGCGCCGGGCAAGCGCGACATCGCGATGGTGTTCCAGTCCTACGCGCTCTACCCGCACATGACGGTGGCGCGAGAACATCGCCTATCCGCTGAAGAAGCGCGGCGTGGCGAAGGCGGAGCGGGCGGCGCAGGTCGCCAGGACCGCCGAGCTGCTGCAACTGACCGAGCTTCTGGAGCGCAAGCCCCGCCAGCTGTCGGGCGGCCAGCAGCAGCGCGTGGCGCTGGGCCGGGCCCTGGTGCGCGATCCCAAGGTGTTCCTGCTCGACGAGCCGCTGTCGAACCTCGACGCCAAGCTGCGCGGCTACATGCGGGTCGAGCTGGTGGAGCTGCACCGCCGCCTCGGCCGGACGATGGTCTACGTCACCCACGACCAGCTCGAGGCGATGACCATGTCCGACCGCATCGCGGTCATGGAGGGCGGCGGCTGCAGCAGTTCGCGCCCGCCGAAGGAGGTCTACCGCGAGCCCGCCAACCGCTTCGTGGCGGGCTTCATCGGCACGCCCGGCATGAACCTGATCGACGGGCGGCTCGCGCAGGACGGGCGGCGCGCTGGCGGTTCGACGCGCCGGGCGTCTGCCGTCGCGCTCGGCGCGCTCGCGCGCGAACGCCGAGGCGCGGCGAGGCCTGCCTCGGCGTCCGGCCCGAGGATGTCACCATCGGCACCGGCCCGATCGACGGCCGTCGTTCAGGTGGTCGAGCAGACCGGGCCACGAGAACATCGTGATGCTCAAGCTCGGGCGAGCCATCGCCTGACCGGCCGCGTGCCCGCAGCTCAGCTCTGGCGCCCGGGCGAGCCCGTGCAGTTCGGCCTCGACGCCGCGCGCGCCCATGTCTTCGCGGCGGGCCCCACGGGGCGCCGGCTGAACCTGCCGGCGCCGGCACGTCCGGCGCTCGTCACCAACACCCGCCGGTAAGGGCGGGGCCCGAGCAGGAGAGACCAAGAGTGAACCGAACGTCAGTCACCTGGTCGGGACCGATGCCCGCCGATCACCACGCCCTTCCGGCGCGACCTCTCGATCGACGAGGAGGGCTTCACCGCCAATCATCGACCGCCTGTTCGACGCGGGCGCGACCGGCATGGTGGCGGCCGGCTGCACCGGCGAGTTCTGGGCGCTGTCGCTGCCCGAGCGCGCGCGTCTGGCCGAGCTGACCGTCGCGGCCTGCAAGGGGCGCGGCCCCGCCATCGTCGGCACCGGCTGCGATCCGCGAGGGCGAGGTGATCGACCAGATCCACGCCGCGAAGGAGGCCGGCGCGGACGGCGTGCTGGTCCTGCCGCCCTACTTCGCGCATCTGACCGAGGCCGAGATCATCGCGCATTTCGAGGCGGTGGACGCCGAAGTCGGTCCTGCCCATCGTGCTCTACAACATCCCCGGCAATGCCGGGAACGCGATCACGCCCGCCATCGCCGACCGGCTCGCCGATCTCGACAACGTCGTCGCGATCAAGGAAAGCAGCGGCGACTGGAGCAACTTCCACGGCACGCTGCTCCGCGTGAAGGACCGCATCCGCGTCTTCTGCGGCCCGTCCTCCGTCTTCGGCGTGCCCGCCGACGCTGGCCGGCGCGGACGGGCTGATCGACTGCTTCCCGAACGTCTGGGACCGGGCTGCCTCGACCTGTGGCACGCCACCGCGCGCGGGTCGGATGGACGAGGCCTGGGCGCTGCAGCGCACCGGCATCGCCATGACCGAGCTCTTCACCACCGAGGAGCGCACGCTCTATCCCGCGACCAAGGCGGCGATGAACTTCATGGGGCTGCCGGGCGGTGGCATCGCCGCGCCCGCCGCTGCGGGACCTCGACGGGCGCGCCGCTTGCCGGGCTCATGGCCGGGATGGACCGGCTGCTTGCACGTCCCGCCAAGGTGGCCTGACAGTCGGCGAGCGAAGGGAGACGACCATGGATCTCGGACTGAAGGGCCGCACGCGCCATCGTGACCGCCGCGAGCCGCGGGCTTGGCCTTGCCACCGCCCGCTCGCTGGCGCGCGAGGGCGTGTCACGTCACCATGAACGCCCGCATCGGCCGAGCGCGCTGGAGGCGGCCGCCGCACGCGATCCGCGAGGAGTTCGGCGTCGAGGCCATCGCCGGTCGCCGCCGACTTCAACACCGCGCGAGGGCCGCGCAGGCGATCCTCGCCGCGGCGGGCGAGCGGTCGACATCCTCGTCAACAACCCCGGCGTCCGCCAGGTGCCGACGCCCTACGACCAGATCACCGCCGACGACTGGCGCCACTGGCTGGAGGTGCATTTCCTGTCGTCGGTCGAGATGATCCAGGCCGTGGCCCCCGGCATGAAGGCGCGGAAATTCGGGCGGATCGTCAACATGTCGGTCAGCTTCATCAAGTTCCCGCAGGTGGGCTTCGCCCACAGCCATGCCGCGCGGCTGGCGCTGTCGGGCGCGACGGCGGCGATGGTGCGCGAACTGATCCCGCACAACGTGACGATCAACACGGTCTGCCCCGGCCTGTTCGACACCGACGCGCTGCACACCAACCTGCACGGTCACGCCAAGCGCGGCAACACGACCTACGAGGCCATCGTGCAGAACCGGCTCGAAGACCTGCCCGGCGGGACGCTTCGCCGACCCGTCCGAATGCGGCGACCTGATCGCCTATCTCTGCTCGGCGCAGGCGGGCTTCATGTCCGGGCAGAACATCGTGAACGACGGCGGCGTCTACCAGGGGCTGTTCTGATGAAGGTCGCGCATGGTCTCGGGCGGCGGCCGCGGGCGTCGGCGCGGCGATCACGCGGAAGCTGCTCGCCGACGGCTGGACCCTGTCGCTCGGCCTGCGCGATCTCGCGCAGGCCGAGGCCTTCGACGCGCCCGAAGGCCGCCTGCCGCCTTCCCCTTCGACGCCACCGACCCCGCCACCGCCGCCCCCTGGGTCGCGGCCACCGTCGAGCGCTTCGGCCGGCTCGACGCGCTGGTCAACAACGCCGGCATCCTGCGGATGGTGGACTTCGCGCAAGGCAGCGAGGACGATCTCGACGAGATGTGGGCGGTCAACGTCAAGGCGCCCTTCCGCCTGATCCGCGAGGCGCTGCCGCACCTGCGCGCAAGCCGGCACGGGCCGCGTCGTCAACATCGCCTCGACCGATGCCAAGCGCTTCCGTGCGGGCGTCTCCATCGGCTACGCGATGACCAAGCACGCGCTTCTGGCGATGACCCAGGCCGTCCGCTTCGCCGGCTGGGACGACGGCGTGCGCGCCACCGCCCTCTGCCCGGGCGCGATCGACACCGACCTGATCGCGAACCTGCCCGGCGTCACGCCCAAGGCCGAGCGCCTGACGCCCGAGACCGTGGCGGCGATCGTGGCCTTCCTCCTGTCGCTGCCCGAACCAGGCCAGCGTGCCCGAATTCATCGCAAACACCCGGCTGGAGAGCCTGATATGACCCTGACATCCCCGCATCAACGACGAGCTGGCCGCCTGGGACCGCGACTGTCTCCTGCACCCGACGACCCATATCGCCAAGCATGCGCGCGGCGACGTGCCGGGTCGGATCATCACCGGGGGCGAGGGCGTCTACATCGACCGACCGTGACGGCAACCGCATGCTCGATGCCTTCGCCGCGCTCTACTGCGTGAACGCCGGCTACGGGCGGACCGAGATCGCCGACGCGATGAGCGAACAGGCGCACAAGCTGGCCTATTTCCACGCCTTCGCCGGCCACGGCAACGAGCCTGCGATCCGCCTTGCCAAGATGATCATGGACCGCGCGCCCGACCACATGGCGCGGGTCTACTTCGGCCTGTCGGGGTCGGACGCCAACGAAACCAACGTCAAGCTGGCCTGGCACTACAACATCCTGCGCGGAAAGCCGCGAAAAGCGGAAGATCATCATCCGCTGGCGCGGCTATCACGGGTCGGGCATCGTGTCGGGGTCGCTGACCGGTCTCGCGCGTCTATCACGCGCGCTTCCACCTGCCGCTGCCGGGTTTCCTGCACACCCACGCGCCGCACTACCTGCGCCGCCCGGACCGCGGACATGACCGAGGCCGCAGTTCCTCGACTACCTGATCGCCCGGCTGGAAGCGATGATCGAGCGCGAAGGGCCCGACACCATCGCCGCCTTCATCGGCGAACCGGTGATGGGCACGGGCGGCATCATGCCCCCGCCCGAGGGCTACTGGGCGCGGGTGCAGGAGGTGCTTGACCGGCACGACATCCTGCTGATCGCGGACGAAGTCGTCACCGGCTTCGGCCGCACGGGCCAGATGTTCGGATCCGACACCTACGGCCTTCGGCCCGATTTCATGACGATCGCCAAGGGGCTGACCTCGGCCTATGCGCCGCTGTCGGGATCGATCATCTCGCAAGCGGGTGTTCGACGTGCTGATGCAGGGCACCGACGACTTCGGCCCGCTCGGCCACGGCTGGACCTATTCGGCCCATCCCGTCAGCGCGGCCGCCGGCGTGGCGACGCTCGACCTTGTCGACAGTCTGGGTCTGGTCGGGCAACGCCGCCGAGGTCGGCCCCTATCTGCTGGAGCGCCTGACCGAAGCCATGGGCGCCCATCCCAACGTGGCGGAGGTGCGCGGCGTGGGTCTGATGGCGGCGGTCGAGTTCATGGACGATCCCGACAGCCGGAACGTGGTTCCCGCCGATGACGGTCGGCCCGCAGATCTGCCGGCGATGCTCAGCGCGGCGTGATCGCCCGCGCGATGCCCGAGGGCAACATCATCGGCTTCGCCCCGCCCCTGTGCATCACCGAGGGCCGAGGTCGAACGTGGTGGCCGCCGCGCTGGGAGGCGCTGTTCACGAGGTGCTTGCGCGCGTGAACCCTGACCGGCCGTGGGAGACGCCGGAGGCGGAATGGCGCGCCGCGTGTCGACCGCGTCCGCGCGGGGCGCGCCCTGATACCGCGACGCCTGGCCCGGACGGTGCGCGCTGCGCCCTGGCGCTGTCCTTCGACTGCGACCACGAGACCTTCGAGCTTGGCGCCGGCCGCGCCGCCATCGGCCGCCTCGCCTGGGGCGAGTTCGGCCGGCGGCGGGCCTGCCGCGCATCCTCGACGTCGCTCGCGCCGGCACGATGTGCGCGCCAGCTTCTTCGTGCCCGCCGTGGCGGGGCTGATCGAGCCCGGGGCGCTGGTCCCATCGTCGCGGCCGGGCCACGAGATCGGCGTCCATGGCTGGATCCACGAGAACACCTCGCAGCTCGACCGCGCCACCGAGCGCGATGCTGATGCTGCGCGCCCGCGACGCGCTGGAGCGAGATGACCGGCAGTCGTCCCGGTGGGCCACCGCGCGGCCAACTGGGACCTCAGCGCGCATACGGTCGAACTCGTCGCGGAACTGGGATTTCTCTACGATTCCAGCCTCATGGCCGACGACAGCTGCTACGAGCTTCTGTGCCGACGGCGCGCCCACCGGCGTCGTCGAAATTCCGGTGGACTGGGTGCGCGACGACGCCGTCTACCTTCTGTTCAACCGCGAGCCCCCGACCCGGCCCTGGACCCCGCCCGAGGCGGTGTTCGACATCTTCCGCCGCGAGTTCGACGCGGCCTTCGACGAGGGCGGCGTCTGTCAGCTGGTCTTCCACCCCTTCGTGATCGGCTACCGCTCGCGCATCTGGATCCTCGACCAGCTGATCGCGCATGCCAGGTCGCGCGGGCACGTCTGGTTCCCGACCCATCGCCGAGCTTGCGTCCTGGGTCGGCGCACCCCTTCGCTGACTCAACCTGCGTGCGCATCCCGGACATGAATTCTCTTTGCGCACACCCCGGAATTCAGCTAGCTTCCTCCGAACAAAAGGGCGCACTGCGCACATCATGGCCATGGGGAGGCTGCGCGTGAGACTATACGTGTCCGTCATGGACGCCATCAACGCGCTCCTGACCGCGGTCGTCGCGGCGCTTCTGGCACTTCGTCGCGATCTGCGTGATCGATCAGGTGTCTTGTGCGCTTCGTCCTGACCGCGGTCGACATAAACATCTCGGCCCCCTGGACCGAGGAGCTGGCGCGCTACACGCTGATCTGGATGGTCTTCCTGGGCGCCGCCGTCGGTGTCCGCCATGCCCGCATGATCGCACTGGAGTTCGGTGTCCGCAAAGCTGCCCGCCCAGGTGGGCATTCCCGTGCGCTACGCGGTCATGATCCTCTGAGCATCGCGTTCTTCGGCCTGCTGTTCTGGGTCGGCCTCGACTTCATCGAACTCGGACGGTCCGAGACGAGCCCGGTGCTCGGCATCACCAAGGACCGGGTCTACTGGGCCATGCCGGTGGGCGATGGTCGCTGATGATCCTCAACTCGCTCGGCGCTGATCGCCGAAACGACTGCTCCATGGACGTGACATCCGCTTCGCTGTCGGATTCGCGCCCCGGAGGACTAGACGCACGATGGGTCTTCTTGTCGCGTCCTTTTGGCCTGTTCGTGGCCAGCGTGCCCGATTGCGCTGGCGCTCGGCATGGCGTCGATCCCGACACTGGTCGATCAGCAGGCATCCCCGTTCATCGCGATCCCGCAGGTGATGTTCGAGTCGCTCGACAGCTTCTCGCTGATGGCGCTGCCGCTCTATGTCCTCGCTGGAAAGCTGATGCAGCATGGCGGCATCGCCGAGCGTCTGGTCGACGTCGCCAAGGCGATGGTCAGTTGGGTGCGGGGCGGACTTGCCGCTGCGGTCGTCATGACCTCGATGCTCTTCGCGACGATCTCGGGCTCATCGGCGGCCACGGCCGGCGGCCATCGGATCGATGCTGATCCCCGAGATGGAAAAGCAGAAATACCCCCGCCCCTTCAGCGCGGCGACGACGGCCGCGTCGGGAGAGCTTGGGCGTGATCATCCCGCCTTCCGTTGCCATGGTGATCTATGGCGTCATCACAGGGGTCTCGATCACCGACCTGTTCATCGCGGGGTTCCTTCCGCGGCTTGCTGATCGGCGTGTCGTTGATGACGACCGCGATCCTGTCTCCTGGATCATGGGCTATGGCGAGCGCCAGCCGTTCCGGGCCGGTCCCTGGGTCGCGCGACGTCGGCGAGGCGCTCTGGCGGGCCTCGCTGTCGCTGCTGATGCCGGTCATCATCCTGGGCGGCATCTTCGGCGGGATCTTCACCGCCACCGAGGCGGCTGTCGTCGCCGTCTTCTATGCGCTGTTCCTCGGCGTGGTCGTCTACCGCAACCTGTCCCTGCGGGACCTGCCCACGCGTCTTCGCAAGTGCTGCGGTCACATCCTCGGTCGTGATGATCATCGTGGCCTTTGCGGCGATGTTCGCCTTCGCCCTGCACCTTCTGCGCGCGCCGCAGCAGATCGGGATGCTGCTGACCACGACTCACCGAGAACCCGATCTACTTCCTGCTTCTCGTGAACATCTTCCTGCTTGTCGTGGGCATGTTCATGGAGACCTTCGCCGCGATCGTGATCCTTGGGCCGATCCTGTCGCCCATTGCCGTCAGCTACGGGATCGACCCGGTGCATTTCGGCCTGATCATGATCGTGAACCTCGCCGTCGGCATGGTCACGCCGCCTGTCGGGGTGAACCTCTTCATCGCCTGCGGAATCGCGCGCATCAGCATGGAGCAACTGATGCGTCCACTTGCGGTGTTCCTGATGGTCCTCATCGCCAACCTGATGATCATCACCTACGTCCCGGGCCTTTCGCTTGCCCTGCTCCGTTAACCAAGAACCGACTGGGAGTAACAACCGATGACCATCACCCGACGACTCTTTGGACTGACCGCGGCAGCCGTCCTGGCCACGGCCGGCGCGGCACAGGCGCAGACCTACACCATGACCATGGCGCATGTTCTCAGCGATCAGAGCCCCTATCAGGTGACGCTGAACGAATTCAAACGCCTGGTCGAAGAGCGCAGCGGCGGCGATATCGCCGTCGAGATCCAGTGCTGCGCCCAGGCCGGCAATGAGACCCGCGCGATCCAGTCGATCCGGACCGGCATCCTGACGGGCGGCTTCGTCGGCGGATCGACCCTTGAAACGGTGGTTCCCGCCTACCGCGTGCTGTCGCTGCCCTATCTGTTCGAGAACAAGCAGCAGGCCTACGAGATCCTGCAAAGCGACATGGGCCGCGAGATGCTCGACCTCCTGGGCGAGTTCGACATGCACGGACTGGGCTTCGGGTCGATCTATGAACGCTCGGTCGCGTCGAAGGCCCCCGCCCGTGTCGAAACGATCGAAGACATGCAGGGGCTGAAGATCCGCGTGCTTCCGACGCCTGGCTTCGTGGAAGCCTACAACGCGATGGGCACACAGCCGACCCCGATGTCCTATGGCGAATTGTTCATGGCGCTCCAGAACAACGTCGTCAGCGCGATCGAGATCAGCCCCGACGCGCTTGTGGCCGACAAGTTCAACGAGGTCGTGTCGAGCTACACGATGACCAAGGCGCACCAGTCGACCACGATCATGGTCGTTTCGAAATCCTGGTGGGACGGTCTGCCGGCCGACGTTCAGGACCTGGTGCAGACCGCCGCGACCGAAGCCATTGCCGTGGGCATCGCCGCACATGACGAGCTTGCCGATGCGGGTCTGGCGACAGCCGCCGCGCGGCGGGGTAGAGATCATCGAACCCGATCTCGCGCCGTTCATGGAGTCCGCAAAGACAAGCTGGGACGTGATCCTCACCGATCAGCCTGAGGCACGGTCCTATCTTGAGCGGTTCCAGGCCGCCATGGGCGGCTGACCTCCCACGTCAATCGGCGCTGGCGGGCGGCCCGTTCGGGCCGCCCGTTCCGTTTCAGCGCCGAGTTCGGCGACGAGCTCGTCGGTCGTCACCTGCCGGCAATAGCCCTTGATCGCGTTGAGCGAGGCTGCCTGGCGCGCTTGGCGTGTAGGTGGCGCAGGCGTCCGTCACCTGCGTCACGAGATAGCCGAGGTCGCAGGCGTCGCGGATCGCGCTTTCGACGCACTGGTCGGTCACCACGCCGCGAGATCACCAGCTGCTGCACGCCGAGATTGCGCAGGATGTAGTCGATATTGGTCGAGACGAAGACCGAGGACGACGACTTTCGGCAGCACGATCTCGTCCTCGCCGGGCGCGATCTCGTCGATCACCTTGCCGTCCCACGAGCCCTTGGGCACGTTGAAGCCGGTGATCTTGTAGTCGAGGCTCCGGTCGCGCCCGTCCTGCGTCAGGCTTTCGATGGTGGTGTACAGGACCTCGATCCCGGCCGCGCGGCACGCCGCCTGCAGCCGCTGCATGTTGGGCAGCACCTCCTCGTGCATCAGCGTCGCAGGAACGGGCCGTATCTTCTCCGCGAGCTCCGCCTCGGTGCATCGGCGCCCATTCCGCCGCCGTCCGGGTGGCCGGAGAAATTCTGCACGTCGATGAACAGCAGCGCCGACTGCGTCAGGGACGAGGGGGATGTCGCGGGAGGTCGTCGAGAGGAACAGGCTGCTCATGGGGTCTCCGGGTGCAGGCAGGCGCGGGTGAGGAGGTCGGCCATCGCGGCAACGGCCCTCGCGTCGCGAGCTGGTCGTTGCGCATCTCGATCAGGACATGGGGCAGGCCGCGCGGTTCGGCATGGACCGGGATCGTCTAGTCGGACGCGTCCTCGATCTCGTAGGGCTGGTTTAGGCCCAGCGGCAGCGCCGCCGCCTCGCGGGCGAGCCCGAACGCGAGCGTCTCAGCGAGCGGGTTCGGCTGCCGCCAGAGGAGCCCGACCGGCCAGGGCCGCACCGCGCCGTCGCTCCGCCTCTGACGGTCGTAGGTGTGAACCGCGAGGAGCCCCCGGGCGCGCGCCGCGGCATCGGCAACGGCGGCGTGGAAGGGGGCGTGGATCGCGTCCCAGCGGCGACGGAGGTCGGCCTCGGTCAGACCTTCGTTCACGAGAACGGGTGTCCCGTCCGAGATCGCAGGCGCGAGGTCCGGCGCGTCCCAGGGCCGGTTGCAGTCGATGACGAGGCGGCTGTAGCGCTGCGCAATGAGCGTGGCGTCGAGCCGGCCGCAAGCGCCTCCGCCAACGCCAGCGCGCCGGGATCCCAACCGATATGGCGGTAAATCGCTGCCGGCGGCAGCCCGAGATAGCCGAGACACGAGGGGCACGGCGCGGCCCGCATGCTCCACCGTCAGCAGCCAGCCGGACCCGCTGCCCGCAGAGATCACCGGGGCGGGATCGTCGAGACAGAACTGCGGGCGAGCATCGCGCGCCGCCTTCGCGTTGCAATCGCGCACTTCTGTTCACAATGTGGAGTCGGGCAGCAAGAGGTGATCAGGGCATGGGCGCAGAGCTGATGATGGCCTGCACGAGCGATTTTGCTCGGGCCTCGTCCGAGGCAAGGGCTTCCGCCGACGGACCTCGACCGGAAGGTCGCGCGACGGGATCGGCTGGACACCCACGAACGTGCAGATCACCTGCTTCGACACGATCGCCGAAGTCGCCCTACGGCGCGCTCGGGCGACCTCGTCCTGCGACCCGACCCGGAGACGCTGGTGAACGCGACACTGCCCGGACGGCGGTAGCCTGCGCTTCCTGCTCGGCGACATCACCGAGCTCGACGGCGAGCCCTGGGAGTGCTGCACCCGGAGCCTTCTCAAGGCGGCGCTCGCCCGGTTCCGCGCCGTCTCCGGGCCTCGATCTCCGCGCGACGTTCGAGCATGAGTTCATGCTGCCCGGCGGGCGCGGTACGCCGGGCCTTCACGCTTGACGGGCTTCGCCGAGCGCCAGCGCTTCGGAGAGGCGCTGTTCGACGCGCTCGACGGGGCCGGGATCCCGCCCGACAGCTTCCTGCGGGAATACGGCCCCGACCAGATGGAGATCACGCTGCCCCCGGCCCCGGCGCTGCGCGCCGCCGACGAGGCGGTGATCGCTCCGCGAGGTCACGCGCGCCACGGCGCGCCGCGATGGGGCTTTCAGCCACCTTCTCGCCCCTCTGCGCGCCCGACATCGTGGGCAACGGCGTCCATATCCACCTGAGCCTCTGGGACGGCGACCGCCCGGTGACGCACGATCCCGACGGTCAGGACGGCCTCTCAGCCCCCGGCATCGGCCTTCATCGCCGGGGTGCTGGCGCATCTCAACGCCGTCTCGGCCCTCACCGCGCCAAGCGCGATCTCCTCCCTCCGCCTCGTCCCGCACCGCTGGAGCGCGGCCTTCAACAACCTCGGACCGCAGGACCGCGAGGCGGGCATCCGCATCTGCCCGGTCACGGCGACCGACCCCGCCGACCGCGCGCGGCAGTTCAACGTCGAGTTCCGCGCGGCCGATGCCGCGGCCTCCCCGCACCTGGCCCTCGCCGCCGTGGTCGCGGCCGGGACGCTCGGGATGGAGGCGGGCCTTCGCGCCGCGCCCTCGACCGCGGAGGACCTGAGCCTCCTGTCGCCGGCCGGACCTCGCCCGGCGCGGTTTGCCGCTCTTCCTGGAGGACGTCGAACGCATGCGGCCGACTCGGGTGTCCGGGACCGGCCGTGTTTCTCTCGAGCAATCCCGAGTTCACCCCCATCGCTCTCTTGCACAATCTCAAGCACAATCGGGTGCTGCATGAGAAGGTGATCTTCCTGACCATCCAGACGGAGGAGGTGCCGCATGTGCCGATATCCAATCGGATCCAGTTGGAGGAATTGCGCGAAGGCTTTTACCGGGTCATCGCCCACTACGGGTTCATGGAAGACGCGAGTGTGCCCGAGGTATTGAAGCAGTGCCGCGCTCGGGGGCTGAGCTTTGACTGGATGGAGACCAGCTATTTTCTCAGTCGCGAAAACATCATTGCTGTCAAAGGCCCAGGCATGGCGACCTGGCGCGAACATCTGTTTGCCTTTCTGTCGCGCAACGCGCAGCGGCCGACGGATTTCTTTCGGATCCCAGCCAACCGCGTAGTGGAGCTCGGGGTGCACGTGGAGATGTAGCTGATGGCGCGTGGGGCGGTCACGCGGGAGCGGGCAGGCCCATCGTGACGAAGCGGCAGCGCGCCTCTGGCGCCGGATCGGCGATCCGGTGTCAGGCGGTTTCCTCGGACGGCCGCTTCAAGCCCCACCGATGCATCCTGGAGAGCAGGGTAGGGGGCTTGACCCCGAGCAGCTCCGCGGCCCCGTTGGGTCCTTTGATCTTCCAGTGGGTCTTTCCCAGAATGACCAGGAGATTCGCGCGTTCACGCTGCTCCAGCTCGGTCTCCGTGAGGAATAGCCGTTCCGCCTCGCTCTCTTTTTGGGGGCTGCACAGGGAAGCTGGCGGCACCCCGGGCCCCGCGGAAGAGGTGACGGGCAAGTCGAAATCAAGAATCCCACCGCGCGCCAGAATGACCGCGCGCTCGATCAGGTTGCGCAGTTCCCTGACATTGCCTGGCCAGTCGTAACCGCTCAGCTTGGCCACGGACGCCTGGGTCAGACGCGGTTTGGCGCATTTGAGCTCCCGCACTGACAGTTCCAGGAAATGCCTGGCCAACAGCGGGATGTCATCCTTGCGTTCCCGCAGCGGCGGCACATGAATGGGAAAGACATTCAAGCGGTAGTATAGATCTTCGCGAAACCGGCCCGCCGCCACCGCCTTTTTCAGATCGCGATTGGTCGCTCCGATGATGCGAACATTGGCGAAGCGCCCATCAGGTCGTCTCCCACGCGCTCATAAAGTTTCTCCTGGATGACCCGCAGCAGCTTGCTCTGCAGGTCAAGGGGAATTTCGCCTATTTCGTCCAAAAAGATGGTCCCGCCGTCGGCAGCTTCGAATCGGCCGATCCGGTCTTTCACCGCACCGGTGAATGCGCCTTTGACATGGCCGAAAAACTCGCTTTCATACAGATCTTTGGGGATGGTGGCACAGTTGACCTTGATCATCGGTTTTTCTTTTCGTTGGCTGTGCCGGTGGATTTCACGGGCCACCAGTTCTTTGCCGGTGCCTGTTTAGCAATTCGTGG